>NZ_JAQIIY010000049.1:0-23709 GCF_036946525.1 Mycobacterium kyogaense | reverse complement strand
CTGTTGGCATTGTGGAATCCCCGCCCGACCCATGAACTGGAGTCGACGCGCTCGGGCAGGTGCTCGAGCGAGGTGCGGAGATCGCCGGCCGCCAGATGCGCCATCCCGAGGATCTGTTCCGCCACGTCGCGCATCGCCACTGCCTGCCCGAACCGGCTGAGGGCGAACTGCTGGGCGATCTCGAGGGCCTCGTGGATGCGTCCCGACGCGGCCAGCGCACCGGTGTAGACCTCGGTGATGGGGCCGTGCAGATGAGCCCCCTCTGGTGTCGATTCGAGCGCTCGTGCGGACGCCGCGACGGTGGCGGCCGCCCGATCCAGTTGTGCCAGCTCCCCGTAGGCCATGCATGCCGCGATGCAGGCCATCGCGGTGCCATAGGACCCCAGTTGTCGGTCATCGACGTCGTCCAAGGTCTTCAGGGTGTCGAGCGTCCGCCCGGCGAGGGCGAGCTGAGTGGACCGGAACACCAGAATCTGCTGACGGCGTTCGCCTGTCTCGGCCGCGAGCGCCTCGTCGATGATGTCCGTGGCTTCCGCCGGTTCACCTTTGGCCCACAACGCATTCGATGCGCGTAGCACCACATCGTTGCGAAAACCGGGTTCGACGTCGTCCTGCGCAGAGGCAATCTTCGCGAGCACGTGGTCGGAGGAGTCGCCGTCGCCCATCATGAACAGCGACCACGCACGCGACACGTGCGCGCGCGCCCCCCACACCGGCGTCGGCCGCAGCGGCGAAAAGCCGCTCGGCCAAGTCGAAGTCGAGCAGTGAGTTCGCCGCCCGTGCCGCCGACAGCAGCAAGTCGGGTCGCGCGGGCAGGTCGGACTCGAGCCACAGCAGCCCCTGCTTGACCACACTCGCCGCACTACCGTTGTCCTCCATTGCGGCGGCGACCTCGCCACGCAGCCGTCGCAGACGCATCGAACCGCAACGCGCACGCCGAATCTCGGCGAACAGGGGGTGGCCTACGAACACGTCGTCGCCAGAGACCCTGATCAGCCCACGCCGCTCGGCTTCCTCCACGGCGTCGTGCTGGGCGAGTGTTGCCAAGCAGCGCCAGCCGATGGGCTCGGAGATCGCGACCATGTCGATGACCTCGAGGACGGGTTCGGGGAGCGCACCGACTTGTGTGTCGACGAGCTCGGCAAGCGAACCACCGATCGCGACGTCGCCGTGCCAGCGCAGCCACCCGTCGGTGACCATCAGCCGTCCCGCCTCGGCCTCCTGCTCGGCCAACTGACGGACGAACAGCATGTTCCCCTCGGTCAGATCCCAGAGCCGTCGTAGGCATCGCCGCTCCGGCACAGCCCCGAAGGCCTTTTCGAGCACTGCGGAGAGGAGCTCGCGTGACAGCGCGCCGAGTTCGCGCCACACCAGCCTCCCGTCCTTCCACAGCACGGACAGGGCGGCGGGGATCGGCTCCCCGGCACGAATGGTCACCACCGCCTTGGCCGTTCCCGAGTCGACCAGGTGCTGCACCACCAGAACCGAGAGTTCGTCGAGCAGATGGGCGTCATCGACCAGAAGCAGGACCCGGCCGGGTTCGGCGTCGCGGACAATGGCCTCACCGACTCGCCGCACCAATGCGGCAGGCGCTCCGCCGTGGTCGTCGGTCCACTGCGCGAAGGCCCCGAGCGGAACGGCCCTACTGGTTGCGGTCGCCGCGATCATGCGCAGGCTCCATCCGGCATCCGCGGCGCGTCGTGCCGCCTCGCGGGCGACACGGGATTTCCCGACGCCCGCATTTCCGGCGAGCACGATCCCGTCGACGCCGAGCGCATCGAGAGACGCCATGACCTCGCACAAAGCATCGTCTCGCCCGATGAGGGGCCACCGTCGTGGCATGGCCGGATATTAGCTGGCCCCCTCTGAGCAATGCGCGAGATCACCGCCCACGTCATGAATCGCATCTCCACATGTGGTGGGCGTGGCTCGAACTCCGCGCGAACGGCGACCGTGGTCGGCACCAAACGGCAGTCCGGGCAGCAGCCAGAAGGGCGCCGATGGCAAGAACGGCACGAGCACTCAGGGCCAGCCGGGCAACCCGGCTGGTGAGTGAAGCCTGAGTGGGCGTTCTGCGTCTCAGTCCGCCGACGGCTCGGCAGCCCGCAGCGCGATGGCCGCATCGTCGAATCGAGCCGCCTGCTCCTGAATCCGGGCGATCTCACTGGGCCGCTTGAGCAGACCGCGTACCGCGATGATGGCGACCTGCTCGCCGACGCGCACCGCTTCCTCTGCGCGGTCGCCGTGGTCGGTGTGCAGTCGCGTGCGCTTCTGCGCGCCCTCGTCGAAGTTCAGCAGCAGCCCGGCGGTCTCCTCGTGGTCGCACTCGATGAATTTGCCCTCGCTGATCGCGGCGCCGATGAGGTCGACCACCCAGTTCTTGAGCCGTTCGTAGTCGGCCCAGAACTGGTGGAAGTCGGCACGCTGCGCATGGGCGATGCGCTGGATCTCGTTGAAGTCGATCGGTGAGACTGCCAGCTGCATGGTGTCGAACCGCAACAGCCGGTAGAGCTTCAGTGCCGGCGACCCCGATCCCGCGCCGACCTCGGCGATGAACTTCAACGGTGCGCGGTTGACCAACAGCGTCTCGCCCAGCAGCTGCTCTTTGTTGCGGAACCAGTAGTACAGCGACGACTGTTGCAGACCCGCGGCGCGCGCGATGTCGCTCATCGTCGTTTGCGCATAACCCTTTTCGCTGAACAGCCGAGTCGCGGCGCTGACGATGCCCGCACGGGGCGATCCCGCGGGTGCTGATTCGGCGTCGCGGCGGGGCCGTCCGATTGCGCGGACCTGCGCGCGCCGCTCAGGGGATGGCACGGTGAGCACTCTACGGCGGTCAGCTCAACGGCGGCTGTTCGACATGGGCGCGGCTGACGACGTCGCGTGCTGCGATCACCACATCGCCCCACAGCTCGATCCCGAAACTCTCGGACGCGCGCGACGGATGGCCGGTCACCCCGTTCGTCGACACCGACCCCACGGGGTAGCGGAAGACCAGTCCCTCGGTGCGGTCCGGATCGTCGGCGCGCGCCATCGCTTCGACGTCCACCAGTTCCGGCCGTACGGCCATCATCAACGAGGTCTCGGCCGCGTTGGCGTGCCAGTCGAGCGCGTCGGCGGTGGCGCGCCGCGCGATGTCGGCGGTGAGGTCCCACCACTGCATGACCCCGATGCGCGCCCGGGGCAGGTCGCGCCGGAAGTGATCGCAGGCAATCCACAGCGCCGCGGCGTTTCCGACGTGCCCGTTGACGAACATCACACGCCGAACGCCGGAGTCGACGCAGGCTCGGGCGACCCGGTAGGCGGTCGCGGCGGTGTCCTCACCACTGAACGCGACCGTTCCGGCCATTGCCGAGCCGTGGAACATGCTGGAGCCGAACGCAATCGGCGGCAGTACGAGCGCGATGTCGCCAGCAGCGGCATCAGCAACCGCGGCAGCGAGAATGGTGTCGGTGCCGACCGGCAGGTGTGGGCCGTGCTGCTCGGTCGCGCCCACCGGGATGAGCGCGACGCAGTCCGGGTCCGCGGCCAGCCGATGCGCCAGTTGCGTCGAGGTGTGTTCCTCCCAGCGGTGCGTCACCCCGGCGTTGCCGCTCACCAGAACCTCAGGTAGCGGTCGGTCTCCCACGATGAGACGTGGGCGGTGAAAGAGTTCCACTCCGCCTTCTTCTCGGCGACGTAGGAGTCGAACATCGCCGAACCGAACACGTTGCGAACCAACGGATCCGCCTCGAGCGCGTCGATCGCCTCGCCCAGCGAGCGGGGCAGCCAACCGATCTGGCGGGCGGCCAACTCCGCCTCCGACAGGCTGTAGAGGTTGTCGCGGTTGGGTTCTCCGGGGTCGAGGCCTTCGCGAATGCCCTCCAGGCCGGCCGCCAACATCAGCGCGGCACCGAGGTAGGGATTGCTCGCGCTGTCGGCGGCACGGCACTCGATGCGTCCACCGCCCCTGGGGATCCGCATCATGTTCGTGCGGTTGTTGTCGCCATAGCAGGCGAAGATGGGCGCCCAGGTCAACCCGGACATGCTGCCCTGTTTGACCAACCGCTTGTAACTGTTGACCGTCGGGGCGACCACCGCGCAGATCGCCGACGCGTGGCGCAGGACCCCGGCGGTGAACTGATAACCCAGTTCGGAGAGGCCACACCCGCGCGCGTCATCGTTGTCGGCGAACAGGTTCCGACCGTCGCTGTCGGCAAGCGACATGTTGTAGTGGGCTCCGCTGCCGGTGCGGTCGGCGAAGGGTTTCGGCATCCATGACGCGAACAGATCGTGCTTACGGGCGATCTCGCCGACCATCATGCGGAAGAACACCAGCCGGTCGGACATGGTGACCGCGTCGGTGTAGGTGAAGTCGGTCTCGAACTGACCGTTGCCGTCCTCGTGGTCGAATGAGTAGACGTCCCAACCCAGGTCGTTCATCGCCGACACGATCTCGTCGACCACCGCATAGTTGTGCAGCAGCCCGCGCAGGTCGTAGCAGGGCTTGTCGAGGGTGTCGTCGGCACTGGCGGGAGCCGGTGTGCCGGTGGCGTCGCTGAGGAGGAAGAACTCGGTCTCGATACCCAGGTTGAAGGTGTAACCGAGCGCGGCCGCCTCGGCGGTGACTCGCTTGAGAATGCCTCTGCTGCAGGCTTCGAACGGGGTGTCGCCGATGTAGAGGTCGCCGGGGAACCACGCCACCTCGCGGTTGAACGGCGCGATGATCGCCCCGGCGAGGTCGGGGTGCGGGGCGACTTCGTCGTCGTTGACGTCCTGCGGCACCCCGTCGAGGGCTGCGCCGGTGAACATCTCCGACCCGCGCGCTGCCTGTCCGAGATGTCCGAGCGGCACCATCTTGGCCTTCGGCTTGCCGTGCATGTCGACGAAGCTGATCGCGGCGTACTTCACTCCAGCGGCGGTCAACCGCTCGGCGACCTCGGCGACTTCGGATGGAGTCTCGGCGTGCGCCGACCCTCCGTTGAGCGTCGCGGTCATGATGTGCTCCTGTCCTGCCGATGCGGGATCGGCTGTGGTGCGTTGAGACCAGGGAGACGTTAGGCGCGCTGTGTTGCTGCTCTGTTTCGCGCTAGTAAATGAACCATTGAAACCAAGCCGGACCAACCGGGTCAGAAATACGGAAGTGAACTGCGTGAATGCAGATATTGTCAATAAGTTATCGAAAACATACCTGCCGGCGGCTGACGGCATGGGCTTCGGGTGAGCGAAACGGTTGCCGTCGGCTGGCAGCGCGTGAAGAGTGGACACATGCCTGATGCACAGCCCCACACGACGGACACCACCGAGGGGCTCGCTCCCTTGGCCGGCCATCTCGAGAAAGTCGCAGAACTGCTCGGCGTGAAGTCGGTTCTTGTGATGCGTTCAGAGGCCGACTCGATGGTGGTTGCCGCCACCGCGGGCGAAGCCACCCAGCACTACACCGTCGGCGCGGCCGGGAAGAAGGCGTTGGACGACGCCTCCCGGGTACCGCTGTACTGCGAGCGGGTCGTCGACGGCGACCACGCCGTGTTCGTCCGCGACTCCCGCGACGATGCCACCTTCGCGGGCAACGAGGACGAAGTGGAATTCGGACTGCACAACTATCTCGGCGTGCCTGTGCACGACGGCGCGGGCCGCGTCGTCGGAACGGTGTGTGTACTCGACGACAACTCGCGTGACTACACCGACGAAGAACGAGAGCAGCTCTCGGAGTTGGCAAAAGCTGTCGAGCAGATCGTCCAGAAGGACGACAGTGCGCTCAGCTGACCGTCGGGACATCCGGCGACTAGCGAACCGGACGAGTTTTCAGCTTCTGGAACCGGTGACGAAGCCTAGCCACCCGGCCAACGTCAGTACCGCATCCGCGAAGTCCGCGGGACGCTCTTGCGGCAAGTTGTGGCCGCTGTCGACCGTCCGATGCTCGTGGCGGCCCGAGAACATCGGCGCGTGATCCGCTGTCCCTCCTGGTTTGAGAGGGTCGTGCAGTCCGTCCAGCGTGACAGTGGGCACCGGGATGATCGGCCGGCGCGCCAGCGCCTCACGGGCAGACGTGTAGCGGGAATCTCCCGCTGCCGTGCCGAAATTGTGGCGATAGGCGTGCACCACCACATCGACGAAGTCCGGATTCTCCAGTGATGGCGCGGTGGCCTCGTACACCGCCTCGTCGAAGCGCCACGTCGGCGACCATTGCCGCCACAGCATCGAACACATCTCGTGCCGATGCGCGGACAGGCTTTCCCGCCCTCGGGATGTCTGGAACACGTGCTGGTACCACGCCACGTGTTCCACCGATGGGGGAAACCCGTGCTGTTGTCGCTCGTCGATGACGTTGTAACCCGCCATCGACACGAGGCCCGAGATCAGGTCGGGCCACACTGCGGCGATGCCGCAGCACGCAAGTCCGCCCCAGTCGTATCCGGCCACGATGGGGCGGACCAACTGGAGCGCGCCGATGAGTTGCCGCAGATCGTCGGCCAGCGCCGCCTGTTCACCGGAGCGGACGACGTCTGGCGTCGTAAACCGGGTCGGCCCGAAACCACGCGCGAAGGGCCGTATCACCCGGGCGCCCTCGCGAACCAGCCGAGGCATCACCTCGTCGAAAGCGCGGACGTCATAGGGGAAGCCGTGACACAGCACCACCGGCCAACCGTCGACGTCGCCGTCTTCCAGATAGCCGATTCGGAGGGTCTCGGTCTGTACGTACCCCACCGACGAACCCTACATCGGTTCCGACAAGCCAGGGGCCTCGACAACACGGTCGGATCCCGGAGTCGGCGCGTCTTCGCGAATCAGGTTGCGAGAGCGCAGCTCATCCCACAGCCCTGAAGGTATCTCGAGTGAGAACAGGTCCGCATTGCGGGCCTGCTGACCGGCGTTGCGGGAGCCGAGGCAGATGCTGGTCACCACCGGGTGCGCATAGGCGAACTGCAGGGCCACCGCCGCCAACGGCACGTCGAACTCCGCGCAGACTGCCTCCAGTGCAGAGGTTCTCGCGAGCACATCAGCCGGTGCAGGACCGTAGTTGAACCGGGCGCCGTCGATCGCCCCAGTCGCGAGCACCCCGCTGTTGTACACACCGCCGAGCACGATCCCCACGCCGCGCTGTTCGCACAGCGGTAGCAGGTCATCGAGCGGTTCCTGCTCCAGCAGCGTGTACCGCCCTGCGAGCAAGCAGATGTCGACGTCGACCGCCTTCACCGCGTCGAACATCACGTTCGTCTCGTTGACGCCGAAGCCGATCGCCGCGACCACGCCCTGATCGCGCAGCATCTCCAGCGCCGGGGAGCCGCTGACGATCGCCTGCCGGAAGTACTCCGGCTGCGCGTCCCCGTGGGTGTACACGTCGCAGTCGTGAATGAACAGCGCGTCGAACCGGTCCGTCAGCATGCGCTGCATGCTCTGCTCGACGGCCCGCATCACACCGTCGTAGGAGTAGTCATAGGTCGCGACGAACGGCGGAATGTCCAGATAATCACCGTTTCTCGTCGGTGCCCCGACCATCGGCGTCAGCACCCGGCCCACCTTGGTCGACAGCACCAACTCGGTCCGATCGCGCGACCGCAGTGCCTGCCCGAGGCGGTACTCGCTCAGGCCGTTGCCGTAGCCGGGCGCGGTGTCGAAGTACCGGACTCCCTGGTCCCACGACTGGTCGACCATCGCCTGCGCTTCGGCGTCGGTGAAGGTGCCGTTGAAGTTGCCGATCGGGGCACCGCCGTACCCGATGGCGGTGAAGGTGAGCCCGGAGCGGGCGTGGGTACGGGTGACCGAAGGCTGCATGGGATTCCTCTGTTGGTGACGTGCCGTGTCACGACCCCTCGGCGGGACCGCAAACGCGTTGCACTGCAACCATTATCTCGGCGAGCGCGATCCGCCATCAGATCCGTTTCGTGCAACATCGCCGCTGCCCATTGCACACATCGGCAAGCCTCCGCCAGAATGACTGCCGTCGACCCACAGGTCGGCGGTAGTCCACGGCGGGTCATCCTCGAAGAGCGCGTTCTCCTCGGCCATCCATCGCTGCCTGAACGCGGCATCGTCATCGCCGCGCGCGATCACACGCTCCCGGCCGAGTTCCTCGGGCACGTGAACCCAGATCACGTAGTCCAGGAACGGTCGAGCCTCGCGACGGGCCGCCCCCACCCCTTCGACGAGCACAACGGAGGTACCGAACGGCACTGATATCGAACCCGTCCGACCACGCTCAGGCCACGCCGGCGGCCGGAAATCCACCGAGTACCCGGCGCGCAGAGTCCTGAGCACGCCGTCGATCAGCAGATCGGCCCACCCGAAAAAGCTGTGATGCCACGCAAGATCGTCCGTGTGGACGATCGCGATGTCCGACTGCCCGGAGGCGATCGCCGCCGCCAGCGTCGACTTCCCCGAGCCGCTGTGGCCGTCGATCGCGCACACCGCCGGCCGCCGGCCCCGCTCGGCGACGATGCGAGATCGAACATCGGCCGCTGATCCCCGAATCCACGAGACGGAACTGGGATCGATGTCGACATAAGGCATTCAGTGCACAGACAGATGCGGGGCCTTGAACGGGTTCATCGCACCCGCGTCGATGACGTGCGCGGTGCCGGTGATGTACCGGCCCGCCTCCGATGCCAGGTACACGACGGCGTTGCTGACATCCGACGGTTCGAGGAACGGGATCTCCAGCGCATGCATCGCGGTCAACGCGCCGAGCGCATCCTCCTGCGTGGCGCCGTCCTTCCCGCCGGCGAATAGCCGGTTGTACCTCGGGTTGTTGATCATCAGCGTGTTGACGTTCGTCGGGTTCACCGAGTTGACCCGGATGCCGTAGGGTGCCAACTCGCCGGACAGCGTCCGCATCAGGCCGTTGACCCCGTGTTTGGACGCCGCGTAGTGCCCGACGTTCAGCTCGACGGTCAACCCGGAGATGGAACTGATCAAAACGATTGCACCACCGCAGTTCTGGCGCAGCATGTGCGGGACGCACGCCTTGATCGTCTTCCAGACACCGGTCAGGTTGACGTCGATCTGATCCTGGAACTGCTCTTCGGTGAGCTCCCACAGCGGCGCCGTGTCGTTCAGCGTGCCCGCGTTGGCCACCACCACGTCGAGACTGCCCAGCTCGTCGATGCCGGCACTGACCGCCCGCTCCATGCCGGCGAGGTCCCGCACGTCGACCTGCGCGGAGAACACGCGCCGACCACGGCTTTTCACCAGGTCGACGGTGGTGAGCAGATCGTCGGGGTCGGCCATCGGATAGGGGACCGACTCGATCTGGCGGCAGGCGTCGAGGGCGATGATGTCAGCGCCCTCCTCGGCCAGCCGCAGCGCGTGCGAGCGACCCTGCCCCGCGTGCGGCTCCGGTGATCAGCGCGACCTTGCCGGTCAAACTCGCCATGGTCACTGGTGCTGTTCGGCGGCGCGCATCTGGCGGTACTCGTCGGCGCGTTCGTCGGTGATGTGGGGCAGCGGCGGGAAGTCCAGCCAACCCGGCACGAACGGGCTCGCCAGATCGCGATCGGTCGGCACCTCGACCAGGACGGGAGCCTGGGCATCGAAGGCACGCTTGAAGGTGGGCTCCAGATCGGCCGCCGATTCGACGCGGAATGACTCCAGTCCGAACGACTTTCCGAGATCCTTGAAGCTGGGGCTGTACGGCGATCCGTCCGGGCGATTGAACTCGGTACCGATGATCCGGTCGGTCGCATTGCGCTGACCGCCGCGGATCGAGATGTAACCGGAGTTGTCCTGCACCACGAACACGACCGGGATGTCGTGCTGTACCGCGACCCCGATCTCCTGCGCGGTCATCAGGAAGTCGCCGTCACCGGTGATGCACGCGACCTGACGTTCCGGGGCGGCCAGCTTGGCGCCGAGCGCGGCAGGCACCGGCCACCCCATCGCCGAGAAGCCGCCGGTGGTCAGGTGGGTCCGCGGCTCGTAGACGGGGAACGTCTGCTTGACCGCACCCTGGGTGTTGCCCGATCCGACGAGCACGATGCCGCTGCGGTCCATCACCTGACGCAGTGCGTGCAGCGGCCGCTGCAGTGTGAAGGGGAACCGGTCGGTGTCACGCCGCGAGGAGAGCTCGTTCTCCCAATCTGCCTTGCGCTCGGCGACTTCGGCGAGGTACTCGGTCCGGTCCGGGGCGCTGCCGAGCGATGCGACGATCGCCGCGACCGCGGGCTTGGCGTCGGCCAGGATGCCGACCTCGGCCGGGTAGATCTTGCCGATCTCGTGCGGATCGATGTCGATGTGGATGAGCTTGGCCGGCGGGAACGAGAACGAGCGGCCCTTGGCGTAACTCGACGACGACCAGTCGGTGAAGCGGCAGCCGATCGACACGACCACGTCGGCGTTGGCCGCCAGGTGGTTGCCGTGGATGGTGCCGGTCTGGCCGACGCTGCCGCAGAACAGATCGTGGTCCTCGGGGAATGCGCTCTTGCCGTTCCAGGTGGTGACGACGGGGATGTCGAGTCCTTCGGCCAGTGCGCGTACCTCGTCGGTGGCGTTGGCGCTGATGGCGCCGCCGCCCACCACGATCACCGGGCGCTTGGCCGTCCCCAGCAGCGCGACGGCGCGTTCGATCGCCTCGGGGTCGGGGTACTGCAGGCCGACGGGGAGCCGACGGGCGAGGTCGTGGAAGTTCACCTCCGCGGTCTCGGCGTGCAAGTCCCACGGCACCTCGATGTGTGCGGGGCCGCGGCGCCCGGTCAGCATTGTCGAGAACGCGCGGTGCATGACGAACGGCAGGTCTTCGATGCTGTTGGCCACCCAGCTGCGCTTCGACACCGCTTCGGCCACCTGCGGAAAACCGTTGTCCTTCTGGCGTTCCAGCTCCTGCAGCACGCCGCGGCCGCGCATGTGCCGGGGCGGACCACCGGTGATCACCAGCACGCTGGTGGAGTCGCTGTAGGCCGTCGCCAGACCCAGTACCGTGTTGGATGCCCCGGCACCGATCGACGTCACGGCGGCCATCGGCTTACCTGACACGCGGTAGAACCCGTCAGCGAGGTGCACCGCGCTCTGCTCGTGGTAGGTCTGGATGAAGGGGATCTTCGATTCTTCTTCGTTGAACGCGTCCATCAGGCCCCAAATGCCATGGCCGGGAATGCCTGCCACGTAGGGGACGCCGTATTCCTTGAGGATTCGGCCGATGACCTGACCGCCGTTGAGCCTTGGCATGGGAGGTTCTCCTTTTCGGTGCGTTCGACGTGGCGTGCAAACGACGTGCCGCCTGTTTCCAGAGAGTCTGCCCACTGCACCGTCGCTTGCGTCAGACCCGATCTGAGAACTACATTGCCAGATGACTGCACATATCGTGCAGGAAGGCGGTGGGGACCATGGCGATGACCGTCGAGGCGGCGCTGCAACTCGAGGTGTTCGAGCGTGTGCCGTTGAAAGTGTACGCCGGCCACGAGAACCTCGACCGGGTCATCCGCTGGGTGCACCCTACCGAAATCCCCGATATCGCAAGCTTTCTCACCGGCGGCGAGATGTTGCTCACCGCTGGATTGGGCATCGGGCACACCGCTTCTGAGCAGCAGCAGTACATCGCTCGGCTCGCCGACGCCGGTGCGGCCGTGCTGATCATCGAACTCAGTGGCCGTGCGTTCGACACGATGCCGGCGCCTCTCGTCGAGGCCGCCCGTGACCGCGGTCTACCTGTGGTCGGGCTGGCGGGGGAGCTGCCGTTCGTGGAGGTCTCGGCGCAAGTCCATGAGTCGATCGTCGACCAGCGCGTCCTGGATCTGAGTGCCTACGAACGGCTCAACGCGACGTTTATGCAGCTGTTGCTCGCCGGTCGCGATCCGGTGGGCTTCACCGATGCGCTGGCCGACGAGGTGGGTCATCCGGTCGTCCTCGAAGATGCGACCCACCAGATCGTCGCCTATTCGGCCAATACGCCCGAAGGTGATGAGGTGCTGTCCCATTGGGAGCAGCACTCGCGGGTCGAACACGAGACGTCGAGTGATTCCGGCTCGGCGGGCGAGGCTCCGAACTGCACCCGCCGGGCCGTGGTCCTGCGCGGCGAGCGATGGGGGTGGCTGCACGTCCTGCACGGCGGCACCGCCGTGGTCGGTACGGCCGGCTACGCCGTCGACCGCGCCACGGACGGGATCGCGATCGCGTTGCTGGGCGCCAGGGAGAGCGGAGCCCGATCGGCGCAGCGGCAGAACGCACTGGTCAGTCGGCTTCTGCTCGGCGACATCGACGGTGAAGCCTTCGTCGCCAGGGCGCTGCGACTCGGACGGGATCTGCGGGACCGTGCGCTCGTGGTGGTGTCGGTGCTGAAGGAGTCCCCGCCCGGCGCGACGAGCGACGACGCAATGGAGGAGCTGTGCCGCACCATGCGCGTGCCGGCGGTCGTCGCCGATCTTGGTGAGCACACCCTGGCGATCATGGGTCTGTCGCGGACGAGTTCCGAGCGAAAGATCGTGGATCGATTGCGCGGCCTCGACATCCGCGCGGGCGTCAGTCGGCCGGTGAGCGCCGGGCAGCTGTCGACAGCGGTCGAGCAGGCCCGCAGTGCGGCGTCCGTCGCAGCGGCCAAACCCGACAGAGAGGTACACCGCTTCGACGATCTCGGGGTTCTTCGCCTGCTCGCCTCGCTGGCCGGTGGGCCCGAACTCGCCCGCTACATCGAGGACGAGCTCGGCGCGATCCTCAAACACGACGCCACCGCATCCAATCCGCTGCTCCCGACGTTGCGCACGTACCTGGCCTGCGACGGCAACAAATCCCAAGCAGCACAACAATTGTTCGTGCAGCGGCGCACCCTCTACTACCGGCTCGAGCGCATCACCAACCTGCTCGAGCGCTCCCTCGACGATCCGGACACCCGGCAAGCCCTCGTCTTCGCGGTACGCGGGCACGACCTGCTGCAGCGGCAGCAGCGTCCCTAGACTGCACACCCTGTGCTGCTGGCGGCCGAAGGCTGCACACGTTGGGTCTGTCCGCTGCGACGCGCACTTCGTAGCGTGAAGTGATCCACCAGACACACCGGTGGCTCACCGCCCTCAGCCCAGGGAGTCTTGTTCCGTGACACTTTCGCGTGCGGCCGTCCGGTCGCAGATCATCTCCGATCCGCCCGACGTCGTCGAGACCGACATCGCCATCATCGGCTCCGGTATGGGTGGTGGTTCGCTGGCATACGCGCTGCGCGACAAGGGCGTTTGCGTCCTGATCGTCGAACAGGGCGACTTCCTGCCCGTCGAGCGGGAGAACTGGTCCTTCGATGCCGTGCACACCGAGGGGCGTTACAAGAACTCGGCGGTCTGGCATGACGCGACGACGGGCAACGACTTCGTCCCGGGCAACTACCACTACGTCGGCGGCAGCACCAAGCTCTACGGAGCCACGCTGCCCCGTCTGCGGGAATGCGACTTCGGCGCCATCGAGCACGCCGACGGAATCTCCCCGGCCTGGCCCATCGACTACGCCGAGCTCGAACCGCACTACGCCGAGGCCGAGCAGATGTTCTGGGTGCACAGCAACAAGGGGGAAGATCCGACCGATCCCTGGCGCTCCACCGACTACCCGTTCCCGGGCGTGCCACACGAGGGGGCGATGGCCCGCCTCGTCGAGAGCGCGAAACAACAAGGTCTGCATCCCTTCTCGGCGCCCCAGGCGCTCGACCGCCGACCTGGCGGCAACTGTGTCCTGTGCCAGACGTGTGATTCCTTCGCCTGCATGGTCGACGCGAAAGGCGACGCCGACATGTGCGCCGTCCGGCCCGCCCTCGCAGCAGGGCGCGACGTCGAGATGCTCACCAACGCTGAGGTGACCCGTCTGCGCACGACCGACGACGGTCGCACCGTCGTGGCAGCGGAGATCACCCACCGCGGCAGACGTATCGAGGTCCGCGCGGCGAAGTTCGTCCTGTCCTGTGGCGCGGTGAACACCGCAGCCCTGCTGCTGCGCTCCGCGTCGGACACCCACCCCGGGGGCCTGGCGAACGCGTCGGATCAGGTGGGCCGCAATTACATGGCGCACATCACCACCTTCTTCCTGGCGGCGGACCCCCGCCGAAAGAACGAAGCGGTCTACCAGAAGACGATCGGTATCAACGACTGGTATCAGGCCGGCCCCGACAACCCGTACCCGCTCGGCAATGTGCAGGGCCTGGGCAAGCTGCGCGGCCCGCAGGCGAAGATGGGCAAGCCGCGGGTTCCGATGCCCATCCTCGACGAGGTCACCAAGTACACGCTCGATCTGTTCATCCAGACCGAGGACCTTCCGCTTCCCGAGAGCCGTGTGACTCTTCGGCCCGACGGCCAGATCAGCATCTACCGCCGGGAGACCAATCTGGCCGCGCACCACGATCTGATCCGCAGGATGAAGAAGGTCGTTCGCAGGGCGGGCTTCCCGGTGGTGCTGACCCGCAGCCTCGGCGTCGAGGCGACATCGCATCAGTGCGGGACCGCACGCATGGGAAACGATCCCGCGACCAGCGTCGTCGACGCAAACCTCAAGGCGCACGACCTCGAGAACATGTGGATCGCCGACACCTCGCCGTTCGTCTCGTCGGGCGCGGTGAACCCGGCCATCACGGCGGCGGCACTGTCGCTGCGGCTCGGCCACTCCGGCGTCCTGACCCACTGATCACCCAAGGAGTACATCCGTGACCGTCACGGCAGACCATGCCACCCTGGCTCCACTGTTCGAACCCATCACGATCGGCAACGTCGAAATCCGCAACCGCGTGGTGATGACGGGCCACGGCACCGGCATGGCCAAGGACTATCTGCCCACCGACCAGCACGTCGCCTACTACCGCGAACGTGCCCTCGGTGGCGTGGGCCTGATCGGGATGGCATTCCCGCAGATCCATCCGACGTCTCAGGATGTGCCGGGTGAACCACGCTCCTGGCTGCCGGAGATCGTGCCGGGTCTGCGCAAGATCACCGATGCCGTGCACGAGCACGGGGCCAGGATCGTGATGCAGCTCGGACACGGTGGACGGCAGGGACATTCGACGTTCACCGAGCGGGCCCTGTGGTCTCCGTCGAACACACCGTGCCCGTTCAATCTCGAGATGCCCAAGGCGATGGAACTCGAGGACATCGACGAGATCGTCGCCGCCCACGCGGTCGGCGCACGGCACGCCAAGCAGGGCGGCATGGACGGCGTCGAAATCCATTCGGGCTACGGCGGATATCTGCTGGCCTCGTTCCTCTCGCCGTTCTCCAACCACCGCACCGACGACTACGGTGGCTCGCTGGAGAACCGGCTGCGCATCGTCATGCGGGTCATCGACGCCGTGCGCGATGAAGTCGGCCCTGACTTCCTGGTCGGCATCAACCTGCAGGGCCATGACTTCAGCCCGGGCGGACTCGAGGTCGGCGACGCGCAGGACATCGCCAGGGCGATCGACGCCACCGGCAAGATCGACTACATCTGCGTCAAGGCGGCGACCTACAACGAGGCCCACCAGAACGTGCCGGACATGCAGCACCCCAAGCGAATCTGGGAAGACCTCGCCGCAGCCGTCAAGGCCGTGGTCACCGTTCCGGTGATCGCGGTGGGCCGCATCAACGACCCGAGCGACGCCGCGGACATCCTCGCGCTCGGACACGCGGACATGGTCGCGATGACGCGTCAGCAGATCGCCGATCCCGAGACGGTCACGAAGATGAAGCAGGGCAGGCTCGACGAGATCCGGCGCTGCATCGGCTGCAATCAGGGCTGCATCGACCGGCTCTTCAACGTCACGCATTCCTCGTGCGTGCACAACCCGGCCGCCGGCTACGAACTCGAACTCGGCATCGGTACCCTGCCTGTGACGGCCGAGCGTCGCCGTGTCGTCGTCGTCGGCGCCGGCCCCGCAGGGATGAAGGCCGCCGAGATCGCCGCCCGCCAGGGCCACGAGGTGATCCTGTTCGAACGCCGCCGTCGCACCGGTGGGCAGCTGCGCATCGCGGCGAAGATAAGAGGCCGCGGTGAAATCGGCGGCGTCGTCGACCATCTCGACGTGATGATCGCCAAGCACGGGGTGGAACTGCGGCTCGGGCAGTCCCCGACGGCCGGTGAGATCCTGGCTCTGCAACCGCACCACGTGATCGTGGCGACGGGATCGGCGCCGGGTCATGACATCGTCGGCAACCTCGCCCAGGGCATTCTTTTCACCCCCGGCCTCGATCAGGATCACGTTCTCTCGGTCTGGGATGTCCTCGAGGAGCAGCGTCCGGTGGGGCAGCGCGTGCTCATCGTCGACGACGGCGAAGGTGGTTGGAAGGGAATCGGATTGGCCTTGCAGCTGTGCGAGGACGGGCGCGACGTCGACTTCGTGACGCCGCTGCCGTACGTCGGCGCCAAGCTGGGCCCGTTCAGTGCCAACCTCGCCGTGCCGCGCGTGCACAGGTCCGGGATGGTCACTCACCCCTTCACCACCGTGACGGCGATAGACGGCTCCACCGTGCACATCACCGAGCAGGGCCGCCCCGCCACCCTCGAATCCGTGGACACCGTGATCCTGGCCGGCTGGCATCGCCCGGTGAACGATCTGTATTTCGCGCTCAAGGAGGCGGGCGCCAGCGTCGAGCGGGTGGGCGACGCGATTGCCAGCCGGACCATGATGGAGGCCGTGCACGAAGGCGAGCGCGCAGCGCGCAGGATTCCGGTGACAGTCTGAGCACTCGCCATCGGTTGATCTACCGCGCCGCGATCTATGCCTGGTTCGCGATCTTCGGCATCGTGATGGCGACGTGGGCAGTGCACCTGCCCGCGCTGCAGACGGCAACGGGGATCTCGACCTCGATGCTCGGGACGACGCTGCTGATTCTCGGCGCGGGCGCTATCGCCGGCATGCGGCTCAGCGGCCGGCTGTCCGACCGGTTCGGTCCGCGCTGGGTTGCGGTCTACACGGTCGGCGCGATGGCGTTGGCGATCGTGCCGCCCCTGGCAGCCGCCAGTTGGCCCTGGGCGGCCGCCGGCGCTTTCGTCCTGGGCTTGGCCATCGGATCGGCCGAGGTCGCGATGAACGCCGCCGCCGTCATCGCCGAGCGGCTCTACGAACGCCCTCTGATGGCGTCGTTCCACGGAGTGTTCTCAGCGAGCAATGTCGCCGGATCGCTGCTCAGTGCCGCGGCTTTCGCGCTGCACGCCTCGACTCTGACCACGGCGCTCGTCGCCTCCGGTGTCTGTCTGGCGGTGGGGGCCGCGGCGGCCGCCGGGCTACGTCGGTGCCCAGCGGACCTGGACATCGCAGTGCCGGTGACGGGCACCGTGGCCGCGCGCGATCCCACCGCACCGGTCAGCCGCGGCCGCGTGGCGGTGTTGTGTCTGTTGGCCTTCCTGTTCCTGCTCGCCGAGGGATCGGCGATGGACTGGAGCAGCATGCACGCGCAGCGGGAGCTCGGCGAGACGCCGACTGCCGGGGCGCTCGCCTTCGGTTCCTTCGTCGGTGCGATGACGATCGGCCGCTTTTCCATCGACCGCCTCAGCGCGCGCTACGGACCGGTGGTCATCGTCCGGTTCGGTGCGGCGGTCGCCGTCGTCGGCTTCGGCACGGTCGTCATGTCCACAGCGCTCCCGCTGACCCTCGCCGGCTGGGCGCTCGCGGGACTGGGGGTGGCGGGCGGGGTGCCCCAGGTGTTCTCGGCCGCAGGCAATCTCGGTGACGGGTCCGCACGTCACCTGTCGCTCGTCGTCGGCGTCGGCTACCTGGCGATCCTCGCCGGCCCAGGGGTTCTCGGCTGGGTGGCGGAGGCGACGAATCTGGCCATCGCCTTGATCCTGCCGATGGTCGCGGCGGTGGTCTGCGCGCTGGCAGCCCCGGCCGTCCGACGGTGACGAACAACATGTGCACCGATGTTCCGGTTCATCGCACACAGTGTGTCTGTTCTCGTCCCGGTGTGCGAGCACACACTGGAAAGACGTCACCGCCGGCCACCGCGCGATGCCGTCCAATCTATCGCTAGCGCAAGGAGATACGACCCGTGCCGGTCACCCTCAAGGCCCCGACCACCGATGTCGGCACGCCGCACAAGAGCAATCCTCAGGTCGTCGAGACGGTGGCGAACGTCCTCGCCGACATCCGGCGCAACGGTGACGCGGCGGTGCGCCGGTACTCCGACCGGTTCGACTCCTGGACTCCTTCGTCGTTCCGCCTCACCGAGGCCGAGGTCGCCAAGATCGTGTCGGATCTGCCGGACACCGTGATCGAGGACCTGACCTTCGTCCAGCGTCAGGTGCGCAATTTCGCTCAGGCCCAGCGCGATTCGATGCTCGACATCGAGGTCGAGACGTTGCCGGGGGTCAAGCTCGGGCACAAGCACGTCCCGGTCTCCGCGTCCGGTGCCTACGTACCGGGCGGCCGGTACCCGCTCACCGCCTCGGCGCACATGACCGTGGTCACGGCGAAGGTTGCCGGCGTGGAACGGGTCGCCGCGACCACTCCGCCCAATCAGGGCGGCGCTCCCAAGATCAGCGTGGCCGCGATGCACCTGGCCGGCGCCGACGAGATCTACGTCCTGGGTGGTGTCCAGGCGATCGGTGCGCTCGCGCTGGGTACCGAGACCATCGCACCGGTCAACCTGCTCACCGGGCCGGGCAACGCGTATGTCGCGGAGGCCAAACGACAGCTCTTCGGTGAGGTCGGCATCGACCTGTTCGCCGGTCCGACCGAGGTGCTCATCGTCGCCGACGAGAGCGCTGACCCGTTCGTGGTCGCAGCCGATCTGCTGAGCCAGGCCGAGCACGGCCCCGATTCGCCAGTCGTTCTCATCACCACCTCCGAGCGGGTGGGCCGGGAGACGATCGACGAGGTGTCACGGCAGCTGACGAACCTCCCCACCAATGCGATCGCCGCGGTGTCGTGGGAGAACCATGGCGAGGTGCACGTCGTCGACTCGTTGGAAGACGCCTTCGCTCTGGCAGACCGCTACGCCAGCGAGCACGTCCAGATCCTCACCCGGGAACCCCGCCGGGCGCTGACCGAGATGCGCAACTACGGCGCGCTGTTCCTCGGCGAGAAGACCTGTGTCTCGTTCGGCGACAAAGCCATCGGCACCAACCACGTGCTCCCCACCCTGGGCGCCGCGAACTACACCGGAGGTCTCTGGGTGGGTAAATTCCTCAAGACGGTGACCTATCAGGAGATCGAGGACGCGGCGTCCAGCGCCGAACTGGGCCGGATCTGCGGCAGGGCATCCCGGCTGGAGAACTTCGAGGGTCACGCCCGCTCGGCCGACGTCCGTGCAGCCAAATTCGGTGGCGACGCGCTGCCATGGACCGAGCATCGTTTCGCGGTCGACGCGGCGCAGATCTAGGCTGCGGCATGGGTGAATACGACTTCCCACGGGTGCCGACGCTTCGCGCGGTCGACCACGTCGCGTACACCGTGCCCGACTTGGACGCGGCTGTGGCGTTCTTCGTCGACCACTTCGGAGCCGAGGTGATCTTTCGGGACGGACCGTTCCGCGACGGCGACGGTGACGGCATGCGTCGCCGGCTCGACGTCGACCCGAAGGCGGAATGCACCATCGCGATGCTTCGAATCGGCAAGCACCACAACGTCGAACTGTTCGAGTACGAGGCGCCGGACCGCACCGTGGAGCTGCCACGCAACAGCGATGTCGGCGGCCACCACCTGGCGTTCTACGTCGACGACATCGACGCCGCCTACGAGTACGTCACCTCGATCCCCGGCGTCGTCGCGCAGGAGGGCCCCAACGGGGTCGACCCGCACGCGCCGGTGGCGGGGCAGCGATGGTTCTACTTCCGGTCGCCGTGGGGGATGCAGCTGGAACTGACGACATGCGCCACCGACGGCTTCTACGAGGGGCTCCCCGCCGCCGCCCAGGCGCAGCCCGCTGACTCGTGGCGGTGACGGCGCCGGTCGCGGCGGGGCGGGTCGAATACGACTCGCTCGGCGCGCTGACGGTTCCCGCGCACGCCTACTACGGCATCCACACTGCCCGCGCCGTGGAGAACTTTCCCATCACCGGCGTGACGGTGGCGGCCTACCCCGACTTCGTGTGTGCCCTGGCGGCGGTGAAACAGGCTGCTGCGCAGGCGAACCGGGATCTGAGTCTGCTCGACGGACGACGCGCTGACGCGATCGTCGCCGCGTGTGAAGAGATCCGCGCCGGGGGCCTACACGAGCACTTCGTGGTCGACGCGATCCAGGGTGGCGCGGGGACGTCGACGAACATGAACGCCAACGAGGTGATCGCGAACCGCGCGCTGGAGATCCTCGGATTCGCCCGGGGTGACTACTCGCAGGTGCATCCGCTCGAACACGTCAACATGAGTCAGAGCACCAACGACGTGTATCCGACGGCGGTCAAGATCGCGCTGCAGGACCAGACCACGGTGCTCGTCGAGACGCTCCGTCAGGTGTCGGCGGCTTTCGCGGCGAAAGCAGAGGAGTTCTCCGACGTCCTGAAGATGGGCCGCACCCAGCTGCAGGACGCGGTGCCCATGACGCTCGGCCAGGAGTTCGCGACGTATGCGGTGATGGTCGCCGAGGACGCCGACCGGCTGGCGGAGACCGCCCAGCTCATCTCCGAAATCAATCTTGGTGGAACGGCGATCGGTACCGGGCTCAACGCCCACCCCCGTTATGCGGGTCTGGTGTGCGAGAAGTTGATCGCTGCCACCGGTTTACCGCTGTCGACGGCCCGCGATCTCGTCGAGGCCACCCAGGATGTCGGGGCGTTCGTGCAGGTGTCGGGCGTCCTCAAGAGGACGGCGCTGAAGCTGTCCAAGATATGCAACGACCTGCGGCTGCTGTCCTCCGGTCCTCGATCCGGCTTCAACGAGATCAATCTCCCTGCGGTGCAGGCCGGTTCGAGCATCATGCCCGGGAAGGTGAACCCGGTGATCCCCGAGGTCGTGAACCAGGTCGCCTTTCAGATCGTCGGCGCCGATGTGGCCGTCAGCATGGCCGCCGAAGCGGGTCAGCTGCAGTTGAACGCGTTCGAGCCCATCATCGCGCACAGCCTGTTCCAGTCTCTGATGCATCTGAATCGGGCGTGCCACACGCTGATCGACAAGTGCATCACCGGTATCACCGCCAACCGGGATCACCTGATGCATTCGGTCACCCACTCGATCGGAGTCGTCACGGCGCTCAGCCCCTACATCGGGTACGCCGCGGCGGCGCGCATCGCCAAGAAGGCGTTGACGACGGATCAGGCCATTCCCGATCTGGTGGTGGCCGAGCGGCTCCTCACCACTGATCAGGTGAGGGCCCTTCTCACGCCGGAAGCCCTGGTCGGTCCGAGGGAACTGCTGGTGCTGGAGCACGAGATCGCCACGAGGAAAGGAAGCGACAACTCATGACCAATGTCCTCTACCTCTACGGTGGCTGGCCCGGCCACAGCCCGTACAACATCGCGGAGTGGACCCGAAACCTGGTCGGTGAACTGGGATTCGACATCGAGGAGTCGCAGGACATCTTCACCCTCGACCGGGATCTGACGTCCTACGATCTGATCATCCTCGGCTGGAACAACGCACTGACCACCGAGGACCTGTCGGACTCCCAGGAGGACCATCTGCTGGCCGCGGTCGAGGCGGGCACCGGGGTGGCGGCATGGCACGGCGCAGCCGCCGCGTTCCGATCGAGCCTGCGGTACCACCTGATGCTGGGCGGCGACTTCCTGGCCCACCCGGCCGGCGAGGGGTATCCGCAGCCCTATGACGTGACGATCGTCGACACCGACCACGAGGTCACTCAGGGGGTCAACGACTTCCCCGTTGCGTCCGAGCAGTACTACATGAGCGTCGATCCGAACAACCGAGTTCTTGCGCAGACGTCGTTCTCCGGCGAGCACTTCGCCTGGTTCGACGGGCTGACGAGCCCCGTCGCGTGGGTCCGGCAGTGGGGTAGGGGGCGGGTGTTCTACCACTCGATCGGCCATGCACCGCAGGACCTGGCCGGGGCCGACGTGCGACGGCTGACCAAGCAGGGCCTGGCATGGGCGGCGCGCCGGTCACCGGGCGCCTGATCCACCACACGTGATCAGATGGGCCCGCATCGCGTCGATCACCACGCGGTGATCGTCCTCCTCGGCCAGACCCGAGACGCCGACCGCCCCGATCAGCGAGCCGCGCACCCGCAACGGGACGGCCCCGCCGGCGAGAGCGAAATCGCCGGTTGCATAGCCGCTTTCGGCAAAGTAGTCACCGCCGTTGGCGCGCACACGGCAGGTCATCGCCCACGACGAGCAGTTGTGCCTGGCCACGGTCCGGAACTTCCTGGCCAGCCAGTCGTCATTGGTCGCGGCCGAGCCGGCGAGGGCCGCGTGGAACACGCGCTGCTCGCCGAACACAATGGCCACCGCGATCGAATGGCCCTGCGCGGCGGCGGTTTCGACGATCCTGGACCCGAGTGTCCAGGCGTCGGCGTGGCCGAACCGGTCGTAATCGATGGTGTTCTCGTCGGCGAGCGCCCGCTCGCAGGCCGCCTGCCATCGATTCGTCTCGGTCATCATTCAACGCTAGGGCGAGTCGAGAGGACATGCCAATGACCAACATGTGTAGTCATGGACCGCGTCGTTGCACGTGTGCGACCGCTCACTGCAGTGCACCGACAGCGTCATCGGAGAACGTGAGCATCTCGGCGGCTCTGGTCCGTTGCACGCCGATGACCAGCTGTTTTCCGCGATATTGCGGCCGTGTTAGCTCGTGTGTTCGTTATCCATGTCGAGAAATACACGGTGCACCTGTTGCACGGTGTGCGTCTACTCCCGTACCCCGTCGTTCCACCACACTTCATGTGTGGTCGCAGTCACAACGCGGCCGCCACCGTCACTGCACCGTGGCATTGACAGGGCACTGACAAGACCACGCGCTCACCGGTCGACACAGGGGTGTCGATGACTCTCGAAGGAGAAGCAATGTCCATGACCAACGGCGGAGGAAGGTCGCTCGCAGGCGACGACGCGCACCTCCGCGTCCTCGGCTACGAGGAGAAATTCGACCGCAAGATCGGCCAGTGGTCGAACTTCGCGCTCGGCTTCCTGTATCTGTCCCCTCTGGTGGGTGTGCTGTCCATGTTCACCCAGGCCCTCACCACGGCGGGACCGCCCGCGATCGGATGGCTGCTGATCGCGGCGTTCGGTCAGCTCCTGGTGGCCATGGTGTTCGGCGAGATCGTGTCGCAGTTCCCGATCGCCGGCGGTCTCTACCAATGGGCACGCCGACTGTGGAACGGTCCCTACGCCTGGATCATGTCGTGGATCTACATCGCCGGCATCGTCGTCGGCTGCACCACGACCGCGATGTTCAGCGCAGACTTCGTACTCGCCCTGTTCCACTCCGACTCGACCATCTCCTCGACGCCGCTGCAGAAGTTCATCATCGCCACGATCGTCGTGGTGGTCTGCATCGGCCTGAACTCGACCGGCTCCAAGACATTGGCGACCATCGCGAAGATCGGTCTGGCGGCCGAAGTCGCCGGCATCGTCGTGGTGGGTCTGTATCTGCTGATCTTCGCCCGCAAGAACAGCTTCTCGGTCTTGTTCGACACGTTCAACACCGGTAGCGGTGGCGACTACACGAGCGCCTTCTTCACCGCGGCGATCATCGGCCTGGTGCTGTACTACGGCTTCGAGGCGTGCGGTGAGGTCGCCGAGGAGACGCCCAATCCCAGCAGGACCATTCCGCGGTCGATGATGCTCACGGTGATCCTCGGTGGCGCTGCTGCGATCTTCGCGTTCGTCGGCTACATTCTCGCCGCGCCGAATCTGCAGGCCATCGTCGACGGTGAGGTGGCCAACCCCATCACGGCAATTCTCACCGCTA
>NZ_JAQIIY010000048.1:0-12019 GCF_036946525.1 Mycobacterium kyogaense | reverse complement strand
AGCAGGATCGCGGGTGACGATGGTGATCTGCAGGATGTTGAGGATCAGGAACGTCAGCCCGAAGGACATGAATCGGCGAATCGTGCCCAGGTCGTTCATGATTCGCGACAGCAGCTGACCCGACTGCCAGCGGCCGTGGAACGACATCGGCAGGATCTGCAGCCGCGCGTAGAGGTCCTTGCGGATGTCGGCCTCGACGCCCATCGTCGCGCGGGACACCAGCCACCGCCGGATGAACCACAGCACGGCCTCGGCGATCCCGAGGCCCATGGCCGCCGCACCCAGCGTCCACAACCCCTGCTGATCCTGATGGCGCACCGGCCCGTCGATGACCGCCTTGGTCATCAGCGGGATCCCGACCGTCGCCCCCAGACTCAGGAAAGCCGCCGTCAGCATCAGAATCCACCGGCCGCGATACGGAAGCAGGTACGGCAACATCCGCCACAGGTCCGAGCTGGGCCTCACCCGCCGGGGCCGCGGCGCTATCGCGGGCGCTGCGCGCAGCGCGTTGCTTCCGGAATCAGCCACTCACAACATCTTCCCACTGCGAGCAAGTGGTTAACCCATCTAGCGAATGCGACCGGGTGGCACGGCATGTGCGTCCGCGCGCCCGACGGCGCCCCGAACTGGGTGCGGTAGAGCTCGGCGTAGCGGCCACCGCGGGCGAGCAGCTCCGGGTGCGTCCCGCGCTCCACGATCCGGCCGTCCTCGACGACGAGGATCACGTCAGCCGCGCGGATCGTCGAGAGGCGATGCGCGATGACGACGGACGTGCGGCCTGCGAGTGCTTCTGCCAGGGCTTGCTGCACCTTGGCCTCGGATTCGGAGTCCAGCGACGCGGTCGCTTCGTCGAGCACCACGACCCGGGGTGCGGCGAGCAGCAGACGCCGCGATGGTCAGGCGTTGCCGCTGCCCACCAGAGAGCCGGTAACCGCGCTCCCCGACGATCGTGTCGAGGCCGTCGGGCATGTCCGCGACCACGGTGTCGAGACGGGCCCGGCGCAGCGCCTCCCAGATCTCGGCGTCGGTGGCCTCCGGCGCCGCGAGCGCGACGTTCGCCCGGATCGACTCGTGGAACAGGTGCCCGTCCTGAGTGACCATGCCGACCGTGTCCTTGACCGACGCGAAGGTCGCGTCACGGACGTCGACGCCGTTGAGACGGACGGCCCCGGAGGGTGACGTCGTAGAGCCGGGCCAGCAGCGACGCGGTCGTCGACTTCCCCGCCCCCCGAGGAACCGACGAGCGCGATCATCTGCCCCGGCCGGGCCGTGAACGAGATGCCGTGCAGGACTTCGTCGCCGCCACGGTCGTCCAGCTCGCTGACCTCTTCCAGCGAGGCCAACGACACGGTTGTCGGCGGCGGGATAACCGAACCGGACGTCGTCGAACTCGACGGTGACCGGACCGTCGGGGATCGCGACCGCGCCCGGCCGCTCCTGGATCAGCGGCACCAGATCGAGCACCTCGAAGACCCGCTCGAAGCTGACCAGTGCGGTCGCGACCCTCGACGTGGGCGTTGGCCAACGCGGTCAGCGGCGCGTAGAGCCGCGTCAGCAGCAGGGCCAGCGACACGATGGACCCGGCCTGCAGCGTCCCGCCCAGCGCCAACGCGCCGCCCAGGCCGTAGACCAACGCCAGCGCCAGCGCCGACATCAACGTCAGCGAGTTCATGAACGTCGACTGCAGCATCGCGGAGCGCACCCCGATGTCGCGCACCCGGCCCGCGCGCACCCCGAACTCCCGGGACTCTGCGTCCGCGTCCCCGAACAGCTTGATCAGCGTGGCACCCGGCGCGGAGAACCGCTCGGTCATCTGGGTGTTCATCGTCGCGTTGTGGCCGGCGGCCTCCCGCGAGAGTCTCGCCATCGCCGCGCCGATGCGGCGGGCGGGGCAGCAGGAACAGCGGCATCAACGCCAGCGACACCAGCGTCACCTGCCACGAGATGCTGATCATCACCGCCAGCGTCAGCGTCAGCGTGACGACGTTGGCGACGACGCCGGAGAGAGTGTCCCGAGAAGGCCCGCTGGGCGCCCATCACGTCGTTGCCCAGGCGGCTCACCAGCGCACCGGTACGGGTCCGGGTGAAGAAGGCCACCGGCATCCGTTGCACGTGGTCGAACACCGCGGTGCGCAGATCGAGGATCAAACCCTCGCCGATGTTCGACGACAACCAGCGCGTCAGCAACGACATCGCCGTCTCGGCCAGCGCGACACCGGCGATCACCACGGCCAGCACCACGACCGTCGTCACCGAACCCCCGCGCGTGATCTCGTCCACGACCCGGCCCGCGAGCAGCGGCGTCGCAACCGTCAGCACCGCGCCGAACACGCTGACCAGGAGGAACCAGCCGAGCATGCGATGATGCCGAGCGGCGAACCGCCAGATACGCGCCATCAGCCGGCGATCTGCCAGACCGCGCAGATCACCGCCCCGGGCGTGCGTCTGCCGGTACAGCGACTGCCGGGCAACCGTTTCCAAGCTCATCTCATCACCGTAGAAACCTCAACAATGGGTGAGGTCAAAGACTTCCCAGGTGGTCCCACTACCGTCAGAACCGGATTCGTCACAGGACTTCGAGGAGCACAGGGCGTGGAGACCAAGTTGCAGGCGTGGGAGCGCCGCGCCGAATGGCCGCTGGCCGTCGCCGCCCTGCTGTTCCTGGCCGCCTACAGCGCGGAGGTACTCGCCCCTCCCCTCAGGAGCGGCCCTGGCGGCCATCCATGTCGTCAGCCTGGTCACCTGGACGATGTTCATCGTCGACTATCTCGTGCGACTGTCCCTGGCCGAGCAGCGCTGGCGGTGGTTCTGGCGACACCTCTTCGACCTCGCCATCGTGGCGCTGCCCATCCTGCGACACCTGCGTCTCCTGCGACTGCTCACCCCTGATCACAGTCCTCAACCGTGCCGTCGGCCACGCCATCCGCGGCCGCGTCGCGATGTACACGGTCGGCGGGGCGGTGCTGCTGATCTACGTCTCCTCGCTGGCCGTGCTGCAGGCCGAGCGGCACTACCCCGCACGCGCACATCACCCATTTCGGGGAGGCCCTGTGGTGGGCGATGACGACGATCACCACCGTCGGCTACGGCGACCTGACCCCGGTCAGCCCCACCGGACGGGTGATCGCCGTACTGCTGATGATCGGCGGAATCAGCCTGCTCGGCTCGATCACCGCGACGCTGGCGTCGTGGATCGTCGAGCGGGTGGCCGACGAGGACACCGCGGCCCAGCAGGTGACGACCGCGCACCTCGACACGCTGGTCCAGGAGATCGCCCAGCTGCGCGAGGAGGTCGCGCGGCTCGGCGACCCGGTTCCCCCGACGCGAACCGCCCCGACGGGTAACGGGCAGGTTCCCGCAGCCCGGGCTCCTCGTCAGGCAAGATTGCGGGCATGGACAGTGCAGTGGGTTCGCCCCGGTGCTCGTGGTCGACGACGATCCCGACGTGCTGGCCTCTTTGGAGCGCGGCCTGCGACTGTCCGGGTTCGACGTCTTCACCGCTGTCGACGGCGCAGAGGCGCTGCGCAGTGCCACCGAGACGCGGCCGGACGCGATCGTGCTGGACATCAACATGCCGGTTCTCGACGGCGTGTCCGTGGTGACCGCACTGCGCGCGATGGACAACGACGTCCCGGTCTGTGTGCTCTCGGCGCGATCCTCGGTCGACGACCGGGTGGCCGGACTGGAGGCGGGCGCCGACGACTACCTGGTCAAGCCCTTCGTGCTGGCCGAGCTGGTCGCCCGGGTGAAGGCGCTGCTGCGCCGACGCGGCTCCACGGCGACGTTCTCGTCGGAGACCATCGCCGTCGGCCCACTCGAGGTCGACATCCCTGGCCGGCGCGCCCGCGTCGACGGGACCGACGTCGACCTGACCAAGCGCGAGTTCGACCTGCTGGCCGTGCTCGCCGAGCACAAGACCGCGGTGCTGTCCCGCGCGCAGCTTCTCGAGCTGGTGTGGGGCTATGACTTCGCCGCCGACACCAACGTGGTCGACGTGTTCATCGGCTACCTGCGGCGCAAGTTGGAAGCCAACGGAGCCCCCCGCCTGCTGCACACCGTGCGCGGGGTCGGGTTCGTGCTGCGACAGCAGTAGTGATGAGCGCTCGCGCGAAGAACCGACGGCCACGCTCGTGATCCCCTCATGATCTCGGTGTCGCGGATCTTCCGCCGCACGCCGTCGCTGCGCACCCGTGTCGCGTTCGCCACCGCGATCGCCGCGGCCATCGTCGTCGGCATCGTCGGCGCAGTCGTCTGGGTCGGCATCACGCAGGACCGCAAGGAAAGACTGGACCGACGCCTCGACGAGGCCGCCGGGTTCGCGATCCCGTTCCTGCCCCGCGGTCTCGACGAGATCCCGCCCTCGCCCAACGACCAGGACGCCGTCATCACCGTCCGTCGCGCCGACGGGCAGGTGACGTCCAACTCCGTCGTCCTACCGGAACTGCAACCCGGATACGCCGACACCACGGTCGACGGGGTGCGCTACCGCGTGCGCACCGTCGAGCTGTCCACGCCGGAGCCGATGTCGGTCGCGGTCGGCGCCACCTACGACGCGACGATCACCGACACCAACAACCTCCACCGTCGGGTGCTGATCATCTGCTCGATGGCGGTGGGCGCGGCGACGTTCGGCGGCTGGCTGTTGGCCGCGTTCGCGGTCCGGCCGTTCAAGCGGCTGGCTCAGCAGACCCGGCAGATCGAGGCGGGCGACGAAGCACCCGACATCGACATCCGCGGCGCCACCGAAGCCGTCGAGATCGCCGACGCGATCAAGGGGCTGGTCGGCCGCGTGTGGGAGGAGCAGGGTCGCACCAAGGATGCGTTGACGTCGGCCCGCGACTTCGCATCGGTCTCCGCTCACGAGCTGCGCACCCCGCTGACCGCGATGCGTACCAATCTCGAAGTGCTCGCGACCCTCGACCTCGCCGAGGATCAGCGCAAGGAGATCGTCGGCGACGTCATCCGCACGCAGACCCGGATCGAGGCGACACTCGGTGCGCTGGAGCGACTGGCGCAGGGAGAACTGTCCACCACCGACGACCACGTCCCGGTCGACATCACCGAACTGCTCGACCGGGCCGCGCACGACGCGATGCGGGTGTACCCCGACCTCGAGGTGTCGCTGGTGCCGGCGCCGACGGTGATCATCGTCGGGTTGCCTGCGGGGTTGCGGCTGGCTGTCGACAACGCGATCGCCAACGCGGTCAAGCACGGCGGTGCGACGCGCGTGCAGCTGTCCGCGGTCAGCTCGCGGGCCGGAGTGGAGATCGCGGTCGACGACGACGGCGTCGGGGTGCCCGACGAGGAACGCACCGTGGTCTTCGAGCGGTTCTCGCGCGGCTCGACGGCATCGCACTCCGGGTCGGGCCTGGGATTGGCCCTGGTGGCGCAGCAGGCCGAATTGCACGGCGGCACAGCCTCATTGGAGGCAAGCCCGCTGGGCGGCGCGCGGCTGTTGCTGCGTCTGCCCGGCCCGAGCTAGCTCTTGGCTAGCGGGTGCCGAGCAGGTCGATGACGAAGATCACGTCATCGGGTAGCCAGAAGGTCGATGACAAAGATCAGCGTCTTGCCCGACAGACGGTGTCCGCCGCCGGCAGGACCGTAGGCCTGCTCCGGCGGGATCGTCAGCTTGCGCCGGCCGCCGACCTTCATCCCCGGGATGCCGTCCTGCCAGCCCTGGATGAGCCCGCGCAGCGGGAACTCGATCGACTCACCACGGTTCCAGGAGCTGTCGAACTCCTCGCCGGTGTCGTACTCGACGCCGAGGTAGTGCACCTCGACGTTGGCGCCCGGGACCGCTTCGGGGCCGTCGCCGACGGTGATGTCTTCGATCACCAGCTCGGTGGGTGCCGGGCCGTCAGGGAACTCGATCTCGGGTTTGGTCGACATCCGTTCAGCCTAGACCGGCGCCTCACCCCGGCGACCGGACCTCCTCGGGCTGCAACCACTCGGTCGGCCGCAGCAGCACACCACCTCGGGGAGGATGCAGGCCGCCGACAGGCGCGTCGTCATCCGCACGACCTCGGCCACGTCGCGCGGAGCGATCATCGTCGACGCCTCGATCGCGCCGCGGTAGGCGTCGGCCATCGGGGTGTCCACCAGACCCGGGCAGATCGCGGTCGCCTTAATACCGGAGGTCGCGAGCTCGTCGTGCAGCGCCTCGGTGAACCCGACGACCGCGGCCTTGGTCGCCGAATACGACGACAGCGTCGCCTCGCCCCGCTTGCCCGCGTTCGACGCCGTGTTCACGATCTGCGCCGAACCGCGTTGACGCACAGCTTCTTTCAGCAGCGGGTGACACTTGGAGGTCAACAACACGACGGCGCGGACGTTGACGGCCAGCTGGGCGTCGAGGAAGTCCGCGGTGATGTCGGCGACCGCTCGGTTCCCCGCGATCCCGGCGTTGTTGACCAGCAGGTCCAGCGACCCGTGCCGCTCGGCGTGGAACGCCACCACCTCGTCGAGAAAAGACTCCTCGGTCAGCGATCCTGCGATCGTGTGCACCGCGGAGCCGCCGATCGATGCGGCCACCGCATCCAGCTTGGCCGGATCGCGACCGACCAGGGTCAGCGCGAAGCCCTCGTCGTGCAGGGCTGTCGCGATCGCCGCCCCGATACCGCTCGACGCCCCGGTCACCAGGGCACTACGCATGGTCACCGGTCCATTAGATCGCGTCGAGGGGCAGACTGTAGGGCGTGGCCAACGACGAAGACATCCTCGCCCAGGTGAACCAGCTCGTCGCGGAGGAGAAAGATCTCCGCTCCAAGCTGCAGCATCACGAGATCGACGAGTCCGAAGAGCACCAGCGGTTGCGCGCGGTGGAGGTCGCCCTCGATCAGTGCTGGGATCTGCTGCGCCAGCGGCGGGCCCTGCGCGAGACCGGCGGGGATCCGAGCGCCGCGCAGGTGCGGCCGGCCGACGAGGTCGAGGGCTACCTGAACTGAGCGGCGCCACGGACTCCCGCGCCGACGTCGTCATCGTCGGCGGCGGGCACAACGGGTTGGTGGCCGCCGGGTACCTCGCCCGCGCCGGCCGCCGGGTCCGCCTGCTGGAGCGGCTCGACCACGTCGGCGGCGCCGCGGTGTCGGCCTACGCGTTCGACGGCGTCGACGCGCGGCTGTCGCGGTACTCGTACCTGGTGAGCCTGCTACCGCAGCGCATCATCGACGATCTCGGGCTACGTGTGCGTCTGGTGCGGCGGCGGTGGTCGTCGTACACGCCCGACCCGGCCTCAGGCGGCCGCACCGGACTGCTCGTGGGTCCGACGTCGACGTTCGGTGCGGTGGGGGGCCGCGAACGACGAGGCCGCCTTCGACGATTTCTACCGGCGCGCCAACACGGTGACCTCGCGCATCTGGCCGACGCTGACCGAGCCGTTGCGAACCCGTTCGGACCTTCGCCGGGAAGTGGTGGCTGCCGGCGGTTCCGACGCGGACTGGGCATGGCGGGCACTCGTCGACGAGCCGGTCGGTGACGCCATCACCGCGGCGGTGCGCAACGACCTGGTCCGCGGCGTGATGGCCACCGATGCCCTGATCGGAACCTTTGCCGCGCTGGAGGATCCGTCTCTGCAGCAGAATGTCTGCTTTCTCTACCACCTGATCGGCGGAGGGACCGGAGACTGGGATGTCCCGGTCGGCGGCATGGGTGCGGTCAGCGGAGCGCTCGCCGCGGCGGCCGCGGGCTTCGGCGCCGACATCATCACCGGCGCCGAGGTCGAATCGATCACGCCCGACGGTGAGGTGCGGTACCGCCACGGCGGTGTGCAGCATGGCGTCGTCGGCGAGCATGTCCTGGCCAACGTCACGCCCGCTGTCCTGGCGCGGCTCCTCGGTGAGGACGTCCCCGACGTCGCAGCAGGCGCGCAGGTGAAGGTGAATCTGATGCTGCGCCGGCTGCCCCGCCTGCGCGACGACAGCGTCACCGTCGAGCAGGCGTTCGGCGGCACCTTCCACATCAACGAGACTTACAGCCAACTCGAGTCTGCCTATCGACTCGCCGCCGACGGCACTGTGCCGGAACCGCTTCCGTGTGAGATCTACTGCCACTCGCTGGCAGACCCGACGATCCTGTCCGATGCGCTGCGCGCCTCGGGAGCCCAGACGCTGACGGTGTTCGGCCTGCACACACCGCACCACCTGACGGCGAGCGGGACCCCCGAGCGGTTACGCGACACGCTGACCTCAGCGGTGCTCACGTCGTTGAATTCGGTTCTCGCCGAACCGATTCACGACGTCCTGATGGAGGACGCCGCGGGCCGGCTGTGCATCGAGACCAAGACCACGGCCGATCTCGACGACGCCCTGGGCATGACGAACGGCCACATCTTCCACGGAGCGCTGACGTGGCCTTTCGCCGAGGACGACGAACCGCTGTCCACGCCGGCGCAGCGGTGGGGCGTGGCGACCACGCACGAGCGAATCCTGCTGTGCGGATCGGGTTCCCGCCGCGGCGGTGCCGTCTCGGGCATCGGGGGGCACAACGCCGCGATGGCGGTGCTCGGCCGCTAGCTCACCTCAGCGGCCCGCGAGCTTGTCCAGCAGCGAGCGCAGCGTCGCCAGGTCGTCGGCGTCGAGACCGGTCAGCATGTCCGGTGCCGGGTCCCGGACGTCGTCGATGGCGCGCACCAACTCGCGCCCCGCATCGGTCAGCGACACCACCTTGCAGCGCCGGTTCTGCGGGTTGATCTCACGGATCACGAGACCGCGCTGTTCGAGGTCGTTGATCGCGACCGTCGCAGCGGGTGCGTCGACTGTTGCCGCGGCGGCGATCTCCTTGACCGTCATCGGCTTACGACGCAGCCGCATCAGGATGCGCACCCGGCTGAACGGCAATCCGGAGCGGTCCACGACGAGGCGTTTCCACCCGTCGAGGTTGTCCATGACCAGTGCGGACATGTCCCGCCACACGCCGTCGGCCATCGTGTCACCGGACACGAGCGCTCACCGGGGCCGGCGTGCCGGCGATCAGTGGCGCCAGTCGGTCGGCAGACCGTTGCGCGCGTTGCGATGTCGAGAACACCCCGAGGCCCAGGATCACGAATCCGAGCGCCACACAGACGAACCAGAGCGGTCGGGCGGCCGACGCGAAATCCGCGCCACCCATCGTGATCGCGGAACCGGCAACCGAACCGCACAGCGCGACGCCGATACTGACGCCGACCTGCCGGCTCGTCGAGGTCACCGCCGATGCGGCCCCGGCGCGGTCCAGCGGCATCCCGCCGACCGCGGCATTGGTGATCGGTGCGTTGACCATGGCGAACCCGATGCCGAAGACCGCGAACACGATCACCAGCCACCACACCGGCGTCGATGCTGTCAGGAACGTCAGCATGGTGGCCGCCGCCGCGATCAGCGCCCCGGCGATCACCAGGGAGGGGCGCGCACCGAACCGGCCGACGAGGCGACCGGACAGCGGAGAGAAGACCAGTGCGCCGATCGCGATGGGCAGGTAGATGAGGCCGGTGTGCATCGCCGAGAAGCCCCGCTCGCCCTGCAGGTACAGCGACATCATGAACAGGAACGCACCCCACGCGGAGAAGGCACTGACCGCCGAGATGGTGGCGGAACTGAACGGGATGCTGCGGAAGAACCGCAGATCCAGGAAGGGGTCGTGGCGGCGTGATTCGTAGCGCAGGAACGCGGCGAGCGCCACGACGGCGACGACGGCGACGGTGAGGACCCGGTGGTGGGTCCACCCGAGCACCGGACCCTCGATCAGCGTGTAGACGATGCCGAACAGCGTCACGACAGCCAACAGCTGCCCGATCGGGTCGACGCTGCGCATGGTGGCCGATTTCGTCTCCGGCACGAAGATGGCGGTGAGGATCAGCGCGGCCGCGCAGATGGGCAGGTTGATCCAGAACACCGAGCGCCAGCCGACCGTCTCGATGAGCAGGCCGCCGACGATGGGTCCGAGCGCCATCGAGATGCCCGTCACCCCCGCCCCAGATACCCAAGGCGCGGGCTCGTTCCTGACGTCCGACGAAGATCTGCGAAATGATCGACAGCGCAACGGGATTGAGCATCGAGCCACCGATGCCCTGCAGGAAACGGGCACCGATCAGGGCGTCGATGCTGGGCGCCAGGCTGCAGGCCAGCGAGCCCAGCGCGAAAAGGGTCAGGCCGATCTGGAACACGCGCCTGCGGCCGAACCGGTCACCGGTGGCCCCGGACAGCATCAACAGCGAGGCCAGCACCAGCGTGTAGACGTCGAGCACCCACTGCATCTGCGAGGGCGACGCCGAGAGATCGGTGCGGATGGCCGGGATCGCGACGTTGACGATCGTGGCGTCCATGGAGACGATCAGCAAGCTCAGGCAGCAGGAGACCAGAACGATCGTCTTGCGCCCGGGCGTCAGGTTGCCGACAGTTTCATTCACACAACAATTGTGAAACTACAACTGTCACGATCGCAAGTGACGTCAGTGTGACGCTCGGCGCAATCGAGCGCGCGCAGAATGCCGGGAATTGCGGCGCGTCGGCGTGCAAACACGCGCGTTCGCAGAAGGAGGTGCCCCCAGCTCGCCGAAGGAGGCTAGCGGGCGTCGAAGTCGATGTAGTCGCGCTCGGTGTAGCCGGTGTAGATCTGCCGCGGGCGGCCGATCTTGTTGGGCTCGCCGTGCATCTCCCGCCAGTGCGCGATCCACCCCGGCAGCCGGCCGAGTGCGAACAGCACGGTGAACATCCGCGTCGGGAAGCCCATGGCCCGGTAGATCACGCCGGTGTAGTAGTCGACGTTCGGGTAGAGCTTGCGCTCGACGAAGAAGTCGTCGGTCAGGGCGATCTCTTCGAGCTCCTTGGCGATGTCGAGCAGCTCGTCCTGCACACCGATCTTGCCCAGGATCTTGTCGGCCTGCTCCTTGACGATGCGTGCCCGCGGGTCGTAGTTCTTGTAGACCCGATGGCCGAAGCCCATCAGCTTGACGCCGTCCTCGCGGTTCTTGACCTTCTTGACGAACGTCGCGACGTCGTCGTCACCCTTGCGGATCTTCTCCAGCATCTCGAGCACGGCCTGGTTCGCGCCGCCGTGCAGCGGACCCCACAGCGCGTTGATACCGCCGGAGATCGACGTGAACAGGTTGGCCTGCGAACTGCCCACCAGGCGCACCGTCGACGTCGAGCAGTTCTGCTCGTGGTCGGCGTGCAGGATGAACAGCATGTCGAGCGCGCGGACGAGCTCCGGATCGACCTCGTAGGGCTCGGCCGGGAACCCGAACGTCATCCGCAGGAAGTTCTCCACCAGCGTCAGCGAATTGTCCGGGTACAGGAACGGCTGCCCCTCGGACTTCTTGTAGGCGTAGGCGGCGATGGTCGGCAGCTTGGCCAGCAGCCGGATCGTCGACAGCTCCACCTGCTGTGGGTTGAACGGGTCCAGCGAGTCCGGGTAGTAGGCGCTCAGGGCGTTCACCGCGCTGGACAGCACCGGCATCGGGTGGGCGTCGCGGGGGAAGCCGTCGAAGAACCGCTTGAGATCCTCGTGCAGCAGGGTGTGCCGCTGGATCTGGGTGGTGAACTTCTCCAGCTGATCGGCGGTGGGCAGTTCGCCGTACAGCAGCAGGTAGCTGACCTCGATGAAGTTGGACTTCTCCGCGAGCTGCTCGATCGGGTAAGCCGCGGTAGCGCAGGATGCCGGCATCGCCGTCGATGTAGGTGATGGCGCTCTTGGTCGCAGAGGTGTTGACGAAGCCGCCGTCGAAGGTGGTGTAACCGGTCTTTGCCAGCAGTGACCCGAGCGCGATGCCGTCGGCACCCTCGGTCGCTTTGACGATGTCGAGGTCCAGCTCCCCGCCGGGGTAGGAGAGGGTGGCGTGCTCTTTCCCGGTTTCGGCGTGATCGGCCACTGGGATCCCTTCGGGTCGGTTCTAACGGGAATCGCGAGGTCTGACTGCAAGTCTGACTACAGAAGGTAGTCGCATTCCCACGAGGGCGCCCGCGGGGGTCGCCGACGACGGATCACGCGCGCGTCACAACCGGTTGCCCGAGCCCAGCGAACTCGACCAAGAAGTCATCGCAGACCG
>NZ_JAQIIY010000047.1:0-19566 GCF_036946525.1 Mycobacterium kyogaense | reverse complement strand
CGCTCGCTGCTGGCCGCGCTGCCGGAAGGGGTGGCCGCCGGTGACTACACGACCGCAGCGGAGGACAAGCCCGCGGTGGCGATGACCTCCGCGGGTGCGCGCGATGCCGGCGCCGACGTCTCGGCATTGGCCCGGCGATGCCCCGCCGATCTCACGGTCGGCGCCGTCGGCGGCACGTCGTGGCCGACGGCGATCGGCACGTGCACTTTGCCGGGGGCACGCCAATTTGCCGATGCCGCAACGATGTTCGCGGCGCTGCAGGCCGGCGAGGTCCGCCTTGCGTGGACGTCGACGGCGGCCGCGGGGTGTGCCGTCGGACATTGTCGTGCTGTCGGACAAGACGTCACTGATCCGGGCCGAGAACCTGGTGCCGCTGTACCGGCGCAACGTGCTGACCGAGTCGCAGGTGTTGGCGCTCAACGAGATCGCGGGCGTGCTGGACACCGGATCGCTGGCCGACATGCGGCGTGAGATCGCCGAGGGCGCCGAACCGGGTCGGGTGGCCGCGGGGTGGCTGGAGGCGCACCCCCTCGGTACCAGCAACTAGCGGTCGGTTCGGCGAGCGCGCGGGTTTGCACAGCAACACGCCGTAATTCTTGGCACCTAACGCACGCTCGCGCCCAGCGAGCGTGCAGTTAATGCCATGAACGTCGTCACCGATGATCGATTGCGGTGACCCGGATTTCAACGCGCATTCCGGGCGCTGCGAGGGTGCTCACGCCTGTCTCCGTCCAGATCGGTCCATGGTCGGGCATCCGTGAGCGCATCTGCTCGATCATCACGCTGTTGTGGGCGTCGAACCCAGCTGGATCGCTGACCACGTGATACGAGTTCACGTGCACGACATCCCGCCACGTTGCGCCTGCGGATTCCAGCGTGCGCTCGATGTTGTCGAATGCTCGCGCGATCTCGTCTTCCAGAAGGTCCGGGAAGTTCAGGTGATCATCCCAGCCGCCTTGTCCAGAGATCTCGACTCTGTCTCCGATACGGACGGCTTGGCTGTAATGCCTTTCGCTGCGCAGCATCTCGCCATAGCCTGGCGTGGCGAAGAACAGGACTGGGCGCTTGTTGACTTCAATCATGAAGTGAATGCTAGCCGATATCACTTCACGGGTAAACTCATTTCCTCGTACGAAGGGGTGGCGATGATGTCGAGTGGTGACCCGCGTTGGCTCGATGCGCAGGAGAAGGATGCGTGGACCAGTCTGATCTCGATCATCCTGCTCCTGCCCGGCAAGCTCGAGTCGCCGTTGCGGGAGGTCGATCTGACGCTGTTCGAATACTTGACGTTGAGTCACCTTTCGGAAGCGCCAGATCGTCGTATCCGGATGAGCGAGTTGGCATATCTGGCGAACGGATCGCTGTCGCGGTTGTCCAATGTCGTCAAGCGTTTCGAACAACGCGGCTGGGTCACCCGCTCGCCGGATCCCGAGGATGGCCGCTACACCCTCGCCGAGCTCACCGAGGCGGGCCACCGCCTCGTCGTTGACGCGGCACCCATTCATGTGCGCTCGGTGCGCGAAACGGTTCTCGACCGCCTCACCGCGTCGGACATGCGAGCGCTCACGCGGATAGCCGCGAAGCTGAACGTGGTCGAGGGTCCTGGCGGATCGAAGGGGGGCACGCTTCGCCCCGGGCCGTGAGCGCGCCTTGACCGCCCTGTCACTTAGTGACACACTCGACCGTGACACTAAGTGACAGGAGCGATGACGGTGACGACCTCACTCCCATCGGGAGCGGCCAATGACAGGCAGGCTCGCGCCCGACTCGAGGTGTCCCGGCACGCGTGCGCTCTGTTCTGGGAGCGTGGAGTGTCGGCCACCAGTGGTGACGACATCGCCGCCGCCGCAGGACTATCGACACGGACGATCTGGCGGTATTTCCGGTCCAAGGAGAGCTGCGTGGAGCCCGTGCTGGCGCTGTCGGCACAACGCTTCATCGATCTGGCCCGCCGGTGGCCTCCCGAACTGTCGTTGGCCGACCACATGGCGGCCACTTACGTCGAGAACCCCCTGAGTCCGCAAGACATCGCCGACGAGATCAGTGCCCTTCGCATCACGACTCTGTCGCTCACCGAGCCGGCGTTGCGGACGGCCTATCTGATCGTGCACGACGAGATGGAGCATGCCTTCGTCCCGATCATCGCCGAGCGGCTCGGCCTCGCCGACAACGACGTGACCGCCCGGCTCTTCGCGGCAGCAGTCACCGCGGCGTTCCGGGTCATCGACGAGGACGTCGGCTACCGGGCGATCGTCGAGAAGGAGAAGATCACCCAACAGCAAGCCCTGGCGATGATCGACCGAGCGATCAGAGACGCCACCAACGGTCAGTTGGGCGGACCTGTGCCGCACTGATCGCGAACAAAACCGTTCTGCCACAACCATAGTGATCCGTCGAGCAAGCGTCATCTCGACGGAGTGACCTCGTGCGTCCATATGAAGGAGACACCATGACCGCCCCTGATCTGATTCCCGTCGCCGACCTGTTCAGCCCACCCACCCGGGCCGCCGCGACCATCTCGCCCGATGGCACCAGAATCGCGTTCCTCGCGCCGTGGAAGAACCGCTTGAACGTCTGGGTCGAGAATCTGGATGCCGACTCCGCGGGCCCACGCTGCGTGACTGCCGACGACAACCGCAGCGTCCTGCACTTCGAATGGACCGACGATCCCCGCTGGCTGATCTACCTGCAGGACAGGGACGGTGACGAGAACTGGCACATCCACCGCGTCGATCTCGACGACCCTGACTCGTCCGCGGTCGACCTGACGCCGTATCCGGGCGTGATGGCCGTTCCGATCCGCGAGGTCAAGGGCGGCACGGTGACGGTGATGATCAACAACCGGGAACTGACGCTGCTCGACGCCTACGAACTCGACATCGCCACAGGCGAACTCACGCTCCTCGCGGAGAACCCGGGTCACGTGAACGGCTGGCTCGCCAATGACCGCGGCGATCTGCTCGCCACCTCCTTGACCGCGGACGGCGAGCTGGAGCTCTCACGTTGGGACGGAGGCACTCTCGACCGCATCGCGACCTTCGACGGCAGCGACTATCCGGTCGGCATCCACCCGATGGCCATCACGCCCGACGGCGCGGGTGTGTGGATGGGATCGAATCGCGACACCGACCGCACGCGTCTCGTCCGGGTCGACCTCGCGACCGGCGCCGAGACCGAGGTCGACAGCCACCCCGAGTACGACCTCGATCCGCGGGCCGCGGTCAGTCCGATCCTGCCGGGCCCGCTCATCTGTGATCGGCGTACCGGGGATCTGCTCGCTGTGCGGTATTACGCGCAGCGACAGGTAATTCACGCGATCGACCCCCATTTCGCCGAGGTGCTCGCCAATCTGGAGAAGCTCTCTGACGGCGATCTCGGACGATTGTCGTCGGACGAGGACGGCCAGCGCTGGGTGGTCAGTTTCAATCACGACCGCGACCCGGGCGCCACCTACCTGTACGACCACCGCACCGGCCAGAGCAGACTGCTGTTCCGCCCGCTACCGCACCTCGAGCCGGCGAAACTGGCCCCGATGCAGCCGGTCACGTTCAATGCCCGCGATGGTCTGACACTCCACGGCTACCTGACAGTGCCCGTCGGTGTCGATCCGCGAGAATTGCCCCTGGTGCTGGCCGTTCACGGCGGACCCTGGTATCGGGATTCCTGGGGCTTCGACGCCGGCGTCCAGCTGCTGGCTAATCGCGGATATGCGGTGCTGCAGATCAACTTTCGCGGATCGACGGGCTACGGCAAGGCTTTCCTGAAAGCTGCCGTCGGCGAACTCGCCGGGAAAATGCACGACGATTTGATCGACGGCGTCACCTGGGCCGTCGAGCAGGGTTACGCGGACCCCGACCGGGTCGCGATCTTCGGCGGCTCCTACGGCGGATACGCCGCACTCGTCGGAATCACCTTCACCCCAGATGTTTTCGCCGCAGCGATCGACTACGTCGGCATCTCGGATCTCGCGAACTTCATGCGGACCCTGCCGCCCATCGCCCGTCCGCACCTGGTGAACAACTGGCATGCCTACGTGGGTGACCCCGACGACCCCGAGCAGCTCGCCGACATGATGGCGCGCTCGCCGATCAGCAAGGTCGATCAGGTACGCACCCCGCTGCTGGTCATCCAGGGCGCCAACGACGTTCGCGTGGTCCAAGCGGAGTCCGACAACCTGGTCGACGCGCTGCGCGCTCGCGATGTCGATGTCGATTACCTGATCCAGTCCACGGAAGGCCACGGCGCCATCAACCCGGAAGCCACGATCGAGATGTACGAGAAGGTCGTGGACTTCTTGGCCAAGCACCTGGGGGGCCGAACGTGAGTGCCCAGGAATCCGATGTGACTCCGACCCTGCTCGCCCGCATGGGCGGTTGGTCGGGGATGCTCTATGCGAGTCTGCCCACCGTTGTGTTCGCCGCGGTCGACGCCGCAGCCCCGCTTCACATCGCGGTCATGCTCGGAGTCGGTGCGGCCGCGGGGGTCGCAGCACTGCGGCTGGCTCGGCGCGAGCCGCTGACCCCCGCCTTCTCCGGTCTGTTCGGCGTGGCGGTCGGTGCGCTCATCGCCTTCTGGACCGGCGACGCGCGCGATTACTTTGTGGTCGGCATCTGGGCGAGTGCCCTTCTCGCCGTGGCCTTCTCGGCCTCGATCATCATTCGGCGACCCCTCGTGGGCGTCGTCTGGAGTGCCCTCACGGGCAGCGGACAGGCGTGGCGCACCCATCGGAGCACACGCCTGCGGTACGACATCGCCACGGCCGCTGTGGCCGTGGTGTTCACCGCCCGCTTCATCGTGCAGTTCTGGCTGTACGGCGAGCATTCGGTGGCCTGGCTGGCTGTCGCCCGCATCGCGATGGGCTACCCGTTGACCGCGCTCGCCCTGCTCGTCGTCGTGTGGGCCATCCGCGGTTCCCGACGGACTACTTCGTCAACCGCGACACCACACGCGGGAACAGGCCCTGATAGCCCGCTCCGACGAATCGGATGACGTACTCGAACATCCGCGCGTCGTTGCCCACCAGGATGCGGGCCTTGTTCTTGCGCACGCCCGTCGAGGATGATCTGCGCGGCCCGCTCGGGGGTCGTGTTGGCGAGCTTCTTGTCGAACGTCTTGGCCAGAGCCTCGGCGTCCAGGCCTTCGGCGGCGGTGGCATTGCGGGCGATCGCGGTCTTGATGCCGCCGGGATGCACGCAGCTCACCTTCACCGGGTGGCCGGCCAGCGCCATCTCCTGGCGCAGCGCCTCGGTGAACCCGCGGACGGCGAACTTCGCCGCGTTGTAGGCGGCCTGTCCGGGCACCGAGAACAGTCCGAACACGCTCGAGACGTTGACGACGTGGCCGTCGCCGGAGGCGATCAGGTGCGGCAGGAAAGCCTTGGTGCCGTTGACCACTCCCCAGTAGTCGACGTCCATCACCCGTTCCATGTCCTTGAACTGGCTGATCTCGATGTCGCCGGTGAACGCGATGCCCGCGTTGTTGTAGATCTGGTTGACCTTGCCGAAGTGCTCGGCGACGCTGTCGGCGTAGAGCTGGAAGTTCTCGCGCTCGGTGACGTTGAGGCGGTCGGTCTTCACCGGCGCGCCGATGGCCTTGAGGCGCTCCTCGGTGGCGGCCAGGCCCTCGGTGTCGACATCGCTGATCGCCACGCTGGCGCCGGAGCGGCCGAGCTCGATGGCCAGCGCCTGACCGATGCCTGAGCCGGCGCCGGTCACGACGGCCACCTTTCCGGCGAAGCCCTGCATATCCACTCCCTCGAGTTGTTGGACGGGTGCTGAGTGACCCCGAGCCTAACCGGTACCCGCGGTCCCGCGTATGTCAGGCGGGTGTCGGACGCGAAGGGCCGGTGAGCACCGCGTGCTCACCGGCCCCCGCGGCCATGGTGGCTAGACGGCCGCGCCGTCGGTTCGGGAGCGGCTGATTGCGTCTCTAGACTCCCGGACTGCCGTCGTTACCCGAATCGCCCTGGGCTCCTTTGGCGCCCGCGTTACCGCTTTTGCCGTTCGCGCCTGTGGACCCGAGGAGGCCGCCGCGTCCGCCGGACCCGCCCTTGTTGCCGGCGCCTCCGGTTCCGCCGGCACCACCGGCGCCGCCCTTGCCCCCGGCGCCAGGCGTATCGGTGCCGTTGCCGCCGTTTCCGCCGTCGCCACCGCGAGCTCCCTTGCCGCCCGTGCCGCCGTCGCCACCGTCGCCGCCCTTACCCCCGTTGCCGCTGATTGCGCCGCCTTTACCTCCGGAGCCACCGACACCGCCGGTAGCGCCCGAGCCGCCGATAGCGCCCTCGCCGCCTTGGCCGCCATTGCCCCCGAACGTGGCGAAGCCGAGTCCGCCCCCTCTGTTGAAGCCGGCGTTTCCGCCGTCACCGCCTCGTGCGCCGGTTCCGCCGAGACCACCGTCTCCGCCGCTACCGGCGGCTCCGATCGAACTGGTCTCGGCGTCGCCACCGCGGCCGCCGTTGCCTCCGGGGGCTCCCGCGCCGCCGACGCCCCCTTGGCCGCCGTCACCACCGATCACCCCGCTCGACGTGGCGATTCCACCGGCGTTGCCGCCGTCACCGCCGGCACCGCCGGGTTGACCAGGGACACCGTTCTGCCCGGGTCCGCCGTTTCCGCCGTACGCAACGATGCCCGTGGAGCCGTCGGTGTCCGTGCCGTCCGCGCCTTTCGCGGCAGGAGGTAGCAGGGTCGTGGGAATGGGGTTGACGCCGGCAGCTCCGGTGGCGCCCACACCGCCCTTGCCGCCCGCTCCGCCGTTGCCGAACAGTCGGGCGTCGCCGCCGTTGCCGCCGTCTGCGCCGATCCCGCCGGCGCCGCCGTCTCCACCGTCGCCGCCCCACAGGCCGCCGCGGCCGCCGTTGCCGCCGGCCTGCCCGGGTGCGCCGTCGCCGCCCTTGCCGCCGTTGCCGAACAGCAGACCGCCATCGCCACCGTTCTCACCGACGGCACCGTCGATGCCGTTGCCGATCAGCCAGCCGCCCGGCCCGACCATCGGCCGCAGCTCGACCCGGCCGTTCGGGGTCGCGGCGGCGACGAACGTCGCGGTGCGGTCGCTGCGGTGGTGGCGCACGACGCCCGACGTGGCTGTCACCTGGGTCGACGACGGAGTCGTCGTCGGGAGGATGCGGACCCTGCTCGACGGCGTGGTCAACCGAAGGAACGCCTGCGCGTCGGCCTCGGAGAACAGCGTGGGCGCAGCCGGGGCCGCGGCCGTGAAGGCGGGTCCCGATGGCTCCGAGCTCTGGACGTAGGCGGCGAGAAGAGGCGAGGCGACCGGTGCCTGAGGCGCAGGCGCCGCGTGGTGGGCTGCTGCGGCGGGCCGCGGCGTCTGGGTGTGGATCGCGTCGATACCGGCGGTCAAGCCGGCGCTGACGGCCATGGCGCTGATCGTCAGCGCAGCGGCGATAGTGGTGGACGAGGGATGACGAGAGGGAGATGACATGGGGCCCCGATTCGCTGGATGTGTACTTGCCTAGCGAATCGTCGGCGCCCAGGTGGGGCGCCGACAGCGTAGTGCGCTACCCGCATGCCCGGCTGTCGCCGGCCGGTACCTGCGTAGCGTCGGCAGTAATACCTGGGGCGTCCGCTGCGACAATCAAAGCGTGACGTCTCGCTACACCGCCCTCGCCGTACTGGGCGCTGCCCTCGCCATCGCCGCGCCGGCCACCGCGACCGTGGCCGCCGCACCAGCCCAGGCCGATACCGGCGTCGACGTGTTCCTGTCGGCGCTGGACCACTACCGGCTGGGAGACATCGACCCGGCCACCGCGGTCCGCGTGGGTGAGCAGGTGTGCCCGATGCTCTCGGAGCCGGGGGCAGAACATGGCGAACGTCGCAGCCAAGGTCGCCGACGAACTGGGCCGGCCGCTGGGATCGGCGACGATGTTCACCGGTCTGGCGATTCAGATCATGTGCCCGCGGGCCGTCAGCGCGCTCACCGACGGGGTGCCGTTCTCGTTCATGCGGTGAGCGCTCGACGGCCGCGACCCGCGCGCAGAGTGCACGCGGTTCGCGGCGCGTCGGCGTACAGACACGCGCGCTCGCCGGACCGAAGCTAGCCGAACGCTTCGTCGATGATTTCCTGCTGCTCGACGGCGTGCACCTTCGACGAGCCCGACGACGGTGCCGACATGGCCCGCCGCGAAATCCGCTTGATCCCGGCCAGGTGGTCGGGCAGCAGTTCGGGCAGCGTCAGCCCCATCGTCGGCCACGCACCCTGGTTGGCCGGCTCCTCCTGCACCCAGAACTTCTCCTTGGCGTTCGGGTAGCGGTCCAGCGTCTCGGCCAGCCGGCGCCGAGGCAGCGGCGCCAGCTGCTCCACGCGCACGATCGCGACGTCCTCGCGCTTGTCCTTGGTCTTGCGCGCCGCCAGCTCGTAGTAGAGCTTGCCGCTGGTCAGCAGGATGCGCGTGACCTTCGACCGGTCGCCGTCGCCCTCGTCGTAGGTGGGCTCCTCGAGCACCGAGCGGAACTTCTGCTCGGTGAACTCCTTGAGATCGCTCACCGCCGCCTTGTTGCGCAGCATCGACTTCGGCGTGGCCACGATCAGCGGCCGGTGGATGCCGTCGAGGCCGTGGCGGCGCAGCAGGTGGAAGTAGTTCGCCGGCGTCGACGGCATCGCGATCGTCATTGAGCCCTCGGCCCACAGCAGCAGGAACCGCTCGATGCGGGCCGACGTGTGGTCGGGACCTTGGCCCTCGTGGCCGTGCGGCAGCAGCAGCACGACGTCGGAGAGTTGGCCCCACTTGGCCTCGCCCGAGCTGATGAACTCGTCGATGATCGACTGCGCCCCGTTGACGAAGTCGCCGAACTGGGCCTCCCACAGCACCAGCGCGTCGGGGTTGCCCACCGAGTAGCCGTACTCGAAGCCGACCGCGGCGTACTCCGAGAGCGCCGAGTCGTAGACCATGAACCGGCCGCCGGTCGGGTTGCCGTCGGAGTCGACGGTCAGCAGGTCCAGCGGGGTGAACTCCTTGCCCGTCTTGCGGTCGATGATCACCGAGTGCCGCTGGGTGAACGTGCCGCGACGGGTGTCCTGGCCGGTCATGCGAATCGTCTTGCCCTCGGCCAGGAACGTGCCCAGCGCCATCAGCTCGGCGAACGCCCAGTCGACCTTGCCCTCGTAGGCCATCTCGCGGCGCTTCTCCAACACCGGCTTGACGCGCGGGTGCACGTTGAAATCCTCGCCGAAGGCCAGGTGCGCGTCGCCGATCCGCTGCAGCAGCGACTTGTCGACCGCGGTCTTCATACCCGCAGGCACCATCTGGTCGGATTCCACCGAGTGGCTGGGTTCGACAGCGTGCTTCTCGAGTTCGCGGACCTCGTTGAAGACCCGTTCGAGTTGGCCCTGGTAATCGCGCAGCGCGTCCTCGGCCTCTTTCATCGAGATGTCGCCGCGGCCGATCAGCGCCTCGGTGTAGGTCTTGCGGACTCCGCGCTTGGTGTCGATGACGTCGTACATGTTGGGCTGTGTCATCGACGGGTCGTCGCCCTCGTTGTGCCCGCGGCGGCGGTAGCACAGCATGTCGATGACGACGTCCTTCTTGAACTTCTGCCGGAAGTCCATGGCCAGCTTGGCAACCCACACCGCGGCCTCGGGGTCGTCGCCGTTGACGTGGAAGATCGGGGCGCCGATCATCTTCGCCACGTCGGTGCAGTACTCCGACGACCGTGAGTCGAACGGCGATGTGGTGAAACCGATCTGGTTGTTGACGATGATGTGGATCGTGCCGCCGGTGCGGTACCCGCGCAGCAGCGCCAGGTTCAGCGTCTCGGCGACCACGCCCTGCCCGGCGAACGCGGCGTCACCGTGCAGCATCATCGGCACGACGGTGAAGTCGTTGCTGCCGTTGGTCTCTTCGCCGGTGTCGAGCATGTCCTGCTTGGCGCGCACGATGCCCTCGAGCACCGGGTCGACGGCCTCGAGGTGGCTGGGGTTGGCGACCAGCGAGACCGCGATGTCGTTGTCGCCGAACATCTGGATGTAGGTGCCGGTGGCGCCCAGGTGGTACTTGACGTCGCCGGAGCCGTGCGCCTGCGACGGGTTCAGGTTGCCCTCGAACTCGGTGAAGATCTGGCTGTACGGCTTGCCGACGATGTTGGCGAGCACATTGAGCCGGCCGCGGTGGGGCATGCCGATGACGACCTCGTGCAGGCCGTGTTCGGCGGCCTGGTCGATCGCGGCGTCCATCATCGGGATGACGGTCTCCGCGCCCTCGAGTGAGAAGCGTTTCTGCCCAACGTATTTGGTCTGCAGGAACGTCTCGAAGGCTTCGGCTGCGTTGAGCTTGGAGAGGATGTACTTCTGCTCTGCGACCGTCGGCTTCTCGTGCTTGATCTCGATGCGGTCCTGCAGCCACTGCTGCTGCTCGGGTTCGAGGATGTGCGTGTACTCGACGCCGACGTGGCGGCAGTACGCGTCGCGCAGCAGGCCGAGGACGTCGCGCAGCTTCTTGTGCGTCTGACCGGCGAACCCGTTGACCTTGAACTCGCGGTCGAGATCCCACAGCGTCAACCCGTGGGTGTTGACGTCGAGGTCGGGGTGGCTGCGGAAGCGGGTGTTGTCCAGGCGCAGCGGGTCGATGTCGGCCATCAGGTGGCCGCGATTGCGGTAGGCCGCGATCAGTTCGATGACGCGGGCGTTCTTGTCCTCGATCGAGTCCGGGTTGTCGATGCGCCAGCGCACCGGCTCATACGGGATGCCGAGCTCGCGGAAGATCTCGTCGTAGAACTCGTCGTCGAGCAGCAGCTGATGGATCGTGCGCAGGAAGTCACCGGACTCCGCACCCTGGATGATGCGGTGGTCGTAGGTGGAGGTGAGCGTCATGAGCTTGCCGACGCCGACTTCGTTGATGCGTTCGGAGCTGGCGCCCTGGAACTCGGCCGGGTACTCCATCGCGCCGGCGCCGACGATCGCGCCCTGGCCCTGCATGAGCCGCGGCACGGAGTGCACGGTGCCGATGGTGCCCGGGTTGGTGAGCGAAATCGTCACGCCGGCAAAGTCTTCGGCGGTCAGCTTGCCGTCGCGCGCGCGGCGCACGATGTCCTCGTAGGCGGCGATGAACTGACCGAAGCTCATCGCATCGCAGTTCTTGATCGATGCGACGACCAGTTGCCGGCCCCCGTTCTTGCCCACCAGGTCGATGGCCAGGCCCAGGTTGGTGTGCGCGGGGGTGACTGCGGTGGGCTTCCCGTCGACCTCGGCGAAGTGCCGGTTCATGTTCGGGAACTTCTTGACCGCCTGCACGATCGCGTAGCCGAGCAGGTGGGTGAACGAGATCTTGCCGCCGCGAGTGCGTTTGAGGTGGTTGTTGATGACGATGCGGTTGTCGATCATCGCCTTGGCCGGGATGGCCCGCACGCTGGTGGCGGTCGGCACTTCCAGCGACGCCGACATGTTCTTGACCACGGCCGCGGCAGCGCCGCGCAGCACCTGCGTCTCGTCGCCGCCATCGTCCTTGGCTCCTGAGGCGGCCGCTGGAGCCTTGGGCGCCGGCGCTTTCTTCTCCGGCGCCCTCTCGGGGGTTTTGGCTGCCGGTTCCTTCTTGGCAGGAGCCTTCTCGGCGGGCTTTTCGGCGGGTTTGTCCTTGGGCGGGGCCGGCTTCGCCGGGGCGGCGCCGTTGGCCTTCGGCGGCGGCGCCTTGGCGGGTTCGGGCGGGCTCATCGGACCCGACGAACGCGCCGACGAACCGTTTGCGCGCGCCGGGGCACTGGCGGTGGCGTCGGTGGTGGGCTCGGGGGAGTAGTCGACGAGGAACTCGTGCCAACTCGGGTCCACCGACGAGGGATCCTCGCGGAATTTGCGGTACATCTCTTCGACCAACCACTCGTTCTGACCGAATGGTGAAGGTGAATTCACGGCTGCTGTTCGCCTCAATTCTTCGTTTCCGGCCAGTGCTCCGCGGCAGCCGGCCACCCCTTAATGAACCCGGTGTGCGGTCACCCGCAATTCCGCCGCATCAAGGCTAGCGCTTCAGCGACCGGGGGGACCAGGCAACGTGTGTATGGGTCGTTGTGGTCATTCTGAACACGTCAGCGAACACACGTGTGCCGCCTCAGGAGGGCGGTGCAGGCAGCAGATGCAGCTGCGACGGCCAGCGCGGCGGGGGAGTGCCGAAGGCGTCGCGGGCGTTCTGGACGATCTTCTTCGCCATCATCCGGTTGCCGACACCACCGACGACGGCGCCGATGCCGACGGGCAGCATCTTGCCGAACATCATCGCGCCCCGCTTGAGGGTGTAGCGCTTGACGAAGTACTTCAGCAGCCGGTTGTTCAGCTGCGACACGGCGGGCAGCGGCAGGGCCGCGGCTCCGTCGGACAGCCAACCCCCGCTGGTGCGCCCGCGACCGAGCAGGTCGGCGATCGCGCCCTTGCTGTCGTCGCCGACGAGCACGGCCAGAACGAGCGCGCGCCGCCGCTCGCGCTCCTCGGCGGGAACGCCGTGCACTTCGGCGACCGCCAGCACGAACACCGCGGTGGCCTCCAGGAACACCACGGTCTCCCCGGCCACCGCGGACATCGCGACCAGAGTGCCGATGCCGGGGAAGGCGGCCGCGGAGCCGACTGCCGCGCCGCTGGCCATCACCGCGGCCATGTAGTGCTTCTCCAGCTTGGTGATGATCTCGGCGGGGCTCGCCCCCGGGTTGCTCTCCCGCAGTCGGCCGACGTAGGCGCGCACCGCCGGTCCCTGGACCCGCGCGCCGCGCTCGATGATCTGACTCAGCGCCTTGGCGGCAGCGCTGGGGTCGTCCTCGTGTACCGCGGGCTCTTTGCTCTTCGCCCGTAACCATGCACTCATCGAACGGCCTCTCGTCGAGTGGACTTGTTCCCAGGTTAAGCCCTGTTGACACCCAGAAAACGAATGACGACTCGGCGAGGGTGCCGGAAGGTGACGGCGGTCACTGTTCGCCGTGAGGGGAAGGATTTATTGGGAAGCGACGCTAACCATGTGCATGGCAGTATCCCCTGATGTGGACCTGACGCCGCTCGACACCACCCGTGGAGTGGCTCCCGAACCGGCCACCGATGTCGCGACAGCTCCCGGCCGCCTGCGCATGATCGTCGTGCTGGGCCTGCTGGTCGCACTCGGTCCGCTGACCATCGACATGTACCTGCCGGCGCTCCCCAGCATCGCCGACGAGCTGACCGTCTCCTCGTCGGTGGCGCAGCTGACGCTGACGGGCACACTGGCCGGCCTTGCGCTGGGCCAGCTGATCATCGGCCCGCTTTCGGATTCGCTCGGCCGCCGCAAGCCGCTGATCGCCGGGATCGTGCTGCACATGTTGGCGTCACTGCTGTGCCTGTTCGCCCCCAACATCGCGGTCCTGGGCATCGCCCGCGGTCTGCAGGGGGTGGGAGCCGCCGCAGGCATGGTGGTCGCGCTCGCCGTGGTGGGCGATCTGTACAAGGACAACGTCGCCGCGACCGTGATGTCGCGGCTGATGCTGGTCCTCGGTGTGGCGCCGGTGCTCGCGCCGTCGTTGGGTGCGGCTGTGCTGCTCCACGCGTCCTGGCACTGGGTGTTCGCCGCTCTGGTCGTCATCGCGGCCGCGCTGCTGGTGATGGCCGTGCTGGCTCTTCCCGAGACGCTGCCGGTGGCGCACCGGCGGCCCCTGAGAGTCGGCGGTATCGCCCGTACCTACGTCGAACTGCTGCGCGACACCCGCTTCGTGATCCTGGTCGTGGTGGCCGCACTGGGCATGTCCGGTCTCTTCGCCTACATCGCGGGTGCCTCGTTCGTCCTGCAGGGTCGCTACGGCATCGACCAGACGGCGTTCGCGCTGGTGTTCGGGGCGGGTGCGATCGCGCTGATCGGGTCGACCCAGTTCAACGTCGTGCTGCTGCGCCGGTTCTCCCCGCAGCAGATCATGGTGTGGGCGCTGACCGCGGCGTCGGTGTTCGGTGTGGTGTTCGTCGCGCTGGCGGCGGCGCACGTGGGCGGGCTGGTCGGCTTCGTCGTGCCGGTGTGGGCGATCCTGGCGGCGATGGGTTTGGTGATCCCGAACGCACCCGCGGTGGCGCTCACCCGGCATCCGGATGCCTCGGGCACAGCCGCCGCGCTGCTCGGCGCCTTCCAGTTCGGCCTGGGCGCTGCCGTTGCGCCCCTGGTCGGTGTGCTCGGCAACGACGAATTGGCGATGGCCGGGGTGATGGCCACCGGGGTGGTGGTCGCTCTGGTCGCGCTGTTGTCGACCGGTGCGCACCGGGCGCCCGCGCCCGACTTGTCGTGACACGTGCCGATCCGTAGCGTCGGCGCGAACCGTTTCCACACCTGAGATGGCTGAATGTCTTCCACCATGCTCGATTTCGTGACGCCACGCTCGCGAGCGGCCAACCCCTGGCACGCGCTCTGGGCGCTCCTCGTGGGCTTCTTCATGATCCTGGTCGACGCGACGATCGTCGCCGTCGCCAATCCCGCGATCATGTCGGCCCTCGGTGTCGGATACGACGCCGTGATCTGGGTCACCAGCGCCTACCTGTTGGCGTACGCGGTGCCGCTGCTCGTGTCCGGTCGCCTCGGTGATCGGTACGGGCCGCGCAACGTCTACCTGGTGGGCCTGTCGGTGTTCACGCTGGCCTCGCTGTGGTGTGGGCTGGCCGACACCATCGGGATGCTCATCGCGGCTCGGGTCCTTCAGGGTGTGGGTGCTGCGCTGCTGACTCCGCAGACCCTGTCGGTGATCACCCGGACGTTCCCCGCCGAGCGGCGAGGTGTCGCGATGAGCGTGTGGGGCGCGACGGCGGGGGTGGCCACGCTGGTGGGTCCGCTGGCCGGTGGCGTGCTGGTCGATCACCTGGGCTGGCAATGGATCTTCTTCGTCAACGTGCCCGTGGGGGTGCTCGGTCTGGTGCTGGCGCTGCGGCTGGTGCCTGTGCTGCCCACGCAGAGCAAAGGCATCGACGTGCTGGGTGTGGCGCTGTCGGCCGTGGGCCTGTTCCTGATCGTGTTCGGTCTGCAGGAGGGGCAGGCCCACGCCTGGGCGCCGTGGATCTGGGCGGCCATCGGGGTGGGGGTCGCGGTGATGGCCGTGTTCGTGATGTGGCAGTCGGTCACCCGTGGCGAGCCGCTGATCCCGCTGTCGATCTTCGGTGACCGTGATTTCTCGATGTCGAATCTCGGCATCGCGACGATGGGTTTCGTCGCGACGTCGATGATCCTGCCGCTGATGTTCTATGCGCAGGCGGTGTGCGGTCTGACGCCGACGCGCGCGGCGCTGCTGACCGCACCGATGGCGGTGGCGACGGGTGTGCTGGCGCCGATGGTCGGCAAGATCGTGGATCGCGCTCATCCCCGCCCGGTGATCGGGTTCGGGTTCTCGGTGCTGGCCATCGCGCTGACCTGGTTGTCGTTCGACATGACTCCGACGACGCCGATCTGGCGGCTGGTGGTGCCGCTGACGCTGATGGGCGTGGGAATGGCGTTCATCTGGTCGCCGCTGGCCGCGACGGCGACGCGCAACCTTCCTCCGCATGTGGCTGGTGCCGGCTCCGGGGTGTACAACACCACCCGCCAGGTCGGCTCGGTGCTGGGCAGTGCGGGCATGGCCGCGTTCCTGGCGTCCCGGTTGTCGGCGGAGATGCCGGGCGCGGCCGGTGGTGCGGGTGCGTCAGAGGGCGGCGTCGGGCAGCTTCCGGGCTTCCTGCACGCCCCGTTCTCGGCGGCGATGTCGCAGGCGATGCTGCTGCCGGCGTTCATCGCGCTCTTCGGCGTGGTCGCCGCTCTCTTCCTGACGGGCGGGGTGGCGCGGCGCCTGGCGCCGCCGGCCGATACCGAGACCCGCGCCGACACCGACCACGCCGACGATGACTGGGTCGACGACGACGACTACGTCGAGTACGTCGTCGACTGGGAGCCCCGCGAGCCCGACACCGACGTGCTGGAGCGGGTGACCGACAGCGGCGGCGGCCGGCACGCGCGGGGTTAGCCGCGCTCCATCAGCGCACCCAGCTGTGCGTTGGTCTTGGTCAGCGCCGTGGTCAGCGCGCTGAACGCGCGGTCACGCACCCGGACCTTCTCACCGAAATCGGGGAAGAGGTCGCGCAGCACGTTGAGCCGAGAGACCTTGAGCCAGTCCATCAATTCGGGATCCTGCAGCCATCTCGCCTGAGCGGTGTTGTCGGACAGTAGGATTCGCAACCAGTCCATCGGCCCATCGGGATGGGGGATGGGGGCGCACAGGTCGTTGCGGACGTCGTCGTCGCCGTAGGCGGCCTCCACGTGCGCGATGAACGCCGAACTGAACACCTGCTGGCACCCTCGCACGCTCTGCAGTGTCATCCGAGCCCCGTCGAACACCGGAACCGATGGCGGGCGCGGCAGTCCTTGCGTCGTGCAGTCCACGTACAGCGACGGGGCGGAGGTCTCGATCTCGCCGTCGCGCAACACGATTCGATCGTGTTCGGCGCGCTCGAGGTGACCGAGCCGCACCACGTCGTCGATCAGGCGCAGCTGTTCGAGCTCGCCCTCGGACACGATCGCGCAGTGGTACATCGTCGGGGTGATGGAAGGGTCGAGCCGGAACAGGGTCGCGTCGGCCTCGAGCCGGATCAGCAGATCGTCGACGGAGGTGGCCTCAGCGATCGCCGCCATCCGGGAGGCGATCGACTCCCTCATGGTCTTGACGAACTGGTCGCCCGGCTGGATGTTCGCCCGGTTCAGCAGCCACGAGTCGCGCGGCATGATCCACCGCAGCTTCTCGGGCGGAACGCCGGAGCGCATCAGCCACAGGCAGCAGTCCATGCCGGTCTTGCCGCCGCCGACGATCGTGTAGTGCTCGCGTCCCGCGGCGCGGCGGGGCAGGTCGTTGGGGGTGACGACGTCGATGCCGTCGGCCACCGAGAACGGCGCCGAACGCATGGACTGCACCACGGTCAGCAGATAGGTCGCGTCGACGACCCGGCGGCGCACCGTCACCTGATGCTCGGTCCCGTCGAGGGTGCGAAACCTGTTGTCGCCCAGGTAGTGCGAGGACGGGAAGTACGAGAGCCGGCCCGTGGGCAGCATCTGGTGGCGCATCACCTGGTCGTAGTAGGCGCACACCTGATGGCCGGTCGCCAGCTCGAAAAAGCCTTCGTTGGGGCCTGAGTCGTCGATCCAGTCCTCGTTGCCCAGCGCGAGGGAGTTCACGCCATAGTAGGCCGAGGGCTGGTGCAACCGCACGAACGGATACACCCAGTTCCAGTGCCCGCCGGGCTGGTGGTTCTCGTCGACGAGCACGATCGTGGCATCGGTTTCGGTGAGCATCGTGTCGACGAACGCCATCCCCATCGCGCCCGCGCCGATCACCAGGTAGTCGGCCTCGATGCTCGTCACCGCCGCCACGCTACGTGACGCCTCGCGTTCAGCTGAACAGCACCGCGGGGTTCAGATATCCGGTGGGGTCGAACGCCGCCTTGACCGCCCGCATCGCGGCGATGTCGGCGTCGGTGCGCGACATCGCGACGTAGTCGCGTTTGCGGGTGCCGACGCCGTGCTCGGAGCTGACGTTGCCGTCGTGGCGCGCGATCAGCGCCATCATCGCGGTGTAGAGGGCGTGCTCGGGCTCGCCGGTGAGCGCGCACCGCACGATGTTGAGGTGCAGGTTGCCTTCGCCGACATGCCCGAACAACACCGGGATCGCGTCGGGCGAGTGCTCGGCGATCAGCGCCACTGCGTCGGCCGCGAACGGGGTGATAGACGAGAGTGGCAGCGAGACATCGAATTTCAGCGGTGGACCGTAGATGCCGAGCACCTCGGCGACCGCCTCACGGACCTGCCAGAGCCGCTGCTGGGCGCTGGCGTCGACACCCACCGCGGGCTCGCCGCACAGGTCGGCGTCGTCCAGCGCGTCGGCCAGTCGTTCGGTGAGGTCGGAGTCGCCGGCCAACTCGATGAGCAACAACCAGTCACCCCCGACAGGGGCCGCGACGCCGACATGCTCGGCGGTGAGCGCGCTGGCCCGCGCGTCGATGAGCTCGAGCGCCGCGATGCCGTCGGCGTCCCGGAACACCCGCGCGGTCGCCAGCAGCGCGTCCAGATCGGTGAACCCGCACACCGCGGTCACGCGGTGGCGGGGCGTGGGGTGCAGCCGCAGGTCCAGGCCGGTGATGACGCCCAGCGTCCCTTCGGCGCCGACGAACAGCGACGCCAGGTCGTAGCCGGTGTTGTCGCTGCGCACCTGGCTGTGCCGGTGCACGATCGACCCGTCGGGCAGCACCACGTCCAGGCCCAGCACCTGTTCGCCCATGTTCCCGTAGCTGACGGTGCGCAGCCCGCCGGCGTTGGTCGACGCCATCCCGCCGACGGTCGCCGAATCGCGGGCGGCCAGGTCCACGCCGAAGATCAGGCCGGCGGCCGTCGCGGCCCGCTGCACCTCGGCCAGCGTCACTCCGGCACCGACGTGGACGCGTCGCTCCACGGTGTCGACCTCGTCGATCTCGCGCAGCCGCTCCGTCGACAACAGCACGTCGTCATGCTCGGGCACGGTGCCCGCCACCAGTGACGTCCGACCGCCCTGCACCGTCACGCTCACCCCCCGCGTCGCGGCATGCGGTCAGCACCGCGGCGACCTCGTCGGCGGAACCGGGCCGCACCAACACCGCGGCTCGGCCCCGGTAGCGCCCGGTGTAATCGGTGCTGCGGCCGCTCAGCACGTCGACGTCGGTGCTCACCTGCGAGGCGCCGACGATCGCCGCGAGCTGTTCGGTCAGCGCTTCGGTCATGGGCCCGGTGTATCACACGACGAGAGCGACAGGAACGCGCCCAATTCGACGAGGCGGTCGGGCGTGCCGGGCAGATACTCCGTGAGCTGCGGTGAGCGCACGATCACCGCCAGGTACTTCGCCCGGCTGACCGCGACGTTGAGCCGATTCCTGTTGAGCAGGAACGCGATTCCGCGAGGCACCTCGTCGATCGAGGACGCCGTCATCGACACGAACACCACCGGCGCCTGTTGACCCTGGAACTTGTCGACCGTGCCTACCCGGACGTCGGCGAGCCCGGCCGCGTCCAGGTGGCTGCGGACCTGCACGACCTGCGCGTTGTATGGGGTGACGACGAGCACGTCGTTCTGGTTGAGCGGGCGGGTGCCGTCCTCGTCGGTCCAGTCCACCCCGAGCAGGTCGCGGATCGCGGCGACGATCGCCGCGGCTTCCTCGGGGCTGTCGGTGACGTTGCCGTGATGCTCGACGGCCAGGGTCCGGATGCCGGGTGCGACGCCTGCGAGCCGGCGCGCGGCGGTCACCGGCTCGTGGGACTGGAGCCGGTTGTCGTAGGACAGGCGTGACACGCCGCGACACACCTGCGGGTGCATCCGGTAGGAGCAGTGCAGGAAGTAGCCGCGTTCGGGCGGCAGCGTGTGATGGCCGTCGACCAGCCACGCCAGCGCCGAGCCGTCGACCGGCTCCGGGTGGGTGCCCTGGCTGACCTGCGGCAGCTGCTGCGGATCGCCGAGCAGCAGGAGGTTGCGTGCCGAGCGGGCCACCGCGATCGTGTTGGCGAGGCTGAACTGACCGGCTTCCTCCACGACGAGCAGGTCCAGCGAGCCGGCGGGGACACGACGGTCGTTGGCGAAGTCCCATGCGGTACCGCCG
>NZ_JAQIIY010000005.1:0-13778 GCF_036946525.1 Mycobacterium kyogaense | reverse complement strand
GGGACAGATCTTCCGCAACATCGTGCTGCCCGGCATCGGGGTCGCGGCCACCGTGTTGCTGTGGCTCTATCTGTCGCCCGAGTCCACCCGGTACGGAATCATCTGGTTCGCCATCGGAATCGTTGTGCTGCTGTGGCTTACGCGATTATTCCGCCGCCCGCTGTCGGTCAACATGGGAGAGGCGATTCCCGACGCCGACGAACTCGACACGCCCCCGAAGACGGCGACCTAGACTGGCGGCGCATGGCCTTAACAGCCCGATCTCGAGGAGCAAACTGTCGATGAGCACGTCTATGTACGCAGTGGTCGACCCGTCCACCGGCGAGTTGGTCAAGGAATACCCGACGGCCACCGACGAGCAGATCGAGCAGGCGATCGCCGCGGCGGATGCGGCGCACCGCGAGTGGTCGCGCACCTCGTCGGTCGCTGACCGGGCGGCCCTCATCCGTCGGGTGGGCGAGCTGCACGAGGAGCGCAAAGAGGAGTTGGCCCGCATCATCCAGCGCGAGATGGGCAAGCCGCTGGACCAGTCGGTCGGCGAGGTGGAGTTCAGCGCGGCGATCTACACCTACTACGCGGACAACGCCGAGAAGTTCCTCGCCGACGAGCCGATCGATCTCCTCGACGGCGAGGGGTCGGCGCTGATCCGCCGCAGCTCGGTGGGTGTGCTGCTGGGCATCATGCCGTGGAACTACCCGTACTACCAGGTGGCCCGTTTCGCCGGCCCCAACCTGACGATCGGCAACACCATCGTGCTCAAGCACGCGCCGCAGTGTCCGGAATCGGCCGAGGCTCTGCAGAAGATCTTCACCGACGCCGGCTTCCCCGAGGGCGCCTACGTCAACGTCTACGCCACCAACGAGCAGATCGCCGAGGCGATCGCCGACCCCCGGGTGCAGGGAGTGTCGCTGACGGGATCGGAGCGGGCCGGCGCTGCCGTGGCCGAGATCGCGGGCCGCAACTTGAAGAAGGTCGTGCTCGAACTGGGTGGTTCCGACCCGTTCATCGTGCTGTCGACCGATGATCTGGAGGCCACCGTGGAGGCCGCGGTCGACGGGCGCTTCGAGAACACCGGTCAGGCCTGCAACGCGGCCAAGCGCATCATCGTCGCCGAGAACGTCTATGACGAGTTCCTCGGCAAGTTCACCGAGAAGGTGCTGAGCAAGGCCGACGGCCTGGCACCGCTGTCGTCCGTCGCGGCCGCCGAACGCCTGGAAGATCAGGTGAAGCGTGCCGTCGACGCGGGCGCCAACCTGACGAGCCAAGGTGAGCGCAAGGGCGCCCACTTCCCGCCGGGGGTGCTCACCGACATGCCGCGCGACTATCGCGAGGAGCTCTTCGGACCCGTCGCATCGGTGTACAAGGTCGCCGACGAGCAGGAGGCGGTCGAGCTGGCCAACGACACCCCGTTCGGGCTCGGCTCCTACGTCTTCACCACCGACGGCGAACAGGCCAAGCGGGTGGCCGACAAGATCGAGGCCGGCATGGTGTTCGTCAACGCTGTCGGCGCCGAAGGCGTCGAGCTGCCCTTCGGCGGCGTGAAGCGCTCGGGTTTCGGTCGGGAACTGGGCCGCTTCGGCATGGACGAGTTCGTCAACAAGAAGCTCATTCGCATCGTCGACTGAGGCGCGATCGGATGACGGCGATCAGATGACGAAACCGCCGTCGACGTTCCACGTCACCCCAGTGACGTAGCCGGCTTCTGGCGACGCCAGATATGCGACCGCACTGGCGATGTCGGCGGGCTGGCCGTACCGGCCGACGGCGATCAGCGGACGCACGTACTCGGAGAAGTCGCCGCCCTCTTCCGGGTTCATGTCGGTGTTCACCGGGCCGGGCTGGATGGTGTTGACGGTGATTCCGCGCGGAGCGAGTTCGCGCACCAGCCCGCGGGTGAACCCGGCGACGGCGGCCTTGGTCAGGGCGTAACCCGACAGGCCGGCCATCGGTGCGCGGTCGGCGTTGACGCTGCCGATCGTGATGATGCGACCGCCCTGCCCGAGGTGCGGGACAGCGGCCTTGGTGGCTGCGAAGACGCCGCGCACGTTGATCGCGATCAGACGGTCGAAGTCGTCGAGGGAGAACTCCTCGATGGGCGCGCCGTACGCGATACCGGCGTTGTTTACAAGGATGTCGAGACCGCCGAGCGCTGTGGCTGCCGCCTGCACGACGTCGGTGACCGCTGCGGCGTCGGCGCTGTCGGCCTGCAGTGCGACCACCGTGGCGCCGGCTGCGGTCAGTTCGTCGACCAGGCTCTGCGCGGGTGCCGGCGACGATTGGTAGGTGAACGCCACCGCGGCACCGTCGGCAACGAGCCGACGCACGACCCCTGCCCCGATACCTCTCGAACCGCCGGTGACCAGGGCACGTTTTCCAGACAGAGGACTCGTCATCGCATTCTCTTTCGTCGTCGGCCGAATCGTTCGGCCTCACGCCCAAGCACAAGCGACCGCGCAGCGGAAAGATTCCTCGTTCACCGAAAGCCCCCTATATGACGAAATCCTCAGAAATGAGGTAGGGCTGCTATCCTGCGGCGGTGGACGTGCCTGAGAGCGACGGTGCCGAGCAGCCCGTCAATCGGCTCCAGCGGCGCAAGATGCGCACTCGGGCAGCCCTGGTGCGTGCAGCGCAGGGGTTCATCGCCGAAGGCAAGCTCGCCGTGCCGATCCTGGAGATCACACAGGCCGCCGACGTCGGAATGGGGTCGTTCTACAACCACTTCGAGAGCAAGGAGCAGCTCTTCGAGGCGGCCCTGACCGACGCTCTCGATCAGATGGGCGCGCTCCTCGACGTCTACACCGACTCGATCACCGACCCGGCGGAAGCCTTCATCACGCGGTTTCGGCTCGCCGGCAGGCTGTTTCGGTATCGACGCCAGGAGGCTGCGCTACTGCTGGCCAACGCCGGCTCGCTGATCTTCTCCGAACACGGTCTTTCGCCGCGCGCGCATCGCGACATCACCGCGGCCATCGACGCCGGCCGTTTCGTGGTCGCCGATCCCGACACCGGCCTGGCCCTGGCCGGCGGCGCGTTGATCGGGTTGGCCACTCTGCTGCGAGAAAAGCCCGATCGCGACGCCGACGCCACGGTCGACGAGATCGCCGGGAGCCTGTTGCGCACGTTCGGGATCCCGGTCAAGCAGGCCGCGACTCTGTGCGCGCTTCCACTGCCCGACATGTCGGCGCTGGCGGATTCGCCGGCCGACTGGCCCGCGCCCATGCCGCGCCCGAACTGAGCCCTCTCGCTCAGACGGTCCCCGCGGCGAGATGCGCTGTGGCGTCGATGCGTAACCTACCGTCGGTGCCCGCGCGCCGTTGGGCGGCGGCAAGCAGCGCGGGCGTGAGAAGCTCACGTTCCTCGGCCGTCAGCGCCAGATACGGGGGCATGAAGCCGAACGTCTCGTCCAGCTCGTCGAGGAACTGCGATACCGCCGGACCGTCCCAGACGATCTGCACCGGCGCCACCGTGACGTCGCGAAATCCTGCGACCGTCATACACTCCTGCAGCACATCGGGTTTCGCGGCGAGCATGACCCCCTCCGGCACCGGGATCGGTTCCCGGTCCGGGAACACCTCGGCCATCGCGTCGACCAGCACGGCCACAGCTGCCACCGTCCGCGGGTCCTCCCAACTGCTGATGCAACCGCGGCCGCCGACCCGAGTCACGCGCGTCAACTCCCGCAGGCCGGCCCGCCAGTCGGGCAGGTTGATGACCCCGAACATCGAGAAGGCGACGTCGAAGGTGTCGTCGTCGAAGTCGAGCGCCTGCGCATCCATGACCGTCGCCGAGCATCCGGGGAAGGGAGCCAGCCGTTGCCCCGCCCGCTCCACCATCGGTGCGGCGAAGTCGGTGGCCACCACGCGGGCACCGAGACCGGCGGCGGCCACGCTCAACCCCCCGGGACCACAGGCGACGTCGAGTACGTGAGTACCGGATGAGATGCCGCCGACCATCTCGAAGGCGAGTGGAATGCATTGTGCGGTCAGCGGTTCGCCGTTGCGTTCGTACAGCGCCACGTCGATGGGAGGAACCATGCGTACAGCCTGACGAGCACACGAGCCTTTGACAATAAGTCTTGCCGTTCAGGCAAAGCTGGCTACCAGGCTGGCGCGCGGCCTATGGTGCAAGCGTGACGGAATCCGCGGTGGTCAAGCCGACGCCCTCAGAGCTGATGGAAGACGCTGGGACCGGGCTCGACTATGGAACCAGCCCGACAGAGATGCTCGGCGACATCACACCCAACGACCGGTTCTTCATCCGCAGCCATGCTCCGTCGCCCCGCATCGACGTGGACACCTGGGCGCTTCGCATCGAAGGCTACGCCGTGCGAAGGACGCGGGAGTACTCGCTGGCCCAGTTACGCAACGACTTTCCACTCGTTTCGATGGTCCGGACGTTGGAGTGCGCGGGCAATCGGCGCACCTTGTTCGGAGAGGAGGTGGGGCACACCTTCGAGGGCACGCAATGGGGGCGGGGGGCGATCAGCACCGCGGAGTGGACCGGGGTGCGGCTCCGCGAACTGCTGACAGCGGCAGACATCACCGATGACGCTCTCGAAGTGATGCCGGAGTCCCTCGATCAGATCCGGGCCCGAAGGCCGCTGCCGCTGGCCAAGGCTCTCGCCGACGACACGATCGTCGCGCTCGCCATGAACGGCGAATCTCTTCCCGTGGACCACGGATTCCCCGCGCGGCTGGTGGTGTCCGGCTGGCTGGGAGCGGCGAGCATCAAGTGGCTGGGTCGCATCGAGGTCAACACGCAACATCTCTACACGCCCTGGAACACCGAGGATTACGTCGTGATCGGCCCGGGTCAGCCCGCTGAGGGCCCAGCTCGCGGCCCGGCCATCACCGAACCGGCTCTGTCCAGCCTCGTCGAGCTCCCATGGCCGGCGGCGCTGTCGGCTGGGCCGCAGCTGATCCGGGGTCGCGCCTTCGCCGGCGAAGGATCGATCACGCGGGTCGAGTACCAGATCGACGACGGTCCCTGGCTACCGGCCACCATCACCTCGCCTGGCTCAGCGGGGGTATGGGCACGGTGGGGATTCCGCTGGGATGCGACTCCTGGGGACCACGTCCTACGTGTTCGAGCCACCGATGACCGCGGCAGGACTCAGCCGGAGCGCACCGCGTGGAACGAGCTCGGATATCTGCACGAGTCGATCCTGGCTCACCCGGTGACCGTCAGTTCCCCCTAGGGTCGTCCATGTGCAGCTGAGCGCGAGGATGCCGGATCTCACGTCGTTGGAGGTCCTTCTCGCGATCGCGCGCACCGGCAGCCTCAGTGGCGCGGGACGGGAGTGCGGGCTGACCCAGCAGGCCGTGTCCGCGCGCATCGCCGCCCTGGAGCGCCAGACCGGTGTGCGTCTGGTAACCCGCAACAAGACCGGGTCTCGCCTGACCGCGGCCGGTGCGGTCGCCGCGCAGTGGGCCGATCGCCTGCTCACCGTGGCGCACGAAGTAGACGCCGGCCTGGCCACATTGCGTGACGACACCAAGACCCGGTTGCGCATCACCGCGAGCCTGACCGTCGCCGAGCAGCTCCTCCCCCGCTGGTTGGTGAGCTGGCGGGAGACCGTCACCCGCCAGCGTGCGACACCGCCGGACGTCATCCTGACCGCAGCCAACAGCGAGCAGGTGATCGCGGCACTCCGCGATGGCCGCGCCGATCTGGGCTTCGTCGAGAGCCCCGGCGTACCGCGACCGCTGCGCAGCAGCACGGTCGCCCACGACGAGCTGGTGGTCGTGGTGCCTTCCACGCACAGGTGGGCGCGTCGACCACAGCCGATCTCCGCCGAGGAACTCGCCGCAGCCGCGCTGGTGACTCGCGAGAAGGGCTCGGGCACAAGAGAATTCCTCACCACCGCGCTCCGAAGTGTCACCGACGCCGAACAGGTTGCGCCCCGCGCTCGAGCTGTCCAGCGCCGCAGCGGTCCGCGCCGCGGTGCTCGCGGATGCGGGACCGGCCGTCCTGAGTGGGTTGGCTGTCGCCGACGATCTCGAACTCGGGCGTCTGCATGCCGTCGAGGTGGCTGGCCTCGACCTTCGCCGCGCCCTGCGCGCCGTCTGGGTGGGCGCCGGCACTCCCCCCCGCGGGCGCCGCACGTGACCTGCTGAGCCACATCGCCGCCACTCGACGCCATCGACGCGAGTGATCATGTCACAAACATCGCTTGTGTCCCAGTGACTGTCGGTGAGGTACTGCAGCTCCTAGCGTGACAATCATGCAGCAATCCACGCTCACCCTTCCCGAAACGATCGACCTGGTGGAGCCGACGCCTCGGCGGCTCCACCACGTCGGACCCAACTGGTTCGCCTCGGTGATGGGAACCGGGATCGTCGCCACCGCCGCCGCCAGCCTGCCGATTCAGGTGCCGGGGCTGCGCGGATTCGCCCAGGTGGTCTGGGTCCTTGCCGCAGCGCTGCTCGCGGTGCTGGTTCTGCTCGTCGGCTCGTTCTGGGTGAGACATCCCGCCGTCGCCCGCGGCCATGCCCGCAACGCGTCGATGGCACATTTCTACGGCGCCGCCCCGATGGCGCTTCTCACCGTCGGCGCCGGTGCCCTGCTGGTCGGCGGCGACCTCATCGGCGCGGACGTCGCTCTGCGCCTGGATTGGACGCTGTGGATCCTCGGCACGGCGGGCGGGCTCGTCACCGCGGCCACCATTCCGTTCATGATGGTCACCCAGCACGACGTCGGCCCGGATGCCGCTTTCGGCGGCTGGCTGATGCCGGTGGTGCCGCCGATGGTGTCGGCCGCGACGGGGGCCCTGCTCATCCCGCACATCGCCAGCGAGACGGGTCGCGCCACGATGCTCTACGCCTGCTTCGCCATGTTCGGCCTGTCGATGATCGCCGCATTGATCATCACCACGATGATCTGGAGCAGGCTCGTCCATTACGGCACGTCCGGCACCGCGCGGGTCGCCACGCTGTGGATCGTGCTCGGGCCACTGGGTCAGTCCGTCACCGCGGCGGGACTTCTGGGTAGCAGCGCTGCAACAGCTATCGATCCCCAGATCGCTGGCGGCCTCCAGATCTTCGCCGTGCTCTTCGGCGTTCCCGTGTGGGGTTTCGCGGTCCTGTGGATCGTGCTGGCGACATCGCTCACCGTGCGAACCCTGCGCCGCGGCATGCCGTTTGCGTTGACGTGGTGGAGCCTGACCTTCCCGGTCGGCACCTTCGTCACCGGTACTACGCAGCTGGCTCTGCACACCGGGCTACCGGCTCTGCGCATCGCCGCGGCGATCAGCTACGTGTGCTTGCTCGCAACCTGGTGCCTGGTGGCGACACGGACCGTGCACGGCAGCGTCCGCGGCGAGCTCCTCGGCCCCCGCTGAACCCTCATCCGAGCCCCCCGCGGGATAGCCTTCCGGGCTGCTCCCGGGCCGATATCGCGACCGTGGCTGCTATCCCGATGCGAGTACCCCCGCAGGTAGCCTGCACGGATGCCGTCGACGCCTCTCCCCGTGGTGCTGGCCACGCTCGCGCTCCGGCGTGGACTCAAGCGATTCGCCGACAGATTGGTGCCGCCCCAGTTCGCGATGCTCGATGTCGGGGAAGGGCTTGCAGGCGTACAGATCGCGGCGACCATCGCAGAACTCGGGAATCGCCGACGTACTTGCCGACGGGCCGATGACCGCACAGCAGATCGCCGCTCGCGTCGATGGCGATGCTGACACCGTGCATCGTCTGCTGCGTGGTGCGGTCGCGTGCGGTCTGTGCACCCTGGATCGCCGAACGGGGGCAGCGACGTTGACCCGCATGGGTGCGGTGCTGAGCAGCGACCATCCCGCCTCACTGCGCGCCTGGATGCGCTACAAGGGGATGCGGTCGACCGTCGACGCGTGGGGTGGTCTCGCCGAGAGCGTGCGCAGCGGCCGCAGCGCGTTCGAGATCGTGCACGGCATGTCGGTGTGGGACTGGTACGACGCCCATCCGGATGAGCAGCAGGTCTTCGCCGCGACCATGCGCCAGGCAACGAGCATGATCGCCCGCGGGATCGCGCGGGTCTACCCGTGGCCTGACGGTGCGGTGGTATGCGACGTGGCCGGCGGAATCGGCACCCTGCTATCGGTCATCGTGACCGAGCGCGAGGATCTGCGGGGCATCCTGGTTGACAGTGCCGCGATGATCGCCGAGGCAGATCGCTTTTCTCGCCGAACGGGGCGTCGCGGACCGGATCGACCGTGTCGAGGGGGACATCTTCGGTTCCATCGAGGCCACCGCCGACGTCTACATCCTCAAAGACGTTCTCCACGACTGGGATGACGAGCGCTGCGCCAAGGTCTTCGCGACCGTGGCGGCGAGTATGCCCGTCGGCGCCACACTTCTCGTCGTCGAATATCTCCAGCCGCCCCATCGACCGAATCCGTTCTCACCTCTGCTCGATCTGCACACCCTCACCCAACGCGACGGCGGAAAGCTGCGCTCCACAGCGGAATTCGAGGAGCTACTCGCCGGCGCCGGGTTGCGGCCCACCGGACGGACCTTCTCGGTCGTGCCGCACGACATCATCGAGGCCGCGAAAGTCGCGGGATAGCAACCGCTGCAGATGTATTGACGCCAGACTACGGCCGGTAACCCGCAGCAGAGTTCCGGAGCTGCCAGATCTGTGCGGGGCACAGGATGCCGACGGCATAAGACACCACGTAGTTTGCGGCCTGTTCGTCGTTGGGGAACACGTCTCTCTTCGTGTCGGCCATCAGCTGGGCGTACGGCGCGCCCTTGGCGAGTTTGTCGCAGATGCCCCAGCCATAACCCAGGGCATCGTTGTTGGGGAAGTCGAAATGACGGCGCACCACGACGTTGTACGTGTACTCCACCTCCGGCGCAGGCACTGCTGACGCCACCGGGATTGCCGAGACAGCGCCTGCCGCAAGCATCGTCGCGATCAGTGCTGCCCTTCTCCGGACTACTGTCGACGGCATCAGATGCACCCACTCACACAGGGATCAGCGGGTGGCGCGGTGTCCGGCAAAAGCGCGCTCGACGTCTGGTTCGTCGTGAGATCGACATCGCCGTCGAGATCTGGCGCCATCGGCACGAACTGACAGAAGAACGACACGGCGAGAGTGCAGGGATTGTCGGCGGGCTGAGCAACCGCGGGAGCTGACGATGCCACGGCGATTCCCAGGGCGCATAGCCCCACTCGCAGCCCTCTCCACAGCGCGCGTGCCGTGCTCTTCTGCCGCATGTCCGGTGTCACACGGTCGCGGCGAGTCGGTCTTCGGCCTCGAGGGTGCGTAATGCCTTGAAGGCATACGGCGTCAGCACCACGATGAGGACGAAGAACATCACGAACACCGCCCAGAAGTTCAGCACGCCGTGCCATGCGAAAGGTCCTGTGCGAACGAAGGGAACGAGGCTCAGCGGAATGTACACCGCGGCAGTGAGGAAGCAGACGTAGCCGGTCCAGCGCGGGAAGAGGGGCGTCGTGCGCTTGTCGAGCAGGATCGCCAGGCCGAGTGCACAACTCTGCAGGAACGAGAACATGAACGTGAGATCGAAGAAGAACCATCCGAAGTCGTAGAGCATCTGCACCATCTCCGGTGATCTCACCTCGGTGCGGAACACCGCCGTCTGCCAGATGATGGCAGGGACCGCAGTCACCACGCCGGTCATTAAGCCGCCGATGACCTCGGTCATGGACAGCGGTCCCATCCGGCCTTCCATGCGCCCGATGATCTTCGAGAGCGCGATGCTCCAGGTGTAGTAGCAGGGCGCCCCGACGACCATGAGGACCATGCCGATCCTGATCCCGGTTTCATGGCTGCGGAAGTACTCCGCGATTCCGGCGGCGTCGAGATCCTGGCTGGGTGGTGGCCAGAACCCCGCGAAGACGGCGAAGCCGAGAAGTCCCAGCCCCGCGTACACGCAGACCGTCCACAGGGCGACGCGGAGTAGTCGGTAATCCAGGGACAGTCGAGAGGTGGAGGCAACATCCTGCCGCCCGGCCGTGATCGTCATCGCATCTCCTCGATCGTCGGAACTCGTCACGATCCTGGTCCCATGATTAATCGAATCTAGACTAAAAACAATCCCTGGGTCATGCTTTTCATGATTGCGGTCGCCTGGACTGGACACCTCGAGGAGCACAGCACGTGACAACCGATCGGCGCATGTGGCAGGAACCCGAGCTCGTCGTGCAGTGGCTGCGGGCGCACGGTCAGAACGTCAGCCCGCCTGTCTCGATCACTCGCGTGGGCTTCGGACAGTCGAACATCACCACGCTGATCACCGACAGCGCGTCCGGCGAGTGGGTCATGCGCGAGCCTCCTCCCGGCCGCGCCGCAGCGACCGCGCACGACATCGAGCGCGAAGCGCAGATCCTGCGCGGCCTGGCCGCCAGCTCCATCCCGGTGCCTGTCGTCGTCGGCACCGGCACGGGTCCTGACGGGTGCCCGTTCGTGGTCATGGAGAAGGTGCCCGGAGCTGCGCTGGAGGACGAAGCAGACGCGCTCGAGCTGATACCTGATCAGCGTCACGCACTCGGTGTGTCGGTGGCCGAGACTCTCGGCCGGCTGCACCGGCTCGACCCGTCTTCGCTGGGCCTGACCCCATCGCGCACCCCGTATCTGGTTCGCCAGATCCGGCGTATCACCGAGGCCTGGGATCGCTACGCCGACGGGAGCGCGCTGGACTCCGACTGGGCGGCTGTGCGCTCGACCCTCGTCACACGTCTGCCCCCGCAACCGCAGCCGGTCATCATGCACGGCGACTACCGCCTGTCCAATCTGCTCGTCGAGGCCGGTGCGATCTCAGCAGTCTTGGACTGGGAGCTGTGCACGATCGGTGACCCGATGGCCGATGTCGCTTGGCTGCTTGACGATTGGCGCTCACCCCAGGAGCAGCGCATCGTGATGCCCAGCCCGACTCGGGCAGGCGGCTTCCCGTCCCGCGACGAGATGATCGAGGTCTACCGGGACGCGTCGGGTATCGATCCGATCGCACTGGGGGTGTACCGCGCGTTCACGCAATGGCGAGCCGCAGGTCTACTCCGCGGAGTTCTCCAACGCCGGCGCGCGGGTGTGATGGGCTCTCACGGCGCAGTCGATCCCGAAGAGCTCGAATCGACGATCGAATCGCTGCTGTCTTCCGCGCAGGAGCACCTCGTCGGCGCGGGATGATTCAGGACGGATCGACGACGAGACCGTGCCGGATCATGGACTGCGCATTGGCGACCACCGCCTCCACGGAACCGCGGCGCGGGTTCCACCATTCCACCGCCCAGTTCAGTGCGCCCAGGATCAACATCTGAGCGATGTAGAGATCCAGCTCCGGCCGCAGCAGCCCCTCGCGCGCGACGTCGTTGACGAGCCGGCGCCAGATCTCTCCGTAGCGTTCCTCTTCGAGAATCTGCCGCCGCCTGATGGACTGCGGAACCTGCCCTGCGTTTCGGATGGACGCCGTCGTGTAGTCGGAGATCTCGAGCTCGTGGCGCAGGTGGGCTTCCGCGGCGATCAGCAGACGGTCCAGCGCGGGCGTGCCGTCGGGGACCTCGTCGAGGGCGGACGTCACGTGCACCCGCATGTCGGCGATGCCGGACCACATCACCTCTTCGATGAGGTCTTCCCCGTGACGGGAAGTAGTAGTAGATCGCCGGGGCCTGCAGCTCGGCGGCAGCAGCGACGTCGGTGAGGCGGAGGCCTGCATACCCATGCTCGGAGAGGACGCGCGCGGCTGCATCGAGAATGCGCGACCGCGTCAATGCGGACTTCGATGCCGAAGCCTCGCCCTGCTGATCCGCAGTCGACGCCATGCGGGCATTCTGCCTGGCCATTGGTCGATGATACGACGCGCAGGGCGCGTAGAGCCCCGTCATGGTGTGATGAGCGCGCATCGCAGCGATTTAACTCTGTTTAGAAAACTCTTGACCGCAGCGGTGCGATTGCGCAGTCTGTTGGGGTGACATCGACGGCGACCGCGCGTGATCGGTCAGTACGCCACCGCACCGTTCTCTGCGCCGTTCTGGCCAGTGCAGTGGTGGCGGTCGCGACTTCCGCTCCAGCACAGGCAGATAACCGGCGCTTGAACCAGAGCGTGATTGCCAATGTCTACACGGTCCAGCATCAGGCCGGCTGCACCAACAACGTGATCCGCAACCCCCAGCTGCAACTCGCCGCCGAGTGGCACGCCAACGACGTGCTGAACAATCGCGCACTGGACGGAGACCTCGGCTCTGACGGCTCCACCCCGCAGTCCCGTGCCGAGGCCGCGGGCTATCGGGGCACTGTGCAGCAGACCGTGGCGATCAACCCGGCGCTCGCGATCAGCGGAATCGAGATCATCCAGCAGTGGTACTACAACCCCGTGTCGCTGGCCGTCATGCAGAACTGCGCGAACACACAGATGGGCGTCTGGTCACTGAACAGCCTGGACCGCTCCGTTGTCGTCGCCGTGTACGGTCACCCCGCCTCGTGACCGCCCGTCCGCAGCGTCGAGCCCGTTCGATCGCGATGACACCGGCGGAACTCGACGCATTCCTGGCCGAGCAGCGGACCTGCCGCGTCGGGACCGTGAGTCCGGGCGGACAGCCGCACGTCACAACCGCTGTGGTTCGTCTGGGACGGCACGGATCTGTGGCTCTACTCGCTGGTCAAGAGTCAGCGGTGGGCAGATGCCATCCGTGAGCCCCGCATCGCGGTCTCCGTCGACGCTGGCGAAACCTACGGAGAGCTGCGCGGCGTCGAAATACTGGGTGCTGCAACAGTTGTGGGTGATGCACCACGAACAGGGGGTTGTGACGAGTCACTCGCCGAACCCGAACGCCTCTTCGCGCGCAAGTACTTCGACGGGGCGGAGTTCACCGACGACGGCCGCCACGGATGGCTGCGGGTGAGGCCCAGCAAGATCACCAGTTGGGACTTCCGCAAGCGGGGGCAGTCGCCGCACTCATAGGGCTGCGGGTCGCGACGCCAGCAGACGCTGCGCAGCGCGTTCGCCGCTGACGACGGCGGTTTCCACTCCGAGGTGGGCCAGATAGTCCCCGGCGATCCCGATTCTGGGGGGAAGCGAGTCGCGCACCCTCTTCATCGCGCGGTAGTGACCCGGGAGGTGACACGGCCAGCGCGCGGTCTATCGAGAAGACCTCCGCGACGGTATCAGGTAGGTCGCATCCGTAGATGTCGGAGACATGCTGCAGTGCAACGTTTATCAGCTCGTCATCGCTGAGGGTGCGCGTCGCCTCACTGGAGAAGTAGGAATCGGTCATCCGGGCGCCAGCCGGCACCAGACGCGACGTCCGTGACGTCTTCATGATGGTGCCCAGCAACGGCCGGGGACCTGTCCCCACCGGAAGCAGCATCTCGAATTCGTTGTCCGGCAGAGGATCTTCTGCCCACCGCAGGTTCACGTGGGCCATCGAGGCATACGGCGCGGACCTCAATGCCTTCACGGACTGCTCGTCGAGATTCGGTGCGAGGATCGTGGCGGCGCTGACCGAGTCCGTCGCGACGACGATTCCCTCCGCGGTCAGGACTTCGCCGTCGGAGGTCCTGACCTCGACCTTGTCGGTGCGGGCGTCGACGGCCTCGACCTCAGTCTGCAGCTCGACTTTGACGTCCCTGGTCAGCGCGACGCACAGCTCTCCCATCCCGTCCCGCGGCAGGAAGAACTTGGCACGGTGGGCGCGCTTCATGATGCCCTGCAGGTAGGGCACCGACAGGTCCCGGCAGTCGGTGCCGAAGGACGGTTCGATCAACGGTCGGACGAAACACTCGAAGAGTGTGTCGCCCAGCCGGCGCCGGGCCCAGGTCTCCATGTCCTCGCCACGGTCGA
>NZ_JAQIIY010000046.1:0-20554 GCF_036946525.1 Mycobacterium kyogaense | reverse complement strand
GCCGCGACCCCAAGACCGACCTGGCGGTGCTCAAGGTCGACAACGTCGACAACCTCGCGGTGGCCCGTCTCGGCGACTCGGAGAAGTTGCGCGTCGGCGAAGAGGTGATCGCCGCGGGCGCCCCCCTGGGTCTGCGCAGCACGGTCACCCACGGCATCATCAGCGCGCTGCACCGGCCCGTGCCGCTCTCGGGCGAGGGTTCGGACACCGACACTGTGATCGACGTGTGTGCAGACCGACGCATCGATCAACCACGGCAACTCCGGTGGTCCGCTGATCAACATGAACTCTGAGGTCATCGGCATCAACACCGCCGGCAAGTCGCTGTCCGACAGTGCCAGCGGGCTCGGCTTCGCGATCCCGGTCAACGAGGTCAAGCAGGTCGTCGAGGCCCTGATCCAGGACGGCAAGATCGCGCATCCGACGCTGGGCCTGACCGCCCGGTCGGTTAGCAACGACGTGTCCAAGGGTGCCCAGATCGCCAACGTGACCGCGGGTGGTCCTGCGGAACGGGCGGGCATCCTGGAGAACGACGTCGTGGTCAAGGTCGGTAACCGAGACGTCGCCGACGCCGACGAGTTCGTCGTCGCCGTCCGTCAGCTCAAGATCGGCGAACCCGCGCCGATCGAGGTCATGCGCGACGGCCGCCGGGTCACCCTGACCGTCACCCCCGGCCCCGACAACAGCACCTAGGCCCATGTTCGCCAACGTGGGTTGGGGCGAGATGCTGGTCCTGGTGATCGCCGGTCTGGTGATCCTCGGGCCGGAGCGGCTGCCAGGTGCGATCCGCTGGACGTCGAATGCGGTGCGTCAGGCCCGGGACTACATCTCGGGAGCCACCAGCCAGCTCCGTGAGGATCTCGGCCCCGAGTTCGACGACTTGCGGGAACCGCTGTCGGAACTGCAGAAGCTGCGCGGGATGACGCCGCGCGCCGCGCTCACCAAACACCTGCTCGACGGTGACGACTCGATCTTCACCGGCAGATTCGACTCGCCGACCAAGCCCGGGACGCCGGAAACACCCCAGACGCCGCCCGAGAAGCCGCAGTCCGGGCCGGGCCCAGCGGAGTTCCCCGGCGCCAAGGAACCCGGCGCGACCAAGTTCGATCCCGACGCGACCTAGGTCTCGCTCAGCGGCCGGCCGGGTCGAGGCCCAGCGACATCCCCGCCAGCCCGCGCTTGCGGCTCGACAGCGCGTCGGCGATCGTGCGCAACGCGGTGCCCGCCGCCGACTCCGGCGCGCTCAACACCAGCGGAACCCCGGAGTCTCCGGCGCTGACGAGAGCCGGGTCCAGCGGCACCTGGCCCAGCAGCGGAACGTCGGCGCCGACGGAGCGCGACAGGCTCTCGGCGACCTGCTGACCGCCGCCCTCCCCGAACAGATGCATGGTCGAGCCGTCGGGCAGCAGCAGTCCCGACATGTTCTCGACGACACCGGCGATGCGCTGACGGGTCTGCAGCGCGATCGCACCGGCGCGCTCGGCGACCTCCGCGGCGGCCAGTTGCGGTGTGGTGACGACGAGGATCTCGGCGCCGGGGATCAGCTGGGACACCGAGATCGCGATGTCGCCGGTGCCGGGCGGCAGGTCCAGCAGCAGTACGTCCAGATCGCCCCAGTAGACGTCGGCGAGGAACTGTTGCAGCGCACGGTGAAGCATCGGCCCGCGCCAGACCACGGGCGTGTTGCCCTGGGTGAACATCGCGATCGAGATGACCCGCACGTCGTGGGCCACCGGCGGCAGGATCATCGAGTCGACCTGGGTGGGTCGGTCGGTGGTACCCATCATGCGGGGCACGGAGTGGCCGTAGATGTCGGCGTCGAGCACGCCGACCGAGAGCCCCTTCGCTGCCATCGCGGCCGCGAGATTTACTGTGACGCTGGACTTTCCGACGCCACCCTTGCCCGACGCGACCGCGTAGACGCGGGTCAGCGAGCCGGGTTGAGCGAACGGGATCACGGGTTCGCGGGAGTCGCCGCGCAGCTGCTTGCGCAGTTCGGCGCGCTGCTCGTCGTTCATGACGTCGAGGGTCACGCGGACCGAACCGGTGCCGGGCACGTCGCTGACGGCGCAGGTGACCTGGTCGGTGATCTCCGTCTTCTTCGGGCAGGCCGACGTCGTCAGGTAGATCTCGACGTGCACGGACGCGTCGCCGTCGACGGTGACGTTCTTGACCATGCCGATATCGGTGATCGGGCGCCGGAGTTCGGGATCGATGACCTTGGCCAGCGCGGCGCGGACAGCGGCAGTCAGGTCAGTGGTGTGGGCAGACATCACCCGCGAGTGTAGGCCGCAGGCTGGTCGGAGCCGTCAGCCGACCGGGCCGGGTGCGGGTCCCGGTGCCGGCCCCGGTCCCGGCGGCGGGGCCGGGGTGGCCGGCAGCGGACCAGGCTGGGCGGGCATCAGTGGGGTCGCGGGCGGCAACGGCTCGGCGGCCGGCATCGCCGGCAGGGCAGCCGGGGGGACTGCGTCGTTGATGCAGAACACAGCGCACTGCGGCTGCTGTTGGGCCGGCGGCGGCGTCATCCACGGCGGCACCCAGGCCGGCGGCGGTGCGGGCACCGGTTGCGGTGCGGCCGCGGGCGCCGGGCCGGGCAGCGGCCCGAGTGACTGTCCCGGCGCGAATCCGGGGACGTTGGTGTTCATCAGGGCGGCGGCGTCGGTGCGCTGCCCCAGCTGCAGCAGAGCCAGCGGATCGTTGGCCGGCAGCCCTGCGGCGTTGAGCGGCATGCCGGGCCCGAGTCCCTCGGGGCGGTCCAGGTGGCTGTCGCCGAGCGCGGGCACCTCGCCGCTGATCGGCGGGAGGTCGACCGGCACCACGCCCGTCGCGTACGCCGCGGCCCAGCCCAGCACGTTGCGTGCGTAGGCCATCGAGTTGTTGTAGCGCAGGATCGCGGCCAGCACGTCGGGCTGATTGCGCAGGTTGAGCCCGCCGCTGCACAGGTACCGGGCTGCGGCCAGCGATGCGTCGAAGACGTTCTGCACGTCGGCCTTACCGTCGCCGTCGCCGTCGGCGGCGTAGCGCGACCAGGTGCCGGGCAGGAACTGCATCGGACCCAGTGCGCGGGCGTAGACCACGCGATCGGTGCTGCGGCTCTGGACGATCACCTCGTTGCCCGGCAGCGTGCCGTCCAGGCTCGGGCCGTAGATCGGCCGCACGGCGGTCCCGCGGGCGTCGGTGGCGCCGCCGTTGGCGTGCATCGACTCGATGCGGCCGATTCCGGCGAGCAGGTTCCAGCTCACTCCGCAGCCGGGCGTGGTCGCGGCCATCTTGGCTTCGGCGTTGCGGTAGGCCGCCAGGGCCATCGACGGGATGCGCAGCGTGCCGGGCGCATTGACCACGATGGCCGGCGGCGGTGCGGACACGGTGGCTGCCGCGATCCGCAGCGGGGTCGGGGTCTTGGCCACCGCGACCACCGACGCTCCCTCGGAGCTCGGCGACGAGGGGGCGACCGCGGCCATCGGCATCACCGCGGTGTCGCGGGTCGGGGAGTGAGGTGAGGGCGCGGAGGCACCGACGGCACCGGCCAGCACCAGGGGGGTCAGCACTGCCGCGACGCCGAAGGCCGGCATGCGGACCAGGCGTCCCGCCCGGCATCTCGCTGCTCCGAGAGCCGCTCGTCCGCCTATGTGCACGCAACCGTCCTTGCTGTCGGGTGGCCTGTGAACCCAGTCACCATATCGGTTGGGACACGGCTGTGTTACAGCATTGGCCACAGCTGTCTCATCAGGATCTGCGTGCTCGCCTGTCGCTGCTGTCGGATTTGTTCGGATCAGGCTCGGCAACACCGTCCGTGGGTCGCAATTCGGTGATCAGCTCGCGGATCTCCTCGAGTTCGCGGCGCAGGTAGTCACGGGTGGCCACTTCGCCGACGGCCAGGCGCAGCGCGGCCAGTTCGCGGGCGAGGTATTCGGTGTCCGCTTTGGTCTGTTCGGCGCGTCGCCGGTCTTCCTCGAGCGAGACCCGGTCCCGGTTCTCCTGCCGGTTCTGCGCGAGCAGGATCAGCGGCGCGGCGTACGCGGCCTGGGTGGAGAACGCCAGGTTGAGCAGGATGAACGGGTACGGGTCCCACTGCCAGGCGAAGGCCCCCACGTTGAGCAGGATCCACACGATCACGACGATCGTCTGGATCGCCAGGTAGCGGCCGGTGCCGAGGAATCGGGCGATGTTCTCGCTGACGCGGCCGACGGCCTCGACGTCGAACCGAGGTGTCAGGGAGCGGGAGACCCGTGGTGTGTCGAGTCGCTGCCGTGCCGAGGAGTCGCTCATGTCGCCTTCTCCGCGGTCACGATCAGTGGTTCGGCCTCGCGTTCGCGCCAGTCGTCGGGCAGCAGGTGATCGAGGACGTCGTCGACGGACACCGCGCCCAGCAGGTGGTTCTCGTCGTCGACGACGGGCCCGCACACCAGGTTGTAGGCGGCGAAGTAGCGGGTGAGCGCGCCGAGGGAATCCTCGGGCCCCAGGCTCGGCAGGTCGGTGTCGACGATGCCGCTGACCAACGCCGCGGGGGGTTCGCGCAGCAGCCGCTGCAGGTGCACACAGCCCAGATATCGGCCGGTCGGCGTCTGAGTGGGTGGGCGGGCCACGAACACGAGCGACGCCAGCGCCGGCGTCAGATCCGGATCACGCACGCGCGCAAGGGCTTCGGCCACGGTGGTGTCCGGCGCCAGCACCACCGGTTCCGAGGTCATCAGACCGCCAGCGGTGTTCGGTGAGTGGCTGAGCAGGCGGCGCACGTCCTCGGACTCCTCGGGATCCATCCGGCGCAGGAACTGCTCGGCGTCGGTGGGACTCATGGTGCCCAGGAGGTCCGCCGCGTCGTCGGGGTCCATCGCCTCGAGAACGTCTGCGGCGCGGTCGGTCTTCAGTTGTCGCAACACCGCGACCTGCTCGTCTTCGGGCAGTTCCTGCAGCACGTCGGCGAGTCTCTCGTCGTCGAGCGCGTTGACCACCTCGTAGCGGCGTTTGGCGGGTAGCTCTCGGATCGCGTCGGCCACCTCGATGGGCCGCTGACCCACGAACTGCTCGAGCAGCTGCGCGACGCCCTGATCCGGCATCGCCAGCCCGGACGGCGTCAGGCCCTGGACGTGCGTCCAGTCCACGGTGTGGATGTTGCTGCGGCGGCCGAGTCTGCGCTGAGGACGCACCGCGACCCGGGTGACCATCCAGTCTCGCGAACGGGTCTGCTCGATGGCGAGATCGACCACGACGACGTCGATCCCAGCGAGTTCGGTCAGGTCGGGATCGTCGACGCGCACGCGGGTCTCGATGACCTGGCCGAGCACCAGCACCTCACCGGGTCGCTGGGAGAAGCGGCGCAGCGACACGCTGCCCGTCGCCAGTGTCACGGCGCCGGGTTCGATCGCGGTGACCCTCAGGATCGGGACGAAAATTCTTCGGCGCGATAGCAATTCGATGACCAGTCCGAGCACTCGGGGCTGTTGCCGAACCAGGCTGATGCTGATCACCACGTCACGCACGCGGCCGATCGACTCGCCGTCGGGACCCAGCACCACCATTCCCGCGAGCCGGGCCGCATAGACCCTGTTGACCGATGCCATGAGTGTCAGAGTAGAGACTGTGGTTGTGCAAAACCGGTATCGACCCCGCCGAACATGCCTGTCCGTGCCGGGCAGCAGCGTGAAGATGATCGAGAAGGCCAAGACGTTACCCGCGGACCAGGTGTTCCTCGACCTCGAGGACGCGGTGGCCGCCGACGCGAAAGCCCAAGCGCGCGAGCAGGTCGCGGCCGCGTTGGCCGAGCCGGGGTGGGGTGATCAGCTGCGCGGAGTGCGGGTCAACGACTGGACCACGCCGTGGACGCACACCGATGTGATTGAGGTCATCGGTACGGCCGGCGCGTCGGTCGACATCGTCGTGCTGCCGAAAGTGACCGATGTCTCCCATGTGCACGCGCTGGATCTGCTGCTGTCCCAAGTGGAAGCCTCACATGGCTTGCCGGTCGGGCGCATCGGCATCGAGGCGCAGATCGAGGATGCGCGCGGGCTGACGAACATCGACGCCATCGCCGCCGGCCCGCGTGTGCACGCGTTGGTTCTCGGCCCCGCCGACCTGATGGCGAGCCTGAACATGCGCACGCTGGAGGTGGGCGAGCAGCCCGAGGGCTACGACGTCGGCGACGCCTACCACCACATCATGATGCGCATCCTGATTGCCGCGCGCGCCAACGGAATCAACGCCATCGACGGGCCCTACCTGAGGGTGCGCGACGTCGAGGCGTTCCGTCGGGTCGCAGGGCGTGCCGCCGCGCTGGGATTTGACGGCAAGTGGGTGTTGCATCCCGATCAGATCGCGGCCGGAAACGAGATCTTCAGCCCCCGCCAGGAGTCCTACGACCACGCCGAGCTGATCCTCGAGGCCTACGAATGGCACACCTCGCGGGCGGGCGGCGCCCGGGGAGCGGTGATGCTGGGCGACGAGATGATCGACGAGGCGAGCCGCAAGATGGCGTTGGTGATCGCCGGCAAGGGCCGTGCGGCGGGCATGCAGCGCACCGGCGAGCGGTTCACCCCGCCCGCCGGGAACGCGAACTAGACGCTGATGGCGGCGATGCCCCAGACCAGGCTGATCACCAGGGTGACCGCGCCGACGGCGATACCGGCAACTGCCAGCCCGTGACCGGCCTGACGGGTCTCCTTGATCTGGTTGATCGCCAGGATGCCCAGCACGATGCCGACGATGGAGCCAATGCCGCAGCACACGCCGAGGATCGATGCGACCAGCGACGCGATCGCCATCGTGTTGGTGCCCGCAGGGGCGGGTGGGCCGTAGCCGTAGTCCGCGCCGGGGTAGCCCATCGGAGGCGGCGGATACCCACCGGGCGCGGTGCCGTACTGCGGCGGCGGGGGATACGAGGCTGCGCCGTAGCCCTGGTTGGGGTACTGGCCTCCGGCGTTCGGATCCGGGTAGGGCGTGCCGTACCCGGGCGGGGGCGGCGGGTAGTCCGTCGGGTTGGAGTACGACGGTGGCGGCGGCGGGGGCGGGTTGTAGGCCGGCGGGTAGTCCGTCGGAGTCGCGGACTGCTCGATCGGCGGTGCCTCGTAACCCTCCGACGAGGGTTCGGACCCGGGGGAGTCGGAACGGTCGATCCGGCGTGCGTCGTCGTCCTGACTTGTCATGCTGATCAACCTAGCCTAAGTACATACCGGCGGTCGGGACCGTCGGAGCGGGCACCTTTGCCCGCTCCGGTGCGTTGACCACACCGACGAGGTATGCCAGATCGACCTGTCACACCGGAGGAGTGCAAGGACATGACCAGCCCGTTTCAGCCAGGCCAGACACCGGGTGCCGCGCCCGCGGGCCGTGGCCGCCCGGTCGGCCTGCCTACCCCGCCCAAGGGGTGGCCGATCGGTTCGTATCCCACCTACGCCGAAGCTCAGCGCGCCGTGGACTACCTGTCCGATCAGCAGTTCCCGGTCGAGCAGGTCACCATCGTCGGGGTGGACCTGATGCAGGTGGAGCGGGTCACCGGCCGGCTGTCCTGGCCCAAGGTGCTCGGTGGCGGCGTGATCAGTGGCGCCTGGCTGGGCCTGTTCATCGGCCTGATCCTGGGGTTCTTCAGCCCGAGCCCGTGGGGTTCTCTGATCACCGGTCTGATCGCCGGCGTGTTCTTCGGCCTCATCACCTCGGCCGTGCCCTACGCGATGGCCCGCGGCACCCGCGACTTCAGCTCCACCATGCAGTTGGTGGCGGGTCGTTATGACGTGCTGTGCGACCCGCAGGGTGCCGAGCAGGGCCGAGATCTCCTGGCCCGGCTGAAGATCTGACCGTGGTCGACGTCACCGCGGCGGTCCGGGCGCGGGTCCTCGAGCATTTCCGCAGTTCCGGCGAACCCGCCGAGGCCTCGGTGACCTTCCTCGGGGCCGACCGGATTCGCGTGCTGCGCTTCGCCGCCGGCCGTGAATCAGGCGGGGACGGCCCTGCCCACTACGTGTCGCTGGGGTGTTCGTCGCAGCCGATGGTGGATCCTGCCGAGGCGATGGCCGACCCGGTGCGCGGACCGCGCGCCGAAGTGGCTGTGGCGCTGCGTGGCTCGGCACCCACCGGGTTGGCCCGCTCGGTGGCCGTGGTGGCCGCGGCCCCCGCTGTCGAGGGACTGGTGTTGGAGCCGGATGCGCTGATCGACCTCGAGACGCCGCTGTGGGACGGTGCGCCGTTCACCGCATTCCTGTTGGGACGCAGCGATATCGACGACGTTGCGCTGCCCGAGCCGGCGTCGCCGGTGGCCATTCTGTCCGCGGTGCCGATCACCCCGACCGAGGCTGCCTGGGTGCGGCTCAAGGGAGCTGAGGCGATGCGGGAGGCCTGGGACCAAGATCGGGTGGACGTGACCGATCCGCGCCGCCGCGCCGCCAGCCCGGCCTGAGGCCTAGAGCCAGTTGTTCCGCCGGAACGTGCGGTGCAACCCCAGGCAGACCGTCAACATCAGCAGAAGGACTGCGGGATAGCCCCAGACCCAATGCAATTCGGGCATGTGGTCGAAGTTCATCCCGTAGATGCCTGCCAGCGCGGTGGGCACGGCTGCGATGGCGACCCAGGCCGAGATCTTGCGCATGTCGACGTTCTGCTGCATCGCGACCTTGCCCAGCGCGGCTTGCACCAGCGAGCTGAGCAGTTCGTCGAAGCTGGCGATCCGGTCGGAGGCCTTGATGGTGTGGTCGAGCACGTCGCGCATGTAGCGGCGGATCTCGACATTGATCAGGTCGTCGTGGTGGGTCCCAATGCGCTCGAGGTCGGTGACCAGGGGACTGACAGCGCGCCGCAGCTCGACCACTTCCCGCTTGAGCAGGTAGATCGATTCGATGTCGGTCAGCGGCCGTGGCGAGAAGATGTCTTCTTCCATCGCATCGATGTCGGTTTCGATCAGGTCGGTGACGTCGAGATAGTGGTCGACGACGCTGTCGGCAATCGCGTGCATCACCGAGTAGGGCCCCAGTTTCAGCGATGCCGGTGAGGCTTCCAGGCGCTTGCGTACCCCGGCCAGGCCGCCGTGCTCGCCATGGCGCACCGTCACCACGAAGTCCGGGCCGACGAAGATCATCACCTCACCGGTCTCGACGATCTCGCGCGCGTTGGCGATCGATTCGTGGTCGACGTACTTCACGGTCTTGAGCACCATGAACAGCGTGGTGTCGTAGCGCTCGAGCTTCGGTCGCTGGTGGGCGTGCACGGCGTCTTCGACCGCCAGCTCGTGCAGGCCGAACACGTCGGCCACCGCCTGCATCTGGTGCTCGTCGGGTTCGTGCAGCCCGATCCACACGAACGCGGGCCGGCCCTCGGCCTCGATCTCGTGCACCTTGTTCAGCGCCGCGGCGTGAGTGTATTTGCCGGGCAGGCGGTTTCCCTCGCAGTAGACGCCGCAGTCGACCATCGCCCGGGCCACGGGGACGTGGATGCTGCGCGCATCGGGATGGTCGGGACGGGGGCGGCCGCCCTGGCGCATCAGCGACGGCGGCAGCGCACGAAATGACGGCATCGGCCGACCTCCCTCCGGACACCCGCCTGATTCGGCTAGACGGATGGTACGCGTCGAAGCTGATCTGTTCTGCTCACCTTCTGCTCACCGGCGCACGACCTGCTCTTGTGAGGACGTGGCAGTCGGTTACCCTGACGCCCGTGGCGGACAGTGCGGTTTCCCCAGAACATGACGTCGCGACGCGGACCCCGCAGGTGGTGGTCGACGACGCCGAGATCTTCGATGCGCACGAGGGCGGCAAGCTCTCGGTGGCGCTGAGTTCGCCGCTGGACACTCAGCGTGCCCTGTCGATCGCCTATACACCGGGTGTCGCGCAGGTGAGCCGGGCGATCGCCACCGACGCGACGCTGGCGGCGCGCTACACCTGGGCGCATCGCCTGGTGGCCGTGGTCAGCGACGGCACCGCCGTTCTGGGGCTCGGCGACATCGGACCGGCGGCGTCGCTGCCGGTGATGGAGGGCAAGAGCGCGCTGTTCAAGGCGTTCGGCGGGCTGAACTCGATCCCCATCGTGCTCGACACCAAGGACCCCGACGAGATCGTCGAGACGCTGATCCGGCTGCGGCCCACGTTCGGTGCGGTGAACCTGGAGGACATCTCGGCGCCGCGCTGTTTCGAGATCGAGCAGCGGGTGATCGAGGCACTGGACTGCCCGGTGATGCATGACGACCAGCACGGCACGGCGATCGTGGTGCTCGCCGCACTGTTCGGCGCGACCAAGGTGCTCGATCGGGACATGCACACGATGAAGGTCGTGATCTCCGGCGCCGGCGCGGCGGGCATCGCGTGCGCGAACACCCTGTTGGCCAGCGGTATTCGCGACGTCACCGTGCTCGACAGCAAGGGCATCGTGGCCACCGGCCGCGACGACCTCAACACGTTCAAGGCCGAGCTCGCCACGCGGACGAATCCGCGGGGGCTGCGCGGCGGCATGGCCGAGGCGCTGGCGGGTGCCGATGTGTTCATGGGCGTCTCGGCAGGGCTGGTGCCCGAGGAGCTGATCGCGACGATGGCACCCGGTGGCATCGTCTTTGCGATGTCCAACCCGGATCCGGAGATCCATCCCGATGTGGCGCGCAAGTACGCCGCGGTGGTGGCCACCGGCCGCAGTGACTTCCCGAACCAGATCAACAACGTGCTGGCGTTTCCCGGGGTGTTCCGCGGGGCGCTGGACGCGGGTGCGCGCCGCATCACCGAGAAGATGAAGATAGCCGCGGCCGAGGCGATCTTCTCGGTCGTCGGTGATGACCTGGCCGTCGACCACATCGTGCCGAGCGCACTGGATCCGCGGGTGGGTCCGGCGGTCGCGGCGGCCGTCGCCGCAGCATCCGAGGACTGACTCTGCTGCGCCGGACGAGGCGGTTGATCGCCGCACTGACGCTGGTGTGGTGTGTGTCCGCCTGCGCGGGGCGGCCGGCTCCGCCGCCCATCCCGGTCGCGACGAATGCCGGAGGAGAGGCCGAGCTCGTCGCGCATCTGTACGCATCGGCACTGGGCTTCTACGGCAGCGCCGCGCAGGTCCGGGTCGTCGACGACCCGCTGTCGAGGCTGGATTCCGGTGAGGCCACGGTGGTACCGGGTTGGACCGGCCGGTTGCTGGCGCGATTCGACCCGGACGCGCCGGCACGCTCGGATGTCCAGGTGTACCGCTCGTTGCTGGCCGCGCTGCCGGAAGGGGTGGCCGCCGGTGACTACACGACCGCGGCGGAGGACAAGCCCGCGGTGGCCATGACCTCTGCGGGTGCGCGTGATGCCGGCGCCGACGTCTCGGCACTGGCCCGGCGCTGCCCCGCCGATCTCACGGTCGGCGCCGTCAGCGGCACGTCGTGGCCGACGGCGATCGGCACGTGCACTTTGCCGCGGGCACGCCAGTTCGCCGATGCGGCAACGATGTTCGCGGCGCTGCAGGCCGGCGAGGTCGGCCTTGCGTGGACGTCGACGGCGGCCGCGGGCGTGCCGTCGGACATTGTCGTGCTGTCGGACAAGACGTCACTGATCCGGGCGGAGAACCTGGTGCCGCTGTACCGGCGCAACGTGCTGAGCGAGTCGCAAGTGTTGGCGCTCAACGAGATCGCGGGCGTGCTGGACACCGGATCGCTGGCCGACATGCGGCGCGAGATCGCCGAGGGCGCCGAGCCGGGTCGGGTGGCCGCGGGGTGGCTGGAGGCGCACCCCCTCGGCACCAGCAACTAGCGGTCGGTTCGGCGAGCGGGCGTGTTTGCACAGCAACCCGCCGTAATTCTTGGCAGGTAACGCACGCTCGCGCCCAGCGAGCGTGCAGTCAGCGCTATGGACGTCGTCACCGATGATCGATTGCGGTGACCCGGATTTCAACGCGCATTCCGGGCGCTGCGAGGGCGCTCACGCCTGTCTCCGTCCAGATCGGTCCATGGTCGGGCATCCGTGAGCGCATCTGCTCGATCATCACGCTGTTGTGGGCGTCGAACCCATCTGGATCGCTGACCACGTGATACGAGTTCACGTGCACGACATCCCGCCACGTTGCGCCTGCGGTTTCCAGCGTGCGCTCGATGTTGTCGAATGCTCGCGCGATCTCGTCTTCCAGAAGGTCCGGGAAGTTCAGGTGATCATCCCAGCCGCCTTGTCCAGAGATCTCGACTCTGTCTCCGATACGGACGGCTTGGCTGTAATGCCTTTCGCTACGGAGCATCTCGCCGTAGCCCGGCGTGGCGAAGAACTGAACTGGGCGCTTATTGACTTCAACCATGAAGTGAAGACTAGCTGATATCACTTCACGTGTAAACTCATTTCCTCGTACGAAGGGGTGGCGATGACGTCGAGTGGTGTCGCGCGATGGCTCGATGCGCAGGAGAAGGATGCGTGGACCAGTCTGATCTCGATCATCCTGCTCTTGCCCGGCAAGCTCGAGTCGCCGTTGCGGGAGGTCGATCTGACGCTGTTCGAATACTTGACGTTGAGTCACCTCTCGGAAGCGCCGGATCGTCGTATCCGGATGAGCGAGTTGGCATATCTGGCGAACGGATCGCTGTCGCGGTTGTCCAATGTCGTCAAGCGTTTCGAACAACGCGGCTGGGTCACCCGCTCGCCGGATCCCGAGGATGGCCGCTACACCCTCGCCGAGCTCACCGAGGCGGGCCACCGCCTCGTCGTTGACGCGGCACCCATTCATGTGCGCTCGGTGCGCGAAACGGTTCTCGACCGCCTCACCGCGTCGGACATGCGAGCGCTCACGCGGATAGCCGCGAAGCTCAACGTGGTCGAGGGTCCTGGCGGATCGAAGGGGGGCACGCTTCGCCCCGGGTCGTGAGCGCACCTTGACCGCCCTGTCACTTAGTGACACACTCGACTGTGACACTAAGTGACAGGAGCGATGACCGTGACCACCTCACTCCCATCGGGAGCGGCCAACGACAGGCAGGCTCGCGCCCGACTCGAGGTGTCCCGGCATGCGTGCGCTCTGTTCTGGGAGCGTGGAGTGTCGGCCACCAGTGGTGACGACATCGCCGCCGCCGCAGGACTATCGACGCGGACGATCTGGCGGTACTTCCGGTCCAAGGAGAGCTGCGTGGAGCCCGTGCTGGCGCTGTCGGCGCAACGCTTCATCGATCTGGCCCGCCGGTGGCCTCCCGAACTGTCGTTGGCCGACCACATGGCGGCCACTTACGTCGAGAACCCCCTGAGCCCGCAAGACATCGCCGACGAGATCAGTGCCCTTCGCATCACGACGCTGTCGCTCACCGAGCCGGCGTTGCGGACGGCCTATCTGATCGTGCACGACGAGATGGAGCATGCCTTCGTCCCGATCATCGCCGAGCGGCTCGGCCTCGCCGACAACGACGTGACCGCCCGGCTCTTCGCGGCAGCAGTCACCGCGGCGTTCCGGGTCATCGACGAGGACGTCGGCTACCGGGCGATCGTCGAGAAGGAGAAGATCACCCAACAGCAAGCCCTGGCGATGATCGACCGAGCGATCAGAGACGCCACCAACGGTCAGTTGGGCGGACCCGTGCCGCACTGATCTCGAACAAAACCGTTCTGCCACAACCATAGTGATCCGTCGAGCAAGCGCCATCTCGACGGAGTGACCCCGTGCGTCCACATGAAGGAGACACCATGACCGCCCCCGATCTGATTCCCGTCGCCGACCTGTTCAGCCCGCCCACCCGGGCCGCCGCGACCATCTCGCCCGATGGCACCAGGATCGCGTTCCTCGCGCCGTGGAAGAACCGCTTGAACGTCTGGGTCGAGAACCTGGATGCCGACTCCGCGGGCCCACGCTGCGTGACTGCCGACGACAACCGCAGCGTCCTGCACTTCGAATGGACCGACGATCCCCGCTGGCTGATCTACCTGCAGGACAGGGACGGTGACGAGAACTGGCACATCCACCGCGTCGATCTCGACGACCCTGACTCGCCCGCGGTCGACCTGACGCCGTATCCGGGCGTGATGGCCGTTCCGATCCGCGAGGTCAAGGGCGGCACGGTGACGGTGATGATCAACAACCGGGAACTGACGCTGCTCGACGCCTACGAACTCGACATCGCCACAGGCGAACTCACGCTCCTCGCGGAGAACCCGGGTCACGTGAACGGCTGGCTCGCCAATGACCGCGGGGATCTGCTCGCCACCTCCCTGACTCCGGACGGCGAGCTCGAGCTCTCACGCTGGGACGGAGGCGCTCTCGACCGTGTCGCGACCTTCGACGGCAGCGACTATCCGGTCGGCATCCACCCGATGGCCATCACGCCCGACGGCGCGGGTGTGTGGATGGGATCGAATCGCGACACCGACCGCACGCGTCTCGTCCGGGTCGATCTCGCGACCGGCGCCGAGAGCGAGGTCGACAGCCACCCCGAGTACGACCTCGATCCGCGGGCCGCGGTCAGTCCGATCCTGCCGGGCCCGCTCATCTGTGATCGGCGTACCGGGGATCTGCTCGCTGTGCGGTATTACGCGCAGCGACAGGTGATTCACGCGATCGACCCCCATTTCGCCGAGGTGCTCGCCAATCTGGAGAAGCTCTCTGACGGCGATCTCGGACGATTGTCGTCGGACGAGGACGGCCAGCGCTGGGTGGTCAGTTTCAATCACGACCGGGACCCGGGCGCCACCTACCTGTACGACCACCGTACCGGCCAGAGCAGACTGCTGTTCCGCCCGCTACCGCACCTCGAGCCGGCGAAATTGGCTCCGATGCAGCCGGTCACGTTCAATGCCCGCGATGGTCTGACACTCCACGGCTACCTGACAGTGCCCGTCGGTGTCGATCCGCGAGAATTGCCCCTGGTGCTGGCCGTTCACGGCGGACCCTGGTATAGGGATTCCTGGGGCTTCGACGCCGGTGTGCAGCTGCTGGCCAATCGCGGATATGCGGTGCTGCAGATCAACTTTCGCGGATCGACGGGCTACGGCAAGGCTTTCCTGAAAGCTGCCGTCGGCGAATTCGCCGGCAAAATGCACGACGACCTGATCGACGGCGTCACCTGGGCCGTCGAGCAGGGTTACGCGGACCCCGACCGGGTCGCGATCTTCGGCGGCTCCTACGGTGGTTACGCCGCACTCGTCGGAATCACCTTCACCCCAGATGTTTTCGCCGCAGCGATCGACTACGTCGGCATCTCGGATCTCGCGAACTTCATGCGGACCCTGCCGCCCATCGCCCGTCCGCACCTGGTGAACAACTGGCATGCCTACGTGGGTGACCCCGACGACCCCGAGCAGCTCGCCGACATGATGGCGCGCTCGCCGATCAGCAAGGTCGATCAGGTACGCACCCCGCTGCTGGTCATCCAGGGCGCCAACGACGTTCGCGTGGTCCAAGCGGAGTCCGACAACCTGGTCGACGCGCTGCGCGCTCGCGATGTCGATGTCGACTACCTGATCCAGTCCACGGAAGGCCACGGCGCCATCAACCCGGAAGCCACGATCGAGATGTACGAGAAGGTCGTCGACTTCTTGGCCAAGCACCTGGGGGGCCGAACGTGAGTGCCCAGGAATCCGATGTGACTCCGACCCTGCTCGCCCGCATGGGCGGTTGGGCGGGGATGCTCTATGCGAGTCTGCCCACCGTTGTGTTCGCCGCGGTCGACGCCGCAGCCCCGCTTCACATCGCGGTCATGCTCGGAGTCGGCGCGGCCGCGGGGGGTCGCAGCACTGCGGCTGGCTCGGCGCGAGCCGCTGACCCCCGCCTTCTCCGGTCTGTTCGGCGTGGCGGTCGGTGCGGTCATCGCCTTCTGGACCGGCGACGCGCGCGATTACTTCGTGGTCGGCATCTGGGCGAGTGCGCTTCTCGCCGTGGCCTTCTCGGCCTCGATCATCATTCGGCGACCCCTCGTGGGCGTCGTCTGGAGTGCCCTCACGGGCAGCGGACAGGCGTGGCGCACCCATCGGAGCACACGCCTGCGGTACGACATCGCCACGGCCGCTCTGGCCGTGGTGTTCACCGCCCGCTTCATCGTGCAGTTCTGGCTGTACGGCGAGCATTCGGTGGCCTGGCTTGCTACCGCCCGCGTCGCGATGGGCTACCCGTTGGCCGCGCTCGCCCTGCTCGTCGTCGTGTGGGCCATCCGCGGTTCCCGACGGACTACTTCGTCAACCGCGACACCACACGCGGGAACAGGCCCTGATAGCCCGCTCCGACGAATCGGATGACGTACTCGAACATCCGCGCGTCGTTGCCCACCAGGATGCGGGCCTTGTTCTTGCGCACGCCGTCGAGGATGATCTGCGCGGCCCGCTCAGGGGTGGTGTTGGCGAGCTTCTTGTCGAACGTCTTGGCCAGGGCCTCGGCGTCCAGGCCTTCGGCGGCGGTGGCATTGCGGGCGATCGCGGTCTTGATGCCGCCGGGATGCACGCAGCTGACCTTCACCGGGTGGCCGGCCAGCGCCATTTCCTGGCGCAGCGCCTCGGTGAACCCGCGGACGGCGAATTTCGCCGCGTTGTAGGCGGCCTGTCCGGGCACCGAGAACAGTCCGAACACGCTCGAGACGTTGACGACGTGGCCGTCGCCGGAGGCGATCAGGTGCGGCAGGAAAGCCTTGGTGCCGTTGACCACTCCCCAGTAGTCGACGTCCATCACCCGTTCCATGTCCTTGAACTGGCTGATCTCGATGTCGCCGGTGAACGCGATGCCCGCGTTGTTGTAGATCTGGTTGACCTTGCCGAAGTGCTCGGCGACGCTGTCGGCGTAGAGCTGGAAGTTCTCGCGCTCGGTGACGTTGAGGCGGTCGGTCTTCACCGGCGCGCCGATGGCCTTGAGGCGCTCCTCGGTGGCGGCCAGGCCCTCGGTGTCGACATCGCTGATCGCCACGCTGGCGCCGGAGCGGCCGAGCTCGATGGCCAGCGCCTGACCGATGCCTGAGCCGGCGCCGGTCACGACGGCCACCTTTCCGGCGAAGCCCTGCATATCCACTCCCTCGAGTTGTTGGACGGGTGCTGAGTGACCCCGAGCCTAACCGGTACCCGCGGTCCCGCGTATGTCAGGCGGGTGTCGGACGCGAAGGGCCGGTGAGCACCGCGTGCTCACCGGCCCCCGCGGCCATGGTGGCTAGACGGCCGCGCCGTCGGTTCGGGAGCGGCCGATTGCGTCTCTAGACTCCCGGACTGCCGTCGTTACCCGAATCGCCCTGGGCTCCTTTGGCGCCCGCGTTACCGCTCTTGCCGTTCGCGCCTGTGGATCCGAGGAGGCCGCCGCGTCCGCCGGACCCGCCCTTGTTGCCGGCGCCTCCGGTTCCGCCGGCACCACCGGCGCCGCCCTTGCCCCCGGCGCCAGGCGTATCGGTGCCGTTGCCGCCGTTTCCGCCGTCGCCACCGCGAGCTCCCTTGCCGCCCGTGCCGCCGTCGCCACCGTCGCCGCCCTTACCCCCGTTGCCGCTGATTGCGCCGCCTTTACCTCCGGAGCCACCGACACCGCCGGTAGCGCCCGAGCCGCCGATAGCGCCCTCGCCGCCTTGGCCGCCATTGCCCCCGAACGTGGCGAAGCCGAGTCCGCCCCCTCTGTTGAAGCCGGCGTTTCCGCCGTCACCGCCTCGTGCGCCGGTTCCGCCGAGACCACCGTCTCCGCCGCTACCGGCGGCTCCGATCGAACTGGTCTCGGCGTCGCCACCGCGGCCGCCGTTGCCTCCGGGGGCTCCCGCGCCGCCGACGCCCCCTTGGCCGCCGTCACCACCGATCACCCCGCTCGACGTGGCGATTCCACCGGCGTTGCCGCCGTCACCGCCGGCACCGCCGGGTTGACCAGGGACACCGTTCTGCCCAGGTCCGCCGTTTCCGCCGTACGCAACGATGCCCACGGAGCCGTCGGTGTCCGTCCCGTCCGCGCCTTTCGCGGCAGGAGGCAGCAGGGTCGTGGGAATGGGGTTGACGCCGGCAGCTCCGGTGGCACCCACACCGCCCTTGCCGCCCGCTCCGCCGTTGCCGAACAGTCGGGCGTCGCCGCCGTTGCCGCCGTCTGCGCCGATCCCGCCGGCGCCGCCGTCTCCACCGTCGCCGCCCCACAGGCCGCCGCGGCCGCCGTTGCCGCCGGCCTGCCCGGGTGCGCCGTCGCCGCCCTTGCCGCCGTTGCCGAACAGCAGACCGCCATCGCCGCCGTTCTCACCGGCGGCACCGTCGATGCCGTTGCCGATCAGCCAGCCGCCCGGCCCGACCATCGGCCGCAGCTCGACCCGGCCGTTCGGGGGTCGCGGCGGCGACGAACGTCGCGGTGCGGTCGCTGCGGTGGTGGCGCACGACACCCGACGTGGCTGTCACCTGGGTCGACGACGGAGTCGTCGTCGGGAGGATGCGGACCCTGCTCGACGGCGTGGTCAGGCGGAGGAACGCCTGCGCGTCGGCCTCGGAGAACAGCGTGGGCGCAGCCGGGGCCGCGGCCGTGAAGGCGGGTCCCGACGGCTCCGAGCTCTGGACATAGGCGGCGAGAAGAGGCGAGGCCACCGGCGCCTGAGGCGCGGGCGCCGCGTGGTGGGCTGCTGCGGCGGGCCGCGGCGTCTGGGTGTGGATCGCGTCGATACCGGCGGTCAGGCCGGCGCCGACGGCCATGGCGCTGATCGTCAGCGCAGCGGCGATAGTGGTGGACGAGGGATGACGAGAGGGAGATGACATGGGGCCCCGATTCGCTGGATGTGTACTTGCCTAGCGAATCGTCGGCGCGCAGGTGGGGCGGCGACAGCGTAGTGCGCTACTCACATGCGTGATCGGAGGTTGCCGGAACCTGCGTAGCGGCAGGGGAGTAATACCTGGGGCGTCCGCTGCGACAATCAGTGCGTGACGTCTCGCTACACCGCCCTCGCCGTGCTGGGCGCTGCCCTCGCCATCGCCGCGCCGGCCACCGCGACCGTGGCCGCCGCACCAGCCCAGGCCGATACCGGTGTCGACGTGTTCCTGTCGGCGCTGGACCACTACCGTCTGGGAGACATCGACCCGGCCACCGCGGTCCGCGTGGGCGAGCAGGTGTGCCCGATGCTCTCGGAGCCGGGGGCAGAACATGGCGAACGTCGCGGCCAAGGTCGCCGACGAACTGGGCCGGCCGCTGGGACCGGCGACGATGTTCACCGGTCTGGCGATTCAGATCATGTGCCCGCGGGCCGTCAGTGCGCTCACCGACGGGTGGTGCCGTTCTCGTTCATGCGGTGAGCGCTCGACGGCCGCGACCGCGCGCAGAGTGCACGCGGTTCGCGGCGCGTCGGCGTACAGACACGCGCGCTCGCCGGACCAGCGCTCGCCGGACCGGAGCTAGCCGAACGCTTCGTCGATGATTTCCTGCTGCTCGACGGCGTGCACCTTCGACGAGCCCGATGACGGTGCCGACATGGCCCGCCGCGAGATCCGCTTGATCCCGGCCAGGTGGTCGGGCAGCAGCTCGGGCAGCGTCAGCCCCATCGTCGGCCAGGCACCTTGGTTGGCCGGCTCCTCCTGCACCCAGAACTTCTCCTTGGCGTTCGGGTAGCGGTCCAGCGTCTCGGCCAGCCGGCGCCGAGGCAGCGGCGCCAGCTGCTCCACGCGCACGATCGCGACGTCCTCGCGCTTGTCCTTGGTCTTGCGCGCCGCCAGCTCGTAGTAGAGCTTTGCCGCTGGTCAGCAGGATGCGCGTGACCTTCGACCGGTCGCCCGTCGCCCTCGTCGTAGGTGGGCTCCTCCAGCACCGAGCGGAACTTCTGCTCGGTGAACTCCTTGAGATCGCTCACCGCCGCCTTGTTGCGCAGCATCGACTTCGGCGTGGCCACGATCAGCGGCCGGTGGATGCCGTCGAGGCCGTGGCGGCGCAGCAGGTGGAAGTAGTTCGCCGGCGTCGACGGCATCGCGATCGTCATCGAGCCCTCGGCCCACAGCAGCAGGAACCGCTCGATGCGGGCCGACGTGTGGTCGGGACCTTGGCCCTCGTGGCCGTGCGGCAGCAGCAGCAGCGACGTCGGAGAGTTGGCCCCACTTGGCCTCGCCCGAGCTGATGAACTCGTCGATGATCGACTGCGCCCCGTTGACGAAGTCGCCGAACTGGGCCTCCCACAGCACCAGCGCGTCGGGGTTGCCCACCGAGTAGCCGTACTCGAAGCCGACCGCGGCGTACTCCGAGAGCGCCGAGTCGTAGACCATGAACCGGCCGCCGGTCGGGTTTGCCGTCGGAGTCGACGGTCAGCAGGTCCAGCGGGGTGAACTCCTTGCCCGTCTTGCGGTCGATGATCACCGAGTGCCGCTGGGTGAACGTGCCGCGACGGGTGTCCTGGCCGGTCATGCGAATCGTCTTGCCCTCGGCCAGGAACGTGCCCAGCGCCATCAGCTCGGCGAACGCCCAGTCGACCTTGCCCTCGTAGGCCATCTCGCGGCGCTTCTCCAACACCGGCTTGACGCGCGGGTGCACGTTGAAATCCTCGCCGAAGGCCAGGTGCGCGTCGCCGATCCCGCTGCAGCAGCGACTTGTCGACCGCGGTCTTCATACCCGCAGGCACCATCTGGTCGGATTCCACCGAGTGGCTGGGTTCGACAGCGTGCTTCTCGAGTTCGCGGGACCTCGTTGAAGACCCGTTCGAGTTGGCCCTGGTAATCGCGCAGCGCGTCCTCGGCCTCTTTCATCGAGATGTCGC
>NZ_JAQIIY010000045.1:0-32625 GCF_036946525.1 Mycobacterium kyogaense | reverse complement strand
CCGTGCCCGAGGACCACGTCGTCGACGTCGCCCTCGCCCAGGCCGGTGCAATCCGCGAGGGCGCGCAGCGTGGCGGTGGCCAGGTCGGCGGCGGTTCTCGTCGACAGCGCGCCGCCCATCCGACCGACCGGTGTGCGGAGGGGGGAGCAGATGACGACGTCCATGTCTGCCACGGTAGGTTCCCCAAACGATATTCTGAAGTACTCAAATAACTGTTATTGATATTCTGCAAATATCAAAGGAGTCCTGATGGAGCTGCGGCATCTGCGCTATTTTCGAGCCGTCGCCGAGGAACTGCACTTCGGCCGCGCGGCCGAGCGGCTGCACATCGCGCAGCCGCCGCTGTCCCAGCAGATCCGCCAACTGGAGCGTGAGCTGCAGGTGACCCTGCTGAACCGTTCCACGCGCAGTGTCGAGCTGACCGCGGCCGGGCGGGTCTACCTCAGCCGGGTCGTCGAGATCCTCGACGCCGTCGACGCAGCCGGCGAGCAGGCCCGCCGTACGGAACAGGGTGTCGAGGGCCGGCTGATGATCGGGTGCGTCGGGTCGGCCACCTACTCGCTGCTGCCGGCACTGGTTCGTGAGCTACGGCGCATGCTGCCCGACGTAGACGTCAACGTCCAGGGCGAGATGCTGGCCCCGGCGCAGGTCGACGCCCTGCGTGCCGGGGAGATCGACCTGGGCCTGCTGCGGCCGCCGGTGCGCCATCCCGACGTCGCGGTCGAGGCCCTCCGCCGCGAGCGACTGCTGGTGGCGCTGCCCACCGACCACCGGTTGGCCGGACGTGAGTCGATCGATGTCGCCGATCTCGCAGACGAGGAGTTCATCAGCCACGCCGGGCAGGGTCGCTCGCGCATGCAGGCTGAGCTGACAGCACTGTGTGCCGCAGCGGGATTCGTGCCGATGGTCCGCCACGAGGCGGAGGAGACCTCGACGTTGGTGACGCTGGTGGCCGCGGGCCTGGGGGTGGCGATCGTGCCGGAGCCGACGTCGGGGCTCGACCTGGCCGGGGTGTGTTACCTCCCGCTGGTCGACCCGGCGTTCATCGATCTGGTCGCCGCCTACCGCAGTCCCGGTCCGGACCCCTTGGTCGCCAACGTGGTTCGCGTGCTGCGCACGATCGTGTGAATCACGAGTAGAGCTTCTCGAACTTCTTGATCGACGCGTCCAGGTCGCCCTTGACCGCGCGCGACGCCGCGGCGCCGATCGGTCCGAACAGAGGCGCGCCCCCCAGATCCATCCGGAGGGTGAACGCGCACCCGTCCTTGGTGTCGGCCACGTTCATCGAGAGCTTGTACCGGGTTCCGCCCACGCCCTCGCCGCTGATCGCCAGCGTCTTCGGCGGATCGAACTCGCGGATGGTCCACGTCACCCGGTTGCGCATGCCCTTCGCCCCGGCGACCCCCACGATCGTCGTGCCGACGGCCAGCTCGTCAGGCAGATCCGAACGCCAGCCCTGATGCAGGACCATCCAGTCACCGAGTGTGGACAGATCGGACACGTGCTCCCAGGCATCCCCTGCCGACATCGGCAACGACCGGGACAGTTCGAGTTTGGCCATCTCGTGTGCGCTCCTATGTAGCTACTGTGCGACCACCCAGATCGCGTCCGCGGCCGGGCTTCCCAAGTCGACGGTCATCTCATCCGGTCCGTCGACGTCGTGAGCATTGTGCACGGCGACCGAGATCATTCCGGCGAAATCGCGACGAGCGACCACCCGGACGCGTGAATCCAGGCTGATGCCCACAGAGTCGAAGTAGCGCAGCATCTCCGGGTCGGCGTCGGAAATCCGGGCGACCGTGCCCGCCTCTCCGTTCTGGCACGCCGAGAGCTGACGGGCAGGCGGGGTCGGCACGCGACCGTCCGCGGCGGGAATCGGGTCGCCGTGCGGGTCTCGCGTCGGGTAGCCCAGCTTGGCGTCGATGCGGTCCAGCATCCGGTCGGACACGGCGTGCTCGAGCACCTCGGCCTCGTCGTGCACCTCGTCCCAGCCGTAGCCGAGTTCGCGCACCAGGAACGTCTCCATCAACCGATGGCGGCGCACCATGGCCAGCGCCGCGCGGCGCCCCGCGTCGGTGAGCGTCACCGCGCCGTACTTCTCGTGATCGACCAGGCCCTGGTCGGCGAGCTTTCGGATCGATTCCGATGCGGTGCTCGCCGAGACGCCGATGCGTTCGGCGAGCAGCTTGGTGCTGACCTTCTCCGGGGACCACTCCTGGGCTGTCCAGATGGTCTTCAGATAGTCCTGGGCCACCGTGGTCAACTCCGGTGGTTTGGCGTCAGGACTCATAAGTCCAAGAGTTTAGGCAAACAACACGTGATCCGGTGCTGTCGCTTCGCCACTGTTCGAGCTTGCGTTGCCGGCACGTCGTAGGCTTGCGGCGTGCAGCGCTGGCGGGGTCAAGACGACATCCCCACCGATTGGGGCCGATGCGTCGTCACCATCGGGGTGTTCGACGGCGTCCATCGTGGTCACCAGGAGTTGATCAACGGCGCGGTCAAGGCCGGCCGCGCCCGTGGTGTGCCCACGGTGTTGATGACCTTCGACCCGCACCCGATGGAGGTCGTGTTCCCCGGCAGCCACCCCGCCCAGCTCACGACGCTGACCCGGCGTGCCGAACTCGTCGAGGAGATGGGTATCGACGTGTTCCTCGTCGTGCCGTTCACCGCCGACTTCATGAAGCTCACGCCCGAGCGCTACATCCACGAACTGCTCGTCGAACGGCTCCACGTGGTCGAGGTCGTGGTGGGGGAGAACTTCACGTTCGGCAAGAAGGCTGCAGGCAACGTCGAGCTCCTGCGCAAAGCCGGTGAGCGGTTCGGATTCGCAGTGGATTCGCTGAGCCTGGTCGCCGAACATCACCGCGACGAGACCGTCACCTTCTCCTCGACCTACATCCGGTCCTGCGTCGACGCGGGCGACATGGTGGCCGCCGCCGAAGCGCTGGGCCGCCCGCACCGCGTCGAAGGTGTGGTGGTGCGCGGCGACGGCCGGGGCCGGGGGCTCGGCTTCCCGACAGCCAACGTCGCCCCGCCGATGTATGCGGCCATCCCCGCCGACGGCGTGTACGCCGCGTGGTTCACGGTGCTAGGCCACGGACCGATCGTCGGCACGGTGACACCGGGGGAGCGCTATCAGGCGGCGGTGTCGGTGGGCACCAACCCCACGTTCTCCGGGCGCACCCGCACCGTCGAGGCCTACGTTCTCGACACCAGTGCGGATCTCTACGGCCAGCACGTCGCCGTCGACTTCGTCGCGCGGCTGCGGGGTCAGGAGAAGTTCAACTCGGTGGATGAGCTGATCACCGCCATGAACGCCGACACCGACCGCGCGCGCACGATCCTGTCCGCGCGCTGAGCTGACCCGCGCTGCACCAACGGGGCCCTGCGCTGCGCGAATTGGGCGGAGTCGCCGGCGCTGTTAGACTCCTCGCCGACCTGGCGCGCGCTGCAGTTCGCGGTGGCCGCGCCCTAGATTCTCACTCGCGGACCGAATCGATGGAGTTGTTTCGTGGCGCTCACTGCCGAACAGAAGAAAGAAATCCTGGGCCAGTACGGCCTGCACGACACCGACACGGGGTCGCCGGAAGCCCAGGTTGCTCTGCTGACCAAGCGGATCTCGGATCTCACCGAACACCTCAAGCAGCACAAGCACGATCACCACTCGCGCCGCGGCCTGCTGCTGCTCGTCGGTCGCCGCCGCCGGCTGCTCAAGTACGTCGCCCAGGTCGACGTCGCGCGCTACCGCTCGCTGATCGAGCGTCTCGGCCTGCGTCGCTGACGCGCTAACGTCATGCGGGTGGCGACACCCGATTACGTCCTCGGAAGCGACGACGCCGAGATCGAACGCTTGCAGGGTCAGGCCGCGATCATCGCCGAACCGACCGACGTGCTCTTCCGGCGCGGCGGGCTCGAAGCCGGCATGCGTGTGCTGGATCTGGGCAGCGGCCCAGGTGATGTGTCGTTCCTCGTCGCCGACATCGTCGGCGGCGAGGGATCGGTACTGGGACTGGAACAGGATCCTGCGCAGCTCGCCGTCGCCGAGGCGCGCAGAGACCGGATCGGCTTCGACAACGTCGAGTTCGCCCAGGGGGACGCGCGCACCTTCGTCAGCGACGAACCGTTCGACGCCGTTGTCTGCCGGCTGCTCCTGATGCACCTGCCCGACGCCGTCGACGTGCTGGCCCACCATCAGCGCAACCTGCGCCCCGAGGGGGTCTTCGTCGCCGTCGACTACGACATGACCGGCTCCCGCGCGGTGCCGGAGGTCGACCTCTTCACTCGGGTAGGTGCTTGGATACAGGCGGGATTCGGTCATGCCCACGCCGATCCGACGGTCGGCATGCGGTTCCCCGTCCTGTTCGACCAGGCCGGATACACCGACGTCGGCACGCTGGGTCTGCAGGTGTACTTCCCGCCGCAGGCCCGTGAGGCGGCCGGCTATGTCGTCGACGTGGTGCGGGCCCTCGAAGACGCGATCGTCGCCTCCGGTGTCGTGACCGCCGAGGAGTTGGACATCTCGACGCTGGACGAGCGTCTCGTCGCAGCGATCGCCGACCGTGGCGCGGTCTGGACGATGCCGACGATCGTCGGCGGTTGGGGCCGACGCGCCTGACCGCCGTTTTCCTCCGGGCCCGGGCCGCAGAGTACGATGGCCTGGTTCGGCTCCAGTTTTCTCGAGCCGGGCGCTGGGTGCGGTCGTCGCAGACCCGCGAGTGCCGTTCCCGCACGTCGCTTCGCCGACCCGCTCGATCGCGCGGTCTTCGGTAGTGGCTGCCGGATACGAATGCCGGCAGCTTCGATCGATGGCCGTAGCCGCATCGAACGCGGTGGTTGACGCGCTGTGACGACGCGAAACAGTGAATTGACCCAGAGAGGCCTTACGGACGTCCATGTCTGTAGTTGAAATTGAAGACGGCGTGTTCGAATCCACCGCCGTGATCGACAACGGGAGCTTCGGCACCCGCACCATCCGTTTCGAGACCGGTCGGCTGGCCCAGCAGGCCGCCGGCGCCGTCGTCGCCTACCTCGACGACGAAACCATGCTGCTCAGTGCCACCACCGCCAGCAAGGCGCCCAAGGAGCACTTCGACTTCTTCCCGCTCACCATCGACGTCGAGGAGCGGATGTACGCCGCGGGCCGCATCCCCGGCTCGTTCTTCCGCCGCGAGGGCCGCCCCTCGACCGACGCGATCCTGACCTGCCGCCTGATCGACCGGCCGCTGCGCCCGTCGTTCGTCAGCGGTCTGCGCAACGAGATCCAGGTCGTCGTCACCGTGCTCTCGCTCGATCCGAAGGACCTCTACGACGTCCTCGCGATCAACGCCGCCTCGGCGTCGACGCAGATCTCCGGCCTGCCGTTCTCCGGCCCGGTCGGCGGCGTGCGCGTCGCTCTCATCGACGGTCAGTGGGTCGCGTTCCCGACCGTCGAGCAGCTCGAGCGCGCTGTGTTCGACATGGTGGTCGCCGGTCGCAAGGTCGAGAATGACGTCGCGATCATGATGGTCGAAGCCGAAGCGACCGAGAACGTCATCTCCCTGATCGACGGTGGCGCGGGCGCGCCGACCGAGACCGTCGTGGCCGAGGGCCTCGAGGCGGCCAAGCCGTTCATCGCTGCGCTGTGCGACGCCCAGGCCGAACTGGCTGGTTCGGCCGGCAAGGAGACCGCCGAGTACCCGCTGTTCCCCGAGTACGGCGACGACGTCTACTACTCGGTCGCCTCGGTGGCCACCGACGCACTGAGCGAGGCGCTGACCATCGCCGGAAAGAACGAGCGCAACGACCGCACCGACGAGATCAAGGTCGAGGTCCTGCAGCGGCTGGCCGAGCAGTACACCGGCCGCGAGAAGGAAATCGGGGCCGCGTTCCGCTCGCTGACCAAAAAGCTTGTGCGCCAGCGCATCCTGACCGATCACTTCCGCATCGACGGCCGCGGTGTCACCGACATCCGCGCCCTGTCCGCCGAGGTCGCTGTGATCCCGCGGGCCCACGGCAGCGCGCTGTTCGAGCGTGGCGAGACCCAGATCATGGGTGTCACCACCCTCGACATGGTCAAAATGGCCCAGCAGATCGACTCGCTGGGGCCCGAGACCTCCAAGCGCTACATGCACCACTACAACTTCCCGCCGTTCTCGACCGGTGAGACCGGTCGCGTCGGCTCGCCGAAGCGGCGCGAGATCGGCCACGGTGCGCTCGCCGAGCGTGCGCTGGTGCCGGTGCTGCCGAGCGTCGAGGAGTTCCCGTACGCGATCCGTCAGGTCTCGGAAGCGTTGGGCTCCAACGGCTCGACGTCGATGGGCTCGGTGTGCGCCTCGACCCTGTCGCTGCTCAACGCCGGTGTGCCGCTGAAGGCGCCGGTCGCGGGTATCGCGATGGGTCTGGTGTCCGATGACGTCGAGGTCGACGGCAAGACCGAACGCCGCTTCGTCACGCTCACCGACATCCTCGGCGCCGAAGACGCTTTCGGCGACATGGACTTCAAGTGCGCAGGCACCAAGGACTTCGTCACTGCCCTGCAGCTCGACACCAAGCTCGACGGCATCCCGTCGCAGGTGCTGGCCGGTGCCCTGGCGCAGGCCAAGGACGCCCGCATCACGATTCTCGAGGTGATGGCCGAGGCCATCGACGCTCCCGACGAGATGAGCCCCTACGCCCCGCGGATCACCACGATCAAGGTGCCCGTCGACAAGATCGGCGAGGTCATCGGGCCCAAGGGCAAGATGATCAACTCGATCACCGAGGAGACCGGCGCGTCGATCTCCATCGAGGACGACGGCACGGTGTTCGTGGGCGCGTCCAACGGCGAGGCGGCGCAGGCGGCGATCGACAAGATCAACGCCATCGCCAACCCGCAGCTGCCCAAGATCGGCGAGCGGTTCCTCGGAACTGTCGTCAAGACAACCGATTTCGGTGCCTTCGTGTCGCTGCTGCCGGGTCGTGACGGGCTGGTCCACATCAGCAAGCTCGGCCGCGGCAAGCGCATCAACAAGGTCGAGGACGTCGTCAAGGTCGGCGACAAGCTCCGCGTGGAGATCGCCGACATCGACAACCGCGGCAAGATCTCGCTGGTGCTCGTCGCTGAAGAAGCCGCCGAGCAGACGACCGAAGCCGCCGGTACGGAAGCGCCCGCACCCGCCGATGCCGCGACCGCCAGCAGCTAGCGCGGCAGCACTGCGCCGAGTGCGCGGAGGCGGGGACGCGGTCGAGAAGTCGACGGCGATCCGCCGCACGGATCTGCCCGGTGGCTTGCGTGTGGTCACCGAGCACATTCCGCACGTGCACTCGGCGTCGGTCGGGGTGTGGGTCAATGTCGGATCGCGCGACGAGGGCCGCACTGTGGCCGGTGCCGCGCACTTCCTCGAACACCTCCTGTTCAAGGCGACTCCGACCCGCACCGCCGTGCAGATCGCGCAGTCCGTCGATGCCGTCGGAGGTGAACTGAACGCGTTCACCTCACGCGAGCACACCTGCTACTACGCCCACGTGCTCGACACCGATCTCGCGTTGGCCGTCGATCTGGTGGCCGACGTCGTGTTGCGGGGGCAGTGCTTTGCCTCCGACGTCGAGGTCGAACGCGACGTCGTGCTCGAGGAGATCGCGATGCGCGACGACGATCCCGAGGACACCCTGGGCGACGTGTTCCTGTCGGCGATGTTCGGCGATCACCCGGTGGGGCGGCCGGTGATCGGCAGCGTGGAGTCGATCTCGACGATGACGCGCGCACAGCTGCACTCCTTCCATCTGCGCCGCTACACCCCTGATCGCATGGTGGTGGCAGTGGCCGGCAACATCGACCACCGCGAGGTCGTCGCGCTGGTGCGTGCGCATTTCGGCGACCGGCTGGTGCGCGGCCGAACGCCCATTCCGCCCCGCAAGGGCGCGGGACGGGTGAGCGGACAGCCGACGCTGCAGGTCGTCAAACGCGACGCCGAACAGACCCACCTGTCCCTGGGCGTACGGACACCGGGTCGGCACTGGGACCAGCGCTGGGCATTGTCGGTGCTGAACACCGCACTCGGCGGCGGTCTGAGTTCCCGACTGTTCCAGCAGATTCGGGAGACCCGCGGCCTGGCGTACTCGGTGTATTCGACGGTGGACACCTTCGCCGACAGCGGTGCGCTGTCGATCTACGCGGGCTGCCTGCCCGAGAGGTTCGACGAAGTGGTGCGCGTGACCACCGACGTGCTTGCCGAGGTCGCACGGGATGGCATCACCGCCGACGAGTGCCGGATCGCCAAAGGCTCGATGCGTGGGGGTCTGGTTCTGGGACTGGAAGATTCGGGCTCGCGGATGAATCGGCTGGGACGCAGCGAGCTGAACTACGGTCAGCACCGCACCATCGCCGAGACCTTGGCCCGCATCGACGAGGTCACCCTCGACGACGTGAATGCCGTTGCGCGAGAGCTCCTCACCCGTCCGTTCGGGGCAGCCGTGTTGGGGCCGGTGCGGGGACGCCGGTCGTTGCCGCGACCGTTGCAGACGATCGCCGGATGACCGTTTCGCGGCGCGGGCTCCTCGTCGGCGGGCTGACACTGGCCGGTCTGGTCGCGTGTTCGCGATCAACCGTGCTGGCCGATCCCGCCGAGCCGCTGCCACCGATCGGCGATCGGCTCGCGGTACTGGCGAGTCGACACAAGGCCCGGATCGGGGTGTATGCCGCGGATCTCGGGTCGGATCGCAGTGTCGAGGTCGGCGCCGACGACACGTTCGCGATGTGCTCGACGTTCAAGGCCTATGCCTCAGGGGCGGTGCTGCAGCGTGCTCAGCAGGGCCGGCTGACGCTGAACGACGCGATTGCCGTGCAGCGCAGCGACATTCGTTCCCATTCGCCGGTGACCGAGCCGCGGGTGGGGACGACGATGACGCTGGCGGAACTGTGCCAGGCGGCGCTGCAGCAGAGCGACAACGCCGCGGGAAATCTGCTGCTGCGCACCCTGGGCGGACCGCCGGCGATCACCGACTTCGCCCGCAGCGTCGGCGACGATCGCACGCGGCTGGACCGGTGGGAGACCGAGCTCAACACCGCAATACCCGGCGATCCGCGCGACACCAGCACGCCTCGCGCACTGGGTGTCGGCTACCGGACGATGCTGACCGGTGACGTCCTCGACGCGGCGCACCGCCAGATGCTCGAGGACTGGATGCGGGCCAATCAGACGTCAAGCATGCGTGCCGGGTTACCGGGCGGGTGGTCGACCGCGGACAAGACGGGCAGCGGGGGATACGGAACCACCAACGACGTCGGCATCGCGTACGGCCCGCAGGGGCAGAGGTGGCTGCTGTCGATCATGACCTGCTCGACCACCGATGATCCCGACGCCGACAGCTTGCGGCCGCTGATCGCCGAGATCGCCGCCGCGGTTGCGCCGGAGCTATCCCAGCCGTCGTGAATTGTCGCGGTGCAGCACGAAGAAGTACGGCCTCCGGATGCCCCGCAGATCCATGGCACCGAGGACGGTCTGTTCGCCGAGGCGACGGAACACGTCGTTGATGGGCAGCTGGTCGTAGATCATGGTCGCGGTGTCCACGCCGCGGTAGCGGGTCGTCCGCAGCCGCGCCTTGGGGCCGCGTGCCGCGAGGACCGGCCGCAGCGCGGCGATGACACCGGAGAGGTTGCGCTGCTTGAGCGCCGGGATCTTGGTGGCGATACCGAGCCCCGCGAACGCGGGCAGCGGGTTCAGCGGCCACAGCCCTGAGCTGTCGCGAGTGGGAAACAGCAGCGGGTGCACTGTCTCGCTGTCGGTGTACTGCTTGCCCCACCAGCCGCTGGACTCGAGCATGCCGTCGAGGGGGTGGCCGGTCGGGACTTCGGCGCCGTGCCAGGTGCCGAGCATGAACTCGGTCTCGACAGCAGGCAGCGAGTCGAAAAGCGCCAACGCATCAGCCGTCGTGGTCGGGGCGCTCGGAAGGACATCGGTCAGCAGGTCGGTCGACACAGACATGCCCGCAGTGTACTTGACACCTGTCAAATGGGGCAGACTGCAGGCATGTCGGATGCCCTCTGCCAGTGTGGCCGCGATGTGGCTGCAGAGCAGTGTTGCCTGCCTCTGCTGCGAGGGGAGCGGCAGGCGGAGACGGCCGAGGAGTTGATGCGCTCGCGCTACACGGCGTTCGCCGTCGGCGATGCCGACTACCTGTGGCGCACGTGGCACCCGCGGACACGTCCCGAACAGGTGGCGATCGACCCCGCGGTGCGGTGGATGCGGCTCGACATCCTTGACGTGCACGCAGATGTCGTGGAATTCAGGGCGACGTTCACGGACCCCGAAAGCCAACGAACCGGGACGCTGCATGAGCGGTCCCGGTTCGCTGTGAGAGCCCGTCGCTGGTTCTACGTGGACGGGGAGGTGTTCTGAGGGAGCGTCAGGCCAGCAGGCCGGCCGGATCGGTGAACGGCAGCCCGAGGTCGTTGGCCACCTGCTCGGAGAGCAGCGCGCCGTCGTGGGTGGAGAGCCCCTTGGCGAGCGCCGCGTCGGTGCGGCACGCGTCGCGCCAGCCCTTGCCCGCGAGCTTCAGGACGTACGGCATGGTCGCGTTGGTGAGCGCGTAGGTCGACGTGCGCGGCACCGCGCCGGGCATGTTGGCCACGCAGTAGAACACCGTGTCGTGCACGGCGAACGTGGGATCGTCGTGGGTGGTCGGCCGGGAATCCTCGAAGCAGCCACCCTGATCGATCGCGATGTCGACCAGCACTGCGCCCGACTTCATCGCTGCGACGGTCGAATTGGTGACGAGCTTGGGGGCCTTCGCGCCCGGGATCAGGACCGCCCCGATCACCAGGTCGGCTTCCGTGACCGCAGCTTCGAGATCGAGGCTCGAGGAGTACCGGGTCTCGATGGCGCCGCCGTACTCGGCGTCGATCTTGCGCAGGGTGTTGATGTTCAGGTCGAACACCGTCACGTGGGCGCCCATGCCCCAGGCCACGGCAGCGGCGTTGTCGCCGGCCATGCCGCCGCCGATCACGACGACCTTGGCCGGTGCCACACCGGGGACGCCGCCCATCAGAACGCCGCGCCCGCCCTGGGTGCGCATCAGGTGGTAGGCGCCGACCTGTGCCGAGAGTCGACCAGCGACCTCACTCATCGGGGCGAGCAGCGGGAGCGCCCCGTCCGCGGTCTGCACGGTCTCGTACGCGATGGAGGTGGTCTTCGATGCCAGAAGCGCGTCGGTGCACGGCTTAGAGGCGGCCAGGTGCAGGTAGGTGAACAAGGTCTGACCGGCCCGCATCTTCGCGTACTCCGGTTCGATGGGTTCCTTCACCTTGAGCAGCAGTTCCGCCTCGCCCCACACCGTGTCGGCGTCGGCGACGATCTGTGCGCCAGCGGCCTTGAAATCGCCATCGGTGATCGCCGAGCCTTCGCCGGCGCCCGCCTGGACGAGCACGTCGTGCCCACGCTGGGTCAGTTCGGCCACGCCGGCGGGCGTGATCGCGACCCGGTACTCGTTGTTCTTGATCTCGGTCGGCACACCGACACGCATTTTCGACTCCTGAAAATCGGGGAAACTGTGGCAGAGATGCCTCAAGTGTGAAGAAAGCTCGATATGAGCACAATATTTATGACGAAGATTCGATACAGTCTAGCCGTGAGTGAAGAATCGTCGGCAATGTCCGTGTCGCCCCCGACCTCGTCGAAGGATGTTCGGACCGTCATCGACGACGTCGATCGCCGCATCCTGACCGCCCTGCACGCCGACGCCCGGCTGCCCAACAGCGCACTGGCCGACCTCGTCGGTATCGCGCCGTCCACCTGCCACGGACGGGTGCGTCGGTTGACCGAACTCGGCGTCATCCGGGGGTTCTACGCCGACATCGATCCGGCCGCGATCGGGCTGACGCTGCAAGCGATGATTTCGGTGAGCTTGCAAGCCAACGCCCGCGGAAAGATCCGCAATTTCATCGGCCAGATCCGTCGCAAGCCCCAGGTGATGGATGTCTACTTCCTCGCCGGTGCCGACGACTTCCTCTTGCATGTCGCGGCCCGCGATACCGACGACCTCCGAAAGTTCGTGGTGGAGAACCTCAATGCCGACGCCGACGTGGCGGGGACGCAGACGTCGTTGATCTTCGAGCACTTGCGGGGCGCCTCGCCGCTGTAGATGTCAGGCGGGGGTGAGGGTGACGTTGTGCAGAGAGATCGCGACGTCGGTGGGCAGGATGTCGACGAACGTCGGGGCATCGCGCAACGCGTTCCCCGTGCCGATGATGTTGCCGCCGATGCACGGGAAGTCGCGACAGCGGAACCAGAACCCCGGCGGGCTCTGGTAGGGCTGCATGCTCGGCGACTGATCGACGCGGTAGTGGCCGGGCGGGATGAAGGACGTGGACCATCCGTCGCGCGGTTGGGTCGTGACGCCGAAGACGCCGTTGCTTCCGTAGTTCGGTGCGGCGCTCGCCGGCGCAGCCAGGACAGACCCCACGGCAACGATGCCGGCGGCTACGGCGACCTTCATACGGTCGACAGTAACCCCGCCGCTACGGTCCGTGGTCGTCTTCGGGCAGGAGGTGGCGTTCGGGGTGGTGGTAGCCGTTGGTTGTCCGAGTGGTCCCGCGCCCTCCGGTGTCGAGGTTGGGTGGGGGGACCCATTCTGTCTGGCCCCTGCTGTTGATGCGGGTGGTCCAGCCGGTCTTCTCGACCATCCGATTGTCCGGCCCGCAGGCGAGGGTGAGGTTGGTGATGTCGGTCGGGCCGCCGGTCTTCCAGTCGTCGATGTGGTGGACCTGGGTCCAGTAGCCGGGCACGCTGCAGCCGGGTCGGGTGCAGCCGCGGGCCGAGGAGTGCAGCATGATCCGCTGCGCCGGGGAGGCGAGGCGCTTGCTGCGGCCGAGATACAGGGGTTGGTTGGTGTGGCGGTCGAACACCGCCAAGTAGTGGTGAGCATGGGCGGCCATGCGGATCAGATCGGCCATCGGCAACAGGCTGCCGCCGCCGGCGACCGCGACCCCCGCCCCCTTCTCGAGTTCTTGCAGGGTGGTCGAGACGATGACCGTGACGGGTAAGCCGTTGTGGGAGCCCAACTCCCCGGAGGACAAGGCCATGCGTCCGACGGCAAGCCACGCATCATGGTTGCGCTGCGCCGCACTACGGGTGTCGCTGCGGCGCTGATCCTCCGACGGCTCACTCTCGACACAGGGCTGCTCGTCGTCGGGATTACACATCCCCGGTGCCGCCAGCTTGGCTTGGATGGCTTCGTAGTGGGCGCGGGCTTCAGGGGTGAGCCACCCGGTCAACCGGCTCATCCCATCAGCCTGCTGGGCACCCAACTGAATGCCGCGGCGCCGCGCACGGTCAGCGTCGGTGGGTTCGGGACCGTCTTGGTCGATCATCGCCGCCAACCGATCCGCGGCTTTCTTGAGATCTTCCGGGGTGAGTCCGGCGCCGAGGGAGGCGAGTTGGCGGTCGGCGGCGGCGCGGGTGTCGACATCCACCCACACCGGCAACCCATCATGGAATTTTGCGATGACCGCAACGTGGTCGGCATCCAACGCCCCAGAAGCCTGCGCACTAGCGGTGGCCTCCCACACCGGCGGCAACGGCTCACCAGAAATGGCCTGCCGCGGCCCCAACGCGGACGCCTCGGCCAGGCGGCGTTTCGCGTCCGACTCCGACACCCGCAAGGTGGTGGTCAACACCTTCTTCCACGACGCCTCCCCGAGCCGCCGCGGCTCCGTCTCGGTGGTCAGCCGGGCCAGGATGTGATGCTCCAATGCCGGCACGGACCGCACAAAGGTAGTCACCTCGGCCATCAACGCCACCAACTCGCGATGCGACAGAGCGTCGGAGGCGTCGCGCAGGATCGCCAACTGACCCCGCATCACCCCCATCGCGTCCGCCACCACATCCACATATCGAACACTAGTTCGATCCACCGACAAAAATGCTCCCGCTTGTAACTACAGGGACGCATGGTGCCAACGAGTTTCGTGAGGTTCGAGGGGCGTGCAGCCGACACGTTAGGCTCGGGCGCATGCGAGTCGGAGTCTTGGGTGCAAAGGGCAAGGTCGGCGCCGCCATGGTCGCGGGCGTCGAGGCCGCTGACGATCTCACGTTCACTACCGGCGTTGACGCGGGGGATTCACTGTCGTCCCTCACCGACACCGACACCGAGGTCGTCATCGACTTCACCCACCCCAGCGTCGTCATGGACAACCTGAAGTTCCTCATCGACAACGGGATTCACGCGGTCGTCGGCACCACCGGGTTCACCGACGAGCGCCTGGACCAGGTGCGCGCCTGGCTCGACGAGAAGCCCGGCGCGTCGGTCCTGATTGCCCCGAATTTCGCCATCGGCGCCGTGCTCTCGATGCACTTCGCCCAGCAGGCCGCGAAGTACTTCGAGTCCGTCGAGGTCATCGAACTGCATCATCCCCACAAGGCCGACGCGCCGTCGGGCACCGCGGCGCGCACCGCCGCACTCATCGCCGAAGCGCGAAAAGGTATGCCGCCCAACCCCGATGCCACCAGCACAGGCCTCGACGGCGCCCGTGGTGCCGACGTCGACGGCGTCCCTGTGCATTCCATCCGCCTCGCCGGACTCGTTGCCCACCAGGAAGTCCTCTTCGGCACTGAGGGTGAGACGCTCACCATCCGGCACGACAGCATCGACCGCACCAGCTTCGTCCCGGGCGTACTCCTCGCCGTACGGAACATTCGCGAGCACCCCGGCCTGACCGTCGGCCTGGAACCGCTGCTCGACCTGGCATGAACGAGGGCAAACGCGCGCTGCGCACCCAGCTGCTCATCGGCTTCATGAGCGTGGCGCTGGTGGTGTACTTCGTGCTGCTCGGCCGTGCCGCGATCATCCTGATCGAGTCCGGCGAAGTGGCCCCCATCGGACTCGGCATCGCCATTCTGATCCTGCCCGTCGTCGGCGCCTGGGCGCTGATCGCCACCCTGCGTGCAGGCCTCGCGCATCAACGCTTGGCGCGCCTCGCCCGCGAACAGGGCATGGAACTCGACATCAGCGACCTACCCCGCCGGCCGTCGGGCCGCATTCAGCGAGACGCCGCCGACGCGTTGTTCGCTTCTGTCAGAGAGGAAGTCGAAGCGGAGCCTGACGATTGGCGGCGGTGGTACCGGTTGGCCCGCGCCTACGACTACGCCGGTGACCGCAGCCGCGCCCGCGAGACCATGAAGAAGGCGATGCAGATCGAGGAGACGGCGCGGTGAGCAAGACGCTGCTCATCGTCCATCACATGCCATCGCCACACTGCCAGGAGATGTTCGAGGCGGTGGTGGCCGGCGCGACCGACCCCGACATCGAGGGCGTCGACGTCATCCGACGGCCGGCGCTGACGGTGTCATCGGTCGAGATGCTCGAGGCCGACGGCTATCTGCTGGGCAGCCCGGCGAATCTCGGCTACATCTCCGGCGCGCTCAAGCATGCATTCGACCAGAGCTACTACCCCCTCCTGGACTCCGCTCGGGGGCGGCCGTACGGCCTCTGGCTGCACGGCAACGAGGGCGCCGAGGGGGCCGAGCGCGCAGTGGAGGCGATCACCGCCGGATTGGGGTGGGTCAAGGCGGCGGAATTCGTCGTGGTCTCAGGCAAACCCACCAAGGACGATCTCGAGGCGTGCTGGAACCTCGGCGCTACCGTCGCTGCTTCGCTCATGGAATGACCGTCGGTATGCTGCGCCCGTCGGGAAAGGAGCATCATGCCTGGTATCGCCGAAATCGCGCTCGCCGGCGCTCCGATCGCCGGCGGCGCCCTGCTCGGTGTCGCGGCCGGTAACTTGCGGCCCCCGGACATCCGCGGCCTGATCGCGAAGGACATGGACCTGCTCGAGCGGATTCCCGCCGAGCAGGTGGAGCGGCGGGCAGAGCTCCAGCGCGTCATCGACATACGTATCGATGACCTGATCGCTGCCGTCGACAAGAACCGCGAACTCCGTCAGCTCGCCGCGTCCTACGAAGGCAACTGGCGCGACATCGTCGTCTTCGTCTGTGCGGTGCTGTTCACGATCGTGTGGTGGAACGTCGATCACGGGCGGACGAACTGGGTGCTGATGTTCGTGGTAATGATCGTGCTGTCGATCCTCGCAGGCGTCTACGCGGCTCGCGGCATCCTGCGCGGGGTGGGGACATTTCTCAACAAGCGCCGCCGGAACGCGTGATCAGTAGTGGTAGGTGTCCGACGGCGCCGGGATGTGCACGGGATCGTCGACGTCGTCGAACTCCGAGGGCTCGATGCCGTAGGCGCGCGCCAGGTCGAGAATCTTGTTCGCGCGCGCGATCCTCGGAAGGTCTGAGCCGTTGCGGATCTCACCGCCGTCGCGTTCGAACTCGAGAAGGAATTCCTTGGCCCAGCTGATCTCCTCGAGCGACGGGGACAACCCCTCGTTCACCGTGGGGCACTGATCCGGGGTCAGGCAGATCTTGCCGGTCATCCCGAATTCCGCCGACACCGCGGTCGCCTCGCTCAGCCGCAGGGCAGAAGACCCGACGGTCGGCCCGTCGATCGCTCCCGGCAGGTGCGCGGCCTTGGCCGCGATGGTGAAACGTGACCGCGCATAGGCCAGGGTCGTCGGGTTGTCGCCGAAGCCGGTGTCGCGTCGGAAGTCGCCGATACCGAATGCCAGCCGGAAAGTGCCTTTGGCCGCGGCGATTTCGGTGATGCGTTCCAGCCCGCGAGCTGTTTCCACGAGCGCGACGACCGGCACGTTCGGCAGGCGCTTGGCGGTCTCGGTGACGTGATCGACCGACTCGACCATCGCGAGCATGACCCCGCCCACCGAGGTGCCGGCGAGCATGTCGAGGTCGCCGGCCCACCATTCGGTGCCGAAGCCGTTGACCCGCACCCAGTCGGAGTGTCCGTCGGCCAGCCAGCGCGTCACGTTGTCGCGAGCCCTGGCCTTGTCCTTCGGAGCGACGGCGTCTTCGATGTCGAGCACCACGATGTCGGCGCGCGACTCCTCGGCCGGCGCGAACCGCTCGTACTGCGCGCCGTTGACGAGCAGCCAGCTGCGCGCGAGCACCGGATCTATCCGCGTTCCGTGTTCGCCGAACGCCGATTCACTGAAGGTCTGGTCATACACGCCGCTCACCCTAGGTGAGCGCCGAAGAACGACCGCATCGCCTCCCAATGCCGGCGTGCGGCCGGCTCGTCGTAGGGGCCGTTGTCGGGCACCGCGAAGCCGTGGAAGGCGTCGTAGAACTCGACGGTGTGTTCGATCCCGGCGGCGGTCAGCGCCTTGTCCAGGGCTTCGCCGTCGTCGACCGTGAACGACCGGTCGTTCTTCGCCGCGCCGACGTAGACCGCGGCCCGCATCCGGTCGGCGAGCCGGTGAGGGCTGTTCGGTTCGTCGGTGACCAATCCGCCACCGTGGAAGGACATCGCCGCAGCCACCCGCTCCGGCACCAGACCGGCCACGGTCAGTGAGGTCCGTCCTCCCATGCAGTACCCCGTCGTCCCGAACGCGTCGCCGCGCACCTCCGGACGAGCGGTCAGATAGTCGAAGAAGACGGCGGCGTCGGACGCCATGACCTCGGGCGTGACCTTGCCCATCATCGAGAACAGCCGGGTGCGTTCGGACTCGTCCTCGAACACGGTGGCCATCGAGAACGGCGCCCAGTCCCCGTCGCGGTAGTACACGTCGGGCACCAGGACCGCGTAGCCGTGCTCGGCCAGCTTGTCCGCCATCGCCCGGAACGTCGCCCTGGTGCCTCCGGCGTCGGGATACATCACGACGCCCGGCCACGGGCCGTCCCCGTCGGGCGTGTGCAGGCTGACGGGGCAGGAGCCGTCGGCGGTGGTGACAGTGTCGGTGATCCTCGGCATGGGTTCCGTTCTACTCCCGGTCGCGGCCCGTAAGCTATGGGCCGTGCCCATCCCCACGCCGTACGAGGACCTCCTGCGTCTGGTACTCGAGCAGGGGACCGCGAAATCCGACCGGACAGGCACCGGCACCCGCAGCGTGTTCGGCCACCAGTTGCGGTACGACCTGAACGCCGGCTTCCCGCTGATCACCACCAAGAAGGTGCACACCAAGTCGATCGTCTACGAACTGCTGTGGTTCCTGCGCGGCGATTCCAACGTGCGCTGGCTGCAGGATCACGGTGTCACCATCTGGGACGAATGGGCCTCGCCGACAGGCGATCTCGGCCCCGTCTACGGCGTTCAGTGGCGATCGTGGCCCACTCCGTCCGGTGATCACATCGACCAGATCAGCGCCGCGCTGGACCTGCTTCGCACAGAGCCGGACAGCCGTCGCAACATCGTCTCGGCATGGAACGTCGGAGAGATCCCGCAGATGGCGCTGCCGCCGTGCCACGCGTTCTTCCAGTTCTACGTCGCCGACGGCAGGCTCAGCTGCCAGCTGTACCAGCGCAGCGCGGACCTGTTCCTCGGCGTGCCGTTCAACATCGCCAGCTACGCGCTGCTGACCCACATGATGGCCGCTCAGGCAGGCTTAGGTGTCGGCGACTTCATCTGGACCGGCGGCGACTGCCACATCTACGACAACCACGTCGACCAGGTCACCGAGCAGCTGTCTCGCGAGCCGCGTCCGTATCCCGAACTCGTTCTGGCGCATAGCGATTCGATCTTCGACTATGCCTACGAGGATGTGGTCGTCAAGAACTACGATCCGCATCCGGCGATCAAGGCACCGGTGGCTGTCTAGTGGGCCCGAGCCTGATCTGGGCGCAATCGAGCTCCGGGGTGATCGGCCGGGACAACGGGATTCCGTGGCAGCTCCCCGAAGACATGGCCCGCTTCAAAGACCTCACCATGGGCCACACCGTGATCATGGGCCGCCGGACGTGGGATTCCCTGCCGGAGAGGTTCCGGCCGTTGCCGGGGCGCAGAAATGTCGTACTCACCCGGCATGCTGACTACGTGGCTGACGGGGCAGACACGGTGACGGAGCTCGACGGGATCGCGCTCGAGGATGCGTGGGTGATAGGCGGGTCGGAGATCTACGGGTTGACGCTTCCGCGGGCGACGCGGTGTGAGGTCACCGAGATCGACATCGATCTGCGGCGGGAGGACGAGGACGCGCTCGCGCCGGTGCTCGACGAACGCTGGGTGGGCACGGTGGGCGACTGGCAGGACAGTGCGTCGGGCCTGCGCTACCGGTTCGCCACCTACCTGCGGGCATGATCACCGCTGCGCAGGCGCGCAGGGTGGCCGTCGCGGCGCAGGGATTCGGCGAAGCCACACCGGCCGGCGCGGTCACCCGCGCCCACCTCAAGCGGCTCATCGCCCGTATTCAGGTGCTGCAGCTGGACTCTGTCTCGGTGGCGGTGCGGGCCCATTACGCGCCGGTGTTCAGCCGCCTCGGCCCCTACGACCGTGACCTCGTGGACCGCGCGGCGTGGAGTCACTCGGCCCGCTCACCCCGGTTGCTGGTCGAGTACTGGGCTCACGAGGCTGCGCTGATGGCCGTCGACGACTGGCCGCTGATGCGCTGGCGGATGGCCGAATACGAGCACGGCCGTTGGGGCAGGGACATCGTCAAGCGCAACGGCAAGCTCGCCGAGGACGTCGTCGCCGCGATCACCGAGCTCGGGCCGGCCACCGCCGGGCAGATCGAGGCCCATCTGGAATCCGAGCCGCGGGGCCGCAAAGGCCCGTGGTGGGATCGCAGCGACACGAAGTGGGTCGCCGAAGCGCTGTGGGCCTCCGGTGTGCTGACCACCGCGACGCGGATCGGATTCGCCCGGCACTACGACCTGACCGAGCGGGTCCTGCCGCCCGAGGTGGTGGCCCGGCAGGTGAGTGAGCCGGAGGCGGTGCGCGAGCTCGCGCTGCGCGCGGCCACCGCATTGGGGATCGCGACAGAGGCCGATATCCGTGACTACTTCCGGCTCAACGCCCGGCAGGTCAAGCCGGCGATCGCCGCATTGGTGGCCGACGGGGAACTGGAGCCCGTCGAGGTCGAGGGGTGGGCGGCGCCGGCGTATCTGCGCGCCGGTCAGATCGTGCCGCGACGCGACCGTGGCACCGCGCTGCTATGTCCGTTCGATCCGCTGATCTTCTTCCGTCCCCGCGTCGAGAGGCTGTTCGGCTTCCACTACCGCATCGAGATCTACACCCCGGCTCCCAAGCGGCAGTTCGGCTACTACGTGTGGCCGTTCCTGCTCGACGGACGGCTGGTGGGACGGGTCGACCTCAAGGCGGACCGGGCGGCGGGAGCCCTGCAGGTGGTCGGCGCCTTCACCGAGGACGGCCATGACCAGGCGCGTGTGGCCGGCGAGCTCGCCACGCAGCTCCGGCGGATGGCGGGCTGGCTCGGACTCTCCGGTGTCGCCGTGGGAGAGCGCGGCGATTTGGTCCCGCAGCTGCGCACCGCCTTGCTTCACTGAGGCATGGACGTTCTCCGCACCCCTGACGAGCGCTTCGCCGACCTGCCTGATTTCCCGTTCGCGCCGCACTACGTCGACGTCGGTGGACTACGCATCCACTACCTCGACGAGGGGCCCCGCGACGGCGAGGTCGTGCTGCTCCTGCACGGAGAGCCGTCGTGGAGTTACCTGTACCGCCGAATGATCCCGGTGCTCACCGATGCCGGACTGCGTGCGGTCGCGATCGATCTGGTCGGGTTCGGGCGTAGCGACAAGCCGAGTCGGCGGGAGGACTACGCGTATGAGGCGCACGTCGACTGGACGTGGGGCGCGATCGAGGCGATCGGCCTGACCGGCATCACGCTGGTGTGCCAGGACTGGGGCGGGCTCATCGGACTGCGCCTGGTCGGCGAGCACCCCGACCGTTTCGCCCGCGTGGTGGCCGCCAACACCGCGTTGCCCACCGGGGACCAACATCCCGGCGAGGCGTTCCTCGCATGGCAGCGATTCAGCCAGGAGACCCCCGACTTCCCGGTCGGAGGAATCATCAGCGGCGGCTGCGTCTCGACGCTGCCCCCCGACGTCATCGCCGCCTACGACGCCCCGTTTCCCGACGACTCGTACAAGGCCGGGGCGCGACAGTTCCCGACGCTCGTGCCCACGAGCCCGGACGACCCGGCAGCACCCGCGAACCGAGCGGCATGGGAGGTGCTGCGACAGTTCGAGAAGCCGTTCCTGTGCGCCTTCTCCGACTCCGACCCGATCACCAAGGGTGGCGATGCCCCTCTGCGGAAGCTCATCCCGGGAGCGCAGGGCCAGCCCGAGGTGACGATCGCCGGCGGCGGGCATTTCCTGCAGGAGGACAAGGGGCCCGAGCTGGCGTCCGTCGTCGTCGACTTCGTCGCCTCCAATCCCAGCTAATTCAACGGAATGTCGTTGCCGCTCTTGGTGTCCTGATACTGGGTCGACAGCGAGTCGTAGCGGGCGCGGATGCGGTCACGCCGGGCCAGCAGCGTCGAGCGCAGCGGCTCGGCTTCGGCCTCGATCAGGTCGACGACGGAGTGCGCCGTCCAGAAGGCGTTGGTGCGGCGGTAACCGCCGGGGTCCAGCCCGAACACCTCCTTGAGGATCCTCAGATCGTGGGGGATCGCGAAACTGTCGCGGGAATCCTCATGGCTGTAGAAGTAGTAATAGTTGTCGAAGCCCGCCCACGTGATCGCCGACATGCACAGCGTGCACGGTTCGTGCGTGGTGAGGAAGATCAGGTCTTTGGTCGACGGCCGGTCGATGCGCTCGTAGAACTGGCGCAGGGTGTTGATCTCGCCATGCCACAACGGGTTGACCGTCTCGTCGTTGGTACCCGCGATCACAAGGGACAGATCCGACTTCCTCAGCAGCGCGGCGCCGAAGACCTTGTTGCCGCCGGACACTCCGCGTTCGGTCAACGGGAGGATGTCGGTGTCGATGACGTCGAGCAGGCGCGAGGCGATGGTGGCGGCGGCGCCCTCTGGCGTGAAAGACATGGAAAACCCTAACGTCGCTGCGGCCGGTTCGCTCGCCGCGATGATCAGAACTTGGCGCGCACAGCTGGGTCGGGAGCAGGCAGAATGCAGCTGTAGCACGACTAGAGAACCTGACAGGACCCGTGCATGCCTGGGTGGTGGCACCAAGCCGGCCGATTCGACGCGTTCAGTGCGTACCTGCGCGGTCACGGCCTCGAAACACGTTGGCGCTTGGCTGTTTTCGCGTTCACCTGTGTACTCGGCGTGTTGCCGCTGATCCTTCTGTCCAGCCCGGTCGGTCCGTCGACGCCGGTCGCGCGGGTCGCGGCGATCACCGCCGGCGTCAGCGCGATCGTCGTCTCCACGGTGTGGCTGCCCGGCTGGCCCAGCCGCACACGGTCGCTGATCTACAACATGGTGTGCTGTGCCTGCATCGCCGCGGGCTCGCTGTCGATGTCGTACGCGTACGCCGGTCTCATGGGCTGTGTGATGTTCGCCGTGCTCGGCGGATTCCTGGCGTACTTCCACCGGCTGGCCGACGTGCTGGGCAATGGCGCCGTCGCGGCCGTGTGTGTCCTGATCACCGCGACCCGACTCATCGTGGACAGCGGCGACGTCGCGGTGACCATCGCCGCCACGGTCACCGTGGTGGCACTCAACGTCGGTGTGCCGTTCGGCATCTACTCCCTGGTCCACTCGCTCCATGCCGATCTCGCAGAGTCAGGCCGCGACTCGCTCACCGGCCTGCTGAACCGACGCTCGTTCTATCAGGCTCTTCGAGAGCTGACCTCGGGCGGACGGAGCGGCCACCAGGGTGGCACGGCCGTCAACGTCACGATGATCGACCTGGACGACTTCAAAGGGCTCAACGACTCCCGTGGCCATGCGGCGGGAGATCGAGCGCTCGCCGAGGTGGGCGACGTGCTCCGGCGAATCTGCGGTGAGGAGGCCGTTCTCGGCCGTCTCGGCGGCGAGGAGTTCGTCGTCGCCGACACGGCCGCACCGTCGGGCCACTCGGAGATCACGAACGCTCTCCGCGAGAGCATCGCAGAGCTGCCGTTCGACATCACCGCCAGCCTCGGCACCTGCACGGCGGTGCTCGAGCATCACGTCGACGAGCACGGCGTCACCGACCCGGATTTTCTCGATCGGATGATCGCCGCCGCCGACGCCGCCATGTATCGCGCCAAGCGGGCCGGGGGCGACCGCGTCGAGCATCGGGAGCTCACCGCGCCGGGCCGAGGCCAGGACGCGCAGGGCTGACGTCAGCCCGCGTGAGTGGGCGCCTGGGCCGCGTGATCCTCCGACGGCCCCGTCCCGACTCCGCGCATCCTGTTCACCACGTAGACCACCGCGCCGATCGCCAGCCACACGATGCCGCCGATCTTGGCCAGCGAATCGGCATTGATCAGCACGTAGGCGATGATCACGAAACCGAGCGCCGGCACGACGAGATGCAGCAGGTAGTTCTTCGACTTCTTGCGGCCCAGGTAGTACCACGCCACCGAGATGTGCAGCAGGCAGAACGCAAACAGGGCGCCGAAGTTGACCAGCGAGGAGATCAGCGCGATCTGCCCGACGAAGAACAGCACCAGCACGATCGAGAGCGCACTGACCGTGAGGATGGCCGCGATCGGCACCTGCCGCGAGCTGATCCTCGACAGGAAGTGGGGGAGTTGACGATCGCGGCTCATCGAGAACAGCAGCCGGCTCGTGGCGGCCTGGGCTGCCATCGCGTTGGCGAAGCCGACGGCGAGCACGTTGACGACGAAGAACGCGTTCATCCAGCCGGTCGACGACGCCGCCTGCACCAGGTTGAAGAAGGCGTTGCCGACCTCGTCGTCTCCGAAGGCGTCGCGGCCGCCGGCGAGCAGGCTGGCCAGCCACGTCTGCGTGATGAACAGGAACGCGACGATGAACAGCGCGCCGACCATGGCCTTGCCTGCCGGATTGCGGGTGCCCGTGGACTCTTCGGCCAGCGTCGAGATCCCGTCGAAGCCCAGGAAGCTCAGCACCGCGATGGACAGCGCCGCGGCCAGCAGCGGTGCGCTGACGGTCTCTGGATTCCAGATGGGGCTCACGCTCCACCCGACGTCGGGCAGGCTGCCGCCGCTGATCGCACGCACCGCGATCACGACGAACACCACCACGAACACCAGCTCGATCGCGAGGAACACCCGGTTGGCCATCTTCAGCGAGTCGACACCCAGCACGTTGATCGCGGTGTTGACGAGGACGAACAGGATCGCCCACAGCCACCGGGGCGTGTCCGGGAACAGCCCGATCATCGACTCCGCGGCGAACACGTACAGCAGTGTGGGCACCAGCAGGTAGTCCAGCAGCATCGCCCAGCCCGCGAAAAAGCCTGCGCCGGGGTGTATTCCGCGGCCCACATAGGAGAACACGGACCCGGCCAGCGGAAACGACTTGGCCATCTGCGCGTAGGCGATCGCGGTGAAGATCATCGCGACCAGGCCGACGGCGTAGACCAGGGGCACCATGCCCGAGGAGCTGTTGTAGACGGTGCCGAAGATCGCCCACGGTGCGATCGGCACCATGAACACCAGCCCGTAGACCAGCAGGTCGAACGTCGACACCGAGCGGTGCAGTTCTTGCTTGTAGCCGAAGGACTCCAGCGTGCGCTGCGGGGCGGGTTCGGTCTCGGTCATGGGGTGTCCTCGTGCTCGGCGAGGAAGGCCGCGATCACGGCGCGGAATTCCTCGGGTTCCTCCAGATGGCTGCAGTGGCTGCATTCGGCGAAGACGTGACCGCGTGCGTCGGGGATGCGATCGACGTAGGGCTGCCACGTGGCCGGCGTGGCCTCGTCGAACTCCCCGGCGACAACGAGGGTCGGCGCCGCGACGTCGGGGAGGCGATCGATGATCGTCCAGTCCCGCAGGGTGCCGACGACGTGAAACTCGTTGGGCCCGTTCATCGTGTGGTAGACCGTGGGTTCGGCCTCCATCTGCGCCTCGCTGTCGAGGAAGTCCTGGGGGAACGGCTCTGTCCGGCACACGTGGCGGCGATAGAACTCCATCGTCGCGGCAAGGTACTCCGGGTCGGTGACCGTGCCGGCCGCCTCGTGCCGGTCGAGAGCATCCTGGGTCTGCGGTGGCAGCTGCGCCCGCAGTTCTGCGGCGCCCTGCACCCAGAGCCCCATGGACGCCGGGGAGTTGCAGATCGCCAGCGAGATGAGGCCGGCGGGGCGGCGCACCGCGATCTCGGCGCCGAGCATGCCGCCCCAGGACTGGCCGAGCAGATGGTAGCGCTCGATGCCGAGAGCGCTTGTCACGGTATGGAATTCGTCGACGAACAGCGCCGGCGTCCAGAAGTCGGTGGGCGCATCGGGCAGGTGGGTGGACTTGCCGCACCCCACCTGGTCGTAGTGGATGACCACGCGGCCCGTCTCGTCGGCGAGCTCGGCGATGTTGGCCACGTAGTCGTGGGCCATGCCCGGTCCGCCGTGCAGGACGAACAGCGGTAGGGCGCCGGGTGTCACGGCCTCCGGCGTGGTGATCTGCACCCAGGTCTGATACTCGCGGAACGGGACCAGACGGGTGTCGCGCTGCATCGCATCAGCATGAACCTTGCAAAGGTCTCACCGCAAGACCAATCTGGCGAATTAACATGTCGGTGACGAGAAGGGGATTCCGCTGATGGGGCACAACGGATCACCCGCGGGTGAGGCGCCGGCCGGCGTGCTGCACCGACAACTGGACTCCTCGTCGCGTGTCGACGAGGTGACCGACCGACTGATCACCGCGATCGCGATCGGTGAGTACCTTCCCGGTGCGCGGCTGCCCGGCGAACGAGACCTGGCGACATACCTGGGCGCCGGTCGGATGACCGTGCGCGCGGCGCTGGCCCGGCTGGTCGATCGCGGGTTGCTCGAGACACGCCGCGGGCGTGGCGGCGGATCGTTCGTCCGCGAGCAGTGGCCGGAGTCGTCCACCGAGGCCGTCGGGCGCACGTTGGCCGGCCGTCTCGACGACCTGCGTGTGCACTGCGATGCGGTGTGCCGTCTGCAGGGCGCGGTGTGCCGGGCCGCTGCCGAATCCCGCACCGACGCCGACATCGCCGTACTGGCGAGGCGACTCGAGGAGTACCGCACCGCGCAGACGGGGTTGGACGCGCAGCAGGCGGACAGCCGGCTGCACGCGGCGATCTCGGACGCGGCGCACAACGACGTGCTGGCCGGCGTGCTCAACGACCTCAAGGCGCGGGTGAGCATCTCCGCGCCCGCACACCTGTGGGGTGAACCCGACACCATGCGCGCCGTCGAGGAGCGCGCCCGCCGCGAGCACGAACTCATCGTCGCCGCGATCGCCGACGGACGCGCCGACGACGCCGACGCGTTGGCCCGCGCCCACGGCACGATCGACTTCGGGCACATCATGACCGCGATGCGCCGCGCCGGCGTGCCCGCCGAGTGAGAGCCGATAGGCTGCGCCGGTGGCCGAGATCGCGCCGCTGCGCGTGCAGCTGATCGCCAAGACGGAATTCACCGCGCCCCCCGACGTCGACTGGAGCACAGACGCCGACGGCGGCGCGGCGCTGGTCGAATTCGCGGGCCGAGCCTGCTACCAGAGCTGGTCCAAGCCCAACCCGAAGACCGCGACCAACGCCGCGTACGTGCAGCACATCATCGACGTCGGACACTTCTCGGTGCTCGAACACGCCTCGGTGTCCTTCTACATCACCGGGATCTCCCGTTCGTGCACCCACGAGCTGATCCGGCACCGGCACTTCTCCTACTCGCAGCTGTCGCAGCGTTACGTGCCCGAAGGCGACGTCGCGGTGGTGGCGCCGCCCGGCGTCGACGGCGACCCCGAGCTGACCCGGATCGTCGCCGACGCCGCCGACGCCAGCCGGGCCGCCTACGTCGAGCTGCTCGCGCGGCTCGAGGAAAGATTCGCCGACGTGCCGAACGCCACGCTGCGGCGCAAGCAGGCCCGCCAAGCCGCCCGCGCCGTGCTGCCCAACGCCACCGAGACCCGCATCGTCGTCACCGGCAACTACCGGGCGTGGCGGCATTTCATCGCGATGCGCGCCAGCGAGCACGCCGACGTCGAGATCCGGCGCCTCGCCGTGGAGTGCCTGCGCCAGCTCGCCGACACGGCGCCCGCGGTGTTCGCCGACTTCGAGATCACCGTGCTCGCCGACGGCAGTGAGGTCGCGACCAGCCCGTTGGCCACGGAGGGCTGAGGCGGGGAGGGTAATCTTGGTGCCCGTGAGTACCGCCGCCTTCGACGTCACCGCCCGATTGGGCACCCTGTTGACGGCCATGGTCACTCCGTTCAAGCCCGACGGCTCGCTGGACATCGAGACCGCGAAGCGCCTCGCCACCCACCTCGTCGACGCCGGCTGCGACGGCCTCGTCGTCTCCGGAACCACGGGTGAATCGCCGACCACCACCGACGCCGAGAAGATCGCGTTGCTGGGAGCCGTGCTCGAGGCCGTCGGCGACCGTGCCCACATCGTCGCCGGGGCGGGCACCTACGACACCGCGCACAGCGTCGGACTGGCCAAGGCCTCGGCGGCCGAAGGCGCGCACGGGCTGCTCGTCGTCACCCCGTACTACTCGCGCCCACCGCAGGAGGGCCTGCTCGCGCACTTCCGCACCGTCGCCGACGCGACGGACCTGCCGGTCATCCTCTACGACATCCCGCCGCGGTCGGTCGTGCCGATCGAATGGGACACCATCCGGGCCCTGGCCGAGCATCCGAACATCGTCGCGATCAAGGACGCCAAGGGTGACCTGCACGGCGGTGGTCAGATCATCGCCGAGACCGGGCTGGCTTACTACTCCGGCGACGATGCCCTGAACCTGCCCTGGCTGGCCATGGGCGCCGTCGGTTTCATCAGCGTCTGGGGCCATGTCGCGGCGGGGCAGCTGCGAGACATGCTGTCCGCCTTCGCTTCCGGTGACGTGGCGACCGCACGCAAGATCAACGTGTCGCTGGCGCCGCTGTCGGCCGCCCAAGCCCGGCTGGGCGGTGTCACGCTGTCGAAGGCGGCGCTGCACCTGCAGGGCTTCGATGTCGGTGACCCGCGACTGCCGCAGGTGCCGGCCACCGACGACCAACTCGAGGCGCTGGCCGCGGACCTGCGGGCCGCAGCGGTGCTTCGATAGCGGGACAGCCAGTGGAATCCGAACTCGTCGCACCGGGCCCGTTGGCCGCCGGTGCCCTGCGGGTGACCGCGCTGGGCGGCATCAACGAAATCGGCCGCAACATGACGACGTTCGAGCATCTCGGTCGGCTGTTGATCGTGGACTGCGGCGTGTTGTTCCCCACCCATGACGAACCGGGTGTCGACTTGATCCTGCCGGATCTGCGGCTCGTCCAGGGCCGGCTCGACGACGTCGAGGCACTCGTCGTCACCCACGGCCACGAGGACCACATCGGGGCGATTCCGTACCTGCTCAAGATGCGCGCCGATCTCCCGATCGTCGGCTCGAAGTTCACCCTCGCGCTGGTGAAAGAGAAGTGCCGCGAGCACCGGCTGTCGCCGAAGCTGGTCGAGGTCGCCGAAGGGCAGCGCTCCACGCACGGCGTCTTCGAATGTCAGTACTTCGCCGTCAACCACTCCGTTCCCGGATGTCTTGCCGTGGCCATCCACACCGGGGCAGGCACCGTGTTGCACACCGGCGACATCAAACTCGATCAACTCCCGCTCGACGGCCGCCCGACCGACCTGCCCGGCATGTCCCGTCTCGGCGACGCCGGCGTCGACCTGTTCCTGTGCGACTCGACCAACGCCGAGATCCCCGGAGTGGGGCCGTCGGAAAGCGAGATCGGACCGGCACTGCATCGCCTGATCCGGGGGGCGGATGGGCGCGTCATCGTCGCGTGCTTCGCCTCGAATGTCGACCGCGTGCAGCAGATCATCGACGCCGCCGTCTCACTCGGTCGGAAGGTGTCGTTCGTCGGGCGGTCGATGGTGCGCAACATGGGCATCGCCCGCGACCTCGGCTACCTCACGGTCGCCGACGAGGACGTCCTCGACATCGGTGCCGCGGAGATGATGCCGGCCGACCGTGTCGTGCTGATCACCACGGGCACGCAGGGGGAGCCGATGGCGGCGCTGTCGCGCATGTCGCGCGGCGAGCATCGCAGCATCACGCTGACCGCCGGCGACCTGGTGATCCTGTCCTCGTCGCTGATCCCCGGCAACGAGGAGGCGGTGTACGGGGTGATCGACTCGCTGGCCAAGATCGGCGCCCGTGTTGTCACGAATCGTCAAGCTCGCGTACATGTTTCGGGCCACGCTTATGCGGGTGAACTGCTGTTCCTCTACAACGGGGTGCGCCCGCGCAACGTGATGCCCGTGCACGGCACGTGGCGGATGCTGCGCGCCAACGCCGCCCTGGCGGCGAGCACCGGCGTCGACGAGGAGAACATCGTCATCGCGGAGAACGGGGTCAGCGTCGATCTGTCGGCGGGCCGCGTCGCGATCGCCGGGGCGGTCGCCGTCGGGAAGATGTTCGTCGACGGTCTGGTCACCGGCGACGTCGGCGACGCGACCCTGGGCGAGCGGCTCATCCTGACGTCGGGCTTCGTCTCGGTGACGGTGGTGGTGCGCCGCGGCACCGGCCAGCCGGTGGCACCCGCCCACCTGTCCTCGCGCGGCTTCTCCGAAGACCCCAAAGCGCTCGAGCCCGTGGCCCGTCGTGTCGAGGCGGAGCTGGAAAACCTTGCCGGGCAGCACATCACCGATCCGGCGCGGATCGCCCAGGCGGTGCGACGCACTGTCGGCAAGTGGGTGGGCGAGACCTACCGTCGCCAGCCGATGATCGTGCCGACCGTCATCGAGATCTAGCGGGCCTGCCGCCCGAGCTACGACGCCAAGTCGATGCGCGTACCGCGGCCGAGCTCGCGGGCGCGCGCGACGACGAGTTCGGCAGCGGCAAGGTCCTGCAACCCCATGCCGACCGACTCGAACAGCGTGATGTCCTCGGGTGACGTTCGGCCGAGGGCGGCCCCGGTGATGACGTCACCGAGCTCCGTGCGGGCGTCATCTGCGGTGATGGCGCCGTCGGCAAGGGCGAGGAGAACCCCGCCGGATTTCGACATCACGTTGGCGTGGCTGTCGACGACGAGGCGCGACCGCGCGATGGCGTGGGAATCCACTTCGCGATGATCCGGTCGGGGCGGTGCGCCGACCGCGTTGACGTGCTGCCCGGCCCGCAGCCACTCTCCGAAGACGACGGGCTCACGCGAGGGTGTCAGGGTGCAGACGATGTCGGCCTCGGCCACGACCGTCTGGGCTGACGCTGCCCTGGTGACGGGGATGCCGAGTTCGGTGGTCGCGGCGAGGAACGCATCTACCGTGGTGCCGCTGCGGCTCCACACGACGATCCGCTCGATGTCCCTGATCGCGGCGATGGCATGGGCATGTTCGACGGCGAGGTTGCCTGCGCCGACGAGCCCGAGCACGGATGCAGAGTCAGTCGCCAGGTGCGCGGTGGCCACCGCGCTGGTTGCCGCCGTGCGGATCGCCGTGATCGCGCGGCCGTCGAGCAGGGCGATGCACTCGCCGTTCAGTGCCGAGCTGATCACGATCGTGGAGCGTTGACCGGGCAGTCCGCGGGTCACGTTGCCCGGCAGATCGCACAGCACCTTGACCGAGACCGAAGCCGCGCTGGCCGTGACCATCGGAACCGCCGACCCCCGCTCGGGAAGGTGCAGAGATCGCGGCGCCGGGTTCTCCCACTGACCGCGGGACAGCGCGCCGTGCGCGCTCTCCACAGCGTCGCGGATGTCGTTCCGGTCGAGCAGGTCGGCGATGTCGGAGTGCGTCAGGATGAGGACCACGGCGAATCAGGCCGTGACCGCAAGAGAGTCGACCGCGTCGACGATGCGGGTGTCGACGACGTCATCGAACGCAGGTATCGAGCGAACCATGCTCTCCTGGAACAGGATACGCAACCACCGTTCAGTAGCCGACCGGTCGATGCGGGTGGTGGCCCAGGTCGCAGAGTGAAGCATCCGGCCACATGCACGCTCCAGGACCTCCGACGGCGCGGACGGCCAGTGCTCGCGCAGCAGTGGCGCCAGATCGTCGACGGTCACGGACGTCAGCAGTTGCATCGACTGGCTCAGAGCGGAGGTGAAGAGCACTAATCGGTCGGCGAGTTCCTCCATCCGCTCCGAGCGGCAGTAGTACACGCTGTTGGGGCCCAATCCGCCCGTCGCGACGTAGTCGTCAGCGATGAACCCGGTTCCCCTGTGCTGCAGTGCTTCTGCAGTGGTGTGGTCCAGTACGATGGCCTCGCCGAGTCCGGCTTCGAACAGCTCGACGAACATCGGTGTCGACAGATCGCGCAGAAACGTGATCGAGGCGGGATCGACGCCCGCTTCGCGAATGAGGCCGGCAGTGAACGCGTAGGGAGCGCTGCCGCCGATACCTGGTGCGAGCACGGTCTGCCCGATCAAGTCGGACCAGGCGAACTCCGGCCGGGGTGCTCGCGTCACCAGAGCCTTCGGGAACTGGTGGTTGACCTGGGCGAAAACCGACAGCTCGCGGGAGGTGCCCACGTACATCGCCGGTACCCAGAGACCGCCGAGTGCGATGTCCGCGGCGCCACTGTCGAGATCGTCGAGCACGCCGGTCCACGGATCCTTCGCTGTCGCGGTGACCTCGAGACCGTGATCGGCGAACAATCCGATGCGTTCTGCGTAGTACTGCGGAAGATAGTTCAGTCCGTGGGCGGTCGCGGAAATGTTCAGTGTCAACATGTTTCGTTCTTTCTGGTGGTGGCGGAAGGAGAACTCAGGCCTCGTGTTGTCAGGCAGCGTGCGTGAGCACAGGCTTCTCGGTGACGGCTTCCAGTGGCTGGCCGAACGTTTCCGGACCGAAGCGCGCTGCAGCGACCAGCAGCGCGTACATGACGGCGATCATCGCGAACACCCCGGCCACGCCGGCGCGGTCGAAGAAGAACAACGCTGCGAAGGGCATGACTGCCCCGGCGACGTTGCCGATACCGTTCACGACCGATGTGCCCATGGCCCGTACCGACGTGGGGAACAGCTCCGGCGACCAGACCGAGAGCATGGTGTTGAGCATCATCGTGAAGAACTGAAAGATCATGCCGAGCACCAGGATCAGCGCGGTCGAAATGGGCGAAGGATGCGAAGCAGATGGCCGAGATGCATCCGAGAACGGCGGCGACGGTGACGGTGAGCCGTCGCGGTGCCTTGCCGGCCAGATACGAGGCGGCGCAGGCGCCGAAACAGCGAGCCGATGTTCATGATCATGGTGAACGCCAGCGAATCCGCCAATGAGTATCCGCGGGACACCAGCAGGATGGGCATCAGGAACAGCAGTGTCACCTGAGCTCCGAACGACATCCACGAGGCGGCGCCGATCGCTGCGGTACGCCGCAGGTTCTGCCCTTTGAACACCTCGGCGTAGCTGCTCTTCACCGTTGCCGGGATATCGGCTTCGGTGACGAATTGTTGTGTGGGGCCGGGCTTCCGGAGCGCGGTTACACTTCCGCTGGCCAGCCGCGTGAGGCTCTGGTTCGCCTCGTCGACGCGGCCCTTGGACAGCAGGAAGCGGGGCGACTCGGGAAGGTAGCGCCGGAAGAAGACCACGAGCACCGCTGGGACGGCGAGGATCACGTACGTCCACCGCCATGACGTGTTGTTGCCACCGAGTACGCCGTTGAGCGGGCCGAGGACCAGCCAGAAGAAGCCGAACGACGCGATGTTGCCGATACCCCCCGAGGAGATGTTGAGCGTCGCGAGCAGGGAGCCGCGGTGCCGGGTGGCGACGATCTCGGCGAGCATCGCCAGGCCGACGGTGAATTCGCCGCCCAGTCCGATGCCGACGAT
>NZ_JAQIIY010000044.1:0-13385 GCF_036946525.1 Mycobacterium kyogaense | reverse complement strand
ACGAGCGAACTGACGGCGATCAACCAGTACTTCCTACATTCGAAGATGCAGGACAACTGGGGCTTCACCGAGCTGGCCGAGCACACCCGCAAGGAATCCTTCGAAGAGATGGTCCACGCGGAGAAGATCACCGACCGCATCCTGCTCCTCGACGGTCTGCCCAACTATCAGCGGCTGTTCTCGCTGCGAGTGGGTCAGACCGTGCGCGAGCAGTTCGAGGCCGACCTCGCGATCGAGTACGAGGTGGTCGGGCGGCTGAGGCCCGGTGTGATGATGTGCCGGGAGAAGGGCGACGCCACGTCGGCCACGCTCCTCGAAGAGATCCTCGCCGACGAGGAACTGCACATCGACTATCTCGAGACACAGCTGGAGCTGATGGGCAAGCTGGGCGAGGAGCTGTACCTGGCCCAGTGCGTCTCCCGTCCGCCCAGCGTGGGCGCAAACTAGAACGCGTTACACTTCGGCCATGAGCCGAATCGGGGACTTCGCCGACGACGACGTGACCGGCTTCGCGGTGACATCGCCAGAACTCGGGGCCGCGATGGCCCGGTTCAGCAATGCGGTGTACACCAAGAACCGCTTGCCGATGCGCACCCGCGAGGCCGCCCGCATCGTCATCGCGTACGCCAACGAGTGCGTCACGTGCCAGAACACGCGTGATGGCGAGGGCGAGGCCAACGGCATCACCGAAGAGTTCTACGACTACGCCACGCAGTGGCGGACGTGGCCGGGGTACAGCGACTCCGAACGCATCGCGATGGAGTTCGCGCACCGGTTCGCGACCGATCACACCGGGCTTCGTGACGACGAGGACTTCTGGGCCCGCGCCAAGGAGCACTTCGACGACGAACTGCTCACCGACCTCGCGATCTCCTGTGCGATGTGGGTCGGGATGGGTCGCATGCTGCGCACGCTCGACATCGGACAGGCCTGCGCGATCACGCTGTGAGCGCGGCGGCCCGACGGCACAATGACCGCATGGCCGCCAAACCGCTCGCCGCCGCGGCGATCGCCCAGCTCGAATCCGACGGTGTCGCGACGCTGATCGGCACCGTCGTCAACCCCGCCGGGCTGATGCACGCCAAGACCGTTCCGCTGCGCCGCATGGGGTCGTTCGCCGATCCCGGGCTCGGCGCCAGCCCGGTGTGGCACGTGTTCACGATCGACAAGGCCGGCATCGCGCTGACCCCCCGCCACTGGCGTGGTCGGGGACCAGCGCATCCGGATCGATCTGAGCGCACTCCGCATTCTCGGCGACGGATTCGCCTGGGCGCCCGGCGATTTCCACGGTCAGGACGGAACAGTAGATCCGTTCTGCACGCGCGGCACCCTGCGGCGCGTCGAGGAGAGGCTCGCCGAGGCCGGGTTGCAGGCGTTGGTCGGCCATGAGATCGAGTTCGTGCTCGTGGGGCCGGACGGCGCGGCACTTCCGGCCGACCTGTGGGCTCAGTACGGGCTGGCCGGCGTGCTGGAGTTCGAGGGCTTCGTCCGCGATGTCACGGCCGCAGCGACGGCGTCCGGGGTCGCCATCGAACAGTTCCATCCCGAATACGGGGCCAACCAGTTCGAGGTCTCCCTGGCGCCGCTGCCGCCCGTCGCCGCGGCGGACCAGGTCAGCCTGATGCGCATCATCATCGGCCGCGCCGCACGCAAGTACGGTGCGCGCGTCAGCCTCTCGCCCGTGCCGTTCGCCGGGAGCGTGGGATCGGGGGCGCATCAACACTTTTCGCTTGTCCGCGACGAGACAACCGCTGCTCTCCGGTGGCGACGGACCCGCAGGCATGACCGACGAGGGTGCGTCGGCGGTGGCGGGCGTGCTCGCCGGCCTCGCGGACGCGCAGGGCGTGCTGGGCGGATCCATTCTCTCGGGGTTGCGGATGCAGCCCGGGAGCTGGGCCGGCGCCTACGCGTGCTGGGGCACCGAGAACCGGGAAGCCGCTGTGCGTTTCATGACCGCAGGACCGGCGAACGTGTACGGCGCCAACGTCGAGGTCAAGATCATCGACCCGTCGGCGAATCCCTATCTGGCCTCGGCAGCTGTGCTCGGTCTGGCGCTCGACGGTATCGAGCAGGGCCGGAGCCTGCCTGCGGAGGTCGCGGTCGATCCGTCGTCGCTGTCGGAGGCGCAGCGCGCGGAGGCCGGTGTCACGGTGTTGCCCACCGATCAGCGGACCGTGCTCGACGCTCTGGACCGCTCGACGACCCTGCGCGCGATTCTGGGCGATCCGGTGGTCGACGCGGTGCTGGCCGTGCGCCGCTACGAGAGCGACACCTACGGGCACCTGAACGCCGACGAGCTCGCGGAGAAGTTCCGCCTCGCATGGAGTGTTTAGGCGCGGCCGAGCGCGGCTGACTCCGAAACCCTTGACAACATACAACCGATTGGTTGTATGTTGTCGGAGTGGACGTGCTCGACGAGGATCGCGCAGACGCGCTGTTCCATGCTTTGGCCGACCGGACGCGGCGCGACATCGTGCGCCGTGTCCTGGCGGGCGAGCACTCGGTGTCCACGCTGGCGGCCCAGTACGACATGAGCTTTGCCGCCGTGCAGAAGCACGTCGCCGTGCTCGACCGAGCCGGGTTGATCACCAAGCGGCGGCGCGGCCGGGAACAACTGGCCAGGGGTGAGGTCACCGCGATCCGGTCGGTGGCCTCGCTACTGGCCGAGCTCGAACAGGTGTGGCGCGGCCGCATCGCCCGCATCGACGACCTCCTCGCATCTGAAGTCACCGCATCCGAGAACACCCGAGAGGAATGACCATGCCCGTCACCGATGTCCACCACGATCTGGACGCCCGCAGCCTGACGATCACCGCCGACTTCGCCGCGCCCGTCGAGCGCATCTGGCAGATCTATGCCGATCCGCGTCAACTCGAGAAGATCTGGGGCCCACCGGAGTACCCGGCAACCGTGGTCGATCACGATCTGAGTCCCGGTGGCCGCGTCACGTACTACATGACGGGCCCGGAGGGGGAGAAGTTCGCGGGCTACTGGGAGGTGACCGCGGTCGACGAGCCGCACGGGTTCAGCTTCGACGACGGTTTCGCCGAACCCGACTTCACCCCGAAAACCGATCTGCCGGTGTCGAAGAACGTCTTCACGTTCACCGCCAGCGACGGGGGCACCCGCGCAACCTACGTGAGCACCTACGCCTCGGCCGAGGCGCTGCAGCAGGTCCTCGACATGGGCATGATCGAGGGCGCCACGTCGGCCATCAATCAGATCGACGGGCTGGTCTGAGGCCTCACACCAGGCCGGTGGCGTCGAACACCCAGGACATGTCCGCGGTCGCGAAGTCTTCGAGCCAGCTCGGCGGAGCATGGTTGGCAAGCGCCCCCATGTCCCAGTAGTCCTTCCACAGTGAGACCTTGCCGTCTGTCACCCGGTGCACGGTGACGAACGGCAGGTCTGCGGACTCGCCTGTCGGCCAATGCCATTGCTCGTGATGCTCGTACATGACGTCGGTCCCGTTGCTGACCATCAGGCCGGGGAAGTTCTCGTAGGACGCCAGGGGTTCCAGGCCGATCTTGAGTCGTTTGACGATGTCGACCGGTCCGCGCGCGGCAGCGGCCGGGCCGACCGGCACATCGAGGTAGATGCAGTCGTCGCTCAGCTGCGTCATGACACCGTCCCAGTCGCGCGCCGAGAGCGCCGTCCACAGGGACGAGACGGTCTGCTCAGCCGACACGGGTCAACTCATCGGCGGACGCCGGCAGGGCCCGGACGCGGTGCGCGGCGCGCAGGAACCGGCCGGTGCGGTGCGTACCGACGAGGTCGGTGAGCGCACCACCGCGGAACACCGTGCGCCCGCCGACCAGGACCGCGACCACCGTCTCGTCGTTGCGGTTGACCATGCGGGGGAGGTCGCCGTACTGCTCGACCGGCGATTCGGCGTAGCGGTCCAGTGATTCGTCGAGACGCTCGGGATCGATGACCACGATGTCGGCGCGGTCGCCGATGCGCAGGTGTCCGGCGTCGATGCGGTACCAGTCCGCCAGTTCGCCGGTCAGCCGGTGCACCGCGGCCTCGATGCTCATGAAGGGCTTGCCCGCGCGTTCGGCGTCGCGGACGTGCCGCAACAGCCGCAGCCCCATGTTGTAGAACGCCATGTTGCGCAGGTGGGCACCGGCGTCGGAGAACCCCATCTGCACACCGGGATCGCGTGCCAGAGCCTTAAGCACCTCCGGCCGGTGGTTGGAGATCGTGGTCCGCCACCGCAGCGCCGTGCCGTGGTCGAGCACCAGATCGAGGAAGGCGTCCACCGGATGCAGCCCGCCGCGATCCCGCCCGACCTGACCGAACGACTTCCCGATCACCGAGGCGTCGGGGCAATCCACGATCTCGGCGTCGAAGAAATCCCGATGCCACACCCGCATGCCGAACTTCGCGTCGTAGTCGCGGCGGAACTGGCGCCGGTAGTTCTCGTCGCGCAGCAGGGCGTTGCGCTCCACCTCGTCGCGCAGGTGCAGGGCGGCCGCTCCGGCGCCGAACTCCTCGAAGATCACCAGATCGATGCCGTCGGCGTACACCTCGAACGGCACGGGCAGGTGTTGCCACCGGAAGTCGCCGCCCAGCCCGTTGACCAACCGGGCGAGCGGACCGAGGATCTTGACCGCCACCGGGTTGGACTTGACGTCGGCGGCCGAGAGCAGGCTGGTCTTGAGAGGATTGCGCACGATGCCCAGGGACTGGAACGCCTGCGAACCGATGTTGAACGGGTTCTCGATGTCGGGTCCGGACTGCAAAACCCGACCCGCGCGCCGCAGCAGTGCCTTGAGCCGGCGCAGCTCCCGCGGCTTGGCGTAGGTCGAGGGAAGGGTCCGGGACCGGCACACCTCACCGTCGAGCTTGTCGAAAAGCAGTTGTTGCGAGGACATTCCGACGAATCCGGCGCGCAGCGCCTCGGCGAGCATGCGCTCCATCTGCGCCTGCTCGTTGTTGGTGGGGCGCTCCTCGGGGCGGGTGGCGCGGTCCAGGCCCATCACCGCGGCGCGCATGTCCGAGTGACCGATGAACGCGGCGACGTTGGGCCCCAGCGGCCGGTCCTCGAGTGCGGCGATGTACTCCTCGCCGTTGCGCCAGGTCTTGTGCTGCTCGATCGCCGCGACCACGTGCTCGCGGGGAATCGCCTCGACCCGGCCGAAGATGTCGCCGGCGTCGCCGCCGTCGACGTAGACGGTCGAGAGCGAACACGAGCCGAGCAGCACGGTGGTGACGCCGTGGCGCAGCGACTCCGACAGCGCGGGCCCGCTGAGCACCTCGACGTCGTAGTGGGTGTGGATGTCGAGCATGCCGGGCAGGACCCACTTGCCGGCCGCGTCGATCGCGTGGGCACAGTCGGCGTCGGCGAGGTCGTCCTCGGTGATGGCCGCGACGTGGCCGTCCTTGATCGCGATGGTGCGGATCGCCGACGGGGCTCCGGTGCCGTCGAACCAACGTCCGTTGCGGATGATCGTGTCGTAGGTCACAGCGCTGCTCACGTTCCCATCGAACAGGTCGGCAGGACACGTGTCAACGGAATCGTGAACACATTTCTACGATTGTCTACCGAGCCCGGCGGCGCATAATCGAGGAGGTGACGCCGCTGCAGCGCTATATCGCCGAGGAAATCGCTACCGATCACGTCGAGGGTCTGCTGTCCCGGCGCGAGGCACTGCGCCGGCTGGCCCTACTGGGGGTGAGCGCGGCCAGCGCATCGGCGCTGATCGCGGCCTGTTCCGACAACGCCCGCACGGCCCCGGCCAGCTCGTCGACCCCGTCAGGGTCCTCGGGCACGCCCGACTCCGCATCGCCTGCCCCACGGCAACCCCCCGGGCAGGCCGGGGCGCTACCCACCACGCCGGTGACCTGGACCGGGCCCGCCGGAGCGCTGCAGGGTGCATGGGCGGAGGCCGCCGACGCGCGCGGGGGCATCCTGGTCATCCACGAGAACAAGGGCCTCACCGATTGGGTGCGATCGGTCGCCGGGCGGCTCGCCGGCGCCGGGTATTCGAGCCTTGCCATCGACCTGCTGTCGGATCGCGGCGGCACCGCCACGTTCACCGATCCCGCGGCCGCCACGGCCGCACTCGGCGAGCGCCCGCCGGCCGACATGGTGGCCGACCTGCAGTCCGGTATCGCCGAGGTCGGGCGCCGCACCCCCGGGCGCAAGCTCGCCGCGATTGGGTTCTGCATGGGCGGGGGACTGGTGTGGCGCCTCCTCGACACCGGGGCCCCGCAGCTCGCAGCGGCGTTCCCCTTCTACGGGCCTACCCCCGATGACCCCGATTTCTCGACGTCGGCAGGGGTGGCGGTGCTCGGCTTCTACGGCGAGCTCGACCAGCGCGTCAAAGCCACCGAACCGGCCGCCCGCGCCGCCCTCGAGAAGGCCGGGCTGGTGCACGAACTCGTCACCGAGCCGGGTGCCAACCACGCGTTCTTCAACGACACGGGAGAACGGTTCGACCAGACTGCAGCCGACGACGCCTGGCGCCGCACGCTGGACTGGCTCGTCACGCACGTGGGCTGACTCCCGTCCGCCGCCAGGGGCCGCCACCGGGTGTTCGGCGACGCGCCACCCCGCCGTCGACTTCCGCACATCCGGACACGCTCTGATGCCACCATGCGGGTCGTCCAGGTGGCCAACTTCTACGGGCCTCGATCCGGGGGCCTGCGCACCGCGGTCGATCGACTCGGCGCGGAGTACCGCGCCGCGGGGCACGACGTGTTCCTCGTCGTCCCCGGCCCGCGCCGCGAATGGACGGCCGCCGCCAGCGGCGTCGTACGAATCACGTTGCCGGCATTCGAGATTCCGCTCACCGGCGGCTACCGCGCGGTGTCTCCGCGGCCCGTGACAGCCCTGCTCGAGGCGCTGGGCCCCGACGCGCTGGAGGTGTCCGACCGGCTGACGCTGCGCTCGCTGGGGCCGTGGGGCCGTCGCCACGGCGTGTCCACGGTGATGATCTCCCACGAACGGCTCGACCGGCTCGTCGGCCAGGTCCTACCGACGCGGTGGGCGCGTGCAGTGGCCGACGCCGCCAACCGCCGCACCGCCGACAACTACGACGCGGTGGTGTGCACGACGACGTTCGCACGGGAGGAATTCGACCGCATCGGTGCGGCGAACGTGGTGACGGTTCCCCTCGGCGTCGACCTCGACCAGTTCCATCCGCGCCGCCGATCCACGGCCGTGCGGGCGCGGTGGGCCGGACCCGGACAGACGCTGCTGGTGCACTGCGGCCGACTCTCGATGGAAAAGCATCCGCATCAGAGCATCGATGCTGTTGCCGCGCTGCGTGATTCGGGTGTCGATGCCCGCCTGGTGGTCGTCGGGGACGGGCCGCTGCGGGCCCGCCTGCAACGGCAGGCGCGGGGGCTTCCCGTCGACTTCGCCGGATACGTCGGGTGCCGAGACACCGTGGCGGCCATCCTCGCCAGCGCCGACGTGGCTCTTGCGCCGGGTCCGCACGAGACCTTCGGGCTGGCCGCGCTCGAAGCGCTCGCATGCGGAACGCCCGCCGTGGTGTCTCGGACCTCCGCACTCACCGAGATCCTCACCCAGGACAGCGGGGCCGTCGCGGACAACGATCCCCGCGCCATCGCGCACGCCGTCGCCGCGGTGATGGGCCGACCCGAAGAACACCGCAGGCGCAGCGCCCGCCGTCGTGCCGAAGAGTTCACCTGGCCGCGCTCGGCGGCCGGGATGCTCAGTGCACTGCGCCTGCACTAGCGGCGCGGTTTAGCCCCGCAACCGCCCGGGCATCCGACCGCATATTGATGGGGTCGTCAACGCCGGACGGCCCCGCACAAGCCGAGGAGCCGTCATGGACAGCAACAACACCGTGTGGATCGTGGTGGCCGCCGTCGCCGCGATCATCGTCATCGCCTTGATCGTGTTCCTCGCCCGCCAGTCCCGGAACAAGCGCCGCGCCGCGGAAGCCGACCGTATCCGGGAAGAGGTCCATCACGACAGCCAGCGCGTGCAGCGTCAGGCCACGCTGGTGGAGGAGACCGAGGCCAAGGCCCGCGCCGCGCAGGCCGAAGCTGATGCCAAAGCCGCCGAGGCCGCGCGCCTGGCGGAGACCGCGGCGGGCCGGCGCGACGCGCTGACCAGCTCTCAGCAGAACCTCGATGAGCGCCGCGAGCACGCCGACAAGCTCGACCCGCGGACCCGCCGGTCAGACACCGACGTGACGGCCGAGGACAACGGCGTGGTGACCGGCGGACGCCACAGCAGCCACGACGGCCAGCGGGACGGCTACCACGACGGTGTCGCCCGGGACACCGGACGCGACACCCATCGCGTCAGCCCCGACGTCACCAGGAACTGATCAGACGGTCCACGCGACCGGTAACCGCTTGATGCCGTGGATGAACGCCGACTGCAATCGGTCGGGTTCACCGACCGCCCGCAGATCCGGCACAGCGCGGTGCAGCTCCTCGAACGCCACCGTGATCTCGCGGCGGGCCAGGTTGGCCCCGAGGCAGAAGTGCGCCCCGCCGCCACCGAATCCCACATGCGGATTCGGATGGCGGCGCACGTCGAACGTCCACGGATCGTCGAACTTCGACTCGTCACGGTTGGCCGATCCGTACCACAGGCTCACCTTGTCGCCGGCGGCGATCTGCACGCCACCGATCTCCACGTCGCGGGTCGCGGTCCGTCGCATGTACGCCACCGGCGACGCCCACCGGACGATCTCCTCGACCGCGGTCGGGGCGATGGCCGCGTAATCGGCCCACCACAGGTCACGTTGCTCCGGGTAGCGGCTGAGCGCCAGCACGCCATGGCTGATCGCGTTGCGAGTCGTCTCGTTGCCCGCGACGACGAGCAGGATGAAGAAGGACGCCACCTCGGCCGAGGTGAGCCGTTCGCCGTCGAGTTCGGCGGCCACCAGGGCGGTCGTCAGGTCGTCGGCTGGATGCTCGCGCCGGTCCTCCGCGAGCGCGGTGGCATAGGCGCCGATCGCCATCGCAACGGAGACGAACTCCTCGAAGTCGGTCGCGATGTCAGGATCCCCGAATCCCAGGATCACGTTGGTCCAATGAAAGACCTGCTGATGGTCGGACTCGGGGATGCCCATCATGTCGCAGATGATCTGCAGCGGCAGCGGCCCGGAGAACTCGGCCACCAGATCGGCACGGCCGTCGGGGTGGCCCGCCACCATGTCCGCCACCAGCCGCGCCGCCCGCGCACGGACCGAATCTTCGATCATTGCAAGCACTTTCGGGGTGAACGCGCTGCGGACGATGTTGCGCAACCGGGTGTGGCGGGGATCGTCCATCGCGATCATCGAGCCGAAGTACTCGGCCAGCTCGGGCGATTGATCCCCGATCACGATGCCGAGCGCCGAGCTGAAGATCTCCGGATGCCTACTGGCGTAGAACACGTCGTCGTAGCGGGTGAGCGCCCAGTGACCGGCCACCTCGGCGTCCGGGTCGGCCACGAAAGCCTCGAAGAACCGGATCGGCGCCTCCCGCCGCAGCGTGGCGAACGCCGCGTCACGGATGTCGTCGTCGAGCCCCCAGAATTCCCACGACCCCAGGTCGACGTCGGCGAGCGCGATGTGCGGCGGGGGAGTTCCGTTCACCCGGGTGAGATCCCCGAGTGTCGTGCCGAGTTCGGGGCTGCTCATGTGACCCGAGCGTAGCGTCAGGGCCGCGCTTGGTGACCCTTTCGGCCGTGTGTGCGGCGGTCCTCCTTCATTCGCGCCTCGTGAAGGTGACGTTTCCCGCCGACCAGGTCATCGCGCACGCGCTTCTCGTGGTCGCGCACGACCTGCCAGTAGCCGTCGTCGAACTCCTCGATGACCTGGAAGGTCCATCGTCCGTGCAGCACATTGCGGCCCACGACCTCTGTTTCGATGCGCTCGGCGACCTCGCCGTGCCCCGCCTCACGTAGCGCGTCGCACGCCTCCCCGAGCAGAAGGTCCGCATGGCCCATCAGCTGATGGAACGAATAGAGATGTCCGCGAGCGCGTTCCACCCATTCGAGCGCCTCGGTCACCTTGCCGACGGCCTCCACCGTGGCATCACTTGCGTCAGTCACGTCAGCGAATTACCCGCTCGCCGCTCGTGCAATCGCGGCGGGTGTGTGGCGAGTGTCTGACGGCCCGGGGGGGACCTCAGTCGGGGGTCAGCGGTCGACGTCGTCGTCGATCGGGACGTCGATCGTCTGCTCGATCAGATCGGCCTCACTGGCCTGCCAGTCCCGCTCGCCGGCCACGCGGTCGACATCTCGCCAGGCGCCGTCTGCAGCCTCGTCATAGGCCGCGTCGTCGGCCGCGTCGTCGGCCGCGTCGGCGGGGTCGGCCGGCACACGCTGCTCGGCCACGTCAGCTTCGGGGGCATCGTCGAACGGATCGTCCTGGGGTCGGGTCACAGGCGGTTCACCTCCGAGAGTCGATGGGCGGTTCGGCGGTCTCCCCAGGATAGTTCGCCGCGCGCCGCGGCGGACATGCGCGCGCGGCGATTCACGGTCGCCCAGCCTGCTCGGGTACTGTGCGTAGCAACTTTCGCCCCGGACGAGACAGGCCCTCGAAGACGGTGGGGCCATCTCGCAAGCACTCGAGATTCAAAGGTCAGTGATTTGCCAGACACCACCAACGGAACCCAGGACCTGACTCCGCATTTCGAGGACGTCCAGTCGCACTACGACCTGTCGGACGACTTCTACCGGCTGTTCCTGGACCCCACGCAGACCTACAGCTGCGCCTACTTCGAGCGCGACGACATGACGCTCGAAGAGGCTCAGCTCGCCAAGATCGATCTGTCGCTGGGCAAGCTCGGCCTCGAACCCGGCATGACGCTGCTCGACGTGGGCTGCGGCTGGGGCGCGACGATCAAGCGGGCCGTCGAGAAGTACGACGTCAACGTGGTCGGACTGACGCTGAGCCGCAACCAGCAGGCCCACGTCCAGAAGGTGCTCGACGGGCTCGACAGCCCCCGCAGCAAGCGCGTGCTGCTGCAGGGGTGGGAGCAGTTCCACGAGCCGGTGGACCGCATCGTGTCGATCGGCGCGTTCGAGCACTTCGGCCGCGACCGCTACGACGAGTTCTTCAGCCGGGCCTACGACGTGCTGCCCGCCGACGGCGTGATGATGCTGCACACCATCGTCAAGCCCGACGACGACGAGTTCACGGCCAGGAACCTGCCGGTCACGATGACCAAGATCAGGTTCTTCAAATTCATCATGGACGAGATCTTCCCCGGCGGTGATCTGCCGCAGCCGGTCAAGGTGAAGAGCCACGCCACCAAGGCCGGCTTCGGAGTCGGGCTGGTTCAGCCGCTGCGGCTGCACTACGCGCGCACGCTGGACCTGTGGGCCGCCGCGCTGGAGGCCAACAAGGACCAGGCCATCGCGATCCAGTCCGACGAGGTCTACGAGCGGTACATGAAGTACCTGACCGGGTGCGCCGATCTGTTCCGCGACGGCTACACCGACATCTGCCAGTTCACGCTCACCAAAGCCTGATCAAGGCTTGAGGTAGGACCGGGCCGGCTGGCCCGGTTCCCCGCCCGCCGCGTCGCGGCGCCGGGCCGCCATACCGGCGAGCGCCTCGAACACCACCCGATGGGCGGCATTGACCGTCAGCTCGGCACGGTCGTAGGCCGGTGCCACCTCGACGACGTCGACGCCGGCCACGTCGTGCTCGTAGCAGAGCTGTCGCACCATCCGGAGCAGGTCAGCACTGGTGATGCCCCCCGGCTCGGGGGTGCCGGTGCCGGGCGCGTGCGCCGGGTCGAGCACGTCGATGTCGACCGAGACGTAGAGCTTGTCGGCCTTGGCCAGCGCTTCGCCGACGGCGTCGGCCATCACCGCCTTGAAGCCGCGTTCCCAGATCTCCTGCATCGTGTGCCAGGTCATCTTCTGTTCTTGCATCCACTCGAACGTGTCCTGCGGCGGCCAGTAGCCGCGCAGCCCGACCTGCACGAAGTGCGAGCCGGGCACCGCGCCCGACTCGATCAGCCGCCGCATCGGCGTGCCGTGGCTGGCCAGGTTCCCCTCGATCTCGTCGGCGGTGTCGGCATGGGCGTCGAAGTGCACGATGCCGACGTTGCCGTGGCCGTGCATGTCGGCCACTGCGGTCGCGGCCGGCCAGGTGATCGAGTGGTCACCGCCCAGGATCACCGGCACGATGCCGCGGCTGGCGATCGCGTGCACGCGCTCCTTGATGTTCTGGTGCGACACCTCGGTCTGCCCGTGCGGGCAGTACGCGTCACCGAAGTCGACGACCTCGAGCCAATCGAAGATCTCCAGCCCGAGGTCCATGTGATACGTCCCGGGCTCGTAGGCCGTGGCGCGGATCGCTCGCGGACCGAAGCGGGCGCCGGGACGGTTGGTGGTCGCGATATCGAACGGGGCGCCGACGATCGCGACGTCGGGTTTCCACGAGTCGAGCTGGGCGGTCTCGGTCAGAAACGGCCGGTGCCCGAACGACGCCACGCCCGCGTAGGCGAGTTCCAGCTGTTCGACCATGCCGGGCGGAAGATCGCGCTGGTGTCCGTGATCGTGACCGTGGCCCATGGGAGGACCGTACCGGTCATCCCGCGCCGCGGCCGGTCAATGCGGTGCGCAGCACGTCCGGCACCGGTCTCTTGGCCCAGTCGTCGGTCGACACCACCACGTAGGTGTTGGCTCCGCGCACCGCGACTTGTTCGTCGTCCTCGGAATCTCCGGCCGCCCGGCGGCGCACCGCGAACTCGACGGTGAAGCTCGTGGTGCCCACCCGCGTGCAGGCGGCGCTGACCCGTACGACGTCGCGCCAGCGCACGGGGGCGGCGAAGTCGATCTCGCTGTGGACGACCTGGAAGTCGTAACCCCCGGCGAGCATGTCGGCGTAGGTGGCCCCGCAGTGCTCGAAAAGGCCGGTGCACGCCTCGTCGAACCAGGTGAGGTAGTGGCCGTTGAACACCACTCCCTGCTGGTCGATCTCTGCGTAGCGGGGCACGACGGGCAGCGAGTATCCGGTCATCATCGACGACTGTAGGGGTGAGGCAGACTCGAGCCATGCAGCTCGTGACGATCGACGACATCCGCGCTGCCGCGCAGCGCATCCGCAGTCACGTCGTGCGGACTCCGCTGGTGCCCGCGCCGTGGGGTGACCCCGAGCGGCCGCTGTGGATCAAGCCCGAGAATCTGCAGGCGATCGGCGCGTTCAAGGTGCGCGGCGCGTTCAACGCGCTGACCGCCGTGATGGCACAGCCCGGGTCCGTCACCGACGTGGTGGCCTACAGCAGCGGCAACCACGCCCAGGCCGTCGCCTACGCCGCTGCCACCTTCGGCCTGCGGGCGCACATCGTGATGCCGGACGAGACGCCCGAGGTGAAGGTGGCCGCGACCCGGGCACACGGGGCGCGCGTGCTGCTGTGCGGAGCCGGCCAGCGCGAGACCGTCGCGGCCGAGG
>NZ_JAQIIY010000002.1:0-21684 GCF_036946525.1 Mycobacterium kyogaense | reverse complement strand
GAGCGTGATCTCGACGATCTCCGCGTCGATTCCGCGCAACCGCAGGCGCTGACGCAGCACCAGCGAGTTGCCGCCGTCGCCGTAGGTGCCCATCACGTCGGGGCAGTACGAGTCCGATGCGGACCGCGGATTCGCTCATGGCAGCCGCCTGTTCAGCTGAAGGAATGCCGTGTAATTGGCGAGCACCTCGACGTGGCCGGTGTGGGCAGCTGCGGATCGCGGACATCGTGTCGTGCACCAGCGTGTGTTCGACGCCGGCGTAGCCGAGGCGCACGGCGAGATCGGTGCCACGCTCCCCGGCGGCGACCACCGGCACGTTCTCGAAGTGTTCGAAGCGGACGTCCCACAACCAGGACAGATCCTCGCCGTCGGGCACCTGTCCGTTGACGGAGATCACCACGCCCGCTGCGTCGCGGTCGAGCATCGACAGGGCCTCCTGCCACCCGGCGGGGTTCTTGGCCAGCAGCAGGCGCGCGGTGTGCGACGGGCCGACCGGCACGGTGCGGTAGCGGCCGGCCACCTCGTCGACGGCGGCCACGGCGGCGACGGCCCGCGGCGGGATCGGCGCCGAGGGTGACCGCCGCGGCGACGGCCTGGGTGGCGTTGCCGCGGTTGACGGTGCCGGGCAGGGTGAGCGTCATCGGCAGGTTCAGACCGTCGGGGCCGTGGATGTGGGTGTCGTCGTACCACCAGTCGGGGGGTGGGCCGGTGGAAGTCGCAGCCCGTCGAGCGCCAGTCCGCTCCCTCGCGCACGATCACCTCGCCCGACCGGGGGGCAGCTCACCGAATCGCTGGCCCAGCCGCCGCCGGCGGCCACCCACACCACATGCGGATGGTCGTAGGCGGCCGAGGTCATCAGGACGTCGTCACAGTTGGCGACGACCACGGCGGCCTGGTGGCGCGCCAACCCCCCGCGCAGGGTCCGCTCGATGTGGTTGATCTCACCCACGCGGTCGAGCTGATCCCGCGACAGGTTGAGCAGCACGATGACCGAGGGGGGCGACGGCGTCGCTGACATGGGGAACGTGCATCTCGTCGACCTCGAGGGCAGCCAGCGACGCGCCCGGAGCGGCGGCCAGTGCGGGCAACGAGCCCGGCGTCCATGTTGGCGCCCTCGGCGTTGGTGGCGACGGGCCCGACGGTGGCCAGCGCCGCAGCGGTCATCCGGGTGGTGGTGGATTTCCCGTTGGTGCCGGTGATGACGACCGTGCGGCGGCCCTGGCCGAGCTGCGCCAGGATCGACCGGTCGATCGTCATCGCGACGAGTCCGCCGATCATCGCCCCGGCGCCACGGCCGGTGACCCGCGACGCCCACCGGGCGCCTGCGCCTGCTGCGAGCGCTGCTCGTGCGCGTACCGAGACCATTCCCGGCAGTTTAGAGAAGGGGCCGACACGCGGCGTGGGGAGCAAGGCTTGTCGGGGCTGCGTGCCATTCTCGGGGAGTGAGTTCAACCGCCGTGCGCACCTGGGGCCGGCCCGCCGATCAGGCGGGCGCCGGGTGGGCGGTCGTCGACGTCGAGACCTCCGGGTTCCGGCCCGGGCAGGGCTCGCGTCGTCAGCGTCGCCGCGCTCGCGCTCAGTGACGACGGCAACGTTGAGAAGAGCCTGTACTCGTTGCTCGACCCGGGCGTCGATCCGGGCCCTACTCACATTCACGGGCTCACCGCGGAGATGCTCGCGGGTCAGCCGACGTTCGGGGGACGTCGTCACGGATCTGTGTGAGGTGTTGCAGGGGCCGCACCCTGGTCGCCCACAACGTGGGCTTCGATTACGCATTTCTCGCCGCCGAGGCCGAGATGGTGGGCGCAGCGCTACCGACGGACACCGTGATGTGCACGGTCGAGCTGGCCCGACGGTTGGACCTCGGACTGGACAACCTGCGACTGGAAACGCTCGCCGCGCACTGGGGCGTGACTCAGATGCGCCCGCACGACGCGCTGGACGACGCGATTGGTGCTCGCGCAGATCCTCAAGCCGGTGCTGGTGCGGGCATGCGAGCGGCGCACGTGGCTGCCGGTGCACCCGGTGTCGCGGCGTATTTGGCCCAACGGACGTGTCACCCACGACGAGCTGCGCCCGTTGAAGGCCATGGCTGCGAGGCTCCCGTGCTCCTACGCCAACCCGGGCCGCTTCACATCCGGCCGACCCCTGGTGCAGGGCATGCGCATCGCGGGTGGCCGCCGAGGTCGACCGGACCTACGAAGAGCTGATCGAACGAATGCTGCACGCGGGCCTTGCGTTCACCGAGTCCGTTGACCAGCACACCTCGCTGGTGGTGAGCGATGTGCCGGACACAAGGCAGGGCAAGGCATTCCAAGCGCGAGAACTGAACGTGCCGGTGATGGCGTCCGCAGAGTTCATGGACTCAATGGTGTCCGTCATCGGCGGTGCCCAGATCGAAGACTTCGTCGGCTCCGACCTGGGCGACGATCAGCTCGCTCTGTTCTGAGCTACGGCGCTTCGCAGATACGCCCCGGGGTGCATCCCGCGACGTCTTGCATGCCGTCCTGACCTGGTGGGATCTCCCCGACGATGGGCGGCGGACCGCCCTCGGGAGCCGTCGCGTCGCAGGCGGCGCCGCGGGCGGCACCGCCAGGGTCGTCGCACGGCACATTGGGTTGTGCACCGGCGACGGGTGCCATCGCGATCACTGTCGCGGCGGCCCCCGTCAGCAGGGCTGTTCCGAAGGAAACGAGTTTCATGTTCCTGGGAGTTACCAGGGCATGGGCTGTCGAAACTGTCTAGCTGCTAAAACAATCAGTCGTCACCGTTGTTGCAGACCCGGCCCGGAATGCAGCCGGCACCGCCGATGTAGGGGTTCCCTCCGCCCTGGCTCGTACCCTCGCCTGTTCCCGTCGTCCCGCCGCCGGGGGCGACGTTTTCACAGGGGGTGCCGTCTGCGGCGCCGTGCGGCGTTGCGCACTCCGGCCTGCGCGACCGCGGCGGGAGCAAACGAGATCATCGCCGCGGCCGCGAGGGTGAGAACTGAACCAGACGTGAACTTTAGCTTCATGCGGTGGTGGCTTCCCGACCGAAGGGGACCCGAAACCGCAATCAGCACAAGTCATTTCTTGATCACTTCTTCGTTTCGTAAAACGGATCAGCTGGGTGCACTCAGCGCCGAGCGGCGCGGTTCACCGCTGACACCACCGCGCGCAGCGAAGCTGTTGTGATCGAGGTCGCGATCCCGACACCCCACACGGTCTTGCCGTCGATCGAGGCCTCTACGTAGGCCGCGGCCTGCGCTTCTTCACCCGAGGACATCGCGTGTTCGGAGTAATCCAGCACGTTGACGTCGTAGCCGATCGCGCCCAGAGCGTCGACGAACGCGGCCAGCGGACCGTTACCGGCGCCGACGATCTCGCGTTCGGTGCCGTCGACCTTGACCACCGCGGTGATGGTGTCGGTTCCACCGTCCACCTCGGCGGCGTCGACGCGTTGCCGCATGCGCTCCAGCGGCGTGATCGGCGCCAGGTACTCCTCGTGGAACGCGTCCCACATCTCCTTGGGCGACACCTCGCCACCCTCGCCGTCGGTGATGGCTTGGATGGCAGACGAGAATTCGATCTGCAGGCGCCGCGGGAGCGCCAATCCGTGGTCGGCCTTCATGATGTAGGCCACCCCGCCCTTGCCGGACTGTGAGTTGACCCGGATCACGGCCTCGTAGGTGCGGCCGACGTCCTTGGGGGTCGATCGGCAGATAGGGGGACCTGCCACAGGATGTCGTCGACATCCGAATCCTGTTCGTCCGCAGACACTTTCATCGCGTCCAGACCCTTGTTGATGGCGTCCTGGTGGCTGCCCGAGAAAGCGGTGTACACCAGATCGCCACCGTAGGGGTGCCGTTCGTGGACCGGCAGCTGATTGCAGTACTCGACCGTGCGGCGGATCTCGTCGATGTTCGAGAAGTCGATCTGCGGGTCGACACCGCGGGAGAACATGTTCAGGCCCAGCGTCACCAGGCACACGTTTCCGGTGCGCTCGCCGTTGCCGAACAGGCAACCCTCGATGCGGTCCGCACCGGCCTGATAGCCGAGTTCGGCTGCGGCGACGGCAGTTCCACGATCGTTGTGGGGATGCAGGCTCAAGATGATGCTGTCGCGGGGGGTCAGGTGCCGGTTCATCCACTCGATGGAGTCGGCGTACACATTCGGGCGTTGCCATCTCCACCGTCGCCGGCAGGTTCACGATCAGCGGCACCTCGGGCGTCGGAGCGACGATCTCGGCGACGGCGTTGCAGACCTCGACGGCGTATTCCAGCTCGGTGCCGGTGTAGGACTCGGGGGAGTACTCGAAGCGCCACTGGGTGCCGGGGGGTACTTCTTCGCCTCCTCGACGCACATTCGCGCGCCGTCGGGTGGCGATCTTCTTGACGGCGTCGCGGTCGGCCCGAAACACGACCCGCCGCTGCAGGATCGACGTCGAGTTGTAGAAGTGCACGATCGCCCGGGGCGCGCCCTCACAGGCCTTGAAGGTCTTCTCGATCAGCTCGGGGCGGCACTGCGTCAGCACCTGGATCGTCACGTCGTCGGGGATCGCGCCCTGCTCGATGATCTCGCGGACGAAGTCGAAGTCGGTCTGGCTCGCCGACGGGAAGCCGACCTCGATCTCCCTGTAGCCCATCCGGACCAGCAGATCGAACATGCGCCGTTTGCGGGCCGGGCTCATCGGGTCGATCAGCGCCTGGTTGCCGTCGCGCAGGTCCACCGCGCACCACAGCGGGGCGACGTCGATGACCTTGTCGGGCCAGGTGCGGTCGGTCAGCGCGACGGGCTCCACCTCGGCGGCGAAGCTGCGATACCGGCTGACGGACATCGCGGACGCGCGCTGGGTGTTCCAAGCAGGCTGGTCGTCACGGCGGGGGCCGGCGGGCGTGGTGATGGTGCGTACCGAATGGAAGGCGTCGGGAGTGAAGTTCTCGGTCATGATGTGGGCTCCGGGTTGGATCGGGGAATCTCAGACCGGCGCATCGCGAATACCCGCGACGGGAGGCCAGTCTGGATCAGACCCCCGTCGCGGCGTCCGAGAAGGAGCACCCGCTGCACGCCGATGACTGTACTCCCGCGGGCCCGTCGGGCAAAACGCCCGGTTGTGCGGGCGCGGCTTCAGATGTGGGAGTCGGGGAACGCGATCACCGACAGGAATCGGATCGGTACCTCGACCAGGTCGACGGGGCCGTGTGCGCCCTCGCCGTCGAACTGCAGAGAATCGCCGGGGTGCAGCCGGTAGACCGAGCGGCTGTGGCTGTAATCCATGACCCCTTCGAGCATGTAGATGAACTCGGTGCCCGGGTGCTGGAACAGCGGATACGTCCGGCTCTTCTCCGACAGCGTGACCTGCAGACACTCCAGCCGCTTGTGCTCGCCGCGCAGCGAGCCGAGCAGTTCGTAGTCATGCCCTTCGCGGGGTGCCTTCGCGCACGATTCGCGCGCCGGTGCCCGACCGTACGAACGCCGCCGGGCGCTCGACGTCTGCGCCGCGGAACAGGCTCGTCACCGGCACGTCGAAGCCCTTGGCGAGCAGTGCCAGAGTGGACAGGCTGCAGGACGTCTGCGCGTTCTCGATCTTGCTCATCATGGCCTTCGAGATGCCGATTGCGCGCGGCGGTGTCGGCGACGGTGAGACCCTGCTGCAGCCGCAGCAACCGCACGTTGCGCCCGATCGCCGTCTCGATCTCGAGTTCGTCGACGGGCTCCTGCGGATCGCGGTCGCGGGCGGTGCCGGACTTGTTGCGTAGCAGCGATGCGTGATCGTCAGCAGAGGTCACGGCTACCTGTCTAGCGCATCTGTCCGGCGCCGACGTACGGGTACGGCGTGGTGAGCAGGTCGCCCTCGGCGAAACGGGAGAGCCGGAAATCCGATGCGGGGATGCGGGGGGTCGCGGCTGCGGCCGTCGGTGACGATGTCGGCGGTGAGCCTGCCGACCGCCGGCGCGATCTTGAAGCCGTGCCCGGAGAAGCCGGCGGCGACGATCAGGCCGTCGAGGTGGGTGCGGGAGATCACCGGGTTCCAATCGGGCGTGACGTCGTAGCAGCCGGCATAACTGCTGGTGATGACCGCGTCGGGGAATCCGGGGAAGCGGGTGCCGACCTTGTCCACGGTGAGGTCGACGAACTCTTCGGTCGCCCGGTTGAGATAGCTGTCCGGGGTCGGCGGTCTGCGCGTCACTGAGATCGCTGTTGCCGAAGAGGATCTCGCCGCCCACCTCGGGCCGCACGTACTGCAGCGAAACGAGGTCGGAGAACACCGGCACCGGGGGAAGATCGACACCGGGGTCGATCAACACGATCTGTTCCCTCACGACGCGAATCGGTACGTCGACGCCGTGGGGGGCCAAGAACGGTTGCGTCCACACCCCGGTGGCGACGACGACGGTACCGGCGGCGATCTCGGTGCCGTCGGCCAGTGCGACCCCGGTAACGCGATTGCCACTGGTGGTCAATCCCGTTGCGGGACAGCCCTGGAGGATGCGGACACCGGCCGCGCGAGCGGTCGTCGCGAACGCCTGGGCGGTCTGGTAGGCGTCGCCGTATCCGCCGCGCGCCTCGTAGCCGAAAGCCGCGAACGGTTCGAGATCGGCGAATGGCCACATCTCGGCGACGGCGGCGCGATCGATCTCCTCGGTGTCCACGCCGACAGACTTCTGAGCGGCAAGGCTTTTGCGTAGCGCATCGACGTTGGGTTCACCGACGCCGACGACGTACCCGGTCTGGCGGAACCCGATGTCGGTGCCGAAGATCTCGGTGGCCTGCTCGAATACCTCGAGCCCGGCGGCGGCCATCGCGGCCAGCGAACTGACTCCGTAGTGGCAGCGCACGATGCCGCTGGACTTGCCGGTCATGCCGGAGCCGACGGTGCCGCGTTCGACGACGACGACGTCGGTGACGCCACGCTCGGCGAGTGCCCACGCGGTGGCGCATCCCTCGAGCCCGCCGCCGACGATCACGACCTCGGCGGTACTCACAGGCCGGGAATCCAATTCGTACCGGCCAGCGGGACTTTCGCCATCGCGGCGGCCTCGATACTGACGGCGACCAGGTCATCGGGTTCGAGGTGGCAGACGTGCGACTTGCCGCAGGCGCGGGCGATCGTCTGCGCCTCCATCGTCAGCACCCGCAGGTAGTTGGCCAGCCGCCGGCCGGCAGCCACCGGATCGAGGCGGGCGGCGAGCTCGGGATCCTGGGTGCTGATGCCCGCCGGATCGTTGCCGTCCTGGTAGTCATCGTAGAAACCCGCTGCACTGCCGAGCTTTTCGTACTCAGAGGCGAAGCGCGGGTGGTTGTCGCCCAGCGCGATCAGAGCGGCGGTGCCGATCGCGACGGCGTCGGCGCCCAGCGCCAGCGCCTTGGCGACGTCGGCGCCGTTGCGGATGCCACCCGACACGATCAACTGGACCCCGCCTTTCCCCGTCGCTCCGCGAGCTCCGCTCGCCCCGGTGCGATGCACGCCGAGCTCCTGCAGCGCACGCACCGCCTCGGGGATCGCCGCCAACGTCGGGATGCCGACGTGTTCGATGAACACCTCCTGGGTGGCCGCGGTGCCGCCCTGCATGCCGTCGACGACGACAACATCGGCGCCGGCATGTACTGCGAGCTTGACGTCGTAGTAGGTGCGGGTGGCGCCGACCTTGACGTAGATCGGCTTCTCCCAGTCGGTGATCTCCCGCAACTCGTTGATCTTGATGGTGAGATCGTCGGGTCCGGTCCAGTCGGGGTGGCGGCATGCCGAGCGCTGATCGATGCCCTGCGGCAGCGTGCGCATCGCAGCGACGCGTTCAGAGATCTTCTGCCCCAGCAGCATTCCGCCGCCACCAGGCTTGGCGCCCTGACCGAGCACCACCTCGATCGCGTCTGCCTTACGGAGATCGTCGGGGTTCATCCCGTATCGCGACGGTAGGTACTGATACACAAGGTGCTTACTTTGACCGCGTTCCTCGGGCGTCATGCCGCCGTCGCCGGTGGTCGTCGACGTACCGACCTCACTGGCGCCGCGCCCCAGCGCCTCCTTGGCCGGCCCGGACAGCGCACCGAAACTCATGCCCGCGATGGTGACCGGGATGGCCAGGTGCAGAGGATGTTTGGCGTGCCGGTCGCCGAGCACCACGTCGGTGGCGCAGCGTTCGCGGTAGCCCTCCAGTGGATAGCGCGACATCGACGCGCCGAGGAACAGCAGATCGTCGAAGTGGGGGAGCCGCCGTTTGGCACCCCACCCACGGATGTCGTAGACGCCCGTGTCGGCGGCACGCTGAATCGCGGCGATCGTGGCGCGATCGAAGGTGGCGGACTCGCGCAGGCCGAGGCGTGCGCGGTCGTCGGTGTCGGTCATCAGTAGCTCGCAGAGTTGTCGACGTGGAAGTGATACAGCGATCGGGCGGAGCCGTAGCGGGTGTAAGCGCCGAGATCGTCGCCCTCGAAACCCGCTGCCTTGAGCAGCTCTTCGAGCTCGCGCAGATGCTCGGCGCGCATGGGCTTGGCCACGCAGTCAGCGCCGAGGGAGGCCACCTCGCCACGCACGTAGATGCGCGCTTCGTACAGCGAGTCGCCGAGTGCCTCACCGGCATCACCGCGCACCACGAGCCGGCCGGCCTGGGCCATGAACGCGCTCATGTGCCCGACGTTGCCACCCACGACGATGTCGACGCCCTTCATCGAGATACCGCAGCGCGCCGCGGCGTCGCCCTCGATCACCAACAGACCGCCGTGTGCCGTCGCACCCGCGGATTGGGAGGCACTGCCTTTCACCCACACCGAACCGCTCATCATGTTCTCCGCGACGCCAGTGCCCGCATTGCCGTTGATCACGACATCGGCGTGCTGGTTCATGCCCGCGGCGTAGTAGCCCACGTGGCCGTCGACGGTCACACTGACCGGCGCATCGAGACCCACGGCGACGTTGTGAGCGCCGGCGGGATGGGCGATGACGAACTCGCCCTGCAGGTTCGGGGCGTGCAGTGCGGTGTTGACATCGCGCAGGGATGTGGTCTGAAGGTCGAATCTGGTTGCTAGCGGCTCCATGCGTAGACGACCTCCGGTTCGGGTTCCCAGATGCGGGCCTTCTCGACACCGGGAAGGCTTGACAGAGCGCGGTATTCACTGGCCATGGCCACCCAGTCGGCGGTCTCTGCGATGACCGCGGGTTTGCACGCGATGGCATCCCGGACCACGGCGAACGAATCGCGATTGGACACCAGCAGCGTGTAGAAGCCGTCGAAGGTCGCGCAGAGTTCCTTGAGGGCGCTTTCCACGTCGCGGCCCTCCGACAGCTGCGCGGCGATGAACCGGGCACCGACCTCGGTGTCGTTCTCGCTGTCGAACACCACCCCGCGGGACCGTAATTCGCGACGGATGGTGGCGTGGTTGGCGAACGATCCGTTGTGGACCATGCACTGGCCCGGTCCGACGGCGTAGGGATGACAACCCGACGGGGTGACCGCGGACTCGGTCGCCATCCGGGTGTGGCCGACGCCCTGCCAGCCCTGCGCCCCGGCCAGTCCCCATTGCTCGGTGAGCGCGCGGGGATGACCGACACCTTTGAGGACCGCCATGTCGGAGCCGAAGCCGGCGATGATCGCCTCCGGGTAGCACGACCGCACCGCCGCCAGCAGCGTCTCCGACGAGGTGTCGCAGGACAGCAGGTGGCTGTCTCCCACGGCGACCACGTCGACGCCGTCGACATCCTCGTCGAGGGCGGTGGCCACGGTGCGCCGGACCAGCTCGGCGTCCTCGGCACGGCCGGTGCCCAGGTCTGCCACCGACACGCAGCCCTGACCCGGCGGGGCCCACGCGGGGTCGCCGTAGACGGCGACGCCGGCCGAATCGCTTCCCCGGTCGCCCATTTCGCAGAGCATGCCGCTCAGCAGGGCGCCCAGGTGGGAGTAGAGCTCAGGTGTGCGCAGGTGCAAACCGACGATTCCGCACATGTGTCCTCCGTGTTCAGAGCTGTCAGAAGGCGGTCAGGTACTGGTCGATCTCCCACGGGCTGACCGCGCTGTGGTAGTCGAAGAACTCCTCGCGTTTGAGGCCGGCGAAGTACGCGGCGACCCCGTCGCCGGCGGCGTCGAGAACCCCGGTGACGACGGGGTCGCTCTCGAATTCGTCGACCGCGTGCAGCAGCGTGGGTGGCAGCGGGCGGGTGCTGATCCCCGACCCGACGGCACCGGGGTCGGTACTGCGCTTGATCCCGTCGATGCCGGCGCCCAGCGCGGCGGCGATCGCCAGGTAGGGGTTGGCCGAGCCGTCGCCGCCGCGCAATTCGACGCGCTGGTTGTCAGGCACCCGGATGTAGTGGGTGCGGTCGTTGCCGCCGTAGGTGGGCAGGCGGGGCGCCCAGGACGCACCCGAGCGCGTGGACACTGCGCCGGTCCTCTTGTAGGAGTTGACCGTCGGTGCGATCACCGCCTGCAGCGCGCAGGCGTGATCGAGGATCCCGCCGATGAAACCGTATGCAGTGTCGGACAATCCGAGGCCCCGGCTGTCGTCACGCTGGCCGTCGTCACCCTGCGCGGGGAACACGGCGTTGCCTGCGCTGGTCAGTGACAGGTGCAGGTGTAGGCCGCTGCCGGTCTTGTCGGAGAACGGTTTCGGCATGAACGTCGCGATCATGCCGCGCTCCGCGGCGATCATCGACAGCAGGTATCGCAGCGTGACGACACGATCGGCAGTGGTGATCGCGTCGGCGAAGGTGAAGTTCTGCTCGAACTGGCCGTTGCCGTCTTCGTGGTCGTTGGCGTAGTTGGACCAGCCGAGACCGTTCATCGCGGCCGACACTGTCGTGAGGTGGTCGTACATGCGGGTGACCCCGCGCGCGTCGTAGCAGGGCTGAGATGCGGTGTCGGCGGCGTCGGCGACCGCGACGCCACCGTCGTCGGTGCGGCGCAGCAGGAAGTACTCGACCTCCGCCCCCACCCACGGCTCGAATCCGGCGTCGCCGCAACGCTGCACGAGGTTCTTCAGGATGACTCGGGGAGCGTACGGCCAGGGTGCGCCGTCGACGTGGGGGTCGCAGTGCACGATTGCCAACCCCTCCTTGAGGAAGGGCACCGGGGTGAACGAGGCGGGGTCGGGCAGCGCCATCAGGTCGGGGTCCTTGGGCTCCTGACCCATGGCGCCCACGGCGTACCCGGCGAAACCGACGCCCTCGGTGGCCAGGAGATCCACCGCCTCGACGGGAACCAGCTTGGCGCAGGGCTTTCCGCGCAGATCGACGAACAGCGCGAGGATGAATTTGGTACCGGTCTTCTCGGCTGCGATCGCGAGGTCCTGGGCCATGGCGTCCACCTTGTGTCTCTTGTTAGGAATCAATGTATCAGTAGCGGAAACACCCCGCACATCGAACGGCCGGTGCGAACGTTGTGGCTGTTCGCACCGGCCGGTCGAGTGATTGGCTAGACGGAGGCGAGTTCGTACGACGCCTCGCGGTGGAACGCCGCGTCGATGCCCTTCTCCTCGTCGTCTGGCGAAATGCGAATGCCAACAGTCTTTTTCAGCGCATACGCGATGATGCCGGCGACGACGAACGAGTAGACCATGACCGCGCCCGCTGCCACGGCTTGGCGCCACAGCTGGTCGAAGCCACCGCCGTAGAACAGGCCGTTGGTGGCATTGGGCATCGAGTCGCTGGCCAGCAGGCCGATCAGCAGCGTGCCGATGACACCGCCGACGAGGTGCACCCCGACCACGTCGAGGGAGTCGTCATAGCCGAAGCGCTCCTTGAGGCCCACGGCGTACACGCACACCGCGCCGGCGATCGCACCGAGGATGATGGCACCGACCGGGGTCACCGCGCCACAGGCCGGGGTGATCGCGACCAGGCCGGTGATCGCGCCCGAGGCCGCGCCGACGCCGGTCACGTGACCGTCCTTGATCTTCTCCACGGCGATCCACGCCAGCGTCGCCGCGCAGGTCGCGACGAAGGTGGTCACCATGACGATCGCGGCCGAATTGCCCGCTGCCAGAGCAGAACCGCCGTTGAACGCATACCAGCCGGCCCACAGCAGACCGGCGCCCAGCAGCGTCAGAGGCACGTTGTGGGGCTTGCGCAGCTGGCCCCAGCTCGCCGACTTGCCCAGCACGATGGCGACGGCCAGCGCGGCCGCACCGGCGTTGATGTGCACCGCGGTGCCACCGGCGAAGTCGATCGCCTTGAGCTTGTTGGCGATCCAGCCACCGGCGGAGTCTTCGGTGACCACGCCGTCGAACGCGAACACCCAGTGGGCGACGGGGAAGTACACCAGCACCGCCCACAGCGTCGCGAAACCCATCCACGCGCCGAACTTCATCCGGTCGGCGACCGCACCGGAGATCAGCGCCACCGTAATGGCGGCGAACAACGCCTGGAAGATCGAGAACAAACTGACCGGCAGGCCGGAGATCGTGGTCTGCGTCTCGAGAAGGTCCTTCATGCCTGCGAATTCGGTCAGGTTGCCGAGGAAGCCGCCGTAGGAGGTGCCGAAGACCATCGAGAATCCGAACAGCACCCACAGCACGCCGACCACGGCGACCGCGCCGAACGTCATCATCATCATGTTGGTCGAGCTCTTGACGGACACCATGCCGCCGTAGAACAACGCGAGACCGGGGATCATCAGCGTGAGGCCGATGATGCAACACAGCATGAACGCGGTCGTCCCTGTATCCATAGACTTCTCCTGCGATTACCGGCCCCGCTGCGGAGCCGTTCACCGACAGTTACCGATGTCTCTGTTACGTGGACTGTTTCCTCAGGTTTCGGCCACGTAACGGATTCGTTCGACTGCGGTTTGATGGCAGCGAGTGTGTGGATTTATTCGCAACACGCCGCGAGAGGCGTATCAGGACGCACATTCGCCTCATCGACGGGTGGATGAGGCTCAGCTCAGCGGCCAGTTCAGCACGATCTCGTCGAGCGGGCGCCGTTCGCGGGGCGCGCGGTCGCGCTCGGCGATCTCGGGGTCGACGTCGGCGCGGTCGCCGAGGCGGCCGACCGCGATCACCATCAACGGGCGCAGCTCGTCGGCCAGATCGAACGCCTCGACGGCACCCTCGGCAGAGAAGCCGGCCATCGGGTGCACCACGAGGCCCCGCGCGACCGCCTCGACCGACAGCATCCCCAGGGCCGACCCCGCGTCGACGCTCGAGTACAGCGCGGTGTTCTCGTCAGGTCCCTGATCGGCGCTCAACAGGATCAGGGCGGAGGCCACCTTGGCGTAGCTGTTTCCTCTGCTGAGCAGGCCGGCCAACGTGCCGAACGTCTCGTCACCGCGGCGGCCCACCACGAACCGCACGGGCTGGCGTCGCCCCCACGTGGGCGCCCACCGGGCGGCCTCGAGGAGCGCGATCAACTCGTCGTCGGAGAGTTGCGCCGTCGGATCGAATGCGCGTGGACTCCAACGAGCAGCGATGGGCGGGTGTACGGGGACCGAGGTCTGGGCCAACCGATCAGGGGACGTCACACCGGCGACGCTACTGGGGCGAATAAATCAGGTGCGCGCAGCCTTTATCCTTGTTCGGGATCTCCCCGGCTGTCTCAACAGTGATGAAAGGTTCTCGCAGTGGCGCTCGTCGTACAGAAGTACGGCGGATCCTCGGTGTCCGACGCCGAGCGCATCCGTCGTGTGGCCGAGCGCATCGTCGAGACCAAGAAGGCAGGCAACGACGTCGTCGTCGTGGTCTCGGCAATGGGCGACACCACCGACGAGCTGCTCGACCTGGCCAAACAGGTGTGCCCGGCGCCGCCCGCTCGTGAACTCGACATGCTCCTGACCGCGGGAGAGAGGATCTCGAACGCGCTGGTCGCGATGGCGATCGAGTCGCTCGGCGCCCAGGCCCGCTCCTTCACCGGCTCCCAGGCCGGCGTCGTCACCACCGGCACCCACGGCAACGCCAAGATCATCGACGTGACCCCCACCCGGCTGCGCTCGGCGCTCGACGAGGGCCAGATCGTGCTCGTCGCCGGCTTCCAGGGTGTCAGCCAGGACACCAAGGACGTCACCACCCTGGGTCGCGGCGGGTCCGACACCACTGCTGTCGCCGTCGCGGCGGCCCTCAACGCCGACGTGTGCGAGATCTACACCGACGTCGACGGCATCTTCACTGCTGACCCCCGCATCGTGCCCAACGCCCGCCGCCTGGACACCGTCTCCTTCGAGGAGATGCTCGAGATGGCCGCCGCGGGCGCGAAGGTGCTCATGCTGCGCTGCGTCGAGTACGCGCGCCGGTTCGATTTGCCCATCCACGTCCGCTCGTCGTACTCCGACCGGCCGGGCACCATCGTCAAAGGATCGATCGAGGACATCCCCATGGAAGACGCCATCCTCACCGGAGTAGCCCACGACCGCGGGGAGGCGAAGGTGACCGTCGTCGGCCTGCCCGACGTCCCCGGTTACGCCGCCCAGGTGTTCCGCGCGATCGCCGACACCGACGTCAACATCGACATGGTGTTGCAGAACATCTCCAAGGTCGAAGACGGCAAGACCGACATCACGTTCACGTGCTCGCGGGAGAGCGGGCCGGGCGCGGTGGAGAAACTGACCTCCCTTCAGGACGAGATCGGCTTCACTCGAGTGCTCTACGACGACCACATCGGCAAGGTCTCGCTCATCGGTGCCGGCATGCGCAGCCACCCCGGCGTCACGGCGACGTTCTGCGAGGCACTGGCCAAGGCCGGCATCAACATCGACCTGATCTCCACCTCGGAAATCCGGATCTCGGTGTTGATCAAGGACACCGAACTCGACCGCGCCGTCGCCGCCCTGCACGACGCCTTCGGGCTCGGCGGCGACGAGGAAGCGGTCGTCTACGCGGGAACGGGGCGCTGATGGCCGGGCGAGCGAAGCGACGGGAAAAATAATGGTCAACATCGGAGTAGTGGGGGCGACCGGCCAGGTCGGTCAGGTCATGCGAACCCTGTTGGCCGAGCGCGACTTTCCGGCCACCGAGGTCCGGTTCTTCGCCTCGGCCCGCTCGGCGGGCAAGAAGCTGGAGTTCCGCGGACAGCAGATTGAGGTCGAGGACTCGGAGACGGCCGACCCGTCCGGACTGGACATCGCGCTGTTCTCCGCGGGCGCGACGATGTCGCGGGTGCAGGCGCCGCGATTCGCCGCGGCGGGCGCGGTCGTGATCGACAACTCGTCGGCGTGGCGCAAGGATCCCGATGTGCCGCTGGTGGTCTCGGAGGTGAACTTCGCGCGCGACGCCGGGGTCCGACCCAAGGGGATCATCGCGAACCCGAACTGCACGACGATGGCCGCGATGCCGGTGCTCAAGCCGCTGCACGAGAAGGCCGGCCTGGTCCGCATGATCGCCTCGACCTACCAGGCGGTCTCGGGCAGTGGGCTCGCCGGTGTGGAGGAACTCTTCGGTCAGGCCAGCGCCGTCGTGTCCGAGAGTCAGGCGCTGGTGCACGACGGCAGCGCGCTGCAGTTCCCGGCCCCGAACAAGTACGTGGCGCCGATCGCGTTCAACGTGGTTCCGCTGGCCGGGTCGCTGGTCGACGACGGCTCGGGCGAGACCGACGAGGATCAGAAGCTGCGCAATGAGAGCCGCAAGATCCTCGGCATCCCGGACCTCGCGGTGTCGGGCACATGTGTGCGGGTGCCGGTGTACACCGGGCACTCGCTGTCGCTCAATGTCGAGTTCGCACAGCCGTTGTCGGCCGCGGAAGCCACCGAGATCCTGTCCGGAGCGCCGGGGGTGACGATGGTCGACGTCCCGACGCCGCTGGCGGCCGCGGGTACCGACGACTCGCTGGTCGGCCGCATCAGGCAGGACCCGGGTGTGCCCGACGGCCGTGGGCTCGCGCTGTTCGTCTCCGGGGACAATCTGCGAAAAGGCGCGGCGCTGAACACCATTCAGATCGCCGAGCTGCTGGCCGCCCAGCTCTAGTGCGCCGAAACCGACGTTTGGGCGGGTAAGTGCGAGAGACGGGCGCCATTTCGTCGATCTCGGCGCTGGTGCTCGCCCTCGCCCTCGCTCCCGGAGCGTCGGCCACGCCGGTCGAACTGCCGTTACTACAGCCCGGGCAGGTGCTCCGCGTCGGCCCGGTGGCCGGAACCGGAACGCCGACAGCCGACTACGGAATCGGCGCGACGGATCTGTGTGAGTTCATGGAGTTCCCCTCCGGCATCCTGCAGGTGTGCGGGGACAGCTTCGCCGGTCAGGGCGTCGGCTTCGGCGGGTGGTACTCACCGATCGCACTGCATGTCGTCGACGGGTCGCTGGAAGACCCCGGCGGAGTGCGCTACGACGGGGTGACGGGAATCGGGGCTCCGCTGCTCGCCGACCCGACGCCGCCCGGATCGTCACAGTTGCCCGCGGGCATCGTCGAGATCAACCGCGAGAACTACATGCTCGTCACCACGACCAAGGACCTACGCCCCCAAACGTCACGTCTCGTGAAAGCCGAAGGAGGACAGGGGTATTGGGCGACTGTGCCGGGCTCTGTGCGTGACGCCGCCTATGCCGGTGGCGGGCAGTCTCAGATCAGCGGTTACTACGATCCGATCCCGACTCCTGACTCGCCCCGGGGCTGGGTGTACATCGTCGCGAACAACTTCGATCGCACCGGTCCGCTGACCCTTTACCGGACGCCGCCGCAGACGTTCACGGATCGCGCGGCATGGCAGGCGTGGTCTCCCGCCGGATGGGGGACGCGGCCCGTGCCGCTGTGGGGCGATCGGATCGGCGAGATGAGCGTGCGCCAGATCGACGGGCAGACCGTGCTGTCGTATTTCAACGTCAGCACCGGCAATATGGAGATCCGCGTCGCCGACGATCCGACCCAGCTCGGAACCGCACCGGTCACGACCGTCGTCGTCGCGGCGCCCTGGCCGGAGCAGGCCGACGATCTGCCTGCGCCACAGGACAATCGACTCGCCCAGCCCTACGGCGGTTATCTCTCGCCCGCCTCGACGCCCGACGCCGTGCGCGTGTTCGTCAGCCAGTGGAACACGACCCCGCGCGGAGGCAGCCCCTATCGGGTCATCCAGTTCGCCGTCAATCCGTTCAAGCCGTCATGATGAAGAACACGGACGCCGATCACACCGCGGCACTCTGGTTCGCGCTGTTGCTGACCTTGGCCAACGGCTCCATCGACGCTTACACCTATCTCGCGCGCGGCGGCGTGTTCGCCAACGTCCAGACCGCCAACGTGATCCTGTTCGCCATCGACGCCTCGGAGGGCAAGACGTCCGCGGCCCTCGCCCACGTGTGGCCCCTGCTGGCCTTCGTCGCCGGCATGCTGCTCGCCTCGCACATCAGGACCGGACGCGCCGAGCGCCACGTTCGGCGGCCGCTGCTGTGGACCATGGCCGTACAGAGCAGCGCCCTGGCCGTGATCGGCCTGGTGCCGGTCTCGGCGCCGCACAACTACGTGACGATTCCGATCTCGTTCCTCGCCGCCATGCAGATGGGGCTGTTCCGCAGAGTCGGCGACCTCGCCTATCTGCCGGTGGCGACGACAGGCAACCTGATGCGGTTCATGGAGGCCGCCTACGACGGCTTCGTCGATCGACAGCCTGCGCAACGCAGAGCCGCCGGTGTGTACGGCGCCCTGATCGCGGCATTCGTCACCGGCGCTCTGATCGGTGCGCTGGCGACGGACCGATGGTCCGCCCGCGCGATCTGGATCGCAGCGGGCCTGCTGGCCGTCACCGTCGTGGTGTTCGCGCTCGATCAACGGCGGCGCACGCACCCAGGCTCATAGTCAATTCACAGGCGATGCTTAACCGGTACTGCGCAACGGGGAGCAGGATCGCCGCATGACCGAGACACCCCCGCCGTCGACGCCCCCGTCATCTCCGTCGTCATCAGGGCCGCCCGACCAGAACGAGCCCGTCACCGCTCCCGTCTTCGCACCGCCGCCGTCCTACTCCGAGCCGCCTCCGATGCAGCCGCAGACCGTCTACGTCGAGCGGTCCAGCCGTCTGACCAAGGTGGCGGCATGGGTCGGCATCGTCGCCGGGTCGTTGTTCATCGTGGTCGTGATCTTCGGCGCCGGCTTCTTCACCGGAAAGGCCGTCGGCGATCACCGTGGCGACAACCGCGGGCACGAGATGATGATGCGCCCGGGGTCGGCCATGTTCCCGATGGGACCGCCGGGAGGGTTCCAGCGCGGGCCGTCCTTCTCGGGTCCCTTCGGTCCGGGACAGATCATCGAGATCCCGCGGCCTCCCGGCGGGGCTCCCGACTCTCCCGATACGCCGACGCCGCCGCGCTGAGGGCGGATTTTCCGCGCGGCTTTGGGGGTATGCGGCGGTGGATTGCGGCGCAGCCCGGCAGCCGCTCAGCCTGAGGAGAGTAGATGTCTGACAAGTACGCGACAACCGACGGCGGGGCGCCGGTCCCCAGCCTCGAGCACTCGCTGACCGTCGGCCCGGACGGGCCCATCCTGCTGCAGGATCACTACCTGCTCGAGCAGATGGCCAACTTCAACCGGGAGCGCATCCCCGAGCGCCAGCCCCATGCCAAAGGCGGCGGCGCCTTCGGCGAGTTCGAGGTCACCCACGACATCAGCGCGTTCACCAAAGCCGCGTTCCTGCAGCCGGGCGTCAAAACCGAGATGGTGGCCCGGTTTTCGACGGTGGCCGGCGAGCGAGGCAGCCCAGACACCTGGCGTGACCCGCGCGGGTTCTCGTTGAAGTTCTACACGTCGGAGGGCAACTTCGACATGGTCGGCAACAACACCCCGGTGTTCTTCCTGCGCGACCCGATGAAGTTCCAGAACTTCATCCGCAGCCAGAAGCGGATGCAGGCGTCCAACTTGCGCGACCACCACATGCAGTGGGATTTCTGGACCCTCTCGCCGGAGTCGGCCCATCAGGTCACGTGGCTGATGGGTGACCGCGGCATCCCGAAGACGTGGCGGCACATGAACGGCTACTCCAGCCACACCTACAGCTGGGTCAATGCCAGCGACGAACTGTTCTGGGTGAAGTACCACTTCAAGACCGACCAGGGCATCGACTACCTGACCCAGGAGGACGCCGACAGGCTGGCCGGTGAGGACGCCGACTACCATCAGCGGGACCTGTTCACCGCGATAGAGGACGGCAACTTCCCGACGTGGACGTTGCACGTGCAGGTCATGCCGTTCGAGGACGCGAAGACCTACCGCTTCAACCCCTTCGACCTCACTAAGGTGTGGCCGCACAGCGACTACCCGCTGCAGCAGGTCGGGAAGATGACGCTGAACCGCAACGTCGTCGACTATCACGCTCAGATGGAGCAGGCCGCGTTCGAGCCGAACAACGTCGTGCCCGGCACGGGGTTGTCGCCCGACAAGATGTTGCTCGCGCGCGGCTTCTCCTACGCCGACGCCCACCGGCACCGGCTCGGCGTCAACTACAAGCAGATTCCGGTCAACGAACCCAAGGTGGAGGTGCGCGCCTACTCCAAGGACGGGCCGATGCGCATCCGCAACGTCACCGATCCGGTGTACGCACCCAACTCCATGGGCGGCCCCGAGGCCGATCCGCGGCGGGCGTCGGAAGTGCACTGGGCGTCGGACGGGGACATGGTCCGGGCCGCGTATGCGTTGCGCGCAGAGGACGACGACTGGGGTCAGGCAGGCACTCTGGTGCGGGAGGTGCTTGATGACGACGCGCGAGATCGCCTGGTGCAGAACATCATCGGGCACGTCTCCGACGGAGTGAAAGAGCCTGTGCTGTCCCGGGTCTTCGAATACTGGCGCAACGTCGATCCCGATCTCGGTAAGAAGGTCGAAGAAGGCGTGCGAGGCGCGTAGTTCCGTCGCGAGCGCACGGTTTCTGACGAGAACCCCGAGAGGGTCTGTCAGAAACCGTGCACTCAGCGCTGGCCCGGGTAGGGCAGAAGCGCCATCTCCCGAGCATTCTTGATCGCCGTGGCGACCTGGCGCTGTTGCTGGACCGTGACGCCGGTGACCGTTCGTGAGCGGATCTTTCCGCGCTCGGAGAGGAACTGCCGCAGCGTCGCGGTGTCTTTGTAATCGACGGCCTCGATCCCCAAGGACGACAACAGGTTTCGGCGCTTCTTCGCGGGCTCGAGTACCCGCCTCGTCCGCTTCACCAGCTCGACTTCCGGACGCCGGGCAGCTCGCCACGGTGCGCCAGTTCGCGCATCCGCACGCGCGACAGCCCGAACTTGCGGAGGTGACCACGGGGCCGGCCGTCGACGGCGTCCCGGTTGCGCAGCCGCACAGGGCTCGCGTCGCGGGGTTGCCGGTTGAGCTCGACCTGTGCCGCCGCGCGCGCCTCGGGCGATCCGGTGCGGATCACCTCCTTGAGTTCGGCGCGGCGCTCGGCGTAGCGGGCCACCACCTCGCGGCGTCGGGCATCGGCGACGATCTTCGATTTCTTCGCCATCAGCGCTCTTCGCGGAAGTCGACATGCCGGCGCGCGACGGGGTCGTACTTGCGCAGGACGATCCGATCCGGATCGTTGCGCCGGTTCTTGCGCGTGACATAGGTGTACCCCGTGCCTGCCGTCGAGCGGAGCTTGACGACCGGTCGGATGTCGGTGCTGCGTGCCATCAGATCTTCTTCCCTTCCCGGCGGAGGCGGGCCACCACCGATTCGATGCCGTCGCGGTCGATGGTCTTGATGCCTTTTACGCTGACGTTCAACGTGATTCGGCGACCCTCTGACGGCAGGTAATAGGTCTTGCGTTGGATGTTGGGGTCCCACGCCGGCGCGTGCGGCGGTGTGAATGCGACACCGCGTTGCCAAAGCCGGGAGCGCGACCGGTGACCTGACAGTGAGCGGACACGACGCCTCCTTAATGAAAATCGTTTTCGACAAGATGCACAGCGGACTGTAGCGTGAACGCGTCGTTATTGAAAATCATTCCCGATAAGGAGTCAGTCGATGCGCACCCCCGTCATCGTCGTGGCCGGTCAACACGGCACCGACGACATCGCCCGAGTCCTGCTCGACCGGCCGCGGACCGTGGTGGTCGAGCACTACTTCGACGGGCACGTGGTGCACCGCACGACTGCTTCGATGCAGCGTGGGGTGACGGTGAAGGCCGACGCCGTCCTGGAATTGAGGAACTGCTGCCTCGCGTGCACCGTGCGCGAGGATCTGTTGGCCCATCTGTGTCACCTGCACCGCCGGGGCGGTGTCGAGCGCATTGTGGTGCGCCTCGCCCCGTGGCTGGAACCCGAACCCGTGTGCTTCGCGATCCATCATTCGGCCCGCGGCCCGCGAGGTGTCTCTCGCAGCGGTGATCACCGCTGTCGACACCCACACCTGGCTGCGGGAGGCGCTCGGCGAGGACGAATTGGCCGACGGTCGCACCGTGGCGCAGGTGGTCGTCGGGCAGGTCGAATTCGCCGACGTCGTCGTCGCGAGCGCTCCGGAGCCCGAAATGCTCGCCGTGGTGCGCAGACTCGCGCCGCGAGCCCGCGTCACCGTCGGCACCGACCGGCTCGAACTCTCACTCGCCCACCTGGAAGCCGACGCGCGGCGCGGGGCGCAGCGACGATCCGCACGCGTCGCTGCTGGGTGGTCAACCGCCGTTGGACACCGACGGTCGAGTCGGGCTGGTCGAGTTCACCACGCGACGTCCATTCCATCCCGAACGCCTGCACGACGCAGTCGACGTCCTGCTCGACGGCGTGATCCGCACCCGCGGGCGGCTCTGGTTGGCCAACCGGCCCGACCGGGGTGATGTGGTTGGAGTCTGCCGGCGGCGGACTGCGGGTGAGCAACGGAGGGAAAGTGGTTGGCTGC
>NZ_JAQIIY010000043.1:0-27066 GCF_036946525.1 Mycobacterium kyogaense | reverse complement strand
AGCGCCTATGGCACAACAGAATTCGACGCCAAGATCCGGGCCGCCGAGGCACTGACCGGGCAGGCCAGGCAGGATGCATTCGCCGAACTGTTCGCCGAGGAACCCAAGGAGATCATGCAAATGGCCTACATCGCCCACATGAAGGGCATCCTCGGCAAATCCCCCCGCGTCGACTACACCCCCGATCCCGCGACGGGCGACGAGATGCGGCTCGCCGCGATGACTCCTGCCGGTGACGACCGCACCGACCAGTCCTGAGAAACAGGAAGGCCAGCCCCATGTTCCCCTTCGTCCGGCGCCGGATGTACTCCAGCGCACTGCCGTTGATCATCGTGCTGCTCGGCGTGTTCCTCCTCGCCCGGCTCACCGGTGACCCCACGAACCTGTACCTGCCCGAGTCCGCCACCGCCGACCAGCGCGCCGAGTTCGCCGCGGCGAACGGCTTCAACGATCCGCTGATCACCCAGTTGATGGACTACTTCAAGGGAGTTCTGCACCTCGACTTCGGCACCTCGCTGCGCACCGGTGAGTCCGCGGCGGACATGGCTCTGCGGGCCTTCCCCGCCACACTGCAGCTGGCGATCACCACGATGCTCCTGGCCATCGTCGGCGCCGTCGTCATCGGCTGCTGGGCCGCATACCGCCCCAACTCGCTGGCCGATCGGTTCTCCAGCCTGCTGTCCATGACCGCCGCGTCGATCCCCGACTTCTGGTTCGCCATCACCGGCGTGTGGCTGTTCGCGGTGCTGCTCGGCTGGCTGCCCACCTCCGGGGTCGACGACGGCATGCTCAGCTGGATTCTGCCGATCGCGACGCTGATGATCCGGCCCCTCGGCGTGCTCACCCAGGTGGTCCGCGGAGCCATGGTCTCAGCGCTGTCAGCACCGTACGTGCGACTGGCTCGCAGCAAGGGCGCCAGCGACTTCCGCGTCGTCAGCCACCACGCCCTGCGCAACGCCGCCGCGCCCGCCCTCACCGTGGCCGGCGACCTCGCCGTCGGGCTCATCAACGGCGCGGTCGTGGTCGAGGCCATCTTCGGGTGGCCCGGAATCGGAAAACTGATGATCGACGCCATCCTGCAGCGGGACTTCGCGGTCCTGCAGGCCGCGGTGCTGCTCACCGCGGTCAGCATCTTCCTGCTCAACATCTTCATCGACGCCTGCTACGCGCTGCTCGACGCGCGGGTGCGGGAACCGGCTCGCGTCTAAGACGGCAACCCAGACCGCTAGGAGCACACTCATGACTCAGATCGACCTGATCCCGGTCAAACCCACCACGGCGATCGTCGGCGAGGACGACACCGACAGCGCACGTACGCGCGGCCGGTCACTGTGGTTCCGGCTGCTGATCAACGACCGCGTCGCGTTCGCCGCCGCATGCGTCCTCGGCTCGTGTTCCTCACGGCACTGCTCGGCCCCGTCCTGTTCGGCGACCTCGCCACGCGCATCGACCTGGACAACTCCAACCAGGCACCGTTCACCCTCAGCCACGGCTGGGCGAACATCCTGGGTACCGATCCCCTGGGCCGCAGCATGCTCGCCAGACTCGTCGTCGCCTGCCGCACCACACTGTCGGTTGCCGTGCCCGCTGTGGTGATCTCCGCAGTCGTCGGCTCGGCGATCGGAATGTGGGCGGGCTACCACCGCGGCTGGCGCGAAACCGTGGCGATGCGCATCGCCGATGTGATCATGAGCTTCCCGTCTCTGCTGCTCGCCGTCGTCGTGCTCTACGTCTTCTCCCCCAGCGCCGCCAACATCGTTCTGGTTCTGGCCATCACCCGTATCCCGGTGTACCTGCGTACCGCCCGGGCCGAGTCCGCCGAACTGCAGAGCCGCGTCTTCGTCGACGCCGCACGCACTTTCGGAGCCGGCGCCAACTCGATCATCGGCCGACACGTGCTACCGATCGTGCTTCCCACCCTGCTCACCGTCGCGACACTCGATTTCTGCTACGTCATGCTGGCCGAGAGCTCGCTCAGCTTCCTGGGCATCGGTATCCAGCCCCCGGACGTCAGCTGGGGACTGATGGTCTCCCAGGGCCGGACCTATCTGCACAGCGCCTGGTGGCTGTCGTTCTTCCCCGGTCTTGCCATCGTGATCACCACAGTCTCGGCGACGATCCTGGCCGCCTGGGCACGTATCGCCACCGACCGGGCCAGCGGTGGCGTCTCACCGTCCCGCAAAAGCGGCTGGCCGCCTTCACCAAGACCGGAAAGGCCCTGCGATGAGTGCACTCGCCGACCACGACATCCACGTCGACTCGTCACCGGTCCTCGAGGTCGACGGACTGTCGGTGGAGGTCCGCACGATCTCCGGCACGCTGCGGGCGGTCAACGAGGTGTCCTTCGGCGCCCGGCGCGGCGAAACCCTGGCTCTGCTCGGCGAATCCGGCTGCGGCAAGTCGATGACGGCGACGGCCCTGGTCGGCCTGCTCGAGCCCGTCGCCGACATCGTCGGTGGCAGCGCACGACTCGCGCACCGGGGCGGGACCGTCGATCTGGTGACGGCCGACCGCAAGAAGCGTCGTGCGATGGCGGGCACCGAACTGGCCATCGTCTTCCAGGATGCGCTGACCGCACTGAACCCGCTCTACACGGTCGGAACCCAACTGGCCGAACCGTTTCGTATACACCACGGGCTCTCCGCGAAAGAGGCCAAGGGCAAGGCCGTCGAGTTGATGGCCAGGGTGGGAATCCCGCAGCCAGAGACGAGGATGAACTCGTATCCGCACCAGTTCTCCGGCGGGATGCGCCAACGGCTGCTGATCGCGATGGCCGTCGCGCTGAATCCGAGCGTGTTGATCGCCGACGAGCCCACCACTGCGCTCGACGTCACGGTGCAGGCGCAGATCATGGCGCTGCTACGGGACCTGCGCTCCGAATACAACATGGCCGTCGTGCTCATCACCCACGACCTCGCCCTGGTCGCCGAGGAAGCCGATCGCGTCGCCGTGATGTACGCCGGAAACATCGTCGAGACCGGCTCTGTCGCGGAGGTTTTCGCGAACCCCCGGCATCCGTACACCAAGGGGTTGCTGAACTCGGTTCCGGTCAATGCGCGCCGCGGCGACAGCCTGAAGTCCATCGGCGGCTCACCACCTGACCTGCACGCGGTCCCCGCCGGCTGTGTTTATCAGGCCCGCTGCCCGTTGGCCCGCGACATCTGCGCGACGACACGGCCGGTCCTGTCGGGCACCGACCGCGCGACAGCCTGCCACTTCCCGGAAGAGGTCACCAATGTCTGATCGATCCAAGTCGAACGGGAGTCCCCTGCTCGAGGTTCGCGACATCCGCAAGTCCTTCCGGGTACCGCACGCCGGCAAAAGCGCCCTTCGCGCACTCGACGGCATCACGCTGGACCTCAAGCACGGCGAAACACTCGGCCTCGTCGGCGAATCCGGCTGCGGCAAGTCCACGTTGGCCCGGACGCTGATGATGCTCGAGCGGCCCGACGAGGGCACCGTGCGCTTCGACGGCGTCGACCCCTTCAGCCTCAGGGGATCTGAACTCCTTGCGTTCCGCCGCCGGGTGCAGATGGTGTTCCAGGACCCCTACGCGTCACTGAACTCGCGCATGTCGGCCGCCGAGATCATCGCCGAACCGTGGCGCAGCCACAAAGGCGTGGTGAAGAACCGACAGGACCGCGACATGCGGGTCCGCGGCCTGCTCGACATGGTCGGTCTCGGCGCCAAGGCCGCCAATAAGTATCCCCAGGAGTTCTCCGGGGGACAGCGGCAGCGCATCGGTATCGCACGGGCACTGGCGCTCGACCCCGATGTGATCATCTGCGATGAACCGGTCTCCGCTCTCGACCTGTCGGTACAGGCGCAGGTACTCAACCTGCTCAACGACCTGCAGGACCAACTCGGCATCAGCTACATCTTCATCTCCCACGACCTGTCAGTGGTCCGCCACGTGGCCGACCGGGTGGCCGTGATGTACCTGGGCCGGATCATCGAGAACGGGCCCACCGAGGCGGTCTACGAGCGGTCCAACCACCCCTACACCGCGGCCCTGATGTCGGCCGCGCCCTCACTCGACAGTTCCCGCCGCGGTGAGCGCATCCTGCTCAAGGGTGAAGTCCCGTCACCGATCGATCCACCGTCGGGATGCCGATTCCGGACCCGGTGCTGGAAAGCGACCGACGTGTGTGCGACCACGACACCGCCCCTGGCCGTCGACCCTGCCACACCCGAGCATGCCGCCGAATGCCACCATCCTCTGCTGCTCGAAGGGAGTGGCCGTGAAACCGTGCCGGCATGAGTGTCGGCGGGTATTGCATTCTCGCCGTGGCGATCTTCCTGGCATCCGCCCTGCAGGCGTCGATCGGCTTCGGCATGGGCATGTTCGCGGCACCGATCGTCGCCCTGGTCGATCCGGCGCTGATTCCGGGCACACTGATCATGATGGCGACCCTGGTGACGCTGATCGTCGTGGTGCGCGAGCGGGAGGCGATCGACCTGTCCGGCACCGGCTGGGCGCTCGTCGGTCGAGTACCCGGCACCATCGCCGGCGCCCTTCTTCTCGCGGCACTGCCGCACCGCGCGCTGTCACTGATGCTGGCCGCTGTCGTCCTCGGCGGAGTGGTACTGACCAGCAGCGGTTGGATTCCGGCGCCACGCCGACGCAACGTGGTGATCGCAGGAGCGACCTCCGGACTGCTCGGGACGGCGACCTCCATCGGTGGTCCTCCGATGGCGTTGGTGTGGCAACGCAATTCCGGACCCCGGCTGCGCGGCACCATGGGCGGGTTCTTCCTGGTGGGGTCGGTGATGTCGTTGATCGTGCTGTTCGTCACCGGCGCCGTGGACGAACGCACCTGGTGGGGCTTCACCGTGCTGGTACCTGCGGCGGTGGCGGGCTATCTGTTGTCCGTGATGGTGAACCGGCATCTCAATCCGGCCCGGCTGCGTCGAGTGGCGATCGTCGTCTCCGCCGTGGGCGCTGCGCTGCTGATCGGCCGCGAACTGTTGGCCTTGTGAGAGAGCTTGTGAGGGAGTTGTCGTGACAGAGGACCTTCCGGTGCGCAAGGTCAAGTCCGCGGTTCGCACCGTCGAGCTGCTGGAGTACCTGGCCGGCCGCCACGACGAGCCCGCGCGGTTGCGGGAGATCAGCGATGCTCTCGACATGCCGCGCAGCAGTGCGCATGCGCTCCTGCGCACTCTCGTCGGTCAGGGCTGGGTCCACTCGGACTCCACGGGAACGCTCTACGGCATCGGTATCCGCGCTCTGCTGGTCGGTACCAGCTACCTCGACAGCGATCCGTACCTTCCGCTGATCGTCCCCTTCCTGGACGACCTGCGCGCAGCCCTCGACGAAACATTCCACCTCGGCCGCCTCGACGGCACCGACATCGTCTACCTCGCCACGCGCGAATCCCAGCAGTACGCGCGCACTGCGAATCGCGTCGGCAGGCGCTTGCCCGCCTACGCCACCTCGCTCGGGAAGGCCTTGCTGGCCGAACAGTTCGGTGTCGAGCGCGAACGGCACATCCCGCCGGTCCTGACACCTCTGACATCCCAGACGATCACCGAACGCGCCGTGCTCGACAGCCAACTCGACGAGGCCCGCATCCGCGGTTACGCGGGAGACGACCAGGAAAACACCGCTGGGGTCAGGTGTTTCGCGGTACCGCTGCGTTACTGCCGGCCCGCACAGGACGCGATCAGCGCGTCGATACCTGTCGACCGACTGAGTCCGCAGCGCGAGCGCGAGATCATCGACGCGCTGCAGAGCACCGGCGACAAGGTCTCCCGTGTCGTGCGCCCACTGGCCAACGGCGACAAATGGTTTGCGTCATGATGCCCGAGAGGAACCCCATGAGAACACCCGTGGTCACCGATGTCACCGTGATCCCGATCGCCGGACACGACAGCATGCTGCTCAACCTGTCCGGTGCGCACGGGCCGTTCTTCACCCGCAATCTCGTGGTCATCTCCGACTCGGCAGGCAACACCGGCGTCGGCGAGGTTCCCGGCGGCGAACCGATCCGCCGCACGCTGGAGGACGCACGACACCTGATCGCCGGCCGCAGTATCGGCGACTACCACGCCGTGCTCAACGACGTGCGCCGCGCATTCGGCGATCGCGACGCGGGGGGACGCGGCGCGCAGACCTTCGATCTCCGGGTGGCCGTGCACGCCGTCACGGCCGTCGAGTCGGCTCTGCTCGACCTGCTGGGGCAGCATCTCGAGGTCCCGGTGGCGGCACTGCTCGGTGACGGGCAGGTCCGCGACCGCGTCCAGGCACTCGGGTACCTCTTCTTCGTCGGCGACCGCCGCAGGACCGACCTCGCCTACCGCTCTGCTGCAGACGAACCCGCGGATGCCGACGACTGGATGACGGTGCGCCACGACGAGGCACTGACCCCCGATGCGATCGTCCGGCTCGCCGAGGCCGCGCAGGCTCGCTACGGGTTCGCCGATTTCAAACTCAAAGGCGGAGTGCTGCCTGCGGCCGACGAGGCGAAAGCCGTCATCGCGCTGGCCGAACGCTTCCCGGAGGCGCGGATCACCCTGGATCCCAACGGGGGGTGGCTGCTCGACGACGCGATCCGGACCTGCCGCGAGCTTCGCGATGTGCTCGCCTACGCCGAAGACCCCGTCGGTCCCGAGCGTGGCTTCTCCGGGCGCGAGGTGATGGCGGAGTTCAAACGGGCCACCGGACTACCCACCGCGACGAACATGATCGCCACCGACTGGCGGGAGATGGGACATGCGATACGGGCCGGGGCGGTGGACATCCCGCTGGCCGACCCGCACTTCTGGACGATGGCCGGGTCGGTGCGTGTCGCGCAGCTGTGCGACGCCTGGGGTCTGACGTGGGGATCGCACTCCAACAACCACTTCGACGTGTCGCTGGCGATGTTCACACACGTCGCCGCTGCGGCGCCCGGCAATATCACCGCGATCGACACCCACTGGATCTGGCAGGACGGGCAGGCCATCACCGTCGACCCGTACGACATCGTCGACGGCCACCTGACCGTGCCCGACGCACCGGGGTTGGGTGTGACGCTCGACGAGGACGCCGTCGCAGCGGCCCATGCGTTGTACCGCGCCGAGGGGCTCGGTGTCCGCGATGATTCGATAGCGATGCAGTACCTGATCCCCGGCTGGTCCTTCGACAGCAAACGTCCAGCACTGCAGAGGAACTGACGTGAAGATCGTCGTCGCCGATCCGAATCTCCTTCCCCACCGAGACCGCTTCGAGGAGATGGCACCCGCGGGGTCGGACATCTGTTGGCTGCCGGACGGCGCCACCGAGTCGGACCTACGCGATGCGGACGTGTATGTCGGCAGTCGGTTCACCGCCGACATGGCCCGCAACGCCGAGAAGTTACGACTGATCCACGTCGCCGGCGCGGGCACCGACAAGATCGACTTCGCGGCGTTGGACCCGGACACACTCGTCGCCAACACCTTTCACCACGAACGTTCCATCGCCGAGTACGTGGCGGCTGCCGCGGTGATGTTGCGCCGCCGCTTCCTCGTCCAGGATCGCGAGCTCCGGGACGGGGTCTGGTCGACGTCGGTCTACGACCGTTCGATCGACCAGGCCGCCACACTGGGTGAGGCGCGAATCGGTTTCGTCGGGTTCGGCCACATCGGGCGGTGCAGCTGGAATCTGTTGCGCGCGTTCGGGTGCACCGGCGCTGCGGTCACCGGTTCAGGCCGCGGCGCGCACGACGAGGGGCTCGCGTGGGTGAGCGACACCGGTGCGCTCGACCGGCTGATGCGCGAGAGTGACGTCGTCGTGGTGTCAGCCCCGCTGAACTCTGCGACCGCGGGAATGATCGGCGCCTCACAGCTCGCGGGGCTGGGCGCCGACGGGGTTCTGATCAACGTCGGGCGCGGCCCGCTGGTGCAGGAGCAGGCGCTCTACGAGGCGCTGGCCGGGGGCGTGATCGCCGCGGCCGCGATCGACGTCTGGTACCGCTATCCGACCGACGGAAGTCCCTGTGCCCCCAGCGATTTCCTTTTTGGCGAGCTACCCAACGTGCTGATGACACCGCACTCGTCCGGTGTCACGTCGGACACCTTCGCGGGCCGTGTCGAGGACGTGACGGCGAACATCCTGCGGTTGCAGCAGGGCACGCCGCTGCGCAACGTGCTCGCCGGGACTCCGAGCTAGGGCGTGTAGTCGTACTGCGGCTCGTGGAACCGGTTGATGATCGGGATGCGTTCGATGATGCGATCGCGCAGCCGCGGCTGCGGATTGTCGACGACCACCGGGGGAGGCACGGCCGCCGGGAGCGGACCACCCGGGGGGACCAGGACCGGCGCACCCGGCGCGGGGGCCAGGTAGTCCGGCGCCGGGGCGGGCGGCACGTACTCCGGCGCCGGCGGGGGCGCGGCAGCCGGGGGTTGCTCCACCACGGGCGCCGCCTCGGGCGGAGCGGGTAGCTCCACGGCCTCGGGAGCCGGCACCTCGTTGACGACGGGCGCCGCAGGGGCCGGCGGCGGCGCGGCCGGCGCGGGCGGAGCCACGACTTCGGGGGCCGGCGGGGCCGCCTCGGGCACCTCGTTCTGCACCGAGCGCGCCATGTGCGGGGCGGGATCGGGGGTGAGGCTCAGCCCGACGGCTGCCGACACCGACACCACGAGCGTCACGACGGCGGCAGCCAGGACCGAGGCCAGCACCGCGGTGGCCGAGAGGCGCCGCCCCGAGGATCGGTCGGCGACCTCGAGCAGGGCGACCGCCGATGCCGCCGCCGACGCGGCCCCTCGGGCGAGTGCCAGCTCCGATTGATCGGCAGACACCACCGCGGCGTTCGTGCGCTGCTGCAGGACGGCCATGGCCCCAGCGATGTCACCGGAGCCCAGCACGATCGCCGCGTCTGCGGCCGGGAGCTCCGCTTCTGCGAGTGCGGCTCCGTCCACACGGTCTGCCGTGACGCCGTCAGGGGTCACCCCGACCAGCACCGATGCTGCGGGTTCCGCGACGTAGACGATGACCCGCTCGTGTCCGGCGACCTCGGCGATACCGAGCGCCAGAGTCTCGGCCGCCTCGATATCGGAGACCGCGATGACGTTCTCGACACCACGGTCGGTCAGCGCCTGCCACACCGCGCTCGCGGTGCTTTCCGCCGAAGAACACCAGGTCAGGCCCACGGCATGCAGGCGGCGGGAGGCGTCCTCGCCGATCAGGGAGTCGAGCAGCGCGCCGGCGTCCACGCCGGCACGGTCGACGGATCCCCGATCGATGGTGGCGCCGTCACCGGCGGTGCCTTCGACCAGCACCCAGCGCACCGATGACGACGTCATCGACAGGCCGAGCACAAGGTCCATGACGTCACGATCCGATCTCTCTGCGACTAATCGACGACCCTACCGCGCCTGCCGTGACCCGCAAATCTCGCTCAGGGCGCACCTTCGAGCAGGTGGCGTCGCCACGCCATCGCCGCGTGCGCGCTCATCCCATGGAAGTTCAACCAGGACAGGTCGGCGTTGCCGACGCAGCGATGCGGCTCCCCCAACCACGATGGCCGGTCAGCGCCGCAGCGGGAGCAGTGCGCAGACGTCATCGACACAACATCGCATCCCAGACCGCACCCCACCAGCCGACCGGCATCCCCCGATCGGAGGACCAGGGTTTCGTCCCCGCCGTCCACTGCCCAGCGGACAGACGGAAACCCCCGACGCCGGGCATTCTCATATCAACGCCGGGACACCCCGGCAGAGAAACCAAATATCAACGCAGACAAAGGAAATCATCATGAACATCACCGCCCGCATCGTCGCCGCACCCCTGCTCACCGCCGGCATCCTAGGTGGCGCGCTCGGACTCGCCGGGACCGCCGCCGCGGCTCCCTCGACCACGCACTCGACTCCTGCGCACAACGGCCATGCGCCGAGCACCCCGCGTGACACCAGGTCGCACATGCCCACCCAGCCGCGAGTGTTCAGCCCCTCCATCGCGACATCACCGAAGACTCACGTGCACACCCCTGCCGCGCACACTGTCCGGCACCGCCACCACCGCCACGTCCACCGCGTGTGGTGACCAGAGGTCAGGCAGCCTCGCCGTTCGCGGCGGGGCTGTCGGCCTTCGAGTCGTCGGACTGTGACGGGGCCTGGACCTTCTTCGGGGCGTCCTCGGCCGTCGCGTCGTTGCTCGACGCGGAGTCGCCGTCGCGCTCGTGACGTGCACTCTTCTTCTCGTCGCGGGTCGCCTTCGCGTCCTCGAGCGCCTCACGGAGATGCTTTCCGGGAGTCCAGGACGTGCGCTTGTGGTCCTGATCCTGGTCCTGGTCCTGGTCCTGCTCGCGCGGTTCCGGCGTCGACCGCTGCGACTGCTCCGGCTCGACGACTTGCGGCTCGTCCACCGTCGCCACCTGCGGCTGCGCGTTGCGGCGCGGGAAGATGGTGGCGCGCGTCGGTGCACCGTAATCACTTCTGTCGTACGCAGTTTCGATGATCTTGCGCAGTGGTGCGTCCAGGGCCGCGATCACCGGAGCGGGCAGGAAGGGATCGAGTGGCATCAGCAACGGGATCGGGTAGGTCCGCACCACGTAATAGGTGGTGTTGCCGTGGACCTGGTAGTAGTCGCTGTCGCCCGACTCCCTTGCCGCAATCAGATCCTCGGCCGTCAGATCGAACTGAGTGTTCCCGTGTACCAGGGCCATCCCCGCGATCGCATTGGCGATCGCCAGCGGATTCCACAGATACGTGGGGAAATCGGACCAGCCGTCGTACTGGCGAGCGACGTCGATGGTGGGGTCTCCGTCGGAGGTGGGCCCGTTGAAGGTGACGTCGAGGATCGGGATGTGCAGCCCCTCAAAGCGTTCCAAGATGCCGCCGTTGGGCCGGTTCGGATTCGCCACGAGGATGTAGGTGTTGCCCTCATGGGTCGCCTTGTACTGCGACGCGACGGCCGCACCCTGGGAGAAGCCAAAGATCACGTCCCCGTTGGCAACACCCGCCTGCCCAAGGTTGGCCACACCCTCGGCGACGGACTCGTCGAATTTCAGGTCTCTGAAGCCGCCCGCCGAAATGGGCCAGAATCCGGCGTTGTAGTCGACCTTCTCGTAGGAGCCATCGGTCTGCGGCGCGCCGGTGCCGTTGACCACAGCGCCGATGAAGTCCTCGTACTCCTGCTGAGTGGCCTGGTGACCGTTGGTGGTGCCTCGCAGGTAGTGCAGGGTCGCGAGCAGCTGGGGGCTCACCGACATCGTCGGGGCGGTCCCGAGGACCGCCGCGCCGGCGACGGCGACGCCGGCCATGCCGACCGCGGTCACTGCTGCCTTGGCGCGCCTCCTGGTCGCTTGCGGCTTCTGCGCTCGATGCCTGCCGTGTGCACGCGTCCGACGAATGCCCATAACTCCCCCTTGAAAGGTCAGCAGCAGTGTATGGCGGAATATTTGCTGTCACACCCACTTCGCGCGGATCGGTCAGAAGTTGATCGTGATCTACGCGTCAATTAACCGATTTCGAGACACGCCGAACCCGGCTGATGCGTTGCTGACAGGTGTTACAGCTAGCTCGCGCGAAGATCGCGGCGGTCGGGGTGTTCCCTCTCCCACTGCCGCTCGACCCGCTTGACCCGCTGATGCTCCAGGGCGATCAGCAGGGCACCCGCGGTCACGAGCGCGCCGGCGATCAGCCCCAGGATCAACGACAGATCACGGTTGCCGTACGCCGTCGCGGCGACCGTGCCCGCGATCAGTACCGTGCCGATGCCGATGAGCATCAGCCCGGGCAACCACAACGTGTCGATGAAGGATTCCCCGCTGTGCGGCAGCGTCGTGCGAACGTGATCCACCGGATCGCGATGAGCGCCTTTCATGGCAACTCCCTTCCTCGCCGGGATGCTTCGAGAATACGCCGTTGTGAGCTGGATCACATTGGTGGTCATCAATCGGTCACGCGCGGCGCCACCACGACCTGTCATGTTTGCTGAGCGCACCGGCAGTACTCATCGGCCCTTGCAAGGCCGCACCCGACCGGCGGAGGGCCTTCGCCATATCCGAGCGGTTCTGCACGTTTTGATCTTGAGACGACACGACGCACGAAAAACGTTGCTCGCCTGCGCATCACGCGCTTACAGCGGCGTCACATAATTCGCGCCGAAAACGCAATGCGCTTCCCGTGCGCGTCCTACAGTCGCCCCATCGGGGACGTTGCTCGGCTGCTGCTGACAGAGCGGTGCTGGGACCCCGCTCGCAAGGAGGCGTCATGGGGGAATCGTCGTCAGCGGCCAGATCCGCTCTCCACATCGGCCGAGTCGGGGGCCTCGCCATCGCCTTCGGTATCGGCGCGGCAGTTCTGACGGGCCAGGCAGTGGCGTCCGCGGACAGCGACACGTCGTCGTCGACTGGTCCGAGCGCGAGTAGCAGTGCAGCACAAAGTGATTCATCGCCGGCCGCAGGCCCGAAAGTGCGCCGCGGTGGCGCAGGCAGCAGCGAGGCGCGCACCGACCGCGCCACCCGCCGGGCCGAAGCCCGGGCCGAGCGAGCGGCCGCCCGTGAGCAGCGCGCCGCCGACCGCGCCGACCGCGTCGCCGAGCGCCGCGCGCGGACCGTGACGATCGACTCGCCAGAACCGTCCGAGCCCCCCGCACCCAGCCCCCGGCCGTCGCGATTGCTGGACCTCGTCGGTGCCGGACTCACGGCGGCAGGTACCCGGCAGACCGCGCAGGCCGCAGACGTCGCCCCCGAGCGCACCGTCGTCGCCTCCGGCTTCACCCAACCGACGGACTTCCAGTTCCTGCCCGACGGCCGCATCCTCGTTGCGGAGAAGAACGGGCGGATCCGCATCGTCGACGAGGACGGGGACGTCCAGCGGAGGCCCCTCTATCGGGTGCCGACGCTGACACAGGGCGAACGAGGCCTCGGCGGTCTGACCGTCGACCCCGATTTCGAGGACAACGGTTACATCTACGTCGCCTACACGACGATCTTCGCGCGCGACCGGCTGGCGCGGCTGACGGTGCGCGGTGACCGCGTGGTGTTCGGCTCCCAGAAGGTGCTGCTGCAGTCGACGGACCCCTCGGCCTTCTTCCACCACGGCGGCGCGCTCGGATTCGGTCCCGACGGGAAGCTCTACTGGGGCGTCGGCGACAACAAGAACTCCGACAACGCCCAAGACCTCGGCACCATCCACGGCAAGATCATCCGGATCAATCCCGACGGCACGGTGCCCGCGGACAACCCGGACCTCGGCGACGGCGCGCTGCCGCAGATCTACGCCTACGGCTTCCGCAACCCGTTCCGGCTGACCTTCACCCCCGGCGGTCAGCTGCTGGTCGCCGACGTCGGCGAGAACTCCTTCGAAGAAGTCGACAACGTCTTCGCCGGCGGCAACTACGGATGGCCGGGTTCGGAGGGCATCTGCACCAGCGACTGCGCGGGCGTGCAGAACCCGATCTACACCTACGGGCACGGGACCGGCGGCGCGGCCATCACCTCGGTGCTGTTCTACGACGGCGGGCAACTCGGCGCCGAGTTCCAGAACACACTGCTGGTCGCCGACCTGGTGAAGGGCTGGATCAAAGCGCTGGACTGCACCGCCGACTTCTCCTCCTGTGGGAACGTCCGGGACTTCGACGCACAGGCGGGCGGGACCGTCGTCCTCGCGCAGGGCGTCGACGGTGCGCTCTACCAGTTGCGCTACGACACCGGGCAGATCATCCGCATCGGTACGCCCCCGGTGATCTGACCGCCTTCCTGGGAGGTCCCTGGGAACAGCACTGATCGGGGAATGCCGGGCCCGTGGACCCGGTTGCCGCCGAACGTGGCTGTCTTCTCGCACGGTGACCGCGTTCTCGGTGGGTGCTACTGATGCGCCAAGGTCCCCTGGCCGGGCGATACCCCGCGGTGGCCGCCATGGTCACCCTCGCGCTCATCCCCTACCTGGCGTTGTCGGCCGCACTCGACCCGCTGGTGCCGATCATCAGCGAACAGCTGCACATGAGTGCGCAGACGATGGCGATCAGCTCGGGTCTGGGCAATGCCGCGTATGCGGTCGGCACCGTGCTGGCCGTGCAGTTCGCCCAGCACCTGCCGCAGCGCCGGATGCTGGTCGGGTACGCGGTGCTGCTGGTCGTCGGTTCGGTGACCGTCGCCGCGGCGCCGAACGCGCCGACGTTCGTGATCGGACACGTGATGCAGGGCCTGGCCACCAGCATGCTGTTGATCGCCGCCGCGCCCCCGCTGACCATCGGCTTCCCCCGCGACAAGCTGCGCAACACCGCGGTGATCATGAACATGTGCGTGTTCGGCGCCGTCGCGCTCGGTCCGTTCATCGGTGGCGCGCAAGCGGAGGCCCAGGCGTGGCGGCCCCTGTTCTGGATCGTCGCCGCGGTCGCGCTGGCCGCCCTCGTGCTTGCCGTGCTGACCTTCGACGATGCGCCGCCCGCCGACCGGGACGCACCCCGCGACCTGCCTGCCATCGCGCTGGCCACCGTGGGGTGCACGGCGGCGTTCGTCGGGGCCGCACAACTGACCAGCCACGAGATCTCTGATCTCGCGGTGACCGTTCCGATGCTCGGCGGCCTGCTGCTGATCGTCGCGCTCATCGTCTACCAGTACCGCGCCGCGCGGCCGCTGCTGACCATCCGCACGATGCTCACCAGCGCGATCCCGGTGGCCGGCGTCGGCGTGGCACTGTTTGCTGCGGCCGCGTCGGTGGCCGCGACCGCGCTGACCGCCGCGGTGTTCCTGCAATCGTTCAGTCCCGTCCAGGTCGGACTGCTCTACCTGCCGGAACTCGGCGGCGCGATCGTGATGGCCGTCGTGTTCGGTTTCGTGATCTCCCGCCGCGCGATGCACTACCTGCCGCTGGTCGGCATGGGGTTGCTCGCCGCAGGAATCCTGGTGTTCCGGCTCTCGCTGCCGGCGAATCACTCGCTGGCCCTTCTCGGTTCGGCGCTCACCGGGCTCGCCCTCGGCGCCACTGTCGCGCCCGCGCTGTTCGTCGCCGGTTTTTCGCTGCAGTCGAACAGTCTGCAGCGCGTGTTCGCGATCATCGAATTGTTGCGCGCCGTCGCGGCGTTCATGGTGGCGCCGATCTTCGCCCACCTGGCCACCCGGGTGTCGGACGATCTCGTCGCAGGAACCGGCGTCGCACTGTGGGTCGGATTCGGTCTCGCGGTCGGCGGTGCAGTGTTCGGGGTGGCGGTCTACGCCCTCAGCGGCGCCCGGCCACAGACACCGGATCTCGACGAGTTCCTCGACGGCGACTCGCCCGCATGGCATTCACCGCCGCTGCTGGCACGGCTGCGCGGTCTTCCGACGACCCCGAGCCCGCGTGCGCTCAGCGATCTTCCTGCTCCAGCGCCCGTCCTGACCGAGGCCGGTGACCGACCGATTCTGTTCGCCTATGACGGCACGGATTTGGCTGCGGCAGCGATCTCGCGGGCCGCCGAACACCTGGCTCCGCACCGCAACGCCGTCGTGGTCTGCGTGTGGCAGCCGGTCGACGTGGGCTTCCGTCCGGTCGACGACGATCGCGTCGACGCCGACAGGACCGGCGACGTGCGGTCGGCCGCGGAAAAGACTGCCGCACACGGCGCTTCGCTCGCCGAAACGGCGGGATTGCAGGCCTGCAGTGTGGCGGTCGAGGCGTCACCGACGTGGAAGGGCATCGTCGCCGCCGCCACCGAACACGACGCCGCGATGATCGTCCTGGGACCGCATCGTCGCAGCGGACTGGTCGGCCACCTCCAGGGCAGCGTCACCGCGGCCGTGATCGCTCACGCCACGGTGCCGGTGTTCGTCGTCCCGGCATCAGCGCCGGGGAGCACGTCCCCGGCGACACGCGAGCACATGGTCCACAGCGGGGCGTACTGACCCGTCGCTACTCCGGCCGGTGCAGACCCAGCTGGTCGACCTGTCGTTTGTCACTGTTGGCCAGGTCGGCCAGGAGTGCCTCGTCGCTGAGATCCAAGGGCGCGGAATGCTTCCAGTCATGGTGCGCCACATGATTGAGCCGGGTGATCAGGTGCTGGTCGTCGACCTCGATGGCGAGTTCCCGACGATGGTCGAAACTGCCCGGCGACAGGTTGATCGAACCGACGATCGCCCGCTCGTGATCGGCGACCATCATCTTGGCGTGCAGCTTGAGGTGTTTGAGCCGGTGGATCTTGATGCCGACATCGTCGAGGATGCGTAACCCGCTGACCCCCTCGAGCAGCTTGTCGGCTTTCAGATGATGCGCCGCGCGGGCCATCACGTGCACCTTCACCCCGCGGCGTGCTGCCCGCACCAGCCGCTCGATGATCACCGGATCCTGGTAGCGCTCGTTCTGGACGAACAGGGTCTTCTCGGCCCGGTCGATGAAGTCGGCGATGCGGGCCCGGCCGTTGGTCGGGCACCAGATCAGTCCCGCATCACCGCCGGGAATGAATTCCTCTCGCGCCCAATCGGCTTCGAAGCACTCGATGATCTCGAGCACCTCGTGCGAGCTCGGCGTGACCACCGCATAGTCACGCGTCTCCGTGAAGTTCTCGTCGGTCCAGTTCAACGATTCGACGAACGCGAACTCGTCGTCGATCACCATCGACTTCTCGTGGGTCAACCCGAACGACGGATTGCTCTCCGTGACATCGATACCGTAGTGCGTCAACAGGTCCCGAGCGCCGTCGTTGTCGGTCTCACCGTCGCGCCGCTCCGGATTCAGCATCACCTTGACCAGCACTCCGCGCTGGTGGGCCGCGACGATCGCGTCGAGCAGCGGCTGGTGGCTGAAGGCGAACATCTTGACGCGTACGGACTTGCTCGCGGTGTGGATGGCGTCGAGAACGGGCTGCGACGAATCGTCGGGCAGGATGATCAGGGAGCGGGTCACGGTTTCTCGTCCTCGTACTGGATGCGGTGGAGCTCAGCGTATCTGCCATTGCGCTCCAGCAACTCGGTGTGGCTGCCCTCTTCGACCACACGGCCATCCTCGAGCACGACGATCTTGTCGGCATCGCGGATCGTCGACAACCGGTGGGCGATGGTCAGCACGGTGCGGTCACTCATCAGCCGCTGCAGCGCGCTCATCACCAGGTGTTCGGACTGCGCGTCCAATGCAGCCGTGGGCTCGTCGAGGATCAGGATCGGGCTGTCACGGATGAGGGCTCGGGCGATGCCGATGCGCTGACGTTGCCCACCCGAGAGCGTCATACCGCGCTCGCCGACCGCGCTGTCGTATCCCTGCGGCATGTCGGCGATGAACTCGTGGGCGTTGGCCAGTTTCGCAGCCTCCACGATTTCGTCGTGGCTGGCATCGGGCCGGCCGAACGCGATGTTGTCGCGGATCGTGCCCCGGAACAGCACCGTGTCCTGCAGCACGTAGCCGATCTGCTGACGAATGTCGTGCAGGCGGTAGTCCCGCAGGTCCACGTCGTCGATCTTCACCGACCCCATACTGGGGTCGTAGAAGCGCGGAATGAGGCTCACCAGAGACGATTTGCCACTGCCGGTGTGTCCGACGATGCCGACAAGCTGACCGGGGCTCACCTCGAACGTCACGTCCCGCAGGACAGGCTTCTCACCGTCGTAGCTGAACGCCACGCGCTCGAAGCTGATGCCGCCCTTGATCTTTGCGGCCGTGACGGCGTCGGGCTTCTCCTCGATGCCGGTCTCCGCATCGAGCAGCGCGCCCACCCGCTCGACCCCGACTGCGGCCATCGCGATCGTGTTGGTCAGCTTCGCCAGATCCTGAACGGGTTTGAAGAACGACGCCAGGTAACTGATGAACACCGTCAGCGTGCCCGCGGTCATCGCGCCGGCCAGGATGAGCGCCGAACCGCGCCACAGCACCAGGGCTGTGCACGCGGCGACCACGACCGCGACGATCGGCGAGACCACCGATTTCACCCGGCGCGCGTTGAGCGCGGCGTCGACGGCCTCCTGACCGGCGATCGCCAGCTGCGCTTCCTGATGGGCTTCGCGGTCGAAGGCCTTGACGACCCGGATCGACTGCAACCCCTCTTCGGCCACGGCGACGATGTCGGACTCACGCCGGCGGACCTCGTGCGTTGCGGCCTTGACCGCCTTGCGGATACGCGAGACGAACAACAGCAGCAGCGGCGCGACCGCGAGCGCGACCAGCGTGAAATCCCACTGCAGGTACAGCATCAGGCCGAGCATCCCGACGATCGTGAGAAGGTCGGTCGCGATGCCCAGCGTCGAAGCGGACGCGAAATCCTGGATGGTGTCGACGTCGTCGGTCAGCGTCGACAAGATCGGCCCCACCCGGTGAGTGTCGAAGTAGCTCAACGAGAGCTGCTGCAGATGGTGATAGGCGCGGGTACGCAGATCGTTGCCGACGCGCTGGCCGACGGTCTCGGTGAGGTAATTGGCCGCATAGGTGGCGATGGCGGCGATCACCGCGATGACGATCACCATGATCGCGGCCAGACCGGCGACGTGCATCTTGCCCTCGCCGCCCAGGATGGGCTGCAGCAATCCGTGGAGCCACGGCGGCAACGGATGATCACCGACCACGCTGTCGAGCACGACTTTCAGAGGCCACGGCGCCGCCAGGCCCATCGCGATCTGCACGCAGAGCACGGCGAAGATGCCGACCACCGACCAGCGGTAGGGGCGAAGCAAGTCCAGGATGAGTCTCACGGCGCGGCTGCCTCGCTGTCAGGGGTCATCGATCGAGCGGACACACAGTACATCGCCGAGGTTGCTCAGGGGTGACCAACGCGAGGGGCGCGCGGGTAGGGTCGCAGAGACTCTGTCGGAGAAGGGTGTCGATGAACGCGGTGGTCCTGCGCGGCGCGCGGGCCCTCACGCGGGCCGGCGCGGCTCGGCCCTACAGCGCCCGCAGGGCGGCTCAGGCCTTCTCTCTGCCGTTGCCGAGCGCTGTGGCCGCCGAGATCCGCTGGCTGTTCCACCCGCCCTACGCATGCTTGTCCGGCGTTGCGATCAACGTGGTCTTGGCCGCGATATGGCTGTTCGTGCAGCCACTGACGCGCCACCACATGCACAACGATCTGATCGTCGTCGTCGACACCTATTTCGCATCGTTCATCCTCGCCGACATCACGACCACCAACTCGCTGGGCTCAGACCACTACCGCGTACAGGCGGCGATGGCGGCCGGAACACCACTGTCGCGGATCCTGATGGTGAAGAACCTCGCCCTGTTCGCGGTGGTCGGTCTGCCCACTCTGGTCACGGCGGTCGTGTTCACGCTGTGGTTCGACACGCCGTCGCGCCTGGCGCGGACCGTGCCGAATGTCCTGGTGCCGGTGGTGTCCTGGCTCGGCATCGGCAATCTGGTGTCCGTCCTGCTGCCGGTGGCTGCCGCACCGTTGATGCGGCGGTGGCGGCACCGCTCCGATGTGCGCCGCACCTGGTTTTGGTTGACGGCTTTGGCTCTGCCGTACGCGCTCTACTACATCGCCGACCCGATCGGCGGCATCGGGCACGAAGTGTTCTGGAACCGGATTCCTGCCGCCATAGGCCCCATCCTCGGCCGCGACACCAAGAGCGCCGTGCATCTGGGGATCGCGCTGGCGGTGTGGGCGCTCGCCACCGCGGCCGCGGTGCTGTGGGTGCGCCGGCGGGGACTGAGACTGCGTTAGGCGATCCGGTACGCCGCCTCGACGTCGGCCTGGGTGTCGGCGAGGAACGCGTTCAGCTCGTCGCCGACCATGAACGTCGTCACGAAGCCGCTGCGGTCGGCGATGCCCTTCCAGGTCGGGGTCTGCACCATCGTCGCCAGCGCCTGCCGCCAGTAGTCCACGGCGTACTGCGGCATCGCCGGCGGCCCGTACAGCCCCCGCCAGTTCGCCAGCGTCACGTCGAGGCCCTGCTCCCGCGCGGTCGGCACGTCCAGACCGGGCAGCCGATCCTCCGACAGCACTCCGAGGGCGCGCAGCTGCCCGCTGCGGATCTGATCGACGAACTCGCTGACCCCGCCGATCGCCACCTCGACCTCACCATTGAGCAGCGCCGCGGTCTGTTCGCCGCCGCCCTCGTGGGCGATGTAGCGGGTGGCGCGCGGGTCACCCGCGGCGGCGTTCACCAGCAGGTCGAAGGGTGCCTCGTCGTCGGGGGCGGCGCCCACGGTGGCGCGGGCCGGATCGGCTTTGACGGCGGCCATCAGGTCGTTGAGGTTCTGGTAGGGCGAGGTGGGGGTGGTGACGACGACGAAGTACTCGGTCATCAGCCGGGCGATCATCGTGACATCGGCGTAGCCGTACCGCGAGACGCCGCGTACCTGATTCATCATCGTCGCCAGCGAGGCGACCGACAGCTGATCATCGGCTCCGCGGTACTGCTCGACCATTGTGGCGAGGAAGTCCGAGCCGCTGTTTCCCGGCCGATTCTGCACCGGCAGAGGAACATTCACGATGCGCTCAGTCTGCAGGGCATCGACCACCGAGCGGATCGTCAGATCGAACCCGCTGCCCGGCCCCGCGCCCGCCGTCATCGTGACGGGGCCGGTCGGATACGGGGCAGCGACGGCTGTCGGCGTCAACGTGCACAGGAGCAGGAGCGCGAGCAGCACGCGCGTGAACGTCTTCATGATGTCGGGGCAGGCCTTCCTATTGCGGGTTGCCGCGGTCGTCGCACGGCGCTTGGACGCCGGCGTCGATACGAGCCACGGTGCGGGTCATCTCGACCGGGGTGATGCTGCCGTGATTGCCGGCGTAGGGACGATCGAGGAAGAACACGACGAGCAGACCGGCGGTGATCAGCGCCGAGACGCACGCGATCGGCAGCGCCTGGATGAGCTTGCTCTCACGCGGATCCGCCTGAATGACCATGTACGTCAACGTGAGAAGCGCGCCGGTACCGAGGGCGAACCACAGCGGCGCAGGCAGCGTGGGCGATGCTTCGGCGAGGCGCTCACGCCGCCCGTCGCGCCGCTGCGCCTCCTGGTCGAACCACTGCCCGTACGCGGCTTCCTGGCGTGCGTCACCAGGCGCCGTGGCGGAGAAGTCGACGCGCAAGCGGTCCACCCATGCCTCAGTCACCTCGCTGCTGCGGCCGTCCCGCATCGCCGGCCACTCGTCGCCGATGACCGCGCGGCCGTAACACACCAGATCGCCGCGCAGCCTGTCGCTGCCGGGTTGCGGAAGGATCGAGGCGACGGAGTTCATCTCGGTCACGGCGATCGCCTCGATACTTGCGCCCTCCCTGGCCCGTTGAAAGCTCTGCAGCGCGAACAAGATCACGAACGCGAGCATGACCGCGAACATCGTGCCGATCACGGACAGCGAGCCGGCACTGCGGGTCAGATCGGTGAACCAGCCCCCTTCGGGCGCGCGGGTACGCACCAGGAGTTTCGCAGTGACTGCGGTGGCGACCACGGCGAGCACGACGAGCGGGATCAGCCACGTGAGCACGGCAAGACACTAGAGGGTGCGCGGCGTTTGCGTGGCCGCTCGGGCAAACCACCGGCTGAGAGGCCGGTTCAGGCACCGACGTTGGGGTCGGCTTCGTTGAGGGCGCGCACCACGTCGTCGTAGTCGCCCCGCACTTCGGAGTAGCGGAGGAATTTCACCCGCTCCACCTGGATCTCCTTGCCGTCCGGATCGCTCTCGAGGATCTGCATGACCTCGGCGATGAACTCGTCGAGCGGCATCGCGAACGAGCTCTCCCGTTGGCCGCGAAGCAAATCGGTGGCGACCGACGGCGGAACCAGCTCCTTCAGTGCCACCGACGTGTCGGCGAGCTGCAGGCGCAGCGACTCGGTGAGCATGTGGACGGCCGCCTTGGAGGCGTTGTAGCTCGGCGTGATCTTCAGTGGCGTGAATGCCAGGCCCGACGACACGGTGACGATTGTCGCGGCCGACTGCTTCTGCAGATGGTCGATGAACGCCGCGATCAGACGGATCGGCCCCAGCAGGTTCGTGGTGAAGACGTGTTCCGCCGAATCGAGGAATCCGTCGGGGTGGTGCCAATCCTCCACGCGCATCACCCCGGCCATCGCGACGATCACGTTGAGATCAGGGTGTCTCTGCAGTACCGACGCCGCCGCGCTCGTGATGCTGGCCGGGTCCGTCGTGTCGATCTGCACGGTGTCGATCCCGGGATGCTGGGCGGCGATCTCGTCGAGGAGCTCGGAGCGCCGGCCGCCGACGATGACGGTGTTCCCCCTGTCGTGCAGGGCCAGCGCCAACGCGAGACCAATGCCGCTTGTCGACCCGGGGATGAAAACAGTGTTGCCCGTTGTGTTCACGAGTGTTCTCCCGCTGTCAGCGCACGCCGCGATCGGCGTAGCGGCCGCCTTGGACCTGGTCGCTCAACGGCCGTAGCTGGGCAAGCGCGTCGTCGTCGAGCTCGACGTCCAGCGACGCGACGTTCTGGTCGAGACGTTCGGAGTGGCGAGTTCCGGGGATCGGAACCACCGGCACACCCAGCCGCTCAGCCTGGGCGTACACCCACGCCAGGGCGACCTGCGCCGGCAGGACGCCGAGTCGATCGGCGACCGAGCGGACGGTGTCGGCTATCGCTTGGTTCTGTTGGCTGGCATCGCCGGTGAAGCGCGGGTTCTTCGCCCGGAAATCGTTGGCAGACAGGTTCTCTGTCGTCACCGACCCGGTCAGGAAGCCGCGCCCCAGGGGTGCGTAGGGCACCAGACCGACGCCGAGCTCGGCCATCACAGGCGTGACCTGCTCCACATCGCGTGTCCACAAGGAGTATTCGCTCTGCACCGCGGCGATGGGGTGCACCGCATGGGCCCGGCGCAGCAGGTCGGCGCTGACCTCACTCAGGCCCAGATAACGAACCTTGCCTGCCTGGACGAGCTCGGCCATCGCGCCGACAGTGTCCTCGATCTCTGCATTGTCCGGCGGACGATGCAAGTAGTAGAGGTCGATGTGGTCGACACCGAGTCGCAGCAACGAGGCGTCACAAGACCGCTTCACGTACGGCGGATCGCCGCGGTGCACCCGGTTCTCGTCGCCACTGCTGCGATCGATGCCGAACTTCGTGGCGATCTGGACATCATCCCTGCGGCCGGCGATTCCGCGACCCACGAGCACCTCGTTGTGACCCGCTCCGTACTGATCTGCGGTGTCGAGAAGGGTGACTCCGACGTCGAGAGCGTGGCCGATGGTGGCGATGCTTGCGTCCCAGTCGGTTTCACCGTAGTACTCGCTCATACCCATGCAGCCCAGACCTTGAGCCGACACATCGAGCCCGCCGAGAGTGGTGCGCTTCACGATCGATCCTTTCCCAGAGGTGACCACTGCGCCATCGACGCTAGTCAGCAACCGCCCGGGCACAATGGGTGCACTGCACCCAGGGACCTCACGCTGGGGAGACGACCGTCATGATCGGTGTCAGATCGGTGAAGTTCGCGACATCCTTGGACACGGGCCCGGATTCAGGCGCGGTGAGGGCGCGATCCAGACCCGCGCGGTCGGCGAAATGGCACAGCGCCGCCGCCACCACGTGCTGCCCGTCGATGGAGTCCTCGGGGTAGAACACCTCGGTGCGCTCGAGCCCGAACGGCGCCCACGTACGGCCGACGAACGGAATGTGGTTGTCGTCGTAGTAGGTGCGGTCGAACGAGCTGGTGCCGTCACCGACGTAGGTGACCATCAGGATGGACATGACTGATCCTCTCGTTGGGGTTGTACGTCAGGTGGTGGCCGCCCACGAGCACAGCAGCGACAGCGCCTCCGCGCTGGGGGAATTCGGCTCGGCGTGATAGACGACGAGTTCCTGTCCTGGGCTCGAGCGGACGTCGAAGGTCTGCATGGTCAAGGTGATGGGGCCGACGACGGGGTGTCGGAAGGACTTCGTCTGCAGGGATTTTCGCCGAGCCTCGTGACGCGTCCACAGCTCGGCGAACGCCGGGCTCGCGGCGAGCAGCTCGTCACGAACCGTGCGCAGCCGCACGTCGTTGGGGGCCAACCCGAAGCCGTGCCGGAAACCGGCCACGGCATCCTCGGCGACGACCGGCCAGTTGCAGTAGAACGTCTGCGCGTCGGGTTCGGTGAAGACGACGTGCATCATGTTGCGTGAGCGCACCCACTGCGGGAACAGCGCGTCAGCGATGTCATTGCTGGCGAGAACGTCGTAGGCGCGGTTGTACACGAACGCCGGATTGAACGGCCACATCTCCAGGAGTTCGAGCAGCGCCGGGTCGACGCGGGCGCTCGCCGTGCCGCGCTCCTGCGGGCTGAGCCCGGCCAACCGGAACAGGTGCTCGCGGGCGTCGTCGGGCAGCTGTAGAACGGCAGAGAGCGCGTCGATCACCTGCGGGGACGGATTGCGCTCCCTCCCCTGCTCGAGCCGGGTGTAGTAGTCGACGCTCATACCGGCCAGCAGCGCCACCTCCTCGCGACGCAGCCCGCTCACCCGTCGCAACCCGTCGCTGGGCAGGCCCACGTCCCCCGGCGCGACCTGGCCACGACGGGAGCGCAGGTACTCGCCGAGACCGTTGCTGGCCATGACCCGCATTCTAGGAGGCGTGAGCGTCGCGTTCCTGGTCGTGGCGCACCCGGTCAGCGCCCCGGCACTCGCAGGGTGCCTGCGGCGCAGACGCATACCAGCACGGCGACGATCGGAATCACCATCGCGTTGTTGAGGGTGACGGCGTCGGCAACCCAGCCGATGATGGCGGGCCCGGCGAGCACCGCGAGGTATCCGGCACCGACGACGCGGGACAGAGCTCTCGCGGATGCGCCGGGTGTGTTGCCGGTGGCCGTGAACACCTGAGGAACACAGCCGGAGAGGCCGAGACCGAGCAGCAGCCAGCCCAGGCACGTCAGCGGCAGCAGAGGTGACGCCATCACCGCGACGAGACCCACGCTGCACAGCAGCCCACCCCACCTGACCACCGCGACCGGCCCCACGCGCGCCGCCACACGATCAACGGTGAATCTGCCGACGGTCATCGCCGCCACGAAGCTCGCGAGTGCCGCGGCACCGGCTCCCGCACTGCCCCCGAGATGCTGCTGGGCGTGCAGGCTGCTCCAGTCCATCGCCACCCCCTCGGTCAGGAGGAGAAGAAAAGCCATGACTCCGTACACGGCGATGCGCCGGCGGGGCGTGGTGGCGACGGCATCCGGCGCCTGCGGTTCGGCGTCGTGCACGGTGGACTGCGATGACGGCGGTCGTCGCGCGAGCACCGATGCGGCTGCGCCACACAGCGTCAGGGCGAGCACAGCCACCAGAACGGCAGTGGTGCGCACCCCGACCCCGAGTGCGAACGCGGCGGCGCTCAGCGCTGCTCCGGCGACAGTGCCGACGGAGAACATCCCGTGGAAGGACGCCATGATGGGACGTCCGTAGTCCTGCTCGACGCGGACGGCCGAGGCGTTCATTCCCACCTCGCTGACGCCGATGGCGAGACCCAGTGTGAGCGCCCCGATCGTGACCGGCCACCAGGTCGACGACACCAGCGGCGGAACGAGCGCCAGCGACATCGCCACCCCGCCGGCCACCGCGACGCGTCCGCTGCCGAGGGCATCGACAGCACGTCCGCTCAGTTGCATTCCGACCAGGGCGCCGACCCCGAGGACGACCAGCAGGGTGCCCATCGACGACGCGGAGGCGCCCAAGGTGTCCTTGACGAGCGGCAGGTGTGCCGCCCATGTGCCGAGGACCATGCCGAACGCGACGAACACGGCGGACGTCGCGAACCGTTCCCGCCGCGATCGACGGTCGACGCTGCGCGCGAGGGTGCCCGTGCTGTCGGTCACGACGTCGCCCAGCGAGGCTGCGCCATCCTGCAGTGCGTGTGCTTTTCGTACGGCATTCCGGGTTGCCAGTGGATGAGCTCGACGACGAGGCCCCATGTGGTGCGGAAGTAGGCCCACTGCAAACCGTCCATGGGGTCGCCCTCCTCACGGATGATGTCCGAGAGCGCTTCGGTGTCTGTGCGTGCCGCCAATTCTGCACTGGCGGAATGGATGTCGTCGACGTGCAGACAAAGGTGCCAGCCGCCCGGGTCGGCGGGACGCGGTGGCTTGTTGGGTATCTCGGCGGTGCGGTCGGTGTACTCGAGGAGCTCGAGGTTGAAGGAGTCGCCGAGGACGAGGTTGGCCTGGCGCAGGGTTCCCCGTTCCGGTTCGGTGTCACCCGGCCAGACGTACCCGAAGTCCCCGTAGGGACCCGCGGTGATGACCACATCGAAACCGAAGGCATCGACGAAGAATGCGACGGCCTCGTCGAGATCGGGGACCGCGAGACCTACGTGATCGAATGCACGGCGGGCGGTGATCATCAGTCCTCCAAAGATCGATACAGATGCGCCCGCGTGAGATGGCGGGACTCAGAGACGAGAATAGCTAACTATCGTTAGTTTGTCACTGCGTGAGATATGAAATCCTCAGCAGGACAATAGGTTAGGAGCCGGTATCAGATCTGGAGCGACAGGATCTGCCGGCTGATGAGGACGGCGTCGTCGGCGCCTGTACGGACGGCCGCGGGACTCGTGTCGGGGCCGAACCATCTCGTGGCGCCTTCCAGCACGGTCATGACGACCCTGACCCGCCGAACGGTGCCGTCGATTCCCATGTCACGCGCGGCCGCGACGTACAGCGCCTCGTAGCGGTCGACCCACTCGTTGACCTTGCTGCTCAGCTCGGGCGGCAGGACGTGGGCGGTGCGATCGGTGGCCACGATCAGGTCCCACAAATTGCTCTCCGGGAGTTCGACCTGACGCACGAAGTGCAGTCGGACCATAGCGTCCCAGAACGCCGATGCGTCGGGCGCGCCGGCGACCGCATCGACGAGGGCCTGGCTGAAGCCATGGAATTGCCAACGCAACGATTCGGCGATGATCTCATCACGGCCACCCGGGAAATGGGTGTAGATGCTGGGCGCCTTGATGTCGAGTTCCTTGGCGAGCGTGCGCATGCTCACGGAGTCCATGCCATGGCGAACGCAGAGCGCCAAGAACGCCTCGAGTACCCGACGCTTGGCCGCCGACATGGTGTCGCGGTCCGTCGCATCGAATTGTCGGATGAAGTCCTCGAGGGCGCGGAGGCGATATGCGCTCGCGCGGCCTGTGCCGGCGGGCTTCCCGAGCGTCGCGGCATCCTGGGTACTCACCGTCACCAGCGTAACCGCCGGTCGGGCACCGTCAGGCCTGGTGTCACGTCACAGACCACGTGTCGCTCGCGGCACGACGTTCGGGTTGATGCCGACGTAGGTGGTCTCG
>NZ_JAQIIY010000042.1:0-18270 GCF_036946525.1 Mycobacterium kyogaense | reverse complement strand
ACCGCCCGTGCGGCAGCGTCGGCGCGCCGCGGCACGTCCGGCCGGGCCACCCGCTCACGACTGAGCGGTTTGACCCTCAACCCGCTGCTCACGTAACCTTGAGCAGTTGTCTCCAGGGCCTGCCATGGCCGGCCCGAGGCAGGGATGGCAGATCCCGCACCAAGATCCGCACGCAGACCGTCAGGTGATGCGCGCCCGCACGCGAAGTAGAGGATGACCAACGATGGCAGCGCAGAAAGCCACGTACGCGATCGTCAAGACCGGTGGCAAGCAGTACAAGGTCGCCGCCGGTGACATCGTCAAGGTGGAGAAGCTCGACGTCGAGCCCGGTGGCACGGTGTCGCTGCCGGTGGCTCTCGTCGTCGACGGAGCCGATGTGACCACCGACGCGAAGGCGCTGGAGAAGGTCGCGGTCACCGGCGAGGTCCTCGAGCACACCAAGGGTCCCAAGATCCGCATCCACAAGTTCAAGAACAAGACCGGCTATCACAAGCGCCAGGGGCACCGTCAGCAGCTGACGGTCCTCAAGGTCACCGGCATCAAGTAGCGACGGGAGCGACAAGACATGGCACACAAGAAGGGCGCTTCCAGCTCACGCAACGGTCGCGACTCAGCCGCCCAGCGGCTCGGCGTGAAGCGTTTCGGCGGGCAGGTCGTCAAGGCCGGCGAGATCCTGGTCCGTCAGCGCGGCACCCACTTCCACCCCGGCGTCAACGTCGGCCGTGGCGGTGACGACACCCTGTTTGCCACGGCGCCGGGTGCGGTCGAGTTCGGCACCAAGCGTGGCCGCAAGTACGTCAACATCGTGCGGGTGACCCGCACCGACGCCTGACTTCTTTCTCCGACGTCGAGATAGACGTTTTGGCGCCAGACACACTCGTACTGTGGCGCCCAATCGTCGGTTTCGGCACTGAGAGAGGAGGACATCGATGACCCGTTTCGTCGACCGCGTGGTGATTCACGCCCGGGCGGGTAACGGCGGCAACGGCTGCGCATCGGTGCACCGAGAGAAGTTCAAACCCCTCGGCGGCCCCGACGGCGGCAACGGCGGGCGCGGCGGCAGCATCGTGTTCGTCGTCGACCCGCAGGTGCACACCCTCCTCGACTTCCATTTCCACCCCCATGTGGTGGCCCCGTCGGGTAAGCAGGGCGCCGGAAGCAACCGCGACGGCGCGGCGGGCGCCGATCTCGAGGTCAAGGTGCCCGACGGCACCGTGGTGCTCGACGAGCAGGGCCGGCTGCTGGCCGACCTCGTCGGCCCCGGTACCCGCTTCGAGGCGGCCGCGGGCGGTCGCGGAGGGCTCGGCAACGCCGCACTCGCGTCGCGAGCCCGCAAGGCCCCCGGCTTCGCGCTGCTCGGCGAGAAGGGCGAGGTCCGCGACCTCACCCTCGAACTCAAGACCGTCGCCGACGTCGGGCTCGTCGGATTCCCGTCGGCCGGCAAGTCCTCGCTGGTGTCGGCGATCTCGGCGGCCAAGCCCAAGATCGCCGATTACCCGTTCACCACACTCGCTCCGAACCTCGGAGTGGTGTCCGCCGGCGACCACACGTTCACCGTCGCCGACGTCCCCGGACTGATCCCCGGCGCCTCCGAAGGTCGCGGACTGGGACTCGACTTCCTGCGCCACATCGAACGGTGCGCGGTGCTCGTGCACGTGGTCGACTGCGCGACACTGGAACCCGGTCGCGACCCGGTCTCCGACATCGAGGCGCTGGAAGCCGAGATCGCCGCCTACACCCCGACACTGCAGGGTGACACCACGCTCGTGGACCTCGCCGAGCGGCCACGCGCGGTGGTGCTCAACAAGATCGACGTGCCGGACGCGCGCGAGCTCGCCGATTTCGTGTCCGAGGAGATCGCTTCGACGTTCGGGTGGCCGGTCTTCGAGGTGTCCACCGTGGCCCGAGAAGGTCTGCGGCCGTTGACGTTCGCACTGTGGGACATGGTCGCGGCCTATCGTGCGGCGCAACCCGAGGTCGTGCCGCGACGCCCGGTGATTCGGCCCGTGCCGGTCGACGAGACCTCGTTCTCTGTCGCACCGGACGGGCAGGGCGGCTTCGTCGTGCGCGGCACCCGCCCGCAGCGCTGGGTGGCGCAGACCAACTTCGAGAACGACGAAGCCGTCGGATACCTCGGTGACCGGTTGGCGCGCCTGGGTGTCGAGGACGAACTTCTCAAGCTCGGCGCCCGCCCCGGCTGCGCGGTGACCATCGGCGACATGACGTTCGACTGGGAACCGCAGACCCCCGCAGGCGTCGACGTGCACCTGTCCGGTCGCGGCACCGACATCCGACTCGAACAGAACGATCGCGTGTCGGCCGACGAGCGCAAAGCGGCGAGAAAGGCACGTCGGGAGAGTCACCCCGAATGAGCCGCCACCGCGAGGCGGTTCGCACCGCACGATCGGTGGTCGTCAAGATCGGTACCACCGCATTGACCACGCCGACAGGCGAATTCGACAGCAGCAGGCTCTATGAGCTCGTCGACGCGTTCGAAGCGCGGATGAAGGCGGGCTCGGATCTGGTGATCGTGTCCTCGGGTGCGATCGCCGCCGGGATCGAGCCGCTGGGCCTGACGAGGCGGCCCACCGATCTGGCGACCAAGCAGGCCGCGGCGAGCGTCGGTCAAGTGGCCCTGGTCAATTCGTGGAGCACGGCGTTCGCGCGCTACCAGCGCACCGTCGGCCAGGTCCTGCTCACCGCGCACGACATCTCGATGCGGGTGCAGCACACCAACGCTCAGCGCACCCTCGACCGGCTGCGCGCGCTGCATGCCGTCGCGATCGTGAACGAGAACGACACCGTGGCCACCAACGAGATCCGGTTCGGTGACAACGACCGCCTCTCCGCGCTCGTCGCGCACCTCGTGGGCGCCGACGCACTGATCCTGCTCTCCGACGTCAACGGCCTCTACGACAGTGATCCGCGGAAAGCGGACGCGCGATTCATCCCCGAAGTCGCCGGGCCCGACGATCTGGCCGGGGTGACGGCGGGGCGGGGCAGCCACCTCGGTACCGGCGGCATGGAGTCCAAGCTCTCCGCCGCGCTGCTGGCCTCCGATGCCGGGGTACCGGTGCTGCTGGCTGCGGCTGCCGATGCCGCCGCCGCGCTGAAGGATGCGTCGGTGGGCACTGTCTTCGCCCCCCGCGCCGAACGGATGTCGGCGCGCCGCTTCTGGGTGCGTTATGCAGCCGAGTCGGCCGGGGCGCTGACGCTGGATGACGGTGCGGTGGATGCCGTTGTGCGGCGGCGCCGTTCGCTGCTCCCGGCCGGCATCACGGCTGTGGCAGGGCGGTTCTCGGGCGGCGATGTCGTCGAGCTGCGTAGCAGCGACGCGACGATGGTGGCTCGGGGCGTGGTGGCCTACGACGCCGCGGAACTGGCGACCATGCTGGGCCAGTCGACATCTGCTCTGCCCGCCGAGCTGCGGCGCCCCGTCGTGCACGCCGACGACCTGGTCGCGGTCTAGAAGCGGTCCCTGACCCAGTTCTCGAGCCATTGTGCGCGGCGCTCGGCGGCGTCGATGGCGTCGTCGTTGGCGCGCCGCACCGGCACCCCGTGCGCGGACGCCGTCTCGACGACCGCGGCGCGCACGGCGGGATCGGCGAGTAGCAGTGTGGCGAGCACACCGGCCGAGAGCGTGCGGTTGCGCAGTCTGCCGCGGTAGTTGACCTCGGCGGGGACCCTCACGTCGAGCAGGCTCGACAGTGGGCCGCCCACCGCGGCCACGGCCGCGGTCAACACGGCGTCGGATGCCAGACCGAGGAGTTGCTTCCGGAAAGGGAAGCGCGGCACAGGAAGTCGGTTGACCTGTGCCTGGAGCGCGTCGGTCAGCAGATAGCCGACCAGACTGTGGGTTTCGATGTCGACGACGTCGGACCAGTCGACGGAGTCGCCGTCGAACTCGACCTCGTCACCGCTGACGGCCAGCCCGCCGAAATGGTTGAGCATGCGGACCGCTCTCTGCAGCGGGTCGGGCAGACGGCTGAGCGCGGCCACCGCGTCGCCGACGCCGAGGCCCCACCGCTGCGATGCCGGTCCGGATGGCGGCCGCTGCCCGCTCGGCAGCAGCGAGGTCACCACGCTCACACCGGGCTCGCCAAGGCCGGTAGTTCGTCGGCGAGCAGTGCCAGCATCGGTGAGCACCCGTTGTCGATCGTCACGGTCGCCAGGTCGTCGCCGCGGGTACGGCCGCGGTTGACGATCGCGATCGGGATGCCGCGCGCCGCCGCGTGCCGCACGAAGCGGTAGCCGGAGTACACCGTCAGCGACGAACCGGCGACCAACAGCGCCTCGGCGTCGTCGACCATCGCGTACGCCTCGTCCACCCGCGGTTTCGGCACGCTCTCGCCGAAATACACGATGTCGGGTTTGAGCATGCCGCCGCAGCGGGGGCAGTCGACGATCCGGAAGCCCGAGGTGTCGCCCACGATGGCATCGGCGTCCGGCGCGACGGCGATGCTGTCCAGGCTCCCCACCCGCTCCCGGAACCCGGGATTGGCCGCCTCGAGCATGTCGTCCAGCGCGGTGCGGGACATGCCGCCACCGCACTGCAGACACACCACGTGCACGTAGGTGCCATGCAGGTCGATCACGGCACGGCTGCCCGCCTTGGTGTGCAGCAGGTCGACGTTCTGGGTGATCACACCGGAGACGATGCCGGTCCGCTCCAGGGCAGCCAGCGCGCGGTGCCCGGCATTGGGCCTGCGTTCGTCCATGTGCCGCCACCCGACGTGGTTGCGGGCCCAGTAGCGCTGCCGGAATACCGGGTCCGACGTGAACTGCCGGATCGTCATCGGGTTGGCCGGCGGGGAGTCGGGCCCTCGGTAGTCCGGGATACCCGAGTCCGTCGACATGCCGGCGCCGGTCAGGACGGCGATGCGACGGCCGCGCAGCACGGCGACCAGTTCGGGGGACTCCACGACATCGAGGATAGGTGTGGGCGCGATCGGTGCAGCTCAGAGACGGTCAACGGAGACACTGGTCGGCGCCGTCGAGGATCTCGGCACGCATGTTCTGCTCCATCATCTGCAGCGCTGCGTCGCCGAGGTCCGGGTCGATGTGGGCGACGGCGTCACGCGGGACCACGACCGGGAAGTGCCGCACATAGGCGTCCAGCGCGGTGTAGAGGACGCACTGCTCGGTGACCTGACCGGTCAGCACGAGCCGTTCGGGTTTCAGCTGGCTCAGCAGATACGCCAGCGACGTGGCGTAGAACGCGCTGTGGCGCACCTTCGTCATCACCCGAAGGCCCTGCTGCGGAACGATCGGCTTCACCAGATCGGGCCGCTCGCCCTCCAGTGCTTCGCGGACGATGTCGCTGAATTCGGCGCTGAAGTCTCCGTAGTTGTCGTTGACGTAGATCAGCTCCACGTCGTCGCGCTCGTGGGCCTCGGCCACGAGTCCGCTCAGCGGCTCGACGACGGGCTCGACATGCGGGATCAGCTTGTCGGCGTCGGGATGTCGGTACGTGTTCATCATGTCGATGACCAGGATTGCTGTGGTGCTCATGACCTCGCGCGTACCCAGCGATCGGACGGGGACACTTCGGGGACACAATGAACCATGGACTTTTACTCGGCGTATCGGCAGGGGTTCGCCCGCATCGCCGCCTGTACCCATCACACGACGCTGGCCGATCCGGCCGCGAACGCGGAATCGGTGCTGCGGATCGCGCGCGAGTGCCATGACGACAACGTCGGCCTCGCGGTGTTTCCCGAGCTGACGCTGTCGGGGTATTCGATCGACGACATCGTGATGCAGGACGCCCTGCTCGAGGCCGTCGACACCGCCGTCGCTGAGGTCGTGGCGGGCTCGGCATCTCTGTTGCCGGTGCTCGTCGTCGGAGCCCCACTGCGGCACCGCAACCGCATCTACAACACCGCCGTCGTCATCCACCGGGGCGTGATCCTCGGGGTGGTCCCCAAGTCCTATCTGCCGAACTACCGGGAGTTTTACGAGAAGCGTCAGGTCGCCGCGGGCGACGACGAGAGCGGTGACATCCGGGTCGGGGGAGTCACCGTGCCGTTCGGACCCGATCTGCTGTTCGCCGCGGACGATCTCCCGAACTTCGTTCTGCACGTGGAGATCTGCGAAGACATGTTCGTTCCCGTGCCACCCAGCGCCGAGGCTGCGCTGGCGGGTGCGACGGTGCTGGCGAACCTCTCGGGGAGCCCGATCACGATCGGCCGGGCCGAGGATCGCTCCTTGCTCGCGCGCTCCGCGTCGTCGCGGTGCCTGGCCGCCTACGTGTATGCCGCTGCCGGAGAAGGGGAATCGACGACGGATCTGGCATGGGACGGGCAGACCATGATCTGGGAGAACGGGGTGTGTCTGGCGCAGTCCGAGCGTTTCCCCAAGGGGGAGCGGCGTTCTGTGGCCGACGTGGATCTCCAGTTGCTGCGCAATGAACGCACCCGCATGGGCTCGTTCGACGACAACAGGCGCCACCATCTCATCGACGACGACTCCTACCGGCGCATCGAGTTCACACTGAATCCGCCCGACGGCGACATCGGGCTGCGCCGCGAGGTCGAGCGTTTCCCGTTCGTACCCAACGACCCGGCTCGTCTCGAGCAGGACTGCTACGAGGCCTACAACATCCAGGTCTCCGGACTCGAACAGCGGCTGCGGGCGCTGAGGTACCCGAAGGTCGTGTTGGGCCTGTCGGGCGGGCTGGACTCGACCCACGCGCTGATCGTCGCAGCGCGCGCGATGGACCGGGAAGACCGCCCGCGCAGCGACATCCTGGCCTACACCATGCCCGGCTTCGCCACCGGAGAGCGCACCAGGAGCAACGCGACGCGGCTCGCCGAAGCGCTCGGTGTCACGTTCGAGACCCTCGACATCAAGGCCACCGCAGAGTTGATGCTCACAGAGCTCGGCCATCCGTTCTCCCGCGGGGAGAAGGTCTACGACGTCACGTTCGAGAACGTGCAGGCCGGCCTGCGCACCGATTACCTGTTCCGGCTGGCCAACTATCGCGGCGGCATCGTGCTGGGTACCGGCGACCTGTCCGAGCTGGCGCTGGGCTGGTCCACCTACGGCGTGGGTGACCAGATGTCGCACTACAACGTCAACGGCGGGGTGCCCAAGACGTTGATCCAGCATCTGATCCGCTGGGTGATCTCGTCGAAGCAGTTCGACGGCGCGGTCAACGACGTGCTGGCCGACGTGCTGGACACCGAGATCAGCCCCGAGCTGGTGCCCGCGGGTGAGGACGAAGAGATCCAGAGCAGCCAGGGCAAAGTGGGTCCGTATGTGCTGCAGGACTTTTCGCTCTTCCAGGTACTGCGCTACGGCTTCCGGCCCTCGCGGGTGGCATTCCTGGCCTGGCATGCGTGGCGCGACGCCGAGCAGGGGGACTGGCCGGTCGGCATCCCCGAGCACGAGCGTCCGTCGTACACGATCGGCGAGATCCGGCACTGGCTCGAGGTTTTCGCGCAGCGCTACTACTCGTTCAGCCAGTTCAAACGTTCGGCGCTGCCCAACGGGCCGAAAGTCTCGGCCGGCGGTTCGCTGTCACCGCGCGGCGACTGGCGGGCCCCCTCGGACATGTCGGCGCGCACCTGGCTCGACGAGATCGAGCGCTGCGTGCCTGCGGGTTAGTCCTGCACCAGGTCGTCGATCGCCTCGCGGGTCGGAGCGCAGTCACCGGCCCCGGGCACCAGCGTGGCCAGCGCACCCGCGGCGCACGCGCGGCGCAGGGCCACGTCGGCGCCCGCCGGCCACGCCGCGGCCAGCACGCCGGCGAACACGTCACCCGCACCCGTGGTGTCGACCGGCTCGACCGCAGGAGCGGGCACGTCGTCGGTGGCGCCGTCGGTCACGTGCCGTGCGCCGTCGGCGCCGCGCGTGATGACCAGGTGGGGCACCGGGGTGTCGCGCCAGTCGGAGGCCTCCGTCTCGTTGACGACGACGACATCGGCGCGGTCGGCCAGCTGCGTGCGGTGCCCGGGGTCGGCGAGCGCGGGGGAGGCGTTGACCATCACGACCGCGCCGCCGTCGCGTCCCACTCCCGCCGCGGCGATCGCGGTGGCGATCGGGATCTCCAGCGAGATCAGCACGACGTCGCTGTCGGCGATCACGGACCGGACCTCGGCCGATGTCAGGCTCAGGTGTGCGTTGGCGCCCGGCGCCACCACGATGCAGTTCTCGGCGCCGGAGTCGACGAGGATCGCGGCGGACCCGCTCGGGCCCGGAACCTCCATGACGGTCCGCACGTCGACGTCGTTGCGGCTTAGGTGCGCGCGCAGGTCACTGGCCGCCGCGTCGCTGCCGAGGGCGGCGACGAGCCGCACCGTCGCGCCGGCTCGCGCCGCGGCCACAGCCTGGTTTCCGCCCTTGCCGCCGGGGTTCGTCGACAGCGCCGACGCCAGCACGGTCTCGCCCGGCTCGGGAAGTGTCTCGACGGTGAAGGTGAGGTCGGCATTGACACTGCCCACCACGCAGATCCTCGCCACCGCGGCAACGCTACGCTGGGCGGATGAGTCTGCACGCACCGGAACGCAGTGCGGGCACGCCCGGGGCCTCCGACGGCCTGCGTGGGCAGGTGCACGACGCCGCCCGGCGCGCCCGTACCGCGTCGCGCGACCTGGCGACCCTGAGCACCGAGACCAAGAACCGGGCGCTGCACACCGCCGCCGATCACCTTCTCCTGAGCACCCGCGCGATTCTGGAGGCGAACGAATCGGACCTGGCCGCCGCGCGTGACGCCGGCACCCCGGATTCCATGCTCGACCGGCTGGCGCTGACCCCGACCCGGGTGGACGGCATCGCCGACGGACTCCGTCAGGTCGCGGCGCTGCCCGACCCCGTCGGCGAGGTGCTGCGCGGACGCACGCTGCCCAACGGCCTCCAGCTGCGGCAGCAACGCGTCCCGCTCGGCGTCGTCGGCATCGTCTACGAAGGCCGCCCCAACGTCACCGTCGACGCCTTCGGTCTGACGCTGAAATCCGGCAACGCCGTCCTGCTGCGCGGCAGCTCGTCAGCCGCCCGGTCGAACGCCGCCCTGGTCGAGGCCCTGCGCGCCGCCCTGCAGGCCGAGGGACTCGATCCCGACGCGGTGCAGCTGCTGCCCAGCGCGGACCGCGCCAGCGTCACGCACCTGATCCAGGCGCGCGGCCTGGTGGACGTGGTGATCCCGCGCGGTGGGGCCGGGCTGATCGACGCGGTGGTGCGCGACGCGCAGGTGCCCACGATCGAGACCGGTGTCGGCAATTGCCACGTCTACGTGCACGCCTCCGCCGATCTCGACATGGCCGAGTCGATCGTGCTCAACGCCAAGACCCGCAGGCCCAGTGTGTGCAACGCCGCCGAGACCCTGCTGATCGACGCGGCGGTCGCCGATGTCGCGGTGCCACGTCTGACCGACGCGCTGCAGTCCGCCGGCGTCACGGTGCACGCCGACCCGTCAGAGGACGAGCTGCGCGCCGAGTTCCTGTCCATGGACATCGCGCTCGCTGTCGTCGACGGTGTCGACGCCGCGATCGAGCACGTCAACACCTACGGCACGGGCCACACCGAGGCCATCGTGACCACGGATCTGGCTGCGGCGCAACGCTTCACCGAGCGCGTCGACGCCGCCGCGGTGATGGTGAACGCCTCGACCTCGTTCACCGACGGGGAGCAGTTCGGCTTCGGCGCGGAGATCGGCATCTCGACGCAGAAGCTGCACGCCCGGGGACCGATGGGGCTCCCCGAGTTGACCTCGACCAAATGGATCGTCTGGGGCGACGGTCAGACCCGTCCGGCCTGAGCAAGGAGAACCACTGTGAGTGTCCCCGCGCGCCCAGCGCCGCTGTTCGCCGACATCGACGACGTCGCACGCCGACTGGCCGAGACCGGGTACCTGCCGGATACGGCGACCGCGACCGCGGTGTTCCTCGCCGACCGGCTGGAGAAGCCGCTGCTGGTCGAAGGGCCCGCAGGCGTCGGCAAGACCGAACTGGCCCGGGCCATCGCCCAGGCCACCGGCTCGGGCTTGGTGCGGTTGCAGTGCTACGAGGGCGTCGACGAGGCGCGCGCCCTCTATGAGTGGAACCACGCCAAGCAGATCCTGCGCATCCAGACCGGCAGCCAGGGTGGTGCGGGCGACTGGGACCAGACCAAGACCGACGTGTTCTCCGAGGAGTTCCTGCTGTCGCGGCCGCTGCTGACCGCCATCCGGCGCACCGAGCCGACCGTGCTGCTGATCGACGAGACGGACAAGGCCGACATCGAGATCGAAGGTCTGCTGCTCGAGGTGCTCAGTGATTTCGCGGTCACCGTGCCCGAACTCGGCACGATCGTCGCCGAACGCAAACCGCTGGTGGTGCTGACCTCCAACGCGACGCGCGAGCTGTCCGAAGCGCTCAAGCGCCGCTGCCTGTTTCTGCACATCGACTTCCCCGATCCCGACCTGGAGCGCCGCATCCTGCTCTCGCGGGTGCCCGAACTGCCCGAGCGCTTGGCGGAGGAACTGGTCCGCATCGTCGGCGTGCTGCGCGCGATGGCGCTCAAGAAGGTGCCGTCGGTGGCCGAGACCATCGACTGGGCGCGCACCGTGCTGGCACTGGGCCTGGACACCATCGACGACGAGGTGATCGCCGCGACGCTGGGCGTGGTCCTCAAACACCAGTCCGATCAGGTCAAGGCCGCCGGGGAGCTGAGGCTCAACTGATGGCCCCGCGTCGCACACGCCCGCCGCAACCCCTGGCCCCGCACGGGATTCCGGGTCATCTGGTCGAGTTCGTCGAGGCGCTGCGCTCTGCGGGTATTGCGGTGGGGCCGTCGGAAACCGTGGATGCGGGACGGGTGATGACGGTGCTCGGCATGGCCGATCGGCTCGCGCTGCGAGAGGGCATCGCGTGCGCGGTGTTGCGCCGCCCCGATCACCGCGACACCTACGACGCGCTGTTCGACCTCTACTTCCCGCCGGCGCTGGGATCGCGCACGGTGCTGGCCGACGAGTCGACCGACAGCCAGAGCGTGCCGCCCGACGACGCCGAGGCGATGCGGCAGACGCTGCTCGACCTGCTGTCCGAGCAGCAGGACGCCGGCGACCTCGACGACAGGCTCGCGGCGATGATCGCTCAGATCGTCGAAGCCTACGGCCGGTACAACTCCAGCCGGGGACCGTCGTACTCGTCGTATCAGGCGCTCAAGGCGATGAGCCTGGACAGCCTGGAGGGCCGGTTGCTCGCCGGTCTGCTGGCGCCTTACGGCGAGGAACCGACCCCCACCCAGCAGCAGATCGCCAAAGCGCTTGCTGCGCAACGGATCGCGCAGCTGCGGAAGATGGTCGAGGCGGAGACCAAGCGGCGCACCGCCGAGCAGCTCGGGCGTGAGCACGTACAGACCTACGGTGTGCCGCAGCTGGCCGAGAACGTCGAATTCCTGCGCGCCTCAGGCGAACAGCTGCGTCAGATGCGCCGCGTGGTCGCACCGCTGGCGCGCACGCTCGCCAGCCGGCTCGCTGCCCGGCGGCGCCGTTCGCGTGCCGGCGAGATCGACCTTCGCAAGACGCTGCGCAAATCGATGTCCACCGGCGGCGTGCCGATCGACGTGGTGCTCAAGAAGCCGCACCCGGCCCGGCCCGAGCTCGTGGTGCTGTGCGATGTCTCCGGTTCCGTCGCGGGGTTCAGCCATTTCACGCTGCTGCTCGTTCATGCTCTGCGCCAGCAGTTCTCGCGGGTTCGGGTGTTCGCGTTCATCGACACCACTGACGAGGTGACCGAACTGTTCGGTCCCGATGCCGATCTGGCGGTGGCGGTGCAGCGCATCACCCGGGAAGCGGGTGTGTACACCCGCGACGGGCACTCCGACTACGGCCACGCGTTCGTGTCGTTCATGGACAAGTATCCGACGGTGCTCTCGCCCCGCAGTTCGCTGCTGGTGCTCGGCGACGCCCGCAACAACTACCGCAATCCCGAGGCCGATCTGCTGGCCCACATGGTGAATGCGAGCCGCCACGCGCACTGGCTCAACCCCGAGCCGAAGCATCTGTGGGGCAGCGGCGACTCCGCAGTGCCGCGGTACACCGACGTCATCGCGATGCACGAGTGCCGATCGGCCAAGCAGCTGGCCTCGGTGATCGACTCCCTCCTGCCGGTCTAGCGCCGCGAGTGTGCGGATGAAATCGCACACTCGCGACCGGGGTCAGGCGAAGGAGACCGTGACCTCGCCGCCCTTGGGGTCCGCCCCCGCGACCAGCGACCACGGCGCCCGGTACACCCGCCCCGGCGCTGCCGGCCACAGCGTGCGGGCGGTGCCGACGACGCGCCCGTCCTGGATCGCGCGCAGCGCGGGCAGCCGACGGTATTCGTCGGTCCACAGCAGCATGTCGCCCCGCGGTGCGTTCCCACCGACCGTCGACACCCGTTGCGGTGCAACCCAGGTCAGCGGGGCCTCGGCCCGGATGCGGGCCGCGCTGTGTACGGGTTCGGCCGTGCCGCCGGTGCGTAACCACTGCCGCACCGGCGCGGCGACGTGGCGGCCGTCGAGCGCGGCGCCGTCGGCCGTGTCGACGGGGTGCAACAGGTTTCCGACCGCGAAGACGCCGGGCCGGCTGGTCCGCAACGCGGCGTCGACGGAAGGGCCGCGGGTGCCCGGATCCATCTCGAGGCCGCCGGTGCGGGCCAACTCGTGGTCCGGAATCCAGTCACCGGTGAACACGACGGTGTCGCAGGCGATGTCGTGGCGCACGCCGCTGCGTTCGACGGTGACCGACGAGACCCTGCCTTTACCGTTGACGGCGACGAGCCTGCTGTTCGTCAGCACCGGGCCGGACATCAGCGCGCGGCCTGGAACGCGGAACGCGGCGTACGCCTCTGCGTGCGGATACCGGCTGACCATGGCCACCGTCGAGCATCCGGCTTCCCGCAGTGTCAGCACCGCCGACCAGCTGACCAGTTCGGCGCCGACGATGACGGCGCGGGTTCCGACCTGGCCGTGATGCAGGTGCACGAGGTTCTGCAGCTGACCCGTGGTGTACACGCCGTCGGGCCGGTCACCGGCGATGAGCCGCGCTGGGCGGGGTCGTTCCCGGGCACCCGTCGCGAGGATCACTGCGTCCGCGGTGACGGTCCGTACGCCGCGCGGCGAGGTGATCTGAAGGGTGCGCTCGCCGGCCCAGCCCGTCACCATCGCTTCGGTTTCCAGGGTCGCACCCGCCTCGGCGGCCATCGCGGTCAGCCGTCGCGCGTAGGCAGGCCCGGAGACGAACCGGTGCAGATCCCGCATTCCGTAGCCGAGATGATCGCTGTGGCGGGGGATTCCGCCGGTCTGGCTCTCCCGTTCGAGCACCAGCACCTCACCGTCCACGCTGGGTGCCAGCGCGGCGGCGGCAGTGAGCCCGGAGGGGCCGCCGCCGATGATCGCAACCGTGCTCATCGCGCCGTCCCCTGAGCCAGTAGTTCCGCGGTGTGTGCGCCGCAGTAGAAGCCCTGGCATCGCCCGTTCATCACCCGGGTGCGGCGCCGCAGACCGTCGAGATCTGCTGGCGGAATGGGGGATTCGAAGGCGTCCCGGATCTCGCCGACGCTCACGCGTTCGCAGAAGCAGACCAGCCGGCCGTAGTCGGGGTCGGTGGCGATGCGTTGGGAGTCCTGATACGGCCGCACACCGATCTCGCCGATGTTCGGCATCCGCGGTGGCGGCGGCAACTCGTCCCGCTCGGAAACGTCGACGCCGGCCTCGGCGAGCAGACCCGACACGTACTCGGCCACCGCCATTCCCGACGTCAGTCCGGTGGACCGGATTCCGCCCACCAGGACGTAGCGCGCGGCGGCGTCGAGATCGATCACGTAGTCGTCGTGATTACTGGCCGCCCGCAGCCCGGCATACGTCGCGGTGACCTCCTCGTCGAACAGGGCGGGCATCAGCGCGCGACCCTTGCTCGTGAGGAAGTCCAGGCCCTTCTCGGAGGTGCCGGTCGCGGTGCGGTCGGTCAGGTTCTCCGACGTCGGGCCGACCATCACGTTGCCGTAGATGGTCGGGCTGACCAGCACGCCCTTGCCCCGCGAGGACGGGACGGCGAGCACGATCATCGGCACCATGGGCCGCGCCAGCTTGTCGAACACCAACAACTCACCGCGCCGCGGTGTCACGGTGATACGTCGGTGACCGAACTCGGCGTCGAGGTGATCGGCGCCCAGCCCGGCGGCGTTGATCACCCAGCGGGCGCGCATTTCGCCGCGCGTGGTCTGCAGGGTGGTGAACTCGGCGCCGGGTACCGCCGCAGTCACCCGGGCGCCGCGCACCAGCGTCGCGCCGCGCGCCACCGCATCGGTGGCCAGGGCGAGGTTGGTGGTCCACGTGCAGATGATGGATTCGCCGGGCACGCTCAGTCCGGCCATCGCGCCCGGCCCGAGAGCGGGCACTCGGCGGTAGACCTCGTCGGCGCTCAGGAGGCCGCAGTCGCGGTAGCCGTTTGCCTCGGCCTTGACCATCAGGCCGGGAAGCGCGTCGACTTCCTCCTGCGTCCAGGCGACCAGCATGGCTCCGGTGCGCTCGACCGGGATTCCGGTCCGCTCCGCGTAGTCGCCGAGGAGGTCGTAGCCACGGGCGACGAGCCGGGACTCCACAGTCCCCGGGGTGGCGTCGAACCCGGTGTGCAGCAACGCGGTGTTGGCCTTACTGGTGCCGTCGCCGACGTCGTCGCGGGCCTCGACGAGCGCGACGGACAGCGAGGTGCCGGCGAGCGCACGGGCGATCGCGGCGCCGACGATGCCGGCGCCGACGACGGCAACGTCGGTGACGAATTCGGCACTCATTACAGAAGTCATTCGTTGGTCTCCTCGACGGCGCGCCGCCAGCGGGCCAGGAAGTCGGCGGCGCGCTCGGCCGGCCAGCGCGGTTCATACGTGCGTTGCGGTGTCCAGGCGCCAACGGCGTCACCGACGGCGAGACCGGGTTGGATGGCGAGACGGGCACATGCAGCAGCGCCGAGCGCGGTGGCGTGCGCCGACGGATACACCTCGACCGGGAGCTGGGCCAGATCGGCCTGTGCCTGCATCAGCACCTCGGACCGGGTGAGACCTCCGTCGACCCGCAGTCGTGTCAGCGGACGCCCGAGGTCGGCGGACACGAGTTCGGTCAGCGCGGTCACCTGTGCGGCTACCCCCTCCATCAGCGCCCGAACCAGATGCCCGCGGGTACTGGACAGGGTCATCCCGGTGAAGCTGGCGGTGGCCGCGGCGTTCCACCACGGTGCCGCGAGCCCGGCCAGCGCCGGCACGCAGATCACACCGTCGCTCGAGTCCGCGGCCACCGCGTCGAGCTGGTCGGCTGCGGGCACCAGACCGAGATCGACGGCCCACCGCACCGCTGACGCCGCGGTGTAGACCTGGCCGTCGACGCAGAACGCGGTCTCGTCGCGCAGCCGCCACGCCACCGACGTCGTCAACCCCCACTGCGATCGCACCGGGTCGGTGCCGAGCTGCGCCAGCAGGAACGCGCCGGTGCCGTACGTGCATTTCGCCGATCCGGGTTCCAGGCAGCGCTCGGCGAGCAGCGCGGCCTGCTGGTCGACGATCAGCCCGCCGACCGGCAGCGTCGGCCCGAACACGTCGGTGTGCCCGACGATCTGATCGCAGGACACGATCTCGGGCATCGGCTCATCGGTGAGCCCGAACAGCGCGACGAGCTCCGGGTCCCATCCCGGGTCCTGACCCGCCTGGTCCAGCGATGTCAGCAGCGAGCGGCTCGCCGTCGCGGCGTCGGTGACGAACGCGCCGCAGAGCCGGTGCACCAGCCAGGTGTCGGTGGTGGTGACGACGCCGTCGCGGGTCAGTTCGGCGCGCAGCCAGGCCATCTTGGGTGCCGAGAAGTAGGGGTCGAGAACGAGGCCGGTGCGCATCGCGATGCGCGCTCCGTGTTCGACCAGCGATCCACACAGCGCCTCGGCGCGCCGGTCCTGCCACACGATCGCCGGGGTCAGCGGAGCGCCGGTGGTGCGGTCCCACGCGAGCACGGTCTCGCCCTGGTTGGCCAGCGCCACCGCCGTCACGGGGACGCCGGCGTCGGCGAGCGCACGGCGCCCGGCGGTGACGACGCTCGCGAACAGCGCCTCGGGGTCCTGTTCGACGCCGCCGCCGGGCAGGTAGTCGGGCCGCAGCGGGACCTCGGCCGTCGCGCGAACCGCGCCGCGGTCGTCGGCGACGACGGCCTTGGTGCCTGAGGTGCCCTGGTCGATCGCCAGGATCGCTGCGCTCACTCCCGCAGCTCGGCGTCGATGGATGTCATGTCGGGCATCGTGAGTCCCGCGCGGCCGTGTCGGACCAGCAGGTAGATCAGGTAGGCCGCGCCGATGGCAACCATGACCAGCACGTAGGCCCACGCCTGCGCGAACGCGGCATCGCGGAACAGCGCCAGCTCGAAGGCCAGCCAGACGACTGCCACCACCAGGATCGGAATCTCCCACTTGCCGAGGTCGAACTTGCCGTTCACGGGGAGCGACGAGCGTTTGACCAAGTACAGCACCACCGTCGAGGCGTACATCACAGCAGGCAGGAGTGTCGCGGCGCTGAAGAGGGTGAACAGCGCGGTCTCGGAATGGGCGAAGATCGCCAGGATCAGCTGCGCGAGCGCGAAGTACAGCAGGGTGGCCTTGAACGGGGTGTGTGGAAGCGGGGCGAGATCTGGTTCCACTGCTGCCAGCCGGGGGAAGCGACGGTCGCGGGACATCGCCCAGGTGAGCCGGACTCCGGTGATCATGATGACCAGCCCGCACGCGAAGATCGCGAGCACGACCATGAGCAGCAGAAGCGTCGCCACCACCGAGCCGAGCGTGTTCTTGATGACGTCGGCGATCGGGGTGCCCGATTCGGCCAGTGCGACGGGGTCGCCGGCGGCGAGCGTGACGGCGATGAGGAACACGAAGCCGAGCACGCCGGAGGCCAGCACCGCGTTGCACATGGGCCCGCGGCACCACGCGCTCGGGATCGTGGGTTTCCTCGGCGAGGTTCGCGGCTGATTCGAAGCCCACGATCGTGAACGCGCCCAGCAGGAAGCCGAGCATCCACGGCCCGGCCGATGTCCAGTCTCCGAAGCTCCAGAAGCCCTCGGACGCCACCGCGCCCTTGCTGACGAGGTTCGCGACGTCGATGTCGCCGCGCACTGCGGCGACGACGAGCAGCAACACCGTCAACAGCGCCATCCCGACGAGCTCCAGCGTCACCAGGCTGTTGTTCACCCGCTCGGCCCACGGGGTGGACAGCGCCACCAGCAGGACCTGCAGGACGAGCACCCCTGCGGTCATGACCCACGCGATCGTCGCGGTGCCTTCGTAGTTGAGCAGCACCGGCAGGATCGTCGAGGCGATCGTGTAGTCGACGGCGACCACGACGATCGCGAGGAACGTGAACGAGATCCAGCCGATGATCCAGCCCAGGATGGGGTTCGCCAGCCGCGACATCCACTGGTAGTGGTAGCCGGTGACCGGGATGCGGGAGGCGAGCGCCCCGAGTACGAACGCCACGGCCAGCTGTCCGACGACCGCGATCGGCCAGGTCCAGATGCCCACCGGGCCGGAGCTGTTCAGCACCGCGCCGTAGGTGGTGAAGATGCCGGTGGCGATCGAGACGAACGCGAAGGCGACGGCGAACGAGGCGAATCTGCCGGTGCGCCGCTCCAGGGATTGGGTGTAGCCGAACTGGGCGAGGTCCGCCGAGTCGCGGGAGTCGGGACGGGTCACGGAAGCCTCCGGGCTGTCGGGGGGTTGCGCTTGGTATAGACCATGTGGTTGAACCAAAGTATCGGTAAAGATGTGACGCCCGTCAATCCGGGAGTCGAATTTTTACCCAGCCGTCACACGCATCGAAGCCCAGCTCGCGGGGCTAATCTGGCGGGATGGCTTCGGGCACGCCGCTGTACATGTCGATCGCCGCGGACGTCCGCGACCGAATCGCCACCGAGCAGTTGGGGCCGCATACCCTGCTGCCGTCCGAGCGTGAACTGGCCGAACAGCACGGCGTCAGCCGAATGACCGCCCGCCAGGCGCTGTCCCTGTTGGAAAGTGAAGGGTCGGTGTACCGGAAGCCGCCGCGGGGCACCTTCGTCGCTGAACCCGCGCGTCCGGTTCCACGTCGGCAGCTTCTCCGAGGAGGTGGCGCGCATGGGCCGGCGGCCGGCCGCCAAGCTGTTGTGGGCCGAACACCAGCCCGCCAAACCTGCCGTGCGGCGTGCCCTGGACCTCGCCGACGGAGCCGCGGTGCACGTGTTCTACCGGCTGCGCAGCGTCGATGACGTGCCGTTCGCTCTCGAGACCACGTATCTTCCGGCCGACCTCAC
>NZ_JAQIIY010000041.1:0-31098 GCF_036946525.1 Mycobacterium kyogaense | reverse complement strand
CGGACGCCGGGATGGCCGCGGCGGGCAGCAGAGCCCGCCACGGACCGCCGAGGTATCTCGCCACCGCCAGCGCGGCAGCCGATCTCACCGAGACGCTCTCGTCGGCGCTTTCCGGATTGTCGACGAACACCACCGAATCCACGTCGGTCAGGAACGGGTGGCGCGCGAGGACTCCGGCGCCGAAATCGCTGTCGATCGCGGCGAACCTCAGATCGCCGTCACGGTCGAGCCGCAGGATCGTCTGCACGGCACCGTTGCAGAATCCGCAGATGCCGTCGTAGAGGAGAACCGGCGTATTGGCTTCCATCACATACCTCCTCGCTCCGACGTCAGTGTTCCCGCGCCACGAACGGCCGCACCGCGAGCAGGTACGCGGCCAGCAGGACCAGGGGCGCAGCCAACGGAATCCAGGGCAGTTCGACGGGCACCGCGAGGACGAGGGCGGCAGTCGCGGCGAATCCAACGGCACATGACATCGTCGGTACGGTCGCGGCGTCGTGCCGGGTGACCAGGTAGGCGGTGGCGGCGAGGCCGGAGAGCGCCGAGGCCAGCGGCGGCGTGTCGGCCAGCACACGACGGTCAGGACGGTCGCCGCGACGGCGACCGTGGCCGCCGGTCGCCACCAGATCGCGGCACCGACGGCGATCGCGGCAACCCCGGCCGCGACCAGTGCCCAGCCCGCCGCGTCGCCCGCCGCCGCGCCGATCATCACCGCGGCAAAAGCCAAGGGCTGCAACACCTTGTTCATCGCCGGCGCTCCGGGAGCAGGGCCATCGCCTGGTCGAGGGTGGCGTCCTGCGGCCACGTCACGATATCGACCCCGACGGTCGCCATGTCGCGATACATGAAGGCGCGCTGCATCGTCCACACCCGGTCGACGAGCGGATCGAGCTCGCCGTCGACGGGGGCAACCCTGCAGCACGTCGACCGCGACCACGGGATGACCTCGCCGGCGCAGGTCGATCAGCGCGAGCGCGAACTCGGTGTCGAGCATGGTGGAGAACGCGACGACGATCGCGCCCGTGGGCAGCGCCGGCCGCGGGGCGAGGGTGCCGGTTCCCGATTCGTAGCTGCTGCCGGTCGCACCGAGCATCGTGTCGAGGATGCGGTAGAACTGGCGGGCGCCGATGTCGGCACCCAGCCAGCGGGTGGTGCGCCCGCCGAGTGCGACGAGGCCGGCGCGGTCGCCGTAGCGCAACGCGCTCTGCACCACCTGGGCGGCGCCGCGGGCGGTCCGCTCGGTTGCGGCGGTCGCCGGTCCCGGCGGCTGCGATAGGTGTCGAACAGCACCACCACGTCGGCGGCCCGGTCGGTGAGCCGCTCGGTGATGTGCAGGGCGCCGCGGCGGGCGCTGACGGGCCAATTGACGGTGCGCAGCTGGTCACCGGGCACGTAGGGCCGGATGTCGGCGTACTCGACGCCCGGGCCGATGTGCCGGGTCAGGTGGGTGCCGAGGCGGTCCAGCAGTTCGGTGCGAGGAATCGCGGTCGACTGCGGCGGCGCCACTGGAAACACGCAGACCTGCGCGGCGGGAGCCGAGCCGGTGCCCTCGAGCAGGCCGCCGCGACCGAGGGCGCGCACCGTCGCCTCAATGGGATAGCGCCCCCACCACGGCGCCTGCACCGCCACCGTCGCACCCGAGCCGTCGACGGTCATCCCCGGCGGGGCAACGGCCGTCACGGCGACGGTGCTGCCGTCGTCCGCGCGGGCACCGACCGTGACCTGCACCTGATCCCCTTCGAAGCACCGCTGCTGCAACGGTTCTCCGCTCACCGACACCGTCGGCACGGGTGGCTGCCATGCCAGCGAGCAGAGCACAGCGAGCAGCGGTGCGCCGAAGGCGATCAGGTCCCAGCGGCCGGTCAGCACCGCGACGCCGAACGCCAGCGCCGCACACGTCGTCACTGATCGCGTCAACACCGAAGCGCGCCAACGCAACTCGACGACCGTCACGAGGTTCCCCTGGCACGCGGAACGGGTGTTCGGCGCAACAGGTCGTCGACGACGTCGGCGCCGGCGACCTTGCGCACCCACATCTCCGGCCGCAGGCTGATCCGGTGCGCCATCACCGGCACGGCCAGCGCTTTGACGTCCTCGGGGATCACGAAGTCTCGGCCAGCCAGCAGCGCGCGGGCCCGCGCCAGTTGCACCAGATCCAGTTCCGCGCGGGGGCTCGCACCGACGGCGACCTGCGGGTGGTGCCTGCTCGCCGCGGCCAATGCGACGACGTAACCGAGCACATCATCGTGGACGGTCACCAGCTCCACGGACTCCTGCATCGCGAGCAGCTCCTGCGCGGACACCACCTCGGTCACCGCGGGTGGCGTCGAGCCCCGCTCCAGCCGGCGCCGCAGCATGGTCGTCTCGTCCTGTGCCGACAGGTATTTCAGCTCCAGCCGCAGCGCGAAGCGATCCAGTTGGGCTTCGGGCAATGGATAGGTGCCTTCGTACTCGATCGGGTTGTCGGTGGCCAGCACGAGGAACGGCTCCGGCAGCGGGTGGGTGACTCCGTCGATGCTCACCTGACGTTCGGCCATCGCCTCCAGCAGCGCCGCCTGCGTCTTGGGCGGCGTCCGGTTGATCTCGTCGCCCAGCAGGAGATTGGTGAAGACGGGGCCACCCCGGAACTCGAATCGGCCGGACTGCATGTCGTAGATCGTCGAACCCAGCAGGTCCGCGGGGAGCAGGTCCGGCGTGAACTGGACGCGGGTGAAGCGCAGCCCGAGTGCCGCTGCAAAAGACTTGGCGATCAACGTCTTTCCCAGACCCGGCAGGTCCTCGACGAGCACGTGGCCGCGCGCGAGCACCGTGATGAGGATCAGGGTCAGCGCCTCCCGCTTGCCGACGACCGCCCGCCCGATCTCGTCGAGCACGGCCTCGCATGCCGCCGTCGTGGTGGCCAACGGCGCGTTCACAATCGGGCCAACCGCTGCAGGATCTCGTCGAGGACGGCACGCCCGGGCCCCGGCTCGGCCGCGCCGGTGCGCGAGATGTTGTTCGGGTCCACCCATGGCCAGAGCCGCTCGCCGAACAGCATCCGCCCGGTCACATCGATGCTGTCAGCATCCTTGCGCGTGCGGTTGCCCGCCGCGAGCTCGAACTGTCGTGCCAGCATGGGTCGTAGTCGGCGGTCCCAGTCGGCCCGCGACGAGTCGGCCCACGAGATCAGCGTCTCGGTGCGAGAGTGCCAGCGCTGCAACGAGATCGCGGCGGTATCGGCGGTGGTCGCGAGCTCGGCGTCGGTGCGCCGGGTGAGGTGCCAGCGGATCCACAACAGTGCCGCCACCAACGCGGCGCCGGTCACGGCGATCACCACGTCGCGGTCGGCGAGCGCGAACGCGCAGACCTCCACCGCGACGATCAACGCCACCGCGGCCGCGACTACCCGGGTCATGAGGCGCCCTGCAACTCGCGCTGCACCACCTGCAACGCACGCACGGCGTCGGCGCGGTGTCCCTCGTTCATCACGTGGGGGGAGAAGCGCGCCTCCTCGAACAGGTCCACGAGCTGCGCGGCGCTGCCTGCATGCACGGCGCGGCGAGCGACGGCGCGGGCGAGGACCTCGGCCGGTGTGTCCGAGGCCTGCGGCACGGTGCCCGGCGATTTCTCCAGCTCCTGCTCCATCGCGACGTAGCAGGCGATGATCGCCTCCCGAGGATCCCGGCTGCGGTCACCGACCTCCGCGAGTCCGCGCTCGGCCGCCCGGGCCAGGTCCGGGGCCGGCGGTGGCGAAGGGTTCGTCGTGGGCGCGTCGATGGCGGTCGATGCCGGGGCGGTCGGGCGCCGACGCGTGAACACCGTCGCCAGCACGGACAGCACGACCAGAGCGACGGCCGTGCCCATCAGCAGATCGAACACGCTCCCGGCGGGCCCGCGGTCGGGGCCGGCGCCGGCACCGTCGCCCGCGGTGTCGGGAGCGGACGCGGGAGGCGCCGCCGCTGCAGGGTCCGGTGGACCCAGCGTCGACGTCCACCGCATCAGCAGCAGGACGATCAGGAGCCAGGCCAGCAGCACGGCTGCCGCGATCACCACGAGCCGCCACGAGATGGCGCTGCCGCCACCCACGTCGCGGCGCGGCGGCTCGCTGGAGGCGGGGTGGGGGCGAGGTGCGCGGGCTCGCGCGAGCACCGACACGGCCAGCGCGGTCATCGACACCGCCAGCATGATCACGACGGCGACCTGGGAACCCTGCCCGTCGGGATCGTCGCCGGGCGTCGGGGGCGGCGCACCGGGGAGGATGCCGCGCAGCGCGGCGATGGCGAACAGCGTCAGCGCGAGCACGCCGACGGTGCGGACCACCGCCTTGCCGTCACCGGGCATCCGCGCCCACCCTTCGCCTCACCCCATCGTGGCACGAGGGTGACCGCGAGCGGCCGGACCAGCTCAGTTCGTCAGAACATCTGCCAATCGGACGCGCCGTCGGGCTGGTTGTAGAGACCCGTCGAGTTCTTCACCACGACGGGATCACCGCTGCCGAAGTTGTCGTAGAACCACTGGGCATTCGCGGGGCTGAGGTTGATACAGCCGTGGCTGACGTTGCGTTTCCCTTGGTCACCCACGGACCACGGCGCGCTGTGGACGAAGATGCCGCTGTTGTCGATGCGAACGGCGTCCTGCACCTTGAGCTTGTAGCCCTCGGCCGAATCGACCGGCACCCCGTAAGTCGAGGAGTCCATGACGATGTCGGCGAACTTCTCCAGCACGTAGTAGGTGCCGTTCTTGGTCTCGTGCTTGCCGTCGGGCTTGCCCATCGACACCGGGAACGTCTTCTCCACCTTGCCGTTACGCACGATGGTCATCGTGTGCGTGGAGTCGTCGACCGTCGCGACCAGCTGCTCGGGCACCGTGAAGCTGGACTTGGTGCCCGCGGCGTCGATGTTCACGACGGTGCCGGCCGGCCAGAAGTCCTGCGGGCGCCAGCGCAGCTGCGTGTCACTGGTCCAGTAGAAACGGCCCGGCACCGGCGGCACCGACGAGATGTGCACCGCGTCCTGCGCCATCTGCCGGTTGGCGATGGGCCGCTGGAAGTTGATGTAGATCGGCTTGGCCGCGCCCGCGATCGACCCGTTGGTGGGGTTGAACGACGGCGGCACGAACGGCGGCTGACCGACGAACGGCGTCGGGTTCTGGCCGGCGGGTGTGCCCTCCGGAATGGGCGCGGGATCACCGGGGATCACGGCGAACGGATCGGCCGCACTGGGCGTCACCGCGGGTGCGGCCGGCGGCGGCGCGAACGGGTTCGGGAACGCCAGCGGATCGGGCGGAGGCGGCGGCAAGAACGGATTCACCGGTGCCGGCGGGGGCGCCACGTCGGGCTGCGCGAGTGCCGACGGGGTGCTGAGCACCATGCCTGCGACCACGGTCATCGCCGACAACATGGCGATCAACCGACTCCTGTTTGCCTGCCGCATGCAAGTACCTCCAAGTCCCGCGACTGCACCCAGTGTGGCACAGCGCTGAGAGCGATTCTCCTGGCCAGCGGGCTGACGTACCCCGGGCAGCCTCCATCGTGGTGGCCCTGACCTGCACTGATGATCGTCGCCGCGGCACCGAGCGTTACGCGGGCGGGACCGTAGGCTCGACCGATGATCGTCGCGTTCAGCATCAGCCCCATCGCTGGGGACGAAACAGGCGGAGTGGGCGACGCGGTCGCCGAAGCAGTGCGGGTGGTACGCGCCTCGGGTCTGCCCAACGAGACCAACGCCATGTTCACCAACATCGAGGGCGAGTGGGACGAGGTGATGGCGGTGGTCAAACGTGCCGTCGACGCAGTCGCCGCGGTCTCCCCGCGCGTCAGCCTGGTCCTCAAGGCCGACATCCGGCCGGGCTACACCGGGCAGCTCACCGCCAAGGTGGCGCGCATCGAGGACGCCCTGGGCGACTGACAACGTTGCCTCGTCGGCGTCCGCACCTTACCCTGGAGTAAGTACAACTGTTCACCGAAGGGGGCGCCGGCATGCGCACCACAGACATGCAGTCCCTCGGCGAGGTGGCGGCTGAGGGCCTGACTGTGCTGAACACGCTGGTCCGCGGCGTGCACACCGGCATCGCAGGCCGCGTGTTCAGCTCGATCGGACCTGCGGCACGGCCGGTGGAGATCGTGCACGACGCGATTGCCGGAGCGGTCTACGACGCGCTGGACGTGACGGGCACGCGGGTCCCCCCGAAAGTCGCCGAGCTCGCCGCAGCAGGGCTGGCCTTCGACGACGACCAGCCGCTCGACGAGCGCCGGGGTGTCGCCGAGGCCATCGCCGCGCTCAACGGCATCTACGGCGACGAGTTGTCCGAGCGTGGCAACGAGTTCGCCGCACCGATGGCGATCCGCGTGGACGGACGAGCGGTGGCGTTGACCCCCGGCGCGATCACCGACGCGTTCCCGGAACCCACCGACAAGCTCGCGATCTTCGTCCACGGCCTCTGCCAGACGGAGTCGTCGTGGCGCCGTCCGCCGCGCCCGACGACGGGCGCCCCCTCGACCTGGTACGGCGAACGCCTACACGACGAGCTGGGCTACACGCCGATCACGATCCGCTACAACACCGGTCTGCACATCTCGACCAACGGACGGGCGCTCGACGACCTGCTGACCCGACTCCTGGAGGTGTGGCCTGTTCCGGTCAGCCGCATCGCGCTGATCGGCCATTCGATGGGCGGGCTCGTGGCCCGCTCGGCCTGCCACTATGCCAACGAGCGCAATCGCCGCTGGTGTCGGGCCACCCGCCAGGTGGTGTGTCTGGGCTCCCCACATATGGGCGCTGACCTGGAAAAAGGCGTCAACGCCGCGAGCTGGTTGATGATCCGGCTGCGTGAGACACGGGCGATTGCAGAGCTGCTCAACCTGCGCAGCGACGGCATCAAAGACCTGCGGTTCGGCTCCGTCCTCGACGACGACTGGGCCGATGCTGACCCCGACGAGTTCCTGCGGGACCGGTGCCGGGAGGTGCCGTTCCTCCCACAGGCCCGCTACCACTTCGTCGCGACCTCGGCGGCACCGACCGCGCTCGGCATGGTGGTCGGCGATCACCTGGTGCGGCCGGCCAGCGCATCGGGCCGCGGGCGCAAGCGCCGCCTGCCCTTTGAGGACGACGCCGGGCTGGTGCTGACCGGTCTTCACCACTTCGATCTGCTCAACCATCCGGACATCTACCAGCGTCTCCACCAGTGGCTTTCGCGTAAGTGAGCGAAACCACACCCCAACGACGTTCGGAAAACCCTCTCCCACAACGACTCACGACTATGGACACACACGACAAGCACGCATCGCCCGACCGGGCCGCGCCGTTGGGTCCGGTGGCCGGCGAAACACTGAAGGATGCGGCCAATTGGCCAGGTCACACGATGATCGCGGTCGGATTGATCGCGTTCGCGCTCTCGCTCTGCGGGTTCGCCGTCGGTCGAAGCGGATTGGCACTGGTGGCTGCGGTGGTCGCAGTGACCGGGCTGGTGGCCGGCGTGGGCTGGCTCTTCGTCGAACACCGCAGGCTGCGTCAGCGCGGCACCGACATCGCCGTCGAACGGCCGGAGGACGTGCCGCCGACGTAGTGATCCCCAGAGCCGAATTCATCCCCAGGCCGCGGTGGTCGCGCTGTTGGTGAGGGGCTGGATGTCGGCGGTGGTCGGCAGATTGGGGGCATGTCGCCAGTCAGTTCTCTCGCCATCGATGAGCGGTTGTCGGTGCTGCATGAGGAATTGGCGGAGCTGACGGGGCAGCGCAATGCGATCGATGCGCGGATCGTGGAGATCGCTGCCGAGATCGATCGCGACGAGCTGTGGGCCGCGGCCGGAGCCCGCTCGACCGCAGGGTGGCTGGCGTGGAAGGCCGGGGTGTCGCCATCGCGAGCGCAGACCGTTGCCGCGATCGCCCACCGCTTCGACGAATTCCCGCAGTGCATCGAGGGGTTGCGGGAGGGCCGCTTCTCCGTCGACCAGGTCGGGGTGATCGCCGAGCGCGGCCTGCCTGGCTCGGACGCGCATTTCGCGACCATGGCCCAGAGCGCGACGGTGTCGCAGCTGCGGACCGCATTGAAGATGCAACCCAAACCCACGGAACCGCAGCCCGAGGACGAGGACAGCAAGGGCCTCGTCGATCCGGGCCCGCAGGTGTCGATCACCTCGACCTCGGACGAGCAGTACACGTACTGGCACATCGCGTTACCGCATGTCGAGGCCGCCGCCTTCGACGCTGCGCTGGCATCGCACCGCGACGCGCTGATCGCCGACTGGAAAGCCGCCGACCCTGATGGCCGGGCGTCGATGCCCGGCAACGCCTCGGCATTCCTGCGGCTGGTCGACGCGAGCTGGGACGCCGAAGCGGCGGCGCGTCCGCACGGGCAACGCACCACCGTCGTCGTACACGTTGACGTAGCCAGCCGGGTCGCGGCCCTGCACCTGGGCCCGATGCTCTCTGACGCTGATCGCCGGTACCTGGCCTGTGATGCCACCTGCGAGGTGTGGTTTGACCGCGACGGGCGGGTGATCGGGGCCGGGCGTTCGACGCGCACGGTCAACCGGCGGCTACGCCGCGCGCTGGAGCATCGTGATCGCTGCTGTGTGGTGCCCGGATGCGGGGCCACCCGGGCACTGCATGCCCATCACCTGGTGCACTGGGAGGACGGCGGCCCCACCGAGCTGTGGAACCTCGCCCTGGTCTGCCCGTATCACCACCGGGCCCATCACCGCGGTCTGATCACGATCACCGGACCCGCCGGCCAGCTCATCGTCACCGACGCCGCTGGTCGAGCGTTGACCTCCGCGTCGCTGGCACGACCACCGACCCAACCACCGCCCGACGTCGCACCGTGTCCCGGTCCGACCGGGGAACGCGCGAATTGGTGGTGGTACCAGCCCTACGAGCCGCCCGGCTAGGAGCGCACCAGCCGCGCGATCGCGGCGGAAGCCTCGGCCAGCTTCGCGTCGGCCTCCTCGCCCCCGGCGGCCACGGCGTGCGAGACGCAGTGACCCAGGTGCTCGTCGAGCAGGCCCAGCGCCACCGACTGCAGGGCGCTGTTGACGGCGCTGATCTGAGTGAGGATGTCGATGCAGTACTTGTCCTCGTCGATCATCTTGGCGATCCCGCGGACCTGGCCCTCGATCCGGCGCAGCCGCTTCGCGTAGTTCTCCTTCTGCGCCGAGTATCCGTGCGCATCGGTGTCCCCGGCGTTGCTGTCATTGCTCACGGGCTGCCCTCCAGCATCGTGGTCATCTGGTTGAGTTCTGCCGTCTGCGTCGACACCATCGTCTTCGCCATCGCCATCACGTCGACGTTCTTCCCGCCGCTGATCTCTTCCTGGGCCAGTGCGATCGACCCCCGGTGCTGGTCGATCATCGACTGCAACCACCGGCGATCGAACGCGGGACCCTGCAACGTCTGCAACTGCGCCACTTCCGGCGGGACCGGGCCGTCGCCCATCTTCGGCCGCTTGTCCCACTGCACGAGGAAGACGTTCAGGGCATTGATCTCGGCCTGCTGCTGCGCGCCGATGCGCTGGGCCAGATCGATCACGTCGGCGTTGGTGGAGCGTTGGGGAACCGCGTCCGCGAGCGCCACCGCGGTCCGGTGCCGGTCGACCATTTCATCGGCGAACATCACGTCGGCGTCGTTGAAACCGGCGGGCTCGCCGGTGATGACGGGGGCGTCCGACGTCGACGACGCCGCCGGCTCCGCAGCGGGCCCACCGCAGCCGGTCAGCGCGGCGGCCGCAGCCAGCGCTGCGAGCACACCGCAGACCTTCGACATGCCGCCACCTTACTCGTACCCCACGGGGGTATCCATATTGGTTTGGCCGGGTGAAACGCCAGGCGCATAATCGTCGACATGCCCTCACAGACCCCAGACATCAAGCCCCGCTCGCGCGACGTCACCGACGGGCTGGAGAAGACGGCCGCCCGCGGGATGCTGCGAGCGGTCGGCATGGGCGACGACGACTGGGCCAAGCCTCAGATCGGGGTCGGCTCGTCCTGGAACGAGATCACCCCGTGCAACATGTCGCTGCAGCGGCTGGCGCAGGCGGTCAAGAGCGGGGTGCACGCCGGCGGCGGGTACCCGCTGGAGTTCGGCACCATCTCCGTCTCCGACGGCATCTCGATGGGCCACGAAGGAATGCACTTCTCGCTGGTCTCGCGCGAGGTGATCGCCGACAGCGTCGAGACCGTCATGCAGGCCGAGCGCATGGACGGTTCGGTGCTGCTGGCCGGTTGCGACAAGTCGATCCCCGGGATGCTGATGGCGGCGGCCCGCCTCGATCTGGCCAGCGTCTTCCTCTACAACGGATCGATCATGCCCGGCACCGCCCGGCTCACCGACGGCACGGAGAAGGAAGTCACCATCATCGACGCCTTCGAGGCGGTCGGTGCGTGCGCACGCGGGCTGATGTCGCGTGAGGACGTCGACATCATCGAACGCGCCATCTGTCCGGGCGAGGGCGCCTGCGGCGGGATGTACACCGCCAACACGATGGCCTCGGCCGCCGAGGCACTGGGACTCTCGTTGCCCGGCAGCGCATCTCCGGTCGCGATCGACTCGCGCCGCGACGAGTACGCGGCCAAATCCGGCGAGGCCGTCGTCGAGTTGCTGCGCCGTGGGATCACCGCGCGCGACATCCTGACCAAGGAGGCGTTCGAGAACGCCATCGCCGTGGTGATGGCATTCGGCGGCTCGACCAATGCGGTGCTGCACCTGCTGGCCATTGCCCGCGAGGCCGAGGTGGAGCTGACACTGGCTGATTTCACCCGGGTCGGCAACAAGGTTCCTCACCTGGCTGACGTGAAGCCCTTCGGTAGGCACGTGATGAAGCACGTCGACGAGATCGGCGGCGTGCCTGTGGTGATGAAGGCGCTGCTTGATGCCGGTCTGCTGCACGGGGACTGCCTCACCGTGACGGGCCAGACGATGGCCGAGAACTTGGCTCACATCGAGCCGCCCGACCCCGACGGCAAGGTGTTGCGGGCGATGAACAATCCGATCCACCCGACCGGCGGCATCACGATCCTGCACGGCTCGCTGGCGCCCGAGGGTGCGGTGGTCAAGTCTGCGGGCTTCGATTCCGACGTGTTCGAGGGCACCGCAAGGGTTTTCGAGCGTGAACGCGCAGCCCTGGATGCGCTGGAGGACGGCACCATCACCCACGGCGATGTCGTCGTCATCCGCTACGAAGGGCCCAAGGGCGGGCCGGGCATGCGCGAGATGCTTGCCATCACGGGCGCGATCAAGGGCGCCGGGCTGGGCAAGGACGTGCTGTTGATGACCGACGGCCGGTTCTCCGGCGGAACGACCGGACTGTGTGTCGGGCACATCGCGCCGGAGGCCGTCGACGGCGGGCCCATCGCGTTCGTCCGCGACGGTGACCGGATCCGCCTCGACGTCGCCAACGGAACACTGGACCTGCTGGTCGACGAGGACGAATTGGCCTCGCGCAAGGTCGGTTTCGAGCCGCTGCCCCCGCGCTACACCACCGGCGTGCTGGCCAAGTACACCAAGCTTGTCGGCTCGGCGGCCACCGGCGCGGTCTGCAACTAGGCGGGTGTCGGCTCGATGACTCTGGCCTTCCTGCTGACCAGCCTGGTCGTGGTGGTCACGCCGGGCACCGGTGCGCTCTATACCGTGGCCAGTGGCCTCTCACACGGCACACGCGCCTCGCTGCTGGCCGCGGTCGGATGCACGCTCGGCATCGTCCCGCACATGCTGGCCGCGGTCAGCGGGCTCGCGGCGATCATGCACAGCAGCGCCATCGCGTTCCAGACCGTGAAGTACCTCGGGGTGGCCTATCTGCTGTACCTCGCGTGGGTCACCTGGCGCGACGACTCGGACCTGGTGGCCGTCGACGCGCCCGCCGCCCCGCCGGGATCGTGGCGCATCATCGGCACCGCGATCGCGGTCAACACGCTCAACCCGAAGCTGACGCTGTTCTTCTTCGCCTTCCTGCCGCAGTTCGTCAACCCCGCAGCCGGTTCCGTCGTCGGCGAGATGCTGGTGCTGTCAGCGGTGTTCATGGCGATGACCCTGGTGGTGTTCGCGGCCTATGGCGTGTTCGCCGCGGCGGTGCGCAGCCACGTGATCAGCCGGCCCCGCGTCGTGAGGGGGCTGCGCAAGACGTTCGCCGCGACGTACGTGGCGCTCGCCGCGCGGATGGCGGTCGCCTCCCGCTAACCCCGGCACCCGCACGAGTTGCGGCGATGGACCGCCGTCGGCACCTGAATGCGTTGTGCCGCACCGTCGGGTTCGCGCACCCGCCGCAGCAGCAGTCGCGCCGCGGTGGCGCCGATGGTCTCGACGTCCTGCGCCGCGGCGGTCAGCTTCGGCTCGAACAGGTCCGACCACTCGAAATCGTCGTAGCAGGCGAACGCCACGTCGGACGGTATCGACAGGTCGAGGCTGCGCAGCGCCTTGAGCGCGCCGATGGTCATCGCGTTGTTCATCGAGACCAGAGCGGTGGGCCGGTTCTGGACGCCCATCGCGGCCCGCACCTCGCGCTCGGCGACGTCGGTGCTCGACTCACCGTCGATCACCAGGGCGGGGTCGAGGGGGATTCCGTGCGCGGCCAGCGCGGCGGCGTACCCGTCGAATCTCTCGACGGTCGAGGAGATTCCGGCGATACCGCGCACCACGGCGACGCGGCGGTGCCCGTGCTCGATCAGGTGCTCGGTGAGGGTGCGCGCTGACTCGACGTTCTCGGGCCCGACCTGATCGCAGTCGATGTCGACGGCGCGGTCGATGAGAACCAGCGGCGTGCCAGTGCGCACGATCGCCGGCAGCGTCGTGCGTTCCGAGCCGGCCGCGGGCGCGACGATCATCCCGTCGGCCTGCCGGTCCAGCAGGGAGTCGGTGACCCGCTTCTCGGATTCCGCGTTGTCGTGGGAATCGCCGACGATCAGGACGTAACCTGCTTCCGAGAGCGCTGTCTCGACCGCGTGTACGAGGTTGCCGAAGTACGGGTTGGTCAACGCCGAGATCGACAGTCCGACAGTGTGGGTGCGCCCGGCCGCCAGCGAGCGCGCCACGCCGTTGCGCCGGTAGCCGGTCTCGGCGATCGCCGTCTCGACCCGCAGGCGGGTGCGGGTGTCCACCCGGCGGGTGCCGTTGATCACGTGCGAGACCGTGGACGCGGAGACCCCGGCCATGCGCGCGACATCGCCCATCGTGGTCATGGCAACCGCAGAACGCGATCGGCCCGCGCCGCTGTCGACTCGATCAGCTGCGCGTTGCGTTCGTCGGACCCCAACGCCCAGAACTCCGCTTCCTCCGGCGATTTCCCGAACGCCTCGTGCCGGCGAACCAGCCGCTCATGCCGAATCCCGGTGTCGGGGGACAGGAACCACACCTCGTCGACGCAGGCGCGCGCGGCCGGCCACGCACCGGAGTCCAGCAGCAGGTAGTTGCCCTCGGTGACCACCAGTGGGATCGATGCGTGCACCGGGATCGACGAGCCGATCGGTTCCTCGATCTCGCGCCGGAACCGCGGGGCATAGATGACCGCGTCGCCGTCGCGCTGCGAACGCAGCGCGGCGAGCAGCCGCGCGTACCCGTCGTCGTCGAAGGTGTCGTGCGCGCCCTTGCGGTCCCGCCGGCCCAGGTCGAGCAGCACCTCGTTGGCCAGGTGGAAGCCGTCCATCGGCACGAGCACCGCATCGGCCGGTCCGAGCGCGTCGACGAGTTGTTCTGCAACGGTGGACTTTCCGGCTCCCGGCGCGCCGGTGAGCCCGAGGATGCGCCGCGTGCCGGGCGTGACCAGCGCCCGCGCCCAGCCGATCAGCTGCTCGAGGGTGGCACTGTCGACGTCCTGCTCGATGGTCACCGTTGCCGCCTTCGATCGTGAGGGAGTTCGGCCAGCCAGGCCCGCGGTCCGATCACCGAGCACCGCAGCGCGGCGATCCGCGCCGCGGCCTCGATGCGCTCGGTCAGGCGGACTGCACCGGCCGCACCGAAGTAGCAGTATGCGCCGTGGAATGCGTCTCCGGCACCCAGGGTGTCGCGCACCTCGACGGCAGGCACGGTGACACTGCCGGATTCGCCGTTCGACCACCACCGCACCGGCGCCGCACCGCCGGTGATCACGACGGTGGGCACACCGTCGCCGAGGAGCGCGGCGGCGGTCGCCTCGGCGCTGTCGGCACCGGGGGTACGAAAGTCGCCGGAGCACACCATGTCCGGCGCGTGCGCGACGAGATCACCCATCACCGGTTTCCAGCGGCCCGCGTCGACGACGCACGGCACCTGCGCCGCGGCGGCCGAGCGGGCCGCGGCCACCCCGATGACGGGGTGGTGCCCGTCGACGAGGACGACGTCGGCACCGGCGACGAGGTCGCCGAGGGCAGCCGGTGCGGCGGCATCGGAGGCCACGGCGTCCAGCGAGACCACCGACCGGTCTCCGGTCGCGTCCACGACCGACACACTGGACACCGGAACGGGCCGTACCGTGCCGGCCGCCGCGTCGATCACCTCGACACCGTGTGCCACCAGGTCGCTGCGGACGAGGTCGGCCACCGGGTCGGTGCCCAGCGCGGTGACGAGCACCGCGTCACCGCCGAGCGCGGCGAACGTCACCGCCGCATTGGCGGCAGGCCCGCCAGCTGCGACGAATTGCGCTGCCGCGGTGATCTTCTGGTTCACTGCGGGTGGCTCGGCGATGCGGTGGATGACGTCGAGGGTCGCCAGGCCGACGAAGACCCCCCGCGGTTCAGAGGCCGGCGCGTTCCTCATCGGTCGGCTCCTCCGCGCCGGTCATCAATGCCACCACCTCGGACATCGACCGCTGTTTCGGGTCGACGACACCGGCGCGCTGGCCCAGCCGGTGGATGTGGATACGGTCGGCCACTTCGAAGACGTGCGGCATGTCGTGGCTGATGAGCACCACCGGAATACCGCGGTCCCGAATGGATTTGATCAGGTCGATCACCTGACCCGACTCCCGCACACCGAGCGCGGCGGTCGGCTCGTCCATGATGATCACACCGCGTCCGAAAGCCGCCGCACGGGCCACCGCGACACCTTGGCGCTGCCCGCCGGACAGCGTCTCGACGGCCTGGCTGACCGCCTTGATACCGATCTTCAGATCGGACAGGTGCTGGGAGGCGTCCTGTCGCATCCGCGGCATGTCGAGGCGACGGAAGACGCTGCCCGCGATGCCTTTTCGCCGGACCTCTCGGCCGAGGTACAGGTTGGAGGCGATGTCGAGGGCCGGCACCACCGCGAGGTCCTGGTACACCGTTTCGATCCCAGCCGCCCGCGCGTCGCGGGTGTTCTTGAACGACACCGGTTGGCCGTTCATCAGGATCTGACCGGAGTCCGGAATCACAGCGCCCGCAAGCGCTTTGATCAGACTGCTCTTGCCCGCACCGTTGTCGCCGATGACGGCGAGCACCTCCCCGGCGCGCAGCTCGAAATCGGCGCCGTTGATCGCGGTCACGTTCCCGTACTTCTTGACCAGGCCGTGCGCTTCCAGAGCTGGGTTCGTCGTGGTGGTCACCGTGACCTCCTGCGGGTGAACTGATCCAGAGCCACCGCGACGATCACCAGGACTCCGGTGGCGATGTTCTGATAGAGGTTGTCGACGCCGGCCTGGGTGAGCCCGTTGCGCAGCACGCCGACGATCAGCGTGCCGACCAGGGTGCCGCCCACGCCACCGCGACCGCCGAACAGGCTGGTCCCGCCGATGACCACCGCGGTGATGGTCTCGAGGTTGGCGTTCTGGTAGGCGTTCGGGTCGGCGTTGGGGATGCGTCCGAGCGCCGCCCACGCCGCGATCGCGGCGATCACGCCCGTGGTGACGTACACCGACAGCAGCACCCGGCCGGACTTGATGCCGGACAGATCGGATGCCTGCGGGTTGCCGCCGACCGCGTACACGTGCTTGCCCCAAGCGGTTTGGGATAGCGCGTACCACGTCACGAGATAGACCAGCAGCATCGCGACGACACCGAACGTCGTCGAGAACGTCCCGATCCGGAACGACGTGCCCAGGAACGTCAGCGGACCCGGCGTCACCCGGTAGGTCTCCGAGCCGGCCAGCAGCCGGGTGGCGGCCTGGATCGCGGTGAACGTTCCGAGCGTGACGATGAACGGAGGCAATCGCAGGGCGGTGACGAGCCCGCCGTTGAGCGCGCCGAACACCACGCACACCAGCAGCGTGGAGCCCAGGGCGACGACCGGCCCGTTCGCGCCGGCACTCTGGGCCATCACGATGGTGCCGAAGACGGCGACCGCCCCGATCGACAGGTCGATTCCGGAGGTCAGGATGATCAGCGTCTGCCCGACCGCCAGGATGCCCACGACCACCGACTGCTGCAGGATCAGCGACACGTTCTGCGGCTCGAGGAACGAGTCGGAGATGACGCTGAAGATGATGATCGCCAGCACGAGAGCGACCAGCGGGCCCAGCAGGGGTTCACGCAGGAGGTTCGATACGCTCAGCCGACTCGACAGAGACGGCTTCGTCTGTGGTGCAACGCCGCTCGTCATGACCCGGCGGTGCCCCAGCAGTTCTGCTCACCCCAGGCGGTGTCCTTCGACGGCAGGCCCGGCATGGGCTTGTCGGTGATGAGTTCGGAACCGGTGTCGTTGAAGCCGCTGGGCTTGGTGCCGTCCTTGGCGAACTTGACGACTGCCTGCACACCGAGCTCGGCCATCTTCGCCGGGAACTGCATCACCGTCGCACCGATCTTGCCGGCCTTGACGTCGGCCACACCGGTGCAGCTGCCGTCGATCGAGCCGATGGTGATCTGCGCGGCCCGGCCGGCCGACTGGATGGCCTGGTAGGCGCCGGCGGCGGCCGGCTCGTTGATCGTGTAGAGCGCGTTGATCTGCGGCGCGCGCTGCAGGATGTTCTCCATCGCGGTCTGCGCCTTGGTCTGATCGCCGTTGGTGTTCTCCTGGCCGACGATCTCCGGCGAGTTGTTCGTGATGCCGAACCCTTCGAGGAAGCCGTCGTGGCGGAACGTGTCGACGGTGCCGCCTGGGGTGCCGTCGAGCATCACGACCTGCGGGGCGGCGGAGCCGATGGCCGCCTTGACCCACTTGCCCTGGCTGACGCCTGCGGCCTTGTTGTCGGTGGCGAACGTGGCGTCGACGGCGTCCTCGGGGTCGGTGGCGGTGTCGAGCGCGATGACGATGACGCCCGCGTCGCGGGCCCGCTTGATCGCGTCGAGCACGCCGGTCGACGAGTTCGGCGTGATCAGAATGCCTTTGACGCCCTGGCCGACCATGTTCTCGATCGCGGTGACCTGGCCTTCGTTGTCGCCGTCGAAGGCTCCGGCGAGCGCCACCAACTGGGCGCCGTCCTTGTCGGCCTGCGCCTGTGCGGCTTCGCGCAGTTTGACGAAGTAGGGGTTGGAGTCGGTCTTGGTGATCAGGCCGACCTTGACGCTGTCCGATCCGGAGCCGCCGCTACATCCCGTCACGCCCAGCACCAGTGAACCGGCCATCAGCACCGATCCGATCGCGAACGTCGCGCCCTTGCGCCTGCCAACGGTGCCGACCATGTGGACTCCCTCGTCCCCGGGCGGCGCCCGACGCGCCGCGGTTGGACGGGAGCCTAAGACGAAGGCAAGCGCTTGCGCATGCGCTTTCGCGAAATTAGTGCGAACCCGTTTTCGCGGCGTCCGTCCGCTCGTCGCCCGCCAACCGGGCATCCCACTCGGCCAGCACCTCCGGCGAGGTCTTCGGGGTGGCGAGGCTGGCGACGACGTACACGACGAGGCTCGCGGCAAGGCCGTAGTAGATCGGCTCGTTGGCCAACACGTCACCGACCACCGCCATCGTGCCCAGCGTGACAACCGTTCCGACAGCCATGGACCACAGCGCGCCGGTGCCGGTCGCCCGCCGCCACAGGAAGCCGCCGAGGATGGCGACCAGCAGACCGCCGACCAGGATGTCGTAGGCGATGGTCAGGGCGGCCACCACGTCGTCGAGCAGCGCCGCGATCACGATCACCACGATGCCCAGGGCCACCACGTAGCGCCGGTCGGAGTGCACATCCCGCTCGGCGTCGGGGGCGGTCGTCACGGGGCGGCCGACCATCCGTGCCAGAAGCGGGGTGACATCGGTGCGGGCCACGGTGGCGGTGGCGATCAACGCACCCGAGGCGGTCGACATCATCGCCGCCACCGCCGCGGCCAGCACCAGCCCGCTGATCCCCACGGGCAGAATGGATTCCGCGATCTGGGCGTACACGTCGTCGGAGGTTTCCACGTCAGGCAGGAAGGTCGAGGCCGCCGTACCGATCAGCGCACCCGCGATCCCGTACAGCACGCAGTAGAGCGCCGCCGTGGTGCCGCCCCACTTCGCGACCTGCGGCGAGCGGGCGGTGAAGACCCGCTGCCAGATGTCCTGGCCGATGAGCATGCCGAAGCTGTAGACCACGAAAAACGTGATGATGGTGGGCAATCCGATGTGACCGAGATCGAATGCCGCGTCACCTGCGCGCTCCCGGATACCGGCGAAGCCACCTGCCTTGCTGAGCGTGAACGGCAACAGCAGGGCGAAGATGCCGATGGTCTTGAGGACGAACTGCACCATGTCTGTCAGCGTGATCGACCACATGCCGCCGATCGACGAGTAGAGCATCACGGTGAGGCCGCCGATCAGGACCGAGATCGTGCGATCGGTTCCGAACAACACGTTGAACACCGTCGCGTAGGCGATCGTCGACGTCACCGACAGCATCAATGTGTAGGCGGCCATCACGATGCCGGATGCCGATGTCGCATCGACGTCGTAGCGCAGCCGCAGCATCTGCGCGACGGTGTACACCTTGAGCCGTTGGATGCGACCGGCGAAGAGCAGACTCAGCGCCAGGAGTCCGACGGCGATCGCAACGACCAGCCACATGCCTGACAGGCCCCACTTGTAGCCGAGGCCGACGCCACCGACGGTGGACGCGCCGCCGAGCACCACCGCGGCCATCGTGCCCGTGTAGAGGGTGGGGCCCAGACGCCGTCCGGCGACGAGGAAGTCGGCCGAATCCTTGGTCCTGGTCTTGCCCCAGAAGCCGAATGCCAGCATGGCGAGGAGGTAGACGACGATGATCGCGATGTCGAGCGGCTTGCCCATGGTGACCTCCTAGGTGGCTGCGAACATCCGCAGCGTTGCGGGAAGGATGACGACGACGGGGCCGCGGGTGTCGAAGGTGCGGGCCACGACGTCGCCGACGTCGGCCAGGGTGGCCGTGTGCGCGGGAACACCGAAACTGGTTGCGAGCGCGGCGAAGTCGGGGCGAGCCAGTTCGGTGGCAGTGGCCTGGCCGAACTCCTCGGTCATGTATTCGCGCAGGATTCCGTAGCCGCCGTCGTCGACGATCAACCAGGTGACGTCCGCATCGTGCTGACGCGCGGTGGCCAGTTCGGCGATCGAGTACATCGCCCCGCCGTCGCCGGACACGGCCAGCGTCCGCTGCCCGGTGCCGATCGCGGCCGCCAGCGCGGCGGGGAAGGCGAAGCCCAACCCCCCGGCGCCCTGGGCGGAGTGGAATTGCCCGTCGCGCGGATCCCACGCCGACCACGCCCAGTACGCGGCGATCGTCATATCCCAAAATGTCTGCGCGGCAGCGGGAGTGGCGGATCTGAGGGCACGCATCAACGCCAGTTCGTCACCCACATCCTGGCCGGCGAGACGGTCCTCGACAGCCGCCCGCAGAGCCGCGGCGATGCCGGCGCCCGCCGTCGCCCGACGTGGTGTCACCCGCTCCGCGATCTCAGTCAGGGCTCGTGCGGCGTCGGCGTGCACGGCCAGCGCCGGGTGATTGGCCCCCAGCACGCGCGCCTCGGCATCGACGTGGACGATCGTGCCCGACGGCTGCAGGCTCCAGTAGTTGCTGGTCACCTCGCCCATCGCGGTGCCGACCGCCAGCAGCACGTCGGCACCGGCCAGCAGGTCGGTGGTGTGGCGGTCCTCGATCCACGAGCCGGCGGACAGGGGGTGGTCGAAACCGATCGCACCCTTGCCGCCGACGGTCGACACCACGGGGGCATCCAGCAGTTCGGCGAGAGCGACCAGAGCCTGCGGGCCGCCCGGCGAGCGGCGGACCCCTCCCCCGGCGAGGATCACGGGTCGCCGCGCAGCGTCCAGCAGCGCCGCACCCTCTGCGACCACGTCCTCCCGGGGAGCCCGGGTGGTGACGGAGGTGACCACCGAGTTCACCGGCGGCACGGCAGCCGTGTCGAGCAGCACGTCCTGCGGGATCTCGACCCACGTCGGTCCGGCGGGCGCCGACTGCGCCAGCGACCAGGCGTCCGCCAGCAGACTCGGCAGCTGTGCCGAGTTCATGGCCACTGCAGTGCTTTTCGTGACGTTGCGCGCGCTGCGCGCCTGATCGTCGAGTTGGTGGAGGGCACCACGGCGCAGACCCATGGCCGCCCGAGGCACCTGGCTCGCGATCACCAGCACGGGCACCCCGGTCGCGTACGCCTCCTGCAGCGCACCGAGCGCGGTCAGGGCCCCAGGTCCGGTCGACAGGAACAGGACTCCGACGTCCCCGGTGGCGCGGGCGTAGCCGTCGGCGCCGAACGCCGAGTTGTTCTCGACCCGGGAGCTGACGAAGGTCAGTCCGCTCCGGCGGATGGCGTCGAACAACCCGAGCGCGTTCTGTCCGGGAATCCCGAAGACGTGGGACACACCGAGTGCCGTCAACGTCTCGACGACGACATCGCCACCGTTGCGGTCCATGCGGGTCCTTGTGGGGGTGAGGGTCATGTGGTGCGGCTCACGCTAAAGCCGCACCCACCCTCCCGCAAGCAGTTCGGTCGCGGCTATCACGCGCATGATCACGATCTGCCGGCCGGGGCGGAGATTGTGGCGCACTCCCGACGCCATCGCGATCGATGGCGCAGGATGTGTGCGTCGTGGCGCTCCGAAAAATCTTCACCCGCCTTTGACGGCGAGCACCCTCTTACGCAGTCCGTCGGTGGCGGTCTCCATCAGACCCTTGGCGCCTCGTTTGATCAGGAATCCCGGCAGAGGCACGGTGGGGTCGACGGTGAGCTCGAACATCACCCGGGTGCGGTCACCATCGGGGGTCAGCGTGTAGCGGCCCTCCTGTGCACGCTGCTGCTGGGAACTGACCAGCGTCCAGCTGACCCCGTCGTCATGCACCGAGTAGTCGAGCACCTGCTCGTCGCTGACCCCGACGATCTTGACCACCTGCCGGGACCGTTTCGGCCGGCCCTCCTCGTCGCGTTCGAGGATCTCGACTTTCTGGTGCGTCGAGGACCATTCGGTCAGCGACTCGAGGTCGTAGAGCACATCCAGGATCTCTGCGGGAGACGCTTCGATGACGGTCTCGCGCGTTTCGGTGACTGCCATCTAGACGCGGGGTCCGGTGCTGCGCTTGCCGGTGATGCCGAGGTAGGCCGCGATCAGCACGACGGCGACGATGATGCCGACCAGGAACGGGATGATCGCGAAGCCGCCGTTGGAGTTCGAGTAGCCCGCCACGTTGTAGGTCACCCAGGAGCCCAGGAACGAGCCGAGTGCACCCAGCACGATGGTCATGATGACGCCGATGTTCTGCTTGCCCGGCATGACCAGCCGCGCCAGCACCCCGACGATCAACCCGACGATGATCGCGCCGATGATTGTTCCGATCATGATGTTCTCCTCGCGCAGCTGTGACCCGACGGCGGGATGATTACCCGTCCGCGCCGAAATCAACCGCCATGTCTCCGATCCGACGCAGACCCACAGCGAGCACCGGGAGGTAGGCGGGCGCCCATACGGGTGCACTCATCCAGGCTCGGCACCCACCCGCCGCGGGTTCGACGCCGTGGCGGGTCGCCGGCACCCCGGCCACCCGCCACGCCCACGTCCGACCCGGGTCGAGTTCGGTGATGGTGAAGGGCAGCGGGACGCCCACGGGTGTCCACACCCGGCCGGTCGCGCCGAGTTCGAAGCCGCCGCGGTCCAATTCGGCGCCAGCGACGGTCGGTCCCCACACCGGCCAGGCGTCGAGGTCGACCAGAAGCTGCCACACCGAGTCGGCTGGCGCGGGAATCCGTCTGCTCACTGTCCACACCGGCACGGAGTACCCGCGCCGGCTCAGCTGAATCGGCGGTACAGGGCGGGCAGGAAGCCGGCGAGGTGGTTCATCTCCTGCGCACAGTGCACCAGCAGATCGCGCGGATCGGGTAGTTGCAGTCCAGCTATCGGGCGAATGATCCTCCCGGCCAATGGAATCGGGCGCCGGGACTGCACATGTGGGCCGCCCAGCCAGAACCGTGACCGCATCTCGGCACCGTTGCCCGTCGGCCGCACCTGATGGACCAGCCAGCCGATGTCGACCGGAAGATCGGCCGAGCCGAGCCGCGCGCACACCATCACCGTCGACACATCGACGGGCACACCCAGGTCCTCGGGGGCGACGAAGCGGATCGCCGCCCGGGTGAACGCCGACCCGAGGTACTCCTCGACGAGCGACGTCCGCCCGATGTAGCTGCCGTCACCGCCACCGTCGGCCCAGCGCGCGGACACATGCGCACGCGGGTGCCACAGCTTGTAGCGACGTCCATCGCTGCCGTGCCAGCCGAACCACCAGTCCCACATCGCCGGGGCCACCCCGGGCATGTCGGTGCGGACCGCCACGCGCGCTTCGCCCGCGCGCGACCATCCGTACCCGGTCTCCGTCGCGTGATACCCCTCGTCGAAAAGCTCTGCTACACCGTCGAAGTCGAGCAGCAGCGGGGCCGCCTGGGGACCGTGGTGCAGCGCGTCGACGACATGGCCGGGCAGAGGACTCATCCGGGAATCGAAGAACTCGCCCCACGCGGTGTCGGCGTCGCCCGCCCGATATCCCAGATAGCCCGTCACCGCACGGAGTCTTCACCCGTTCCGAGCAGCATGTCCACCGCGCCGGCCAGCGCGGCGTCATCGGGGGCCATGCCGCCCATCAGCGATGGGCAGGCCACGACCCCGGTGAGCATCGACAGCGCCGCGTCCAGCCGCGCCCCGGCGAAACGCTGCGCCAGAAGCGCCCGCAGCCCCCGCTGAGCCTCGGCGGTGATGCGGTCACGCAAAGGTCCAGCGCCGGCACCCGCTCCTCCGTCGGCCAGTCCGCACAACACCCGGTCCAGCCGCAGATCGGCCAGGGAGCCGCGGAACGCTGTCAGCTCGGCGACCAGGTCGGCGCGCAGGTCGCCGGTGGGCCGCGGGTGCGGCAGGCAGCCGAGCGCGTCGAGGGCCAACCGCAGCAGGTCGAGCCGCGACGGCCAGTGCGCGTACAACGTGGTCTTCGAGTAGCCGGCCCGTTCGGCCACGCGGGCGTGGGTGAGCTCGTCGAAGCCGTCGGACCTCAGCACCTGCAGCGCCGCGCGCGAGACATCGGCCCGTGTCCGGGCCACCCGCGCGTCCTCTACCGGTATGTCCTCACTGCTGGGCACGGTGGCACCTTCCCTTCTGGGTGTGTCACCAACGCGTCAGAATCTGAATCGATGAACGGGGTTTTCATTAGTGACTGGCCTGTGTACTAATGAACTGTAGATCCAGAAACGGTCAATCGACAGCTTTTCCTCCGATCCGCGTCCAGCACCCGGCGCCCGAGGAGTCACGCTCGAAAATCTCATTCTGAGAAGGGAATTCCCATGCCCGCCATTCTTTTCGGATCGATCAGCACACTCGCCGACACCTCCGAGCTGCAGCGCCAGGCCTTCAACGACGCGTTCGCCCAGCACGGCCTCGACTGGAACTGGTCGCAGGACGACTACCGCAGCATGCTCGGCGGCAACGGCGGCGCTCAGCGCATCGCCGACTTCGCGGCCGAACGCGGCGAGGACGTCGACGCCGCCGCCGTGCACGCCACCAAATCGCAACTGTTCCAGCAACTTCTGGGTGAGGTCACGCTGATCCTGCGACCCGGGGTCCGCGAGACCATCGAGCACGCGAAGGCCGCTGGACACAAGCTCGGGTTCGTCACCACGACTTCCAAAGCCAATGTCGACGCGCTGCTGGCCGCCCTCGATCCCCAGGTCGACGCGTCCACGTTCGACGTCATCGTCTACGACGACCACGTCGAGGAGAAGAAGCCCGCACCCGCGGCCTACGTTCTGGCGCTGGACTGGCTCGGTCTCGACTCCGCCGACGCCGTCGCCATCGAGGACAACGTCGGCGGCGTACGGGCCGCCCGCGCCGCCGGGCTGCGCTGCATCGCCTTCCCCAACGCCAACACCTCGGGCGCCGAGTTCGCCGACGCCACCGACACCGCCGACCAGCTCGACGCCGACCGCGTCGTCTCCCTGGCCGCCGCCTGAGCACCCGAACGGACACTTTCCATGAGCGACCTCACCGCCCGAGTCACGGCCTCGGAGCGCAACTTCCACGTCGAAGGCTACGAGCGCATCGCGTATGACCTGACCTACGTCGACGGCGTCTTCGACGTGGCCAATCGCGAGCTGGCCGAGGCCTACCTGCCCTACGGCCGCACCCTGATGGTGATCGACGAGGTGGTCTACGACCTCTACCGCGACAGCATCGACGCCTACTTCGCCCACTACGGCATCGCGCTGACGGTCATCGGCGTGCACATCCACGAAACCGCGAAGTCCCTGGAGACGTTCGAGCGCATCGTCACCGCGTTCGACGAATTCGGCCTGGTGCGCACCGAGCCCGTGCTGGTCGTCGGCGGCGGATTGACCACCGACGTCGCAGGTTTCGCGTGCGCGAGCTACCGACGCAACACGCCCTACCTGCGCATCCCGACCACACTCATCGGCCTGATCGATGCCAGCGTGTCGATCAAGGTCGCGGTCAACCACGGGCACCACAAGAACCGGCTCGGCGCCTACCACGCGTCGCGGCAGGTGTTCCTGGACTTCTCCTTCCTCAAGACGCTGCCCGAGGACCAGATCCGCAACGGGATGGCCGAGCTGATCAAGATCTCGGTGGTCGGCAACGCCGAGATCTTCGACATGCTGGAACGTTTCGGTCCCGAGTTGCTCTCCACACGCTTCGGCCACCTCGGCGGCGACGAGCGGCTTCGTGCGGTCGCACACCGGCTGACCTACGAGGCGATCGCCACGATGCTGGAGCTCGAGGCACCCAACCTGCACGAGATCGACCTCGACCGCGTCATCGCGTTCGGGCACACGTGGAGTCCCACGCTGGAGCTGACCCCACCGACGCCGTTCTTCCACGGTCACGCCATCAACATCGACATGGCGCTGTCGGTGACGCTCGCCGAGCGGCGCGGGCTGCTCACCGCGGGTGATCGCGACCGCGTACTGACGACGATGAGCGCGCTCGGGCTGTCGCTGGACTCGCCGTACCTGACGCCCGAGCTGCTCGAGACGGCGACTGCGGCGATCCTGCGCACGCGCGACGGCATCCTGCGGGCCGCGGTCCCCGACCCGATCGGCACCTGCCGCTTCCTCAACGACGTGACCGTCGACGAACTCGTCGACACGCTCACGCTGCACAAGAAGCTATGCGCAGAGTTCGACCGCGGAGGGGACGGCGTCGATGCCTTCACCTACGCCACCGTCGATGCCTGACACTGTCGCCGCACCCCGGCCGGTCACACCGACCTCGATACTCGCCGCACAGCTCACCGAGCTGTGCCAGGAGTTGAGCGACACCGTGGATCATGCTGTCTTGGAACGTCTTTCGAGTGTGCGTGACCTGGCGGCCGGACTGGACCCCTACGTGGCCGCAGCCACCAGCGGGGAGTCACCGGCGCTGGCCGAGCTGGCCCGCGCCACACGCGCCCAGCCGTGGCGCGACGGCCTGGAGCAGGAAATGCTCTCCGGCCACGTCGAGGGTCAGCTGCTGAAGTTCCTGGTCCGGATGTCCTCGGCGGTGCGGGTTCTCGAGATCGGCATGTTCACCGGGTACTCCGCGTTGGCGATGGCCGAGGCGCTGCCCGATGTCGGCACCGTGGTGGCGTGCGAGATCGACGCCGAGGCAGCCGCAGTGGCGCGTGCGGGGTTCGACCGGTCCGACGTCGGACACCGAATCCGCATCGAGCTCGGCCCGGCGCTCGACACGGTGCGCCGACTGGCTACCGCCGGAGAGGAATCGTTCGACTTCGTGTTCATCGACGCGGACAAGGGCGGCTACCAGGGGTATCTCGACCTGCTGCTGGACTCCTCGCTGCTGGCTCCCGACGCGGTGATCGCCGTCGACAACACGTTGATGCAGGGCCAACCGTGGACCGACACGACCACCGAGAACGGTTCGGCCATCGCCGAATTCAATCGGGCGCTGACCGCCGACCCGCGGACCGAGCAGGTGCTGATCCCCGTGCGCGACGGGCTCACCCTGATCCGCCCCCTTCCCTGATGGTGATGCAGTAATGACCCTTGCCGCGCACCCCACAGACCGGGCCGCCCCGGCGGGTGCGGTGCGGCGTCACGCCCGACCACGCGACGCCGCCCGCACCCTCTCCGTCCTCGCCGGACTGGCCGCCACCCTGCCCGTCGACCTCGCGATCACCGCCGGCGCGCTGGCCCGCCGCGCTCCCCGCCCGACGACCCGCACCGCCGACACCCGGCGCACGGTGCTCGTCAGCGGCGGCAAGATGACCAAGGCCCTGCACCTGGCGCGGGCGTTCCATCTGGCCGGGCACCGGGTGGTGCTCGCCGAGTCGGCCAAGTACCGCCTCACCGGACATCGCTTCTCCCGCGCGGTCGACGCCTTCCACTGCACCCCCGAGCCGACCGATCCGCGCTATCCGCAGGCGTTGGCGGACATCATCATTGGTGAGGGTGTGGACGTCTTCGTGCCGGTGTCCAGCCCGGCGGCCAGTGTGCCCGAGGCGGCCGTACAGGAACTCGTCGGCGATCGCTGCCAGGTGCTGCACGGCTCGGCCGCGCTGATCGCGACACTGGACGACAAACGGGACTTCAGCACGCTGTGCGCCTCGCTGGGCCTGTCGGTACCCGAGTCCCAGCTGATCACCGACGCGAGCGAGGTTTCGCGGTTCGACTACGTACCGGGCAGGTCCTACGTACTCAAACGCCTCGCCTACAACCCCATCGGCCGCACCGACCTGACCCGACTGCGTCGCGAGACACCTGATCTCAACACCGAATTCGCCCGCTCGCTCGACATCTCACCCAGCGATCCCTGGCTTCTGCAGGAGTACGTGGAGGGCCAGGAGTACTGCACGCACTCGACGCTTCGCGACGGCGTCGTCACCGTGTACGGCTGCTGTGAGTCGTCGGCGGTCCAGCTGAACTACCGGTACGTCGAGAAGCCGCAGATCCGTTCCTGGGTCGAGCACTTCGCGGCGTCGACCGGTGTCAGCGGCCAGATCTCGTTCGATTTCATCGAGGGCCCCGACGGCCGGCCCTACGCCATCGAATGCAATCCACGCACCCACAGCGCGATCACGATGTTCCACGACCATCCCGACGTGGCGCACGCCTATCTGACCGACGGGCATCCGACGATCACGCCGCTGCCCGGCTCGACGCCGACCTACTGGATCTACCACGAACTGTGGCGGTTGCTGCGCGGCCCCGACCGCCTGCGCCGCCTGCGAGTGATCGCCCGCGGCCGCGACGCGATCTTCGCGGCGTGGGATCCGCTCCCCTACCTGTGCGTGTACCACCTGCAGATCCCGGCACTGCTCGTCAGCAACCTGCGACAACGCCGCGGGTGGAGCCGTATCGACTTCAACATCGGCAAGCTCGTCGAGAACGGCGGGGATTGACATGCGCCGCACCATCGTTCAGCTGGTCGGTTCGCCCGTCGACGAATTCCACGCCGAGCTGTCGCGACTGTACGCGCGCGCCAGCGCCGAGGCACTGTCGGCGAGGCACGACGTACGCTTCGCATATGTCGCGCCCAGCGGCAGCTGGCAGTTCCCCGATGCCCTGGATGCCGGCAGCCTGGCCGCCGCGGAGCCGCTGCCACCGACAGTCGGCATCGCACGGCTCGCCGAGATGCGGCCCGATGTGGTGCTGCCGCAGATGTTCTGCCTGCCCGGCATGACCTCTTATCGCGCCCTGCTCGACGTGCTGGGCCTTCCTTTCGTCGGCAACACCGCCGCAGTGATGGCCAACACCGCCGACAAGGCCATCGCCCGCGCCCTCGTCGCGGCCCGCGGCGTCGCGGTGCCCGAGGGGCGGGTCGTCACCGGGCCGGACCAGGTGGACCTGCCGCTGCCGCTCGTCGTCAAGCCCGCGCGCTCCGACAACTCGGTCGGGGTGTCCCTGGTGACCGAGCGCGGCGAGCTGGCCACCGCCGTCGCCGCGGCCGCCGCGCACAGCGCCGACGTGCTGGCCGAGACCTTCATCCCCCTCGGACGCGAAGTTCGCTGCGGTGTACTCGATATCGACGGTCGGCTGGTGTGTCTGCCGCTGGAGGAGTACGCCCTCGACGCCCCGATCCGGTTGCCTGCGGACAAGCTGGGCCGCTCCAGCGGCGGCGAGCTGCGGTTGACGGCGGGCGACGGGGGACGGGCGTGGATCGTGGCGCCCGGTGATCCGGTCGAGGCGGCGGTGTTCGACGCGGCGCGTACGTGCTTCGCGGCGCTGGGCTGCCGGCACTACGGGCTCTTCGACTTCCGCATCGACCCCGACGGGCAGCCGTGGTTTCTGGAGGCGGGTCCGTACTGTTCGTTCGCGCCGTCGAGCGTGATCGCGAAGATGGCCGCTGCACAGGGCTATTCGGTGCTCGACCTGTTCGACACGTTGTGCGGCGAGGCGAGGATCGCGGCGGCATGAGTCTCGAAGTGAGCACCCGCGATCCGGTCGGCGCGCAGGTGCGCGGGGTGACGGTGGGGCGGTTGAACCCCACGATGGTCTCGCATCTGCGGGCACTGCTGGCCGTGCACGGTGTGTTGGTGCTGCCCGATCAGCATGTCGACGACGATGCCTTCACCCAGTTCCTCGAGAGCTTCGGCACGCTGGCGTTCACGACCGGTGAGACGCCGGTGCCGGCGGCCCCGGCGCTCAATGTCATCACGAACGTCGGGCGCACTCGTCCGCCGCGCTCGTCGTTCCACGTCGACACCAGCTACCTGCGCACCCCGCCCGCCTACACGGCGTTGCGCGCGGTGACGGTCCCCGAGCGCGGTGGGCAGACGCTGTTCACCAACCAGTACACCGCGTACGCGACGCTGCCGCGCCAGCTGCAGGCGCAGATCCGCAGCCGGGTGGTCACCCACGTCGTCACGGGTCTGGATCTCGACGAGGACGCCGAGACGGAGGCGCGGCACCCGCTGGCGTTGCGTCACCCGTTGACGGGCCGGACCGCGCTGTACCTGTCGACGCGGGAGCGCTGCCGCGCGGTGAGCGGGATGGCGCCGGATGCGGGGGCCGCGTTGATCGACGAGCTGCTCACGCATTCGACCCAGCCGGACAACGTGTTTCGGCATGCGTGGCGGCCGTACGACGTGGTGATCTGGGACAACCGGTGCGTGATGCACAAGGCCGACCACGACGGGGTCGTCGGTGATCGGGTGATGCACCGTGGCACCGTCATGGACGAGGCGCGCTGGGGCTAGGTCATCACCGCGACGGCGAAGCCGTCCCAGCCTTTGGTGCCGACCGTCTGGATCGCGGCGGTCTGCAACCGCGGGTGCTCGCCCATCATCGTCAGCATGTCCCGCACGGCGCGGGCCTGGGCGTCGTCGGGTCGGGGGGTCGAGCACTCGGCCGGATCGGGCGATGTTGTCGACGATGATCACGGTGCCGGGCCGGCCGAGCCGCATCGCCCACTCGACGTAGGCGACGTTGTTCTCCTTGTCGGCGTCGATGAAGACGAGGTCGAACGGCGCCCGGTCGGTCAGTGTCGGCAGCGTGTCCAGCGCCGCGCCGACGATCACTTCCACGCGGTCTGCCACGCCTGCGCGTTCCAGGTTGGCCCGCGCCACCTCAGCGTGCGCGGCCTCGAATTCAGGCTGACGACCGAGCCGTCGGCGCCTATGGCCCGCGCCAACGCGATCGTGCTGTAGCCCGCGAGCGTGCCGATCTCAAGCACACGCCGGGCCTGGGCGACCTGCGCCCACAGCGACAGCAGGCGCGCGTGCTGCGGGGACACCTCGATGGCAGGCATCCCCGCCGCAACCCCGGCCTCGCGCGCCGCGCGCAGCACGTCGTCCTCGCTGTGCAGCAGGTCGGTGAACAGTTCGTCGAGAGACACCCAATCCGGTTCCGTCACGCCTGCGAACCTACTCCCGTTCCGGTCAGCCGCGGACGCCCTCGCTGGCTCCGACCACCTGTAGCACGTGGGCCACCTCGGGACCCATCACCGCCGCGGCCAGGTCGCGCAACGTCGCGACGAACTCCGGGCCGTGCGCGGGCTCGACGTCGCACAGATGGTGAGCGATCTCGTGCAGCACCACCAATTCCCGCAGTGCCCAACGACTTCCGTTGTCGGGCACCGCGATGGTGGCGACATCATCGATCCGTTCGAAGTGCGCCACCGTGGCCCCGCGGCGGGAACGCACCCGCAGCGCCCGGCGTCCGGCCACGCCGCGCGGACCGCGGGCAGTGACAGCACATCGTCGACGTAGGCCTGCACGGATTCCACGGACGCGAACCGCGCCTCCGGCGGCAATGTCAGCTGCGTGCCGAAGAAGTCGACAACTCGGGTGTTGCGCTCAGCCGCCCGATCGAACATCGTCCGCACGAACTGTTCTGCGGCATAGACTTTCGCGCGCTGGGTGTCCCGACTCACCTCTCCAGCGCCGTGCGCGCTCCCGCCAGCTCCGTCTCCCCGCCCAGCCGGGCGCGACGCCCCGCCCGGTCACCCGCGCGGCGCGCCGCCGACGAGTAACCCGCCGTCGCGCTGGTGGCCGCCAGGTGCCGCGCGCCCGCGACGACTGCCGGTAGTAGTCCTTGAGCTCGAGGTCCTTGTCGCGCAACGCGATCGCGGTCCCCGGGTTGCTCTCCGGGCCTCGGGTGGCCTCCTGCTGCGCTTGTTCGCGCGCCTCGGCCAGCCGCTGCCCCACCCGCGCCCCGAACGCCAGCTGGAAGTTGATGCGCGCGGTGATCGTCGGCGTCGGGCGGTGCGCACCCGAGGCGATGTAGTCCTTGGACGCGCGCACCATCTGCAGCACCAGGCTGGTGTAGAGCGCATGGGTGGCGTCGATGTCCTCGGCGAACCCGTAGGCGTAGACGAACGTCGAGTTCGAGGCGATATCGCACTTGACGTCGTTGGCCGCGGCGATCACGACG
>NZ_JAQIIY010000040.1:0-30938 GCF_036946525.1 Mycobacterium kyogaense | reverse complement strand
AGCAGATTCGAGGTCAGAAGGTGAATGGTGGTCGAGCCGACCTTGCCCGCGCGACGGGGCACGATCCCCTGCCAGCCGAAGACCCCCCAACCCTTGAAATCAAGCGGTCGGTACAGCATCTCGACCGCGACCAGTTTGGTGCTCCAGCCCACGAACGCGGCGATGAGCGGCATGGACAGGTAGATCCACCAGTACGTGGAGACATCGGTGGTGATCTCGCTCCAACTGGCGATCGCCTGATACGTGCTCGTCATCTCCGGCACATCACCGGCCATTGCCGGTGGCAGCAGTCCAGAACTCGGCGCCCAACGCGGACAGGGTCAGGGTCGAGCGCTCCACCTTGGCCGGAATGGGCCCACGGGCGCCGTTCTTGATCGCCGCCAGCACCGCGGTCTCGGCCATCAACAACTCGTAGTCCGTCTCCAGGTCGCGGTCCTCCGGCCCGATGTCGACCAGCCCCAGCGACAGCAGGTGACTGACGTACTGCGGCACCATCTCCGGCAGCGCGACGTTGGCAGTCCGGCCGATCAGTGACGCGTTCTGCAGCACAGGGCGTGATGTCGCCCGTGACTGCCCCCAGACCGACACGGTGACGACAGGCGACCGCGACCCGTCGGACAGGGCGCCGAGGATGCGGGCCTCGTCAGGGACCAGTTGGTCGAGGAGCCGGTGGAAGATCTCGATCCGGCTGCCTCGGGTGTTCTGGTCGAGAGCGCGTTCCAGCAGATCGCTGAGCTTGCCGCCGAGGGAATCCGGGGCAGTCTCCGCGGTGTCGTCCGATGTGCCCGTGTCGATGTCGGCTGTCTGCGCCGGCGGGGCCGCGTCGGTTCCGTCGAGTGCGTCGAGGCCGTGCCGGAGGGCGTCGACGATCTGCTTCTCGGTCCAGCTGTAGACGTCGAGTCCGACGCGGGCCGCGCTGACGGCCGTGGCTGAACAGCTCCCGAGGGTCGTACGGCTTGGGCATAGGGAGAAGGTAGTCGTACCGCACAGCGCTGACCTCAGCGTTGCCAAAAGCTGGTCGGTCAACATTCACACGATCGACACCGTTTCGCCGCTCGCTGCGGCGGGCCTGTGTCGTCTGGCCGCGGCACAATGGTCGTCATGGACAGGGAATTCGAGCGCCGGCGATGGTCCCGGCGTGGCGTGACCCGCTGTCGGCCGGATGGCGAGCGCACCGCGGCCTCCTGATGCTTCGCCTGCGATGGCACGAGCGGCGGGCAGCCAGCGTGACGCAGTCCGTCGGCGACTGACCCAGGATCGCCGACGTCGGTCAGCGCGGAGCCATGCCCGCCGCCCGGTAGGTGTCGTCGATCAGAGCCATGTTCGCCACCGCGTCGGCGGCGTCCAGCGGGAGCGCTTCACCGCGTTCGACGTGGGCGGCGAACGCTTCCAGCTGGTAGGTGTAGGACGCGCGGGTGCCCAGGTGCTCCACGGTTTCGCCGTCGGCGGTCGTGATGGTCAACCGGTCGTCGCGGCGGGGGTTGATGAAATCGTGCACGAACACCTCGCCGCGCGACCCGATGATCCGGAGGGTGAACGAGTACTCGTCGTCGACCATCGAGTTGGTCGTGAGTCCCGTTGCACCCGAGTCGAACTCGAATTCGGCGTCGAATCGCTCGTCCACACCGGGGGTGGCGCTGGACCGCCGTCGCCGACACGACGCGTAGCGAGCCGAAGCGGCGCAAGATGTGCAGCGCGTAACAGCCCAGGTCCATCAGTGCCCCGCCGGCCATGTCGAGTGACCAGCGCGGGTCCTCGGCTGCCGGCTCGGGCATGCCCATCGCGACCTCGAGGCGCGTGAGCTCACCGATGGTGCCGTCACCGGCCACCTCGCGCGCCCGGTGCATCACGGGATGGAACAGGTAGTGAAAACCCTCCATGACCGTGACGCCGGCGGCGTCGGCTGCCGCCGCGACGCGGGCCGCCTCGACACGATCTCGGGCGAACGGCTTCTCGGTGAGCACCGGCTTTCCCGCATCGACCGCGGCCAGGTTCCACGGCGCGTGCAGCGCATTCGCCAGCGGGTTGTAGATCACGTCGACCTCGGGATAGTCGATCACCTCCTGATAGGACGCGACGACCCGCTCGACGCCGAATCGGTCGGCGAAAGCCTGCGCCCGCAACGGGTCCCGAGCTGCGACAGCAACCAGGCGGTGACCGAGCTCGCGCGCGGGGCCGACAATCGCGTTCTCGGCGATCCTCGATGCGCCGAGAACGCCGATGCGCAGGCTCACGCCGAGACGCCCTCGGCCGCTCCCGTCACGAAGGCCACGCTGGCACGGACGTCGGCGAGCGGTCCGTCACCGTCAGGTTCCCCGGCCAGAATGGTGTCCTGCTCCATCACGTACCACCCGTCGAAGCCGCTGTCCTGCAACGCCGTCACGATCCCGGCGATGTCGACATCGCCCTGCCCCAGCGGCACGTACATCCCGGCGGCGACCGCGTCGGTGTAGGTGAGCTCGCCAGACTGCACTCGTGCCGCCAGGGCGGCGTCGACGTCCTTGAGATGGCAGTGCTGGATCCGCGCGGGGACCTGGCGAGCCAGCTGCAGCGGATCCGTGCCGCCGATCAGCAGGTGACCGGTGTCCAGGCACAGCGGGATACGCGAGCCGGCGAGAACGCGATCGACCTCGGCGCGATTCTCGACCATCGTGCCCACGTGGGGATGGAGCACCGCCGTCAGGCCGCGTTCCGCGACGACCTCGGCGAGCCGGTCCAGGTTGGTCAGCAGCGTCTCCCACTGCCGATCCGAGAGCTCCGGCCGGCTGTCGTATCCGTCGGCGCCTGTGGCCGCCGCGAGCACCACCACGCCCGCCCCGGCGGCCACCAGAGAATCGAGGGGTGCGGTGAGATCGTCGACTGGGTCGTGGGTCTCGTCGAACAACACCACGGGCACGAAACCGCCCACACACTGCAGACCGAACCGATCGAGTGTCGCGACCAGATCCGCGGTCTCGGTGGGCAGGAAGCCCTCCGGCCCGAGTTCGGTCGCGGTCAGACCGGCACTCGCCATCTCCGCGAGCACCCGCTCCGGCTCCAGTTGATGGCCCCAGCCCGGTACCTCACACACGCCCCAGGAGATCGGGGCTCCCGCGAGTTTCACTGCTGTGCCTCCTTTTTCACCGTGTCGATGGACACCGGAACGCCGCGCCGCAGCGATTCGGTCGCCGCCTCCGCGATCCACGCGACCTCGACCGCGTCGGCGACGGTGGCGCCTCGGATCGGGGCGCCGCCGACGACATCGACGAACGCGCCGAGCTCGGCCCGGAAGGCCTGGGTGAACCGGTCCATGAAGAAGTGGTGCGCCTGACCGGTCGGGAACGCGGTGCCCGGATCGCCGTTGACGACCGGCGCGCCTTCGTCCCACCCGGCGACCATGGTGTCGTCGAAACCGTGCACCTCGAGCCGGCAGTCGTACCCGCGCCCGTTGTACCGGGCAGCGGAGACCACGCCGAGGGCGCCCCCGTCGAACCGCACGGTGACGGCCGCGGTGTCGACGTCGCCGTACTCGGCGAACAGCGGGTCACCCTGGACGCTGCCGGTGGCGTACACCTCGACGACCTCTTGGCCGGTGACCCAGCGGATCGCGTCGAAATCGTGGACGGCGCAGTCCCGGAAGATGCCTCCGGACCCTCGGATGTAGTCCATCGGCGGAGGCGCGGGGTCCATCGTGGTGCTGCGGACCGTGTGCAGGCGCCCCAGCGAGCCGCCGTCGACGGCCTGCTTGACCGCCGCGAATGCGGCGTCGAAGCGGCGCTGGTAACCCACCTGGACGGGCACGCCGGAGCCGGCGATGATGCCGGCGACGCGGGCGCTCTCCGCCGCGGTGGACGCGATCGGCTTCTCGCAGAAGGTCGGCAGGCCCGCCTCGACCGCGGCCAGCGCCAGTTCGGCATGCGCCGGTGTCGCGGCCGCGACCACGACGCCGTCCACCCCGGAGGACAACAGCGCCGCCACCGAATCTGCCGGTGTGGCGCCGTATTTGGTGGCCACCTCGGCGACGACATGGGGCCGCTCGTCGGTGACGACGAGGCGTTCCACAGTCGGGAGGTTCGTCAAGGTCTCGGCGTGGAAGCCGCCGATACGGCCGAGGCCGATCAAGCCCAGGGTGGTCATGGCTTTCTCCGATCGTGGTAGTCGTGCAATGCGGTGTCGAGCTGTTGGTCGGTGAGGTCCTCGTCCAAGGCGCCGGTCAGGATGTCGACCTGGCTGCGCGGCGCCAGCGCGCCGACCGGGGGATCGCTGTCGAGGTTGGTGGGGAAGGCGTAGCCCTCGGCGGTGGCGATCACGACGTTGCGCAGCTCGTGCTCGGGCCGGCCGGCGGCGCGCATCCCGCGTAGCACCGGGTACACCGCGCGCACCATGGCGGTGCGGTCGACGGCCTCCATCGCGCGCCCGAACGGGGAGCTGACCTGGAGCAGATTGGCGATGCGCCGGATGTCGCCCGAAACATTTGCTCCTGCACCGTGATACAGGGCGGGATTGAAGAACACCGCGTCGCCGGTGGCCAGCGGGACCTGGACGTGATGCTGGGCGAAGTAGTCGATGAACTCCGGTCGATGAAACGCGAGGTAGCCGCCGGCGAAGCGCTGGGAGAACGGCAGCAGCATCGTCGGTCCGCTCTCGATCGGCATGTCGCAGTGCGCGACGGCGCCCTGCAGGGTCAATGCCGGCGACATGCGGTGCAGATGGGCCGGATACTGCTCGAGTTGCTCGACGGGGACGAACCCGAGGTGATAGTCGCGGTGTGGAACCTGCGCTGCACCACCGGGATTGACGACGTTGACCTGGGAGGTCACCTGGTAGCGGGGGGCCCAGCCACGCCTGGCACACCAGTGCCAGCGTGTCGTTGGCGTAGTACTCGGCGTACGTATGCGGATCGCGTAGCGCCAGCTTCTGGGCCGCATTCCAGATGCGGTCGTTGGCGCCGGGCGCACCGAAGTGGTCGCCTGCGGTGCGGTCGCCGCGACGCTCGTCGGAGATGATGGCGAAGAAGGCGTCGTTGGTCCGCGCTACCACGTCCCTGCTGAATGCCCCCTCGAACACGACCACCCCGGGCCCGTCGGTGAGCGCGCGGATCACCTCGGCCTGCATCGCGCGCCGATCCGCGGACGTGACGTCGGCCGCGTAGACGAGCACATTGCTGCGCACGTCGCGGGCATGCGGATAGTCGGCCGGATCGGTCTGCTGCTCGACCTGCGCCCGGAACTCGCCGAGGTCGCAGTCCGCCTCGCCGAGCCATGCCGGTGAGTGGAGGGATGTGGCCATGACGGTTAGTCTTGCTGTGATCCGCACCGCAATCAACGGCAAAAACCCATCAAAAACACCTCAGAGGACCTGGCGTGGGGCTCACGCCGGGAGAAACAGGGCCAGGTCGATGGCGCATCGCTACAAGATCCGGGAGATCGCTCAGCAGAGCGGGCTGAGCGAGGCGACTGTCGACCGCGTGCTCAACCGTCGTCCCGGTGTCCGGGAGACCACGATCGCCGAGGTCGACCAGGCGATCGCCGACCTCGACAAGCAACGCGCGCAGCTGCGGCTCAACGGCCGGCGCTACCTCGTCGACGTCGTGATGCAGACCCCGCGCAGGTTCTCCGATGCCTTCCGCGCCGCTGTCGAAGCCGAGCTACCGGCGTTCGCGCCGGCCATGCTGCGGGCCCGCTTCCACCTCTGGGAGGCCGGCTCCACGGCACAGATGGTCGACACCCTGGCCCGTATTCGCGGCAGCCACGGCGTGATCCTCAAGGCGCAGGACGAGCCGCAGGTCTCCGAGGCCGTCGGCCGACTGGTGGATGCGGGCGTCCCGGTGGTGACCTACACGACCGACATACCGGCCAGCGCGCGCAGCGCGTACGTGGGCATCGACAACCACGGAGCCGGCGTCACGGCGGCCTACCTGATGCAGCAGTGGCTGGGGGAGTCGCCGTCGGACGTGCTGATCACCCTCAGTCGCGCCGTGTTCCGCGGCGAGGGGGAGCGAGAGGTCGGCTTCCGGTCGGCGCTGCGCTCATCCGGCCGCGCGATCGTCGAGGTCAGCGGCAGTGACGGCATCGACGCGAGCAACGAGCGGCTGGTGCTCGACGCGCTGGCGGCCAACCCCGGCATCGAGGCGGTCTACTCCGTCGGGGGCGGCAACGTCGCGACCGTGGCGGCCTTCGAGACACTGGGTCGTCCCTGCCGGGTCTTCGTCGCGCACGATCTCGACGCCGACAATCGTCGCCTCCTGGGCGAGGGAAAGCTCTCGGCGGTGCTGCACAACGATCTGCGCGCCGACGCCCGGCTGGCGCTGCGGCTGATCCTGCACGAGCGCGGAGCTTTGCCGGCGGAGATCGCCCGGCCGGTGCCCATCCAGGTCATCACGCCATACAACCTGCCCGCGTAGCGCTAGCTGATCGCTACTGATCGGTAACCTTTTCTAAGAGAGTTCGCGACGCTGGACACGACCCGACAACGTGACGAAAACCACATTCGCGTCCCGTGGCCGCCGCGTCGACAGGGCCTGAACTGGGTGTTCGTCGCGCCGCAACCTGAGTGTCATCTGCGGGCCTGGTATAGGCGCCCCTAAGAGAAGTGCCATAATCGGTACTGCCAGTGACACCAACTTCTTGACGGGTGTCCATTGACGGCGCACCGCACCGGTGGCGACTCGATGGGCATTCGCTCGCAAGCGTCGCTGGGGCGCACGCGCGACGCGCGCCCAGAGGAGACGAGAGAGACACGGAAGGCAAGCGAGTGGCAGACAACGGCACCGTGAGTGCGAAGGCATCCGGCGCGCCCCGGCAGAAGCTCGAGAAGGTCGTCATCCGCTTCGCCGGCGACTCCGGAGACGGTATGCAGCTCACCGGCGACCGGTTCACCTCGGAAGCAGCCCTGTTCGGCAACGACCTTGCCACGCAACCGAATTACCCCGCCGAGATCCGCGCACCCCAGGGCACGCTGCCCGGCGTCTCGTCCTTCCAGATCCAGATCGCCGACTACGACATCCTCACCGCGGGCGACCGCCCCGACGTGCTGGTCGCGATGAACCCGGCTGCTCTCAAGGCCAACGTCTCCGACCTGCCCCGCGGTGGCCTGATCATCGCCAACTCCGACGAGTTCACCAAGCGCAACCTGGCCAAGGTCGGCTACGACGCCAACCCTCTCGAGACCGACGAGCTCTCGGACTACGTGGTCCAGGCCGTCGCGATGACCACGCTGACGCTCGGCGCCGTGGAGTCGATCGGCGCCAGCAAGAAAGACGGTCAGCGCGCCAAGAACATGTTCGCGCTCGGACTGCTGTCGTGGATGTACGGACGCGAGCTCGAGCACAGCGAGGCGTTCATCCGGGAGAAGTTCGCCCGCAAGCCCGAGGTGGCCGAGGCCAACGTGCTGGCGCTCAAGGCCGGCTGGAACTACGGCGAGACCACCGAGGCGTTCGGCACCACCTACGAGGTCGCCCCGGCGAAGCTGAAAAGCGGTGAGTACCGGCAGATCTCGGGCAACACCGCGCTCGCGTACGGCATCGTCACCGCGGGCCAGCTGTCCGATCTGCAGGTCGTGCTCGGCACCTACCCGATCACCCCGGCATCGGACATCCTGCACGAGCTGTCCAAGCACAAGAACTTCAACGTGCTGACGTTCCAGGCCGAGGACGAGATCGCCGGCATCGGCGCGGCGATCGGCGCGTCCTATGGCGGCGCAATCGGCGTCACCAGCACCTCCGGGCCGGGCATCTCGCTCAAGTCGGAGGCCATCGGCCTGGCCGTGATGACCGAACTGCCGCTGCTCGTCATCGATGTCCAGCGCGGTGGCCCGTCGACCGGTCTGCCCACCAAGACCGAGCAGGCCGATCTGCTGCAGGCGATGTTTGGCCGTAACGGTGAGTCGCCGGTGGCCATCCTGGCTCCCCGCTCACCGTCGGACTGCTTCGACATCGCGGTGGAGGCAGTACGCATCGCGATCAACTACCACACGCCGGTGATGATCCTGTCCGACGGCGCGATCGCCAACGGGTCCGAGCCGTGGCGCATCCCGGACGTCAGCACGTTCACACCGATCGAGCACACCTTCGCCAAGGAAGGCGAACCCTTCCAGCCGTATGCGCGCGATCCCGAGACGCTGGCCCGCCAGTTCGCGGTGCCGGGCACCCCGGGCCTGGCGCACCGCATCGGTGGGCTCGAATCGGCCAACGGGTCGGGCAACATCTCCTACGAGCCGAAGAACCACGACCTGATGGTCCGGCTGCGGCAGGAGAAGGTCGCCGGCATCGACGTCGCCGATCTCGAGGTCGACGACCCGACCGGTGACGCCGAGCTGCTGCTGCTCGGCTGGGGTAGCAGCTACGGACCGATCGGTGAGGCGTGCCGGCGCGCCCGACGCAAGGGCATCAAGGTCGCCCACGCGCAGCTGCGTCACCTCAATCCGTTCCCCTCGAACCTGGGTGACGTGCTGGGCCGCTACTCCCAGGTCGTCCTACCCGAAATGAACCTCGGTCAGCTGGCGCTGCTCCTGCGGGGCCAGTTCCTCGTCGACGTGCAGTCGGTGACCAAGGTGGAGGGCATGGCGTTCTTGGCTGACGAGGTCGAGAGCATCATCGACTCCGCGCTGGACGGGACACTGGCCGAGAAGGAATACGAGAAAGCCAAGTTCGCGCGGCTGGCTGCGGCCACCATCGACATCGAAGCGACTGACGCGACCGGAGTGAACGCATGACCGACGTGATGGGCACCGACCTCGGACTGACGCCTCTGACCAAGATGAGCTTGGTCCCGACGACCGACCAGCCGCAGAAGGCCAAGGACTTCACCAGCGACCAGGAGGTGCGCTGGTGCCCGGGCTGCGGTGACTACGTCATCCTCAACACGATCCGCAACTTCCTGCCGGAACTGGGGTTGCGGCGCGAGAACATCGCATTCGTCAGCGGTATCGGCTGCTCGAGCCGCTTCCCGTACTACTTGGAGACCTACGGGTTCCACTCGATCCACGGCCGGGCGCCGACGATCGCGACCGGACTCGCACTGGCGCGCGAGGACCTCTCCGTCTGGGTGGTCACCGGAGACGGCGACGCCCTGTCCATCGGCGGCAACCACCTGATCCACGCGCTGCGCCGCAACGTCAACCTGACGATCCTGCTGTTCAACAACCGGATCTACGGGCTGACGAAGGGGCAGTACTCGCCGACGTCAGAGGTCGGCAAGGTCACCAAGTCGACGCCGATGGGCTCGCTGGACTATCCCTTCAACCCGGTGTCACTGGCTCTGGGTGCCGAGGCGACGTTCGTGGGTCGCGCGCTGGATTCCGACCGCAAGGGCCTGTCGGAGGTGCTGCGCGGTGCCGCAGAGCATCGCGGTGCCGCACTGGTCGAGATCATGCAGGACTGCCCGATCTTCAACGACGGGTCGTTCGACGCGCTGCGCAAGGAAGGCGCTGAGGAGCGGCTGATCAACCTGCGCCACGGCGAGCCGATCACGTTCGGCGTCGACGGCGAGTATTGCGTGGTCAAGTCCGGCTTCGGGCTCGAGGTCGCCAAGACCGCCGACGTCGCCGCCGACCAGATCGTGGTGCACGACGCGGAGCTCGACGACCCGGCGTATGCGTTCGCACTCTCGCGGCTGTCGGAGCAGAACCTCGACCACATGGTGATGGGCATCTTCCGCAAGGTCAGCAAGCCGACCTACGATGACGCGGCGCGCCAGCAGGTCGCGGCCGCACGCGAGGCCCGCGCACACGACACCGCCGCGCTGCAGGCGCTGCTGCGCGGCAAGGACACCTGGTCGGTCGACTGATCGTTCTTCGGGCATCCGCCCGTCGTGCTGAGCTAACGTCACCTGTGTGACGTCACCGCTGCCGTTGGCCGCTGTCATCCTCGCCGGAGGCGCTTCCCGCCGCATGGGCCGGGACAAAGCTGCCGTCGTGATAGACGGACCATCGGGTGAGACGACGCTGCTGCAGCGCATGGTGTCGATCGTGAGCCCCCGCTGCGCGCCCGTCTTCGTGATCGCCGCGCCCGGCCAGGCGTTGCCCGAGGTGGACGCGACGGTGCTGCGCGACGAGGTCCGGGGGGTCGGCCCGCTGCGGGCCACCGGGCGCGGTCTGCGGGCAGCCGCAGAGGCCGGTGTCGCCCATGCCCTCGTGTGCGCGGTGGACATGCCCGAGCTGACCGTCGAGATCGTCGACACGCTCGCTGGTCCGGCGCAGCGGCTCGGTGTCGACGTGGTGCTGCCGTGGGATGGCCGGGATCACTACCTGGCGGGCATCTACCGCACCGAGTTGCATGACGTCGTCGATCGGCTGATCACCGCGGGCCAGCGCAGCATGCGCGCGCTGGTGGATTCGGTCGACACTCAGCGGATCGTGATGCCCGAGCAGCCGGCGCTGACCAATGTGAACACCGAGGCCGACCTATCGTCGGTGATCCCGCCGAAATTCTCGCAGCAAATTCCTTCATGAGTGGCGTCGAATTCCGACGCAGCGACGCCGAATTCGGGACACATTGTTAGTGCAGCGAACAGTTGTGGATTCGGCGTCGACGCCGTCGGTGTCCGTCGTGTTCGGGTCCCGGTCGGGTGATCGTTGCACGCCCCGAAAGCCTTTCGCTGCAACATAATTCAGACTGGAGCGGGTGAAAACGCCTTCCGCGGGCCGTGGTTGACCTGCGGGTCCGACGTGTTCGCTTCGCCGCACAATGGTCGCCGGAATGGCCGTCTCGGATAAAAGTGTTGTCTCTCTAGAATGCCTTCGCGACAACTCGTGTTCGGTTGTGCCGCAGTAATACCCGCGACCGACAGGATCTCTGAGCCCTGAGTCGGCGCCGATGTCGAGGACGGTTTCGCGAACCCGGTGGAACTCCACGGCGGACGCCGCGGGGTGAGGTGTCGGGGGTCACAAAAACGTGGTGATTTGGCTCACGCGGACGGCGTTTTGCGCGGCGTGCGACGGTCACATCGAACCTCGCCTCGACCAGCACGGATATTCGCTCATTGCGTCGTGATCGTTTCGTGATCTGCCGGCAATTGATCCGTCACCCGAGATGACTTTGCGTTTCCACCTTTGTACGGTCCCAAACAGCTTCGAAAGCGAAGTCCATAACTCAAAACCACGAACCAGCGTGTGTGTGGGCCACGGGAGGCGTAACGCCTCCGCCGGCGCCGGACTTCTCCGGCGAGATCGATTGCGATCTCCCTCAGTCGTACCCGACCGAGACGGTGCGACCCGACAACCCCCGCCTGTGACAGGCAGCACGGCCGTGTGTCCGCACGGCCTGTTTCGGCGCGCGCTCGGCGAAAGGACGAAAGTTGAAGAACATCCGCAAGACGTTTGGGCTGGCCACCATCGCCGGCGCGCTCGCTGTCGCACCCATGGCAGCGGTCACGGGCATCGGGGCCGGAACCGCGAATGCGGACAGCGTCAACTGGGATGCCGTCGCAGCGTGCGAATCGGGCGGTAATTGGGCCATCAACACCGGAAACGGGTACTACGGCGGCCTGCAGTTCACGATGAGCACCTGGAAGTCCAACGGCGGCTCGGGCTCGCCGCACGGCGCAAGCCGCGAAGAGCAGATCCGCGTCGCAGAGAACGTGTTGCGGTCGCAGGGCATCGGCGCATGGCCGGTGTGCGGTCGCCGCGGCTGACCTCAATACCACGCTTCACGCGAGGCGGTGTCGACTTCGGTCGACACCGCCTCGTTTTTCTCAGCTTTCTCACAGGCCTCTTACACCAGATAAGTAACGTCTAAAACTTCATTCTCATCGGTAACAGGTGATGTTGGTCACCCGACAGACCGGACAGCCGCAGCGTGAGACGCCTTCGTCGCATGCGGGCCTTGGGTCACAACGGTCGGGGAAGGACCGCAGAACATGAGCATCACGACGATTGTCAGCAAGGGCCTGATGGCCGCCGCGCTCTCCGGAGCCTTCGCCGCTGTACCGATGGCGCTGGACAGCGCCACCGCGACCGCGCACGCCGACTCGGTGAACTGGGACGCCATCGCGCAGTGCGAGTCGGGCGGCAACTGGAGCATCAACACCGGCAACGGGGCATATGGCGGCCTGCAGTTCAAGCAGGCAACCTGGAGCTCCAACGGTGGTACGGGGAGCCCGGCCACGGCCTCGCGCGCCGAGCAGATCCGCGTCGCGGAGAACGTGCTGCAGAGCCAGGGCCTCAAGGCATGGCCCAAGTGCGGTGCCGCGGGCATGCAGGCCGCGCAGGTGTGGGGCACGACCCCCGCCCCGTCCGCTGTCGTTCCGACCTCTGCGCCCGCCACTGCGAAGGGCTGCGCGAACCTGCCGACCTCCGCGCTCGGCGGCTTCGTGGACCTGCGCAAGATGTGCACGGCGATCTTCACGCCCCGCGCCGCGCGCTGAGCCTGATCAATCCAGCGGCACGGCGAAGGCCGAGCGCGCCGCGATCGAGGCCAGGTGGGCGGTGACGACGCGTTCGGGCAGCGCCGCGGTACCCCAACTCGCGGCCGCACCCAATGCCGTGGGTCGCGCGTTCAGGATGCGCCCGATGGTCGCGGCTTCCCTCACCAGCGCGCGCACCCGGCGTCGGCGAAAGGTCGCGAACGAGGTGAACGCGTCCGGCAGATCCGCTTCTTGCGTCACGCACCGCGCCAGGACAGCAGCGTCCTCGATGCCCTGACATCCACCCTGCCCGAGATGCGGCCGCATCGGATGGGCGGCGTCGCCGACGATCACCATCGGTCCGCGGGACCACCGCCGGGGGGCCGCGCGGTCGTAGAGATCGTTGCGGAGCAGGTTCTCGGGCGCGGTGGCCGCCAGCAGCTGCGGGATCGGCGTCGCCCAGCCCGACAGCAGACGGGCCAGGTGGGCGTGCTCGCCGTCGGGCGCGCGACCACCCTCCGGTGTCCGCTCCGTCGCGAACCAGTACGTGTGCTCAGGGCCCAGCGGCACGTGACCGACCTGCATGCCCGGGCCGAGGGTCTCGCCGGAAAGATCCGGATCCAGCGGGATGTCGGCGACACCCCGCCACGCGGTGTACCCGACGTAGCGGCTCGGCAGCTCCCCGTTGAGGGTGGTCGCGACAACCGAACGGACGCCGTCGGCGCCGACCAGCGCGTCGGCTGCCAGGACGTCACCGCCCGCGGTCGTGACCTGCACCCCGGACTCCGTCGTCGACACCGTCGTCACCGACGCCCCGGTGATCAGCGCACCGGGCGGGAGCGCATCGGCCAGGAGGCCGGTCAGCGTCGATCTGCGGACCACGACCAACGGCTCTCCGAGGGCGGTGACCATCCGTTGGCCGGCGGGCCGTCGCAACCACCGTCCGCTGCGCCAGCGGATCGCGCCAGCGGTGACGCGGCCACCGGCGTCGCGAACGGCATCGCCCACACCGATCTCGTCGAGCGCGGCCAGCGCGTTGGGCCAGATGCTGATGCCCGTGCCCGTGCCGAGATCGGTCCGCTGCTCGAGCACGCGGACATCGTGACCGTCGCGGTTCAGTGCGACGGCGGTCGCCAGTCCGGCGATGCCGGCGCCGACGACGATGAATCGCGCTGGCATGGGCTGACCCTAGCCGTCGGCTGTGTTACGAAGTGGGCATGGCCCCCGATAGCCCGTTCGACGACCTGGACACCTACCTGTCGCTGCCCCGGGTGAGCGGCCTCGCCATCACGCCGGACGGTTCACGCGTCGTGACCACGGTGTCCGTCGTCAACGACGAACGCACCCAATTTGTCAGCGCGATCTGGGAATTGGACCCATCCGGTGATTCGGCGGCGCGCCGGATCACCCACGGCCGCACCGGCGAATCGGCGCCGGTCCTCACCGCGGACGGCGATCTGTTGTTCCTGGCGGGCCGAGACACCGCCGAGGACATCGCGAAGGACAGCGAACCGTCGAAGGCGCTGTGGCGCCTGCCAGTGGCCGGGGGAGAGGCCACCCCAGTCGCGATGTTTCCCGGAGGGGTCGACGCCGCGGCGGCGGCGAGTGCCTGCGACGTCACCGTCGTCACGGCACCCGTTTTGCGCTCGGCACGTGACATCGACGACGACCGCAGGCTGCGGGACGCGCGTTCGACAGCCAAGATATCGGCGGTGCTGCATACCGGATATCCGGTGCGGCACTGGGATCACGACCTCGGCCCGGACCAACCCCACCTGTTCGCCGCCCACGGGCGACGCGACCTCACCCCCGACGCCGGTGACGCGCTGCGCGACGCCGACCTCGACGTCAGTGCGGACGGTTCGTTCGTCGTCACGACGTGGCAGGTGCCCGCGCCGGGGGCGGCGATACGAAAGACGTTGGTACGCATCGACATCGGAACTGGGAGCCGGTCGACGCTACTCGACGACCCGGACGCCGACCTCGGCATGCCGGCGATCTCGCCGGACGGATCGGCGGTCGCCTTCACTCGGGAGTCGTTCTCCACGCCGACGCAGGCACCGCGAATCACGCTGTGGCTCATCCGTTTCGGGTCGGCTGCGGTGGAGATCACCGGCAGCTGGGATCGGTGGCCGACGTCGGTCACGTGGGCGCCCGACGGCGGGTCGCTGCTGGTGACGGCCGACCAGTCCGGCCGCGGACCGATCTTCACCGTCGACGTGTCGACCTCCGCAGTGCGGCCGCTGGTCGACGACGACTTCACTTACACCGATCTGCAGGTGGCGACAAGCGGTTCGATGTTCGCGCTGCGCAGTTCCTATGCCGCGCCGCCACATCCGGTCCGCATCGACCCGGACGGCACCGTGACGGCCTTGCCCTGCGTCGCACTGCCCACGCTTCCCGGCACGCTGACCGAGGTGACCGCCCATGCCGACGACGGGGTGCCGGTCCGGTCCTGGCTGGCGCTGCCAGAGGGCGATACCGCCGCGCCGCTCGTGCTGTGGATTCACGGTGGCCCACTGGCGAGCTGGAACGCCTGGCACTGGCGGTGGAACCCGTGGCTGATGGTGGCGCGCGGGTACGCCGTGCTGCTGCCCGACCCTGCGCTGTCCACCGGCTACGGCCAGGATTTCATCCAACGTGGCTGGGGCGCATGGGGATTCGACCCGTATACCGACCTCATGGCGGCCACCGATGCGGCGTGCGAGCATCCCCGCGTCGACGCCACCCGCACCGCGGCCATGGGTGGCTCCTTCGGCGGCTACATGGCCAACTGGATCGCCGGCCACACCGACAGATTCGCAGCGATCGTCACCCACGCCAGCCTGTGGGCGCTCGACCAGTTCGGCGGCACCACCGACGGTGGCTACTGGTGGTCCCGCGAGATGACACCGGAGATGACCGCCGCCAATTCGCCCCACCGATTCGTCTCCGACATCGAGACCCCGATGCTGGTGATCCACGGCGATCGGGACTACCGAGTGCCGATCGGGGAAGCGCTGCGCCTCTGGTACGAGCTGCTCAGCTCATCAGGGCTGCCCGCAGCCGCGGACGGCTCCACCGAGCACCGCTTCCTCTTTTTCCCGTCGGAGAACCACTGGGTGTTGAGCCCGTCGCACGCCAAACTCTGGTACCAGGTGGTGTTCGCGTTCCTGGCACGTCACGTCCTCGAGGAGGACACCGAACTGCCCGAGACCCTCGGGTAGCGTCGGGCCACATGAGCTCACCGGACCGCGAATTCGACATCGTCCTCTACGGCGCGACAGGATTCGTCGGCAAGCTGACCGCCCTCTACCTCGCCTCCGCCGCCGGGGACGCCCGCATCGCACTGGCGGGCCGCTCGGCCGATCGGCTGCTCGGGGTTCGCGAGACACTGCCCGCGTCGGCGCAGTCGTGGCCGCTGATCACCGCCGACGCCTCCGATCCGTCGTCGCTGGCCGCCATGGCCGCCCGGACCCGGGTCGTGATCAGCACGGTCGGTCCCTACCTGCGGTACGGCCTGCCGCTGGTGGCCGCCTGCGCGGCTGCCGGTACCGACTACACCGACCTGACCGGCGAACCGCTCTTCATCCGTCGCGCGATCGACGAGCACCACAAGCAGGCGGTCGACACCGGCGCGCGCATCGTGCACTCCTGCGGGTTCGACTCCATCCCGTCAGACCTCACCGTCTTCGCGCTGTACCGCCGGGCGGTCGAGGACGGCGCGGGCGAGCTGGGGGACACCAACTTCGTCGTGCGCCGCTTCGCCGGCGGGATGTCCGGCGGCACGATCGCCTCGATGACCGAACTCGCGCGGGAGGCCGCCGAGGACCCCGAGAGCCGTCGGCTTCTCAACGATCCCTACACGCTGTCCCCGGACCGCGGCGCCGAACCCGAACTCGGCGGCCAGCCCGACGCGCGCTGGCGACGCGGCCGCGACATCGCCCCCGAGCTGGACGGCTACTGGGTGGGCGCGTTCGCGATGTCGGTGCCCAACACCCGCATCGTGCGGCGCAGCAACGCGCTCCTCGAGTACGCCTACGGCCGCCGGTTCGAATACGCCGAGCAGATGAGCCTCGGCAAGTCCCCGCTCGCGCCCCTGGCCGCCGCGATGACCACCGGTGGCAACATCGCCGCCATCGAGCTCGGCAGCCGGTTCCTCAACCGGGTGCCACGCAGCGCGCTGGAACGTGTCCTGCCCAAGCCCGGCACCGGCCCCAGTGAGCAGACCCGCGAGAGCGGTCACTACACCGTCGAGACGTACACCACCACGTCGTCGGGCGCTCGTTACGTGGCGCGCATGTCGCAGCAGGGCGATCCAGGCTACAAGGCCACCTCGGTGCTGCTCGGCGAGAGCGCCCTGGCGCTGGCAACCGATCGCGACAAGCTCTCCGACCTGCTCGGTGTGCTGACCCCGGCGTCGGCGATGGGCGACGCGCTGTTGACCCGCTTTCCAGCCGCCGGAGTGGAGCTGGACGTCATCAAGCTGGCCTGACCGAACGCCGGTCACAGCGCCGTCGCCGGGTCTACCCTGACGCTCATGAGCGGCCTCGATGACCTGTACAACCAGATCCCCGTCCAGCAGATCGCCGGACGCTTGGGTGTCGACGAGAGCGAGGTCGACAGCGCGGTCAAGACGCTGGTGCCCGTCCTCGTCGGCGGCCTGCAGCACAACGCCGAAGACCCCGGAACCGCGCAGGGCATCGCCTCGGCCGCCGACTCGCACGCCCGCAGCGGACTGCTCGACGGAGGCGTGAGCGTCGATCAGGTCGACGAGGCCGACGGGTCCCGCGCCGTCGCGAAGATCTTCGGCGGCAACGACACCGGGCAGGTGGCGTCCGCGCTGTCCGGCGGCGGTGCAGGCAACAGCGACCTGATCCAGAAGCTGCTGCCGATCCTCACGCCGATCGTGCTCGCCTACATCGGCAAGCGGCTCTCAGGCGGAGGGCAGGTGCCGGGACAGTCCGGTGGGGGCGGCATCGGCGACATCCTCGGCAGCATCCTCGGCGGAGGTGCGAAACCGGGCGGGAACAACCCGCTGGGCAGCATCCTGGGCTCCGTGCTGGGCGGTGACAAGGCCGGCGGGGTGGGTGACATCCTGGGCGGCCTTCTGGGCGGGAAGAAGTAGTTCGCAGCGTCTTCCTAGAATGGCTCGGTGACCTCCCAGCCGCTCGCCAACGCCGGACCCTCCGGGCTCGATGCCCTGCCCAAGTCGTGGGACCCCGGGGCCGTCGAGAGTGATCTGTACCAGGGCTGGGTGGATGCGGGATACTTCACCGCCGACCCGGCCAGCGACAAGCCCGCCTACTCGATCGTGCTGCCGCCGCCGAACGTGACGGGCAGCCTGCACATGGGTCACGCGCTCGACCACACGCTGATGGACGCGCTGACCCGCCGCAAGCGCATGCAGGGCTACGAGGTGCTGTGGCTACCCGGCATGGACCACGCCGGTATCGCCACCCAGACTCTCGTCGAAAAGCAGCTGGCCGCCGACGGGAAGACCAAAGAGGATTTCGGGCGTGAGCTGTTCATCGACAAGGTGTGGGACTGGAAGCGGGAATCCGGCGGCACCATCGGCGGCCAGATGCGCCGCCTGGGTGACGGCGTCGACTGGAGCCGTGACCGTTTCACCATGGACGAGGGGCTCTCCCGTGCGGTGCGCACGATCTTCAAGAAGCTCTTCGATGCCGGGCTGATCTATCAGGCCGAGCGCCTGGTCAACTGGTCGCCGGTGCTCGAGACCGCGATCTCCGACCTCGAGGTCAAATACGAGGACATCGAGGGCGAACTGGTCTCGTTCCGCTACGGGTCCATGTCCGACGACGAACCGCACCTGGTGGTGGCCACCACCCGCATCGAGACGATGCTCGGCGACACCGCCATCGCGGTGCATCCCGACGACGACCGCTATCGTCACCTCGTCGGCACGACGCTGCCCCATCCGTTCCTCGATCGTCAGATCGTCATCGTGGCCGACCATCACGTCGACCCCGAATTCGGCACCGGCGCAGTCAAAGTCACCCCGGCACACGATCCCAACGACTTCGAGATCGGCCTGCGGCACCAGCTGCCGATGCCCACGATGCTCGACACCAAGGGCCGGATCGCCGACACCGGGACGCGGTTCGACGGAATGGACCGCTTCGAGGCGAGGGTCGCGGTGCGCGAGGCGCTGGCAGAAGAGGGCCGGATCGTCGCCGAGAAGCGCCCCTACCTGCACAGCGTCGGCCATTCCGAGCGCAGCGGCGAACCGATCGAGCCGCGGCTGAGCCTGCAGTGGTGGGTCAAGGTCGAGTCGTTGGCCAAGGCCGCGGGCGACGCGGTGCGCAGCGGCGACACCGTGATCCACCCGCCGAGCCTGGAACCGCGCTGGTTCGCCTGGGTGGACAACATGCACGACTGGACGATCTCGCGCCAACTCTGGTGGGGGCATCGCATCCCGATCTGGCACGGCCCCAACGGCGAGACGGTGTGCGTCGGCCCGGACGAGACACCCCCGCCGGGCTGGGAACAGGATCCCGACGTGCTCGACACGTGGTTCTCCTCCGCGCTGTGGCCGTTCTCGACGATGGGTTGGCCCGACCGCACCCCCGACCTCGAGAAGTTCTATCCGACAACGGTTCTGGTGACCGGGTACGACATCCTGTTCTTCTGGGTGGCGCGGATGATGATGTTCGGCACCTTCGTGGCCAGCGACCCGGCCATCACCCTCGACGGACAGCGGAGCGCCCCGGTTCCGTTCGAGAACGTGTTCCTGCACGGTCTCATTCGCGACGAGCACGGCCGCAAGATGAGCAAGTCCCGCGGCAACGGCATCGACCCACTGGACTGGGTGGAGATGTTCGGCGCCGACGCGCTGCGCTTCACACTGGCCCGCGGCGCGAGCCCCGGGGGTGACCTGGCGATCGGCGAAGATCACGCGCGCGCCTCGCGCAACTTCGCCACCAAGCTGTTCAACGCCACGCGATTCGCACTCCTCAACGGCGCCAGCCCGGCACCGCTGCCGCCCGTCGACGCGCTGACCGACGCCGACCGCTGGATTCTCGGCAGGCTCGAAGTGGTTCGCGCCGAGGTCGATTCGGCACTGGACGCCTACGAATTCAGCCGCGCATGCGAGGCGCTGTACCACTTCGCCTGGGACGAGTTCTGCGACTGGTATGTCGAATTGGCCAAAGTGCAGCTCGGCGAAGGTGTTTTGCATACCACGGCCGTGCTCGCAGCCGTCCTGGACACGCTGCTCAAGTTGCTGCACCCGGTAATGCCGTTCGTCACCGAGTTGTTGTGGAAGACGGTCACCGGAGGTGAGTCGTTGGTCGTCGCCGAGTGGCCGACCGCCAGCGGTGTCGATCTCGATCATGCTGCAGCGCAACGCATTGCCGACATGCAGAAGCTGATCACCGAGGTGCGTAGGTTCCGCAGCGACCAGGGCCTGGGTGACCGGCAGAAGGTGCCGGCGCGGCTGTCCGGCGTCGACACCGCCGGTCTGGCCGCACATGTACCCGCCGTCACCGCACTGGCCTGGCTCACCCCGCCGGCAGACGACTTCACCGCATCGGCGTCGGTGGAGGTCCGGCTCTCCGGCGGCACCGTGCTCGCCGAGGTCGACACGTCGGGCACCGTCGACGTCGAGGCCGAACGACGCCGCCTGGAGAAGGATCTTGCAGCCGCCCAGAAGGAGCTCTCCGGCACCTCGGCCAAGCTGGGCAACGAGGCGTTCCTGGCGAAGGCGCCCGCAGACGTCGTCGACAAGATCCGGGCGCGCCAACAGCTCGCCGGAGAAGAAGTGGACCGCATCTCGGCACGGCTGGCCGCCCTGACGTGAGCTCGACCGAACCCGCACCTGACGAGATCGCGGCCCTGCTGCAGGTCGAGCACCTGCTCGACCAGCGGTGGCCGGAGACGAAGATCGAACCCAGCACCGCGCGGATCGCCGCGCTGCTGGAACTGCTCGGCTCCCCGCAGAAGGGCTACCCGTCGATCCACATCGCCGGGACCAACGGCAAGACCTCGGTTGCCCGGATGGTCGACGCGCTGCTGACCGCGCTGCACCGGCGCACCGGTCGCACCACGAGCCCACACCTGCAGTCGGCCGTCGAGCGGATATCGATCGACGGCAGACCGATCAGCCCGGCCGCCTACGTCGACACCTACCGGGAGATCGAGCCGTTCGTGGAACTGGTCGATCGCCAGTCCGAGGCCGGGGGAGGGCCGCGCTGCTCGAAGTTCGAGGTGGTGACCGCGATGGCGTTCGCCGCGTTCGCCGACGCCCCGATCGACGTGGCCGTCGTCGAGGTCGGCCTCGGCGGCCGGTGGGACGCCACGAACGTGGTCAACGCACCCGTCGCGGTAATCACGCCGATCGGCATGGACCACACCGACTACCTCGGTGACACGATCGCCGAGATCGCCGGGGAGAAGGCCGGCATCATCACCCGACAAGAAGACGACCTGGTGCCCACCGACACCGTCGCGGTGATCGCCCGTCAGGTGCCCGAGGCGATGGAGGTGGTGCTGGCCGCCACGGTGCGTGCCGACGCGGCCGTCGCGCGCGAGGATTCCGAGTTCGCGGTGCTCGACCGTCAGGTGGCCATCGGCGGGCAGATGCTCGAACTGCAGGGCCTCGGTGGGCGGTACTCGGAGATCTTCCTGCCGCTGCACGGTGAGCACCAGGCCCACAACGCCGTCCTCGCGCTGGCCGCCGTCGAGGCGTTCTTCGGCGCGGGTGCGGACCGCCAGCTCGACGTCGACGCGGTTCGCGCTGGATTCGCCGCCGTCACATCTCCCGGCCGGCTCGAGCGGATGCGTAGCGCACCAACCGTTTTCATCGATGCCGCCCACAATCCGGCCGGGGCTGCGGCGCTGACGTCGGCGCTGGCCGAGGAATTCGACTTCCGCTACCTGGTTGGCGTGGTGTCGGTGATGGCCGACAAGGACGTCGACGGGGTCCTGTCCGCTCTCGAGCCAGCCTTCGACCACATCGTCGTGACCACCAACGGTTCCCCCCGCGCCCTGGAGGCCGACGCCCTGGCACTTAAAGCCGAGGAGATCTTCGGCCCCGAACGGGTCGCCATCGCGGCCACGCTGCCCGACGCGATCGAGACGGCCACCGCGTTGGTCGAGGAGTCGGGCGGCGACGTCGACGGCGCAGGCGGTATGAGCGGCGCCGGCATCGTGATCACCGGCTCGGTCGTCACTGCCGGCGTGGCGCGCACGCTGTTCGGAAAGGACCCGGCATGAGCACCCCGCCGCCCGATCCGTGGAAGAGCTTCCGCGGCGTCATGGCCGGCACGCTGATCCTCGAGGCCATCGTGGTGCTGCTCGCGCTGCCCGTCGTCGGTGCGGTCGGTGGCGGCCTCACCGGGGGATCGATCGGTTATGTCGTCGGGGTGGCGGTGCTCCTGCTGCTGATGGCAGGCGTGCAAGGCCGGCCCTGGGCGATCTGGGCCAATCTCGGCGTGCAACTCCTGCTGGTGGCCGGCTGGTTCCTGTATCCGGGGATCGGCTTCATCGGCCTGCTCTTCGTGGTGGTGTGGCTGCTCATCGCCTATCTGCGGGCCGAGGTGCTGCGCCGCCAGAAACGGGGCCTGCTGCCCGGGCAGCGGCGCGACGCGGACTAACTGCGGCCTATGGGTAGGCTGTCGGCCGTGACAGAGCGAACCCTCGTCCTCATCAAGCCCGACGGCGTTGCCCGCCGGCTCATCGGCGAGATCATCAGCAGGATCGAAGCCAAGGGACTGACCGTCGCCGCGCTCGAGCTCAAGAACGTCGACGACGCGCTGGCGCGCGCCCACTACGCCGAGCACGACGGCAAACCGTTCTTCGACTCGCTGCTGGAGTTCATCACGTCCGGTCCGGTGGTAGCTGCCGTGCTCGAAGGGCCGCGCGCGATCGCCGCGTTCCGTCAGCTGGCCGGTGGTACCGATCCGGTCGAGAAGGCCGTTCCGGGCACCATTCGGGGCGATCTCGGTCTGGAGACGCAGTTCAACCTGGTCCACGGCTCCGACTCCCCCGAGTCGGCCGCGCGCGAGATCGAGCTCTGGTTCCCCGGACTCTGACCGCCGCGCCGACCCGCTGACGCGGCGTTTCGGGTTCCCCCGCAGTGATGTGGGATACTGGGCGCGAGCGGCCGGCCTGACTACCCCGGGTTGGTCACTCGGATGAAGACTTCGACGACTGCGACCATCGCTACCCCGATGTGGCGCCGACCGTCCAGCCATCATTCAGACCGGCACCGAGGACGTCCCGCCGGGACTCCTCGGAGCGAGACCAACCAGAGTTCGGGATCACGTCGCCCGGACGCAATAGTCAGTAGCCCTCGCGTGGCCGCGTCAGCAAATGACGCGCCCGGGGGCTTGAGGAGAATACGTGGCCGACAATGACAATCTCGACGATGACAATCTCGGTGACAGCCTTCAGGACCCCGGCAGCGCCACGCCCGATGAGGCGCAGCGCGCGGAGCCGGCCAGTGCCGCCCCGCCGCCGCCGCCCGAACGGCTGAGGGTTCACTCCCTGGCCCGCTTGCTCGGCACGACCAGCAGGCGCATCATCGACGCGCTGACCGAGCTCGACGGGCGGACCCGCAGCGCCCACTCGACGATCGGCCGTGACGAAGCCGACCGCGTACGTGCGGCGCTGGCCGAACCCGAATCTGATTCCGCGCCCGAACCCGAATCCGCGCCTGAACCCGAGGCCGTTGCTTCTGAGCCGGTCGCCGAGCAGCAGTCGGACGTGCCCGCTGAGGAGGAGCCGGAGTCACGGCTGATCCTCGAGACTCCGCCCGCGGTCGAAGCCGAACCCGCGGACTACCTGCCCCTGTTCGTCGCGCCGCAGCCGGTGCGCACCGAACCCGCCCACACCGACGACGAGGACGACGACGACTCCAGCTCGGAGTCCGACGCCGACCAGGATTCCGACGCCGACAGCGACTCCGATGAGGACCAGTCGGGCCGGCCGTCGACCAAGCGTCGCCGCCGGGGCCGTCGCGGCCGCGGTCGTGGGCGCGGTGAACAGAACGGCGACGAGCCGGGCAGCGATGACGACGACCAGTCGACCGAATCCGAGGACTCCTCCGAGGCTGCCGAATCCGCCGACGACAACGACGACGACAGCAGCGACGACGACAACGGCGGAGACGGCGCGACGCGCCGCCGCCGTCGTCGCCGCCGACGCAAGACCGGAGCCGGCGCCGACAACGAGAACGGCTCGTCGCCCGACGATCCGCCCAACACCGTCGTGCACGAACGCGAACCGCGCGCCAAAGGCGCCAAAGGCTCGTCGGACTCCGAGATCCAAGGCATCAGCGGGTCCACCCGCCTGGAGGCCAAGCGCCAACGCCGCCGCGACGGTCGCGATGCGGGCCGGCGGCGTCCCCCGATCCTGTCGGAGGCCGAGTTCCTCGCCCGGCGTGAATCCGTCGAACGCACCATGGTGGTTCGCGACAAGGTCCGCAGCGAGCCACCCCACGAGGGCGCCCGGTACACCCAGATCGCGGTGCTTGAGGACGGCGTCGTCGTCGAACACTTCGTCACCTCGGCGGCATCAGCGTCGTTGGTCGGCAACATCTACCTCGGCATCGTGCAGAACGTGCTGCCGTCGATGGAGGCTGCGTTCGTCGACATCGGCCGGGGCCGTAACGGTGTGCTCTACGCCGGTGAGGTGAACTGGGAAGCCGCCGGTCTGGGCGGCGCCCAGCGCAAGATCGAGCAGGCGCTCAAGCCCGGCGACTACGTGGTCGTCCAGGTCAGCAAGGACCCGGTCGGGCACAAAGGCGCCCGGCTGACCACGCAGGTCTCGCTGGCCGGCCGCTACCTGGTGTACGTGCCCGGCGCCTCCTCGACGGGGATCAGCCGCAAGCTGCCCGACACCGAACGGCAGCGGCTCAAGGAGATCCTGCGCGAGGTGGTGCCGTCGGACGCCGGCGTGATCATCCGCACGGCCTCCGAAGGCGTCAAAGAGGACGACATCCGCAGCGATGTCGAGCGACTCCAGACGCGGTGGTCGGAGGTCGAGGCCAAGGCCGGCGAGATCACCGCGAAGAAGGCCGGTGCGGCCGTGGCCCTCTACGAGGAGCCCGACGTGCTGGTCAAGGTGATCCGCGACCTGTTCAACGAGGACTTCTCCAAGCTGATCGTCTCCGGGGACGACGCGTGGACGACGATCAACGACTACGTGACCGGGGTGGCGCCCGAGCTCCTGCCGCGGATGACGAAGTACGAGCCTGCCGCTTCCGACGGCCCCGACGTGTTCGCCGTCCACCGCATCGACGAGCAGCTGACCAAAGCGCTCGACCGCAAGGTGTGGCTGCCCTCGGGCGGCACCCTGGTGATCGACCGCACCGAGGCGATGACGGTCGTCGACGTCAACACCGGGAAATTCACCGGGTCGGGCGGCAACCTCGAGCAGACCGTCACCCGCAACAACCTCGAGGCCGCTGAGGAGATCGTGCGGCAGCTGCGGCTACGGGACATCGGCGGCATCGTCGTCATCGACTTCATCGACATGGTGCTCGAATCGAATCGGGACCTGGTGTTGCGACGGCTGACCGAGGCGCTGGCCCGGGACCGCACCCGCCACCAGGTGTCCGAGGTGACGTCGCTGGGGCTGGTGCAGTTGACCCGCAAGCGGCTCGGCACGGGCCTGATCGAGGCGTTCTCCACGACCTGTACGCACTGTGGCGGGCGCGGCATCATGCTGCACGGCGATCCGGTCGACACCGCGTCGGGCGCGGGTCGCAAAGCCGATTCGAACGGCGGCGGCGGCGGTGGCGGTGGCGGCGGTGGTCGCCGCGGCAAGCGCGGTAAGCGCGGCGCACCCCAGCAGGAGGTGCAGGTCGCCAAGGTGCCCGCCCATTCGCCCGGCGAGCACCCGATGTTCAAGGCGATGGCCGCGGCCAACGGCAAGCACGAGGACGACGATCACGACGACGACGAGACCGTCGACGAGGTCGCTGAACTCGATGCGGATGCGATCGGAGCCGCGGTGGTCGACACCGAGGACGAGGAACTCGACGACGACTTCGACGACTCAGACTCGGATGACGATGACGAGGACTCGGAGGACGACGAGGACGACGACATCGACGTGCTCGACGACGACTCTGACGAAGACGACGACTCTGACGATGATGACTTCGACGACGACTCTGATGAGGACTCAGACGAGGACTCCGACGAGCATGATGAGGATTCCGAGGAGGACGTCGAGGATTCCGAGGAGGACGAGCAGCCCGCTGCCGTCGCTGCACCGCCCGTGCGGCAGCGTCGGCGCGCCGCGGCACGTCCGGCCGGGCCACCTGCTCACGACTGAGCGGTTTGACCCTCAACCCGCTGCTCACGTAACCTTGAGCAGTTGTCTCCAGGGCCTGCCATGGCCGGCCCGAGGCAGGGATGGCAGATCCCGCACCAAGATCCGCACGCAGACCGTCAGGTGATGCGCGCCCGCACGCGAAGTAGAGGATGACCAACGATGGCAGCGCAGAAAGCCACGTACGCGATCGTCAAGACCGGTGGCAAGCAGTACAAGGTCGCCGCCGGTGACATCGTCAAGGTGGAGAAGCTCGACGTCGAGCCCGGTGGCACGGTGTCGCTGCCGGTGGCCCTCGTCGTCGACGGAGCCGATGTGACCACCGACGCGAAGGCGCTGGAGAAGGTCGCGGTCACCGGCGAGGTCCTCGAGCACACCAAGGGTCCCAAGATCCGCATCCACAAGTTCAAGAACAAGACCGGCTATCACAAGCGCCAGGGGCACCGTCAGCAGCTGACGGTCCTCAAGGTCACCGGCATCAAGTAGCGACGGGAGCGACAAGACATGGCACACAAGAAGGGCGCTTCCAGCTCACGCAACGGTCGCGACTCAGCCGCCCAGCGGCTCGGCGTGAAGCGTTTCGGCGGGCAGGTCGTCAAGGCCGGCGAGATCCTGGTCCGTCAGCGCGGCACCCACTTCCACCCCGGCGTCAACGTCGGCCGTGGCGGTGACGACACCCTGTTCGCCACGGCGCCGGGTGCGGTCGAGTTCGGCACCAAGCGTGGCCGCAAGTACGTCAACATCGTGCGGGTGACCCGCACCGACGCCTGACTTCTTTCTCCGACGTCGAGATCGACGTTGTGGCGCCAGACACTCGTACTGTGGCGCCCAATCGTCGGTTTCGGCACTGAGAGAGGAGGACATCGATGACCCGTTTCGTCGACCGCGTGGTGATTCACGCCCGGGCGGGTAACGGCGGCAACGGCTGCGCATCGGTGCACCGAGAGAAGTTCAAACCCCTCGGCGGCCCCGACGGCGGCAACGGCGGGCGCGGCGGCAGCATCGTGTTCGTCGTCGACCCGCAGGTGCACACCCTCCTCGACTTCCATTTCCACCCCCATGTGGTGGCCCCGTCGGGTAAGCAGGGCGCCGGAAGCAACCGCGACGGCGCGGCAGGCGCCGATCTCGAGGTCAAGGTGCCCGACGGCACCGTGGTGCTCGACGAGCAGGGCCGGCTGCTGGCCGACCTCGTCGGCCCCGGTACCCGCTTCGAGGCGGCCGCGGGCGGTCGCGGAGGGCTCGGCAACGCCGCACTCGCGTCGCGAGCCCGCAAGGCCCCCGGCTTCGCGCTGCTCGGCGAGAAGGGCGAGGTCCGCGACCTCACCCTCGAACTCAAGACCGTCGCCGACGTCGGGCTCGTCGGATTCCCGTCGGCCGGCAAGTCCTCGCTGGTGTCGGCGATCTCGGCGGCCAAGCCCAAGATCGCCGATTACCCGTTCACCACACTCGCTCCGAACCTCGGAGTGGTGTCCGCCGGCGACCACACGTTCACCGTCGCCGACGTCCCCGACTGATCCCCGGCGCCTCCGAAGGTCGCGGACTGGGACTCGACTTCCTGCGCCACATCGAACGGTGCGCGGTGCTCGTGCACGTGGTCGACTGCGCGACACTGGAACCCGGTCGCGACCCGGTCTCCGACATCGAGGCGCTGGAAGCCGAGATCGCCGCCTACACCCCGACACTGCAGGGTGACACCACGCTCGTGGACCTCGCCGAGCGGCCACGCGCGGTGGTGCTCAACAAGATCGACGTGCCGGACGCGCGCGAGCTCGCCGATTTCGTGTCCGACGAGATCGCTTCGACGTTCGGGTGGCCGGTCTTCGAGGTGTCCACCGTGGCCCGAGAAGGTCTGCGGCCGTTGACGTTCGCACTGTGGGACATGGTCGCGGCCTATCGTGCGGCGCAACCCGAGGTCGTGCCGCGACGCCCGGTGATTCGGCCCGTGCCGGTCGACGAGACCTCGTTCTCTGTCGCACCGGACGGGCAGGGCGGCTTCGTCGTGCGCGGCACCCGCCCGCAGCGCTGGGTGGCGCAGACCAACTTCGAGAACGACGAAGCCGTCGGATACCTCGGTGACCGGTTGGCGCGCCTGGGTGTCGAGGACGAACTTCTCAAGCTCGGCGCCCGCCCCGGCTGCGCGGTGACCATCGGCGACATGACGTTCGACTGGGAACCGCAGACCCCCGCAGGCGTCGACGTGCACCTGTCCGGTCGCGGCACCGACATCCGACTCGAACAGAACGATCGCGTGTCGGCCGACGAGCGCAAAGCGGCGAGAAAGGCACGTCGGGAGAGTCACCCCCGAATGAGCCGCCACCGCGAGGCGGTTCGCACCGCACGATCGGTGGTCGTCAAGATCGGTACCACCGCATTGACCACGCCGACAGGCGAATTCGACAGCAGCAGGCTCTACGAGCTCGTCGACGCGTTCGAAGCGCGGATGAAGGCGGGCTCGGATCTGGTGATCGTGTCCTCGGGTGCGATCGCCGCCGGGATCGAACCTTTGGGCCTGACGAGGCGGCCCACCGATCTGGCGACCAAGCAGGCCGCAGCGAGCGTCGGTCAAGTGGCCCTGGTCAATTCGTGGAGCACGGCGTTCGCGCGCTACCAGCGCACCGTCGGCCAGGTCCTGCTCACCGCGCACGACATCTCGATGCGGCTGCAGCACACCAACGCCCAGCGCACCCTCGACCGGCTGCGCGCGCTGCATGCCGTCGCGATCGTGAACGAGAACGACACCGTGGCCACCAACGAGATCCGGTTCGGCGACAACGACCGACTTTCCGCGCTCGTCGCCCACCTCGTGGGTGCGGACGCGCTGATCCTGCTCTCCGACGTCAACGGCCTCTACGACGGGGATCCGCGTAAGGCCTCCGATGAGGACCCGGCACGCTTCATCTCGGAGGTTGCCGGGCCCGACGATCTGGCCGGGGTGACGGCGGGGCGGGGCAGCCACCTCGGTACCGGCGGCATGGAGTCCAAGCTGTCCGCCGCGCTGCTGGCCTCCGATGCCGGGGTGCCGGTGCTGCTGGCTGCGGCTGCCGATGCCGCCGCCGCGCTCGACGATGCGTCGGTGGGCACCGTCTTCGCCCCCCGCGCCGAACGGATGTCGGCGCGCCGCTTCTGGGTGCGTTATGCAGCCGAGTCGGCCGGGGCGCTGACGCTGGACGACGGTGCGGTGGATGCCGTTGTGCGGCGGCGCCGTTCGCTGCTCCCGGCCGGCATCACGGCTGTGGCCGGGCGGTTCTCGGGCGGCGATGTCGTCGAGCTGCGCAGCAGCGACGCAACGATGGTGGCTCGGGGCGTGGTGGCCTACGACGCCGCGGAACTGGCAACCATGTTGGGCCAGTCGACATCTGCTCTGCCCGCCGAGCTTCGGCGCCCCGTCGTGCACGCCGACGACCTGGTCGCGGTCTAGAAGCGGTCCCTGACCCAGTTCTCGAGCCATTGTGCGCGGCGCTCGGCGGCGTCGATGGCGTCGTCGTCGGCGCGCCGCACCGGCACCCCGTGCGCGGACGCCGTCTCGACGACCGCGGCGCGCACGGCGGGATCGGCGAGTAGCAGCGTGGCGAGCACACCTGCCGAGAGCGTGCGGTTGCGCAGTCTGCCGCGGTAGTTGACCTCGGCGGGGACCCTCACGTCGAGCAGGCTCGACAGTGGGCCGCCCACCGCGGCCACGGCCGCGGTCAACACGGCGTCGGATGCCAGACCGAGGAGTTGCTTCCGGAAAGGGAAGCGCGGCACAGGAAGTCGGTTGACCTGTGCCTGGAGCGCGTCGGTCAGCAGATAGCCGACCAGACTGTGGGTTTCGATGTCGACGACGTCGGACCAGTCGACGGAGTCGCCGTCGAACTCGACCTCGTCACCGCTGACGGCCAGCCCGCCGAAATGGTTGAGCATGCGGACCGCTCTCTGCAGCGGGTCGGGCAGACGGCTGAGCGCGGCCACCGCGTCGCCGACGCCGAGGGCCCCACCGCTGCGATGCCGGTCCGGATGGCGGCCGCTGCCCGCTCGGCAGCAGCGAGGTCACCACGCTCACACCGGGCTCGCCAAGGCCGGTAGTTCGTCGGCGAGCAGTGCCAGCATCGTGAGCACCCGTTGTCGATCGTCACGGTCGCCAGGTCGTCGCCGCGGGTACGGCCGCGGTTGACGATGGCGATCGGGATGCCGCGCGCCGCCGCGTGCCGCACGAAGCGGTAGCCGGAGTACACCGTCAGCGACGAACCGGCGACCAACAGCGCCTCGGCGTCGTCGACCATCGCGTACGCCTCGTCCACCCGCGGTTTCGGCACGCTCTCGCCGAAATACACGATGTCGGGTTTGAGCATGCCGCCGCAGCGGGGGCAGTCGACGATCCGGAAGCCCGAGGTGTCGCCACGATGGCATCGGCGTCCGGCGCGACGGCGATGCTGTCCAGGCTCCCCACCCGCTCCCGGAACCCGGGATTGGCCGCCTCGAGCATGTCGTCCAGCGCGGTGCGGGACATGCCGCCACCGCACTGCAGACACACCACGTGCACGTAGGTGCCATGCAGGTCGATCACGGCACGGCTGCCCGCCTTGGTGTGCAGCAGGTCGACGTTCTGGGTGATCACACCGGAGACGATGCCGGGTCCGCTCCAGGGCAGCCAGCGCGCGGTGCCCGGCATTGGGCCTGCGTTCGTCCATGTGCCGCCACCCGACGTGGTTGCGGGCCCAGTAGCGCTGCCGGAATACCGGGTCCGACGTGAACTGCCGGATCGTCATCGGGTTGGCCGGCGGGGAGTCGGGCCCTCGGTAGTCCGGGATACCCGAGTCCGTCGACATGCCGGCGCCGGTCAGGACGGCGATGCGACGGCCGCGCAGCACGGCGACCAGTTCGGGGGACTCCACGACATCGAGGATAGGTGTGGGCGCGATCGGTGCAGCTCAGAGACGGTCAACGGAGACACTGGTCGGCGCCGTCAAGGATCTCGGCACGCATGTTCTGCTCCATCATCTGCAGCGCTGCGTCGCCGAGGTCCGGGTCGATGTGGGCGACGGCGTCACGCGGGACCACGACCGGGAAGTGCCGCACATAGGCGTCCAGCGCGGTGTAGAGGACGCACTGCTCGGTGACCTGACCGGTCAGCACGAGCCGTTCGGGTTTCAGCTGGCTCAGCAGATACGCCAGCGACGTGGCGTAGAACGCGCTGTGGCGCACCTTCGTCATCACCCGAAGGCCCTGCTGCGGAACGATCGGCTTCACCAGATCGGGCCGCTCGCCCTCCAGTGCTTCGCGGACGATGTCGCTGAATTCGGCGCTGAAGTCTCCGTAGTTGTCGTTGACGTAGATCAGCTCCACGTCGTCGCGCTCGTG
>NZ_JAQIIY010000001.1:0-25614 GCF_036946525.1 Mycobacterium kyogaense | reverse complement strand
CATTGTTCTGGACACGGTGTTAGTGTGAGCCGGTGCACAGCGGAGGCGCCGCTGTGACGTGCTGGTCATTGAGGTCACGCCACCCGACAGCGCGAGTACTCCACAACGAGAGGTCGAGCCGATGAATCCCCTGTCGAACACGAATTGGGCGATCCTGGCCCAGGGCCAGGGCTGGCCGCCGAACATTCAGCCCGCCCCGGGCGACTTCAGCGTCAGCCTGGGCGCCGAGATCGCGTTCTTTCTCGTCGCCGGTGCGCTGGTGGTTGTGTTCGCCCTGCCCTGGGCGATCAGGGCCGCGGTCCGCAGCCGCAATTACATCCCGCTGATCGTCATGGCCAGCGGCCTCATCTGCAGTCTGCTCGAGCCCATGCTCGACCTGCTGGGCCATCTGCACTGGGCCAACAACCTGATGCCGGCGTTCACGAACTTCGGCATCACGGTGCCCCTCCTGATACCCCCGTGCTACGTGGCCTTCCTCGGTCTGGAGGCCTACTTCTGCTACTTCGTGATCCGAAACGGTGCTCACGCACGTCATTTCGTGATGCTGCTCGGAATGGGCATCGTCACCGACGCCATCATGGAAACCATCGGCATCAACCTCGGCACCTATGTCTACTACGGCGTGCAGCCGTTCAGCTTCCTGAACTTCCCCTACTGGTGGGGGTTCATCAACGGTGGTTCGTTCGTCACGATCGGCGCCATCCTCGCCTTCGCGGTTGCCCAGACTCAAGGGCGCGCAACAGCTCTGGCTGCTACTGGTAGCACCCTTCGGCATGATGGTCGCCTATTTCGGTGTGGGCTGGCCGCACATCCTCCTTCACAACGCCGCGGTTCCGACCGCAGTTCGCTGGGTGGGTGCCGCCCTCATGATGGCGATGATGGTCGGCTGGATGTTCGCGCTGCATCGCCTGGTGGGCCGACCGAACACGCTGCCTGCTCCGCGCTGGACCTTCTGGCGGGTGTTCGCTTACGGCAAGTTCATCCCGACCCGCAAGGGCCGCCAGCAGCTGTGGCGCACGATGTGCGCCGAAGGCGGCGTCACGCCCGGCGACGGCCTCGCCGCCGACCCCGAGGATCCGTCTCAGGCGCTGATCGTCGGCCCGACCATCGTCATGAACAACCAGAAGCCTCAACCGGCGACGACCTGATCCGCGAGGCGTTGGGCCGGAGCGCTCTCGCACCCGTTCCGGCCCAACGCTTGTCACCCACCCCTTCTCACGATGAGGTTCAGTCATGTCCCACTCCGCCCAGACCCCGCCCGCAGCAGACGTCGTTGTCGTCGGATCTGGCCACAACGGTCTCGTCGCGGCCGCGTATCTGGCCAAGGCCGGGGCTCAAGGTCCTCGTGGTGGAAGCGGCGGCCACGGCCGGCGGCATGACGTCGACGAGTCCGTTCGCCCCGGAAGCGCCGGAATACACCATCAACGAAGCCTCGATACAGGCATCGCTGTTTCGCACCACCACGATCAACGATGATCTCGAACTCTCCACCCGGTACGGCCTGCGCCAGACGGTCATCGATCCAGCGCACTTCCAGCTCGCGGCCGACGGCAGCTCTCTGGGCCTGTGGCGCGATCCCCGCAAGACCGCGTCCGAACTGGAGTACTTCTCGCGCAGGGACGCCCGCGCACTGCTCGAGCTCTACGAGGTGATCGACGCGGCCGTCGAGATCGGCCTGCCCATGATGCAGACCAACGTCGTCACCCCGGACATCTCGGCAATCCTGAAGGCCGCCAAGGGAGTGGCGAAGAATCGCAGACAACTCAGCGCCATCGGACGGTGGATGGCCAGCTCTCAGACCGAAGCAGTCGAAGAGAGCTTCGAGCACGACATGATCCGCGCACCCTTGCTGACATCACTGCCGTTCATGCCCTTCGACGCCGACCTGTCCGGTTGGTCGTTGATCTACCTCGGCGTGCTGTCGAAGTACGGTGTCGCGATGTTCCACGGTGGGACCGGCTCACTTCCCCGGGCGCTCATCGGCGTCATCAAGGACAACGGCGGTGACATCATCACCAGTTCGCCGGTCGAGGAGCTCATCGTCGACGGCAACCGATGCGTGGGCGTCCGGGTGCGCGGCGGCTCCGAAATCCGCGCCCGCCGCGGCGTTCTGACGGCATGCAGCCCGAAGACCACACTGACTCGCCTGCTCCCCCGCGGCGTTCTGGAACACAAGAAGCAGGTCGCCGCCGACCACATCCCCACCCGCAAGCGCGGTATCGCCGACGCCAAAGTGAATGTGGCGCTCTCGGGCGGGTCGACATGTCCAAGCACGAGAAGTGGCGCGGCGACGGCATCGACATGCGGCTGGCGTGCAACTGCTACCACACCTACGAACAGGCCAAGGAGGCGGCGAAGGCGTGCGTGCGGGGGCAGGTACCCGACGCGATCCCGGGGCTGGCGCAGGTGACCAACGCCTTCGATCCCTCGATGTCACCGCCGGGCAAGGATCTGTGGTGGTTCTGGACCGGGCTGACCCCGTCCTTCCCCGAGGAGGGTTGGGACGTCGCGCGAAAGAAGATCACCGACAGCATCATCCGAGACGCCGACGAGTACTACCGGGGCGTCGACGATCTGCAGGTCGCGGTGCGGCCCCTGGTCCTGCCCGACATCGAGGAACGCTTCTGGGCCATCGACGGTTCGGTCTACCACGTCGATCCGACCATCAGCAGGTTCGGCCCCAACAAGCCGGTCAGCGGCTTCGCCGGATACCGCACCCCTGTCGAAGGGTTGTTCCTGACGGGGTCCGGAACCCATCCGGTCGCCGGGATCAGCGGTATGCCAGGCCAGAATGCGGCGCGCACCATGCTCACTCAGTTTCGGCGGGAAGACCGGGGCGGCCGCCTCGGTGTCCTGCGTGATCGGCTGCGTCGTGAACGTCGGCGCGCCGCGGTGACGGAGAATCCGTACACGAGTGGTCCCAACGACCCGTTCCCCGGCCGATGAGCGGCAGCGTTCAGCGCGGTATGGCGTTGTGCGGCGCGGCATTCGTGCTGTTGCTGTTCCCGGCCATCATCATGACGGGACTCCTGCCGCCGATATCGCCGCTGCGGACCGCCGACGAGGTGGCTCGATTCTGGTCGACGGACACCGGTCTCAAACGGCTGGGCCTGGTCATCATGCTGGCCGCCGCCGGCTTCCAGGCGCCCTTCGGCGCGTTGATGGCGGTGCGTATCCGGCAGATGGAGGGCACCCGGTATTCGGCGCTGGCCTACACCCAACTCATCGCGACCGGTCTCGCCATCGTCGCGATTCTGTTGCCCACCTTCGCTTTTGCCGCCGCGTCGTTCCGTCCGGAACGCGACCCCGAGATCACCCAGGCGCTCAACGATCTGGGTTGGCTGCCGTTCGTCATGAACTGGCCCGCGGCCACCATCCAGTGCCTCGTCATCGGTTTCGCGATCCTGAGTGCGCGCACCGCCGTGTGGCCGCGGTGGCTCGGCTACGTGAATCTGTGGTGTGCGGTCACGTTCGCCGCCGGCGGGCTGGTGGTGCTGTTCAAGGACGGCGTCTTCGCGTGGAACGGGCTGCTGGCCTTCTGGTTGGTCGCCGTGCTGTTCGGGTCGTGGTTCCTCGTCATGTCGTGGCAGCTGTGGGTCACCGCTGCGAGAAGCGATGACAACAGGCCGGCGGAAGAGCCTGTGGTGGCCTGACAACCGTCACATCTGTCGGGTTTCGTTCCGAGCGCTCCGGGCATGCCTCCAGCGACCCCACCAGGAGGCACCATGAGCAACCCGCAGAACGAGAAGGCCGAGTCCGACATCGAGCCCGATCCCAAGGTGGCCGGCTCGCGCGCCAGCGAGGACGACGACGATCAGGCCGACGGCCCCTACGTCGGCCGCGCCGGCTCCGATGACGACATCGACACCCAGGAGTCCGGCGCAGAGGCACGCGCGCAGCAGGACTAGCGGGCAGCCTCCGGCGCCTGCTGCTTGACGCTGCGAACCGTGATCCGTCCGCCGCGGTGCGGGGTCAAGATGACATGCCGGAGTGCGGTCTTCTCTCCGGGCTCGGCCGTAGTGGCCAACTCGACCCGGCGAAGGATCTCACGCAGGACGACACGCATCTCGACCATCGCGAAACCCGCACCGAGACACCGTCGATTACCGCCTCCGAACGGAAACCACGTCGCGGGGCTCAGGCTCGCGCCGACCATCCGGTCGGGATCGAAAACGTCCGCATCCGGATAGACGACGGGATCTGCGTGCACCGAGGTGATGCTCGGGACGACCATCACCCCTGCCGGCAACCGGTAGCCCGCCACCTCCACCGGCTCTTTCAACACCCGGCCGACATCCGGTACCACGGGCCTGATTCGCAGCGTCTCCTTGCACACGGCATCGAGGTACTCGTCGCCGTCCGCACCTGCCTCGGCAGCCGCGACCGCCTTCTCGAGAACCCGAGGGTGCCGGGTCAGCCGTTCCACTGCCCACGTCAGCCCGGTGGCTGTGGTGTCGTGCCCGGCGACCAGCAGGGTGATCAACTGATCACGCAACTGCTTGTCGGTCATTCCTCCCGCTTGGACCAGCATCGCCAGCGCGTCGGTGCGCTCGGCGAGAAGGGGGTCGGCGCGACGCTCGGCGATCTCGGCGTACAACAGCTCGTCGGCTTCGGCCATCAGGCGTGCGAGCCGCCGCCATGGACGCCTGCGCAGGAGCGACGGCGTCGCGATCGCCAACGACTCCCATGTGCCGACACTCAACAAGCGCGGCATGACATCACGCAAGGCTGCGAGTCTCGCTGGATCGCTCGCCCCGATCACCGTCCGCAGAATCACCTCGAGGGTGATCTCCGACATCTTGGGCGCCACCGCGAACGGGTGCCCGACCGGCCAGCCCGCAACGTTCTCTGCGGCGATCTCGGCCATCACGACGGCCTGACGGGCGACGGCGTCACGATGAAAAGGAGCCATCATCAGCCGGCGTCGATCACGGTGGACGTCGTCGTCGATCACGAGAACAGAACTGTCCCCGATCAGGCCGCTGAGCATCATGTTCGCTTCGCCGGCATGGAGAATCCGCCGGTCGCCGGCGAACACCTCCTTGATTGCTGCCGGATCGGCGAGAAACACCATGTCGCCCATCATCGAGCTCCGGATCGTGAACACCCGCCCGTACCGGCGACGGCACGCAGACACGTACTCGGGCCACCAGCGCAGCATCAGCACCAACTGCATCGCGCGGGGAAGCGGGGGGCTGGGCGGCATTGCTCCGCGAGCAACTGCACTCACACCTGGAACGCTACGTGCGCAACACAGCGTTCGACAACAGCCGGGTCCTCAGACCGCAGAGAATCCGCCGTCGACGGTCACGATCGCGCCGTGGATGTTGGACGCATGCGGCCCGGCGAGGAACAGGACCGCTTCCGCCACTTCGTCGATGGTGCTCATCCGGTTCGACGGTACCCGTGCCAGAACGGGATTCACCGCATCACCGAACTCCACCATGCGTTCGGTGGCGATGGGCCCGGGCGCCACCGCGTTCACGCGCACGCCGAACGGCCCGTACTCATCGGCCCACGCCTTCGTCATGATGTGCACACTCGCCTTGGTCGCGCCGTACAGGGCTGACCCCGACGAACCGAACAGTGCACTGATCGAACCGATGTTGACGATCGCGCCCTCACCGCGGGCCGCCATCGCCGGTGCGACGAGACCCGTCAGCAAGAACGGAGCGGTCACGCTGACGGCGAAGGCGTCGCTGATCTCGTCCGCCGTGACGTCGGCCGTCGGAGCCGGAAACACCAGCGTGGCAACGTTGTTGACGAGGATGTCGAGAACACCCCCGACAGCTTCGGTCGCCTGGGATGCGACCTCGGCCACCGCCCGCTCGGGATCGGAGAAGTCGGCGGCGACGAAAGCGGATCGGCCGCCCGAGGACTCGATACGCGCGACGACCTCCTCGCCGCGACTGCGGGTACGCCCGGTGATCACCACGTGCGCACCGGCTTTCGCCAACGCCGTGGCGATGCCCGCGCCGAGTCCTGATGTCGAGCCGGTCACCAGGGCGGTGCGTCCGGCCAAAAGAGTGGATGTGGTCATGATCGTCCTCACTGTCGGGTCACGGCGGCGATCGCCGCCGCGAAGTCCTGGGGAGCCTCCTGAGGCACGTTGTGTCCGATGCCGTCGAGGATGCGGTGCTGGTGGCGGCCCGTGTAGAGCGCGCGGTACGCGGCACCGTCTTTGGCGGGGCCGTCGAAGTCGGAGCCGATGGTGATCGTGGGAACGGTGATGGCGGGTCTGGAGGCCAGGCGCCGTTCGTCGTCGTCATAGCGGGCTTCGCCCTCGGCCAGGCTGAGGCGCCACCGGTAGTTGTGGACGACGACGTCGGTGTGGTCCGTATTGGCGAACGCGGCGGCCGTCACGTCATAGGTCGAATCGTCGAACTGCCACAGCGGGGAGGCGGTGCGCCAGATCAGCCTGTTGAAATCTGCTGTATTGCTTCGGTATCCGCGCTCACCCCGATCGGTGGCGAAGTAGTACTGATACCACCAGCCGTATTCGGCCTGTGGTGCCAGCGGTGCCAGGTTGGCTTCCCGGTTCACGATGATGTAGCCGCTGACCGCGACCAGACCCGTGCACCGCTGCGGCCACAGTGCGGCGACGACGTTGGCGGTGCGACCGCCCCAGTCGTACCCACCCAGGATCGCCGCCGGGATCTGCAGCGCGTCCATGAGCGCGATGACGTCGTGTGCCAATGCGGCCTGCTGGCCGTTGCGGAGGGTGCGCTCCGTACGGAACCGGGTGCTGCCGAAGCCGCGAAGGAAAGGCACGATGACGCGGAAACCCTGCGCGGCGAGGATCGCGGTCACGTCGGCGTAGCTGTGGATGTCGTAGGGCCAGCCGTGCAACAGGATGACCGGCCTGCCGTCGCGGGGCCCGGCATCGACGTAGCCGATGTCGAGATCGCCGGCGGTGATCTGCCGAACGGGACCGAGCGCGGGCATGGGCCCGGGTGGCGGGGTCGCGGCCGCCGGGGTCGTAGAAACCGCGGCCAAGGCGGCTGCCCCCGCCGCGGCCGTCGCCAGCAGTCCGAACTGCCGCCGGCTCACACCATCACTCATGCGTCCATGACAGCGCAGCGCGACGATCGGCGCCAACGATCATTATCGATGGCAGTGATCAACAGAACAGATAGATTGACCGAGTGGAATTCCGCCAGCTCGAGTATTTCCTCGCGGTCGCCGGCGAGATGAGCTTCACCCGCGCTGCCGAGCGCGCACACGTCGTGCAATCCGCACTGTCGACATCAGTGGCCAAGCTCGAACGCGAACTCGGGGTGAGCCTGTTCGATCGCTCCCGTCAGCAGATCAGCCTCACCCCTGCGGGCGAACGGTTCCGCACCCGCGCGCACGACGTGGTGCGCGCCAGCCGCGCCGCCGTCGACTCCGTCGCCGAATTCCGTGGCACCCTGATGGGCACCGTCGAATTCGGTTCGCTGATCGCCTTCGGCCCCCTCGACGTCGCACGAGCCCTCGGCGACTTCCACCGGGAGCATCCCCACGTTCGACTTCGCCTGCGGCTCAGCCAAACCGGCGCATCGAGTTACCTGTCGGCTCTCCTCGAGGGCTCACTCGACTTAGCGCTGGTCTCCGCGCCTGACCGCTTTCCGACAACCCTCGCACTGCGGAAGCTGTTCGACGATCCGCTGGTCTTCGTGTGTCGCGACGACCATCCCATCGCGGGCCGGCGGCAGGTGTCGATCAGCGACCTGGATGACGAGGAGCTGATCGGCTTTCCTCCGGGGTTCGGGTTGCGCCGCCTCGTCGACGACGCCTTCCACGCCGCCGGGCGCCAAGCTCGCACGCTCTACGAAGTCCCTGCGGGCTTCCACGCCGTTGCGGACCTGGTCAGCAGCGGTCTGGGCACAGCGTTCATGCCGCGATCAGAAGCCAAGAGGTTTTCCGCTCTACGGACGGCGGAACTCTCCAGCCCCGTGCTGTGGTCGGTCTACCTCGCGGCACCCGTCGCGGAGCGCATGACGCCGCCCGCCGCCCGGCTGGCGCAGGCCCTGCTCGACGCGGCTGACGAGTCAGTGACTCCGTAGCTTGGAAATCAGCTTTTCCTTGGTCAGTCGCGAATAACCGCTGAGACCAAGCTCTTTGGCGCGTTCCTTCAGCTCGTCGACTTTCCAGTCGTCATAGGAGCCAGAACGCCCACCTTTGCGGCCGACCGCGGACGCGCCCCGAGCCGCCGCGGCGTTCGAGATCCGCGCGGCCTTTTCTTTGGAGTTGCCCTCGCGTCGGAGATCTTCGTACATCTTCTCGTTCTTGATCGATGAGTTCGGCATGAACACGACCCCTTCACCTTCGACGATGACCGTAGGATTTCCGCGCGCGTCAGTTGTCAAACACGCTGCTAACCCTTTGCAACTCGCCTGATCAGCTGGCGCGTGGCCTTCTCCAGGAGCTCCTGGGCCTTCTCCGGTTCGTCGATCTTGTCGGCCCTCTGGGTGGCCGCGGCGATGGTCATGCCGTTCTCGTAGCCGGCGACCACGCGCGGGTCGACGTACGAGGCGCGCGCGACCGCGGGGGTATTGCCCAGCTCGCTTGACACCTCCTTCATCACCGCCGACGTCTCACGCTTGACCGCGGTCTTCGACGTCGGCGGTTTGGCGTCGGCGAACGCCGCGGCAGCCAGCACGGTGCCGTGCCAGGTGCGCAGATCCTTGACGGTGAATTCGTCGCCGACGATCTCCTTGAACCGCGTGTTGAGGTCATCGGCCTTCACGTCGACCCAGCCGCTGTTTCCGCTGCGGCACACCAGGAGTCGATCGGTGCGTTCGGTGCGCCGCATCAGCGAGCGGACCGCCCGCACCACCTCCGGGTCGTCGATCTCGACGGTGCGCTGCACGCCACTCTTGGCCGGATAATCGAACTCGACCGCGTTCTTTTTCAGCGTCACGTGCTCACACAGCAGCGTCGCCAGGCCGTAGTGCTCGTGCTCCTCGGCCGACTGCTCACCGCCGGCACGGAAATAGCCGCGATCGAGAAGCTGCAGGGCCAGGGCGAGAACGCGATCGCGAGTCAGCCCACGCCCGGCCAGATCTCCCGCGATGCGGGACCGCCACTCCGGCAGCCGCGTCGACAACTCCAGCACCCGGTCGAACTTCTCCTCGGCCCGTTCCTGCTGCCACCGCTCGTGATACATGTACTGCCGCCGGCCCGCAGCGTCGGTGCCCACCGCTTGGATGTGACCGTTCGGCCGCGGGCTGATCCACACGTTCTTCCACGCGGGCGGGATCACCAGATCCTTGATCCGCTGGGCGGTATCGGGATCGGCCAGCAGCTCACCGTCGGGCCCGTAATAGGCGAACCCCTTCCCTCGCCGCTTGCGGACTATCCCCGCCGCGTCCAGTTTGCTTCGTGCCAACCGCATCCCGACGTACCCCTTGTTGCCGACCCGTTCGTGCGATCGGGGGTACCCACTCAGGGCTTGAGCATCACCTTCACGGCGCCGTCTTCCTTCTTCTGGAAGATGTCGTACGCGTGCGGCGCCTGATCGAGGGGCAGCACGTGGGTGGCGAACGAGTCGACGCCCAACGGGTCGTCATCGGTCAACAGCGGCATGATGTCGTCGACCCACTTCTTGACGTTGGCTTGACCCATCCGCAGCTGGATCTGCTTGTCGAACAGCGTCAGCATCGGCATCGGATCGGCCATGCCGCCGTAGACACCGCTGAGCGATATCGTCCCGCCGCGGCGCACGCAGTCGATCGCCGAGTACAGCGCGCCGAGCCGGTCGACGCCGGCCTTCTGCATGAACGGTTTCGCGACGAAGTCGGGCAGGAACGCCGCCGCAGTCTGCGCCGCCTGCGCGACCGGTGAGCCGTGCGCCTCCATTCCCACCGCGTCGATGACCGAGTCGGTGCCGCGACCGTCGGTCAGCTCACGCACCGCGTCACCGACCGAGCCGCTGAGCCCGGCCATGTCGATGGTCTCGATACCCCGAGCGCTGGCTCGCGCCAGACGTTCCGGAACACGGTCGACGGCGATCACCCGATGCCCGAGATGGGTGGCGATACGGGCAGCCATGTCACCGATCGGCCCCAATCCGAGCACCGTCACCGATCCGCCGTCGGGAATGCCGGCATAGGCCACGCCCTGCCACGCGGTGGGCAGCACATCAGAGAGGTACACGAAGCGCGAATCCGGCGGCCCCTCAGGCACTTTGATGTGCGTGAACTGGGCCTGCGGAATGCGCAGATATTCAGCCTGCCCTCCGGGGACCTCGCCGTACAGCTCGGAGTAGCCGAACAGTGCCGCGCCCATTCCCTGGTCCCGGACCTGCGTCGTCTCACACTGCGTGAAGAGCTGCTCGTCGCACATGAAGCAGTGACCGCAGGAGATCTGGAACGGCACCACGATGCGGTCCCCGACCGCGAGATTCGACACGCCTGATCCGACGTCGCGCACGACGCCCATCGCCTCGTGGCCGAGGATGTCCCCGGTGTTCATGAACGCACCGAGAACCTCGTAGAGGTGTAGGTCCGATCCGCAGATGTTGGTCGACGTCACCTCGATGATCGCGTCGGTCGGTTCCTCGATGCGGGGGTCGTCCACCGTGTCGACGCGCACATCGCGCCGGCCATGCCATGTGACTGCTCTCATGAGAACTCGCCGTACCCGTGCGGATGGAGGCGAAACTCGATCAGGCGCATGATGTCAGCCCGGCAGCGTCTCTCCGCCGATCGGGGCCAGCACCTCACCGCTGTAGTAGGACGAGAGCCGGCCCGCGGCGAAGAACACGTAGGACGGTGCGATCTCGTCGGGTTGGGCCGCCCGTCCCATCGGCACCTGCTCGCCGAAGGACTCGACTTTCTCGGCGGGCATGGTCGCTGGAATCAGCGGAGTCCAGACCGGTCCGGGCGCAACACAATTGACCCGAATCTTGCGCTCGGACAGCGACTGCGCCAGCGAGTACGTCAGCGCGATCACCGCACCCTTGGTCGCCGAGTAGTCGATGAGCGACTTGTTGCCGCGCAGCCCGTTGATCGACCCCGTGTTGATGATCGCCGAACCGTCGGGCAGATGCGCCAGAGCAGCCTTGGTGACGTGGAAGAAGCTGTCGATGTTGACAGCGAAGGTGCGCCTCCACTGCTCCTCGCTGATCTCCGTCAGATCGGACACCGGAGACTGGAAGGCGACGTTGTTGACGACGATGTCGAGGCCGCCGAGCTGCGTCACCGTGTCCTCGACCACGGAGCGGCAGTGCGCGGGGTCGGCGAGATCACCGACCAGGTCGACGGCCCGCTGCCCCTGCGCCTCGACCAGCGACACCGTGCGTGCGGCGTCGTCCAGTTCCTCGAGGTAGGCGATCGCGACGTCGGCACCCTCCTTGGCGAACGCGACCGCCACCGCGCGCCCGATGCCGGAGTCGCCGCCGGTGATCAGTGCGCGTTTGCCCTCGAGCAGCCCCGTACCGATGTAGTCGGCCATCTCATCACGTGGCCTGTCTGCCATCTCGGCTGTCTCGCCGGGGTAGGAAATCACACCGTCGGGCATCGCGCCTCCTGACTCTCGTGGACCGTCAGGGCGTCGAGGTACCCGGCGGCCGGGTCGCGAAACTACGCGCCGGTGCGGCGCAACGTCAGGGGCAGCGCCACCCAGAACGAGGCGAACAACACGAGCGCGGCCACCCCGGCGACCAGCGCCGCGGTCATCCCGGCGACAGCGTCGAAAATGATGACCGTCATCCCGGTGACCGCCGCACCGAGGAGCAGCAGACCGGCATAGGCACACCGATGAGCGAACGTGACCAGCGTGCCGAGTCGGTGGCGGCGAAACAGCACGCGGTGCATCCCGACCGGGGCGATGAGCAGCGCCGTGGACAGCACCGCCGCACTGACCGTCGCCAGGTAGACCACCTGCATGGTGTGACTCAACATCGTGAACCGCTGCTGGAACGGCAGCGTCAGCAGGAACCCGGTGAGCAGCTGCACGCCGGTCTGCACGACCCGCAACTCCTGCAGCAGACTGGCCCAATTACGGTCCAGCCGTTCGATTTCCGTTTCGTGCCGCGCGCGCCGGTCCCACCCTCCATCGTCGTCGAGCGGGTGCGCGTCCACTTGTCGATCTTCGCACTCGCCCCGGTGCGTCGCACCGAGTTTGACCGCCGCACGCTCGGGTAATCAGCGGGCCATGAGCAGGCTGTCGAAAAAGTTGTACACCCCACTGTCGGTGGCCACCGGTGTCGGCGGCGGCCTGCTGGCCGGGCAGATCTTCGGCCAGATCTGGAAGCGGGTCGGGCAGAACGATCCCGAACCACCGGACCCCAAAGATCTCAGCTACTCGACGTCGTCGGTGTTGATCGCCGGCGCTATCCAGGGTCTGATCGTCGGGCTGGTTCGAGCGAGCCTGCAGCGGGCGGGTGCCCGCGGGTACCTGGCGCTGACCAACGAGCCACCGCCCGGCTGAGCAGCAAACTCATAGACTTTCCACAGCTGCCGATAGGCATGTTCTTAAGCGCCCGTCGGACCGTGGAGTCATGTCTCGCACGATCGACACCCGGCTACTCGGTTACGCAGCTGTTCTCGCGCTTCCCGCCAGCGTCGCGCTGATGCTCATGGCGACGCCGGGCGCCGTCTCACCGGTCCTGTCTTGGACGGTGTCGACCTTTGCACTGGTGATCGCTCTGGCTGTGCTCGTCGTCGGCGAGTGCGCATGGGAAGACACCGTCGCCAAGGCCCAGGCCGCCGGCCTGGTCGCCAGCGAACCGGGGCACTGAGCCGTCACACTGCCGGGCCGAGCAACACCGACGGACGCGGCAGGCGCCACCGCGCGCACCCGTCGGTGAGTGCGCCGTCCACCTCCGCCGCCACCGCGCTGCTCACCTGCCCGTCGCCGTAGACCCACTCAGAGATGTCGCCTCCGGCCAGGCTGATGCGCGCCAGGGGCAGCCCGCAGGTGCGCAGGACCGCGGCGCGGCACAGCAGGCGTTCGGCGGTCGTACCCCACTCCACGGCACCCGCGGAATCGTCGACGTCGGCGTGCAGCCCGACCACCTGGAGTCGGCGCTCACCGATCACCGCGGGTCCGCGGTCGTCGAGATACACCGCGATGTCGGGATGATCGATCGAGGCGAGGACGTCGACGTGCCGGTCGGAACACACCACGAACCGCGTCACACCGGCGCCCACCGCTGCCCGGATCAGCGACGTCGCCGCGTCGCAGCGCACCAGGACGTGCTCGGTCCGAATGCCGCGGTGCCCGGTCTGTTCGAGTTCGTCGATCCCCGCCACGCACACGGTGATGCCGTGGGCGCGCACCCACGCGGCCACCGCCGGATCGCGCAGCGCCCTCGCGGGCACACCGGCCGCGGACATGGGCAGCAGGCGCCGCATACGGCGAATCGACGACGGCAGGTGATGGGCGGGAAGGGGAATGTCGAGGACGGCCATGTCTTCGGTCTACGCCGCCATCGTCCGCGCGTGCGCCATCCTTGCGACATCTTGACGCGCGAGGGCCGATCTTTGACGCCGTCTGCTCGCGGGGAAAACTCAGCGGGCCGGGATCTCGTCGGCGAACGCGATCAGCCTGGCGCGCACCAACTCCGGCTGCTCGTCGAGAATGAAGTGGCCGCCGTCGACCAGCTCCAGCCTGTAATCGTCGGCGCGTGCGGTCTCGGCCGCGGCCAGCGACGGGTGAATGGCTGTGTCGTCCTTGCCGAACAGCGCACGCGTCGGGACGGTGGACCAGCGCCGCTCCGGGTTACGCGCACTCTGGCGCGCCTCCCGCAGCAGGAACGTGCGATAGGTGTCGCGCGCGGTCCGCGCCACCATCGGGTCCCGGAACGCGTCGGCGTACACCCGCGCCGTCTGGCGATCGATCCTCGGGGCGGCGACTCCGAAGATCACCCGCTCCAGATACGGCGTGCGCCGCTGCAGCGGCACCCCGATCGACGCGACGAACGGCTGATACAGCAGGAAACGCCACAGATGCGGTGCCAGCGCCTTCGCCGACACCCACGGGTGCGGGATGTTGAGCACCAGATAGCCGTCGATCCGCTCCGGCACCCGCAACGTCAGCAGGTGGCCGATGAAGCCTCCCCAGTCGTGGCCCACCAGCAGCACGTGCTCCAGACCCATCGCGTCCATGAGCGCCACCAGGTCGCTGACCACGTCCTCTTTGGCCCACTTATGCGGCGCAGGACCCGACCAGCCGTAACCCGGCAGGTCGGGCGCGATGATCCGCAGCCCAGGAGGCGGGTCGGCGAGCAGGTCACGGTAGGCCCAGTGGTGCTGCGGCCAGCCGTGCAGCGCCAGCACCGGCCTGCCGTCCTCGGGGCCGGCCTCGGTGACGTGAAAACGGACACCTCGCGCGGTCACGTGACTGCGGCGGACCCCTCCGATCGGCGGGGGTTGGTTCGTCATGCCCCTGAGACTAACGGGGAAGGTTTACGGTGCTGATATGCCCGGGTACCGCGACCTGTTCGACGCCAGCATCTCCGATCCCGAAGCGTTCTGGACCGACGCGGCCACCGACGTCACCTGGACCCGCGCGCCGCAGCGCATCCTCGACGACAGCAGGCCGCCGTTCTACCGGTGGTTCCCCGACGCCGAACTCAACACGTGCGCGAATGCCCTGGATCGACACGTCGAGGCGGGCCGCGGAGACCAGCCGGCACTGATCTACGACTCGGCGGTCACCGACACGCAGCGCACCTACACCTACCGCGAATTGACCGACCACACCGCACGATTCGCCGGTGCGCTGCGCGATCTCGGCGTCGGACCCGGGGATCGGGTGATCATCTACATGCCGATGATTCCCGAGGCCGTCATCGCGATGCTGGCGTGCGCGCGGCTGGGTGCGGTGCACTCGGTGGTGTTCGGCGGATTCGCGCCGCACGAACTCGCCGTCCGCATCGACGACGTGCAACCCGCCGTGATCGTCTCGGCGTCCTGCGGCATCGAGCCGGCACGTGTGGTCGAGTACAAGCCGATGCTCGACGCCGCGATCGGCCTGTCGAGCCACCCGCCGCGGCATTGTGTTGTCGTGCAACGGGATCGGCAGCGCTGCGACCTCGTCGAAGGTCGCGACCTGGACTGGGCCGACGTGATGGCCGCCGCGAGCCCCGCCGACCCGGTACCCGTCGCCGCCACCGACCCTCTCTACGTCCTCTACACCTCGGGCACCACCGGTAAACCCAAAGGCATCGTGCGGGACAACGGCGGCCATGCCGTCGCGCTGCTGTGGAGCATGCGGCACATCTACGACATCGCCCCCGGCGACGTGTTCTGGGCGGCCTCCGACGTGGGCTGGGTGGTCGGCCACTCCTACATCGTCTACGCCCCACTGTTTCTCGGCGCGACGACCGTGCTCTACGAAGGCAAGCCCGTCGGCACGCCCGACCCGGGCGCGTTCTGGCGGGTGATCTCCGAACACGGGGTCAAAGCTCTGTTCACCGCGCCGACGGCGATCCGCGCGATCCGCAAGGAGGACCCCGAGGGAAAGTATGTCGACGAGTACGACCTCTCGTCGCTGAAGTACCTGTTCCTCGCCGGCGAGCGCCTCGATCCCGACACCTACCACTGGGCCGCCGACAAGCTCGGCATCCCGGTGATCGACCACTGGTGGCAGACCGAGACCGGCTGGCCCATCGCCGCGAATCCGATGGGGACTGAACAGTTTCCGATCAAAGCGGGCTCACCGACGGTCCCGATGCCCGGCTTCGACGTGCACATCCTGCGCGAAGACGGCAGCGACTGCGCACCCGACCAGGAAGGTGCCATCTGCATCCGGCTGCCGCTGCCGCCGGGAACCCTTCCGACCCTGTGGCACGCCGACGACCGCTACGAGCAGTCCTACCTGTCCGAGTACCCCGGCTACTACCTGACCGGCGACGGCGGCCACGTCGACGCCGACGGCTACCTGTTCGTGATGGGGCGCATCGACGACGTCATCAACGTCGCCGGGCACCGGCTGTCCACCGGCGCCATCGAGGAGGTGCTGGCCACCCACCCGGCGGTCGCCGAGTGCGCCGTCATCGGAGTGCCCGACGAGATCAAGGGGCAGGCGCCACGCGGCCTGGTGGTCGTCAAGGCCGGCGCCTCCACCGAAGGACTCGCCGACGAACTGGTGCAACTGGTGCGCGACGAGATCGGCGCCGTCGCCGCGTTCCGGCTCGTCGACGTCGTCCCCGCCCTACCCAAGACGCGCTCGGGCAAGATCCTGCGCAAGACCATGCGGGGGTTGGCCACCGGCCGCGACGAACCGGTGCCCTCGACCATCGAGGACCCGGCAGTCCTGGAGAAGCTCGGCCCGATCCTGCGCCCCTGAGGGGTGTTATCCCCGCGCCTCGCGGGGTACCTCTTCAGCACGCACGTCAATTTGACGACGTGAAGGAGGACGGGATGGCGGACAGCCCGAAATACATGGCCGTACAGGGTGCAGCGCTGATCGTGGCGGTCGCGCTGACCGTCATCGGGGTACTCGGATTCGTCCCGGGCGTCACCTCTGGGGTCGACCGGTTGAGCTGGGCCGGTCAGCAATCCGGCGCCCTGCTGTTCGGGATGTTCCTGGTCTCGGTGCTGCTCAACATCGTGCACATCGTGGTCGGCGTCGCAGGCTTCGCCGGGGCGCGCAGCTACGCGGCCGCGCGCGCCTATCTGCTCGGCGGAGGGCTGATCTACCTGGGGCTCTGGCTCTACGGACTGCTCGTCGAACGCGGCAGCAACGCCCACGTCCTGCCGCTCAACGGTGCCGACAACTGGCTGCACGCCGGGATCGGTGCGGTGATGGTGCTGCTGGCCGTCACCTTGGCCGGACAGCACGATCCGACCAAACGCCGGTCACGGGTGCGGCGCGCCGCCAGCCACTGAGCGCACGCGCGCAGTCGCGCCGAGTGCACGCATTCTGATGGATTTCAGCCGATTTCCGTCACAAATCGTACGTTCGGCGCGCGGTCAGGCGATCGACATCGCGATCCCGTCGAGAATGTCGTGCTCGCTGACCAGCAGCCGATCGATGCCCGCACGATCGCCGAGCACGGCAGCCAACTCCGTCACGATCAGAGCACCGCCACCGATCACGTCGACCCGGCCCTCGTGCATCGGCCCCAGCACCGCACGCTGAGCACGCGTCATCGCCAGCAGGTCCGCACACACCGGTAGCAGCTCGTCGAAGCCCACCGAGGACAGGTGGATCGCGTCGGAGTCATAGGTGGTCATGTTCCGCGCCAGCGCAGCCAGCGTGGTCATCGTGCCCGCGACCCCCACCCACGTCCTGGCCTGCTGCACCGGCACTGTGGCAAGCACCGTGTCGAGGGCCTCGCGCACCACGGCACGGGCCGCGGCGATCTCCTCATCGGTCGGCGGATCGGAATGTAGGCACCGCTCGGTCAACCGCACGCACCCGATGTTCGCGGAGTACGCAGCGTCCACGTCGTCGGTGCCCAGCACCACCTCCGTCGAGCCACCCCCCAGATCCACCACCACGAAAGGCGCTGCAGCAGAATCCAACTCACCCACCGCGCCCAGGAACGACAGCCGCGCCTCCTGCTCGCCGGTGATCACCTCGGCGACCGAGCCCGGAACCACCGCACCGAGCACCTCGGACGTCATGGCGAAGAACTCGTCCCGGTTGCCGGCGTCCCGTGCCGCAGACGTCGCCACCATCCGCACCGCCGACACCCCGTGGTCCCGCATCAACGCCGCGTAGGCCTCGAGCGCCGCGCGGGTACGGGCCAACGCGTCGGGCGCGAATTCGCCGGTCGCGTCGACGCCCTGCCCCAGCCGGACGATCCGCATCTCCCGGTGCACATCGGTGAGCCGCCCGTCGGTGACGTCGGCGATCAGCAGGCGGATCGAATTGGTTCCGCAATCGACCGCGGCCACCCTGGCGCTCATGTCCACACCTTCGGATCGAGAATTCCGGCCATCTCCGGCTCGGCCGCCAGCACCGCCAACGCCTCGTCGCCGAAGGGATTGACCCCCGGCCCCTTGGCCAGCGAATGGGCGATCACCACGTGCAGGCACTTCACCCGGTCCGGCATGCCGCCGCCGGAGAACGTCGTGCCCAGCGGCTCGATCGCGTCGCGCTCCGCCAGATACGACTCGTGCGCTCGGCGATACGCCGCAGCCAGCTCGGGATCCTCGGCCAGCCGCTGCGTCATCTCCCGCATCAACCCCGACGACTCCAGCCGGCTCGCCGCCGCCGTCAACGCCGGGTGCGTCAGGTAGTACAACGTCGGAAACGGGGTGCCGTCAGGCAGTTTCGGCGCGGTCTTCACCACGGCGGGATCCCCGTCGGGGCAGCGGTAGGCGATCTCGAGGACACCGCGCGGCTCACGGCCCAACTGCCGCGCGACGATCTCGAGATCCGTCGGCTCAACCACCGGGCGCCGGCGGTGGTGGCGGCGGCACCGCGGGAGGCGGCACCGCAGGGGGCGGTGCTGTCGGCGAAATGCCATGCGGCGCATCGGCGATCGTGTGCCACAGCGCCGTGTACCACGGGTCGGAGCTCGCCGCCGGACCGGCACCCTGCGGCGCCTGGCCCGATTGCGTGGCCCCGGCGGGCAGCTGCACCTGGTACGGGATCTCCCCCGGCATCACGAAGCCGAGCCGTTCGCGCGCCTGCGCGGCGATGAACACCGGATCGGCCAGCTTCGCTTTCTGCGCCTCCAGATCGGCGATCTGGTCCCGCAATTGGGACTCCGAGGCCTGCAACTGCTTCATCTCGGTGCGCTGACCGAAATAGGTGCGCACCGGCCCCGCGATCGTCAACGTCAACACACACACCACCGCGGCCAGGATCGCCGCACGACGTGCCGTCGAACCGAACCGCTGATCGGCTGACGCCTGCATCGACGCGGCGATCGAGGCCCGAACAGAACTACCCGGAGCGAGCGGCTCCACCTCGGTGGAGGTGACGTCTTCAGGCACCCGCGGTTCTGCCGCGCTGCGCTCGCGGCGACCCGACGTCGCGCCGGGCTTGGCCCGCCCAGGCTTACCCGGCCCGGCGGGCCGAGAGGTGCGACGCCGCGGATCGGGCCGTTTCGCTTCGGGCACAGGCTATTTCGCTCCGCCTTCGAATCGCGGGAAGGCCAGGTCGCCGGCGTAGCGAGCCGCGTCACCGAGTTCCTCTTCGATGCGCAGCAGCTGGTTGTACTTGGCGACGCGCTCGCTGCGGGCCGGCGCACCGGTCTTGATCTGCCCGCTGCCGACGGCCACGGCCAGGTCGGCGATCGTGGTGTCCTCGGTCTCGCCGCTGCGGTGGCTCATCATCGTCTTGTAGCCGGCGTTGTGCGCCAGCGACACCGCATCCAGCGTCTCGGTCAGCGTGCCGATCTGGTTCACCTTCACCAGCAGCGCGTTGGCGGCGCCGCGCTCGATGCCGTCCTCGAGCCGCTCGGGGTTGGTGACGAACAGGTCGTCGCCGACCAGCTGCACGCGGTCACCGATCGCGGTGGTCAGCGCCACCCAGCCGTCCCAGTCGTCCTCCGACAGCGGGTCCTCGATCGACACCAGCGGGTAGGCCCCGATCAGTTGCTCATAGAACGCCGCCATCTGCTCGGCGGAGCGGGTCTCCTTCTCGAACGCGTAGCCGGTGCCGTCGGTGTAGAACTCGGTGGCCGCGACGTCGAGCGCGAGTGCGATGTCGCTGCCGACCGTGAAGCCCGCGGCTTCGATGGCGGTGCCGATCAGATCCAGCGCCGCCTTCGTGCCAGGCAGGTCGGGCGCGAAGCCACCCTCGTCACCCAGACCCGTCGCGAGCCCCTGCTTCTTCAGCACCGACTTGAGCGAGTGGTAGACCTCTGCACCCCACCGCAGCGCCTCCTTGAAGCTGGGGGCGCCGATCGGGGCGATCATGAACTCCTGGACGTCGACGCCGGTGTCGGCGTGGGCGCCGCCGTTGATGATGTTCATCATCGGCACCGGCAGGATGTGCGCATTCGGGCCGCCCACGTAGCGAAACAGCGGCAGCGCGGCGCTGTCGGCGGCGGCCTTGGCCACCGCCAGCGAGACGCCGAGGATCGCGTTGGCGCCCAACCGGGACTTGTCCGGCGTGCCGTCCAGGTCGAGAAGCGCCTGGTCGACGAGGCGCTGCTCGTCAGCGCCCAGGCCGATGACCGCGGGAGCGATCTCGTCGAGCACCGCCTCGACCGCCTTCTGCACGCCCTTGCCGAGGTAGCGCGAACCGCCGTCGCGCAGCTCCACGGCCTCGTGCTCGCCGGTGGAGGCGCCCGACGGGACGGCGGCGCGGGCGACCGTGCCGTCCAGCAGACCCACCTCCACCTCGACCGTCGGGTTACCCCGGGAATCGAGAATCTCGCGGGCTCCGACCTGCTCGATGATGGGCACTACTGCCTCCTTGCTGAAATCCGGGGTCTTTCCGGGCGTGACAATCAGCACTGAGCCTAGAGGTTCTCAGAGCGGGTGTCCTTCGGCGTACGCGGTTGCCCAGTCGCGCACCGTCCGCGCGTACTGATCCGAGTGGTTGTAGGCGTGCAGCGCGTCCATCCACCCGCGCGGTGTCCCCAGGTCCTTACCGCTCCAGCACAGATATCCCGCGGCCGACAACGCGGCGTCGTCGATGTTGTCGGCGCTGATCTTGCCGTCGTTGTTGGCGTCGACGCCGTAGAGCCGCCACGTCTCGGGAATGAACTGCATCGGCCCCATCGCCCGGGCGAACGGCTCGTCACCCCTGTCCTCGATGGCCGGGTCGTGGCTGACCGAATCGTGGTCGAGGATCTCCAGATTGCCGGCCGTCCCGTCGAGCAGCACCCCTCGGATCGGCGGCGTGACGTCCCCGTTCGGGCTGATCACGGCGCCGCGATAGGTGCCGTGGTGACTCTCGACCTGGCCGATACCCGCCAGCGTCGTCCACTTCAGATGACAGTCCGGGTTCTCCACGTCGGCCACCCGCGCGGCGTAGGCATAGGCCTCCAGTGCGGTCACCGGGATGCCGAGCGCGGGGGCGCGGGCAGCCGCCCACTCGTGCAGGGCATCGGCCGGCCGACCTTTGGCGTAGGTGTCGATCTGCGGGACCGGATCCCCGGGCGGAGGCGGCACACCCTCGGGAATCGGGTTGCCGAGCTGCCACGAACAGCTTGCCGCCAAGAGCAGCGCTGTCGCGCCGATCACGGCCACAGTTCGCAGCCAACGCACCCGTGTCACCGGACTCCTCAACCCCATCTGGTCTTAGCCATGCTGCCACGCAGCACAGGACTTGAGACCTATCCCGGGCCCGACACAGGCGGTGTACATTCAGTGAGCGCATCACCAACCAAGGTGAGCCGAACCTTCCTTTGGCTAGCCAAGGCTGAACACGAGGACACGCGATGGGCATGATCACCGATCTGACGGTCAGCATGCAGTCGGCGACGTTGGCGGCATCGCCGAACCTCACCTCGCAGCTCTTCGGCAGCGGACTCATCGGGGTGCGCGAAGGCCTCGAAGCCGCGATCGTCGTGTCGATCCTGGTCGCCTTCCTCGTCAAATCAGACCGCCGTGACGCCCTCAAATGGGTGTGGCTCGGGGTCGGCGCCGCGATCGCGATGACGGTCACGGTGTTCCTGGTCATCCAGTTCGGCGAGAACACGATCTCCGGGCTGGCCGCCGAAGCCATCGCCGGAGTGGCCTCACTGATCGCCGTCACCATCGTCACCACGATGGTGCTGTGGATGCGGCGCGCTGCCGCCGGAATGTCGGGCGAGCTGCGCAACGACATGGCGCAGGCACTCGAAACCGGCCCGTTGGCCGTCGCACTGCTCGCCTTCTTCGCGGTCGGCCGCGAAGGCGTCGAGACCGCCCTGTTCATGGTCGGCTACGCCGAGGCGACGTCGAACTGGCCGCTGGTCGGGCTGATCATCGGGGTGCTGATCGCCGGCGCCATCGCCTACGGCATGTACCGCGGCGCTCTGAGCATCAACCTCGCGAAGTTCTTCAAGTACACCGGCGTGTTCCTCATCGTCGTCGCCGCGGGCATCCTGTCCTATGGCATCGGCGCGCTGCAGACCGTCGGCTGGCTGCCCGGTCTCGGCACCAAGGCGTTCGACATCACCGCCTGGTTCAACTGGTCCTCCTGGTACGGCGAAGTGGTGCAGGGCGTCTTCAACATCACCCCGACCCCCACGGTGCTGCAGCTGTGCGGCTGGCTCGCCTACCTCGTCGTGATCCTCACCCTGTTCCTGCGTCCCACCCCGGCGCCGACCCGCTCGGCCCCGTCATCTCCCCTCCCTGATCCCGAAAGGTCCACCACGTGAAGGTCTCCCCGTCTGTCGCCGTCCTCGGTACGGCTGTCGCCGCCCTCGCACTGAGCGGTTGCCAGGCCAAGCAGGAGTCGGCCAATGCCGCCGAGGGCACCGACGCGCCGGCCCAGATCACCGTCAACGCCTCCGACAGCTCCTGCGAGCTGTCCGGCACCGCGGGCAAGACGGGCGCCAACACCTTCGTCGTCACCAACAACGGCAACAAAGTCACCGAGTTCTACGTCTACGGCGAGGGCGAGCGGGTGATGGGCGAGGTCGAGAACATCTCTCCCGGCCTGCAGCGCAAGCTGATCGTGCAGTTGTCCCAGCCCGGTACCTACCAGACCGCCTGCAAGCCGGGCATGATCGGCGACGGCATCCGGGCCGACTACACCGTCAGCGGCGACGCCGTCGAGATCGACACCGAAGGCAAGTTCAAGGAAGCCGCGGACAACTACAAGCGCTACATCAACAGCCAGACCGACGCGTTGATCCCGGCCGTCGAATCATTCGTCGCCGCGATCAAGTCCGGCAACATCGAGGCCGCCAAGGCCCAGTACCCCGTGGCGCGCACCTACTACGAGCGCATCGAGCCCGTCGCCGAGTCCTTCCCCGACGACCTCGACCCCCGCATCGACCTGCGTGAGGCCGACCTCGAGCCCGGACAGAAGTGGACCGGGTTCCACCGGCTGGAGAAGGACCTGTGGGTCAGCGGCCCGCAGCCCGACACCAATGCAATCGCCGACCAGCTGGTCGCCGACGTCAAGGAGCTCGACGCCGGGGTGAAGGCGCCCGACTACACGATCGACTCCACCCAGATCGCCGGCGGCGCACAGGGCCTGCTCGACGAGATCGCCACCAGCAAGATCAGCGGCGAAGAAGACATCTTCAGCCACACCGACCTATGGGACTTCAATGCCAACCTGCAGGGTTCGCAGACGGCGGTCGCGTCGGTGCGGCCGATCCTCGACGAGCGCAACCCCGACCTGGGTAAGCGCGTGGATCAGCGATTCGCCGACGTGGAGAAGATGCTGGAGCAGTACCGCAAGGGCGACGGGTTCGTCAGCTACGACACGGTGACCGAGCCTCAGCGCCAGGAGCTCTCGCGAGCAATCGACGCGTTGAGCAAGGAAGTGAGCCAGGTGCAAGGTGTCATCGCTCCCCAGTGATCCTGCTGCCCAGCGTGATTCGACGCGCCCGGGGCTGAGTAGGCGCAAGCTGTTCGGCGCGGCCGGAGTGGGCGCCGCGGTGGTCGGCGCGGCAGGTGCGGGCGCACTGGCGGGCCGAGCCTCGGCAGCTGCGCCGGCCAGCCACCTGGACACCGCGGTCCCGTTCCGCGGCGAGCATCAGGCGGGCATCGTCACCGAGGCCCAGGACAGGATGCACTTCGCGACGTTCGACGTGACCACGAACAGTCGTGACGACGTCATCAAGATGCTGGCCGACTGGACCGAGATGGCCGAGCGGATGACGCAGGGCGAAGAGGCCTTCGCCAACGGTGCCACCGGGCAGAACCCCTACGCGCCGCCCACCGACACCGGTGAAGCGCTCGGTCTGCCCCCGTCACAGCTGACGTTGACGATCGGATTCGGCCCGTCGTTCTTCGTCAAAGACGGTGTGGACCGGTTCCGGATCGCCGCCAAGAAGCCGGCACAGCTGGTCGATCTCCCGAAGTTCCCGAACGAGAAGATCGACCCCGCCCGCAGCGGCGGCGACATCGTCGTGCAGGCCTGCGCCAACGACCCGCAGGTCGCCGTCCACGCGATCCGCAACCTGGCCCGTATCGGCTTCGGCACCGTCGCGGTGCGCTACTCGCAGCTGGGTTTCGGACGCACCTCGTCGACCACCCGCGATCAGACCACCCCGCGAAACCTGTTCGGCTTCAAGGACGGAACGGCCAACCTGCGCTCGGACGAGACCGACAAACTGAACCAGTTCGTCTGGGTCGCAGACGGTGACGGGCCCGCCTGGCTGACCGGCGGAAGCTACCTGGTGGCCCGACGCATCCGGATGCGGATCGAACAGTGGGACCGCACCACGCTGCTCGAGCAGGAACGCGTCGTCGGCCGGCAGAAGGGCAACGGCGCCCCGATGGGGCTGGGCGACGAGTTCGACGAGCTGAACTTCACCCTGACGGACAAGAAGGACAAGCCGCTGATCGACGAGCGTGCCCACGTCCGGCTGGCGTCGAAGGAGAACCTCGGCGGCGTCGAGATCCTGCGGCGTGGTTACAACTTCACCGATGGTTCCGACGGGTTCGGCCATCTCGATGCCGGGCTGTTCTTCATCGCGTTCGTGCGCGACCCGCTCAAGCAGTTCGTGCCCATGCAGAACGCGATCTCCCGCAGCGACGCGATGAACGAGTACGTGACGCCGACCAGCTCGGCGGTGTTCGCGTGCCCGCCCGGCATCCGCGACGGCGACACGTCGACGTTCTGGGGCTCGACGCTGTTCGACTGACGCCCCCTTTTCGCCCAAACCGACAAACGGGCGAACAATCGCGAGAGCACGCCACCATTTTGTCGAGTTCGAGACGCTCGCGAGCGCGCGTCGTGGTCGGGCGCGCGAGTATCGAGCCACGCACCCAGGCGCATCACCCCTCGCCGAGTTCGACGAAATGGCGAGATCTACTCGACTTCTTCCGCCCGTTCGTCGGTTTGGGCGTCTGAAATGTCGTGGGGCCAGTGAGCGTGCCACTCCTCGGCACTGATCACCCCACGCGGGCTGCCGTCGAGCTCCTCGGCCACATCGTCACCCCGCCGGGCCCCCGCGGCCGCACGCTCGGCGACGCGCACATCGGCCATGAACTCCAGAATCGCTGTGCGCAAGGCATTCTCGGCGTCGAAATCCGCGCTCACGGTGATCCAGGTCAGGGCATCGGGGACCAGCTCGGCCGGGAAGCCGGCACCCTCGGCGCGCGCAAGCACCTTCTGCGCCAACGCCAACGCGGGCTGGGCGGTCGGGATGTCATCCATGATCGACTCCCGCGCGGACTTCTCCAAGGCCTTGCGCGCTTCCCACTGCGCCAGCTGATCTTCCAGCGAGATCGACTCGCCCGCCAGCACCGCCGGCACCCGATTGCCGAGCTTGCGCACCAGCGCGTCGGCGACATCGTCGATACCGAACGCGTCCTTCGGCGCATCCTCGGCGATGCGCGCGTGAAAAAGCACCTGCAGCAACACATCCCCGAGCTCGTCGCGCAGCTCGGTCAGATCACCGCCGTGCACTGCGTCGAACAGCTCGTAGGTTTCCTCGAGCAGATAGCGCCGCAGCGAGTCATGGGTCTGCGCGCTCTCCCACGGCCCTGCGGTACGCAGCTTGTCCATCATCGCGACCGCATCGACCAGGTGCTCCCCGGGCTGCGAAGCCGGTGCGGCGATCACCCGCTCCCCCGCCGCGATCCGCGCGGCGACCGACGGATGCTC
>NZ_JAQIIY010000039.1:0-47958 GCF_036946525.1 Mycobacterium kyogaense | reverse complement strand
GGTTGCGGCCAACTGTCGCTGGAGATCGGCGGCCTGCGACTCGAATGCGGTGACGCTGGCGGGCACGTCGCCGCCGTCCGTCGCGCTCACCAGCACCGCTTCCACGGAAGCCAGGTACTGCCCCACCGCCGGCACCATGTCGGCCCGGGCGGCCGCGACCCTCAGATTCTGTGCGGACGAGTTTGCGGCGTGGATGCGCAACCCACCGAACGCGCCGGCCAACAGCAGCGGCACGACCACGATGGCCACGACCTTGACGCGGACAGGCCAGTTGGACAGCGCCCACCGAGGCGGCCGCTTGATCGGGGATCGAGCGTGGTTCATGAAGCATCCTGGCTGATGGCGCCCGCGTCGGGGAGCGTGAAGCGCCTGGTGAATGCGCTGAGTATGCCAGCCCGATCATCGGGTCGCCAGAGTTAGACGCACACGTGCAGAACCAGCAAAGGAGATTGCACCGAGTGCGTTGTGGGCGTTGCGATTTCGTTTCAGACCCGTTGCGTGTCAGAGGGTGAAGTGCCGCTGATCTGCAGGCACAATCGGTGGTGACCCCTTTGGAGGAGTGCAATGACCCACAATGGCGTGGAGATGGCTCTGCTTGCCGATGCGTCCGAAATCGGTGACTCACCCCTGATGCGAGCGATGAGCAGCGAGATGGTCGACATCGACACTCTCGAGGGCCTGATCTCGATCGCGAGCTACGAGACCTGCCTGGACTGACACCCGTTTACCCTGCCAAGGGTGTTCCGGGTTTCTGTTCTACTCGCCGCGTATCGCGCCCAATACCGGCAACGCGATCCGCATGGTGGCCGGCACCGGGTGCGAGCTGCATCTGGTCGAGCCACTGGGATTCGACCTGTCCGAGCCCAAGCTGCGTCGCGCCGGGCTCGACTATCACGATCTGGCGTCGGTGACGGTGCACGCCGACCTGGAGTCGGCGTGGGCGGCGGTGATGCCGGCGCGGGTGTTCGCATTCACCGCGCATGCCAACGCGTCGTTCGCCGACATCGCCTACCAGCCCGGTGACGTGCTGATGTTCGGGCCGGAGCCGACCGGCCTGGACGCCGAGACGCTGGCCGACCCGCACGTCACCGGCCGGGTGCGCATCCCGATGCTGGACGGGCGGCGGTCACTGAACCTGTCGAACGCCGCCGCCGTCGCCGTGTACGAAGCGTGGCGTCAGCACGACTTCGCGGGCAGCATCTGATCTACCAGGTGTCCCAGTGCGTCAAGCGCTCGGCGGGCAGCCGCTTGGCCTTCTTGAAGTCGGTGCCCTTGGTGTAGGCGATCGGGAAGAGCCCGGCCTGGCTGTAGGAGTCGAACGGGATGCCCAGCAGTTCAGCGGCTTGACGCTCGCCGTCGCCGAGCAGGTGCAGCGTGGTCCAGGCCGAGCCGAGGCCCCGCGAGCGCAGTGCCAGCATGAAGCTCCACACGGGCAGGCAGCAGCGATCCCCAGTAGCCCGCACTGGCACCGGAGACGGTGTCTTTGGGCTTGCCCTCCAGGCACGGGATGAGCATGACCGGCGCCTTCTCGAGGTTGTCGTTGAGATAGCTCGCGGAATCCATCACCTTCGGCGCCCGCTCGTCACGCTCGTCGCCGTAGGTGGGCTTCTCGGCGTTCAGGTACGGCGTGGCGTTGGTCCGGTAGATCTCGGCCAGCGCGAGCCTCTTGTCGGGGTCGGTGACGAACACCCACTGCCAGCCCTGACTGTTGCTCCCCGTCGGCGCCTGCAGCGCGATGTCGAGGCACTCCATCAGCACATCGCGGGGCACCGGTTTGTCGAAATCCAGGCGCTTGCGCACCGAGCGGGTCGTGGTCAGAACGTCGTCGGCCGACAGGTTGAGCGTCTCGGATGTCATCGTGCCGAGCCTACATTCGCCCCTTCCGGCGAGCGTGCGTGTCTGCGGGCAACCCGCCGGGCGGACCCGCGATTCTGCGCACGCTCGCTGCGCGTCTGAGGCGTGCAGTCTCGCGAAAGCTGTTGCGCGGCAGCCCGCCTCAGATACGCAGCGAGCGTGCGTGGAGTTCGCGGTAAACGCGGCGTGTCTGCTGCAGACACGCACGCTCGCCGAGGGGGTGCGTTCAGCGGAAGTCGCGGGATGTCGACCGCACCCGCAGGCTCAGCGGGCCCATCCGGTCGGCCACCACGGTCACCGCCCCGGTGGCGTTCTGCACGATGCCCCGCACCACCAGCGCCGCCGCGGTCTGGGCCACCCTGCGGTGCCGTGCCCACACCGCCGGCATGCACAGCACGTTGACCATCCCGGTCTCGTCCTCGAGGTTGACGAACGTCACCCCCTGTGCGGTCGCGGGCCGCTGCCGGTGAGTCACCGCACCGGCAACCAGCACGCGGGTGCCGTCGGGCACCGCCAGCAGCTGATCGGCCGGCACCACCCCCATGGCATCGAGGTTCTCGCGCAGGAACTCGGTCGGGTACCGGTCCGGCGACACTCCCGTCGCCCACACGTCGGCGGCGGTCAGCGCCAACTCCGTCATGCCGGGCAGCGACGGGACATGCGACGACGACCCCACCCCGGGTAACCGGTCGGGACGTTCGGCGGCGGCCGCCCCGGCCGCCCACAACCCCTCCCGCCGGGTGATGCCGAAGCAGCCCAGCGCACCGGCGGTGGCCAGCGCCTCGGTCTGCGGCACGCTCAGCTGCACCCGCCCCGTCAGGTCCAGCAGCGAGGCGAACGGTCCGCGGGCCCGCTCCTCGACCAGCCGTTGCGCGAGGTCGTCACCGATGTGCCGGACGGCCCCGAGCCCGAGCCGCACCTCCGTCCCCGCATTCTCCAGCGTGGCGTGGGCGAGACTGGCATTGACATCCGGGCCGTGCACCACCACGCCGTGACGCCGGGCGTCGGCGACCAGCGACTGCGGCGAGTAGAACCCCATCGGCTGCGCACGCAGCAGCGCAGCGCAGAACGCCGCCGGATGGTGCAGCTTGAACCACGACGAGTAGAACACCAGCGAGGCGAAGCTCAACGAATGGCTTTCGGGGAAGCCGAAATTCGCGAACGCCTCGAGCTTCTCGTAGATCCGCTGCGCCACGTCCCCGGTGATGCCGTGCACCTCGGCCATCCCGTCGAAGAACCGGCCCCGCAGCCGGCGCATCTTCTCGGTCGAGCGTTTCGAGCCCATGGCGCGCCGCAACTGATCGGCCTCGGCCGCCGAGAAACCCGCGCAATCCACGGCCAGTTGCATGAGCTGCTCCTGGAACAGCGGCACCCCCAGCGTCTTTCGCAGCGCCGACTCCATCGACGGATGGTCGTAGGTGACCTCTTCCTCACCGTTGCGCCGCTTGATGTACGGGTGCACCGACCCGCCCTGGATCGGACCTGGCCGGATCAACGCCACCTCGACCACCAGGTCGTAGAACATCCGCGGCTTCAGCCGGGGCAGGGTGGCCATCTGCGCGCGGGATTCCACCTGGAACACCCCGACCGAGTCTGCTCGCTGCAGCATCTCGTACACCGCGGCCTCGGACAGATCCAGCGTGGCCAGATCCACGGCGATACCTTTGTGTTCGGCGACCAGGTCGATGCAGTAGTGCAGCGCCGAGAGCATGCCCAACCCCAGCATGTCGAACTTCACCAGACCGATGGCCGCACAGTCGTCCTTGTCCCACTGCAGGACGCTGCGGTTCTCCATGCGGGCCCACTCCACCGGACACACGTCGGCGATGGGGCGGTCGCAGATCACCATGCCTCCGGAGTGAATCCCCATGTGCCGCGGCAGATTCGAGATCTGTTGCGCCAGATCGATCACCTGCTCGGGAATGCCCTCCACGTGGGCGACGTCAGCCAGATTGCCCCACTGGCTGAGCTGCTTGCTCCACGCATCCTGCTGCCCCTGCGAGAAACCGAGCGCGCGCGCCATGTCGCGGACGGCGCTGCGCCCGCGGTAGGTGATCACGTTGGCGACCTGTGCGGCGTACTCCCGGCCGTAGCGCCGGTAGACGTACTGGATGGCGTCCTCACGCAGATCGGACTCGATGTCGATGTCGATGTCGGGCGGCCCGTCGCGGGCAGGTGAGAGGAACCGTTCGAACAGCAGATCATTGGCCACCGGATCGACGTTGGTGACCTTCAACGCGTAGCAGACCGCCGAATTGGCCGCCGATCCCCTGCCCTGGGACAGGATGTCGTTCTCCCGACAGAACCGCGTGATGTCATGCACCACAAGGAAATACCCCGGAAAGTTCAGCTGTTCGATGATCCGCAGCTCGTGCTCGATCTGGGCATAGGCACGCGGTGATCGTTCGGGGGGACCGTAGCGCTCCCGCGCCCCCTGCATCACCAGGTGCCGCAGCCAACTGTTCTCGGTGTGGCCGGCCGGCACGTCGAAGGGCGGCAGCTGCGGTGCGATGAGAGCCAGGCCGAACGCGCACTGTTCGCCGAGTTCGGCTGCGGCGCTGACCACTTCGGGGCAGTGGGCGAACATCCGCGCCATCTCCTCCCCCGAGCGCAGGTGGGCACCTCCGAGCGGGGCCAGGTAGCCCGCGGCGTCGTCCATCGAATGCCGGGCCCGGATCGCCCCCATCGCCATGGCGAGCCTGCCCCGTCCCGGCTCGGCGAAATGTGCGCCCGTGGTGGCCACGACACCCACCCCGAACCGTGGCGCCAACGCCGCAAGGGCGGCGTTGCGTTCGTCGTCGTGGGGATGCCCGTGGTGGGTGAGCTCGACGGTGACCCGGTCGCGGCCGAACCGGTCGACCAGATCGGCGAGCGCGGCCGCCGCGGCGTCCGGGCCGCCGGCGGACAGCGCTTGACGCACATGACCTTTTCGGCATCCGGTGAGGATCTGCCAGTGCCTGCCTGCGGCCTCGGTCAGCGCGTCGTAGTCATAGCGCAGCACGCCCTTCTCCCCGCCCGCCAAGTGGGCCGCGGCCAGCTGACGGGACAGCCGCCGGTACCCCTCCGGCCCTCGTGCCAGCACCAGCAGATGCGGCCCCGGGGGGTCTGGATCGTCGGTGCGGCTCCCCCCTCCGAGGGACAACTCGGCACCGAACACGGTTGCCATGTCGAGCTCCCTGGCCGCCTCAGCGAACCGGACCACCCCGTACAGGCCGTCGTGGTCGGTCAGCGCGATGGCCCGCAGACCCAGCCGAGCAGCCTCCTCGACGAGTTCCTCGGGCGTGCTCGCGCCGTCGAGAAAGCTATAGGCGGAATGGGTGTGTAGCTCGGCATACGGTGTCGACAACCGTGGACGGGTGGGCGCCTCCGGCGGCTGGTACTCCCCCCGCTTACGCGACCAGGCCGGGCTGTCGCCCCCGTCTCCGACCTGCGCGTCGATGGGCCAGCCGGCACGGCGCGGCTTGCTGTTGAGGACGCGCTCCATCTCGCCCCAACCCGGCGGACCGTTGTGCCATCCCACCCGGGCAGTCTATCGAACATTCGTTCGATGCGTCAGGCGATCCTGCCGTTGTCGGGCCGCGGCTCGTCGTCGTCGGGGTCTTCGTCGAGCGTCGGCCGCAGCACGTAGCGGACCTGGTTGCCGCCTGCCATCCGGGCCTGCTCGATCGCCTGGTTGGCGATCGCGATCAGCTTGTCCAGCACGTCGTCGGGCGGCTCGGCCGCCAGCGGTGGCAGCGGTGTGCACACCACCCCGATGCTGGCCGTGAGCCGTTGAGGCGTCGCGGAGATCGCACCGCGGATTCGCTCGACCAACGGCGAGGCGTCGGCAGTGGTGAACGTGTCGGCGACGAGGAAGTCATGGTCGGAGACGTGGGCGACGATCGCGTTGTGCCGCACGGTCTCCCGCAGTGCCTGCCCGACGGACACCCGGGCACGGTTGCCGCCGCTGGCCCCGCTCAACCCCAGCAGCAGGGAGAAGCTGTCGATGTTCACCGCGACGACGACCAGGTATCTGTCGTCGCTGCGGCTGCGCGAGGCGAGCAGAGTCGCCACCGCCTGATAGAACGCGTCCTTGTGCAGCAATCCGGTCAGCTGCTCGATGTCACCGTGGTGGGTCTCGGGCTGGATCAGCACGACCATCGCCTTGCACGCCAACGCGACGAACACGTTCAGCAACACGATGATCCCGGCCGCACAGATGGCCAGCGCCAGATCGTCCGCCGCCACATGGACGATCAGCACACCGAGCGTCACCGCCCCCGCCGACCAGACCACGGCCAGCAGACGCGGCGTGTGGAAGCTCACCACGAACGCCGTCAGCACCGCGTAATTGGCCGCCCCGGTCAGCCCGACCACGGGATTGGTCTGGATCAGGACCGACACCCCGATCGCCACCGACGCGACCAGCACGCAGAGCAGCGACTGCGCCCGCGACGGCCAGTGCGACCGCAGCCACAGCGTCGACAAGGCGAAACAACTGACCGCGATGACCACGGTGGCGATCCGCCCCTCGGACGTCTGGGGACCCGCGGGACTCGCGAGCAGCCCGAGGGGGAGCACACCGAGCGAGGCGATGCACAGCGCGACCAGCCGGCAGGTAGCGGTCTGCATACCGCGGGCCGCGAGGATGGCAGTAAACCAGTAGAAGTGGTCAGAACCCCACAGGGCAGCACCGATTGCGCCGAGCCACGAACCTCGCAAACGGTCAAGCATGCGCCCACCCTCGTCGAGCTCTTCTGCGGCTCAGGTCGCACCCCCCACCCACAGGCGAAGATTACCAGCGCAGCAAATAGCTGCCCACCCTAATGAAAACGATGGGGCAGACGGGATCTCGTCAGTCGACGAACTCGGCCTCGCCGTCCTCGAGAACCAGCCGCGCATTGGCTCCGTCCGGGCCGGCCGCCTCGGTCCGGAACACCGCGCGGCCCGAGCCCGACCGCCAGATCGACGTGGTCAGCGTCTCGCCGGGGAACACCGGCGAGGTGAACCGGGCCGAGATCGCGGTGACGCGGGTCGCGTCCCCCGCCCCGAGTTCTGCCACCAGTGCCCGCCCAGCAACACCGTAGGTGCACAGTCCGTGCAGGATCGGTTTCGGGAAGCCGGCCAATCCAGCAAACCATGGATCGCTGTGCAGCGGGTTGCGGTCACCGGAGAGCCGGTAGAGAAGCGCCTGGTCCTCCCGGGTGGGCAGAGCGACCGTCGCGTCGGGGTCGCGGTCGGGAATCTCCGCGGCGACGGGCCGCGCTCCGGGCTGACCGCCGAAGCCGCCCGCGCCCCGGATCACCAGCGTGGTCAACGTCTCGGCGACCGCGGCTCCGGTGGCCGGATCACTGCCGGTGGCCTTGAGCATGACGATGGCGTTCTTGCCTTCGCCTTTGTCCTGGATGTCGGCGACCTCGTTGACGACACTGAGCTCACCGGCCGCAGGCAGCGGCGCGAACAGCCGGACACTCTGCGAGCCGTGCAGCAGCTTGGAGAAGTCGAACGATCCGATGGCCCCGGCCGCGGCGAACGGCGAGCAGGCGATCACCGCGTACGTGGGCAGCACCTGTTGGGCGATGTCGTGGCTGTTCTCGGTGGTGAACGCCAGGTCCGCAGTGCCCGCCCCGACGCCGAGCGCGTAGAGCAGCGTGTCGCGGTCCTTCCAGCGGAAGGTCTGCGGCGGGGTGGTGACGCCAACGGCGTTCGGATCGATGGGCATGAGTCATTCCTTATGCCATCGCGGTGCGGCTTGGCAAGCCTGCCGGCGTGCCCTCGACGCGCCACGGGACGCGTCTTCTGTGACGATGATCCGATGGCCGACGCGGAACCGGACTTCACGTGGCTGCCCGACCTCGCTCTGCGTACGCTCGGCGGCGCAGCGGTCTGGGCCGACGACGACACGTTCGCCGAGAAGGAGAACCCGATCAACCCTGGCCCTGCCTCCTGTCGCCCCGCGTCGTTCGGGCGCCTCGACATCTACCCCGACGGCGGGATGGCGCGGCTCCGGCTGTTCGGCCGCCTGGCATGACCTACCCGCGCGACATGGTCGGCTACGGCCGCACCCCGCCCGATCCGCAGTGGCCCGGCGGCGCGGCGATCGCCGTCCAGTTCGTCCTCAATTACGAAGAGGGCTCCGAGAACTCGGTACTCGACGGCGACGGCGCCTCGGAAACGTTCCTGTCGGAGATGACGCCCGCCGAGGCGTTCCCCGACCGGCACATGAGCATGGAGTCGCTCTACGAGTACGGCTCGCGTGCGGGGCTGTGGCGGCTGCTCGACGTGTTTTCACGCCGCGGAGTCCCGTTGACCGTCTTCGCGGTCGCGCGCGCCATGCAGCGCAACCCGGACGCTGTGGCGGCGTTCACCGAACTCGGCCACGAGATCGCCTGCCACGGTCTGAGATGGCTGTCCTACCAACGAATTCCCGAAGACGTCGAACGCAGGCACATGGCCGAGGCCGTGCACATCCTGCGCGAGATGACCGGGGCAGCGCCGCTGGGGTGGTACACCGGGCGCGACTCCCCCCACACCCGCGAGCTCGTCGTCGAACACGGCGGCTTCGTCTACGACTCCGACTCCTACGCCGACGATCTGCCCTACTGGCTTCGCGTACGCGGTACCGACCATCTGGTGGTGCCCTACACCCTGGACACCAACGACATGCGATTCGCCTCTGCTGCAGGCTTTTCCAACGGGGAGGAGTTCTTCGCCCATCTGCGGGACGCGTTCGACGTGCTCTACGCCGAGGGGCTCGCCGGCCGGCCCAAGATGCTGTCCGTCGGACTGCACTGCCGACTCGCGGGCAGGCCTGCGCGCAGCCGAGCCGTGGAGCGGTTCCTCGACCACGTGCAGTCCCACAACAAGGTGTGGTTGGCCCGCCGCATCGAGATCGCCGAACACTGGCGCCGGGTTCACCCGCCCGCGCGGTAGTCCCAGATCAGCGTCACTCAATCGGTGCGACGGCGAACCGGGCCGTCCGGGTGGCCAGCACGTAGTAGAGCGCGAAACCGATACCGCAACCGATGAACCAGCTGTACTGGGCGGCGGTGTACATCCCGGTCACCGAGCCGCCCAGCAGGACGGGAATGACGGCGACGACAGCGGCGACGATGGTCGCGATCACGGCCGCGGGGTTGTATCCGCGCTTGTACCAGTAGGTTCCGTTCTCGTCGAGGGTGAACATGTCGTCGATCACCACGCGCTGCTTGTGCACCAGGTAGTAGTGCGCGATCAACACACCGAAGAGCGGGCCGATGAACGCACCGAGCGTCTCGAGCGTGTAGTGGATGACCTCGGGGTTGTTGTACAGATTCCACGGGGTGATCAGGACCGATCCCACCGCGGCGATCATGCCGCCGGCGCGCCAGCTGATCCGCTGCGGGCTCACGTTGGAGAAGTCGAAGGCCGGGGAGATGAAGTTGGCGACGATGTTGATGCCGATGGTCGCGATCGTGAAGGTCAAGGCGCCCAGCACGATCGCGAACGTCGAGTCGATGCGAGCGACCGTGGTAACGGGGTCGGTGATCAACTCACCGAACACCGGCACGGTCAGCGACGCGGTGACAACCACCAGCAGCGAGAACAGCAGGAAGTTCACCGGCAGCCCGAGGAAGTTGCCGCGTTTGACCGCAGCGAATGACTTGCCGTAGCGGGAGAAGTCACCGAAGTTGAGCATCGGGCCCGAGAAGTAGGAGACGACCAGCGCGATCGCGCCGAGCATGACCGGCACCGAATCCAGGCCCGTGTATTTGACGTCACCGAGCTTCAGGTCGATCGCTCCCCAGCCCGCTTTGTAGATCAGGTAACCGCACAGCAGGAACATCACGACATAGACTGCGGGGCCGCAGAAGTCGATGAACCGGCGGATCGCCTCCATGCCGCGCCAGAACACGCAGGCTTGCAGGATCCAGAGCAGGATGAAGCTGCCCCACCCCAGCAGCGGCAACCCGAGAAAACCGTGCGTGTCGACGTCGGCATACGGTGCGAGACCGGGAAAGAGTTTGAGCAGAACGACATCCAACGCGGCAGATGCCAGATAGGTCTGGATTCCGTACCAGGCCACCGCGATCAGCCCGCGGATGATTGCGGGGATGTTCGCGCCCAGTACGCCGAACACGCTGCGGCAGATCACCGGATACGGCACACCGGTGGCCTGGCTCGGTTTGGCGACCATGTTGCAGAAGACGTTGACGATCACGATGCCGATCAACAGCGCGACGAGCACCTGCCAGCTGGCCAACCCGAGCGCGAAGAGACTGCCCGCAGTGACGTAGCCGCCGACGCTGTGCACGTCGGACATCCAGAACGCGAAGATGTTGTAGGACGACCAGGTCTGCTTGCCCAGCGGCGCCAGATCCTCGTTGGTCAGCCGCGGGTCGTACCCCGGTTTGATGACGCCACCCCCGACGGGGTGACCGGACGCTTCGACAACGTCACCTGCGCCGACGACCGCGCCGGGCGGAAGATCGTTGGCGGTCTGCGGAGTGTCGATCTCAGTCATGGGCGGACCGTAGCCAGCACGTATTGCGCCGGTGTTTCCGCCAAAAGACTCCGTTATTGCGGGGAAGATATATCCAGCGCGAGCAAGCCGGTGTCCACCGGGAGCGTGGCGATGAGGGCGTTCAACCGCTGCGAGTGCGTCTCGGACGCGGTGAGCAGCTCTTCCACGTCGCCGGCGAGGAAGGCGTCCACCATCTGGCAGTGGTCGGCGTGGAGGCCGGCGCGGTCTGCGGCGCGCACGTGCACCATCGACTGCACGGGTTCGGTGACGTTCCAGGCGGATTCGAGCATGTGGAGCAAGCGGTACATGCGTGACGGCCGAGCCAGCGCGAGATGGAACTCGCGGCTCTGCCGGTGGTAGGCGGCCGGATCGTCGGCCCGCAGCGCGTCGTGCAGGACGTCGTTGGCGGCGGTGACAGCAGCGCGGTCGGCGTCGGTGGCGTTGGTGATGGCGGCCGCCAGTGACGCCGACTCCAATGTCTCTCGCACGATGTACATTTCGCGCAGCTCCTGGCGCGTGAGCTGCGCGACCGCGTATCCGGCGTTGCTGCGGTGCGACACCAGTCCCTCGCCGATCAACGTCTTGAGCGCTTCGCGCACCGGGATCTGACTGACCCCGAACAGGTCGGCGACCTCGGCCAGCGGGATGGGACTGCCGGGCGGCACCGCGCAGTAGAGGATGACCCGTCGTAGCTCGTCGAGGATCGCGTGCTGGGGGCGGCCGGGCTGGTCGACGACGAGGTTGTCCAGCAGGGCCGACCGTCGACGCGACGACATGCCCGAACAGTAGGCGGCCAATGTTTCAGCCGTGCTACCGCTGACCGGGTGTTGACGTTTCCCCACCCGCAGGCGAGCATGTCCCGCATGCGCTATGTCGTTACCGGCGGTACCGGGTTCTTGGGGCGTCATCTCGTGGACCGACTGCTGGCCCGTCCGGGTACCGAGGCAGTGCACGTGCTGGTGCGTCGACAGTCGCTGCCCAACTTCTCCGCGTTGGCTGCGCGGTGGGACGAGCGCGTGTCGCCGCTGGTGGGCGACCTGACAGCGCCCGCGCTGGGCCTCGACGACCAGCAACTCGTCACCCTCGGTCCGATCGATCACGTCATGCACTGCGCCGCGCTCTACGACATCACCGCGCCCGAGGACCAGCAGCGGGCCGCCAACGTGGAGGGCACCCGGTCGATCATCGCGTTGGCGCGCCGCCTCGACGCGACGCTGCACCACGTGTCCTCGATCGCCGTCGCCGGCACGTTCCGCGGCGAGTTCACCGAGGACGATCTCGACGTCGGCCAGCACCTGCCGACGCCCTATCACCAGACCAAGTTCGAGGCCGAGCTGCTGGTCCGGTCGGCCACAGGACTGCGTTACCGCATCTACCGTCCCGCCGTCGTGGTGGGCGATTCGCGGACCGGCGAGATGGACAAGGTCGACGGCCCCTACTACTTCTTCCCGATCCTGGCTGCCCTGGCGGCGTTGCCCCGTTTCACCCCGATGATGCTGCCCGCTGCGGGTCGGACCAACCTCGTTCCCGTCGACTACGTGGTCGACGCGATCACGGAGCTGAGCCACCTCGACGGCCGTGACGGGCAGACGTTCCACCTGACGGCTCCGACGACGACGGGGCTGCGCGGCATCTACCGCGGTGTCGCGCCGGCCGCCGGCCTGCCGACCCTGGTGGGGTCGCTGCCGCGTAGCGTGGCCGGCCCCTTCCTGCACGCCCGCGGTCGCGCAAAGGTGTTGCGCGACATGGCCGCCACGCAGTTCGGTCTACCCGCCGAGATCCTCGACGTGGTCGAGCTGGAACCAACTTTCACCCGCGACCACACTGACGAGGCGTTGCGAGACAGCGGAATCACCGTGCCCGCCTTCGCCGACTACGCGCCGCGGCTGTGGCACTACTGGGCCGAACATCTGGATCCGAATCGAGCGCGTCGCGACGACCCGCTGGTCGGCCGCCACGTCATCATCACCGGTGCCTCGAGCGGAATAGGGCGAGCGTCGGCGATCGCCGTGGCCGCCCGGGGCGCCACCGTGTTCGCGTTGGCGCGCAACGCCGACGCGCTCGACGAGCTGATTGCCGAGATCCGTGCCGGCGGCGGGCAGGCCCACGCGTTCCGCTGCGACGTCACCGACTCGGCGGCGGTCGAGCACACCGTCGCCACCATTCTCGAGCAGTTCGGGCACGTCGACTATCTGGTCAACAACGCCGGGCGGTCGATCCGGCGATCGGTGGTCGCGTCGACGGACAGGTTGCACGACTACGAGCGGGTGATGGCGGTCAACTACTTCGGCCCGGTGCGGATGGTGTTGGCCCTGCTCCCCCACTGGCGCGAGCGGCAGTTCGGTCACGTCGTGAACGTCTCCAGTGCCGGGGTCCAGGCGTCCAGCCCGAAGTACAGCGCGTACATCCCCAGCAAGGCCGCGCTCGACGCCTTCTCCGAAGTCGTTGGCACCGAAACTCTTTCAGATCACATCACGTTCACCAACATCCACATGCCGCTTGTCGCCACGCCGATGATCGCGCCGTCGCGTAGGCTCAACCCGATGCCTCCGATCACCGCCGAACACGCGGCAGCCATGGTGGTCCGCGGGCTGGTCGACAAGCCGCCGCGCATCGACACCCCCGTCGGCACACTGTCGGACATCGGCCACTACTTCACGCCGCGGTTGTCGCGGCGGGTCCTGCACCAGCTGTATCTGGGATATCCCGATTCGCCGGCGGCCCGTGGTGTGACCGAGCAGCGACCGGCTCCGGTCCGCACGTCCCGGCGGCCGCAGCGCACCGTGCCGGCGGTGCGGGTGCCGCGGCCGGTCAAGCAGGCGGTGCGGCTGGTACCCGGCGTGCACTGGTGACCCCGCAGCGGGTGTTCTGCGACGTCGACACCGGGGTCGACGACGCGATGGCGCTGGTGTACCTGTTCGGCAGCCCGCAGGCAGAGGTGGTGGGCATCGCCTCGACCGCGGGCAACGTCGGTGTGCAGCAGGTGTGCGAGAACAATCTCGGTCTACTCGAACTGTGCGGCGTCACGGGGGTGCCGGTGTCCAAGGGCTCGGATGCGCCGCTGGCGACTCCGCTACGCACCGCCGAGGACACGCACGGGCCGCAGGGGCTGGGGTACGCGAGGCTTCCGACGGCCACGGCGAGCCTCACCGACCACGACGCCGCCCAGGCGTGGGTGCGTGCCGCGCACGCACATCCGGGCGAGCTGATCGGGTTGGCCACCGGCCCGTTGACCAATCTCGCGTTGGCGATACGCGCCGAACCGGAGCTGCCGAGGCTGCTCCGCCGATTGGTGATCATGGGGGGCTCGTTCGACTACCGAGGCAACACCACGCCCGTCGCGGAGTGGAACACGAGCGTGGATCCGGAGTCGGCGGCAGAGGTGTTCGCGGCGTTCCGCGGTGCAGACCGCCTGCCGATCGTGTTGGGGCTCAACGTCACCGAGAACATCGCGATGACCCCGGAGTTGCTGAGCCGGCTCGCCGAGGCCGCCGGCGCACCGTCACCGCCGATGTCGGTGAACGATCCGCGCGGCACGACCTCGACGGCCGAGAACCCCGTGATCCGGGTGCTCGAAGACGCCATGCGGTTCTACTTCGAGTTCCATCACGATCAGGGAGAGGGCTATCTGGCCCACCTCCACGATCCGCTGGCCGCGGCGGTGGCACTCGATCCCGATCTGGTGACCTACCGCGCTGCCCCTGTCGACGTCGAACTCACCGGGACGCTGACGCGCGGGATGACGATCGCCGACTGGAGCGGCCACTGGGGCCGAGAACCCAACGCTCTCATCGGCGTCGAGGTCGATTCGGTGGCGTTCTTCGACCATTTCATCGACCGGGTGGGCGCGTTCGCCCGCCCGCTCAGTCGTCGGTGACGGTGAGCTTGACGTCGATGTTGCCGCGCGTGGCGTTGGAGTACGGGCACACCTGATGGGCCTTCTCGGTCACCTGGCGGGCGGTCTCGGCATCGACGCCCGGCAGCGTGACCTCGAGTTCGACGGCCAAGCCGAATCCACCGTTGTCGAGTTGACCGATCGACACTCGTGCGCCGACAGCCGAATCCGAGACGTCGACCTTGTCCTGACCGGCGACCAGGCGCAGCGCGGAGTGGAAGCACGCCGCGTAGCCGACGGCGAAGAGCTGCTCGGGATTGGTGCCGTTACCGCTGCCGCCCATCTCCTTGGGGACGGCCAGATCGAAGTCGAGCCGACCGTCCGAGGACCTGCCGTGGCCGTCGCGGCCCTCTCCGGTGGCGAGAGCCTCTGCGGTGTAGAGCGTCTTCATGCGTCGTCCTTTCGGTCGTGAATCGGCGTTCCACTTTGAACCATAGGGCGCAATTGAGTTGTGCGCAATCAATGTGGTGCTATTCATACCTGCCTACTCGTAGCGGCCTTCGAGGTACCACCTCCGCTGCCGATAGCAGAGCAGCAGCGCCTCCTGCCGATCACCGGCATCGAGGAGGACCTGGGCGCGCGCGGTGCGCCCACCACCTGCCGCCGCGGTGTCCCACCACCGTTCGTCGACGGGCCACGGTCCGGTCCACCAGGACAGCCGGCCGGACCGACCGGGCGCGGTGAGCCGGGCCGGATCCGAGGAGAACAATCCCCGCGCGGTGACCCGCACCGGGTCGCCCTGCTCGTCGAGCACATCCACCGGGTCGTCGAGCAGCACCGATGGTGACGGCTCGGGTAGCTGCCCGGGCCACGGCTGCTTGGGATCAGCCCGCGGGACGAGTTCGTCGCCGAGCGGGGTCAGGGTGATCCGTTCGGCGGGGCCCCGCCCGCCACTGAGGACCGGGACCTTCACCGCGTCGGGACCGAGCAACCCCTGGACCCGCACCAGTGCCCGCCGCGCGCGGAGCCGGTCTTCCTCCCCGATCCCACCCCATAGTGGAAGCTGCAGCGCCTCGGCCGAGACCACCTCCACCGGACGCAGACGCAGCATCGTGATCGGCGCCCCCGGGCGCTCATCTGCCCGCCGGCGGTTCAGCCATCCGTCGAGCTGCCAGCGCACCCGGTCGGCGGTGGCATCCTCGGTGAGAGGCTCGGCGCATCGCCAGACGCGTTCGAGTTCTCCTCCGTTGGCGGTCACCGCATGGATGGCCAGTCGGGTGCAGCCCACGCCCGCGGCCTCGAGGCTGCGGTGCAGCTGCCCCGCCAGCGCCCGCCCCGCGAAGGCGGCCGCGTCCACCCGCTCGATGGGCGGATCGCAGGCCATCTCGACGTCGAGTTCCTGACCGGGGTCGCGACCCGAAGGCCCCCGGCCGGGCTCGCCGCGCGCCAGCTGATGGGCGATCACCGCATCGGCCCCGAATCTCGAGGCCACATCACTGCGGGAGACCTCGGCGAACTGCCCGACAGTTCGAATACCCAGGCGCCACAACAGATCCACCAGCTCGCCACGCGTCCCTGAGGCCAGACTGGGCTCGGAGGACAGCGTCTTGATGGACAACCCTGACAGGAACTGCGCATCCGTCCCCTGGTCGACGATCCGGCCCGCCCTGGCGGCGAAGACGGCAGTGGACAACTGGTCGGCGACGCCGACCTGACACTCGGCACCCACCGCAGCCACTGCGTCGACCAGCCGTTCGGCCGTCACCTGCTCCGAGCCGAAGTATCGGGCAGCCCCGCGCACCGCCAGCGCCAGCAGACCTGGCCGCAACACCTCCGCCCGAGGCACGAGATCGTCGACCGCCGCGGTCACCCGCTCGAAATGCCGGGCGTCGCGCGCCGGATCGGCGGTGACGACATGCAGGTCCGGGCACCGGGCCTGAGATTCCCGTCGCCGTATTCCACGCCGCACTCCCGCGGCGCGGGCCGCGGCCGAGCACGCGACCACCCGATTGGCGAGGGTGACCGCGACCGGCACCGTGGGCGGGAGACCGGCCGCCGCCGCGGCGGCGACAGCCGGCCAGTCCATGCACCAGAGCGCCAGCACCCTGGAGGCGGCCACCTAACCGTTCACCACCTGGTTGAGCACTCCAGGTCCGGCCAGCCGCCCCCGGGCCCGCATCGCCAGGCGCACCCGACTGATCCGCCCGCGGCCAGGAACGGGTACCTCACCCCCCGGACCGGCGAAGTCGAAACCGCTGACCGCGGCCTCCAACCGAGCGGAGGCACCCTCCCAGATGCCATCGGTGACGAGCAGCGTGCACCCCCGCTGGCGCGCACGAGCCACCACCGCCCTGGCCCGGGACGGCGGCACCGACCGGCCGCCCAGGCCGAGTACCACCAGATCCATCCCGTCCATCAGGACCGCGGCCACCTCGACGGGATCCGCCCCCGGCTCCGGAATCATGGCGATCCGACTCAGATCCGCCCCCATCTCCACCGCCGCGAGCAGGCCCACATCCGGCTGCCCGATGATCGCGACGTGGCCCCCATCGGCCGTCACGGCGGCGATGATTCTCAACTCCAGCGACCGCGCCCCCGACATCACTGCCACGGTTCCTCGTGGCAGCGACGTCAGATCGGACACCTCCAGCAAAGAATCCGCGGGCTGTGGCACCTCCGTCGAGGCGGCCGCCGCGGGTGCGGACCGACGGCTCGATCCCACCTTTCCCGACACCGATGCCATCTGCTTGCGAAGCTGTTCCAGCTGCTCAGCACGGGTGACAGGGCATCGATTCACCACCTTCACCCCTGTCACAACTGCACCGTGCATATCATCCGCCTCATCGGGTGTTCGAATGTTTGTTCGATAACGCCAGTAAACACCCACCCACCGACATCGTCAACCAACAGTCGTGCCGCTGGATCACGCCATTCGCGAATAGTGTCATTGACAAATGTCAGCATTGGATGTTGTATCCATCCAATGCTCAACGGAGAGATCACCACCGACTTGACCCACCGCGGGTCCCACCGGTCCCGCAGTGCCGCCGCACTCGCCGGACTGACCCTGCGCCAACTGAGCCTGGTCCTTCCGCCCGATCAACCATGGGGCCTGTGGACCTCGCGGCAGATCGTGGCCCGGCTGATGGACACGTGCGGTCCCTCACTGGCCGGCACCCGGACAGAATCCGTCGACGTCCGCACCCCCGACGGCGGCCGCGTGGTCGGCGAATGGGTGTGGGGCCGAGGCGTTGCCCGTGACACCACCCGGGCGATCTACTTCGTCCACGGCAGCGGTTTCGCGCTCTGCTCCACCCGCACGCACCGGCGGCTGGTGTCTTGGCTCTCCCGACTGACCGGGATCGGGGTCTTCAGCATCGACTACCGGCTGGCGCCGCAGCACCGATTCCCCACCGCCGCAGACGACGTCCGCCGCGGCTGGGAATGGCTCACCGGTGAGCACGGCATCGCCCCCGAACGCACGGTGATCGCCGGCGATTCGGCCGGCGGCCACCTCAGCGTCGACCTGCTGCTGCAACCAGACGTCCACCACCCCGCGGGCATGGTGTTGATGTCACCGCTGCTGGACCTCACGTTCGCACTGGCCCGCACGCGCGAACGCACCCGCCCCGACCCCGCGATCCGCTCTCGTGACGCTGCACGACTGGTCGAGTTGTATTGCCGGGGCATCGAACCCACTCACCCCAGGCTGAAACTCGATGTGGCTCAGGGTCGGACACTGCCCCCCGCACTGATCCAGGCCGGCGGCGCTGAAATGCTCGCCGCCGATGCGATCGCGCTCGCCGAAGACCTGCGGGTTGCCGGCGGTGAAGCCCACCTGCAGATCTGGCCCGACCAGGTCCACGTCTTCCAAGCCCTTCCGCGGCTCGCCCCCGAAGCGGTGCCCGCGATGCGCGACGTGGCCGGCTTCATCGCCGACGTCCTCGCTGCGCCGGCGATCGAGCAGGCCGGCTAGATGGGCATTTTCGGCACCAAACGCACCCACCGCGCCGACGCGGTGATCACCGGCGCGGGCAGCGGCATCGGCGCCGCGTTCGCCACCGAGCTGGCCCGCCGCGGCGGCCGGGTACTGTGCAGCGACATCGACCTCGACGCCGCCACGGCCACCGCGGACACGTTGCGCAACAACGGAACCGATGCCTCGGCGGTTCGCTGCGACGTCACCGACGTCGACGACGTGTACCGGCTCGCCGAGGCTGCCCAATCGTTCTTCGGCGACGCCCCCACGATCGTCGTCAACAACGCCGGCGTAGGTGCCGGTGGCGCTCCGATCGGGGAGATCGACCTCGCCGACTGGAAATGGGTGCTCGGAGTCAACCTCTGGGGCCCGATCCACGGCTGCCACGTGTTCGCCCCCATCCTGCGCGATGCGGGCCGTCCCGCGGGCATCGTGAACGTCGCCTCCGCAGCCGCTTTCGGTGCCGCACCCGGGATGGCGGCCTACAACGTCAGCAAGGCGGGCACGCTGTCACTGTCGGAGACGCTGTCGGCCGAACTCGCCGGCACCGGCGTCACCGTGACGGCTCTGTGCCCGACGTTCGTCAAGACCAACATCGTCAGCGCGGGCCGGATCTCCGACCGCTCCACCCATCTCGCCGACAACCTCATGCGCTGGATCGGCTTCTCCCCCGACCGCGTCGCCCGCATGTGCCTGGACACCCTCGATCGCGGTGGCCTGTACTGCATGCCGCAGCCCGAAGCCCGGATCGGCTGGGGCATCAAGCGTTTCACCCCCGACGGTGTACACCCGCGCCGCCGGCCTGATCACTCGCGTCACCACCTAGGAGGAGACACCATGGCAAAAGCCACGATGGACATGGACGCCATGCTGGCCAAGATCAAGGACCGGCAGTGGGCACTGGCCGACATCGACTGGGACGCACCGGGCGCCGAGATGATCACCGACGAGATGCGGCCCAAGCTCAAGGCCTTCATGGCCGACCTGTGCTGGATCGAGAACGTCGGGGCCCGCGGGTTCGCGGCGCTGGCCAAGAAGGCCCCCACCCCCACCATCGCCGAGATCTACCGGTATTTCCACGCCGAGGAGCAGCGGCACGCCAACGCCGAACTGGCCTTGATGAAGAGGTGGGGCATGCTCGACGACGGTGAAATGCCGGAACCGAACGTCAACATCCGGCTGGCCATCGAGTGGCTCGACACCTACTCCGACGACATGTCACTGTCGATCCTGGGCACCGTCATCCCGATGCTTGAGGTGGCCCTCGACGGGGCGCTGCTCAAGTTCCTGCTCGAAGAGGTGCACGATCCGGTCTGTCACCAGGTGTTCGAGAAGATCAACAACGACGAATCGCGGCACATCGCCGTCGATTTCGCGGTGCTCGACATGATCGGCCACGGCGATCTGCGCCATCTGCTCGTGCAGTTCGTGGGCAACGTCGCCTCCCCCGGCCTGATCATGGGCATGATGCTGTACGTCCCGCTGCTCAACCGCATGCGCAACAACATCATCGACATGGGCCTGCAGCCAGAGAAGCTCTACAACGCGATGAAGCGCTTCCAGACGTTGGGTGAGCGTGGCGAGAAGACCTGGCGGGTACCGACGTACCAGTTGCTCAAGTACCACGGCCGCGCCGTCATCAACCCACGCAACCCCTACCACTGGCTCGCCAATCCCATGGTGTGGGCGTCCGATTACTACCCCAAGGTGCTGCTGCGACCCATCCCGTCCTGGTTCAAAGAGCTGACCCACGAGCCGGCGGCCTGAACCGTGGCCGATACGCGCATACACGACACCCTGATCGTCGGTGCCGGCTTCACCGGGCTGGGGGCGGCCATCAAGCTCCGGCAGGCAGGCGTCGAGGACGTCGTGATCGTCGAACGTGCCGACGACGTCGGCGGGACGTGGCGGGACAACACCTATCCGGGTGTGGCCTGCGACATCCCGACGATGCTGTACTCGTTCTCGTTCGCCCGCAATCCAGCGTGGTCGCGCATGTACCCCTCGGGTGGCGAGATCAGAGAACACATCCAGGACCTGACCGAGCAGCACGGGCTGCGCCGGCTGATCCGATTCGGCACCGAAGTCACCGGTCTGAGCTTTGCCGGTGACACCGGGGTGTGGACGGCAACGGTCAACGGGCGCAGGAAGATCCGCGCCCGCACGGTGGTGCTCGCGGCCGGCCCGCTCGCCGATCACCGGCTGCCCGATATCCGAGGCATCGAGACCTACACGGGCACCAAGATCCACAGTGCCTCGTGGGACCACGATTTCGATGTCACGGGCAAGAGGATCGGTGTGATCGGCAACCGGCGCCAGTGCCGTGCAGATCGTTCCCGAACTGGTCAAGGACGCCGCCTTCGTCAAGGTGTTCCAGCGCACCCCCGGCTGGGTGCTCCCCCGGCCCGACGTCGGCATTCCCGACGCGGTCCAGCAGCTGTTCGCCAGAGTTCCTGCGGCACAGGAGATCAGCCGCCAGGCATTGTTCTGGGGGCACGAGGCCTGCGCCGCCGCGCTGGTGTGGAACACGCCGCTGACCGGGTTGGTGTCGGCGTTGGGTCGCGCGCATCTGCGACTGCGGATCAAGGACAAGTGGCTGCGCCGCCAGCTCACCCCGGACTTCACCCCGGGGTGCAAGCGGATGCTGATCTCCAACGACTACTACACCGCCCTGCAGAAGGAGAACTGCAAGCTCATCGACTGGCCGATCGCCACATTGAGCCCCGCCGGTGTCCGCACCTGCGACGGGATCGAGCACCATCTCGACGCGATCGTGTTCGCCACCGGCTACGACGTGCACCTGTCCGGTCCGCCGTTCCCCGTCACCGGGCTGGGAGGTCGCTCACTGCAGCAGGACTGGGCCGAACACGCCGAGGCACACAAGAGCGCCAGCGTGCACGGCTATCCGAACCTGTTCCTGATGACCGGTCCCAACTCCGGGCCCGGCCACAACTCGCTGCTGGTCTACATCGAAGGGCAGATCGACTACGCGGTGGCTGGCATCACGACGATCCTCAAGGAGAACCTGCTGTACCTCGATGTCCGCGCCGACGTGCAGCGCCGGTACAACGCCGGTATCCAGCGGCGGCTGGGGGCGACGACGTGGATGTCGGGCTGCCGCAGCTGGTATCTGACCGCCGACGGCTTCAATGCGTCGATGTACCCCGGACTGGCAACACAGTATCTTCGACAGATGCGCCAATTCCGGTTCGACGACTATGCCGCGGTGGCACACGGCGCTCGGGCGCGCGCCGTGTCCTCCACTGCCTGAATGTGATGTCCCAGCCGAAGTCCAGCGGACCGATCCCGACGATCCTGCGCCGGATTCGTCGCGGTTCGCGCGACGTCGTCGAGGCCGCGGTGTCCCAATTGTTCGACGCTGCGGTGCAACCGCACGGTGTCGCGGAGTCCGGCGAATACCGCATCGACGAACTGGCACGGCTGGGTGGCACGACGACCCGCAACGTCCGCGTCTACCGCGACCGCGGTCTGCTGCACCCCCCGCTGAGGGTCGGCCGCATCGCGCTGTTCAACGACACCCACCTCACCCGGCTGCGTCTGATCACGTCACTGCTCGACCGCGGCTACAACATCGCCCACGTCAACGAGATGCTCTCGGCGTGGGAGCAGGGTAAGGACATCGGGGACATGCTCGGGCTGGAGTCCGCGATCGCGGGCAGCTGGGCCACCGAGAAACCGCAGCGCATGGGGCTGTCCGAGGCCCGCGGCACCATCGGCGACGACGCCGCGTTCGATCGCATGATCGAGCTCGACATCATCCGTGTCGACGGCGAGCAGGCCACGATCGTGCGGCCGACGCTGGTGGATGCGTTCACCGAGATCCACCGCTACGGCGTCACGTACGACAAGCTCATCGACATCCACGAGCAGGTGAAGCCGCTAGTCGATCAGATCAGCGCGATCCTGGTGCAGGCCGGTCTCGATGAGGTGGTCGACAAGATCAACCCGGGCGCCGCGATGCCCGATGACGTCAAGGTCGCCGAACTCATCACCACCCTGGTGCGGTTCCGCACGCAGGCGGTGGGCGCCGTCAGTGCGACGCTGGCGTTTTCGATCGAGTCGGCCGTCGAGACGACGGTCGCGACGATGCTCGGCGACCTGATCGAAAAGAGCAGCAGCGACAAGAGTGACGGCGCCGGTTGATCAGACACCTGATCACGCCCTGAGCAGCATCACTCCCACTCGATCGTGCCCGGCGGTTTGCTCGTGATGTCCAAGACAACTCGGTTCACTTCGCGCACCTCGTTGGTGATGCGCGTGGAGATCCGTTCGAGTACCTCGTAAGGCACGCGCGTCCAGTCCGCGGTCATCGCGTCCTCGCTCGACACCGGCCGCAGCACGATCGGATGCCCATAGGTGCGACCGTCGCCCTGCACTCCGACCGACCGCACGTCGGCCAGCAACACCACCGGGCACTGCCAGATCTGGTGATCCAGGCCCGCCGAAGTCAGCTCCTCGCGGGCGATGGCATCAGCGCGACGCAACGTGTCGAGCCTGTCAGCGGTGACTTCGCCGACGATCCGGATGCCCAGGCCGGGCCCCGGGAAAGGTTGGCGCGCAACGATCTCTTCGGGCAGCCCGAGTTCGCGGCCGACTGCGCGGACCTCGTCCTTGAAGAGCAGCCGCAGCGGTTCGACGAGCGTGAACTTCAGGTCGCCGGGGAGGCCGCCGACGTTGTGGTGGCTCTTGATGTTCGCCGTGCCGGTGCCGCCGCCGGATTCGACGACGTCGGGGTACAGCGTGCCCTGCACCAGGAACTCGACGTCTCCTTCGGCCGCTCCCAACGCATCCCGCACGGCACCTTCGAAGGCCCGGATGAATTCGCGGCCGATGATCTTGCGTTTACCCTCGGGGTTCGTGACCCCCGACAGCGCCTCGAGGAAGCGGTCGGCCACATCGACGGTGACGAGGTTGGCACCGGTGGCGGCGACGAAGTCGCGCTGCACCTGGGCGCGCTCCCCGGCGCGCAGGAGACCGTGGTCGACGAACACGCACGTCAGCCGGTCGCCGACGGCGCGCTGGACAAGGGCCGCCGCGACCGCGGAATCCACGCCGCCGGACAGCCCGCAGATGGCCCGTCCGTCGCCGATCTGGGTGCGCACCTGCTCGACCAGAGCCTCGGCGATGTTGGCCGGCGTCCAGGCCGCGTCGATGCCGGCGAACTCGTGGAGAAAGCGACTGAGTATCTGCTGCCCGTGCGGGCTGTGCATGACTTCCGGGTGGTACTGCACGCCGGCCAGTCCGCGCGCCCGGTTCTCGAAAGCCGCCACCGGCGCACCGGAACTGGTGGCCACGACGTCGAATCCGGCCGGGGCTTCGGTGACCGCGTCACCGTGACTCATCCAGACCGGCTGTCTGGTCGGAAGATCCGAATGCAACTCTCCGCCGACCACATTCAGCTCGGTGCGGCCGAACTCACTGGTGCCGGTGTGTGCGACCGTGCCGCCGAGCGCTTGGGCCATCGCCTGAAAGCCGTAGCAGATGCCGAACACCGGGATGTCGAGGTCGAACAACGCCGGGTCGAGTTGGGGTGCGCCCTCGGAATACACGCTGGCCGGCCCGCCGGACAGCACGACCGCGCGCGGGTTGCGCGCCTTGATCTCGTCGACGGTCGTGGTGTGCGGGATGACCTCAGAGAACACCCGCGCCTCGCGAACCCGGCGTGCGATCAATTGGGCGTACTGGGCACCGAAATCGACCACCAGTACCGGGCGGGGAGCAGCAGAATCCACCCGCACAGTCTAGTGGGGTGCTTTCAGCCTCAGGCGCCCTGCGCGTCCGCGGTCGTGGGATCTCGCCGATTGACCGTCTCGGCGGACACTCCCCAGTCCAGGGCTGCGGGTGCGTCCGCGGGCACCACCGGCTGGGCGGGCTCGATGGGATCCAGCTGCCGGTAGGGCTGCCCCTGCGCCGGCCGTTGGTCCTGTTCGCCCTTGTTCGGCCACAGCGACGCGGCGCGTTCGGCCTGCGCGGTGATCGAAAGCGACGGATTGACACCGAGATTCGCCGAGATCGCCGAACCGTCGACCACCGAGAGCGTCGGGTAGTTCCACACCCGGTGGTAGGGGTCGATCACTCCGTGCTCGGGGCTGTCGCCGATGACCGCCCCGCCGAGGAAGTGCGCGGTGAGTGGAATGTTGAACAGCTCGCCCCAGGTGCCGCCTGCGACGCCGTCGATCTTCTTGGCGATACGCCGCGTCACCTCGTTGCCGACCGGAATCCACGACGGGTTCGGTTCGCCGTGGCCCTGCTTGCTCAGGTAGCGGTGGAAGCCGAACCGGGTGCGCTTGGTGAACGTCGTGATCGAGTTGTCGAGGTTCTGCATGACGAGCGCGATCATCGTGCGCTCGCTCCACCGGCGAGGATTGAGCAGCCGCAGCGTGCCCCGTGGATCCTCGCGGGCGGTGCGCGCCAACTGCTTCCAGCGCGGCACGTCGGTGCCCTCCGGCCCGGAGCCGTCGGTCATCAGGGTCTGCAGCAGCCCCATCGCGTTGGACCCCTTGCCGTATCGGCAGGGTTCGACGTGGGTGTCGGAAGTGGGATGGATCGACGAGGTGATCGCGACGCCGTGGGTGAGGTTCAAGTCGTCGGCCACCCGCAGACGCCCGGCCCCGACGATCGATTCGGAGTTGGTGCGCGTGAGCTCGCCGAGGCGACGGGAGAGCTTCGGCAGTCGGCCGGTGTCGCGCATCTTGAACAGCAGCCGCTGCGTGCCGTACGTGCCGGCGGCGACGATGACGTGGTTGGCGGTGAAGGTGCGGCGGGTGCGACGCACCCAGCTCCCCGTGCGGACCGTGCGAATCTGCCAGGTGCCGTCGGGGCGCTCGCTGAAGTCGGTGACCGTCGTCATCGGCTCGATGTGCGCACCGGCGCGCTCGGCCAGTCCGAGGTAGTTCTTGATCAGCGTGTTCTTGGCGCCGAAGCGGCAGCCCGTCATGCAGGAACCGCATTCGATGCAGCCGGTGCGGGCCGGGCCGGCGCCACCGAAGTAGGGATCGGGCAGGAGCTGGCCGGGCCGCTTCTCGCCGTCCGGGCCGAAGAAGACGCCGACGGGCGTGGGCACCCAGGTGTCGCGACAGCCCATGTCCTCGGCGACTTCCTGCATGATGCGGTCGGCGTCGGTGACGGTCGGGTTCGTGACGACGCCGAGCATCCGCTGCGCCTGGTCGTAGTGCGGCAGCAGCTCGGAGCGCCAGTCGGTGATGTCACGCCACTGGGGATCGTTGAAGAACGGTTCGCGCGGAACGTAGAGCGTGTTGGCGTAGTTCAGGGAGCCGCCGCCGACCCCGGCGCCGGCCAGGATCATCACGTTGTTGAGCAGGTGGATGCGCTGGATGCCGAACATGCCGAACCGCGGCGCCCACAGGAACCGGCGCAGGTTCCACGACGTCTTGGCGAAGTCGGGGTCCTCGTAGCGCTTGCCCGCCTCGAGTACCAGGACCCGGTAGCCCTTCTCGGTGAGGCGTAGCGCGCTGACGCTGCCGCCGAACCCCGAACCGATGATCACGACGTCGTAGTCAGGTTCCATGCCGTCCATTATGAACTTACCGTCCAGTAGTTTCTAGACAGGTTGCCCTAATTTGTAAAGCATGGCTTGTGGCGGCCGTCCGCGGCTCAGTTGCCGACGGTCAACCCGACCTTCTGGAACTCCTTGAGATCGCAGTAGCCGGCCTTGGCCATCGACCGCCGCAAGCCTCCGACCAGGTTCAACGCGCCGAACGGATCGTCGGACGGACCATTGAGCACCTGCGCGAGCGACGGCCGCTCCTCGGTCGCCACCTGCAGCAGAGCGCCGCGCGGCAGCGACGGGTGCGCGGCAGCGGCCGGCCAGAACCAGCCACCGCCCAGCGCCTCGGCGGCCGACGCGAGCGGGGTGCCGAGCACGACGGCGTCGGCGCCGCAGGCGATCGCCTTGGCCAGCTCGCCCGAGGTGTGGATGTCACCGTCGGCGAGGACGTGCACGTACCGGCCGCCGGTCTCGTCGAGGTACTCGCGCCGTGCGGCGGCGGCGTCGGCGATCGCGGTGGCCATCGGCACGCTGATGCCGAGCACCTCGTCCGACGTCGTCACCCCGACCGTGGAGCCGTACCCGACGATCACGCCGGCCGCCCCGGTCCTCATCAGATGCAGCGCGGTGCGGTGATCGAGCACGCCGCCGGCGACCACCGGCACGTCGAGCTCGGAGATGAACGTCTTCAGGTTCAGCGGCTCACCGGCTCCGTGGTCCTGGGCGACCCTTTCCGCGGAGATGATCGTGCCCTGGATGACCAGCAGGTCGATGCCGGCAGCCACCAGCGTCGGCGTCAGCGCCTGCGCGTTCTGCGGCGAGACGCGCACCGCGGTGGTGACCCCGGCCTCGCGAATCCGGGCCACCGCGGCACCGAGCAGATCGAGATCGATTGGCGCAGAGTGCAATTGCTGCAGCAGCCGGACCGAGACCGACGGGTCGGGCTCCTTGGAGGCGACGTCGATCACCTCGGTGATGCGCGCCTCGACATCGGCGTGCCGGCCGATCAGGCCCTCGCCGTTGAGGATGCCCAGCCCGCCGAGGCGGCCGAGCTCGATGGCGAACTCCGGAGACACCAGCGCATCGGTCGGGTGGGCGAGCACCGGGATCTCGAACCGATAGGCATCGAGCTGCCAGGCGGTCGAGACGTCCTTGGACGACCGGGTGCGCCGTGACGGCACGATGTTGATGTCGCCGAGTTCGTACGTACGGCGCGCGGTTCGGCCCATACCGATCTCGACCATGTCTCGCATGTTGTCCACTCCCCTGTAGATCCCGCGACGACCCTAGCGGGTGGTGTAGTTGGGAGCTTCCACCGTCATCGTGATGTCGTGGGGATGGCTCTCCTTGAGTCCGGCCGCGGTGATCTGCACGAACTGCGCCTGCTGCAGCGCCTCGATGGTGGCCGAGCCGGTGTATCCCATGGCCGCGCGCAGTCCGCCGACGAGCTGGTGGATGACCTGCGACAGCGGCCCGCGGAACGGCACCCTGCCCTCGATGCCCTCGGGCACCAGCTTGTCCTCCGAGAGCACGTCGTCCTGGAAGTAGCGATCCTTGGAGTAGGAGCCACGCAGGTTGCCTCCCGCGCCGCGGCCCTGCATCGCCCCCAGCGAGCCCATGCCGCGGTAGCTCTTGAACTGCTTGCCGTTGACGAAGATCAGGTCGCCCGGCGATTCGGCGGTGCCTGCCAGCAGCGAGCCGAGCATCGCCGTCGACGCACCCGCGGCCAGCGCCTTCGCGATGTCACCGGAGTACTGCAGCCCGCCGTCGGCGATCACCGGCACGCCGTGCGGCGCGCACGCGGCGACGGCTTCGAGGATCGCCGTGATCTGCGGGGCACCGACCCCGGCGACCACGCGGGTGGTGCAAATCGAGCCCGGCCCCACGCCGACCTTGACCGCGTCAGCGCCTGCTTCGACCAGGGCTGCGGCCGCCGCGCGTGTGGCGACGTTGCCGCCGACGACCTCCACGCGATCGCCGATGGTCACCTTGAGCCGGTGCACCATGTCGAGCACGCCGCGGTTGTGGGCGTGCGCGGTGTCGACGATCAGCACGTCCACGCCGGCGTCGGCCAGCGTCATCGCACGCGTCCACGCGTCATCGCCCACGCCGACGGCCGCGCCGACCAGCAGCCGTCCGTCGCTGTCCTTGGTGGCCAGCGGGAACTGCTCGGTCTTGACGAAGTCCTTCACGGTGATCAGACCGGTGAGCTTGCCGTTCCCGTCGACGATCGGCAGCTTCTCGATCTTGTTGCGGCGCAACAGTCCCAGCGCCGCTTCGGCCGAGACACCTTCCTGCGCGGTGATCAGCGGGGCCTTGGTCATCACCTCGCGCACGGCCTTGGACTGGTCGACCTCGAAGCGCATGTCGCGGTTGGTGATGATGCCGAGCAGCGTGCCGTGCTGGTCCGTCACCGGCAGACCCGAGATGCGGAACCGCGCGCACATCGCGTCGACCTCGGCGAGCGTGTTGTCCGGCGAGCAGGTGACGGGGTCGGTCACCATGCCGGCCTCGGACCGCTTGACGGTTTCCACGGCGGAGGCCTGCTCGGCCACGGGAAGGTTGCGGTGCAGCACTCCCATGCCGCCGGCGCGCGCCATCGCGATCGCCATCCGCGACTCCGTCACGGTGTCCATCGCGGAGCTGACCAGCGGCACCTTCAGCCGGATCTTGCGGGTCAGCTGGCTGGACGTGTCCGCAGTGGCGGGAATCACATCGGAGGCGGCGGGCAGAAGCAGGACGTCGTCGAACGTGAGACCGAGCATGGCCACCTTGGTCGGATCATCACCGCCGGTGGGCACCGGCACGGCCAGGGGAATGCTGCTCTCGGCGATCGACATGGGAGCCTCCAGTAACCAGACACGGGACAGGCCCTTCGATCCAGAGACGAACGCGACCTGAAGACCCATCTTATCGGCATCAAGCTCGGCATTTGCGTTCGCCATGACGTGCCGCGCGAGTGCTGGCGCGATACCCGCAGGGCTGCGTAGTCTTGTGGCGTGCGAGACCACCTGCCACCAGGATTGCCGCCTGACCCGTTCGCCGACGACCCGAGCGATCCGTCGGCAGCCCTCGATGCTCTCGAGCCCGGGCAGCCGCTGGATCCGCAGGAACGCACCGCCGTGGAGGCCGACCTGGCCGACCTTGCCGTCTACGAAGCGCTGTTGGCGCACAAGGGAATTCGCGGGTTGGTCGTCTGCTGTGACGAATGCCAGCAGGACCACTATCACGACTGGGACATGCTGCGAGCCAACCTGCTGCAGCTCCTGGTCGACGGCACCGTACGGCCGCACGAGCCGGCCTACGATCCCGAGCCCGATTCGTACGTCACATGGGACTACTGCCGCGGCTATGCCGATGCGTCGCTGAATGAGGCGGCCTCGGAGTCCGACGGCTATCGCTGAGGGCTGAATTCCTCGCCCTGTCAGCTGCCCGTCAGCGGGGCGCCTCCGGCACCACCGGCAGAATCGTCGTGGTCGGAATCGCAGGCACTGCGGGTGCTACGGGCTCCACCGCGATCGACGGAATCGCGACGATCGGCGCGGGCGTGCTGATCGGAGGCGCGGCTGACGTCGGCGCGGCGGCCGATGTCGTGACCCGCGGTGCCATCGTCGTCGTCGACTGTTGAACGACTACTGACGTCGTCGTGGTCGGGGTGACAGCCGCAGACGTGGAAGCCGACGTCGAGCTCGACGGGGCCACCGTCGTGCGCGACGTGGTCGACGACGGAGCGGGCTGTTGCGTGGACGACGTCGGAGCCGCAGTGCTCGACGGCGGCACTTCCGACGACGACGCTGCCGACGAGGGGGTCGTCCCCCGCCGTCGAGGACGGGGCCTCACTCGACGGGGCCTCACCCGAGGTGGTGGTATCGCTCGGCACCGGAGAAGACGACGTCGCCGACGGGGAGGTCACCGACGGGGAGGTCACCGACGTCGTCTCCGACGGTGAGGTCGGCAGAACTGCGTTCGGGTCGATGCTGACCACGGGGAACGTGGGCAGCGGAGCGCCCGGCGCCACCGTCGCGGCAGGATTCTGAGCCTCGACCTTGACGGTCAGCTCCTGCCACTGGGAGACGAGCTCGGCCTTGCGCTGGTCATCGCCGACCGTCGCGACCGTCGTCGTGACCGACTCGAGCTTGGCCTGGGCACCTTGCCAGTCACCCTGCTCGATCAGCTTCTGCACCTGCTGCATCTCGGTTTGCGCGGCGAGGGCCACCGCGTCGTCGCGAGTCTGCTCCTGCTCGCCGAAGAGCACGGTACGCAGGCCGTACAGCGCATCACCAGGACCGGAGCCCGCGACCACCGCGCCGAACCCACCCAGGCACAACACCGCGGCCGCCGCCGAGCCCACCACGGCCAGCGACACCCGTCGCCGGCGCCCCGGCGAGCTCACGCGATCGAGGGCCGCGGCCGCTTCCTGCAGCGTCAGCACGTCGCTCATCGGCGTCTCGCGCACGTCGTCGCGCCAACCGGCCAACAGCTGGGCCAGTTCCGCTTCGCCGCGGTCGGTCGAGTAGACGGGCTGCTGCCCGGCCAGTGCGTCGAGGAACTGATCGGTGCGGTTGATCTCGTTCAGCGACGGATCTCCACCGCTGTTGTTCCAGCGTCCGAAGTCAGGCATGGTCACGTCCCGTCGCCATGATCTCCGTCTTCAAGCGTGACAGCGCGCGGTGCTGGGCCACCCGGACCGCACCAGCGGTGCTACCGACCGCCTCGGCGGTCTCCTCGGCGCTCATACCGACGACCACGCGCAGGATCAGGATCTCGCGCTGCTTCTCGGGAAGGATCTGCAGGAGGGCGTTCATCCTGGCCGACGACTCGGAGTCGATCGCCATCTGCTCGGGACCGGCCTCACCGGAGAATCGTTCCGGCACCACCTCCATCGGGTCCGCCCGGTTACGTCCGGCGGCCCGATGTGCGTCGGCAACCTTGTGCGCTGCGATGCCGTACACGAAGGCCAGGAACGGTCGTCCCTGATCCTTGTACCGCGGCAGCGCGGTGATGGCAGCCAAGCACACCTCCTGAGCAACGTCATCAGCTGAGAGACCGCTTCGTTCCGCGGATCCCACGCGCGCCCGGCAATAGCGGACGACGAGGGGGCGGATGATCTCCAGCACCTCCCGGAGTGCATCTCGATTGCCAGCAATGGCTTCTGCCACGACAGCATCGAGACGTTCTCCCGAAATTGTCATCGTGAGCAGGCTCTCCAGCGTTACGTCGGGGACACCGGATGGGGGTGTCAGTTGTGTGGCTCAGCTAAACAATAACGACCACTGGGGGCGCAGCCCCGTTAGCGCGAGCGCCACACGCCGCCTCGTCTGATCACGGTTTCGGCGCAACTGCGACGAATGTCTGTGATCTGGCGTTCAGAACAGTTCACGCTCCCGATGCCCTCCAGTAGCGAGGCGGCCGCCCAACGGAGCGGGACGAGGCCGTGCTCAGCGGTCTGCGCCAGTACGCGATCGCCGTCTGTGCGGGCGGCGGCGAGGTCGCCCGTCGCGCAGTGCGCGGCGGCACGTACGAGCAGTGACTTGATCCGGTGGCGCACCGACGGCGTGCTGTCGGCCAGCTCGACGGCCCGCTGCGCGTGTCCGGGGGCGGACGCATCGCCACGTGCCATGGCCAGCTCCGCCGACACCCACGCCAGGCGGATGGCCAGGCGGGTTGAGTGTGCGCCCGCCACGAGGTCGGCGGCGCGGGCGAGCGCCCGTTGCGAGGCCGCGAACCGACCGACGCCGAGCGCGTCGGCGGCCAGGCCGATCAGGGCGTCCGCGCCGGCTTCGCCGGTTCCATTCGACAGCCCCCAGGCCGCGCCGTCGAACGAGCGGGCGCGCTCGTGCCAGCCGAGCTGGCGCCGCAACGAGCCGCGGGTGCTAAGCGCCAGAGAGGCGAGCGGCCCACGTCCGGCGACGCGCAGTAGTCGATCGAGGTCTGCCTCGGCGGCGGCATAGCGGCCCTGCCCGCCGGCGGCCACGGCACGCAGCCACAGTCCTTCGAGAGTGCCGGCAGCTGCCAGCGGCCACGCGCCCGGGTTGCCGCCGAACGCTGCTGAGCCGGAATCGGGGTCGGAATCGAAGACCATGTCGAGAGCCGACGCTATCAACAACGACAAATATGTTGGGTCCGTCAGTTAACAGTTCATGCTCGCCGTGTTACGAACATGAAAACTGATCGACGGGTGTCGAGTTCTGTTCTGGCAGCGCGACATTAACTGACCGGGACAAATGACGCCGAAGTAGGCGGTCGACAGCGAGGGCTTATCACCTCGGTCGTTGCGAACGAGTCGCACCGATGAACGCGATGTTAAATCTGGCCTGGGCCGTATGCGCTTTCGCACAGGGGAGGCTATTGACGGAAATTCCGGAGCCCTTCTACGTTGTGTGCACGAGTGGTCATCGGCGACTTGGCTCGGATCTTTTCCACGACTGACGCATCCATTGAGTCTCCAAAATGGGATGTGCAGAGAGGGGTTTCGCAATGCCACAGCCGCAGCAGCTTCCCGGTCCGAACGCCGACATCTGGGATTGGCAGATGCAAGGTCTTTGCCGGGGTGTCGATTCCTCGATGTTCTTCCATCCCGACGGCGAGCGTGGCCGTGCCCGCGCACAGCGTGAAATGCGCGCCAAGGAGATGTGCCGCAGCTGCCCCGTGATCACCCAGTGCCGCTCACACGCACTTGCTGTGGGTGAGCCCTACGGCATCTGGGGTGGCCTGAGCGAGTCCGAGCGCGAACTGCTGCTCAAGCGCGGAATTCGCCGCTCCGCCTGATCGTCCCGAAACCCCCCGGGACTGACGGGACCGAGGTTAGGCTCGGACCGCAAGGCCTAGCTGCCACCCCGGGGGGGTCGCAAGGGATGAGTTCCGCCGCGGAGCGCGCCGCACAACTCGAGCTGGTGGCGCGCCTGAAATCCGCTTTCCCCGAGTTACCCGACGCTCCCCCGCCTGATCTGCTCGATTCTGCGCGAATCAAGGCGTATCTCAAGCCCGTTCACGATGTCGGCGGTGAGCCCGACGCCCCCATGAAGTACGAGAACAAACAGTACGAACAGTGGGAAGAGCTCACCTACGTCATGTGCGAGGTGCTCGCCGCGCGCGGCATCTGGCTCTCCGAAGAGCGTCGTCGCATCGGCAACGTCGACGTGGGCCGCGCCGAGTACCTGGGGTTGCCCTACTACGGCCGGTGGCTGCTCGCGGTGGCCCGGGTCCTCGTCGAGAAGCATCACATCAGCCTCGGTGAGCTCAGCGAGCGGATGGCCGAGGTGGCTCAGCGCTATGCCGACGGACTGGCGGGCCGCGCGCCGGACGCGCAGCCGAAGTCCGAAGGCGACGGCGCCGACGTTGCGCGCAACGCCCACCACCGGCACGCCGTCGGCAAGGGCGACCCTCAGGTCTACGCCGGACAGGCCGGTACCCCGCGCTTCTCCGTCGGCGATCAGGTGGTCGTGCGCGACCTCCCGGTGATCTTCTACACCCGCACCCCCGAGTACGTGCGCGGCGCGTCCGGGCGCATCGCCACGGTGGCCTACGAGAGCCCGGCCGCCGAGGACGAGACGTGGGACCGGCCCGACGCCCGACCGGAATGGTTCTACGTCGTCGAGTTCACCCAGAGCGAGCTCTGGGACGGCTACACCGGCACCGCCTCGGACACGCTACGTACCGAGCTACCCGAGCGCTGGTTGGCGCCGCGCTGAATTGCGCTGTCCGAGAGGGGAATCGACCGTGTCGCACGACCACTCGCACGATCACGACCGCACCGTCAAGCCGATGGTCGACGAGATCACCGATTTCGAGGTGCTCGAGATCGCGCTGCGCGAACTCTGCATCGAGAAGGGCATCTTCACCGCGGAAGACCACCGGCGGTTCACCGAGTTCGCCGAGCAGATCGGCCCGACGCCCGCAGCGCGGCTGGTGGCCCGGGCATGGCTGGATCCGGCCTTCGCACAACTCGCGGCGACCGAACCGATGGCGGCGAGCAAGGAGGTCGGCGTCGACTGGATGGAACCGACCGGATTCGGAACACCCAGCGATTTCACCGCTTTCGAGATCCTGATCGACACCCCTGGCGTGCATCACGTCATCGTGTGTGCGTTGTGTTCGTGCTATCCCCGGCCCATCCTCGGGAACTCCCCCGAGTGGTACCGCACGCCGAACTACCGCCGCCGGTTGGTGCGCTGGCCCCGGCAGGTCCTCGCCGAATTCGGGCTCTACCTGGCCGACGACGTCGAGGTCCGGGTGCAGGACTCCAACCAGAAGCACCGCTTCATGGTGATGCCGATGCGGCCGCCGGGCACCGAGGGCTGGACCGAGGACCAGCTCGCCGAGATCGTCACCCGCGACTGCCTGATCGGTGTCGCGCTGCCCAAACCCGGGGTGAGCACCAACGTCGTCACCGACACCCGGCCCGCACTGCACCCGATCGCGGAGTGACCGTGGACAGTGCAGCGCTGCGCGGCATCATCGACCGGGATCAGGTGTGGCCGCGCATGGCCGCGAAGTACGGCGTCGAGAATCCGGTGCCGCCGTGGAAGACCAGCCTGGACGGATTGTGCGACGCACTGGACCGCGCCGCCTGCGAGGCTGACGTGCCGACGTTCAAGGAGCGCCGCGACGAGGAGGACGTCCTCGTGGCGACCACCTACTCCGATCTGCCGTACCCCGAGAACCAGCTCGTCGCTCTCGCGCACTCGCTGCTGGCGCGCGGGGTGATCTCGGAGGCCGACCTGCAACACCGGATGGCCGCTGTGCGGGCCCGCCTGGAGGCCACCTAGTACCGCGCTAGTCCGCGGAGCTCAGCGGCGAGCGGCCCGGCAGCTTGAGGTTGCGGTTGGTGCGCCGCGCCTGCAGCCGCCGCCGGCGCACTTTCCACGAACTCCACTCCCCGAGCGTCACGCCCGCCGCCAGCGCCGTCCCGATCGCGAAGGCGCCCAGCACCGAGGCGAAGCCGACGGCACTCTGGTCGTTGAGGATCGCGTAGATGCCGTGCAGCAGCGCCAGGCCGGGCAGCAAGGGCACGATGCCCGCGATCGACACCACCATCGGCGGAGCCAGGTTGCGACGCTCCATGAGCCGGCCGACCAGCCCGATCGGTACCGCCGCCACGAAGGACGCGACGACGGCCCCCAGGCCGGCGCCCTGGGCGAGCAGGAATGCGATGGTGCCCGCCGCCCCACCGAAGGCGGCCGCGATGGCCGCCGAGCGTTCGGCGTAGCAGGCCAGCGCGTAGGCCGCTGCGCTCGCGGCGCCGAACGCGACGCGGGCGGGGAACTCGGCGATGGCGGGAGGCGAGTGCGCGTCGATGGCCACGAACGGCGCGCCGAAACGGTTGGCCAGGTGCAGCACCAGAGCCACGCCGGCGATCGTCGCTCCCGTCGTCATCACCAACTCGAAGAAGCGGCCGGCGGCCGTCACCGGTGCACCACTGATGACGTCGCCGACGGATCCCACCAGGGACAGTCCCGCGAGCAACACCACGAGACCGGCCGCGATGGCCACGCTGGGCTCGAAGTCCAGGCCCAGCCTCGGGCTGAGCCAGTACAGGATGATCGGTGGGGCGGCAGCGATGGCGCCGCCGACGGCGTACTGGAAGAAGAACGGCAGACCGTGGCGGTTGAGACGCCGGTTCACGCGGTCGATGGTCATGGTGCTGAGCGCGCTGACCACACAGGCCAGCCACGTCGCGCCGAGCGTGCCTGCGGTGGCGAACGCGAGCGCGCCCCAGGCCAGGGTGGCGATCCACCGGCGGTACGGGTGCGGGGCGATGATGATCTCGTCGAGTTCGGCGCGAGCGTCGCCCGGCGAGATCTCACCGTCGCGGATCTTGGTGATCAACCGGTCGACTGCAGCCAGCCGACTGAAGTCGATGGACCGCGACTGCACGATGTGCAGGGTGCTGACCGGTGAGGACGGACCGCGGTAGGCGGCGATGTGGATCGTGGTGTTGATGACGTCGACCTCGCAGCGCTCGACACCGTAGGCCGACGTGATCGCGGTGACCTGATCCATCGTGGCGGTGGCAGGTGTCCCCGACGCCATCAGGATGGCGCCGATGTTTCCCGCCAGGTCGAGCACGTCGCCGACGCGCGCGTAGTAGGCGTCGTCGATGTCTGCCGACGATGCAGGGAGCCGCGGCATCGCGCCGGTCGGCGGGTCGGTCTCCCGCACGATCCGGCTCAAAAGCCCCCGCTGGCGTGACTGCGCGCCCACGGCTGCGCCCTCCTTGGTCCTGTGGATTCGCTCAGCCGTCTCGGTCATGAGCAAAACCTATTTTACTCATGGCAGGCGCAATGACCAGGGCCTGACAGGGTGAGTGTGGGCACATCGCCCTAGGGTTGGACCTGTGGCCACGTGTGAGATCTCCTCGACGGGTGGCCGACTGCTGGTCAGCGAGGACGACGGGCTCATCCAAGCCCGCGGAGTGCGGTATGCGACGGCGGACCGCTTCGCCCCGCCGGTCCCCTTCACCGCATCTCCTGCCGCATCCCCCGACCTCGTCGATGCGACGGCGCGCGGCCCTGCCTGTCCGCAACTGCCGTCGCGGCTGGGTTTCCTCACCGGGCCCCTGGTCGACGAACTCGACACGAGCGAGCAGTGCCAGGTCCTGAGCGTGACCGCACCGGCCGACGCGACCGACCTCCCCGTGATGGTGTGGTTACACGGCGGCGCGTACGTGTCCGGAAGTGGTGAGGCAGCGAAATACGATGCCGACGCGCTGGTGCGCGAGGGGCGCGTCGTCGTCGTCCGGGTGAGCTACCGGCTCGGCATTCTGGGCTTCCTCAACCTCGCCGATGCGGGCTGCGACAACCTGGGCCTGCAGGACCAGATCGCTGCGCTGCGGTGGGTGCAGGACAACATCGCCGCGTTCGGCGGTGATCCTCGACGAGTCACGGTGTTCGGTCAGTCCGCGGGCGGCTACTCGGCGCTGGCCCTGATGATGTGCCCGGAGACGCAGACCCTGTTCTCGCGGGCGATCCTGCAGAGCGCACCGCTGGGCGTCCACGGTGTGGACCGCACCGCGATGGTCGCGGCCATGCGGGCGTCAGCGCTGGCACGGTTGTCGGGCGTCGCACCGGGCACCGCGGACATCGGGCTGCTGATGGAGGCGCAGGTGGCCGCACTGAACGCTGCCGCGCCGTTCGGCATGATCGGCAAGATGCCGTTCGCCCCGACGGTGGAACAGGCGCCGATGGGTGCGGCGATGACGTCCGCGGCGTCGCGCGTCGAGATTCTCGTCGGGTACACCCGCGACGACGCGCTGCCGTTCGTGATGCTCGACCAGCGCGGCGCCCGGTTGCGCCGGCTGGGAGCAGTCGGCGCTGCGGCGTCATCGGCGGCGGGACGCCTGATCACGCGGCAGATGTTCGGCGCCCCCCGCGCTGGCGCTGGCCGCTTCTTGGCGCGCGGCCGGCGGGCGGGCTCACACCTACCGCGTCGACTGGACCCCCGGCCCATTCGGTGCATGCCACTGCATCGAGGTTCCGCTGCTGCTGGGTTCACGCGAAACATGGTCGGACGCACCGATGTTGGGTGCCGACGGGGTCGACGACGAGTTGGCGGCGCGTGTTCGCGCGCAGTGGAGCGCTTTCGCACACGGTTGCTGATCGAACGAAAACACCCCCGGCCCAACAGGACCGGGGGTGTTTCGTCACTTGCTAGTGGTGGTGATGACCGTGACCATGGCTGTGGCCATGACCGTCGCCCTCCGGCTCAGCCGGCTTGTCGACAACGGCGGTCTCGGTGCTGAGCACCATACGTGCCACCGACGCGGCATTGACGACCGCGGACCGCGTCACCTTGACCGGATCGACCACACCGTCGGCGATCAGATCGCCGTACTCGAGCGTCGCGGCGTTGAACCCCTGTCCCGCAGGCAGTTCCGACACCTTGTTGACGACGACCGAACCGTCCAACCCGGCGTTCGTGGCGATCCAGTACAGCGGCGAGGACAGCGCGGCGGCGAACACGCCGACGCCGAGCGCCTCGTCTCCGGAGAGCTCCCCGCGGAGCGTGTCGAGTGCACTGCGGGCCTGGACCAGCGCCGCACCGCCACCGACGACGACACCCTCTTCGACGGCAGCCTTGGCTGCGGCCACGGCGTCCTCGACGGCTTCCTTGCGCTTCTTCAGGTCGGTCTCGGTGGCCGCGCCGACCTTGATCACCGCAACACCGCCGGCGAGCTTCGCCAGCCGCTCCTCGAGCTTCTCCCGATCCCAGTCGGAATCCGAAGCCTCGATCTCCGAACGCAATTGCGACTTGCGGCCGTCGATCGCGTCCTGGGTGCCGCCGCCGTCGACGATCACCGTGCTGTCCTTGGACACGACGACACGGCGCGCGGTGCCGAGCACCTCGAGGCCGACGTCACGCAGGATCAGACCCACGTCGGGGTTGACGACCTGCCCGCCGGTGACGACTGCGAGGTCGTCGAGGAATGCCTTGCGACGGTCACCGAAGAACGGCGCCTTGACCGCGACGGCCTTCAGCGTCTTGCGGATCGCGTTGACGACCAGCGTCGAGAGCGCCTCGCCTTCAACGTCTTCGGCGACGATGAGCAGCGGCTTGCCGGCCTCGGCGACCTTCTCCAGAAGGGGCAGCAGGTCGGGAAGAGAGCTGATCTTCTCGCGGTGCAGCAGCACCAGCGCGTCTTCGAGAACTGCTTCCTGGGAATCGAAGTCGGTGACGAAGTAGGCCGAGATGAAGCCCTTGTCGAAACCGACGCCTTCGGTGATCTCCAGCTCGGTGTTCATCGTCGAGGACTCCTCGACGGTGACGACGCCGTCGGTGCCCACCTTGGTCATGGCCTCGCCGACCAACTCGCCGACAAGCTCGTCACGCGAGGACACCGTGGCGACCTGTGCGATGGCCTTCTTGTCAGCGACCGGCGTGGCCGCAGCCAACAGCGCCTCCGACACGGCGTCGGCGGCCTTGCTGATGCCCGAACCGAGCGCGATCGGGTTGGCGCCCGCCGCTACGTTGCGCAGGCCGGCCTTGACGAGCGCCTGGGCCAGCACGGTGGCGGTGGTGGTGCCGTCGCCGGCGACGTCGTTGGTCTTGGTGGCCACCGACTTGACCAGCTGTGCGCCGAGGTTCTCGAAGGGATCCTCGAGATCGATCTCGCGGGCGATGGTCACGCCGTCGTTCGTGACGGTCGGTCCACCCCAGGCTTTGGCGAGCACCACGTGGCGACCGCGGGGACCCAGCGTCACCTTGACCGCGTCGGCGAGCTTGTCGACGCCCACTTCCATGGCGCGACGCGCGGTTTCGTTGAACTCAATTTGCTTGCTCATGAATGTCTTTCCCTAGGACGGGTGTAACGCGCACCGCCCCGGACATCACCCGTCGATGCGGGAACGTCCGGGGCGGAACACGATTCGCTTACTTGGAGACGACAGCCAGCACGTCGCGGGCCGAGAGGATCAGGTACTCCTCGCCGTTGTACTTGATCTCGGTGCCGCCGTACTTGCTGTAGATGACCACGTCGCCCTCAGACACGTCCAGAGGAATCCGCTTCTCGCCGTCCTCATCCCAGCGGCCGGGGCCTACTGCGACGACGGTGCCTTCCTGCGGCTTTTCCTTGGCGGTGTCGGGGATGACCAGACCGGAAGCGGTCGTGGTCTCGGCCTCGTTGGCCTGTACGAGGATCTTGTCCTCGAGTGGCTTGATGTTGACTGCCACGATTGGAGCCCCTTCACTGGAAATATTGATGTGGGTGTGCGTACACGGCGGTCAGTGACCGCCCTCGCGCCGTCGTCGCGGGTGCCGACACAGGGCTGAACCGACTGCCGCCTAGCACTCTATACATGCGAGTGCTAGGTCCTCAAGGTTGGGGTTCCTGTGTACGCCCCGAGCGAACGGCGGCGGATTCATCCCCAGCCTCCGAGTTATCCACAGGCTGGGATTTTGCCGCGCCGGGCCGGGCGGGCCGTGGGTAATTTAGTACATATGTACGAACTGACGCGGGTGGGTGAAGCGGATTTGGTCGATGTGGTGACCAGCTCCGCTGCCGCTGCTGCGCGTGCTGACGCGATCAAACTCGCCGCGATCGCCGAGTTGTGGCGTCGGCGCCGCCGCCCCGAGCGGGAGCGCTGGGTGTGTTCGGACTGGGACGCCACCGCCGCCGAGATCGGTGCCGCGCTGTCGATCAGCCCGGGGCGGGCATCGGTGCAGATGGACCTCGCACTGACACTGCGCGACCGTCTCCCCCGCCTGGGAGCCCTGTTGGCCGACGGGCAGGTCACGATGGATGTGGTCACCACGATCGTGTCCCGCACCGCGCTCGTGGTCGATCCCGCACCGTTGGCGCGGCTCGACGGGCACTTCGTCGACGCGGCCAGCTGCTGGGGTGTGTTGTCGCAGAAGAAGCTCGAGGCCGCCATCGACGTCTGGATCGAGACCTATGACCCGGATGCGGTGCGGCGGGTCCGGGATCGGTCGCGGGATCGCTCGTTCACCATCGGCGACCGCCACGACACCGCCGGCATCACCACCGTCTACGGGCAGTTGGCCGCCTCGGACGCGGCGCTGCTGTCAGCGCGGTTGGCGATGCTGATCGCCTCGGTGTGTGAGTTCGATCCACGCACCCTGGATCAGAAACGCGCCGACTCGATCGGCGCGATGGCCGCCGGTGCCACAGCCCTGTCGTGTCGCTGCGGCCGCCCCGACTGTGCGGCCACAGCAGTGGATGACCGCCGCGCGTCCAGCATCACGATCACCGTCATCGCCGACCAGGCCGCCCTCGACGCCGAACCCGACCCACAACTGCACGGGGAACCACCCCAACCCGCCTACAGGCCGCGGGCCGCGCGAGACTCGGCCCCGCGCACAAACAACAAACCGGACGTTGCCGACGATCTCGAGGGATCTGTCGAGCCGCCCCCAGCCACCCAGCCCGCTCCGTACGCGAGCGAAGACCTCAATCCGGCGGACTCCCCTGGATCGGCCGAACTTGTCGAGAAGGCAGCCACCGCCGAGCAAGCAGACGTGCCCAGTCGTGCGGAGACCACCCCACCGCTGGAGCCCACCCGGCCGGCAGCGACAGGCAGCCGCCGCGCGGCATTGATCGTGGGCCCCGGCGGCGGGATCGTGCCCGCACCGCTGTTGGCCGAACTGATCGCCCACGGCGCCACGGTCCGCTTCGTCGGCGATACCGACTGCCTGGCCACCAACGGCTACCGACCCTCAGCCGCGCTGGACCGGTTCGTGCGCTCGCGGGATCTGACGTGCCGCTTCCCCGGCTGCGACCGACCCGCCACCCACGCCGACATCGACCACACCGTGCCCTACCCGCTCGGCGCCACACATCCGGCCAACACCAAATGCTATTGCCGCCAACACCATTTACTGAAAACGTTCTGGGAGGGCTGGGTCGAACGCCAAACCCCCGACGGACGACTGCATCTGATCAGCCCGACCGGCCACACCTACACCACCACACCGCTATCGGCGCTGCTGTTCCCATCGTGGAACACCCGCACCGAACCACCACCCAACCACACCACCACCGCACAGCGACTCACCCCGGGCCGCCACCTCATGATGCCCACCCGCTCCCGCAGCCGCACCCAGAACCGCGCCGCCTACATCCGCAGAGAACGCGAACTCAACCACCGCGAACAAGTCCTCGAAAGCGTCGGTATTGAACGACCACAACAGGATTGGTGCGACTACTCCACCCCACCCGCCGGTGGCGACCCACCACCGTTCTAGCGGAGTCGGCGGGGGTCCATCAGCAGGTGGTCGGAGACGTCACCGATCATCTCGACATTGACCATGCGCTCGGTGAAGTGCCAGCCGTTTTCGTCGCGGGCGAAGGTGTCCGCGTACCGTCCGACGACGATCGGCTGCAGCGCAACGGAATCCGTCTGCTGCACGACACAGAAGGTGGACCGCGCCGTAGCAGTGTCGCCGGTGACATCGACAATCGGATTGAGGACGAGATGGCGGGTTCGCGGGGTGTTGCCGTGGTCGGGGAAGCGGCGGGTCGTCGCGGCGAACAGGGCCGCGATCGCCCCACTACCCGCGACACCCATGAAGTTGCCTAGGCCCAACAGCTGGCCGACCCCGTCGAAGTCGCCGGCGTCGATCAATTCGGCGTAGCGGTAGAGCAATTCGGTGACAGCCAACGAGTCGGCCCACCCGGTCACGCGACCTGCCCCCGCACCACCGGTAGGCCCGGATCGCTCGCGACACCAAGCGGTGACGGCTCGGCACCCGCCGCAATCAGGTGCGCGGCGAACGACGCGATCATCGCCCCGTTGTCCGTACACAACCGCGGCCGCGGCACCCTTAGTGTCAGACCCGCTGCCGCGCAGCGCTCCTCGGCCAGCTCCCGCAGACGCGAATTCGCGCCCACGCCACCGGCGATCAGCAGCGTCGACACACCCAGCTCGCCGGCTGCGCGCACCGCCTTCGCCGTCAAGACGTCCGCAACCGCCTCCTGGAAACCCGCCGCGATGTCCGCCTGCGAGGACTCCGGGTGACTCTCCACATATCGCGCCACCGCCGTCTTGAGGCCCGAGAAGCTGAATGCATACCGGTCGTCGCGGGGGCCCGTCATTCCGCGGGGAAAGACGATCGCGCCCGGGTCGCCCTCACGCGCCAATTCGTCGAGCACCCGGCCACCCGGGTATCCCAGACCCAGCAGCCGCGCCACCTTGTCGTAGGCCTCCCCCGCCGCGTCGTCGACCGTCGAGCCCAGCTCCACGATCGGCTCACCGAGCGACCGCACATGCAGAAGATTGGTGTGCCCGCCGGACACCAGCAGGCCGATGCTCTCCGGCAGCGGCCCGTGATCGAAGACGTCGGCAGCCAGATGTCCGCCGAGATGGTTCACCGCATAGAACGGCACCTGCCACGCCGCCGCATACGCTTTCGCCGCGGCCACCCCCACCAGGAGTGCGCCCGCCAATCCCGGGCCGATCGTCGCCGCGACGACGTCCGGCCGGTCGATGCCCGCCGCCTGCAGTGCGCGTCGCATCGTCGGCCCCAACGCTTCGAGATGGGCACGCGACGCGATCTCCGGCACGACTCCACCGAACCGGGCGTGTTCGTCGACGCTGGAGGCCACCTCGTCGGCCAGCAGTGTCACCGTCCCGTCGTCGTCCAACCGCGCGATACCGACACCGGTCTCGTCGCACGAACTCTCGATCGCCAAGATGATCATCGCGGCTCCCGCTTCATCGAATAGGCGTCGGCGCCGCTGACGCGGTAGTACCGCTTGCGCAGCCCGATACGCGCGAAACCCTCGCTCTCGTAGAGCTTGATCGCGGCCTCGTTGTCGGTGCGGACCTCCAGGAAGATCGCTCCTCCATCGGCGTAGTCGACCAGCTTGCGCAACATCTCCCGGCCGATGCCGTGACCCTGATACGTGGGGTCGACGGCGATCGTGTGCACCTCGTACTCGAAGGGCTTGCACCGCCCGAGCCGCGCGATGCCGGCATAGCCCACCAGCTTGTCGTCGGCGCGGGCCGCCACGTAGTGATTGTGCTTGGCCGCGAGCTCGGCCAGAAAGGCGCGCTCAGGCCACGGATCGTCCCCGTCGAACAACTGCGCCTCGAGTTCGGCGCAGCGCGCTGCGTCCGCCGCCGTCAGCGTTGCGTACTGCACGTTCATCGCTTCGCCACCGACGGCTTCGCATCTGGCCTGCGCAGATACAGCGGCACCAGCGGCTCCGGATCGCCGTCCCAGTCCGCCACCGCCGCGACCAGACCCGCGGCTGTGGGCGACACGGGCGCGAGCCTCGGCAGCTCGAACAGCGCCGCATGCTCGGGTGAACCGGCCACCGCAGCCGCACCGGCCGGCACGTCAGCCGCAGCGCTGACCGCCGGGCCGTCCACCCGCACCCCGTCGCAGTACCGCGCCCAGTACACCTCACGCCGGCGCGCGTCGGTGACGACGAGTACCTCCCCCGTCGTCCCTGCCGCGATCGCATCCAGGCTGCACACACCGCGGACCGCGACGCCGAGTGCGTGTCCGAACGCCGCCGCCGTCGCCATGCCCACTCGCAACCCCGTGAACGGCCCCGGCCCGCACCCGACCACCACGGCATCCAGCGCACTCACCTCGACGTCCGCGTCCGCCAGAGCCCCGACGATGTTGGGCGTCAACGTTTCTGCGTGCGCACGCGGGTCCACGGTCACCCGCTCGGCGAGCACCTCGATTCCGGAGCCCAGCCGCACCACCCCGGCGGTCACCGCGGGAGTGGCTGTGTCGACGGCCAGTACCAGCCTGCTCATGGCCTACTCCACTGCCAGATCGCCGTGCGCTCGTCACTGTCCGCGGTCCGCTCGAGCCGGATGTCGAGGTGCCGCTCCGACAACCGCTCGGCGACCCCCTCGCCCCATTCCACGACGACGACCGCGTCGTCGAGATCGGTGTCGAGATCCAGCGAGTCGAGTTCGGCGAGCAGATCCACCGAATTCTCGTCCAGCAACCGGTACAGATCGACGTGCACCATGTCCGCCGTATCGGGTCGACGCGCCCGATGCACCCGGGCGAGGACGAACGTCGGCGACAGCACGGGCCCCTCGACGTCCATCCCCTCGGCGATTCCCTTGGCCAGCACCGTTTTTCCCGCACCGAGTGGACCGGACAGCACCACCAGATCGCCGGCGCGCAGCTCACGGCCCAGTTCGGCACCGAACGCCAACGTGTCCTGCGCGCTGGCCAGTTGCTGCACCCCCGAGTCAGCCATTGCGCACCCGATCCCGCACCCGGCGGGTGATCGCCACCAGCTTCGACGGTGTCGACCGCTCGACCAACCTGACCAACGCCTCGTCGATGATCTCGGGCTGCTCCAACTGCACCAGATGTCCTGCGCCACCGACGATCACCAGTTCGGACTTCGGCAGCGCCTCGGCCATCTCCCGCGACGACTCGGCAGGGGTCAACAGATCGCGGTCGCCGCACGCGATCAGCGTCGGCACCTTCCGCAGCGTCGTCAGGCCCGCGGTCTCGTCGTGCACTTCCAACGCGTGCAGGAACTCGACCAGCGTGGCGATCGCGGTGTCGTGCATCATCCTCTCGGAGAACGCCACCACACTCGGGCTGATCTTCTCGTCGCCGTAGGACGCGGCCCGCAGGATGGGCCCGATGACAGACCGCGCGCTGCCACGGAACCGGTGCACCGTCTTGGGTGCATAGCGTGCAGCGAACTGAACTGCCTCCAGCGCAGGGTTTTTGAGGATCTCGCCGAGGGGCGAACGCGACACCCCTTCGGCGGCTGAGGCAATGATCGCCGCGCCGACGATGCGGCTCGGGTAACGCTGCGGGTACTGGCGGGCGTGGGAGAGCACTGTCATCCCGCCCATCGAGTGCCCGACGAGCACCACCGGTCCGCGCGGCGCCATGACCGCCAGCACGCTCTCGAGGTCCTGGCCCAGCTGTTCGACCGTGTAGGTGTCCGGCGGCGCCTCGCCGGACTGTCCGTGGCCGCGCTGGTCGTAGAAGACCATGCGCACCTGCGCGCCCCACTGCTCGCTCAGGCGGGCCCGCTGAAAGTGGAAGGAGCCCATGCGAAGACAGAAGCCGTGCGCGAAGACGACCGTCAGCGGCGCGTCCGTCGGGCCGACCTCCCGCACCGCCAGCGGCACCCCGTCCGGCGTCGTGACGACCGAGCTGCGGTCGGCATCGAGCAGCTCGAAATCCTCGTCCCGGTACGGATCGTCGTCGGTCACCCGGCGGCGCAGCGAGCGCGCCGCGGTGACCCCTGCCGCCGAGCCGACGGCGACGACCCCCGCCGCCCCCGCCAGCCATCCGGCCCGGGGGCTCATCGCCCACCACCCTGGTATGCCCGGGTGATGCGGCCGCGCGGGCTGGTGACCACCTCGTAGTTGATGGTGCCGAGCAGGTCCGCCCACTCCTGCGCCGTCGGCTCACCCCGGGTGCCCGGGCCGAACAGGATCGCCTCGTCGCCCTCGCTCACCCCGACCGGCCCAGGCCCCAGATCCACCACGAACTGGTCCATGCAGACGCGCCCCACATTCGGATAGCGACGGCCGTTGATCTGCACCGAGAACTTGTTGCTCAGCAGGCGGAACACCCCGTCGGCGTATCCGGCGGGGATCAGCGCGACCGTCGTGTCGGACTCGGCGATCCATGTGTGCCCGTAGGAGACACCGTCGCCGGCGCGCAGCGAACGCACCATCGCCACGGGGCACGTCAGCGTCATCGCCGGCCGCAGTCCCATGTCGCCCCGCTCCGGGATCGGCGTCTGGCCGTAGACGGCGATGCCCGGCCGGACCATGTCGAAGGCGAGGTCGGGCCGGGTCAGCGCGGCCGGGGAGTTGCTCAGGTGCACGACGTCGACGTGCACCCCTGCTTCGCGCGCCGCGGAGGCCATCTCGGTGAGCCGCTGCGCCTGCACGCTGTTGAACGGGTGGTCGGGGCTGTCACCGTGCGCCAGGTGTGACATCAGGCCGCGGACGCGCACCGCGCCGTCGGAGGCGGCGTCGCGCAGCGCGGTGACGACGGCCGGAAAGTCGGCCGGGGCGACACCGTTGCGGCTGAGCCCGGTGTCGGCCTTGATCGTCACGGTGGCGGTGCGACCGGTCCGCTGGACCGCCGACACCACCTGCTCGACCTGCCGCACCGACGAGACAGCGACCTCGACGTCGGCCGACAGCGCGGGCGCGAAGTCCATGCCGGGCGAGTGCAGCCAGGCGAGCACCGGCGCCGTGACGCCGTCGCGGCGAAGCGCCAGGGCCTCGTCGACGGTCGCGACGCCCAGCTGGGCTGCGCCCGCGGCCAGCGCCGCCCGCCCGACAGCGGTCGCGCCGTGGCCGTAGCCGTCGGCCTTGACGACGGCCATGACTTCGGCCGTGCCGGCGCGTTCGCGCAGCACGGAGATGTTGTGCGCGATGGCGTCGAGATCGACGGTCGCCGTCGGCACGTGCTGGGTCGTGTGCTGGGTCGTGTTCAGTGCGTTGATCACCGCCCCCGATTGTCCCAGGCCGCCGTCGGACACGGGTCAGTGGGCGAAGTGCGCCTCGTCGGAGAACCCGCCCACGCCGGTCTTGTCGAGCTTGCCGAGCACCTCGACGATGTCGTCGCGCAGCGCGCGGGCCAGGTTCGCCGAAAAGCCCTCACGCACCACGATGCGCAGCACTGCGACGTCGGTGGCGTTGTCGGGCATCGTGTAGGCCGGCACCTGCCAGCCGTAACTGCGCAACAGCGCCGACACGTCGAACACCGTGTACTTGGAGCCCTTCACCAGCGTGAACGCGACGACCGGGATCGCCGATCCGTCCGAGATAACCTCGAAGACATCCATCCCGGCGATCTCCCGCGCCAGCCACTGCGCGGTGTCGGACAGGCAGTGCATCACCGTGGTGTAGCCGTCGCGACCCAGCCGCAGGAAGTTGTAGTACTGCCCGACGACCTGATTGCCGGGTCGGGAGAAGTTCAGCGTGAACGTCGGCATGTCCCCGCCGAGGTAATTGACCCGGAACACCAGCTCCTCGGGCAGGTGGTCGGCGTTGCGCCACACGACGAACCCGATGCCGGGATAGGTCAGCCCGTATTTGTGCCCGCTGACGTTGATCGACACCACCCGCGGCAGCCGGAAGTCCCACACCAGGTCCGGATGCACGAACGGCACCACGAAGCCGCCGCTGGCCGCATCGACGTGCACCGGGATGTCGAGGCCCTTGTCGGACGCCAGCGTGTCGAGTGCGGCGCAGATGTCGCCGACGGGTTCCAGCTCCCCGGTGAACGTGGTGCCCAGGATCGCCACGACACCGATGGTGTTCTCGTCGACGGTGTCGAGGACCTGCTCCGGGGTGATGACGTAGCGCCCGTGTTCCATCGGCAGGTAGCGCGCCTCGACGTCGAAGTAGCGGCAGAACTTCTCCCACACCACCTGGACGTTGGAGCCCATCACCAGGTTCGGCGTGCGGCCCTTCCAGTCCTGCCCGGCCGCCTCGAGCTTCTGCCGCCACCGCCACTTGAGCGCCAGCCCGGCCAGCATCACCGCCTCACTCGAGCCGACCGTCGACACCCCGATCGCGCTGGACGGGTCGTCGTCGCGCAGATTGTCGGCGTGGAACAGGTCGGCCACCATGCACACGCAGCGCTGCTCGATCGCGGCCGTCACCGGGTACTCGTCCTTGTCGATCATGTTCTTGTCGAACGTCTCCGACATGAGTTGCCCTGCTTCGGGATCCATCCACGTCGTGACGAAGGTCGCCAGGTTCAGCCGCGAGCTGCCGTCGAGCATCAGCTCGTCGTGGATGAAGCGGTAGGTCTGATCGGGCTCCATCGACTCGTCGGGCAGGCGCAGGGCCGGAATC
>NZ_JAQIIY010000038.1:0-45742 GCF_036946525.1 Mycobacterium kyogaense | reverse complement strand
CAGCGGTAGCAGGCTGCGTTCGACGTGGTCGACCGCCTCGTCGAACGCCCACGGGGAGTGCGGCGGCACGGTGGCCGAGACCTTGATCGAGACGTAGTCGACGTCGGGGCGCGCGAGTAGGCGTTCGGTGCCGTCGAGGCGCCGCTGCGCCTCGTCCCGGCCGAGAACCGCCTCCCCCAGCAGGTTGATGTTGAGACTCACCCCGCGGTCGCGAATGCGGGCGATGGACGGGCCGAGGCGCCGGTCGGTCGCGTCGACGAGCAGGTGGCCGACCATTTCCCGCAATGCCCTGCGGGCGATCGGGATCACGAGCCCGGGAACGACGAGCGAGAGTGCCGCGCCGAGCGCGATCAGCCGGCGCAGGTGCCACGGCAGGAAGCCCGGGGCGGTGCGGGCGAGATCGCGCAGGTTGGCGGCCGCGACGCGGTGGTCGTCGGGGCGGATCACCCGGTCGACGAAGCCGACGGTGAAGTCGAGCCCGGCGGGGGTCGCGGAGCACGTCGGCCAGCCGGCGGGCAGCCGCGCTGTCGTGCCGCCCCGCGGCTGTCGTCGAGCCAGCCACGGACCAGGGTCTCGACGTCAGTCAGCACGTCGGCGTCACGATCGATGAGCGTCATCTCTTCATGATCCCGCCGACGAACCCTAAAATAAAGCGATGTTTTGTGAAGAAAAAGCGTAAGCAGAAGTGACGATTCGTCGCCCGGAATCTGCTCGACACGCGCCGTCTGCGCCTGCTGCGGGAGCTCAGTGTGCGCGGCACCATCGCCGGCGTCGCCGAGGCGCTGCATCAGAGTCCGTCGTCGGTGTCGCAGGCCCTGGCCCGGCTGGAGCACGACGTCGGGGGTACCGCTACTGGAGAAAGTCGGCCGCCGGGTGCGGCTCACCCCGGCCGCCGAAGTGCTCGTCGAACACACCGCGGCGATCCTGGACCGGCTCGAACTGGCCGCCAGCGAGGGTCGCGGCGCGCAGCGACGAAGCCTCCGGCACGGTGCGTCTCGCCGTGTTCCAGTCCGCCGCCTCGGCGTTCATGCCGCAGATGCTCACCGAACTCGCGACCCGTCATCCCCGGCTGCGAGTGACGATGTCGCAGCGCGAGCCCGAGCAGGCGCTCTACGAGACGTGGATGCGGGAGTTCGACCTCGTGATCGCCGAGGAGTACCCCGGGCACGCGGCTCGCGTGTATCCCGACCTGGATCGCGAACCGCTGACCTCGGATCTCCTCCGGCTCGCCGTGCCCACGACCGGTGAGCAGTGGGAGCGGGGTGCGCACCGTGGCCGACGCGGCCCAGATGCCCTGGACGATGGAACCCGCCGGCACCGCATCCCGGCACTGGGCCGAACAGCTCTGCCGCCGAGCCGGATTCGAGCCCGATGTCCGGTTCGAGACCGACGACCTGGAAGCGCAGATCGCGCTGATCGAGAGCGGGAACGCGGTGGCGATCCTGCCGGACCTGATGCGGGTGCGTCGCCGCCCGGACGTCCGCGTCATCGACGTCGACGCCCGTCGCCGCACCGTGTTCACCGCGACCAGGACCACGCTGCGCCGCACTCCCGCGATCCGCGCCTGCCGCGAGGCGCTGGCCTCGGTCGCGCCGGCAGAACTCACACTTTCCTGACCGCGAGAAGACACATACTCGAGCTGTTTGCGGCGCGTCGCGCTCGAGTTCGCGTCTGTCCCCCACTTCGTGGCGGCCTACGCCGGCAAAACTCGCGCTAGGAACCCAGGCGGGCGACCGCGGCGGCGATGCGCTCGTCGGTCGCCGTCAACGCCACCCGCACATGCCGCATGCCGCGGGGGCCGTAGAACTCCCCGGGAGCGACGAGGATGCCGCGCTCGGCCAGCCACGCGACCGTCTCGCGACCCGGCTCGCCGCGCGTCGCCCACAGGTAGAGCCCCGCCTCGGAGTGGTCGACAGTGAAGCCGGCCGACTGCAGCGCCGGCAGCAGCAGTTCGCGCCGGCGCTCGTAGCGGGCACGCTGCTCGGCTTCGTGCGCGTCGTCGTCGAGGGCCGCCACCATCGCCGCCTGCACCGGCGTCGGCACCATCATCCCGGCGTGCTTGCGCACGGCGAGCAGCTCGGCGACCACCGCCGGATCACCGGCCACGAAACCGGCGCGATAGCCGGCCAGCGACGACGTCTTCGACAGCGAATGGATGGCCAGCAGTCCGGTGTGGTCCCCGTCGCAGACGTCGGGATGCAGCACCGACAGCGGCGCAGCATCCCAGCTCAGCCCGAGGTAGCACTCATCGGAGGCCACCAGCACCCCGCGTTCGCGCGCCCAGCCGACGACCTTGCGCAGATGTTCGACGCCGAGCACCTTGCCCGTCGGGTTGCTGGGCGAGTTGAGGAACACCAGCGCGGGAACCTGCGGTCCCAGCTGGGTCAGCGAGTCGGCTCGGACCACGCCAGCCCGGGCGAGCAGCGCGCCGACCTCGTAGGTGGGGTAGGCCAGCTCCGGGACCACGACGGTGTCGGAGGCGCCGATACCGAGCAGCGTCGGCAGCCACGCGATCAGTTCTTTGGTGCCGATCACCGGGAGCACCGCGGCGGGGTCGAGCCCGGTGACGCCGTACCGACGGGCGAGAGCCGCGACCGCCGATTCGCGCAGCGCGGCCGTCCCCGCGGTGGTCGGATACCCCGGCGCTGAGCTGGCCGCGGCGAGCGCCTCCCGGATCAGCGGCGCGACGGGATCGACGGGCGTGCCCACCGACAGGTCGACGATGCCGTCAGGATGGGCGCGTGCAGCCGCGGTGACGTCGGCCAGGGTGTCCCACGGGAACACCGGCAGCGACGCCGACCGGCGACGGGCGGCGACGTCAGGCACGGGACGGTGTCCCGCCGATGAGGTCAGTCCTCACCTTGCGGCGGCAGGTCCTTGACCGCCTGCGGATCGTTGTCGGTCTGGCCGACCTTGGATGCGCCGCCGGGCGAGCCCAGCTCGCTGAAGAAGTCGGCGTTGATCTGTGTGTAGCTGCTCCACTGGTCCGGCACATCGTCTTCGTAGTAGATGGCCTCGACCGGGCACACCGGCTCGCAGGCGCCGCAGTCGACGCACTCGTCGGGGTGGATGTACAGCATCCGGGCGCCCTCGTAGATGCAATCGACAGGGCATTCCTCGATGCATGCCTTGTCTTTGACGTCGACGCAGGGCTCGGCAATCGTGTACGTCACGAACTTCTCCTAAGTCCTCTCGAACTACCTGTCCGGTGGGCTGTTCCCGGTAGGCGCGCTGGTCGGCGCGACCGGCTCAGCAAGTATCCCTGCCGCTGGTTGGCCGCGCGTGTCAGTGTGCCCTAACTCCGCAGAACACCCGTGAGGGTTCCGCGTGGTTACTGATACTAAACGTTGCAGATACCACGCGCGTGGGACCTCGACGATTGTCGTCGCGCCGTGTCGGGAATGTATTCGGACCGCGGTCCGTTTCAGCGGGTGCCACCGTCGGACCGTCCGACGCATGTCCGGAAGGAATTCCCATGACCAGCTCCGTTGCCACAGCCCTGCCGACCGGTACCTGGGCCATCGACCCCGTCCACTCGTCGGTCAGCTTCTCCGTACGCCACCTCGTGGTGAGCAAGGTCCGCGGCGGGTTCGACACCTTCAGCGGGACGATCACCGTCGCCGAGGACGGCACCCCGTCCGTGGCGGCCGAGATCGCGGTCGACTCGGTCGACACCCGTAACGAGCAGCGTGACGCGCACTTGAAGGCCGCCGACTTCTTCGACGTGGAGAACCACCCCGTCGCCACCTTCGCCTCGACCTCCGTTCGCGAGGCCGGCGACCACTACGTACTCGACGGGAACTTCACGCTCAAGGGCGTGACCAAGCCGATCTCGCTGGATCTCGAATTCAACGGGGTCAACCCCGGCATGGGGCACGGCGAGGTCGCCGGGTTCGAGGCGTCAGTCGTGCTGAACCGCAAAGACTTCGGCATCGACATCGACATGCCGTTGGAGACCGGTGGCGCCGTGGTCGGCGACAAGGTGACGATCACGCTGGAGATCGAGGCGCTCAAGCAGGCCTGACGATCGCGGGCCGCATCGCCCTGCGGCGATGCGGCCCGTTCGGTCACCGGGCGATGGCTTCCTTCAGCCCGGCCGAGACCGCCTTGGTCGCGACCTTGCGCCCCTTGTGGCGCTTCCCCGAGGTGGTACGCCGACGGCGCAACAGCAGGACCGCGACGAGGACGGCTCCCGCGGCGACCGCGACAGCGACGGCCGACGTCTGCGGGGCGTTCTCGGCGACGGCCTGTTTCACCTCGCCGGCCTTGTCCTGCACGGAATCGGCCATTTCTGAAGCCTTTTCGCCGGCCGCCTGTGTCACGTTCTCGACCTTCTGCGTGACCTCGTCGACCTTCTGCTTCACTTCGGCCTCGACCCGATTCGCTGCGCCGTCAGCGCGCAGATCGTCGTTACCGGTCGCGTCGCCGACCGCTTCCTGCGCGCGGCCGGCCATCTCCTGAGCCTTGTCGGACAGCTCTCCCATGATCACTCCTTCGATTTTCCGTTGTCGCCCTTGAGACGGCGGTGACCAGGGAAACCGAACGACGAGGGACCCGTGACGTCCGACACAACGGCCGGGTCAGTGCTGGGTCACGTGAGTGACGCGCATGGACGGCAAATGACTGGAGTCGCCCGGCTGGTCCGGGAAGTCGAAGACACCGAGGATGAGCATCATCGGATAGTCCGGCGCCTGGGTGCAGATTCTGGTCACCTCGCCATCGATGGTGAACTCCACCGATCCAGGACGCCAGTGCGCGGCGTAGGTGTGGGGCCGGGTGATGTCGATGTTGCGGCGCTGCGCTGAGAAATCCTCCCGCAGTGCGGGATCACGGAATCGGTGGATGCCCTGTCCGACCTCCGCGGTGCCGCCGTCGATCGTGTTGCCGAACGCCTCCATCAGGCAGATCTCCCCGCATCTGTCGGGCCGGTCCTCCAGCCCGACCATCCACGCCGAGAACATCGATCGCGCAGTGAGATTCGCGGTGCACGTGACGGCGATGGCGCCGAAATGCGGCGTGAAGCCGAGCACCGTCGGCTGCTCCTCGCGCACCACCAGACCGTCCCGGAACGGTTGCGGCGCATCGGTCGACCCCACGGGTCCGGATCGATTGGCACTCGCAATCGCCGACACCCGTAGCGGCGTCTCGTGCAGATCAGGACACCACAGCGGGTGATCGGCCGGAATCGACAGTGTCAAGCCGTCATCGCCGACCGTGAAGGTGGCCGCCGCGGCGGCGCGCGAACTCCACGCGGGAAGATATGCCGCCGTCCACACGTCGGGATCCAGGGCAGCGAATCGTTCGTCGAACCCCATGGCGCGGACTCTAGCGACTATTCGTCGACCAGGCCCCACTTCGCTTCCGAGCCGGAGTGCCCGATGCGGACCACCTGTACGGTCGTCGCGACGCCGATCACCAACGTGAGCACCGCCACGCCGATCGCGATCCCCTTCTGCGGCGTGCCCGAACGTCCGGCACGCACGTGCAGCACCGCGATCGCGATCGCCATCACCAGCAGCGCGATCGAGAAGTAGATCATCGTCTCACCGCGCTCTTCGTGTGTCTCCAGGATCGCGCTGTGCGAGTCCTCCCGGTTGTACAGCCACTCTCCGGCCGACGTGGTCAGCGGGGTGAGCACCAGGTTCACGGCGGCCAACGCCACCACCAACCACACGAAACGTGTTCGCGCCCAAAGCAGTAACGCACACAGGATACCGAGACCGGCTGTGAGCGGGGCGAGGACGACGATGGCGTGGACGAGAAGAGCGTGCGCGGGCAGACCGGCGATCGTGGTCACGAGTGCTCCTTACGGGGTCAGGATCGCATGACTGATGTCACCGATCTGGTCGATCGTCAACGTCACCTGATCGCCGGGGCGCAACCACCGCCCGGTCTCCATACCGCTGCCGCCGGGCAGCGTGCCGGTGGCGAAAAGCTCACCGGGAAAGAGTTGTTCGCCGGCCGACGCGTGAGCCAGCATCTCGCCGAGCGTCCATCTCATACCGCGGCTCGACACCGTCGACACGGTGGCGCCGTTGATGGCGACCGAACCGGTGAGATCGTCGATCCGGGGCAGGATCTCGTCGGCGGTGACCGCCACCGCCGACATCGATGACGCGAAGTGCTTCGCCTTCTGCGGTCCCAGTCCGGTCGCCATCTCACTACGTTGTACGTCGCGGGCGCTGAAATCGTTCACGACGACGAACGATCCGATGGCCTCGAGCGCCTCTTTGGGGTCGGCATCGCGCAGCGGTGCGCGCAGCACGAACCCGATCTCGAGTTCGAAGTCCAGGGCCGACGAGTACGGCGGCACGGCCACCGGCACACCGCTGGGCACGAACGTCAGATGATTGGACATGTAGTAGATCGGCTGGCGATAGAACAGCGGCTTGGGCTTGAACAGCGGCAACGGCTTTCGGGTGAGCGCCTCGACCACCGCTGCGGCCCGCGACTGGCCGGGATGGAACCGCCGCACCAGCCCCCGGGCGGCGTCGATGGCGTGCTGCTCGTAGAGCATGAAATCGCGAAACGATGCGGGCGCGAACGGCAACACCGTGCCCGATGCGTCGTGGTGGCGTCGTGCGGCGGCGAGCTCGATATCCGCGTCGAACACCCGACCGCCCAGCGCATCGGTGGCGGGAGCGGCCTGCCATGAGCCGTCGGAGTCGAGCGCCTGCACCTCGATGCGATCCTCGACCAGCACGCGCCGCAGCTTCACAGTGAAGGTGATACCAGCTGCGGCTGTGAATTGCGGTAGGACGTGCGCAGTCGTCACGATCGAGTGCGCGCGCAGTGCCCACCTTTCGCGGCGTGTCGAGGGACAAACTCCCCCGCAAGCGGGAGGTGCCCCCAGCGCGCTCGCCGGACAGGGGCTAGGCGGCCAACGGGGTGTAGTCGGTCGAACGCTGACGCGCGGGACGCCCGATGCCTCCGGCGATGGCGACCAGTTCGGCGACGGTCTTCGCGCTGCCGTTCTCCGAGCCCGCCATCCGCGAGATCGTCTCCTCCATCAGCGTGCCACCGAGGTCGTTGGCGCCGCCGTTGAGCATGACCTGAGTGCGCTCGACACCGAGCTTGACCCAGCTGGTCTGGATGCTCGGGATGCGCCCGTGGAGCATGATCCGCGCCAACGCGTGGACGGCCCGGTTGTCGCGGTGCGTGGGCCCCGGTCGCGCCCCACCCGCCAAGTACAGGGGCGAGGACTGATGCACGAACGGCAGCGGGACGAACTCGGTGAAGCCACCGGTGCGGTCCTGGATGTCGCGCAGCACGTTGAGGTGGCCGACCCAGTGCCGCGGGGTGTCGACGTGGCCGTACATCATCGTCGACGACGACCGCAGCCCGACCTCGTGTGCGGTCGTGACGACCTCGATCCACATCGAGGTCGGGAGCTTGCCCTTGGTCAGCACCCACCGCACCTCGTCGTCGAGGATCTCGGCAGCGGTGCCGGGAATCGACCCGAGGCCGGCCTCGCGCAGGGCGGTCAGCCACTCCCGGATCGACGTACCGCTGCGGGTGACGCCGTTGGCGATCTCCATCGGGCTGAACGCGTGCACATGCATCGAGGGCACCCGCGCTTTGACCGCGCGCACCAGGTCGGCATAGCCGGTGACGGGCAGTTCGGGATCGATGCCGCCCTGCATGCACACCTCGGTCGCCCCGGCCACGTGCGCCTCCCATGCGCGGTCGGCCACCTCGGCCGTCGACAGCGAGAACGCATCGGCATCACCCTTGCGTTGCGCAAAGGCGCAGAACCGGCAGCCGGTGTAGCAGATGTTCGTGAAGTTGATGTTCCGGTTGACCACATAGGTCACGTCGTCGCCGACGACGTCGCGGCGCAGCGAATCCGCCAGTGCGGCAACGGCATCCAGAGCCGGCCCGTCGGCGGTGGCCAGCGCCAGGTACTCGTCGTCGGAGCACCCGGCCGGGTCGCGCTCGGCGGAACGCAAAGCAGCCAGCACATCGGTGTCGAGCCGCTCGGGGGCCCGGGCGGCGAGCTCGTGCACCTTCTCCCGGATCGACTCCCAATCGCCGAACGCCGACCCGAGGTCGCTGCGGGTTTCGGTCAGGCGGCCTTCGGAATCGATCGCGCTGTGCAGATCGATGCGGCCAAGGGATTCGGTGGCCTCGTCGGGTTCCTGCCACGGGCGCCCGGTCGGGTTCACCTCCAGCGCGTACCCGGTGTCGGGATCGGCCAGCGCGCTGACGTGACTCATCACGCGAGGGTCGATCCAGGCCGCCCCGGCCTGCACGTACTGGGGCTGCGCGGTCAACCGCTGCACCAGGTCATAGCCGGCTTCGGCGGTCACCTCGGCGAGCTCGTCCAGCGCGGGCCACGGCCGTTCCGGGTTCACGTGATCAGGCGTCACCGGCGAGACGCCGCCCCAGTCGTCGACGCCGGCGGCGACCAGCGACAAGCACTCCGACCTCGAGACGAGATTCGGCGGGGCCTGGATGCGCACCTTGGGCCCCATCACCAGCCGCGTCACCGCGATCGTGGCCAGGAAATCGTCCAGGCCGGCGTCGGGAACGGCGGCCATCGCGGTGTGGTCCTTGGCGCGGAAGTTCTGCACGATCACTTCCTGGACGTGCCCGAACTCCTTGTGCGAGCGACGGATCGCGTGGATCGTCTCGGCCCGCTCGGTCAGCGTCTCCCCGATCCCGACCAGCAACCCGGTGGTGAACGGGATCGACAGCCGGCCCGCGTCGTCGAGGGTGCGCAGCCGCACGGCGGGGTCCTTGTCGGGGCTGCCGTAGTGCGCAAGGCCCTTGGTCTCGAACAGCCGCCGCGACGTCGTCTCCAGCATCATGCCCATCGACGGGGCCACCGGCTTGAGCCGCGAGAGCTCCGACCAAGTCATCACCCCGGGATTCAGATGCGGTAGCAGCCCGGTCTCCTCCAACACCCGGATCGCCATCGCCCGCACGTAGTCCAGCGTCGAATCGTAACCACGTTCGTCGAGCCACTGCCGCGCCTCGTCCCAGCGTGCCTCGGGACGGTCTCCGAGGGTGAAAAGGGCTTCTTTGCAGCCCATCTCGGCACCCTGACGCGCCACCGCGAGGATCTCGTCGGGCTCCATGAACATGCCCTTGCCCTGCGCGCGCAACCGGCCCGGCACCGTGACGAACGTGCAGTAGTGGCACGTGTCGCGGCACAGATGCGTCACGGGGATGAACACCTTGCGCGAGTACGACACCGGCAACCGGCCGTGCGCACCGCGTCGGCCCGCCGCCTCCAGGCCCGCGTCGCGCACGCGCGCCGCGCTGGCCATCAGGTCGTCCAGCTCCGCGCCGCGCGCCGTCATCGCGATCGCGGCTTCCTCGACGTTCAGCGCCACCCCGTCACGCGCTCGCCGCACCACCCGCCGCAGCGCGGCCGACGAGGGCGGAGCGGACGACGGGAGGCTGGGGTCTGGCAGATCGGTGCCGCGGTGGGAGTTCAGAGCCACCTCCCCATAACCCCGGCGTCGACGCGGATCATCCGCGCGTCTCACATTCTGAAACCACAACGCCAGGCATAGGGGCCACAGTAGTCAACGGCGGTTGGCCCCGGGGCCCGCCCCGGCCCGTTCCGATTCGGCCCGCCGCCGGGTCAGCAGCCAGCCCGCGGGCAGCGCTCCCACGGCGATGAGCAGGATCGACGCATACTCCATCAACCCCACTCCGCCGAACACGATGTCGTCGCCCGGACCGCCGAAGGTGCACAGCAGCACCGTCGCGAGCCATGCCCACAGCGGTGCGGCCGCAAGTCGCGTCGACGACGTCCACTGCAGGGCGACCCACACCAGGGCCACGTTGATCGCTCCGCTGAGGACGGCACTGACCGGGACGGGGACGCCGCCCACGCGCAGCGGCAGGAAGAAAACGGCCATCAATGCCGAGAGCACGCCATCGACGGCGAGGACGGCGAGCACGACCCAGCGCAGCCGGTCCGATGCCGGCGTTGCCGAGGACGTCAGGTCGGGATGCTGTCGATGACGGAGACCAGCGAGCCGATGACCCACTGGAAGTTGTCGAGGCGGTCCTGCCAGTGCTGCAGGTTGGGATCGAGATCCGGATCCACGAGCTTCCCTTCCGCGCGTCGGGCAGACCAGGGCAGCGTACCCCGTCGCGCGAGGACTCACCCCAGACTCAGCCCGGCGAGCAGATCGGTCTCCCAGCCGCGCTCGTCGCGCTCCCCCCGCGTCGCCGGAGACCAGCACGTAGTGCTCGACCGACGGCACCGGCAGAGCGATGTCGTTGGACAGGGCGATCGCAGTGCCGTCGGGCGCGACCTGCACCTGGGTGGCGTGCGCCCGCAGGGCGGCCAGCTTGGCGGGCAGGTGCGCGCTGACGTCGAGCTCGGCGTCGATCGCGTCGTCGGTGAACCCGATGATCGGCAGCGCGTCGGCGTCGAGGGTGACCCAGTGCGCCGGGAGCCCCGACAGCCCGGCGATGCCGTTGCGAATCCCGTTCTGCGACATGACGGTCCAGTACACCTTGGGCACCCGCCACTGTGCCGCGGCGACGCCGGCGATGGCGATCCGGTGGGCGTGGATGTGGTCGGGGTGGCCGTAGCCGCCGTGCGGGTCGTAGGTGACGACGACATGCGGGCGCAGGTCGTCGATGACCGCCGCGAGCGCGGCGGTCTGCTCGTCGGTGTCGCCGTCGACGAAACGTTCCCGATGCCGGGCGGGCGTGCCCTCCATGCCGGAGTCCCGCCACCGGCCGGCGCCGCCGAGGTAGCGGGGACGGTCCACCCCGAGCGCGGCCAGCGCGGCGGTCAGCTCACCGATCCGGTAGCCGCCGAGCTGGTCGGCCGCGTCGACGGCCAGCTGCGCCCATTCCTGCCCGATCACCTCGCCCTCCTCGCCCAACGTGCAGGTCAGCACCTGAACCTGCGCGCCGCGAGCGCAGTAGTGGGCGATCGTGCCGCCGGTGGTGAGGGTCTCGTCGTCGGGGTGGGCGTGGACGAACAGCAGTCGCGGCGTCTCCATGTGCTCAGCTTGCCCGCTCGTCTGACGGTCATCGACTCCAGGTGTGGCCTAGATTCGCCTCGTGTCTCGCCGCATGATCGAGTTCGGCTGCGCGATCGTCGTGATCGGTCTGCTCGCCGGCGTCGCGGGAGCTGCGACGACGCTGCTGCTGCATGCCATCGAGCACCTCACCTACCGCTACAGCTTCGGCTCGCTGCTCGACGGTGTCGAGAACAGCGGCCACTGGCGCCGTGCGCTGGGTCCGATGCTCGGCGGCGCGCTGGCCGGAACGGGTTGGTGGCGACTGCGGCGCCGCGGCGCCGTGCCCGCCGTGTCCGCGGTGCTCGCCGGGGAGCGGCCGGTGCGGCGGTTGGCGCTGACGGGCGACGCCGCGCTACAGGTGCTGCTCGTGGGATCGGGGGCATCGCTGGGCCGTGAAGGTGCGCCCCGTCAGCTGGCCGTGGCGTGGGGGGATCTCGGCACCTCGCGGTGGGCACTGACCGCCGAGGACCGTCGCATCCTGCTGGCGTGCGCGGCCGGCGCGGGGTTGGGTGCGGTGTACAGCGTGCCGTTGGGCGGCGCGTTGTTCGCGAGCCGAATCCTCCTGCACACTTGGCATCCTCGCGCGGTCGGCACCGCGCTCATCACGTCGAGCCTCGCGGTCGCCGTCGCTGCCCCGGTCACGCACCTGGAGCATCCACTGACCTGGCCGGCCGCCGATCTCTCGCCGCGGCTGGCCCTTCTCGCCGTGGCGCTGGCTCCGCTCGCGCTGGCCGTCGGGTGGGCGTTCACCCGGGTCACTGCTGTCCGGCCCGCGAAGGTGTCGCCGGCGCTGATCCCGGCGATCGCCGCGGCCGGGCTGCTCACGGGGGTGTGCTCGATCTGGCTGCCGGAGCTGCCCGGCAACGGTCGCAGTGTGCTCGAGGTCAGCGTCGACAGCAGCCTCACGCTCGGCGCCGCCGCGGCCATCCTGATACTCAAACCGCTGCTGTCGGCGGCGTTTTTGCGCGCCGGGGCCGTCGGCGGTCTGCTGACCCCGGCGCTGGCGACGGGAGCGGCGGCCGGATCTCTGGTGGCGTTGGGCCTGAACTCAGTGGCCGGCACCGCGCTGCACGTACCCGCGGTGTCGCTGACCTGCGCGGCAGGGGTGCTGGCGATCACACAACGCTCGCCCCTGTTCGCCGCCCTGTTCGTATGGGAGCTGGCGCGCCCGCCGGTGTGGCTGCTGGCGGTGTTCGCGCTCGCGGCGTTCACCTCATACGGCCTGACATACGGGCTGACACGGCTGCGCCGAGCCCCCACAGCTACTGAGGCAGCTTGACCCACTGCCCGGCGTCGCCCACGATGCCGACCGGCACGGCGCCGGTCAGGCTGACCCCCTGCACGCTGGGCCCGGCGGCGACGATCGTGGTGTCCTGCAGGATCGGCAGCACCGTGGCCATGTCCCACAACCGCGGTTCGACGTCGTCGATCACCTCGCCGATGTCGGCGGTGCCTTGCAGGGCGGCGTCGATCCGGGGCTGGATCGACCGATCGCAGACGCCGGTGATGTTGCTGGGGGCCTGCACCAGCTGACCGCTCTCCGGCACGGGTGCGGGAGAGCTGGCAGCGGTGGTGGGCGTGGCCGTGACCGGCGGGGCGGACGGTCTCGGCGCGGTCGAAACAGGCGTGGTCGAAGCAGGCGTGGTCGAAGCAGGTGTGGTCGAAGCAGGTGTGGTCGTGCTCGGTGCGGTGGTCGGGATGGCCGTCGCCTCCAGCGCGGGACATCCGAAGCGCGACGCCAACGCGGTCGCGAGATCGCCTCCGGCCTGGTGCCAGCCGACGACGGCGTCGACCGTGTTGTCGGTCAGCGCCTCCCCGTACAGCGTCACCGGGTCGAGCGCCGACACCGACGCCGCGATCCCGACACTGCGCAGCTGGTCGGCCGCGGTGTTGGCGACCGCGACCGACGTCGGATCGTTGGCGGCCACGCCGAGCACGAAGGTCAGCGGCTCGCCGTCCTTGACCAGCTGGCCACGGTTGTTCTCCGGCGTCGCGGGCGGCGCCGGGCTCGATGTCGGTGTCGGTGTCGTTGTCGGCGCCGGGGTTTCGATCTGGTAGCCGGCGGCCCCGAGCAGTGCCATCGCGTCGTCGCGGGTCATCGCGGGCGGCGCCGTCGGCACGTAACCCGGGTCCGACGGCGAGCGGACCTGCGCCTGCGCCAGCGTCACGGTGTTGTCGTCACCGGCTCCGACCGCTGCCAGCAGATCGACGTCGAGCAGGCCGAGAACGGCCTTGCGTACCTGCGCGTCGGCGAGGGCGGGCCGCTGCGCCCGCAGCGTCAGCTGCATGACACGCGGGGTGACGATCCGGGCGGTTCGCACGTCGGGGATCGCCGAGAGCTGCGCGAACACCGCAGACCCGCCGTGCACCTGCGCCACCTGGGTGTCCCCGTTGCGGATCGAGTCGGCGAGAGCGGCGGGCGCGCCACCCCGGCGGAACAGGATGAGGTCAGGGACGGCGGGTTTGCCCCAGTAGCGGTCGTTGCGCGCCAGCAGGATCTCGTCGCGCTGCGGGTCGATGCTCTCGACGCGGAACTGTCCGCCCGTCACCGGCAACGCCTGCGCGAGCCCCGCGGAGAACCCGCCCGGCACGTCCTTGACGATGTGCGCGGGCAGGATGTTGTGGAACAGCTCCCGCCACGCCGGGTAGGGCTGGGAGAACGTCACCACCGCGGTCTTGCCGCCTTCGACGGACTGCACCCCGGTGATCAGGTCGTAGCCGGCCGGGTCCACGGTGCCCGGCTCGCTCACCATCTGCCGCCACAGGTACCAGAAGTCGTCGGCGCCGATGGGCGCGTTGTCAGTCCACTGCGCCTCGGGACGGACCTTGTAGGTGACGGTGAACGGGTCCTGGCTGGTCACCTCGGCCGACTCCAGCAGCGTGGGGTCCATCTCCCAGCGCGAGCCGGTCGGGGTGCGGGAATCGGGGATCGGCCGGAACGTGCTCGGCAGCACCAGCGAGCTGATCGCCGCGTTGACCGGGGACTGGTCGGTCACCATGTGGGCGTTGAAGCCGGGACCGATCGAATCGATCGCCATGATGATCTGCGTCGCCTTCGTCGGCGGCGGCGCCGTGGACTTGGTGGTGTCGGTGCTCTGCGGTGCGGGCGGCGGGCTCACCGTGCAGCCCGACACCGCCACCATCACCGCGGCCGCGCAGCAGAGAACTCGGCGGGCGAACGGCACGCTGTACAGGGTAGCGACGGGCTTGCCCTACACCCCGGCCTGTTGGTTGGACTGCTGCTTGGCCCGTGCTTTCGCCCGTGCGCGCAGCGATCCGGTCAGCTCCACCTTGCGCACCCGCACGATCTCGGGCGTCACCTCGACGCACTCGTCCTCGGCGCAGAACTCCATCGCCTTCTCCAGGTCGAGGTCCAGCGGCCGGGCCAGCGTCTCCATCACGTCGGCCGTTGACGAGCGCATGTTGGTGAGCTTCTTCTCGCGGGTGATGTTGATGTCGAGGTCCTCGGCGCGCGGGTTGATGCCGACGACCTGACCCTCATACGTCTCCTGCCCGGGCTCGACGAAGAACTGCCCGCGATCGGCGAGCTGGATCATCGCGAACGGGGTGATCTGACCGGACCGATCGGACACCAGCGAACCGGTGTGGCGGGCGCGGATCTCGCCGGCCCACGGACGGTAGCCGTCGAACACGGCGTTGGCGATGCCGGTGCCGCGGGTCAGGGTCAGGAAGTCGGTACGGAACCCGATCAGCCCGCGGCTGGGCACGATGAAGTCCATTCGCACCCACCCCGCGGCATGGTTGGCCATGTCTTCCATGCGGCCCTTGCGGGCGGCCATCAGCTGTGTGATCGCGCCGACGAACTCCTCGGGGCAGTCGATCGTCATCGCTTCGAACGGCTCGTGCAGCTTGCCGTCGATCGTCTGGGTGACCACCTGCGGCTTGCCGACGGTCAGCTCGAAGCCTTCGCGGCGCATCTGCTCGACCAGCACCGCGAGCGCGAGCTCGCCGCGGCCCTGGACCTCCCAGGCGTCGGGGCGGCCGATGTCGACGACCTTGATGGACACGTTGCCGACCAGTTCGGAGTCGAGCCGGTTCTTGACCATGCGAGCGGTCAGTTTGTGCCCGGACACCTTGCCCGCCAGCGGCGAGGTATTGGTGCCGACGGTCACCGAGATGGCGGGTTCGTCGACCGTGATGCGCGGCAGCGCGTGAGCGTGGTCGGGGTCGGCGAGGGTGTCGCCGATCATGATCTCGGGCATGCCCGCGACCGCGACGATGTCGCCCGCGACGGCCTCGTCGGTAGCGGTACGTTCCACACCTTCGGTGACCAGCAGTTCGGTGATCTTGGCATTCGTGATGACGGGGTGTCCGTCGACCTCACGCATCCAGGCCACCTGCTGGCCCTTGCGGATCTTGCCCTTGTAGATGCGGATCAGCGCGAGACGGCCCAGGAACGCCGATGCGTCGAGGTTGGTGACGAGCGCCTGCAGCGGTGCTTCGGGATCGCCCTTCGGCGGCGGGATGTGCTCGAGCAACACGTCGAAGAGCGGGTCGAGGTTCTCCCCATCGGGGTTCTGCCCGTTGGCGGGTTCGGTGGTGCTGGCGATGCCCGCACGCCCCGAGGCATAGAGGACAGGTAACCCGAGCGCGAACTCGGCGGCCGTCTGCGCTTCGGCGTCGAGGTCGGAAGCGACGTCGAGCAGCAGGTCGTGGCTTTCCGAGACGACCTCGGCGATCCGGGCGTCAGGGCGGTCGGTCTTGTTGACGACCACGATGACCGGCAGATGCGCGGCGAGCGCCTTGCGCAGCACGAACCGGGTCTGGGGCAGCGGGCCCTCGGAGGCGTCCACCAGCAGCACCACGCCGTCGACCATGGACAGACCGCGTTCGACCTCGCCGCCGAAGTCGGCGTGGCCGGGGGTGTCGATGACGTTGATGACCGTCATGGAACCGTCCGGGTTCTGCCGATGCACCGCGGTGTTCTTGGCCAGGATGGTGATGCCTTTTTCCTTCTCCAGGTCACCGGAGTCCATCAGGCGCTCGATCGCGTCGTCACCGCGGTGGGTCAGCGCACCGGATTGACGCAGCATCGCGTCGACCAGGGTCGTCTTGCCGTGGTCGACGTGGGCCACAATGGCGACGTTGCGGAAGTCTGGGCGTGCAGTCACGCCCGTGATTGTCGCAGTGTGGTGCACCGATCGCGAAAACGAGAGATACCCGTCACGTGGCCAGCAAGCTCACCGACCTCACTCCGAAGAAGAAGTGTTGCCGCAGCACACCGCGCTGTAAGCGGTGCCCGGTGGTGCTGCACAAGGTCGACAAAGCCCAGCGCAACGGGCTGCGCGGCAAGGACCTGCAGAAGGTGTTCAAGCGGGCGCGAAAGGCCTGATCAAGGGCGAGAAATCGGCGTACCGTCGATCTCATCCGTCAGTCCTTTGTCCACGGAGGTCGGCCACCATGACGGTTTACGAAGTCCTCACCGTTGCCCTGATCATCGCGCTCGCGACGCTGGCCGCCCTGGCGATCTATCTGGGCCTGATGAACTGGATCGGCGCTCTCTACATGGTGCGGTGCACGGCCTGCCACCACCTGGCATTCAACTCGCGCCGCGACCCGCGGATGTCGTGCCCGCATTGCGAGCACCCGAGCCTGCTGCACCCGATCTACGCGGCGCGCCACCGCGACGCCCCGGTGCGCGTTCTCGACGACCGGCTCCGGTTCTAGCGCGGCACGTCGGGCGGGCTGATGCTGCGCGGCGTCAACCCCAGCGAGCGCACGTGCGCCGCGATGTCGCCGAGGCTGGTGGTCCACACATCCGCGTGCCCGGCGACGTAACCGATCAGGTCGTCGAGTTCTTCTGCACGCGAGGGTCTTCCGCTGAGGAACGGGTGGTTGGTCAGCACCCAGCAGCCGCCGACACGGCGCAGCGCGTCGAACTCGAGCTGCCACAATTCCCGTGCCTTGCGCGGTGATTCGATGAGACCGCTGCCGGACACGTCGGGCAGGTAGCAGTACTGCTCCCAGTCGTCGAGCGCCCACTGGATGGGGATCTCCACCAGATGCCCGTCGGCCCCGACCGCGAGTTCGTAGGGGTGGTCGGCGTCCATCAGGCTGGAGTCGTAGAGGAAGCCGCGTTCGGTGAGCAGCGCGGGCGTGCGCCACGACAGATCCCACATCGGCGCCCGGTACCCCACCGGTCTGATCCCGGCCACGTCGGCGAGCGCCGCCAAACCGCGGTCCAGAGCGTCGATCTCGCCCTCGAGCGAGAGCTGCGTGGGCTGCTCGTGCAGATACCCGTGGTGGGCGATCTCGTGGCCGGCCGCGACGATCGCGCGGATCGCCTGCGGATACCGGTCCGCGGTGTGGCCGGGCACGAAGAACGTCGATGCGACCTGATGACGCTCCAGCAGCGCCAAGATGCGCGGCAGACCGACGAGTGGGCCGTAGGCCTGGTGACTCATCACGCTCATCCGCGCACCCACCGCCTGCCAGTCCCCGGACGGATTCCACAGCACCGCGGATTCGGCATCCAGGTCGAACGTGAACGCCGCCGCCGCGACTTTGCCGCTCGGCCAATCGAATTCGGTCATGTCATCGGCCCGCCATCAAGGTGATCAGTTCGTAGGCGAGGTTGGCCGCCGCGACCGCGGTCACCTCGGCATGATCGTAGGCGGGCGCCAACTCGACCACGTCGGCGCCCACGATGGGAAGCTCGCGCATCGCCCGCAGAACGGCGACCAACTCCCTGCTGGTCATCCCGCCGATCTCGGGAGTGCCTGTGCCGGGGGCGAAAGCAGGATCGAGGACGTCGATGTCGATCGACACGTACACCGGGTGATCGCCCACCCGCTCGAGGATCCGCGCGATCGTGCCGTCGACCCCGATGCGGTCGATGTCGCGGCAATGCACCACGGTGAAGCCGAGTTCGGCGTCGTCGAGCAGATCGGCGCGGTCGTAGAGCGATCCGCGGATGCCGACGTGCGCCGACCGGTCCTTGACCAGCAGACCCTGCTCGGCGGCCCGGCGAAACGGGGTGCCGTGGGTGCACGGCGCCCCGAAATAGGTGTCCCACGTGTCGAGATGGGCGTCGAAGTGCACCAGCGCCAGCGGTCCGTGGACCGCGTGCAGCGCCTGCAGTGCCGGCAGCGCGATCGTGTGATCGCCGCCGAGGAGCACCACCCGCTGGCCGTCCTCGACCAGCAGACCGGTCACCCCGTCGCGGATCTGGTCCACGGCCGCAGAGATGTCGAACGGGTTGGCGGCGATGTCGCCGGCGTCGACCACCTGGACGGCGGTGAACGGCGCGACGTCGAGCGCCGGGTGGTAGGGCTTCAGCAACCGCGACGCCTGCCGGATGGCCGCGGGGCCGAACCGCGCTCCGGGGCGGTAGGTCACCCCACTGTCGAACGGCACGCCCGCCACTGCGATGTCGTAGCGCTCCACCTCGTGGCGCTGCGGCAGCCGTGCGAACGTGCCCAGGCCCGCATAGCGGGGCACCTGCTGGGCGTCGACCTGTCCCAGCGTGCCGTTGGCGGTGCGCACATGAGATCCCTGTGCCATGAATTGTTCTCCCTTCACACCCGCGACCGCGTCGACCCACCGTTGCAGGACAACACCTGTCCGACCACAGCCGACACCTCGAAGTCGGCGAGAAGTTCCACAGCCGCCGCTATCTCCGCAGGATTTCCGATGCGCCCCAACGGGATCGCGCCGGCATATCGATCGTGCACGGTGGCCAGATCCACCCCCGCTGCCGCGGCGTCGACCTCGAGTTGTGGGGGTGTCGGTGACTCCGGGCGCGACGGCGTTGACGATGATGCCCTCCGGAGCCAGCTCTCGGCCGAGGGTCTTCACCAGCGAGATCAGGCCCGCCTTCGACGCCGCATATGCCGTCGCCTCCGGCCAGCCCGTGACACCCCATTCACTGGTGATCACGACGATGCGGCCCTCCCCTCGCCTGCGCATGTGCGGAAGCACCGCTTGGATCAGGAAGAAGGTGCCGCCGAGGTTGGTGTCGACGACCTTCCACCAGTCGGCGTCATCGTGGTCGAGCAGCGGCGCCATCGTCATGTAGGCGTGGTTGGCGACGAGTACGTCCAGTCGGCCGGCGGTGTGGGCGACGACATCGGCGATGCGCACGCACTCGGCCGGATCGGAGACGTCACCGGGTACCGCGAATCCGCCGATACTGCTTGCCAATTCGCTGAGCTCGGTGGTCTCCCGCAGATCGTTGACGGCCACGGTGGCGCCGGCAGCTGCCAGCCGCCGGGCATGCGCGACACCCATCCCTTGCCCGGCACCGGTGACCAGCGCGACGCGGCCGGTCAGAGAGGTCGTCATATCACCGCCCCCGAGTTCACGTTGACCACGTCGCCCACGCTGAACCCCGCGTCGCACACCAGGTACTCCACGCATCGGGCGACCTCGTGCGGCAACGCCAGCCTGCGCAGCGGCAGTGTGCTGAGGTATTCGCCTGCTCGCCAGGGGGAATCAGCCGAGAGCAGGGGTGTGTCGGTGGGTCCCGGTGCGACGGCGTTCACCCGCACGCCCACCGGAGCCACCTCGGCGGCGAGGCTGCGCACCGCTCCCAGCAGAGCTCCCTTGGCGGCGGCGTAATGCGCGTCCTGATCGCCTCCCCCGACAGCGAGTTCGCTCGCGATGGCCACCAGCGAGCCCGCAGTCGCCTCCAGGTCGGCCAGGCACGCCCGCGCGAGGTTAACGAAGCCGCCTAGGTGCACCCGCAGCATCCGCCGCCATGTCGTCGCATCGATCTGGTCGACCGGCGCCATCGCGTAGTGCCCGGCGACGCTGACGGCTGCCGACACCGGCCCCAGCCGTGCACGCACCTCGTCGACTGCCGACGCGACAGCGGCGCTGTCGGACACATCGGCACGCACTGCGAGGTCGACGCCGCCGGTATCGACGAGATCGACTCCGGCGACGGCGAATCCACGCGCCCGCAGTGCAGAGACGACCGCGGCACCGATGCCGCTGGCCGCCCCGGTGACGACCGCCGTGCGACGGTCACTCACTGCCGGAACCGCCGCGCCTCGTCGGCCCGCTCGTCGAGCGATTCGGCCTCCTCGATGACGCTGACGGCGACGATGCGGGACCGGACCGCGGCGAAGATCACCGCACCCAGAAGCGCCAACGCCAGCACTCCGATCCACACCGACCAGTCGAGGTAGCGCTGGTCGTAGACCGCGCGGGGCCAGGAGATGTTGAGCATCTGCAGTACCGCCCACACCACGGCGACCGCCGCCACGGGCAACGCGAGCCGGCCGAGGGAAAAGGACGGCGTGGTCCAGGTGCGGCGGATGAGCACGACGAGGAACCCGATGAGCGGGAACAGGAACGCCAGATAGAAGCCGCCGGTGGTGAAGTTGACCATCAGGGAGTAGATGTCGCCGGCGATGATGGACAGCCCGAACAGGGCACCGCCGACGACGGTGGTCACGGCGATGGCCGCCACCGGCATCCGGTTGACCCCACCGAGGCGGGCCAACACTCCGGATGCGGGCAGTGCGCCGTCGCGGGCGTAGGCCCAGATGACGCGTGACGCTGCGGTCTGCAGGGCCAGGAAGCTGGCGAGGAACCCGACGACGAACAGCACCTCCACCGGTTTCGCGATGCCGGCGCCCAGCGCCGTGGTGAGGGTGTCGTACACCGGGTCGGCGACCGAACCGGCCGTCACCGCGTCGATGTCGGGGATGGCGAGGATGATCGCCAGGCTCGAGTAGGCGACCACGAGCGCGATGAACGTCAGCGAGAACAGCACTGCCTTCGGGAGATCGCGGCGGGGCTCGTGCACCTCCTCGGCGATCGCGCCCGCGCTTTCGAAGCCGACGAACGAGAAGCCGATGAACGCGACCGCGATCAGGAACGGCCCCGACAGGTAGGACCAGACGTCGACGCCGCTGTCGCCACCGTCGAACAGCACCGACAGCGAGTTGTTGCGATGGAACAGCAGAAGCCAGGTGCCCAGCCCGATCGAGCCGAGCACCTCGGCGACGATGCTTGCGGTCATGAACAGCTTGAGCGCACCCCGCCCGATCAGATTGATCACCGTGCCGCACAACAGGATCACCACCGCGATGCCCGCACGCAGACCACCTGACGGCGCCTCGACGCCGGCGATGTTGGCGATGAACCCGGCCGCTCCCAGCGCGACGGTCGCCATCGCGATCACCAGCGTCCACATGTAGAACCACCCGGCGAACCAGCCGTAACCGGTGCCCATCAGCCTGCGCGACCACTGATAGATGGAGCCTTCGAGCGGCCAGCGGGACACGAGGGTGGCGAACACGAACGCCACGAGCAGCTGGCCACCGAACACCAGCAGGAAGCCCCACCAGAAGCTGGGGCCCGCGGCGGTCAGGGCCAGCCCGAAGATTCCGTAGAGGGCCACGATCGGGGAGATGAACGCGAACGCGAAGGCGAACGCCGACCAGAGCGAGAATTCGCGCCGCAGGGCGTAGGGCGAGTCGACGCTGTCTACCGATGACGACATGAGTGCTCCCATCCGGTGCCGGGTTGGGGAGAACTATCGATCCGCGTTGTCGTGATCACCACCCGAAGCGCGGAAAACGCTGCGATCCCACCCATGGCGGGGTGTTGCATTGGACGATCGCACAACGATCGACGGGCCACGATGTGTCGGCGGCGTTACGCTCGGGCCATGACCGACCCGCGGGTCCCGGGCGCGGTGGCGCCGACGGTGCGCGACCTGTTGGCCGGCTCGCCGCTGGGCCTGGTCGAGCCGCCGGGCGGACCGCAGGATCTGGATCGGGCGATCAGCTGGGTGCACACGACCGAGATCCGGGACCCGGCCCGCTATCTCCAGGGCGGGGAACTGGTGTGCACCGTCGGCCTGTCCCTGCACACGCCGCAGGACTGCTACGTCTTCGCGGACGCACTGGCCCGCTCCCGCGCTGCGGGCGTGTGTTTCGGCACCGGCGACGGGCACGACGTCGTTCCGGCTGCGCTCCTCACCAGATGCCGAGGGCACGGTCTGCCGGTGGTCGTCGCACCGCGAGACGTCCCCTTCGAGACCGTCAGCCGCTTCGTGGCGGACTACCGGCTCGGCACGGAACTCGCCGTCGCCCGCGCGACCACTGCCCTGGTGCCCGAGATGATGGCGGCACTGCGCAGGCGCGATCCGGTCCGGCTGCTCCTCGACCGGGCGGGAGAACTGTTGGGCTGCTACCTCATTCTCGACGAGCAGCAGGGCCGCCCGCCGACCGACGACGATCACACCGAGGTCAGTGTCCCCGTCGGCGACCTGGGTGCGCTGGTGTGGATCGGTCGCGGCACGCCGCCCGATCCGTCACTGCTCGAGACGATCGGCCGTTTCGTGCAGGCTGCGCAGAGCGAGCACGACATCGAGGCCGCCCTCGCCCGGGAGCGCGTCGGCCAGCTGCTCTCCCTGGTCGAACGGCGGATGCTGCTGCCCGACGCGCTGCACCAACTCCTGGGCTGGCCCAGCACGCCGTCGGCCACGGTGCGGGTGTCCGCGTGGCCGGGCGGGGCCGGCGCGCTGCTGTGTCTGGCCTTCCCCGACGACCTTGTCGGCGACGCCTCCGATGTGTGCCTGGTGCTCACCGAGGCCGGGCGCGACGACACGACTGCCGAGACCTTGTCGTTGCCGTCGGGCCACTCGGCCGACGTGCCGATCACCGAACTGGGGCCTGCGATCACCCAGTCCCGTATCGCGTTGAGCCTGGCCCATCAGCACGGTGGCAGCATCGGGCCCGATCAGCTCAGCACGCTCACCAGCCTGATCGAGCAGCTGCCGGGCGCGCAGCTGACGCCGTTCGTGGCCCAGCTGATCGAGCCGCTGAACCGGCTCGACCGCGAGCGCGGCACCCAGCACGTGCGGACCCTGCGCACGTTTCTGGCGGCCAACGGTTCGCTGTCCGAGACCGCGCGGACGCTGTTCCTGCACACCAACACCGTGCGCCACCGGCTGGCGCGGATCCGAGAGATCACCGGCCGCGATCCATTCAGCTTCGACGACCAGACCGCGTTCGCGATCGGGCTGCGCGCGTTCGACCGCTCCCCCGGCGGTGTCCGGCGCGACCACGGTTAGCGCTGCGTCGCCGGGAACAGCGGCGGGTTGATACGAGCGAAACCGGCTTGGCGGTAATAGGGAAAGTGGGGGTAGGGCGGTTCGCGCCCACTGACGGCATCGAGGCGCGCGATCTGGTCGGGGGTGAGCGACCAGCCGACAGCGCCCAGATTCTCCTCGAGCTGGCGGGCATCGCGGGCGCCGACGATCACCGAGGCCACCGTCGGGCGGCGCAGCAGCCAGTTCAGCGCGATCTGCGGAATGGTTTTCCCTGTCTCGCAGGCGATCTCGTCCAGCACATCGACGACGTCGTACAGCAGCTCCTCGTCAACCGGCGGTCCGGCGGCTGCGGTCTCGTGGAGGCGACTCTGTGTCGGCACCGGGGAGTCTCGGCGGATCCGCCCTGTCAGCCGACCCCACCCCAACGGACTCCAGACCAGCGCGCCGACCCCCTGATCGATGCCCAGCGGCATCAGGTCCCATTCGTAGTCGCGCCCGATCAGCGAGTAGTAGACCTGATGGGCGATGTGGCGTGGGGCATGCGCCGCATCCGCTGCCGAGAGCGCCTTCATCAATTGCCAGCCCGCGTAATTGGACACTCCGCTGTAGCGGATCTTGCCCTGCCGGGTCAGGACATCCAGCGTCTCGACGACCTCCTCGGCGGGGGTGTGGGCGTCGAAGCCGTGCAGCTGGAACAGGTCGATGCGGTCAGTGTCGAGACGTCGCAACGCCTGCTCCACGGCGGTGATCAGCCGTGTTCGCGATGTACCGGCATCTGCGGGGCCGTGTCCCATCGGCAGGGCCGCCTTCGTGGAGATCAGCACGTCGTCGCGCCGACCTTTCACTGCCCGCCCCAGGATCTCCTCGGACCGACCGGCCGAGTAGACGTCCGCGGTGTCGAACAACGTGATTCCGGCGTCGAGGCAGCGGTCGACCAGCCGGCGAGCGTCGTCCACGTCGGTGCTGCCCCACGCGCTGAAGAACTCTCCCCCTCCGAAAGTGGCTGCGCCAAAGGCAAGTTCGGACACCACGAGGCCGGAATTGCCTACACGTCGATACTCCACGCCACCTCCTTAATGGGACTGAATTCCTTTTAAGGACGCTACCAGACATCCGCCCTTAAAGCGACGCTTGTCCCGTTAACATGATCAGATGGCGACACAGCGACCTGGAGGCAGAACCGCGCAGGTGCGCGAGGCCGTCCTCGAGGCGACGGCCGACCTCCTCGTGGACGGCGGCCTCGAGGGCGTCGACCTCAGCGAAATCGCCCGCCTCTCGGGCGTGAGCAAGTCGACGGTGTACCGGCGGTGGGGCACGGTGTCGGCACTGGTGGCCGACCTGCTCGTGGACATGGCCGACACGTCGTCGCCGCGCCCGACGACCGGCAGCCTGCCCAAGGACCTGCGCGGCATCGCCCGGTTGATCCAGCGCACCCTCGCGGACCCTCGACAGGGGCGCCTGTTCGCGGCGATCATCGCCGCCGCTACATGCAACCGCGATACAGGAGACGCCCTCGCGCAGTTCTATCGAACGCGGACCGACGTGTTCGCGCCCGCGATCTCCGAAGGGATCGCCAGGGGCGACGCGCCCGAGGGGACAGAACCCGCCGACGTCATCCGACACCTGTCCGCGCCGCTCTACTACCGCATGTTGACCGGCAACGGGGCACCCGATGACGACGATGCCGACCGCGCGACACGGGCGACGCTCGCAGCGCTCGCGGCGGGGGTGTTCATCCGCCCCACCGCGTGACGAGTCAGCCCTGCAGGAGGCCCGTCAGGTCGGGCAGCCACGCGCGATCGGCCGGCACCCAGTCCAGGCCCTCGATGTCCGCGCCGCCGACCCAGCGCAGCGCGCGGTGGTCGTGCGGGTGCAGCACCCCACCGGTGCGCGTGACCAGATACGCCCGCAGCGTCGCCGTCTCACTCAGTGCGACATCGGCCCCGAGGCGCGCGCCGACGGACACCTCGATTCCCAACTCCTCCAACAACTCTCGCTGCAACGCCCGGGCGTCGCTCTCGCCTGCGGCCACTTTTCCGCCGGGCAGCTCCCAGCACCCGGCCAGCTCGGGCGGGCGGGCCCGTTGCGCCACGAGCAGCGTGCCCTGCTCGATCAGCGCTCCGGCGACGACAACCAGGGTGGACACGGCCGCACACGGTATACCGTCGATGCCATGGCCGTGTTATCAGACGACGACGTCGACGCTGTCCTGCCCGAACTCGACGGTTGGGAGCGTTCAGACGGCGCCCTGCGCCGCAACGTGGATTTTCCCGCGTTTCTCGACGGCATCGACGCCGTCCGGCGGGTGGCCGAGCGCGCAGAAGCTGCCGACCATCATCCTGACATCGACATCCGATGGCGCACAGTGACTTTCGCTCTGGTCACCCACTCCGAGGGCGGCATCACGGACAAGGACGTGGCGATGGCACGCGAGATCGACGGCCTCCTCGGCTAGCGATCCAGCCCAGCGTCGCCAACGTCGCGACGATGTAGATCAGACCGGCCCACGCGAGGTACCAGGGCCGGGAGATCTCCCAGATGGTCGGCTGGGCGAAGCTGAGCAGCCACGGCACGCCGATCAGCGTCAGCGCCAGCCACCCCCACCCCAGGAGCCGAGCACCGACTTCCGCGCGCAAGGGGCCGTGCAGCAGCCAGATCATGAGCGGGATCAGCCACACCCAGTGGTGCGTCCACGAGATCGGCGACAGCAGCAGTCCGAACATCGAGACGATGACGATCGCACCGAGCCGGTCGTTCGCGCCCCCGATCGCGCGCCACGCCAGCACCGCCAGCACGGCCGTCACCGTGATGCCGGCCAGGACCGCGGGGCCGTAGCCGGCGTCGTGGCCGAGGATGCGCGACACGCCGCCGCGCCAGGACTGGTTGAACGACGTGCCGATCGGGCCGACACGTCCGGCGTCGCCGAGGAGGTCGGTGAAGTAGAACCGGGCCTGTTGACCGATCACCAGCAGCGACACGCCGATGGTCGCGAAGAACACCACCGCGGAAAAGGCCACCGTCGCCCAGCGGCGTGCGCCGGCGAAGTACAGCCCCGCGGCGGCCGGGGTCAGCTTGATCCCGGCGGCGAGGCCGACGAGCAACCCTGACAGCCACCACCGTCTGCTGCGCACCGCGAGCAGGATGGCCAGCACCAGAACGACGTTGACCTGGCCGTAGTCGAACGTGCTGCGCAGCGGTTCGGTCCAGATGCCGACCGCGGTCCACGCCATGGCGACACGACGGTCGCCGGCTGCGGACGGCTCGGTCAGCAGACCCTGGCTGACCCGCACGACACCATACAGAGCAGCCATGATCCCGATCGACCACAGGAAGGCCACCACCCCGAACGGCAACAGGTGCAGCGGGTAGAACACCACCGCGGCGAACGGCGGGTAGGTGAACGGCAGTGGGAAGTCCGGGGTCTGGTCGGCGTAGACGTAGTCGTAGAGGGTGCCGGGCCGGTCGAGGGCGGCCGCGCCACCGACATAGACGTGCAGGTCGACGAAGTTCGCCCCGTTGGGCAGCAGATAGGTCCACGCCAGCCGGGCGGCGATGCTCAGGATCAGCAGCACGGGGGCCGCGGCAGACAGCCGGGCTGCCCACCGTGAGCGCGATGCCGCCTCGATGGTGTCGATGGCTCCGACTCTATCGACGACCCGGGCGCTCGATCACCATCTGCCTTCACGTCCGTAACGGTTGAATAAATGCCACTCATGTCACTTGAGTAACTCTAGTAACAGGCTAGCTTCGGGTTCAGGCGTGCCACTACATCGATTGGGAGTTCTCATGCACCGCACCCGGAAACTGTTCGCCACCACGATGATTGCTGCGGCAGGAGCGGTGACGGCTGCTGTTGCCCTCAGCGCGGGAGCAGCCGCTCAACCGGCCGCTCCGGCGCCGGCACCGGCCGTGCCCGGCCTGCCGTTCCTGCAGCAACTCGCTGCCAACCCGGCGGCTGCCACGCAGCTCATGCAGGGTTTCGCCAACCTGATGGGCGGCGCCCCCGCCGCCGCGTCCGCGACCACCAGCGCCGCCACCGCGCCGCTGGCCCCCGCCCCGGGAGCCACCGCGTCGCTGACGCTGCCTCCGAGCGTCAACGCACTGCCGGGCGCAGTCGCCGCGCTGCCGGAGACGCTGCCCGCCGCCATGCCGACGGTGACGGCCACTCCGGGCACCGTGCCCGCCGGCAACACCACCACGGTTCCGCCGGTCAACACGCCGGCCGCCGCATCGCCGCTGTCGGGTCTGACCGATGTGCTCGGCGCGCCCGGCAGCCTGGCCTCGCTGCTTCCGGGCGGGTCCCCGCTGTCCAGCCTGCTGCCCACCGGCGGTGCTGCGACCACACCCGCCGCCCCCGCGGCACCGGCAGCTCCGGTCGCAGCTCCGCTGCTCTCGGCTCTGCCCTGATCCCGCCAGCCCGATAACCGCCCATCCGACACGAGGGGAACCATGTCAACGATCAGGACGATGCTCACCACCGCCTTGGCGGTGAGTTCATCGACCGCGTTGCTGGCGGTCGGCGTGACCGGCGTCGCTCACGCCGACCCGGTGGCGCCGCTGCCGATCGACGGGCTCACCGCACCTGGCCTGCCCGCGGTGCAGAGCATCGGGCCGGTCATCCAGCAGGCCGCGGCCGACCCGTCGAATGCGGCGTCGATGCTGATGGCGGCCGCGGCGGTCTTCGCCGGCGACGCCGCGGCACCGACGCCGTCGCGGGATGTGGCGTCGGCGGTCAACCAGTTCGTGCAACCCGTCGCGCATGTTCCGGCGGCGGGCGCGGTGCCGGGCACGGAGGCTCACCTTCCGGCGGGCGTGAACCCGGAGTTCGCGGTGGGCCCGGCTCCGGACGCCGCGCCGGAGGTGGCGCACATGGTGACGCCGCAGGCGGCGCTGCCCGGGCCTGACCCGGCGGCGGCCCCGGCGGCGGCCCAGGCGGCAGTGCCCGCGCCAGCTCCCGATCCGGCGGCAGCTCCGGCCGCCACGCCGGTCGCTGCGACGACCCCGGGCGGCGGCGCATTCGGGCCGAATACCCCTGTGACGCAGGACTTCCTGTATCCGTCGATCAGCAACGGCTGCCTGGCGGACGGTGGCAACGTGCTGGCAACGGCCATCTCGGTGGCAGGCCCGGCGGCGATCCCGCTGCCCGGACCCGGCCCCGGCCAGACCGCCTACGTGTTCACCGCGGTCGGCACGCCCGGTCCCGCGGCCGAGCAGAAGCTGCCGCTGAACGCCACGTGGGTCAACCTCACCACGGGCAAGTCGGGCAGCGTGACGCTGAAGCCCCGGCCGGACATGAACCCCCAGGGGCCGACGACGTTGACGGCCATCGCCGACACCGGCTCCGGCAGCATCATGTCGACGATCTTCGGTCAGGTCACCACGACCGAGAAGCAGTGCCAGTTCATGCCGACGATCGGCTCCACGGTCGTCCCCTGACCTGGCACCCCCTCACCGCGGAATAGCATTCCTGGTCGTCAATGGCGACGATCAACAGCCAGGAATGCTATTCCGCGGTTTGGTCAGTAGGCCATGAACAGGATGGCGTCGCGGTCGTAGTCGCGGCCGGGGTGCACCTCGGACAGATGCGCCTTGGCCTTCTCGACCAGATCATCCTCGTCCTTGCCCTGAATGGCCTCGCCGCACGGGCAGCTCAAGTGAGTCTTCATAGACATCACAATGGCACACATGGACGTCTGCGACGTGATGCGTTCGACGGGTGCAGTCCGGCAGTTCACCGGCGACCCGCTCCCCGACGAGACGCTGTACCGAATCCTCGACCATGCACGGTTCGCGCCGACGGGCGGCAACCGTCAGGGAGTGCGGGCGATCGTGGTGCGTGACCTCGATACCCGTGCGGCGCTGGCTACCCTGAGTGAGACCGGCGCGCGCCGCTACACGGCCCAGAAAGCGAACGGCGAAGGGCCGTGGAATCCGTTGCGGCCCATGCGAGTTCCTCCCGAGCAGGTGGCGGCCACCGAGGTGCCCGCCGCGATGACGGCGCCGCTGCACAGCGCGGCGGTGGTTCTGGTGGTCTGTGTCGATCTCGGCGTGGTGGCCGCGACGGATCAGGACCTCGACCGCATCGGCGTGATCGCCGGCGCGTCGGTGTACCCGTTCGTGTGGAACGTGCTGCTGGCCGCCCGCAACGAGGGCTTCGGCGGCGTGCTGACGACGATGGCGGTGGCCGAGGAGCCGCGCGTCAAGGACCTGCTCGGCATTCCCGACGACTACGCCCTGGCCGCGGTGGTCCCGCTCGGTCGACCGCAACGGCAGGTCCGCACGCTCACCCGCAAGCCGGTGGCGGATTTCGTGACCTCGGAACGCTTCGACGGCGTGCCCTTCTCGAACGCCGGTGTAGCCGTGAGACCGTGAAGAGATGGCAGCGACGCTGGGGTACGCGACGGCCGGCGGGCCGGCGGCGGATCTCGCGGACCAGCTCGCCGACCTCGCCGCCTCGGGTGTCGACTCGAGGCGCATCTTCACGGATCGGGCAGCCGGCTCGGCGGACAAGATGCGGCCGGGCCTGATCGCACTGCTCAGCTATGCCCGCCCGGGCGATGCGGTCGTGGTGGTCAGCCTGGATCGGCTGGGACGCTCCTCAGCTGAGGTGGCACACATCGTGGCGGACCTGACGGGCCGCGCAATCACGGTGCGCTGCTTGGCCAGCGGCCTCGACACCGCGAGCGCGACGGGTCGAGCTGTGGCCGAAGTCCTGACTGAGCTGGCGGCGCTGGACACGACGCTCGACAGCGAGCTCAGGTCGTAGCCTTGGCCGCCTTGGCTTCCTTGCTCTTGGCCTTCATCTCCTTCTTGTAGGAGCGCACCTTCTGCAGCGAGCCGGTGTCCTTCACATCGGCCACCGACATGTGGCTGCCGGCCTTGCCGTAATCACCGGCAGCGGCACGCCACCCCGACGGCGTGACGCCGTACTGCTTACCGAGGAGTGCGAGGAAGATCTTGGCCTTCTGCTCGCCGAAACCGGGCAGCGCCTTGAGACGGCGCAGCACGGTCGCACCGTCGGCGCCGTCGGACCACAGTGCGGTCACATCACCGCCGTACTCGTCGACGATCGTCTGCGCCAGTGCCTGCACGCGCTTGGCCATGGACCCCGGAAACCGGTGCACCGCAGGGGTTTGCGCACACAGGGCGGCGAACTGCTCGGGGTCGTGGTCGGCGATCGTCGCGGCGTCGAAGCCTCCCATGCGGTCGGCGATCTTTTTCGGCCCGGCGAAGGCCACCTCCATGGGGATCTGCTGATCTAGCAGCATGCCGACCAGCAGCGCGAAGGGACTTTCGTCGAGCAGAGCGTCGGCGTCTGCGTCCTGCGCCAAGCAGAGATTCACAGTCATGCCAGCAGCTTAGGCGGCCCCGACATCGGCCATGAAACCCTCACCCAAACGGCTGCGAGATTGCCACGGACGAAACTATTCTGCATGTCTGCACCTAGGGGGAATGACGACATGATGCGACGCGTTGCGGCCTCACTGTTCGCGGCGGCAGCCGCCGCGCTGACTCTCGCCGGAACCGCCCACGCGATCCCGGATCAGGGCACGCCGGCTTTCGACGCCTACCTGCAGGGCTTGCAGCGCAACGGCTACAACCTCAATCCCGACACCGCATGGCGGGTGGCACATCAGGCATGTATCGGCGGCATCCCGGGGTACATCGGCCTCGAGCTGGCCGCCCAGGGCGTCATCGGCCCCGGCGCGCAGGAGCGCGTCTTCGACGTCGCCCGAAAGTACGCCTGCCCCGTGCAGTGACGCGCGCCGTGCGGTGGCCGGCCGCCGCACGGCCGCGGCCTACCATCGACAACTGAACATCTGGCGAGGAGCGTGATTCATGTCCGGCCAGCTCGCCATCGCCCTCACCGTCGCGCTGATCGTCATCGCGGTGGCGGCCGTCGTGCTGGCGCTGCGAACCCGGCGGGTGGTCGCGACACCGACCGAGCGGGCTGTGCACGCCGCGCTGCACACCGCATCCCTCGCCGCCCGCGCGTTACGCCAGGGCCTCACCCCGGACTCCGCCCGCGAGGCGGCGCCGTTCCTGCGGGAGCTCACCGGCACCGACCGGCTCGCTCTGTTCGACGGCACCGGCAAGCTGCTGGCCTGTGATCCCGACGATGCGTGGGACGCCGACGTGCGGGACGCCTGCGCGACCGCGGCTGTCGATTCGCTCTCCGGTCAGCGCCGCGTGATGGGGCACGCCCCGACGTCCGCGGTCGTCGCTCAACCACTGCTCGCCGACGGCGGCGACGTGCTCGGCGTCCTGGTCGTGGTGACGACGCGCTCCCCCGGGCCCGGTCTGCTCGGCGCTGTCGGCGAGGTGGCCCGCTACGCCGCGAGTCAGATTGAGCTGGCCGAACTCGACGCGTCGCGCGCCCGCCTCGACCGCGCCGAGGTCCTCGCGCTGCGCGCGCAGATCAGCCCGCACTTCCTCTACAACTCGCTCAACACCATCGCCTCGTTCGTCCGCACCGACCCCGATCGTGCCCGCGAACTCGTCCTCGAGTTCGCCGACTTCACCCGCTACTCCTTCCGCGCCGCCGGCCAATTCACCACGCTGGCCGAAGAACTGCGCAACATCGACCGCTACCTCACCCTGGAGCGGGCCCGCTTCGGCGACGCGCTGCGGGTGCGGCTGCAGGTCGCGCCCGAGGTGCTCACCGTCACGGTCCCCTTCCTCGCTCTGCAACCGTTGGTGGAGAACGCCGTTCGACACGGCTTCGCGGGCCGCGGCAGTGGGTCCATCGAGTTGATCGCGCGAGACGAGGGCTCCGACTGCGTCATCTCGGTCGAGGACGACGGTGTCGGCATGGACCCCGAGGTACTGCGTTCGGGAACGGGAGACGCGCTCTCGACCGGCACCGAGGGCGCCTCGGCGCACGTCGGGCTCACCAATGTCGACCATCGACTGCGCGCCGCCTTCGGCAACGATTACGGTCTGGTGGTCGAGACAGCGATCGGCGCCGGCACCAAGGTGACCATGCGGGTGCCCAAGTTCCGATCCGGCGTACGGGCCGACGGAGGGACGTTCGGGGTGGGTCGAAGTGGCTAGGCGTGTGTAGGCAGTGAGCAGATCCCTCACCGTTCTCGCGGTCGACGACGAGGTCCCCGCGCTGGACGAGGTGGCGTACCTGCTGAGCCGTCACGCCGACATCGGCGAGGTGGTCCGCGCGGGGGACGCGACCTCGGCGCTGCGGGAGCTCAATCACCGTCGCATCGACGCGGTCTTCCTCGACATCAACATGCCCGGGCTCTCGGGCATCGAATTGGCCGGGGTGCTCGCCCACTACGCGCAACGGCCGGCCATCGTGTTCGTCACCGCCCACGACGACAAGGCCGTCGCGGCGTTCGATCTCGGCGCCGTCGACTACCTTCTCAAGCCGATCCGCGACGACCGTCTCGACGAAGCCGTCCGTCGCGTCGTGACGTCCCTCCCTGCCGACACGCCGCCCGAGCGCGACGACGACGACTCCGACGTGATCCCCGCCGAACTGGCGGGCGTCACCCACCTCATCCCCCGCGACACCATCAGCTGGGTCGAAGCCGAAGGCGACTACGCCCGCCTCCATTCGGCGTCGGGTGCACATCTGGTGCGGATACCGCTGAGCACCCTGGAAAACCGTTGGAGCGAGCGCGGATTCCAACGTGTCCACCGCTCCTACCTGGTCGCGTTGCCGTTCGTGACCGGTCTGCGCACCGCCGACGGCGCGGTTCTGGTGCTGCTACGCGACAACGGCGCGTCACCGGCGGTCGAACTGCCCGTCAGCCGCCGCCAAGCCCGCGAGCTGCGGGACCGGGTGGTGCGCACTCCCATGCGCAGCCTGCGTCCCGGAGGTAGCGATGAGTGACCGTCCGCAGCGGCAACGAGTGGTGCTCGCTCACCGCCGCGGCGCCCGCATGGTGCGCACCCGCGTCGAGGTGCAGGAGCAGACCCAGGTGGGCGACGCGTTGGTGCGTGGACTCGTGCGTGCGCAGCTGGGTCTCGCGTTGCGGCTCGGCGCGGTCGTGGTGTGCCTCGTCGGTGCGATCCCGGTGATCTCCGCGCTGTTCCCCGCTCTGGGCGCGGTGACGGTGCTCGGTTTGCGGCTCAACTGGCTGGTGCTGGCCGGCTTGGTGTATCCGCTGCTGTACGGCATCGGCTGGGCCTACGTGCGCCTCGCCGAACAGGGCGAACGTGACTTCGTTGGCGTGGTGGACGCCGAACCGTGACCGGTTCACCTCTGACCGCCGCCGCGCTGCTGGCCGCGGCCGGCGCGACGATCGCGATCGGCGCGTACGGAGTTCGGTTCTCCCGCACCACCTCCGACTTCCTTGTCGCTTCGCGCACCGTCGGGTCGCAGTGGAACGCCGCGGCGATCTCAGGTGAATACCTGTCCGCGGCATCGTTTCTCGGCGTGGCCGGGCTGATCGCCAAGTACGGCGCCGACGCGCTGTGGTACCCGGTGGGTTTCACCGCAGGCTATCTCGGTCTGCTGCTGTTCGTCGCGGCCCCGTTGCGCCGCTCCGGCGCCTACACGGTGCCCGATTTCGCCGAGTTCCGGCTCGGCTCGCAGCGGCTTCGCAAGATCGCGATGATCGTCGTGGTGGTGATCTGCGTCCTCTATCTGGTACCGCAGTACCAGGGTGCGGGCTTGACGCTGAGCACACTGCTCGGCACGCCGGTGTGGTTGGGGCCGTTGACTGTCGGCGCGATCGTGCTGACCAACGTGGTGGCCGGAGGCATGCGCTCGATCACGTTCGTGCAGGCATTCCAGTACTGGCTGAAGCTGACCGCGGTCGCGATTCCCGCGCTCGCGCTGGCAGGTCTGTTCCTCGGCGATCGAGGCGGCGAGCTCGGCGGCACCCTCCCCCCGACGGTCACGCAGGACACCACGGTGGCCATCGACACCGACGTCGTGGTCCAGGTGGTCGCGCCGGCGGGAATCACGGTCACCGGCACGCTCGACGGACGTCCGGTCGCCGACGCACCCGTCGGCGGCGCGGGCGAACACACCCTCGGCGCCGGCAGCACACTGCAACTGGCTGCCGGGGCGGCGACCCCGGTGGTCGCGGGCACCCCCGCCGCCGGGGCCGACTGGATCGCCTCGGGCGGCGGGTTGGGCGGCGCCCACCCGATGTATCAGGTGGTGTCGATCATGGTGGCGACGTTCCTGGGCACCATGGGCTTGCCGCACGTACTGGTGCGCTTCTACACCAACCCCGACGGGCGGGCGGCGCGGCGCACGGCCCTGGCGGTCATCGCGCTGCTGGCGCTGTTCTACCTGTTCCCGACACTGCTGGGCGTGTTCTCCCGGCTCTACGTGCCGCAGCTGCTGATCACCGGAACCGCGGACGCGGCGGTGCTGCTGGCACCCGGCTCCGCAGTCGGTGGTGCGGCCGGGCAGCTGCTGGCGGCGCTGGTGGCCGCGGGCGCGATCGCTGCGTTCCTGGCCACCTCGTCGGGCCTGCTGGTCAGCTTCGCCGGGGCGCTGGCCACCGACGTGCTGGGCGGCCGCGTGCGGGACTTCCGGGTGGCCGCGGTGATCGGTGGTCTCATCCCGATTCCGTTGGCGCTGGCCGCATCCGGCGGGCTCGAGCTGTCCCGCAGCGTCGGACTGGCGTTCGCGGTGGCGGCCTCGACGCTGTGCCCGCTGCTGGTGCTGGGCATCTGGTGGCGCGGCCTGACCGCCGCGGGCGCCGGGTGGGGACTGGTCGTCGGCGGGTTGCTGTCCGGGGTGGCGGTGACCGTCGCGGTCGCCGGGGGCGTCGACGACGACGCCGGAGGAGGCTGGCCCGCGGTGCTGATCGGATATCCCGCCGCGATCAGCGTGCCGTTGGCATTCGCGACGATGATCGTCGTCAGCCGCCTCACCCGCACGTCGGTACCCGCCGATGTGGCGCAGACATTCGCACGGATGCACCTGCCGGAGAACCTCGGGATGGTCATCGAGCGGGTCCCCGACACGTAAGCCGCTCGTCGTCGTCGACCGACCGCTCACCGCAGCGCTGCCCGACCTCGTCGTGTTCACCTGATTGGGCCTGTTTTTGTGACCCACATCTCAACTACGGTCGCTGCACAGCCGGTTCACAGCAGTCAGGAGCGACATCACCGTGTCCGACACCGACCTACCCATCCGCCCGGACGCGATCAGCGGGCAGCGCTATCTGGAAGTCCAGGCCAGCCCTGAGTTCCAGGAGTTGCGAAACAGACTGCGCCGCTTCGTGTTCCCGATGACCGCGATCTTCCTCGTCTGGTACGCCGTCTACGTGCTGCTGGGCGCCTTCGCGCATGACTTCATGGCCACCAGGGTGTGGGGCGACATCAACGTCGGGCTGATCATCGGCCTGGGCCAGTTCCTGTCGACCTTCCTCATCACCGGCCTCTACGTCCGCTTCGCCAACCGCGAGCTCGACCCGCGCGCCGAGGCGATCCGCTCTGAGCTGGAAGGCAACCTCCGATGACCACCGTCCTCGCGGCGTCCGAGACCGTCGGCAACCCGATCGCGAACATCGGCATCTTCAGCCTGTTCGTCGTCGTCACGATGATCGTGGTGATCCGCGCCAGCAAGCGCAACGCGACCGCCGACGAGTTCTTCACCGGCGGGCGCGGCTTCTCCGGCCCACAGAACGGCATCGCGATCGCCGGCGACTACCTGTCGGCGGCCAGCTTCCTCGGCATCGCGGGCGCCATCGCGGTCTACGGCTACGACGGCTTCCTGTACTCGATCGGCTTCCTCGTCGCCTGGCTCGTGGCGCTGCTGCTCGTCGCCGAATTGCTGCGCAACACGGGCAAATTCACGATGGCCGACGTTCTCAGCTTCCGGCTCAAGCAGCGCCCGGTGCGACTGGCCGCGGCCACCAACACCCTGACGGTGTCGCTGTTCTACCTGCTGGCCCAGATGGCCGGCGCCGGCGGGCTGGTGGCTCTGCTGCTCGACATCCGCAGCCGCACCGGTCAATCCGTCGTCATCGCGGTCGTCGGCGTGCTGATGATCGTCTACGTGCTCGTCGGCGGCATGAAGGGCACCACGTGGGTGCAGATCATCAAGGCCGTGCTGTTGATCGTGGGAGCCGGCTTCATGACCGTGATGGTGCTCGCCAAGTTCGGGCTGAACTTCTCCGAGATCCTCGGATCCGCGCAGTCGGCCATCAGCGGTGCCACCACCGAGGGCGTCGCCAAGCGTGACGTGCTCGCGCCCGGCGCGCAGTACGGCGGCTCGCTGACCTCGCAGATCAACTTCATCTCGCTGGCACTGGCGCTGGTGCTGGGCACCGCGGGTCTGCCGCACGTGCTGATGCGCTTCTACACGGTGCCCACGGCCAAGGAGGCTCGGCGCAGCGTCGTGTGGGCGATCGCGCTGATCGGCGCTTTCTACCTGTTCACCCTGGTGCTCGGCTACGGCGCGGCCGCCCTCGTCGGCCCCGACCGCATCCTGTCCGCCGCCGGCGGGGTGAACTCGGCGGCGCCGCTGCTGGCGTTCGAACTGGGTGGCGTGATCCTGCTCGGCGTGATCTCGGCGGTGGCCTTCGCGACCATCCTCGCTGTCGTCGCCGGCCTGACGATCACCGCGTCGGCGTCCTTCGCCCACGACATCTACGCCTCAGTGCTCAAGAATCACAAGGTGACCGAGGCCGAGCAGGTGCGGGTCTCCCGGATCACCGCCGTGGTGCTCGGTGTGCTGGCGATCGGTCTCGGCATCCTCGCCAACGGACAGAACGTCGCGTTCCTCGTCGCGCTCGCGTTCGCCGTCGCAGCAGCGGCCAACCTCCCGACGATCGTGTACTCGCTGTACTGGAAGCGGTTCAACACCCGTGGCGCGCTGTGGAGCATGTACGGCGGGCTGATCTCGACCATCGTGCTGATCGTGTTCTCCCCCGCGGTGTCGGGCGCCAAGACCGCGATGATCCCGGGCGCGGATTTCGCCTGGTTCCCGCTGGCCAACCCCGGCATCGTGTCGATCCCGCTGGCCTTCGTGCTCGGCATCGTCGGCACCCTGACGTCGTCGGACCGCGGCAACCCGGAGGTCAACGCCGAGATGGAGGTGCGATCGCTCACCGGCATCGGTGCGGAGAAGGCGGTCGCGCACTGACCCGGTCTGCGGAATAGCCTCGGCGGGTATGCCGCTGAGAATGTCCGTGCACCGTTACTCGATGGCCCTGCTGGGCTACGCGTTCGCCGCGATCATGGTCGGCACGACGCTGCCCACACCGATGTACGCGCTGTTCGCCGAGGAACTGCACTTCCATGTGCTGACGACGACGATCATTTTCGCCGCGTACGCCGGCGGGGTGCTGTCGGCACTGCTGCTGTTCGGCCGCTGGTCCGACGTGGTGGGACGACGGCCCGTGCTGCTGGCCGGGATCGTGATGGCGGCGGCTAGCGCGGTGGTGTTCGTGCTCGCCGATTCGGTGCCCGAACTCCTGATCGGCCGGGTGCTGTCCGGACTGTCGGCGGGCCTCTTCACGGGGACGGCGACGGCGGCGGTGATCGAGGCGGCGCCGCCGGCGTGGCGGGACCGCGCGGCCGCGGTCGCCTCGGTGGTGAACATCGGCGGGTTGGGCCTGGGTCCGGTCCTTGCCGGTGTGCTCGTGCAGTACGCGCCGCGCCCGCTGGACCTGAGCTTCGTCGTGCACCTGGCCCTGACGGTCGCCGCCGCGGTCGCGGTGTTGTGCTCACGGGAGACCTCCCCGCGGCAGGGCCGGCTGGGGCTGCAGCGTCTGGCGGTGCCGCCGGAGGCTCGGCCGGTGTTCGTCGTGGCCGCGCTGGCGGCGTTCGCCGGGTTCGCCGTCACCGGCCTGTTCGCCGCGGTGGCACCGTCGTTCCTGGCCGAGGTCATCGGCATCGGCAACCACGCGCTGGCCGGTCTCATCGCCGGCACGATCTTCCTCGCCTCGGCACTCGCCCAGGTCGCGGGGCGAACCATGAATCCCGAACGGGCCGTAGCCGTCGGCTGCGCCATTCTGATCGCCGGCATGGCCACGTTGGCAGTCGCCCTGCATGTCGGCTCGCTGCCGGGCCTCATCGCAGCGGCTGTCGTGTCCGGCATCGGCCAGGGCATCAGCTTCAGCCGCGGGCTGGCCGCGGTGTCCGAGCGCACCCCGCCCGACCGGCGCGCCGAGGTCAGCTCCACCTACTTCGTCGTGGCCTATGTCGCGATCGCGGTTCCCGTGGTCGGTGAGGGCCTGGCCGCCCAGGCGTGGGGACTGCGCACCTCGGGGGTGGCGTTCGCGATCGCGGTCGCCGTGCTCGCGGCCGGCTGCCTGGTCGCGATCCTGAGTGCTTCTACTCATTCGAAGGATGCCGCGCCGCAGCTAGTTTCGGCGCATGAGCCGACGGACGCAGCTTCCCCGCCCCGATGAGGTAGAGGCCGCCACACCGGCCGAGCGGGACCGCGCGATCGACGTCATCCGCATCACCGCCCTGCTCGGCGTGGTCGTGGGCCATACCGTGATGGCCACCAGCACGATCCGTGACGGCGTGTTCGTGTGGACCAACCTGCTGTCAGTGTCGCCGGTGTTCCAGGCACTGACATGGGTCTTCCAGATCATGCCGCTGTTCTTCTTCGCCGGCGTGGCCGCCTCGGTGCAGACGTGGACGCCCGGTGCGAGCTGGGGCGAGTGGTTGATGCGCCGCTGCACCCGGCTGTACCGGCCGGTGTTCTCCTATCTGGCGTTCTGGGCGGTGACGCTGATGGTGGCGCGAGAGGTACTGCCGGTGCACGTCTACGAACCCGTCGCCGGCATCTCCATCCAGCTGCTGTGGTTTCTCGGCGCCTACGTCCTGGTGCTCGCCACGGTGCCACTGCTGGCCCGGATCACCACGACCCGGCGCTTCGTCGCAACGGTGGCCGTGCTCTACGGCGTGGTCGCCGGCGTCGACCTGTTACGCATCACCGTCGACGGCTGGTCGGCGCTCGGCTACGTGAACTTCGCGATGTGGTTGATCCCCGGGGCTTTCGGGGTCGCCTACCGGCGCGGCCTCGTGCGCGGGCGCACCGCGCTGACGACGGCGGTCGTCGCGTTCGGCGTCAACGTGGCGCTGGTGGTGTTCGGCCCGTACGAGCTCAGCCTGGTGGGGTTGGAGAGCCAGCATCTGAAGAACATGACGCCGCCGTCGCTGCTGCTCGCCGGACACGCGATCATGATGTGCGCGTTGGCAATTGCCGCTGCGCCCGCGATCGGCCGGTGGGCGCGCCGGCCGCGGGTGTGGTGGGCGACGGCGATCGGCAACTCCGGGGCGATGACGCTGTATCTGTGGCACATCCCGCCGCTGCTCGGCGTCCATCTCGCGTTCGACTACCTGGGCTACCCGCGCTTCGATCCCGCCGCACCGGACTTCGCGATGGTGTCCGTCCTGCAGGTGGCGATCATGGCGGCGGCGGTTGCTGCGGCGTTCGTCGCGCTGCGTCCGCTGGAGAACGGTCCACTTCCGTTGTGGGACGGCGGTTTCGTGGCCGCGCCGGGGGCGCGCAGTGCCGCCGTCGGTGCGCTGCTGTGTATCGCCGGGGCGGCGACGCTGGCGTCGGTCGGATGGGGCCTCAAGGATCTCGGCCTACCGCTCGTGGCCGTGATGCTGTGCGCGCTGATCGCGGCACGGGCGCTGGCCCGCGACGTGCGCCCGGTCTTTCAGCCGCGCGAGGCGGCCGCTGCCGGCAGGTGAGCTAGCCGCTCTTGCGGCGGAACTCGCGACGGTTCTCGACCGGGCCGTGCGCCCGGGGTTGCTTCGTACCGCCGTCGCGGTGGGCGGAGCCGCCGCCCGCCTGAGCTTTCTTGCGCTCCAGCGCCTCACGGAACTTGCGCTTGTTGTCGTCCTCGGGAGTATCCGACGACCCCGACGACCCGGCCGACCCTTGGTTTGCCATGGCGCAAGCCTAACCGCTCACCGCTTGCCGGGCGGCATCCCGTAGAGGTGTCCGATGGGTAGCCGCATCAACACCCGCCGATCGTCGACCATCGCGCGGCGGTAGTCGTCCCAATCGGGGTGCTCCCCGGCGATCTCGCGGTAGAGCTCGACCAACCCGGCCACGGTGTCGTCGTTCGGGTTGGCCGCCGGCGGCGTGAGCACGGCATCGCCTTCGGCCACCGCGTAGGCCCAGCCGTCGTCGGAACTGACATGGATGGCGGCGCGGGGATCGCGGCGCAGGTTGCGCGTCTTGGCCCGCGGTTCGGTGATCGACACCGAGATCGTCAGCGTCCGCGAATCGAAGTGATACGACACGTTCGACAACTGCGGTCTGCCGTCGCGTTTGAGGGTGGCCAGCACTCCCAGCGAGTTCCCGGCGATCAGCGCCAACAGCTTGTCGTCGAACACGTCGCGTGTCATCACCTGAGGGTACGTCGGTGCGGGAAGTGGAATGATCGAACAGGTGGACCCGTTACACGGCGCGGCGACCCCGCGATGACGCGATATGCCGCGCTGTTGCGCGGGGGTGAACGTGGGTGGGGTGAAGCTGAAGATGCCCGAGGTCGCTCGTGCCCTGTCCGATGCCGGCTTCACCGATGTGACGACGGTGTTGGCCACGGGCAACGTGCTGCTGAGCAGTCGAGCCGGAGCCGCCGGGGTGCGCACGAAGGCCGAGAAGGCGCTGCGTGACGAATTCGGCTACGACGCTTGGGTTCTGGTGTACGACATGGACACGTTGGCCGCCATCTCCATCAACTACCCGTTCGAGCGCGAGCGCGACGGTCATCAGTCCTACGTCACGTTCGTCAGCGACCCCGACGTGTTCGACGAACTGGCCGCGCTGTCCGCCGGGCCGAAGGAGAAGATCGAGGCGGGCGACGGCGTCGTCTACTGGCAGGTGCCGAAGGGGTCGACGCTCGACAGCACCGTCGGCAAGACGATGGGCGACAAGAGGTACAAGCCCTCGACCACGACCCGGAACCTGCGCACCATCGACAAGCTGCTGGCAGCCTGAGAAGGAAGACCATCGATGACACGAGCACCCAAGCACGCCGCCGATCTGACCGGGGTCTCGGAGACCGCGCTGATGACGCTCGCGGTGCGCGCGGCTGAGGCGCGCCGACCCGACGGCATCATCGACGACCCGATGGCTATCCATCTGATGGACTCGATCGACTTCGATTTCGCGAAGTTCGGTTTCACGCGCAGGCAGGACATGGCGTTGCGGGCCAACCTGTTCGACAAGTACGCCCGTCGCTATCTGCGTGACCATCCGAAGGCGACGGTGGTGGCGTTGGCCGAGGGTCTGCAGACGAGCTTCTACCGACTCGACACCACCGGCGGGGTCGGCCACGACTTCTCGTGGCTCAGCGTCGACCTGCCGCCGATGATCGAATTGCGGCGGGCCATCCTGCCGCCGTCGGATCGCATCACCGAGCGCGCGCAGTCCGCGCTCGACTTCAGCTGGATGGACGAGGTCGACACCGAGAACGGGGTGTTCGTCACTGCCGAGGGACTGCTGATGTATCTGCAGCCCGAGGAGGCGATGTCGATCATCACCGAGTGCGCCGCCCGCTTCCCCGGCGGTCAGATGATCTTCGATCTCCCGCCGTCGGGAGTCGCCGCGCTGATGCGCCGCGGGATGCGCACATCGCTGCGCTACCGGGTTCCGCCGATGCCGTTCTCGCTGACCGTCGCCGAGCTCGCCGATCTGGCGAACACGGTGCCCGGGGTGCGGGCCGTCCACGATCTGCCGGCCGAACCGGCCCGGGGCCGTCTGCTCAACGCTCTGCTGTGGACATGGCAGCGGCTCCCGCTGCTCGACCCGTTGCGGCCACTGACCACGCTGCTCGAATTCGGCTGATCAGCCGAACGCCGCCTCCACGTAGCGCAGCGCCTGCCCCTTCCCGACCCCCAACGCCCTGGCGGCCGACACGTAGGTGTGCGCGGCGCTCGCCAGCGCCGAGTCGGCCGGATCCGAGCTCGCGACGAAAGTGCCGAACCGGCCCCGGGTTTCCAGGATGCCCGCGGCTTCCAGCTCGCGATAGGCGCGGGCGACGGTGTTGACCGCCAGACCGAGCTGGCCGGCCAGTTCCCGCACGGTGGGCAGACGCGTCCCCGGCGTGAGCCGGCCGTCCCGAGTACCCTCGATGATCTGCGTTCTGAGCTGGTCGAACAGCGGCCGGGCCGCTTGCGTGTCGACGTGCACCCAATCCCCCAACTCGGCCACGTGCTCAGTATCGCCCACAGAGACTAGTTTGGTGGAGTGCAGGTGACGGTCTTCAGCGGCGCCGGGATCTCGGCCGAAAGCGGTGTGCCGACGTTCCGGGACGTCGAGACCGGGCTGTGGGCCCACGTCGATCCCTACGAGATCTCGAGCTCGGACGGCTGGCGGGCGCATCCCGACCGGGTGTGGGCCTGGTATCTGTGGCGCCACCACATGATGGCCACCGTCGCACCGAACGACGCACACCGCGCCGTCGCCGCCTGGCAGGACTACGCCGACGTCCACGTCGTCACCCAGAACGTCGACGATCTGCACGAGCGGGCCGGCAGCACGAAGGTCTACCACGTGCACGGCAGCCTCTTCGAATTCCATTGCGACCGCTGCGGAACCGCGTATCAGGACGCGGTGCCCGACATGCCCGAGCCGGTCGAGTCCGTCGACCCGCCGCGGTGCACGGTCTGCGGCGGGCTGATTCGGCCCAACGTGGTGTGGTTCGGCGAGTCGTTGCCCGACCAGGCCTGGCAGCAGTCGGTCGACGCGGTGGTCGGCGCCGACGTCGTCGTCGTGGTCGGGACGTCGTCGGTGGTCTATCCCGCGGCCGGGCTGCCCGAGATGGCGGTGGCCAGTGGCACCCCGGTGATCGAGGTGAATCCGGAGCCGACACCGCTGTCGCGAAGCGCCACCGTGTCACTGCGTGAGAAGGCGGGCACTGCACTGCCCGGCCTGCTGCAGCGCCTGCCCGCCCTGATCGGGTAGGACCGATCCGGCTAGCGCTCTTGCGCGCCGATCAACGCCTCGGAGATCACCCCGGCCGCCTTCTCGAGCGCGGGCACAGCACGAGCAACGACGTCTTTGCCCATCCGTCCCACAGGACCCGAGATACCGACGGCCATCGGAGTCGGAGCCCCCGGCACGGCCATCGCGACCGAGCGGACGCCGATTTCGAACTCCTCGTCGTCGACGGCGTACCCGTCGGCGCGCACGCGCTCCACGTTGGCGAACACCGCGGACAACGTGGACGCGCTGTTCCCCGTCGGCGCCGGCAGTCCCGACTGCGTCACCAGTTTCAGGATGCGCGCATCGTCGAGCTCGGCCAGGACGGCCTTGCCGACGCCGGACGTGTGCAGGCCCAACCGCCTGCCGACCTCGTCGGTGGCCCGCGACATCTGTGTCGACGCGACCTGCTCGGTGTAGATCACCATGTCGCCGTCGAGCACCGCCAGACTCGCCGTCTCGGCCAGGTCATCGACCAACGACTGCAGCACCGGACCGGCGACCGCACCCAACTGTCGATTGGCGACCACTCCGAGTCGAATCAGCCTGGGGCCCAACGCATAGCGACGATTCGGCAGCTGGCGCACGTAGCCGAGGGTGACGAGGGTGCGCAGCAACCGGTGGATCGTCGGCGGCGGCAAGGGCGACTCCGCGGACAGTTCGGTCAGCGAGCACTCACCGCCCGCGCGCCCGATGAGTTCCATCAGCTCGAATGCACGCTCGACCGACTGCACGCCGCCTGATCTGTCCGCCATGTGTCCACTCCCGGCCCGCTGATGTGTATCCATTGAACAGGCCGCGAATGAGTTCCACAATTCGGAAGTCTTTGTCCGCATCGCGGCGCAGCATGTACATTTTTCAGCTCGCGCACTAAACTCCACAATGCGGAATTTGATGCGAGTTCTTCACGCCGACAGGGGGCCCCACGTGACACGATCCCTCGGCGACGCGGTGCTCGCCGATATCGATCGTCGTCTCGCGGCCACCGATGCCCGACTGGCGGACCGATATCCCGGCGACGACGGCCGCCGGCAGCCGGTCCACACCGTCTACGTACCCGGTGACAAGTATTCGGCGACCATGCCCGCCGACTGGGGATCTGCCGCGCTCGCCGCCGCGAACGATGCGCACGGACTCGACGCCATCGCCGACATGGTCGGCGATGGCGGTGACACCGATTGCGAGCCGGAGACTCTCGCCGCACTGGTCGAGAACAAGCTGACCACCGAGCCGATCGAAGACCTCCGCATCGACTTCGAAGACGGGTACGGCACGGTCGACGACGCCACCGAGGACGCCGATGTCAGGCGCGCGGTCACCGCGCTGCGCAGCGCACTCGACGCCGGCACCTCGACGCCGTTCGTCGGGACGCGCTTCAAGTGTCTGGAAGCGGGCACCCGGGCACGCGGGCTCCGCACACTCGACATGTTCGTCACCGGACTCGTCGACAACGGAGGCCTGCCCGAGGGCCTCACGCTCACGCTGCCCAAGGTGACATCCGTCGAGCAGGTCGAGGCCATGGTGGCGGTGGCGAGTGCACTGGAAGCCGCGAATGGATTGCCGGACGGGCGGATTCGCTTCGAAGTGCAGGTCGAGACACCGCAGGCGATCCTCGGCGCCGACGGCCGCGCGCCCGTCGCGCAGTTCGTCCACGCCGGCCAGGGCCGGGTCAGCTCGCTGCACTACGGGACCTACGACTACTCGGCATCACTCGGCATCGCCGCTGCCCACCAGTCGATGGAACATCCGGCGGCCGATCACGCCAAGAACGTCATGCAACTCGCCGTCGCGGGCACCGGTGTCCACCTGTCCGACGGCTCGACCAACATCCTGCCCGTCGGCGACCCCGACAACGTCGCCATGGCGTGGAAACTGCACGCGCGCCTGGTCCGACGCCATCTCGAACGCGGCATCTACCAGGGCTGGGATCTGCATCCCGCCCAACTGGTCACCCGATACCTGGCGACCTATGCGTTCTATCGCGGCGCCTTCGCCCCGGCGGCGAACCGGCTCCGCACCTACGCCCACGAGCTCGACTCGACCGTCATGGACGAGCCGGCGACAGCGCGGGCACTGGCCAACGTGATCCATCGCGGCAGCGTCTGCGGCGCCCTGACCACCGACGAGATCGAGACGGCCGTCGACCTTCCCCTGTCCTCCGTGCGCGACATCGCGCTCGGCCGCCGACCAAGGAGCTCCCAGTGACCCACCCAGTGACCGGAGCGTCGTACTACACGCCCCGCGGCGGCCTGCCCCCGCAGACCGATCTGCTGACCGACCGCGCGATCGTCACCGAGGCCTACACGGTGATCCCGCGCGGCGTCCTCTCCGACATCGTCACCTCGGTGTTCCCGGAGTGGACCGATACACGTGCGTGGATCATCAACCGCCCCGTCGCTGGCGGCGCCACGACGTACTACCAGGCGATCGTCGAGGTCGCCCCCGGCGGCGGAGCCACGCGCCCCGAGCCACAACCCGAGGTGGCGGGCTTCCTGTTCGTGACGTCGGGTGCGCTCACCGTCGACGCGGCAGGTCAGTCACGAACGCTGACCGCGGGCGGCTTCGCCTACCTTCCGGCGGGCACCGAGTGGTCGGCCGCCAACAACGGCGACGACAGCGCGACGTTCGTCTGGATCCGCAAGCGCTACGAGGCCATCGATGGGCACGCCCCCTCGGTCCAGTTCGGCAACGAGCAGGACATCGAGCCGTCAGCCATGCCGGGAACCGACGGCAAATGGCGCACCACGCGCATGCTGGACCCCCAGGACCTTGCATACGACATGCACGTCAACATCGTCACGTTCGAGCCCGGCGCCACGATCCCGTTCG
>NZ_JAQIIY010000037.1:0-96728 GCF_036946525.1 Mycobacterium kyogaense | reverse complement strand
TCGGTGGCGACGGGATCGGTCCGGAGGTGATCGGCCAGGCGCTCACGGTGCTCGACGCCGTCCGGCCGGGCGTCGAGAAGACCGAATACGAGCTCGGCGCGCGCCAGTACCACAAGACAGGCGAGGTGCTGCCCGAGTCGGTTCTGGGCGAACTGAAGGAGCACAACGCGATCCTGCTCGGCGCGATCGGTGACCCGTCGGTGCCCAGCGGGGTGCTCGAACGCGGTCTGCTGCTGCGTATCCGCTTCGAGCTCGACCACCACGTCAACCTGCGCCCGGGGCGTCTGTACCCCGGGGTGCGCAGTCCGCTGGCCGGCGATCCCGAGATCGACTTCGTCGTGGTGCGCGAGGGGACCGAGGGCCCCTACACCGGCAACGGCGGTGCGATCCGGGTCAACACCCCCCACGAGATCGCGACCGAGGTCAGCGTCAACACCGCATACGGCGTGCGCCGCGTGGTGCTCGACGCGTTCCACCGTGCGCAGGGCCGCCGTAAGCATCTGACCCTGGTGCACAAGAACAACGTGCTGACCCACGCCGGCTCGCTGTGGTGGCGCACCGTGCAGTCCGTGGCCGCGGAGTATCCCGACGTCGAGGTGGCCTACCAGCACGTCGACGCCGCGACCATCCACATGGTCACCGATCCCGGCCGCTTCGACGTCATCGTCACCGACAACCTGTTCGGGGACATCATCACCGACCTGGCCGCGGCGGTGTGCGGTGGCATCGGGCTGGCGGCCAGCGGCAACATCGATGCGACGCTGACCAATCCGTCGATGTTCGAGCCGGTGCACGGCAGCGCGCCCGACATCGCCGGACAGGGCATTGCGGATCCCACGGCGGCGATCATGAGTGTGTCGTTGCTCCTGGCCCACCTCGGTGAGCTCGATGCCGCGGCCCGTGTCGACGCGGCTGTCGCGGAACATCTCGCGACCCGCGGCGATCAATCGTTGACCACTGCCGAGGTCGGCGAGCGCATCCTCGGAAAGCTGTAGTCATCCGGCGGCTGGCCACGCTGTCTGCGCAGTGCTGGCTGTTCGTCGTCGGCTCGGCACTGTTCGCGCTGGCGACCGCGCCCGGTGTCCCGGCGTGGCTGGGTGCGGGCGGGGCGAATGTGCTCTGCTTTTCGGGGGTCGTGGTTCTTCACGACCGCTGCCTGGATTCAGCTGTTCCGCAGCGACCGCGCCGACCGCGCGGAATGGTCCAGTGCAGCAGTGCAATTCGTCGGGGCCGTGCTGTTCAATCTGAGCACCGGGGCGTCGGTGGTGGCACATGCCGTGGCCAGTGAGCGGCGTTATGTCTGGGTCCCCGACGTCTTCGGGTCTGCCGCGTTTCTGGTCAGCGGCATCCTCGGCATGGTGGCGGTGGGCGCGCTGATCGATCTGACGTCGCGTGACTGGGTGGCCGCGGCGGTCAATCTGATCGGGTGCGTGGCATTCGCCGTGTCGGCCGGTGCGGCGTTCGTGCGGACGACAGGTGTCACCGAGGACGAGTGGCTGGCCAACTTCGGCACGTTCATAGGTGCGCTGTGTTTCCTGGCTGCCGCCCTGGCGCTGCTTCCGCGTCAGGCCGTGCGCTCAGCCTGAGCTGGGGAGGTCGCGGGTACCGACGGAATCGCCAGCAGCGGGATCACGGCGCACACTGCGAACGCAACCGGGTAGCCGGCGGCACTGATCAAGGCACCGAACAGCGGCGGAGTGACGCCGGCGGTGAGCAATTGCGTGGTGTTCTGCGTGCCCAGTGCGCGCCCGCTCCAGAACGGTCCGGCGACCTCGGCGATCGCGGTGAAAGCCAACCCGTTGTCCGACACCGTGACCACCGACGCGACGACCATCAGCGCGATGCTGACGGGGGAGTCCAGCCAATCGGTGAGCGCCAGCAATCCCATCGACACCGCCGCGGCGGCGGCAATCGTGCGTACGGGTCTCATCCGCGAACTCAACGCGTCTCCGGAACGCCGCAGGACGGAGTCCGACCACCGCCCGGCCGCGATTCGCCCGCCCGCGCCCAGCAATTGGGCGACGGTGACCATCGCACCCGCGGAGCCGGCGGACCACCCCCGGTCGGTGATCAACCAGGCCAGCGTGAAGGTCCACACCATCGCCTGCGGCGCCACCAGCAGCAGAGAGGTGAGATGGATGCGAACCAGCAGTGAGGACCCGCGGTAGGGGTTGGCGAGGTCCGCCTCGCTGGCCTCGGCGCGCGCCGGTCTCGGCGGATCCAGCACCGCAACAGCGCACACGACCGCCGAGACCGCACAGACAGCGGCCGGGAACAGCAGCGCGCCCGACACCCCGCTCGATTCCGCCAGTCGGGGAATCACCAGCGCGCCGACACCGACGCCCAACGGCTGGGCGGTCTGACGGATTCCCATCACCAGGCCGCGCTTGTCCGCGTCGAACCAGCCGACCACCAAGCGGCCGCTGGCAGTGTTGCTGCTCGCTGCCGCCATTCCGCCCAGGAAGAGGAAGACTCCGACCGTGGGCAGCGAGTCCGCCGATGCCGCACCGAAGCCGGCGGCGGCGGTCAGCGCCGAACCCAGCGTCAACACCTTCCGCTCTCCGACGCGGTCGACGACGTAACCCCAGGCGATCAGGGTCACGACCATCCCCAGGCTGGGCAGCGCGGACATCAGTCCGGCCTGCGCGAGGTCCAGGCCGCGCTCACGATGCAGCGTCGGGATGAGGAAGGCCACACCGTTGATGAACACGTTGGCGCACAACGTGGCGGCCAGAGCGACGACCAACATGGACCAGCGCCGCGCGGTGCCGATGGAGGAGGTGTCCATACCGTCATGGTGACACGGGCATCTCACAATATTGAACTGGTATCTCATATAGTGAGACAACCTGTGTGTCGACTGTGCGCTCGCCGGAGCGTCAGGTGCTGCGGCTAGGCTGACTGCCATGCGTCTTGGTCGAATCGCCAGCCCTGATGGTGTGGCTTTCGTCTCCATCGAAGGGCCGGTCGACGAGCCCGGGGAGGCGATCGCCCGTGAGATCGCCGAGCACCCCTTCGGCACACCGACATTCACCGGCAGGCAGTGGCCGCTGGCCGACGTGCGCCTGCTGGCGCCGATCCTGGCCAGCAAGGTCGTCTGCATGGGCAAGAACTACGCCGCTCACATCGAGGAAATGGGTGGCGGCACCTTCGAGGACCCCATCATCTTCCTCAAGCCGAACACCGCGATCATCGGACCCCACACGCCGATCCAGCTCCCCGCCGACGCCAACCCGGTGCACTTCGAGGGCGAGCTGGCCGCGGTCATCGGCCGTCCGTGCAAAGACGTTCCCGCCTCGCGGGCCGCGGAGAACATCCTCGGCTACACGATCGCCAACGACGTGTCGGCACGGGATCAGCAGAAGAAGGACGGCCAGTGGATGCGCGCCAAGGGCCACGACACGTTCTGTCCGGTGGGCCCCTGGATCGTCACCGATGTCGACGCCTCCGATCTGGAGATCCGTACAGAGGTCAACGGTGAGGTGAAACAGCGCAGCCGAACGTCGTTGATGATCCACGACATCGGCGCGATCATCGAGTGGATCTCGGCAGTCATGACCCTGCTGCCGGGGGACCTGATCCTGACCGGAACGCCCGAGGGCGTGGGACCCCTCGAACACGGCGACACCGTCAGCATCAGTGTCGAAGGCATCGGAACACTCACCAATCCCGTTGTGCGCAAAGGAAAATCGTGACAGCCCCGTCCAGTGTCAGAGTAAGGTTCTGTCCGTCTCCGACGGGCACCCCCCATGTCGGGTTGATCCGTACGGCGTTGTTCAACTGGGCCTATGCCCGTCACACCGGCGGCACGTTCGTCTTCCGCATCGAAGACACCGACGCGGCACGCGACAGTGAGGACAGCTATCGGGCGCTGCTCGATGCGCTGCGCTGGCTCGGCCTCGACTGGGACGAGGGCCCCGAGGTCGGGGGACCGTATGAGCCGTACCGTCAGTCGGGCCGTCGGGACCTCTACACCGATGTGCTGGCGCGCCTGCTGGAGGCGGGGGAGGCCTACGAGGCGTTCTCCACCGCCGAGGAGGTGGAGGCCCGCCATCTCGCGGCGGGACGCAATCCCAAGCTCGGGTACGACAATTTCGACCGCGACCTCACCGATGAGCAGCGCGCGGCGCTGCGCGCGGAGGGTCGGTCGCCGGTCATCCGGTTGCGCATGCCAGATGAGGACATGACGTGGGACGACCTGGTGCGTGGTGAGACGACCTTCCCCGCGGGCTCGATCCCCGACTTCGCGCTGACCCGAGGCAACGGAGAACCGTTGTACACGTTGGTCAATCCGGTCGACGACGCGCTGATGAAGATCACCCATGTGCTGCGCGGCGAGGATCTGCTGCCCTCGACTCCGCGACAGCTGGCGCTCTACGGCGCACTCGAGCGGCTCGGCATCGCCGACGGCACACCGCGCTTCGCCCACTTGCCGCCCGTCCTCGGCGACGGCAACAAGAAGTTGTCCAAACGCGATCCCCAGTCGAATCTCTTCCTGCACCGTGACCGGGGCTTCATTCCCGAAGGCCTGCTCAACTACCTTGCGCTGCTGGGGTGGTCGATCGCCGACGATCGCGACGTGTTCGGTATCGACGAGATGGTGGCGGCGTTCGACGTCGTCGACGTGAACTCCAATCCGGCGCGATTCGACCAGAAGAAGGCCGACGCACTCAACGCCGAGCACATCCGGATGCTCGAGACCGACGAGTTCACCCGCCGCCTCGGCGAGTACTTCCGCACCCACGGCCACGACACCGGGCTCGACGACGAGGCGTTCGCCGAAGCGGCCGCTCTGGTGCAGACGCGCATCGTGGTTCTCGGCGACGCATGGGGGCTCCTCAAGTTCTTCGACGACGGCTCGTTCGCGCTCGACGAGAAGTCCGCGGGCAAGGAACTGCGACCCGAGGCGGTGCCGGTCCTCGACGCCGCCCTGGGCGCCCTGGTGGCGCTCGGGGACTGGAGCAGTCCGCAGATCGACGAGGCACTCAGGCTCGCACTGATCGACGGGCTCGAACTCAAGCCCCGCAAGGCGTTCGGACCCGTGCGCGTCGCGGTGACGGGCTCGTCGGTGAGCCCGCCGCTCTACGAATCGCTGGAACTGCTGGGGCGTGACCGTACGCTCGCGCGGCTGCGAGCAGGCCGGGACCATGCCGCAGCGGCGGTGTGACGGGGGTGGAGAAAGCACCCGGAAATCTTTGGTAGTCTGCTCGTCGGCCCGAACAACGGCACCGCGCGGCACCACCGCGAGGCGCTAGGGTCGAAAAATAGCCTGTGACCTGCGGTGATAGGCTGCCAATGGGGTATGGTGTAATTGGCAACACAGCTGATTCTGGTTCAGCCATTCTAGGTTCGAGTCCTGGTACCCCAGCCAATGTGCGGATTAGGTCAGCACTCCAGTGTTCGGCTATGCTGACCGTCCGGAACATGTTCTAGCCCCCGTCGTCTAGCGGCCTAGGACGCCGCCCTCTCACGGCGGTAGCGTGGGTTCGAATCCCATCGGGGGTACATCTACTCGCAGGTCCTCGAGGCCTGCGAGTTTTTTCATGTCGCGGAGTTCAGAGTCGCCGGGTCAGGGCGTCGGCGGCGGCCACCAGATCGGCTGCCCAGCGCGCACCCGGGCGCCGTCCCATCCGGTCGATGGGTCCGGACACCGACACCGCGGCCACGACTGCGCCGCGGCCGTCGCGGACCGGTGCCGACACGCTCGCCACCCCGGGTTCCCGTTCAGCCGCGCTCTGCGCCCAGCCGCGCTTGCGCACCTCGGCAAGCGCACGATCGGTGAATGCCGCGTCGGCCAGAACGGTGCGCTGCGTGGCCGGGTCGGCGTAGGCCAGCAGCACCTTGGCCCCAGAGCCGGCGGTCATCGGCAGGCGAGCGCCGATCGGCACCGTATCCCGAAGACCGGCAGGCGGTTCCAGCGCGGCGATGCAGATGCGCGCGGTGCCGTCCCTGCGGTAGAGCTGCACACTCTCGCCGGTGAGTTCGCGCAGCCGGGGGAGAACCACGGCGCCTGCCGACACGAGAGGGTCGCGGACGTGGCTGCCGAGTTCGGCCAGCGCGGGGCCCAGGCGCCACTGCCCGTCGGCGTCGCGCGCAAGCAGCCGGTGCGTCTCCAGTCCGACGGCCAGCCGGTGTGCGGTCGCGCGGGGCAGGGCGGTGCGGTCACACAGATCGGCCAGACCGCAGGGGGACTCGGCGACCGCGTGGAGGACGGCCACCGCTTTGTCGAGCACGCCGATACCGCTATCCTGTCTCACAAGGAGATACTAGCTTCCCAGATTGTGAGATGGTCAATGGACATCGCGAACAAGCCGCGGACTCTCGCCGAGAAGGTGTGGAGCGATCACGTCGTCGTCGCCGGCAACGGCGAGGGTGATGCCCGCGAACCTGATCTCATCTACATCGATCTGCATCTCGTGCACGAGGTGACCAGCCCCCAGGCATTCGACGGGCTGCGGATGGCGGGCCGGCCGGTGCGGCGGCCGGACCTGACGATCGCCACCGAAGACCACAACGTGCCCACCGTCGACATCGACAAGCCGATCGCCGACCCGGTGTCTCGGACTCAGGTGGAGACGTTGCGCCGCAACTGCGCCGAGTTCGGGGTCCGCCTGTATCCGATGGGGGATGTCGAGCAGGGCATCGTCCACATCATCGGACCGCAGCTGGGTCTCACGCAGCCCGGCACGACAGTCGTCTGCGGTGACAGCCACACCTCGACCCATGGCGCGTTCGGCGCTCTGGCCATGGGCATCGGTACGTCAGAGGTCGAACACGTGCTGGCCACCCAGACACTTCCGTTGCGGCCGTTCAAGACCATGGCCGTCAACGTCGACGGTGAGCTGCCGCCCGGCGTCAGCGCCAAGGACATCATCCTGGCAGTGATCGCACAGATCGGAACCGGCGGCGGGCAGGGGTATGTCATCGAATACCGGGGCAGCGCCATCGAATCGCTGTCCATGGAGGGTCGGATGACGATCTGCAACATGAGCATCGAGGCAGGCGCCCGCGCCGGCATGGTGGCGCCGGACGACACCACCTTCGCGTTCCTGAAGGGGCGAGCGCACGCGCCGACGGGCGCCGCATGGGACGACGCGGTGGCTGCGTGGAGTCAACTGCGCACCGACGAGGGCGCTGAATTCGACACCGAGGTCCACATCGACGCCTCGACGCTGAGCCCGTTCGTCACCTGGGGCACCAACCCCGGCCAAGGGGTGCCGCTGTCGGCCGCGGTACCCGATCCGGAAGCGATGTTCGACGACGGCCAGCGGGAGACCGCCGAAAAGGCGTTGACATACATGGGTCTCGACGCGGGTACCCCCATGCGCGACATCGCGGTCGACGCGGTGTTCGTCGGCTCGTGCACCAACGGGCGGATCGAGGATCTGCGCGTGGTGGCCGATGTGCTCCGCGGTCGCTCCGTCGCCGACGGCGTTCGGATGCTGATCGTGCCCGGCTCGATGCGCGTACGCGCCCAGGCCGAATCAGAAGGCCTCGGTGAGATCTTCACAGCCGCAGGCGCGGAGTGGCGCCAGGCCGGCTGCTCGATGTGCCTGGGCATGAACCCCGATCAGCTGGCCCCCGGTGAGCGCTGCGCCTCGACGTCGAACCGCAATTTCGAGGGCAGACAAGGCAAAGGTGGTCGCACACACCTGGTGTCGCCCGCAGTCGCTGCCGCGACCGCGGTCCGCGGCACGCTGTCGTCCCCGGCCGACCTGATCCCCGCGAACACTCACTAGGAGACGCTGCCATGGAAGCCTTCACCACCCACACCGGGATCGGCGTGCCGCTGCGCCGCACCAATGTCGACACCGACCAGATCATTCCGGCGGTCTACCTGAAACGCGTGACCCGCACGGGATTCGAGGACGGCTTGTTCGCGGCCTGGCGCAACGATCCCTCGTTCGTGCTCAATCAGCCGCCCTTCGACCGTGGTTCGGTTCTGGTGGCAGGGCCCGACTTCGGCACCGGTTCGTCGCGCGAACATGCCGTGTGGGCGCTGATGGACTTCGGCTTCCGGGTGGTCATCTCGTCACGATTCGCTGACATTTTCCGGGGCAACGCCGGCAAGGCCGGACTGTTGGCGGCCGAAGTCGCACAAGACGATGTGGAATTGTTGTGGAAAATCATCGAGCAGCGGCCGGGCACGGAAATCACTGTCAATCTTCAAGATCGGACCATCTCCGCAGAAACGATGGTGGTGCCCTTCAAGATTGATGACTACACCGCGTGGCGCCTGCTCGAAGGGCTCGACGATATAGGCCTTACGCTGCGGAAACTCGACCAGATCGAGGATTACGAAGCGCGCCGCCCGGAGTGGAAGCCGCGCACTGTCACGCCCTGAGCGGCAGTGAAATAGACGCTCTGCAATCCACTTCTGCAGCCGCCCCGTAGGACCCGAAGGGGGCCAAGCGGATTGAAAAAAGTTCGCTGAGTCGGCCTGAAATTGCGCGTGGCTCTTGGAAATCAACGGGTAATGGGTTTACCGTGTCCTCTAGTCGGTCCAAAGAGGACCACAGTTCCCGGAGGTTTTGCATGAACAAGGCAGAGCTCATCGACGTACTCACGGAGAAATTGGGCTCGGATCGTCGGCAAGCGACCGCCGCGGTGGAGAACGTCGTCGACACCATCGTGCGCGCCGTGCACAAGGGTGACAGCGTGACGATCACCGGCTTCGGTGTCTTCGAGCAGCGCCGCCGCGCCGCCCGCGTCGCCCGCAACCCGCGCACGGGTGAGACGGTCAAGGTCAAGCCCACGTCCGTTCCGGCCTTCCGCCCCGGCGCTCAGTTCAAAGCCGTTGTCTCGGGCGCGCAAAAGCTTCCGGCCGAGGGTCCCGCCGTCAAGCGTGGAGTGACGGCATCGAGCACTGCCCGCAAGGCGGCGAAGAAGGCTCCGGCCAAGAAGGCTGCGACCAAGGCTCCGGCCAAGAAGGCTGCCACGAAGGCTCCGGCCAAGAAGGCTGCGACCAAGGCTCCGGCCAAGAAGGCTGCCACGAAGGCTCCGGCCAAGAAGGCTGCGACCAAGGCTCCGGCCAAGAAGGCTGCCACGAAGGCTCCGGCCAAGAAGGCTGCGACCAAGGCTCCGGCCAAGAAGGCCGCCACCAAGGCTCCGGCCAAGAAGGCCGCCACCAAGGCTCCCGCCAAGAAGGCCGCTCCCGCGAAGAAGGCTCCGGCCAAGAAGGCTCCGGCCAAGCGCGGTCGCAAGTAACCGATTTCGACACCGGTTGTAAAGACACCGCAGTTCCAGACGACGCCGTGGGCCGAGGCCCACGGCGTCGCTGCGTGTCGGGCTAGTGGGATGCCAGCGGTGAGCTGAGGTGGTCGGCACTGACGAGCCGTTCGCCGGCCAGCGTCAGGACCCAAGTGCTGCCCTTGCGGTTGCGTGACTTGTCGGGGCGCACACCGTCGCGCTCGCACCACCACGCGATCAGATCGGGGATGACCTCACCCTGCGTGCAGATCACGGGGTGAGACGCGGTCTCGGCGATCTCCAGCACCCGCTGCCGGCCCCTCTTCGGCTTCTCCGCGTATGCCTCTGCGGTCAAAGCGGTTTCGCTGACGACCGGGACACCCAACTCCTCGGCGAGAGGTCCGAGGGTCTGATGGCAGCGGACCCGGTCGGCGGCGAACAGCTGGCCGGCCCCGAACGCCATCAGGAGATCCACCAGCGCCTCGGCCTGGGCGCGGCCGTTCTTGTCCAGCGGGCGTTTGCGATCGTCGCCGGAGTACCGCCTCTTGCTTCCCGCGGTGGCGTGCCGGACGACGAGCACCGTGGTCGTGTCGACCGGAGACTTGCCGAATCGTCGCAGCACCTTGCGATCCAGGGCGTAGTCCACCTGGCTCATCGCCTGTTCCAGCGGCAGCCACTTCAGTTCGTCCACCTCGTCGTTGGGCGCGAACTCACCTGTGACCGTGCGGGCAGCCCAGTACCGGACCTTCTTGGTGGTGTCCTTGACGGGGTAACCGACCGTCATCAGACGACGCCCGAGATGGGCGCGGAAACCCGTCTCCTCCTCTATTTCTCGCACCGCCGCGACGGGCTCGATCTCTCCGCGCTCGAGTTTCCCCTTCGGCAGGGACCAGTCGTCATACCGCGGCCGGTGGATCACCGCGATCTCCGGATGACCCGTGGACTCGTGCGGACGCCACAGCACCGCGCCGGCGGCGAGAATGGGTTCGGTCTTCACGGCGTCACGAGCCCGCTCGGATGAATCGGCCGATTACGGATGACGGTGGCTTTCCATCATCGAAACCTGATGATCGCGCACGGTCTGTCCCTCCTGAGGCAATGCCGTCCATTTACCGTCGGCGCCGAGTTGCCAGCAGCGCGTCCCCGGATCCAGGGCGGATTCGAAGATGTCGTTCAGCGAGGTCGTCAATCGCGGATCCTTGACCTGCGCCATGACCTCCACGCGGCGGTCCAGATTACGATGCATCATGTCGGCGCTGCCGATCCAGTATTCGTCGATGGCGCGGAAGTGAATGATCCGTGAATGCTCGAGGAATCGACCGAGGATCGAGCGCACCACGATGTTCTCCGAGAATCCTTCCCCGCCGGGCCGCAACGCGCAGATACCGCGCACGACGACCTCGACCCGGACGCCGGCCTGAGAGGCCCGGTAGAGCGCGTCGATGACCTGCTCGTCGACCAATGCGTTGGCCTTCAACCGGATCCGGCCCTCGGCGCCGTCACGCGTGGCGGCGATCTCGCGGTCGATACGCTCGATGATGCCGCGGCGCACGCCGAAGGGAGCGACGAGCAGGTTGCGGTAGGACTCCTTGCGGGAGTATCCGGTGAGCGAGTTGAACAGGTCGGTGAGGTCGGCCCCGATGTCCGGGGCGGCCGTCAGCAGACCCACGTCCTCGTACAGCCGGGCCGTCTTCGGGTTGTAGTTGCCGGTCCCGATGTGGCAGTAACGACGGATCATCGACCCTTCGCGGCGCACCACCAGGCATGTCTTGCAATGGGTTTTGAGTCCGATGAGCCCGTACACCACGTGTACACCGGCCTGCTCGAGTGCACGCGCCCACTTGATGTTGGCCTGTTCGTCGAACCGGGCCTTGATCTCGACCAGCGCCACGACCTGCTTGCCGGCCTCGGCGGCATCGATGAGCGCATTGACGATCGGTGAGTCACCCGAGGTGCGGTAGAGCGTCTGCTTGATGGCGAGCACATTGGGGTCGGCGGCCGCCTGCTCGATGAAACGTTGCACCGTGGTGGAGAACGAGTCATAGGGATGGTGCACCAGCACGTCACCGTCGCGCAGCGTCGCGAAGATGCTCTTGGGGGTCTCTCGTTCGCCGAACGCCGGCGGTGTCGCCGGGACGAACGGGCGGTCCTTGAGGGCCGGCCTGTCGACGCCGTAGACCTGCCACAGCGACGAGAGGTCCAGCAGTCCCGGCACTTCCACGACGTCGCCGGCGGCCACGTCGAGTTCGCGAAGCAACAGCTCCAGCATGCCCTCGGTCATGTCGTCGGAGACCTCGAGCCGCACCGGAGACCCGAACCTGCGTCGCGCGAGCTCTCGCTCGAGGGCTTTGAGCAGGTCTTCGTCGCGGTCCTCTTCCACCTCGAAGTCGGCGTTGCGGGTGATCCGGAACGCATGGTGCTCCACGATTTCCAGGCCGGGGAACAGCACCGGGAGGAACGCGGCGATCAGTTCCTCCATCGGGAGGAAGCGTGCGACGTCGGACGTGCCCTCACGGGCGGCGAGTTCGACGAAGCGGTCCACGTTGTCGGGCACCTTGATTCGCGCGAAGTGCTGTCCACCGTCGGGATGCTTCACGGTGATCGCGAGGTTCAGGCTCAGACCGCTCACGAACGGGAACGGGTGCGCGGGATCGACGGCCAATGGTGTCAGGACCGGGAACACCTGCTCGTGGAAGTACGTCGACAGGCGGCTGCGTTCGTCGTCGTCGAGTTCGGCCCACGTCACGATCACGATGCCTTCGTCGGCCAGCGCCGGGCGCACCGCGTCGAGGAAAACGTGCGCGTGCCGACTGGCGAGCTGCTGGGTGCGCTCGCTGATCCGGCGGAGTTGCTCACGCGGAGACAGGCCGTCGGCCGAGCGGACTGACAGCCCCATCTCGTCGCGGCGTTTGAGGCCGGCGACACGAACCATGTAGAACTCGTCGAGGTTGGACGCGAAGATGGCGAGGAACTTCGCGCGTTCCAACAGCGGCAGTGACGGATCGGCTGCCAGCGCCAGCACCCTGGCGTTGAAGTCGAGCCAGCTCAACTCGCGGTTGAGGTAACGGTCTTCGGGAAGCGGATTGTCGACCGCGGGCGCTGTCGCGGCCGGTGGCGCCTCGGGTGCGGTATCGGGTACGGCCGCTTCCGTGGTGTCCGCCACCGAGTCTGCCCCCGTGTCTGCCGGGGTGTCCGCCACTGTGTCTGCCGGGGTGTCCGCCGCCGAGTCTGCCGGGGTGTCCGCCGGTGTTTCTGCGGGGTCCGGCCGGGTCTGCGCTTCGGTCATGCCCCCGATGATTCCCTATCCACCGGCGCCGCGGCTAGCAGAAGGGACTCGCGCTCACCGCAGCGCGCCGATCACCTGTGAGGTCGCTGACCCGAGCCCCAGATGGCGGGCGTCGGTGAGGTCCTGCGCGGTGTCGATGTCGCAGCGCAGCCCGGGCCAGTCGCCGGTCAATTCGACAGCACCCGAACGACGATGGCGCGCGGCGGAGTCGGCACCGAACAGAGGACGAAGCGGTACGCCGAACGCGAACAGGGCGGCTGTCCCCGTGCCATGACGGTCGGCCACATAACTTCGCCGGTGCGCAGCTGCGGCGGTGATCGCCTCGGTCAGTTCCGCCTCACGCAGTGCGGGCAGATCTCCTTGTAACGCAACCACATTGGTGGTACCCCGGCGCGCAAGCGTTTCACCGGCAGCCAGCGCGTTGTTGAGCGGATCGTGATGACCCGCGGATGTCGGATCCTCCAGGGTCAGCGCACCCAGGCGGCTCGCAGCGGCCGCGGCATCGGCGTCGGGTGTGACCACGATGACCGATCGGACCGCCGGCACCGCGATGGCAGCGGCGATCGTGTCCTCGAGCATCGCGAGAACGACACCGCCGCGAGTGGCCGGCGGGAACGCCGGCGCGAGGCGCGTCTTGGCCGCCGTCAACCGCTTGACCGCGATCACCACACTGACGCCCGCGTCCCTGTTTCGCACGCGCGCGCCCGGGAAGGTGTTCATGCCGGTCACGAGCGCCATCCTGCCAGCAGTTATTCCCGACTAGTGTTGCAGCCGTGGTCGAGGCTGCGGTGATGGGTGCAGGAGCGTGGGGCACGGCCCTGGCGAAGGTGCTGGCCGATGCCGGCAACGGGGTGAGATTGTGGGCGCGTGATCCGGAGCGAGCCGCCGAGATCAACCGGACGCACTGCAATCCCGGGTACGTCGACGGCCCCCTGCCCACTTCTATCCGGGCCACCGGCGACTACGCCGAGGCGCTCAGTGGCGCGTGCACCGTGTTGCTCGCCGTGCCGTCGCAGACGCTGCGCGTCAATCTGACCCAGTGGACGCCGCACCTGGGTGCGGACACCACCCTGGTGAGCCTCGCCAAGGGCATCGAGCTGGACACCTTGATGCGGATGAGCCAGGTCGTGGTGCAGGTGACCGGCGCCGACGCTGCCCGCGTCGCCGTGGTGACCGGTCCCAACCTCGCCAGCGAGGTCGCCGCCGAACAGCCCGCCGCGACCGTCATCGCGTGCAGTGACTCCGGTCGGGCGGTGGCGCTGCAGCGGGCGCTGGCCACCGGGTACTTCCGGCCTTACACCAACGCTGATGTCATCGGTGCCGAGATCGGCGGTGCGTGCAAGAACGTGATCGCGCTCGCGTCGGGGATGGCTGCGGGTGCGGGGCTGGGGGAGAACACCGCGGCGGCCATCATCACCCGCGGACTGGCCGAGATCATGCGGCTGGGAATCGCGTTGGGCGCCAAACCGGCGACACTGGCGGGTTTGGCCGGCATCGGGGATCTCGTCGCGACGTGCATGTCCCCTCGTTCGCGCAATCGTTCCTTCGGAGAACGGCTGGGGCAGGGCGGCACGATGGAGGCGGCGCTGGCCGCCACCGGAGGCCACGTCGCCGAAGGTGTGACCTCGTGCCGGTCCGTGCTGGCGCTCTCGGCGAGCTACGACGTCGAGATGCCGCTGACCGAGGCCGTCCACGGGGTGTGCCACAAGGGTCTGTCGGTGGAGGACGCGGTGTCACTGTTGCTCGGCCGTTCGACGAAGCCGGAGTGATGATGACGTACGGTGACTCCACCCGCAGCTTGAAAGCCGTTGCCGGCGAACATCTTCCGGGTCAACCGGTGGGCCCGGTACCGGTACCTGCGGCCGCCTACCACCTCGGCGCGGACGAGGACGACACGCTGGACAGCTACGGCCGGCGGCACAATCCCACGTGGCGGCAGCTGGAATCGGCCCTCGCGCAGCTCGAAGGCGCCGCCGAAGCGGTCTCGTTCGGATCGGGCATGGCGGCTATCACGGCCCTGCTGCGGGTCGTCACAGGACCGGGCGTCACGCTCGTCGTGCCGGCCGACGGCTACTACCAGGTTCGGGCGTACGCCACCGAGTACCTCGCCCCCCGTGGGGTCACCGTCGTCCAAGCCCGCAGCGAGGACATGTGCGAGGCGGCCCGCGACGCGGACGTGGTGCTGGCCGAGACGCCGTCGAATCCGAACCTGGATGTCGTGGACCTGCATCACCTCGCGATGCAGTGCCGGCCGCGCGGCGCACTGCTCGTGGTCGACAACACGACAGCGACACCTCTTGGACAGCAACCGCTTTCGCTCGGCGCGGACTTCGTGGTGGCCAGCGCCACCAAGGCGCTCGCCGGCCATCACGATCTGCTCGCCGGATACGTCGCCGGTAATCGCGCCGATGTGATGGAGCGGCTGCACCGCGAGCGGCTCCTCGCCGGGCCCATCCTCGGCGCGTTCGAGGCGTGGCTGGTGCTGCGCGGCCTCAGCACGCTGGGCCTGCGCTTCGAACGGCAATGTCAGAACGCCGCCGCGCTGGCGATGATGCTGCGCTCCCATCCCGCGGTCTCGGCAGTGCGCTATCCCGGTCTGCCCGACGATCCTTCCCACGCCGTCGCGGCGCGGCAGATGCGTCGCTTCGGAGGCATCGTCTCGGTCGAGCTGGCCGATGCCCCCGCCGTCCACGAGCTGGTGCGCCGCAGCGCGCTGCTCGTCGGCGCGACGAGCTTCGGCGGCGTGCACACCTCGGTCGACCGCAGGGCGCGATGGGGCGATCCGGTGCCGCCCGGCTTCGCCCGCATCTCGTGTGGAATCGAGGACACCGACGACCTGCTCGCCGATATCGAGTCGGCCCTTGCCGGGGTCGGCCGGTAGCCTCTCCAGACTGTGACTGCCCGCACCCGCGTTGCCGTCGTCTATGGCGGACGGAGTTCTGAGCACGCGATCTCGTGTGTCTCCGCAGGCAGCATCCTGCGCAACCTCGACCCCCAGCGGTTCGAGGTGGTCGCCGTCGGGATCACCCCGCACGGATCCTGGGTGCTCGGCGACGGCCGCCCCGAGAGCTTGGCCATCACCGACGGCGCGCTGCCCGGTGTCAGCGAGTCGTCGGGAACCGCGCTGGCGCTCTCGCCCGACCCGGCCCGTCGCGGGCAGCTGCTGTCCATGGGGGAGGCCGCCGGCGAGGTGCTGGCCTCGGTCGACGTCGTGTTCCCGGTGCTGCACGGCCCCTACGGCGAGGACGGCACCATCCAGGGTCTGCTCGAGTTGGCCGGAGTGCCGTACGTCGGCGCCGGCGTCCTCGCGAGCGCGGTGGGGATGGACAAGGAGTTCACCAAGAAGCTGTTGGCCGCCGCCGACCTGCCCATCGGGGACCAGATCGTGCTGCGGCCCCAGGACAGCACGGTGTCGCTGACCGACCGCGAGCGGCTCGGGCTGCCGGTCTTCGTCAAGCCCGCCCGCGGCGGCTCGTCGATCGGGGTCAGCCGCGTCACCTACTGGGATCTGCTGCCGGCCGCGATCGACCTGGCGCGGCGCCATGACCCGAAGGTGATCGTCGAAGCCGCCGTGCTGGGCCGCGAACTCGAGTGCGGAGTCCTCGAATTTCCCGACGGCCGCCTCGGCGCCAGCACCGTCGGGGAGATCCGCGTGGCCGGCGTGCGTGGCCGCGACGACGGCTTCTACGACTTCGAGACCAAATACCTCGACGACGCGGCCGAACTGGACGTCCCGGCCAAAGTGGACGACGACGTCGCCGACGAGATCCGCGCACTGTCGATCCGGGCCTTCCAGGCCATCGACTGCCAGGGACTGGCCCGCGTCGACTTCTTCCTCACCGACGACGGCCCGGTCATCAACGAGATCAACACCATGCCGGGCTTCACCACGATCTCGATGTATCCCCGCATGTGGGCGGCCAGCGGCCTCGACTACCCGACCCTGCTCGCCACGATGGTGGACACCGCGGTCGCGCGCGGTACCGGCCTGCGCTGACCGCTACCTGGCCGGGCCGGGATCGACCGGTCGTGCCGACAACGCGTCGGCCAGGGTCTTCGACACCGTCTGGATGGCGTCGGGCCCCGAACCGGAGGGGAGGGTCAACGCCACGTAGACGGGCCGGTCCACCGCGAACCACGTGGCTCGCTCGGTATCGGCTGAATCCTGCACCTCGAACCACGACACCGCGTCGACCACGGTGAGTGGGGCTCCCACCACGAAATCGGTCGGGCGTTCCACACCGCACCGCAGCACGAGCGGTTCGCCGCCGTCGTCTCGCTGCCACGCGACCGCCCCCGCCGGCGCGGGATCGACCAGTGGCGCGCGCCGGTAGTCGCCGAGCTGGTCGGGCAGCTTCTCCACCAGAGTGGCGCACTCGGGGCCGTCAGCTCGGGGGGCGGGCACGGTCGAGAGTGCCACGGGTGCAGGGCCCTGTCGGTGCTGCGTGACCGCCGCGAACACCAGGAAGCCGACAGCCGCTCCGACTGCCAGCACGATCGCCGCGATCAGCGCAGCGCGGGGCGGACCGTCGCGGGTCGTGTCGGTCATGGCGACACTCTACGGGCGGGCCACCTCAGCGATGGGGCACGTCAACGTCCGGGTGATGCCCGCCACCTGCTGAACGGCAGGCACCACACCCGACGTCAGCTCGGCCAGCGTCGGCGCCCCCACCCGCACGATCACGTCGTAGGGTCCGGTCACGGACTCCGACGACAGCACACCGGGCAGACCGGCGAGCTGTTTGGCAACGATCTCGGCACGGCCGACTTCGGTCTGGATGAGCACGAAAGCCTCGACCACGCCGCGATCCCTCCGTTCGGTCTGTACTCATCGCCGGCGGCGTCGACGGCGCCGCATAAGCTCTGTGGGGACCGTACCGCAGGTGAGCCCAGGGTTCAGGCCAGCATTTCCGACGGGGCGATCCACCAGGCGAGGGAGCAGACATGGCCGACGGCACGCTGGCCAGCGACGGTGAGTTCGCGGTCATCGACCGTCTGGTCGCCGGGCGCCGGCAACCACCGTTCGTCTCCGTCGGCCCGGGCGACGACGCCGCCGTACTCGCCGGCGGCGGCGCGACAGCGGTGAGTACCGACATGTTGGTGCAGGACAGGCACTTTCGCCTCGATTGGTCGACACCGCACGATGTGGGCCGAAAAGCCATCGCGCAGAACGCTTCCGACATCGAGGCGATGGGTGGCCGGGTCACCGCGTTCGTCGTCGGGTTCGGCGCGCCGGGTGACACCGTCACCGCGCAGGCCGTCGCGCTGGCTGACGGGCTGTGGGAGGAGGCGGCGCGACTGGGGGCGGGCATCATCGGTGGTGACATGGTCGCCGCCCCGCAGTGGGTGATCTCGGTGACGGTGCTGGGTGCCCTCGATGGCCACCCACCCGTGCTGCGCAGCGGCGCCAGCCCCGGCGACGTGGTCGCGGTGGCGGGGGACGTCGGTTGGTCGGGGGCTGGGTATGCGTTGTGGCACAACGACATCGACGGATTCGATGCATTGCGGCGGCGCCATCTGGTGCCGGCTCCGCCGTACGGGCAGGGCGTCGTCGCAGCCCGGGCGGGTGCCACCGCGATGACCGATGTCTCCGACGGGCTGCTCGCTGACCTCGGGCACGTCGCGGCTGCATCGGGTGTCCACATCGAGCTGTCCCTGGAGTTGTTGGGTGCTGACCTCGACGCCCTGGGGCCGGCGGCAGAAGCCGTGGGGACCGACGCCCAGCAGTGGGTGCTCGGTGGTGGTGAAGATCACGCTCTGGTGGCCACTTTCCCGGCTGATCCTCCGCCGGGCTGGCGGACCATCGGGCGGGTCGACGGTCATTCGGCGGGATTCGGCGCGGGAGACGTCACCGTCGACGGGGCGGTATGGGCGGGCAGCGCGGGCTGGCAGTCCTACTGAACAGCCGGGGCACTAAGTTGGCCTGTCGTGACCGCACGCCCACTGCAGCAGTTGATCGACGAGTCCTGGGCTGCTGCCCTGGACCCCGTGCACGCCCGCGTCGCCGAGATGGGGGAGTTCCTCCGCTCCGAAATGGCCGCCGGACACCGATACCTGCCGACAGGCGCGCAGGTGCTGCGGGCCTTCACCTATCCCTTCGACGAGGTGCGTGTCCTCATCGTCGGACAGGACCCTTACCCGACCCCCGGTCATGCTGTCGGACTGAGCTTCTCCGTCGGCGCCGACGTGCGTCCCCTGCCGCGGAGCCTGGCCAACATCTACACCGAGTACCAACAGGACCTCGGTTACCCGGCGCCGACCAACGGTGACCTGACCCCGTGGTCTGAGCAGGGCGTCATGCTGCTGAACAGGGTGCTGACCGTGCGGCCCGGCACTCCGGCCTCGCATCGGGGCAAGGGGTGGGAGGCCGTCACCGAATGCGCCATCCGGGCCCTGGTGGCCCGGGACCGGCCGTTGGTGGCGGTGCTGTGGGGGCGAGACGCCGCGACGCTGAAGCCGATGCTCGGCGATACCGCCGTCATCGAGTCGGCGCATCCGTCGCCGCTGTCGGCGTCGCGGGGATTCTTCGGGTCGCGGCCGTTCAGCCGCGCCAACGAGCTGCTGGCGCAGAGGGGGGCCGAACCGGTGAACTGGCGCCTGCCCTGAGGTGGGGGGCCAGGGTCATGTGCCCCGGAGGGGCGAATGGTCGCGCCGGCTGATCAGCCGCGGGTGACCTTGCCGGCCTTCAGGCACGACGTGCACACGTTGACGCGCTGCTTGTTTCCGCCCGGACGGGCCACCGCACGCACCGACTGGATGTTCGGATTCCACCGACGGCTCGTCCGGCGATGGGAGTGCGACACCGACTTACCGAAGCCGGGGCCCTTCCCGCAGATATCGCACACGGCAGCCATAGTGAGAACTCCTCATAAGTCAGCGCTTGGGGGTCAACGACCTGACGGGTGACCCGACAACCCGATCAGACTACCGGGCCGCCCCGAGGTTCGCCAAAACGGCGTACACGGCTGTCAACAGGACCGAACTCACCCTCTCTTCCCTGTCCGACGCAGTGGCTAGGCTGGCGCCGGCGCGCGCATGCACCGGCGCCCAGGCGTTCGGAGGTGAGGATGTCGGCTCGGCGGCTCGATGCGTCGACGCTGCGGCGCTGGGCACACACCGCGGTGTCCGACCTGATCAGCCAAACCGACGAGATCAACGCACTGAACGTGTTCCCGGTCGCCGACGCCGACACCGGCACCAACATGCTGTTCACGATGCGCTCCGCGTGGGCGCAGGCCGACTCCGGCGCCCCCGGGGACGACGTGACCGCGGTCGCGGCCGCGCTCGCCGACGGAGCACTGCGCGGCGCCCGCGGCAACTCCGGGGTGATCCTGTCCCAGATCCTCCGCGCGATGGCCGACGTCACCGCCACCGCCACCGAGGACCGGGTGATCGCCGACATCGACGGCCCGCTGCTGGCCGCCGCGCTGCGGCACGCCGTCACCCTGGTCGTCACCTCGATGGGCGAGGCCGTTCCCGGCACCATCACCTCGGTGCTGCAGGACGCTGCCGACGCGGCAGGCCGCGAGGCCGACGAACAGGACGACGTTGCCCCGGTCGTGGCTGCTGCCGCTCAGGCGGCTGTCGCTGCGCTGGACCGCACGCCCACCCAGCTCGACGTGCTCGCCGACGCCGGTGTGGTGGACGCGGGCGGGCGCGGGTTGCTGGTGCTGCTCGACGCGCTGACCACCACGCTCACCGGGCACGCGCAGCCGCGGCCGCGCTACCGGCCCGAACCCGTCGACACACCGGCGGGCGAGGCGGGGCACCCGGCGACCGCTGTGTCGAAGGGGTCGACCCCGCAGTTCGAAGTCATGTACCTGCTCAGCGGCGCCGAGCAGGCGGGCGTGGAGGTGCTGCGCGCGCGCCTGGACGAGCTCGGCGAGTCCGTCGCCATCGCGGCCTCGGCCGAGGCCGGCCGGTACTCGGTCCACGTCCACGTCGACGACGCGGGTGCCGCCGTGGAGGCCGCGCTGGCGGTCGGAACGCCCAGCCGCATCCAGATCACGTCGCTGACCGGCGGCGCCGACCGTCATCCCGCCGGCGGGTGGGCCCGGGAACGCGCGGTGCTGGCCGTCGTCGACGGCGACGGCGCCGAGGAGCTCTTCACCAGCGAGGGCGCCCAGATCCTGCGCCCGGAACCCGGACTGCCCGTGAGCGCCCACCACCTGCTGCACGCGCTGGTGAACACCGGCGCAGAGCAGGTCATGGTGTTGCCCAACGGGTACGTCGCCGCCGAAGAACTGCTCGCCGGGTGGGCGGTGGCGTCGGACTGGGGGATCACGATGGTGCCCGTGTACTCCGGTTCGATGGTGCAGGGTCTGGCGGCGCTGGCCGTCCACGACCCCGATCACCAGCTCGTCGACGACAGCTACACGATGGCCAGGGCCGCGGCGGGGGCTCGCTGCGGATCGGTGCGCGTGGCCGCCGAAGAGGCCCTCACGTGGGCGGGCGCGTGCCGGCCGGGCGACGGGCTGGGCATCGCCGGCGACGAGGTGGTCCTGGTGGGCGACAGCGTGGCCGACGTGGGCGCGGGGCTGATCGACCTGCTCCTGGCCGCCGGAGGCGAGCTGGTGACAGTGCTCACCGGTGCCGGTGTGGAGCCCGACGTCGCCGACGCGCTGGCCGAGCACGTGCGGCGCGAACACCCGGGAACCGACATCGTGAGCTTCCGCACCGGCCACGGCGGCGACGTGCTGCTGATCGGAGTCGAATGACGTGGCGACACTGAGTGATCGGCTCGACTTCGTGCTGGGCCGCAAGGCGGCCGAGCCGCTCGAGGAGCATCTGGGGCTGCGGACCTGCGGGGACCTGGTCCGATATTTCCCTCGCAAGTACAGCGACGCGATGAGCGTGCGCGACGAGGGCGAGGAGCTCGACCTCGAGGAAGGTGAGCACGTCACGTTCGTCGACGTCATCACCGAGGCCACTCTGCGCTACACCAACCGGCAACCGAAGCGGGAATTCCTGGTCGTGACGCTGGGGCAGCGCAGACCCAAGGTCACCGCTACGTTCTTCAACGCCAAGTACCTGAAGCACTCACTGGTCAAGGGCGCCAGAGTGATGTTGTCCGGCGAGGTCGGATACTTCCGCGGCGTCATGCAGCTCACCCATCCGGCGTTCCTGATCCTGCGCGACGACGGCACCGCCAAGGGCACCAAATCCCTGTCGGCGATCGCCGATGCCGCAGGCGGCACCGACGTGCTGGCCGCGTTCGAGAAGGAGTACTTCCCGATCTATCCGGCGACGTCCAAGGTGCAGACGTGGGACATCTACGCCTGCATGCGACAGATGCTCGCGGTGCTCGACCCGGTGCCCGATCCGCTGCCGGAATGGGTTGTGCGAGAACACGATCTGATGCCCGAAGACGCGGCGTTGCGTGCGGTGCACATCTCCGAGGACACCCGCGAGCGCGAACGGGCGATCGAACGCCTCACCTACGACGAGGCGATCGGGCTGCAGTGGGGTCTGGTGGTGCGCCGGCACAGCGAGCTCTCCGGAACCGGGCCCGCAGCCGGCGCCCGCGACGACGGTCTGGCTGCGGCGATGGCGAAGCAGCTGCCGTTCGACCTCACCGCCGGGCAGCGCGAAGTCCTCGACGTGATCTCCGCCGAGCTGACCGGCGTGCACCCGATGAACCGGATGCTGCAGGGCGAAGTCGGTTCCGGGAAAACGGTTGTCGCGCTGCTGGCGATGCTGCAGATGATCGACGCCGGCTATCAGTGCGCGCTGCTCGCGCCGACCGAGGTGCTCGCCGCCCAGCACGCCCAGTCGATCCGCGCCATGCTGGGCCCACTGGCGACGGCCGGCCAGCTCGGTGCGACCGATCAGGCAACGGCGGTGACGCTGCTGACCGGCTCGATGTCGGCGCAGCAGAAGCGCGATGCGCGCCGGGAGGTGGCGAGCGGGACCGCGGGCATCGTGATCGGGACACACGCGCTGCTGCAGGACGCGGTGGAATTCGACAACCTCGGCATGGTCGTCGTCGACGAACAGCACCGGTTCGGGGTTCAGCAACGAGATCGGTTGCGCGCCAAAGCTCCTGAGGGCATCACGCCGCATCTTCTGGTGATGACTGCGACGCCCATCCCGAGGACCGTGGCGCTGACCGTCTACGGGGACCTCGAGACTTCCACGTTGCGGGAGCTGCCGCGCGGCCGTCAGCCGATCACCACGACCGCGATCTTCGTCAGGGAGAAGCCGGCGTGGCTGCAGCGGGCCTGGCAGCGGGTCGTCGAAGAGGTCCGCGCCGGCCGGCAGGCCTATGTGGTGGCCTCCCGCATCGACGAGAACGACAAACCGGCCAAGGGTAAGGGCGGCACGAACACCGGGGACGCCGCGCAGGGTGGGCCCCCGCCCGTCACGGTGGTCCAGATGTTCGAGCGGTTGTCCGACGGTCCGCTGGCGGGGCTGCGGCTCGGCCTGATGCACGGCCGGCTCGCCGCCGAGGACAAGGACGCGGTGATGTCGGCGTTCCGCGCCGGCGACATCGACGTGCTGGTGTGCACGACGGTGATCGAGGTGGGCGTCGACGTCCCGAACGCCACCGTGATGGTGGTGATGGACGCCGACCGATTCGGCATCAGCCAGCTGCACCAGCTGCGCGGCCGGATCGGGCGCGGGCAGCATCCCAGCCTGTGCCTGCTGGCCACCAACCTGCCGGAGACCTCGAAGGCGGGGCAGCGTCTCACCGCCGTGGCCGGCACGCTGGACGGGTTCGCCCTCGCCGACCTCGACCTTCGCGAGCGCAGCGAAGGCGACGTGCTGGGTCTGCACCAGTCCGGGCGGGCGATCACGCTGCGCTTCCTGTCTCTGGCCAGCCACCGCGAGATCATCGAATCCGCAAAAGAGTTGTGCGAGAGAGTGTTCGAACTCGACCCTCAGGATCCCGGGATGGCGACGCTGTCGGCGCCGTTCGTCGATTCCGATCGCGTTCAGTACCTGGACATGTCGTGAACCGTCGGCAGCTGCTGTGGCTCACGGTCGCCACCGCATTGGCCGTCATCGTCGCCGTCCAGGTCGGCACGTCACCGCGCGGGGCCACGCGCTTCATCGCCCAGGCCGACATCCCCACTGTCGCACCGGGCGTCGACGTCCTCGCCGGCGTCGCCGAGATCCCCGCACGTGTCCGCAGTCACGACTACCGCCGCGACGCGTTCGGCGAGTCGTGGACCGACGACACCACGGCCCCCGGCGGACACAACGGCTGCGACACCCGCAACGACGTCCTCGATCGGGACTTGCAGGAGAAGACCTACGTCGCGATCAAGCGGTGTCCCACCGCGGTGGCCACCGGCACCCTGCTCGACCCGTACACCAGCGTCGTGGTGGCGTTCACCCGCGGCAACCAGGTGGGAGCGGCGGTGCAGATCGACCACATCGTGCCGCTGGCACTGGCCTGGGATCTCGGTGCGCGCGGCTGGCCGGACGATCTGCGCACCCGGTTCGCCAACGATCCCGCCAACCTGCTCGCGGTCGAGGGCCAGGCGAACCAGGACAAGGGCGACAAGGAGCCCGCGCTCTGGATGCCGCCCAACACCGCGTTCCACTGCCAGTACGCGATGCAGTTCATCGCCGTCCTGCGTGGCTACGGGTTACCCGTCGACGCGCCGTCGGTGCCGGTGCTGCGGGATGCCGCTGCGACCTGTCCGACGGGCTGACGTCAGGACGTCGCTGCCGACGGATAGGGCAGATCGGTGCTGGTGTGAGGATCGATATGCACCGTCCTGCCGATATAAGGGAATGCCCGCTGCGCGCAGGCCGGTCGATCGCACACCTTGCAGCCCGCGCCGATGGCGACGCTGGTCTCGGCGTCGGTGAGATCGACACCGGCGGAATAGATCAACTTGTCGGCGTGGTTGAGTTCGCAGCCGAGCCCGACGGCGAATGTCTTGCGCTGACCGAGATAGTGGCTCGGGGGCGAGTCGGTGGTCCGGGCAATCCAGAAATAGGACCGCCCGTCGGGCATCTGGGCTACTTGGGTGATGAATTCGCCGGGCCGGTTGAAGGCGTGGTGAACCACCCACAGCGGGCAGCTGCCGCCCACCCGGGAGAAGTGAAACGCGGTTGCAGACTGCCGTTTCGAGATGTTGCCGGCGGCGTCGGCGCGGACGAAGATGAATGGCACCCCGCGAGCATCGGGACGCTGCAACGTGGAGAGTCGGTGGCAGACAGTCTCGAACCCGACTTCGAAGCGCCGGGCCAACTGGTCGATGTCGTAGCGAAGTTCGTTGGCCGACTGCAGGAAACGACGGTAGGGCAGCAACAGGGCGCCGGCGAAATAGTTGGCCAGCCCGATGCGTGCAACCTCGCGGGCCTCTGGCGTGAGTTGATCGTCAGTGGCCAGGATCGCGTCGAACGCGTCGGCCTGGGTCAGCAGCGCCAGCTGTGTGGCCATCTGAAAGGCCCGCTGGCCGGGATGCAGCCAGCGGGCGATGTGCAGCGTTGCGGTGTCCGGACGAAAGCGCCTTTTGACATTGGGGCCCAATGTCTTTTCGTCATCGAGAACCGCGGTGATGCCGAGCTCGTCGGCCAGCACGCTGATCAGCTGGACGTCGAGTTCTCCGACGCGAAGCTGGTGAGCGTTGAAGAGATCTTCGGCGGCCCGGTCGAGTTCATCGATGTAGTTCTTGCGGTCGTAGAAGAAGTCGCGGACCTCTTCGAAAGGCATCGGTCGTGCCGGATCGTCGGGGATGTCGAGGGTGGCTCGGCTACGGAGTGCCTCGACTTCAGCGGTCGCGTTGATCATCCGGCGATGCAGGCTGACGATGGCCTGTCCGACGTCAGGCATGCGGGCGGCCAGTTCCTCGATCTGCGTCGTGGTGGCCTGGTTCTCGGCGAGGCTTTCCCGCAGGTCTGCCACCAGTCGGGCGTCTGAGTCGGTGGCGAAGAAGTGTGCGGGCAGGTTGAAGCGTTCGGTCAGTGTGAGAAGCACCGGCACCGTGATGGGCCGCTGATCGTTCTCCAGTTGGTTGACGTAGCTGGTCGACAGGTCGAGCGTCCTGGCCAGCGCCACCTGAGTGAGGCAGTGTTCCTCTCGCAGGCGGCGCAAACGCGCCCCCGCGAACGTTTTGTTCGGCGCCCCGGCCACCTGGAGAGCGTACCGCGAGCAGAGTTCGCAATGTTTGCAAAGTAGCCGAGCGAAGGACGCAAAATTACGCATTTACAGTGGGTTTTGCAGGATGCTGCTTCTGCGTACCGTGCGAATCATGTCGAGCTTGGAGTTCCATGACGTCCGTACCCGGCGCAGTGCCGAGGATTTCCCGCGCTCTGAACACCTCGCGTGGAAGATCGCCGAACTGGCCGCCGACCCCGTCGCCGTGCCGGCCGAAACCGAGGCGATGGTCATCAACCGCATCATCGACAACGCGGCCGTGTCGGCGGCCTCGGTCATCAGGCGGCCTGTCACCGTGGCGCGCACGCAGGCGTTGGCGCACCGCACCCCGCGCAGCGGCGCGAGGGTCTTCGGTGTCCCCGGTAGCGTCTCGCCGGAGTGGGCGGCGTGGGCCAACGGGGTCGCCGTCCGCGAGCTCGATTTTCATGACACGTTCCTCGCGGCCGAGTACTCGCACCCAGGGGACAACATCCCGGCATTGGTCGCCGTCGCGCAGCACCTCGATGTCCGTGGTGCCGACCTCATTCGCGGCATCGCCACCGCCTACGAGGTTCAGATCGACCTGGTCAAAGGAATCTGCCTGCACGAGCACAAGATCGACCACGTCGCGCACCTCGGGCCTGCGGTGGCCGCCGGCCTGGGAACCATGTTGCGATTGGACCCCGACACCATCTACAACGCGATCGGGCAGGCACTGCACCTGACCACCGCGACCCGGCAGTCCCGAAAAGGCTTGATCTCCAGCTGGAAGGCATACGCACCGGCGCTGGCCGGCAAGGTCGCCATCGAGGCTGTCGACCGCGCCATGCGCGGCGAGGGATCTCCCGCCCCGATCTGGGAGGGCGAGGACGGCGTCATCGCCTGGCTGCTGTCGGGGCCCGAGCACACCTACCAGGTGCCTTTGCCGAGGCCGGGGGAGCCCAAGCGCGCCATCCTGGACAGCTACACGAAAGAACATTCCGCCGAATACCAGAGTCAGGCGCCGATCGACCTGGCACGCCGGTTGCGTGATCGGATCGGTGATCTCGACCAGATCGCCACGATCACACTGCACACCAGTCATCACACCCATGTGGTGATCGGCACCGGGTCCAACGATCCGCAGAAGTTCGATCCCGACGCGTCGCGCGAGACGCTGGACCACTCGGTGATGTACATCTTCGCTGTCGCGCTGCAGGACGGCACCTGGCATCACGAACGGTCCTACGCGCCCGAGCGCGCACACCGACCGGACACGATCGAGCTGTGGCGCAAGATCTCCACAGTCGAAGACCCGGAGTGGACCCGTCGCTATCACTCCACCGATCCGGCGGAGAAGGCGTTCGGCGCCAAGGCCGTCGTCACCCTCAAGAACGGTGACGTGATCACCGACGAGCTGGCTGTCGCCGATGCGCATCCGTTGGGCGCGCGGCCCTTCGAACGTGATCAGTACGTTGCCAAGTTCACCGAACTGGCCGAGGGTGTCGTCGACGAGGCTGAGCAGCAGCGCTTCCTGGGGACGGTCGGTGAACTCGCCGGCCTCAAGCCCGGCGAGCTGGACCGCCTCAACGTGTTGGTCGATCCGCGGGTGCTCGACAAGGCGCCGACGATCTCGTCGGGGATCTTCTCGTGACCGGCGGTCTGATCGGCGCGGTGGCGTCGCCGGCCGACAAGCGTGTCAGGTTTCGACGAGGACTGGATTCCGGTCGGCTGCTGCGCTTTCCAGGGGCCTTCTCGCCGCTGGTCGCCAAACTCGTCACCGAGATCGGCTTCGACGGAGTGTACGTCTCCGGTGCGGTGCTCTCGGCCGACCTTGGGTTGCCGGACATCGGCCTGACCACCCTGACCGAAGTCACCTCGCGCGGCGGCCAGATCGCGGGTGTCACCGATCTGCCGACGTTGATCGATGCCGACACCGGATTCGGTGAGCCGATGAGCGCGGCGCGCACCGTGACAGTCCTGGAGGATGCCGGCCTGGCCGGCTGCCACCTGGAGGATCAAGTGAATCCCAAGCGGTGCGGACATCTCGACGGCAAGGCGGTCGTGCCGACCTCGGAGATGGTCAAGCGGATTCGCGCGGCGGTCGCGGCGCGCCGCGACCCGAACTTCGTCATCTGCGCCAGGACCGACGCCGCCGGAATCGAAGGCGTGCCCGCCGCCGTCGACCGCGCCAAGGCCTACGCCGACGCCGGGGCAGACCTGATCTTCACCGAGGCGCTGCACACGCCAATGGATTTCGAGCAATTCCGGGGCGCCGTGACCACACCACTGCTGGCCAACATGACGGAGTTTGGCAAGTCGGAGCTCCTCACCGCCGCCCAGCTGTCCGACATCGGCTACAACGTCGTCATCTACCCGGTGACGACGCTGCGGCTGGCCATGCACGCCGTCGAAGTCGGCTTGCGCGAGATCGATTCCGTCGGAACCCAATCCGGACTGCTCGACCAGATGCAACACCGCAGCCGGCTCTATGAATTGCTGCGCTACTCCGAGTACAACCAGTTCGACACCGACATCTACAACTTCGCGCTGCAAGGAGTACCCCGATGACTGCTCCCTCCATCCACAAAGGACTGGCCGGTGTCGTGGTCGATACCACCGCGATCTCCAAAGTGGTGCCCGAGACCAACTCACTGACCTACCGGGGCTATCCGGTGCAGGACCTGGCCGAGCACTGCAGCTTCGAGCAGGTCGCCTACCTGTTGTGGCACGGTGAACTTCCTACCGAACATGAACTGGCGCTGTTCACCCAGCGCGAGCGCGCCTCGCGGCGAATCGACCGGTCGATGCACTCCCTGCTGACCAAGCTTCCTGACAACTGCCACCCCATGGACGTGGTGCGCACCGCGATCAGCTATCTCGGCGCCGAGGATCCCGAGGAGGACAACAGCACCCAGGCCGCCAACTTCGCCAAATCGCTGCGAATGTTCGCGGTCCTGCCGACGATCGTCGCCGCCGATATCCGGCGTCGCCGTGGACTGGAACCCATTGCCCCGCAAAGCCATCTGAGCTATGCGGAGAACTTCCTGACGATGAGCCTCGGCGAGGTGCCCGAACCCGTCATCGTCAAGGCCTTCGAGCAGTCGATGATCCTGTACGCCGAGCACAGCTTCAACGCCTCCACTTTCGCCGCCCGCGTGGTCACCTCGACCCAGTCCGACATCTACAGCGCCGTCACAGCCGCCATCGGCGCGCTGAAGGGTTCACTACACGGCGGCGCCAACGAGGCCGTCATGCACGACATGATCCAGATCGGCTCCGCTGATAGGGCACCGGAATGGCTGCACGGCAAGCTTCTCCATAAAGAAAAGGTCATGGGCTTCGGACACCGCGTCTACAAGAACGGTGATTCCCGCGTGCCCACCATGAAAGCCGCATTGACCCGGGTGGTCGCGGCGCGCAACGGTCAGCGCTGGATGGACATCTACAACGCGCTCGAGAGCGCGATGTACGCCACCACCACAATCAGGCCCAACCTCGACTTCCCGACCGGACCTGCCTACTACCTGATGGGTTTCGACATCCCCAGCTTCACCCCGCTGTTCGTGATGAGCCGAATCACCGGCTGGACCGCGCACATCATGGAGCAGGCGGGATCGAACTCGTTGATCCGTCCGCTCAGTGAGTACTCGGGCCAGCCGCAACGCGCCCTCGCCTAGCGCCAATTCGAAAGGGAAGTGTGTTCGCCAAGGTTCTGGTTGCCAATCGCGGTGAGATCGCGATCCGCGCCTTTCGCGCCGCCTACGAGTTGGGGGCATCCACGGTTGCGGTCTACCCCTACGAAGACCGCAACTCGTTGCACCGGTTGAAAGCTGATGAGTCGTATCAGATCGGTGCCGAGGGCCATCCGGTACGCGCCTACCTCAACGTCGCGCAGATCGTGTCGACTGCGCTGGCCTGCGGAGCCGATGCAATCTATCCGGGCTACGGCTTCCTCTCGGAGAATCCCCAACTGGCTGCGGCCTGTGCAGCGGCGGGTATCACCTTCGTAGGTCCGCCATCGGAAGTCCTGGAGCTCACGGGTAACAAAGCACGCGCTGTCGCCGCTGCCCGTGCCGCGGGTTTACCGGTGCTGGCGTCGTCGGGGCCATCAGCGGACATCGACGAATTGGTGGCGGCTGCGGCCGGTATGGACTTCCCTCTGTTCGTGAAAGCGGTGGCCGGTGGTGGAGGCCGCGGCATGCGCCGGGTCGCCGAGGTGGGGGAGCTACGCGAGGCCATCGAGTCCGCGTCACGCGAGGCGGAATCGGCATTCGGCGATGCGACGGTGTTCCTGGAGCAGGCGGTCATCAACCCTCGCCACATCGAGGTTCAGATTCTTGCTGATCACACCGGTGAGGTCATTCACCTGTTCGAGCGGGATTGTAGTGTGCAGCGTCGCCACCAGAAGGTCATCGAGCTGGCGCCGGCGCCGAATCTGAATCCCGAATTGCGGGAACGCATCTGCGCAGATGCGGTCGCGTTCGCACGGCAGATCGGCTATTCGTGTGCGGGCACCGTGGAGTTCCTGCTCGACGAACGAGGCCACCATGTCTTCATCGAGATGAACCCGCGAATTCAGGTCGAGCACACGGTGACCGAGGAGATCACCGATGTGGATCTGGTGTCGGCGCAGCTGCGGATCGCAGCCGGTGCGACGCTGGCCGAACTTGGCTTGTCGCAAGACACCCTCACCATGCATGGCGCGGCGATCCAGTGCCGGATCACCACGGAGGACCCCGCCAACGAATTTCGGCCCGACACCGGGCGCATCACTGGCTACCGGTCCCCGGGCGGCGCAGGCATCAGGCTCGATGGTGGCACGAACATCGGCGCCGACGTCACCGCCCACTTCGACTCCATGCTGGTCAAGCTCACCTGTCGTGGGCGTGATTTCGCCACTGCGGTCCGGCGTGCGCGGCGCGCAGTGGCCGAGTTCCGTATTCGTGGCGTGTCCACCAACATCCCGTTCCTCCAAGCTGTTTTGGACGACCCGGCATTCCAGGCGGGCCGGGCCACGACCTCGTTCATCGAGGAGCGCCCTCAGCTCCTGACATCGCGCTCCAGTGCCGACCGAGGCACCAAGATCCTCACCTATCTGGCGGGCGTCACCGTCAACCAGCCCCACGGGCTGCGCCCGTCGGCGGTCTACCCTCGGGACAAGCTGCCCGAACTCGACCTGAGTACGGCTCCGCCGCCCGGTTCCAAGCAGCGGCTCACCGAACTCGGCCCGGAAGGCTTCGCCGACTGGCTGAGGGATTCTTCGGCTGTCGGTGTCACTGACACCACTTTCCGCGACGCGCACCAGTCCCTGCTGGCGACCCGCGTACGCACCAGCGGGCTGATACGGGTCGCGCCGTACATCGCGCGCATGACACCGCAATTGCTCTCCGTCGAGTGCTGGGGCGGTGCTACCTACGATGTCGCCCTGCGCTTTCTGAAGCAGGATCCTTGGGATCGCCTCGCCGCGCTGCGGATAGCCTTACCCAACATCTGCCTGCAGATGTTGCTCCGCGGCCGCAACACCGTCGGCTACACGCCGTACCCGCTGCAGGTGACGCGTGCCTTCGTCGACGAGGCCGCGCAGACCGGTGTGGATATCTTTCGAATCTTCGACTCGCTGAACAACATTGACGCCATGCGTCCGGCGATCGACGCGGTGCGGGAGACCGAGACGGCGGTCGCCGAGGTGGCGATGTCCTACACCGGGGACCTGTCCGATCCGGGCGAGAACCTCTACACACTGGACTATTACCTGCGGTTGGCGGAGTCGATCGTGGATGCCGGCGCACACGTACTGGCGATCAAAGACATGGCTGGACTGTTACGCGCACCGAGTGCGGCGACGCTGGTGGCGGCGCTGAAGTCACGCTTCGACCTACCGGTCCACGTTCACACCCATGACACGCCCGGCGGGCAGTTGGCGACCTATGTCGCGGCGTGGACCGCGGGTGCCGATGCCGTCGACGGGGCGGCCGCACCGCTGGCCGGTACCACCAGCCAGCCGGCGTTGTCGTCGATCGTGGCGGCAGCTGCGCACACCGAGTTCGACACCGGACTGGATTTGGCCGCGATCTGTGACCTGGAGCCGTACTGGGAGGCCCTGCGAAAGGTGTACGCGCCGTTCGAATCGGGATTGTCAGCCCCCACCGGACGGGTCTACACGCATGAGATTCCCGGCGGGCAGTTGAGCAACCTGCGGCAACAGGCCGCCGCGTTGGGGTTGGGGGACCGGTTCGAGGACATCGAGGGCGCCTACGCGGGCGCCGATCGCGTGCTGGGCCGGCTCGTCAAGGTCACTCCGACGAGCAAGGTGGTGGGGGACCTGGCGTTGTCATTGGTCGGTGCTGGGGCCAGCGCGGAGGAGTTCGCCGACGATCCAGCGCGCTACGACATCCCGGACAGCGTGATCGGATTCCTGCGTGGAGAGCTGGGCGATCCGCCGGGCGGTTGGCCGGAACCGTTGCGCACAAGAGCTCTCGACGGTCGTGGTCCAGCGAAACCCGAGCAGGAATTGACCGGTGAGCAGGAGGCGGTGTTGGCGGCGCCGGGTCCCCAGAGGCGGGCGATGCTCAACCATCTGTTGTTCCCGGGTCCGACGGCGGAGTTCGAGGCGCACCGTGAGGAGTTCGGCGACACCTCACGGCTCTCGGCGAACCAGTTCTTCTATGGGCTGCGCCACGGCGACGAGCACCGAGTGGCGTTGGAGCCCGGAGTGGAGCTGTTGATCGGGTTGGAGGCGATCAGCGACGCCGACGAGCGCGGCATGCGGACGGTGATGTGCATCATCAACGGACAACTGCGACCCGTGATGGTTCGCGATCTCTCCATCGCCGCCGACATCCCGGCATCGGAGAGGGCTGACAAGACCAATCCCGATCACGTGGCGGCACCGTTCGCCGGCGTGGTGACTGTGACCGTGGCTCAGGGAGACGCGGTGGCGGCGGGGCAGACGGTGGCGACGATCGAGGCGATGAAGATGGAAGCCGCCATCACCGCCACCAAGGCCGGCACCGTCGATCGGATCGCGGTCGCCATCACCGAACAGGTCGAGGGAGGCGACCTGGTCCTGGTCGTCAGGTAGAACGGCGCGCGACGACCCCATGCCCGAGTCCGCAAGAAGGCCGTGGTGTTGGACCGGTGGCTTGCCAACTCGCGGGAAATCCACAGGACGGCCGACGGGTCGAATCGCCTGCGCCCCAGGGCGACCTCTCACCGATCTACCATCTGAACAGATGAACAGATAAGTTGGTGTTGTGTCGCACATGGCCGTGCCCAGCGGTCGCCGCGGTGCCGCGACCATCTCACAGTGGAGGAACCTTCATGGCTGAATACACCCTGCCCGAGCTGGACTACGACTACGGAGCCCTGGAACCCCATATCTCCGGGCAGATCAACGAGGTTCACCACGGCAAGCACCACGCCACCTACGTCAAGGGCGTCAACGACGCCGTCACCAAGCTCGAAGAAGCCCGAGCCGCGGGCGACCACGCCGCCATCTTCCTCAACGAGAAGAACCTCGCTTTTCACCTCGGTGGACATGTCAACCATTCGATCTGGTGGAAGAACCTGTCCCCGCACGGCGGTGACAAGCCCACCGGCGACCTCGCGGCGGCCCTCGACGACCAGTTCGGGTCATTCGACGGCTTTCGCGCCCAATTCGCCGCAGCAGCCAACGGGTTGCAGGGCTCGGGTTGGGCGGTGCTGGGATACGACAGTCTCGGACGCCGACTGTTGACCTTTCAGCTCTATGACCAGCAGGCCAACGTGCCGCTGGGCATCATCCCGTTGCTGCAGGTCGACATGTGGGAACACGCCTATTACCTGCAATACAAGAACGTCAAGGCCGACTATGTCACCGCCTTCTGGAACGTCGTGAACTGGGAGGACGTGCAGAATCGGTTCACCGCTGCCACTACCAAGACCCCGGGTCTGATCTTCTGATACGCGTGACACGTGATGGCCGACGACGAGAAGACGCGGTGGGCGATCGATGTCATGACAGCCTGGAATCAGGACGACCGCGCCTTTTTTCACGAGCGCGTCGACGCCTACCTCGAGGAGCACCGTGGCGACGCAGGACTGATCGTGGGCCTGGTCAACCTCAACGGCTTGTTGCTGTCGGGCATGGAACTGACCACGGGCAAAACCCCTTCTGACATCCTGCAGGCGATTGCGTCGACCATCGCCCGAAACGGGCAACCGCCTGATCTCCCGGACACCGGACCGGACTCCTGACACCGTCGAACTCCGGTGAACATCACCTGTTCTTTTCGACAAAGGCTGCGCAGGCGTTGTCCGCTGGCCGAATCGGCTCTCATCGACGCTTTCTCAGCTTCGTGAAGCGATACCGACGAAGGCTGCGAGGGAAGTCGGCCACACCCGGGCCACCCTCGCGCAGCCAGTCGGCGATGGCTGATCCTGCGTCCTCGGTGAAGACGTAGCCGAGCCAGGTCGACCGTCCACCCTGACGATGTCCGCCCTGTGACGGTGTAACCACCAAGACGTTGGACCGCTCGCAGGGCCCGAGGCAGTCGGTGACCCGAACATCGGCCACGTCCTGCATCTGATCGCGCAGCAGGGTGAGCTGCGCCTGATGGTCGGTGTCAGGGTGCTTCTTCGTAGTGCCGCAGCAGCATCCCCGGCATACGGTGACCGTGGGTCGCGTTCGGTCCAGAGCCATGGTTCCGATCCTTCTTTGAGGTCAATTGTTTGCGCCGAGGTCGGTCAGTGCCAGATCGCCTCCAACACCGCGATGACGTCGATCGTCTCGGACACGTCGTGGACGCGGATGATGTCTACACCAGCCGACCAGGCGGGCGCGATCACCGCTAGCGAGGCCGCGAGACGACCGTCAACCTGCCGTCCGGTCACCGCTCCCAGGAACGACTTTCGACTCACACCCAGCAGCACTGGAAATGGTCCGCTGCACAATTCCGGGAGGTGTCGCAGAAGACGCAGGTTGTCCGCGGGAGATTTGCCGAAGCCGATGCCCGGATCGATCCACACCCGGGAAGCCCCGTTGTCAACGGCGGCCGCCGCGGTCTCCGTCACAAAGGTCCCGATGTCGGTGCAGATGTCGCTGTAGCGGGGATAGACACCGGCCACCACCGGCACCGTGTGTGCGTGCATGCTGACATATCCGACGCCCAGGCTACCCGCGACCTCGTACAGCTTGCCCGAAACATCGTTGACGATGCGGGCGCCAGCAACGACGGCCGCCTCGGCGACCTCGGCATGCCGGGTGTCGACCGACACGACGCCGTACCGAACCAGTTCGGTCACCACGGGCACGACACGATCGAGTTCCTCGGCGACCGAGACCGGGTCGGCGTCGGGCCTGGTCGATTCGCCGCCGACGTCGACCGCCCATGCGCCGGCGCCGAACATCTGTCGTCCCGCGGCAACTGCATGCTCCACGGTCGCGAATCTGCTGCTCGCCCAGAAGGAGTCGGGCGTGGCGTTCAGAATCCCCATCACGCGAAGCGGAGTCGCGCGAGCCCGTGCCCCCGTCACCTGTCCGGCGCCCAATAGGCGAGCATTTCGGCGAACGTGTCGAACGCCGCGGCGGAGACACCGTAGGGCGCCTCGAAGTGCAGGCTCAGCGGATAACCGAGGTCTGCCACGCCGTCGATGACCCGCTTGTATAAGTCGATCAACAGGCGGCGCTTGTTGTCCGGCTCGCTCGCTGCGAGGGCACGGACGAAATCCTGCTCTGCTGCGACGGCGTCATTGCCAGGATCCTGGATCAGCCAGTCGATCAGACCGACCTTGCTCTCCATCTTGGGCACGAACCCGAAAGACAGCAGTACCTCGGGGCGGTGCTCGCTGAACTCTGCAAACTCGCGGAGGAATGTGACGATAGCCTCCGAGTAGAGCAGCTGCGTCATGCCGAACGTGGCGCCTTGATCACACTTGAAGTCGAAGCGACTCTGCTCGCTGTCACGCGTCGGAATCAGGATGACGCCGCGATTGTCGACGAGATCGTCGAATTTCGAGAGCGCGTCGGTAGGTGGGACTCCTTGGCCGTCGCCGTCGTTCATCGTGCGGGGCACACCCACGAAGATGATGCCGTCAAAGCCGGCCTGCCCGAGTTCAGTCAGCCGCTTCCGCAATGCCGGCTCGTCGAGAAAAGGGGTTACTTGCGTGCATAACCCGCGCACACGGGGAAGGTCCGATTGAAGGAGCGACCAGAAGTCAGCGACGTCGAGTTTGGGCTTCATCTCGACCGGACGATCGTCGTCCTCGGGGATCATCCCGGGAATCATGACGTGGCCGATTCGCCCAGCGATGCCCGCGTGGGCCGACAACTGCACAACTTTTGCGGCTTCGTCACGGGCATGATCAGGACCGAGCTCGATGTTGGAGGGCACGAGCTCCAACGCGATGGTGTTCAGGGGCACGCGCCCTCCGATCGTGAGTTGGGCACGTTGCGCCCCAGGAAGATGCTGGGGCGCAACGTGTCAGAGATCAGGCGTCAGCGCGGACTTGCCGTGCGGCTTCGACCATATTGCGCAGCGCGGCTTCGACCTCATCGGTCTTGCGGGTCTTCAGGCCGCAGTCGGGGTTGACCCACAACCGATCCGGACCCACGGCTGACAACGCCGCACGCAAGCCCTCGGCGATCTCGCCGGCGTCGGGCACCCGAGGGGAGTGGATGTCGTAGACCCCCGGACCGATGCTGTTCGCGAAGCCCGCCGCCGTGAGATCGCCGACAATCTCCATGTGGGAGCGGGCGGCTTCTACCGACGTGACATCGGCGTCCAAGTCGGCGATCGCGCCGATCACCTCACCGAACTCCGAGTAGCACAGGTGCGTGTGAATCTGGGTGGAATCAGCGACACCCGAGGTCGACAACCGGAACGCAGACACCGCCCAGTCCAGGTATGCCTCTTTGTCCTTGCGTCGCAACGGAAGCAACTCGCGCAGCGCCGGCTCGTCGACCTGGATGATGGCGATACCGGCGGCTTCCAGGTCCACTGTCTCGTCCCGGATGGCCAGTGCCACCTGATTCGCAGAATCGGCGAGCGGCTGATCGTCGCGGACGAACGACCACGCAAGGATCGTCACCGGACCGGTCAGCATGCCCTTGACCGGTTTGTCGGTCAGGGACTGGGCGTAGGTTGCCCAGTCCACGGTCATCGGATTGGGCCGGGCGACATCGCCGTACAGGATCGGTGGCCGCACGCACCGGGTGCCGTAGGACTGTACCCAGCCGTTGGCCGTGGCGAAGAATCCGTCGAGCTGCTCGGCGAAGTACTGCACCATGTCGTTGCGTTCCGGCTCGCCGTGCACCAGCACGTCGATGCCGAGTCGCTCCTGCAGTCGAATCACCGACTCCACTTCGGCTTTCATTCGGGTGGTGTATTCGGTCTCGTCGATGTCACCGGCCACCAGGGCGGCGCGGGCCTTTCGGATTTCGACGGTCTGTGGGTATGACCCGATAGTCGTGGTCGGCAGCGTGGGTAGGTTGAGTCGCGCATCCTGGCGTTTGCGGCGATCCGATGCGGCGCCACGGCTGTGACCGGAGGCGAGGATCGTGGCCAACCGTTCCCGGACATCGTTGTTCTTCAGGCGCGGGTCCGATTTCCGCGACTCCACTGCGGCGTTGGACGCCGCCACCTCACCGGCAATTGCGTCCCTGCCGTATTCGAGGCCCTTCGCCAGTGCAACGACCTCCGCGACTTTCTCGACACCGAAAGCCAGCCAACTCCGCAGCACCGGATCGATGTCGGACTCCGCGTCGAGCGTGTAGGGAACATGCAGCGTCGAGCACGATGTCGACACCGCCAAACGACCCGCCGAGCCCAGCAGCGATGCCAACGTTGCCAGCGCCGACTGGAGATCAGTTCTCCAGATATTGCGCCCATCAACGATTCCCGCGACGACGACCTTGTCCGCAAGTTCAGGCACGGCCGCGACAGCGGAGGCGGAGCCTGCTACCAGGTCGACGCCGATCGCCTCGACGGGAGCCGCGGCCAGCGCCGGCAGAGCGTTGGCGAGTTCGCCGAAGTAGGTCGCCACGACGACGGCCGGGCGGTGTGAGAGGTCGCCGAGTACACCATAGGTGTGGCGGGCGAGATCGGCGGCGTTGTCGAGTACGTCGGTGGCCAGGATCGGCTCGTCGATCTGCACCCACTCCGCGCCGTGGTTCGCCAACGTCGCGAGCAGGGTCGCATACACCGGGATCAGGTCGTCCAGACGACCGATCGGCGCCGCGGCGCCGTCGACTGCCTTCGACAGTGCGAGGAACGTGATGGGCCCGATGATGACCGGCCGGGCCGCGATGCCGAGCTTCTGCGCTTCCTCCACCTCGGCGACGACTTTCGCGGGATCGAGAGCGAACTTCGTCGCGGGTCCGATCTCGGGAACGATGTAGTGGTAGTTGGTGTCGAACCATTTGGTCATTTCCAGCGGCGCGATCTCTGCGGTACCTCTCGCGGCCGCGAAGTAGCGGTCCAACTCGTCGCCGACCGCGTTGTACCGGGCGGGTACGGCGCCCACGAGTACCGCGGTGTCCAGCATCTGGTCGTAATACGAGAACGTGTTGACTGGAATCGAATCCAGGCCGGCTGAAGTCAATTGGTTCCACGTCTGCGTGCGCAGGTCCGCGGCGACGGACTCGAGTTGGGCTTTGTCGAGTCGACCGGCCCAGTAACCCTCGATGGCACGTTTGAGTTCCCGGCTGGGGCCGATACGTGGCGACCCCAACACTGTTGCGGAGAAAGGTGAAGCAGTACGAGACACAGACAGCGTCCTTCGAACGGCGGAATGCTCATCGCCATAGGACGTCTACCAAATGCGGTCGCCGACGACCGCAGGTGGACTCCGCCCATTCCACGAGGCGATGTGCCGCTGGGTGCGGCGCACCCAGCACGACTGGCAGGTCTTCGGACTCGCAGGCGCGCACCTTTCGGTGCTCCTAATAGCCGTCGCTTCCCAGTCGTGATGACCAGTGCCGTTGACGGCGGTCGTTCCTGCATACCGCTGCGGGACAGTCCCGGATTCTCACCGGGTTCCCTCTCACGTTCACATCTAGCTCAGCATGTGCCGTTCGACGTGGCGACCAAGCGGCCGCCACAGAACCAGTTGCGCTGATGAGACTACTCTTCGGCCAACTGCGCACAAGAACTGCCGGGGTACGGGCCGGATACGCGGCTGGATCAAGTCTGCGCAGCTGCACCCGCGGTGCCGGTGCTGCGGGATCCCGCAGCGACCTGTCCGACGAGCTGACGTCAGGACGTCGAGCCCGAACCGGTTCCGGCGCGGTTGAACTGACCGGGTCCGGTCACCGACGGATCCCAGGGTCCGCTCGACGAGGGGCCCGAGGTCGGCGACCAGTCGCAGCCATTGGCCCCCCAGGCGAACGGTCCCCAGCAGCCGGGGTCCCACGGCTGCTGGGCCACGGCGTGTTCAGTTGCCGAGGCGGTCGACAGCGCCGCACCGATCGTGAGCGCAGCAAGCGCCGCGGTGATGAGAACCCGTGCCGACATGGTCATCCCTTTCCGAATGCGTGCTCTCATTGCACCCCGTCGCGGCCACTCGCGCTAGAGGCTTCTGCTCTCCGTTCGGCGTTTCCGCCATCCGACGAGGACGTCGAGCAGAACGAAACCGGCCAGGGTCCAGCCCAGCAGGGGGAGGAACCATCCCACCGCGACCGCGCCGACCACCACGAGCGCAGCGACCGAGGGACCCACCGAGCGCAGACCGCCCCGGGCGGGTGGCCGCCCGAGCGCCCACGCCGACCCGCGAGTTGGCCTGCGCTGCCACCACATTCGGTAGCCACGCACGATGACCGTCAGCAGACCTGCCGCGACGGCCAGCAACAGGAGCTGGTTGAGCAGGCCGAACAGGAAGCCCATGTGCGCCCGGATTCCCCAGTCGGCGAGCTTGGCCATCGTCGAGTAGTCCCGCCAGTAGTCGACGACGCCGGCGATCGAGAGGTCACCGGGGTTCACCGCGGCCACATTCGTGGTGAGGCGGAAGGGTGCGTCGATCTCCGAGACGATGGCGGCCTGACCCGGCTCGGCGGGCATCGTGATCTCGACGGGAGCGTGCACACCGTGCGCTGCCGCGGCAGCCACGAGCCCGGAGTAGTCGACCGTGCCGGCATCTGCCGTCGCACCGGCGTGATGCGCGGCGTGCGGATCGAGCGACTCCGTGTTCACCTGTGGCCGTTGCCAATTGAATGCCGATCGGATCTCGGTGACGTGCGCGCCGGCGTAGGTGGACCAGGTGATGCCGGTGGCGGACAGGAACAGCAGCCCGGCCAGGAGCCAGATGCCGGTCGCCCCATGCCAGTTCATCGTGCGTGTCCGTCCGGTGGCACTCCGGTCCACGCTGACGATGCGGCCGCGGCGCCCGCGGCGGCGGTCCCGGGTGGCCTTGCTCACCCACAGTGCGGTACCGCCGAGTGCGACCACCCACAGCCAGGAGGCGGCGATCTCGCTGTAGATCCGGCCGGGTTCGCCGAGGTTCAGATGGCGGTGCAGGCCGTCGAGCCAGGTGCTGACGGGTAGATATCCCAACCACGTGTTCTCCTCGCCGAGGATCCGGCCGGTGCCCGGGTCGACGAACACCGTGCGTGAGTGATCCTGCGGCAGTGCCGGATCGGCGAACGAGACGCGGGTGGTGTCACCCATCGAGGGTGCTGGGCGGATGGAGCTGACCTGCAGATCCGGGTGGTCGGCGCGGGCGCGCTGCACCTGCTCGTCGAGGGGGATGGGAGGCCGGGCATCGACGGACAGCAGGTCGCGATAGACGACGCCCTCGATGCTCGGAGCCAGGGCGTAGAGGGCGCCGGTGAGCGCGGCGACGATCAGGAACGGCCCGACGAGAACGCCCGCATAGAAGTGCAGGCGCACGAGGAGGGGCCGCCCATCGCGTCGATGAGGAGGTGACGGGACGGCGGGGGACAGGGGTTCGACGGTGTCGTCGGACAAAGTCATGACAGAGCTTTCGGAATGAGCGCGCGGACGCGCGGGAGACGAACACATGGCCGCGCCGGTGATCGGGGCGCAGCAGGCAAACGAGCGCAGCACACGCTGCGCGTCGATGACGGAAGTGAGGGGGCCGCTAGCAGGCCGGCGAGAGCACCGGCGGGGCCCTCATGCCCGTCCCGCCGATCGGAACCGGACGAGGCCGAGCCGTCGTCACGCGATAGCGAGTGCGGGGTGCCGACGGTCGCAGTGCGCGTCGTGCGAACAGGCGCACCCAGCACAGGACGGAAACACATACGGCGTAGAGGAATTCGACGGAGGTGATCGCGGCGGCCAGCAGCAGGGCAGCGCCGAGATGCGCGGCGGCCATCGACCAACCGAGTCCGCCGCCGTGGCGGTGTGCCGCCATCGTCATCGCGAGGTGACCCGACAGTTGCGCACCGCACAGGGCCGCCGCGGTCACGGCGTACGACGCGCGGTTAGACCGGAGGCAGGTGGCGAGAGCGCCGGCGGTCACGCAGATCAGCAGGACGACGACCAACGCGGGACCCCGCGGCACTCCGCCGCCACCGGCGGCGTGCGCTCCCGTCGTCATCATGGCCGAGGTGACCCCGACGAGCGCGCCACGCAGCTGGCGCGCACGCGCTGCGGGCCTGGTCATGCCACGCACCCTATCGCGGGCTAGGAACCGGTGTAGCTCTCCGGATCCGGCCGGAACCGGGTGCCGTCGTCGAGTCCGTTCAACGAGGCCATCTGCTCGTCGGTGAGCTCGAACCCGAACACGTCGAAGTTGGATTCGATGCGCTCGGGCGACGACGAGCGAGGGATGACGACGTTGCCCAGCTGGATGCTCCAGCGGATCAGCACCTGGGCCGGTGTCCGGCCGTGGGTTTCGGCGACCGCCGCTACCGCGGGGTGCTCCAGGAGCCGGCCGACGCCGAGCGGCCCGTAGGCCTCGGTCGCGATGCCGTGCTCGGCGTTGACCGCGCGCAACTCGGCCTGGTTGAGCAGCGGATGCAACTCGATCTGATTCACCGCCGGGGTGAAGAAGGACAGGCTGATGATGTCGTCGAGGTGATGCGCGTGGAAGTTGCACACGCCGATCGACCGGGTGTCGCCGACCTCTTTGGCCTTCATCAGGCCACCCCAGCTGTCGACGTACTTGCCCTCGTCACCGGCAGGCCAGTGGAGCAGGTAGAGGTCGACGTAATCGAGCCCGAGCCGCGCCAGGCTGGCCTTGAGCGTGTCCTGCGACGACTGGAAGCCGAAGTGCTCGGGGGACAGCTTGGTGGTGACGAACACCTCGTCGCGCGGAACGCCGGAGGCAGCGATCGCGCGACCGACCGCCTCCTCGTTGCCGTACGCCGCCGCGGTGTCGATGAGGCGGTAGCCGGCGTCGAGCGCGGTGCGAACGGAGCGTTCGGTCTCGGAATCCGTCAGCTCGCCCACACCGAGCCCGATGACCGGCATCGTGTTGTCGTCGTTGAGCGTGACGGTGGGGATTGCGGCCGCCGAAGTCATGTCACCTTCTCTGCTGAAGTGGTGGGCAAGCGATGCGTGATGCCTGACTATATTGCCGCAGTATTACCCCGCATAATCAGCGCCATGCCGTACGGCCTGCGCTCATCGGGTTCCGCCGGCGAAAGGGCCACCGCATGACCGAGACGCTCACCACGACCGCAGAGCCGCGCGCCCGCCGTCGCCGCTTCGATACCCATGTGGCCGCCAACGCGATCGCGGGTCTGACCCTTCGCGCCCTGCCCCGCGTCCCGGAACCCGTGAAGCGAGCGATGCTGGGTGGGCGATCGATCGTCCTCGACGGCAACACCCTGGACACCACCCTGCAGTTGATGCTGGCCGGGCAGAAAGCCCTTGGCCTCGATGGCCTGGTCAATGGAGACGACGTCGCCGCGGCCCGGGCCCAGCTCGAACTTCTGTCCGCCAGTTTCGCGCGCCGCATCCCGGTGACCCAGGTGCGCGATCTGACGATCAGCGGCGCGGTCGGGCCGATCCGCGCCCGTCACTACCGCACCGCCGAGCCCGACGCCCCGCTCCTGGTCTTCTTCCACGGCGGCGGCCACGCCATCGGCAGCCTGGACACTCACGACGACCTGTGCCGGGAGATCTGCAGGTCCGGAGCGGTCCACGTGCTGTCGGTGGACTATCGGCTGGCGCCGGAACACCCGGCGCCCTCCGGAGCCGACGACGCGTACGCGGCATACCTGTGGGCCCGAGACCACGCCGCAGAACTCGGCGCCGATCCGAAGCGGGTCGCCGTGGGAGGCGACAGTGCAGGGGGCAACTTGTCGGCGGTGGTCGCTCTGCGCGCCCGCGCCGATGACGCGCCGCAGCCCGCTCTGCAGGTGCTGCTCTATCCCGTCACCGACCACGGTGCCCAGACCCGGTCGCGGACCCTGTTCTCCAACGGGTTCTTCCTCACCCAGCGCGACATGGACTGGTTCACCGCCCGGTTCCTCGACGGTGCGTCGGTCGGCGGAGACCACCCTGATGTGTCCCCGCTGCTCGCCGCCGACCACTCCGGGCTCGCTCCCGCGCTCATCGCAACGGCCGGCTTCGATCCGCTGCGCGACGAGGGCCGGCTCTATGCCGACACTCTGCGGGTGGCCGGCACCCCGGTCGACTACCGCGAGTACGGCGCCGTCGTGCACGGGTTCGCGAACTTCTTCACACTCGGCGGGGCCAGCGCCACGGCCACCGCCGATGTGATCTCGGCGATGCGGGCACATCTGAGTCGCGTCTGATGTCGCGTCTGATGAGGCCACCGCCCCGTCCATCGAGCCGCCGGTAGTCTGTCCACGTGGCGACGAAACCCAAGAAGAACGCGCGGTACGACCTGAAGGCGGCCGATCGCAAGCGCAACCTGTTCGTGCAGATCGGTCTGACCTCGGTCGTCGTCATCTTCGCGGTCGTCTTGGTGCTCTACATCGTGATGTCCGCCGACGACCAGCCCACCGCCGGCGAGGCGCAGTCCATCCGGGTGGCGTCGGCGAGCGTCATCAAGAAAGAGGGCACCGACGAGCCGAAGGCCGTGGTGTCGATGTACGAAGACTTCCTCTGCCCGCACTGCGGCGCATTCGAGCAGCAGTTCGGTCCGACGATCAACAAGCTCGTCGACGCCGGCGTGATCGCCGCCGACTACTACATGGTCAGCATTCTCGACCGGCCGCAGAACCAGAACTACTCCTCACGCTCCGGTGGGGCCGCGTACTGCGTGGCCGCGGAGTCCAACGACGCCTTCCGCAGATTCCATGCCGCGCTGTACGCCCAGCAGCCCAGCGAGACCGGGTCGAGCTACCCCGACAACGCCCGCCTCACCGAGGTGGCCCGGCAGGCCGGCGCGGCGGGCACCGTTCCCGAGTGCATCAGCAAGGGTCGCTTCGTCGACATGGTGAAGGGGTTGGCGGGCGCCACCAACATCAAGGCCACGCCGACCGTCCGGATCAACGGCGAGGACTACCAGTACAGCACCCCTGACGAGCTGATCACGAAGCTGCGCACCATCGTCGGTGACGTCCCCGGCCTGGCAGCGGCACCGCCCGCGCCCGCCCCGGCCCCCGCGTCATGACCGTCACCGCGGCAGGACCCGTCGACCGAGCCGAACCGTCGTCGGACGGCGGGACGGGTGGTGTCGCGGTATCGCGCCTCAGCGCGTGGTGGGTCCTCATCGCCGGTGTCATCGGGCTCGCGTCCGCGCTGACGCTGACGATCGAGAAGATCGAGATCCTGATCAACCCGGACTACGTGCCGTCCTGCAGCATCAATCCGGTCCTGTCCTGCGGTTCTGTGATGATCACCCCGCAGGCCTCGGTGTTCGGATTCCCCAACCCTCTGCTCGGCATCGTCGGTTTCACCGTGGTCGTGGTGACCGGTGTGCTGGCCGTCGCCCGGGTGGCGCTGCCTCGCTGGTACTGGGCGGGGCTGGCCGTCGGCGCTGCGCTGGGCACGGTGTTCGTGCACTGGTTGATCTTCCAGAGCCTCTACCGCATCGGGGCCCTGTGCCCGTACTGCATGGTGGTCTGGAGCGTGACGATCCCTCTTCTCGTGGTCGCCACCTCGATCGCCCTGGCGCCGCAGCGCAGCGACAACGCGGTGGTGCGGGGCATCTACACCTGGCGCTGGTCGCTGGTGGCCCTGTGGTTCACCGCGGTCGTGCTGTTGATCCTGGAACGGTTCTGGAACTACTGGTCGACACTGATCTGACCTGCACCAGAGCGGGTTAAGGTGAACCGTGCCCGGCCAGATAACCAAAGTCCTCGTCGCCAACCGTGGTGAGATCGCCATTCGGGCGTTCCGTGCCGCCTACGAGATGGGCATCGCCACGGTGGCGGTGTATCCGTACGAAGACCGCAATTCCCTGCACCGGCTCAAGGCCGACGAGTCCTATCAGATCGGGGATACCGGGCACCCCGTGCGGGCCTATCTCTCGGTCGACGAGATCATGCGGGTCGCGCAGGAGGCCGGCGCCGACGCGGTCTACCCCGGGTACGGATTCCTCTCGGAGAACCCCGAACTGGCCGCAGCGTGTGCGGCCGCAGGCATCACCTTCGTCGGGCCCAGTGCCGACGTCCTCGAGCTGACCGGCAACAAGGCACGGGCCATCGAAGCCGCGCGGGCCGCCGGTCTGCCGGTGCTGTCGTCGTCCGCGCCCTCGTCGTCGGTCGACGAGTTGGTGGCCGCTGCGCGCGACATGGAGTTCCCGCTCTTCGTGAAGGCCGTCTCGGGTGGCGGCGGCCGCGGCATGCGGCGGGTCACCGAGTTCGACACGCTGGCCGAAGCGGTCGACGCCGCCAGCCGCGAAGCCGAGTCGGCGTTCGGCGATCCGACGGTGTACCTGGAGCAGGCGGTGCTCAATCCCCGCCACATCGAGGTGCAGATCCTCGCCGACAATGACGGCAACGTCATGCATCTGTTCGAGCGGGACTGCAGCGTGCAGCGTCGCCACCAGAAGGTGATCGAGCTGGCGCCGGCCCCGAACATGCCGGCCGAGCTGCGGCAGCGTATCTGCGACGACGCAGTCGCGTTCGCCCGAGGAATCGGATATTCGTGTGCGGGCACCGTGGAGTTCCTACTCGACGAGCGCGGCCATCACGTGTTCATCGAGTGCAATCCGCGAATCCAGGTAGAGCACACGGTGACCGAGGAGATCACCGACGTGGACCTGGTGGCCAGCCAGCTGCGCATCGCCTCCGGCATGTCCCTCGCCGATCTCGGGCTGAGCCAGGACATGCTCACCGCGCCTCGCGGTTTCGCGATGCAGTGCCGGATCACCACCGAGGATCCCGCCAACGGCTTCCGGCCCGACACGGGCCGCATCACGGCCTACCGGTCGCCCGGCGGTGCGGGCATCCGCCTCGACGGCGGGGCCGTGCTCGGCGCCGAGATCGGCGCCCACTTCGACTCAATGCTGGTCAAATTGACCTGTCGCGGAAGGGATTTCGACACCGCGGTGGCCCGTGCTCACCGCGCACTCGCCGAGTTCCGCGTGCGCGGGGTGTCGACCAACATTCCGTTCCTGCAGGCTGTGGTCGACGATCCCGATTTCCGTGCCGGCCGCGTCACGACCTCGTTCATCGACGAACGGCCCTATCTGCTCACCGCACGTGCTCCCGCCGATCGCGGCACCAAGATCCTCAACTATCTGGCCGACGTCACGGTCAACCAGCCCCACGGGCCGCGGACGTCGTCGGTGTATCCGAACGACAAGCTGCCGTCCATCGACCTCGACACGATGCCGCCACGGGGCAGCAAGCACCTGCTGACCGAAGTCGGGCCCGAGGGGTTCGCGCGGTGGATGCGCGAGTCGAAGTCGGTCGGCATCACCGACACCACGTTCCGCGACGCGCACCAGTCGTTGCTCGCCACCCGCATCCGCACCTCCGGCCTGCTCATGGTGGCGCCCTACATCGCGCGGCTGACCCCGCAGCTGCTCTCGATCGAATGCTGGGGCGGCGCCACCTACGACGTGGCGCTGCGATTCCTGAAAGAAGATCCTTGGGAGCGGCTGGCGGCCCTGCGCGAAGCGGTGCCGAACATCTGCCTGCAGATGCTGCTGCGCGGCCGGAACACGGTGGGATACACCCCCTATCCGGAGTCGGTGACGCACGCCTTCGTGCAGGAGGCGACCGCAACGGGCATCGACATCTACCGGATCTTCGACGCTCTGAACAACGTCGACTCGATGCGACCGGCCATCGACGCGGTGCGCGAAACGGGTACCGCCGTCGCAGAAGTCGCGATGAGCTACACCGGCGACCTGTCCGACCCGGGGGAGAACTTCTACACGCTGGACTACTACCTCAAGCTCGCCGAGCAGATCGTCGACGCCGGTGCGCACGTGCTCGCGATCAAGGACATGGCCGGACTGCTACGGCCGCAGGCGGCCTCGATGTTGGTCCGTGCCCTGCGCAGTCGCTTCGACCTGCCGGTGCACGTGCACACCCATGACACGCCCGGTGGACAGCTGGCCACCTACCTCGCCGCATGGCAGGCGGGCGCCAGCGCGGTCGACGGCGCCTCGGCGCCGCTGGCGGGCACCACCAGTCAGCCGGCCCTGAGCTCGATCGTGGCGGCGACCGCACACACCGAGTACGACAGCGGACTCTCACTCGCGGCGGTCTGTGAGCTGGAGCCCTACTGGGAGGCGCTGCGAAAGGTCTACTCGCCGTTCGACGTCGCCAAGGCCGGGCCGACGACGCCGACGGGGCGGGTGTACACCCACGAGATCCCCGGCGGTCAGCTCTCGAACCTGCGCCAGCAGGCCACCGCGCTGGGTCTGGGCGATCGCTTCGAGGAGATCGAGGCCGCATACGCCGGTGCCGACCGGATCCTGGGGCGGCTGGTGAAGGTGACGCCGTCGTCGAAGGTGGTCGGCGATCTCGCCCTGGCGCTCGTGGGTGCCGGTGTGACGGCCGACGAATTCGCCGCCGAGCCCGACCGTTTCGACATCCCCGACTCCGTCATCGGCTTCTTGCGCGGTGAGCTCGGCGACCCCCCGGGCGGTTGGCCGGAGCCATTGCGCACCAAGGCCCTGGCCGGACGCGCCGCCGCCAAGCCGGCCGAAGAACTCAGCGCCGAGGACGAGAAAGCGCTCGGTCAGGAGGGCTCGGAGCGGCAGGCGACTCTGAACCGGTTGTTGTTCCCCGGCCCCACAAAGGAATTCGAGGCGCACCGCGAGCAGTTCGGTGACACGTCCAGCCTGTCGGCCAATCAGTTCTTCTACGGACTGCGCCACGGTGACGAGCACCGCGTCACGCTCGAGCGCGGGGTGCAGCTGCTCATCGGGCTCGAGGCGATCTCCGATCCCGACGAGCGCGGAATGCGCACCGTCATGTGCATCATCAACGGTCAGCTGCGTCCCGTCGTCGTCCGCGACCGCAGCGTGGCCAGCGATGTCCCCGCGGCGGAGAAGGCGGATCGCACCAACCCCGACCATGTCGCGGCCCCGTTCGCGGGCGTGGTGACCGTCGGTGTGGCCGAGGGAGACGCCGTCGAGGCCGGCCAGACGATCGCGACGATCGAGGCGATGAAGATGGAGGCCGCGATCACCGCGCCCAAGGCTGGAACCGTTGCGCGCGTTGCTGTTTCGGCCACCGCGCAGGTCGAGGGCGGTGACCTGCTCGTGGTCGTCGGATCGGCGGGTCGCGGGAACACCGAGGAAGCCAGCTGACCCGGATCATCGCCGGCGCATACGGCGGGCGCCGAATCGCTGTGCCGCAACAGAAGTCGGGCCGCGGGACGCGGCCGACCACCGACCGTGTGCGGGAGTCGTTGTTCAACGTGCTCGCCGCGCGTCTGGATTTCGAGGGGCTGGACGTCCTCGACCTGTTCGCGGGTTCGGGCGCCCTGGGGCTCGAAGCGCTCTCGCGCGGGGCGCGCTCGGCGGTGTTCGTCGAATCGGACGCCCGTGCGGTCGCGGCCATCGAGCAGAACATCGCCACGCTGGGGGCGCGGGGAGCGCAGGTGCGGCGCGCGCCGGTCGCCACTGTGGTGGCGGCTCCTGCCCCACGGCCCGTCGACCTGGTGCTGGCCGACCCGCCCTACGAGGTGTCGACCGCCACGGTGGCGGCGCTGCTCTCCGACCTGCTCTCCCACGGCTGGACGGCTCCCGGTGCGGTCGCCGTGGTCGAACGTCCCACCGGTGCGGCCGAAATCGTCTGGCCCGCCGGATGGTCGGCTGATTCGCCGCGCCGCTACGGCGACACCCGTCTGGAAATCGGCACGGCGGACTGACATCGGCCGCGGCTGGACATGCCATGCCCCTGCTAGCGTCGTCGTCCATGAGCGGAGCTGTCTGCCCCGGGTCTTTCGATCCCGTCACGCTGGGTCACGTCGACATCTTCGAACGCGCCGCCGCCCAATTCGACGAGGTCGTCGTCGCGGTTCTGGTGAACCCGGCGAAGAAGGGCATGTTCGCCGTCGAGGAACGCATCGAGATGATCGCCGAATCGACGTCGCATCTGCCGAATCTGCGCGTGGAGTCAGGGAGCGGCCTGGTGGTCGACTTCGTCAAGGACCGTGGGTTGACCGCGATCGTGAAAGGTCTGCGCACGGGCACCGACTTCGAATACGAGCTGCAGATGGCGCAGATGAACAAGCACGTCGCCGGGGTCGACACGTTCTTCGTGGCCACGACGCCGCGGTACTCGTTCGTGTCGTCGTCGCTGGCCAAAGAGGTCGCCCAACTGGGCGGCGACGTCTCCGATCTGCTGCCCGAGGCCGTGAACACCCGATTGCAGGCAAAACTGCGCGGTTGAGGCCGAGCCCGCCGGGTAGGGAGAGCGCAGGCGCGACAGCCCGCGCGCCCCATCCCGATGACGGAGGTATCTGCCGTGGTTGAGACATTCGTGCAATCGACCGACGACGTCGTGGCGTTCCTGCGCGACCAGCACAATCTGATCAAGGACTTGTTCGAGGAGGTGCTGCACGCCTCGGGATCGAAGGCCCGCGAGACGGCGTTCGTCGAACTGCGCCAGCTCCTCGCCGTGCACGAGACCGCTGAGGAGATGGTCGTTCACCCACGCGCCCGCAATGACGGAGCGGCTGGGGACGCGGTCGTCGACGCGCGGCTGCGCGAGGAGCACGACGCCAAGCAGCAGCTGTCGAAGCTGGAGTCGCTCGACATCGCCTCCGACGAGTTCATCACCGAACTGACCGCGTTCCGCGAGGCCGTGCTCGAGCACGCCGAGCGTGAGGAGACCGAAGAGTTCACCACGCTCCGGCGTGATCTCGACGAGGACGAGCTCAAAAGCCTCGCGGCCGCGGTGCGCGCCGCCGAGGCGATCGCGCCGACGCGCCCGCACCCGGGTGTCGAGTCGGCCAAGCTCAACTTCGCGGTAGGTCCGTTCGCCTCGATGCTCGACCGCGCCAGGGACGCGATCGGCGCCGCGCTGCGCTGATTCGACGACGAGGCTGATTCGACGACGACACACCGAACGCGAAAGCCGAGTCACAGGCGTAACACCAGGCACACTGGTCACTAACAACTACGCCTGGAGGGTGTCGCCGTGTACCGAGTTTTTGAAGCGCTCGATGAATTGGGTGCCATCGTCGAAGAGGCCCGCGGCGTGCCGATGACGGCCGGCTGCGTCGTGCCCCGCGGGGACGTGCTGGAACTGATCGACGACATCAAGGACGCCATCCCCGGCGAACTCGACGACGCGCAGGACGTGCTCGATGCCCGTGACGCGATGCTGCGAGAAGCCAAGGACCATGCCGAGTCGACGGTGTCGACGGCCAACGCCGAGGCCGATTCGATGGTCAACCATGCCCGCGCCGAGGCCGACCGGTTGCTGGCTGATGCCAAAGCGCAAGCCGACCGGATGGTCGCCGAGGCGCGCCAGCACAGCGAGCGCATGGTCGCCGAGGCCCGCGAGGAAGCCGCCCGCATCTCGGCCACCGCCAAGCGCGAGTACGAGGCGAGCACCGGTCGGGCCAAGTCGGAGGCCGACCGCCTGCTCGAGAGCGGCAACATGGCCTACGAGAAGGCCGTCCAGGAAGGCATCAAGGAACAGCAACGGCTGGTCAGCCAGACCGAGATCGTCGCAACGGCCACCGCGGAAGCCACCCGGATGATCGACTCCGCCCATGCCGAGGCCGACCGGCTGCGCGGCGAATGCGACATCTACGTCGACAGCAAGCTCGCCGAGTTCGAGGACTTCCTCAACGGCACCATCCGATCGGTCGGCCGCGGCCGGCATCAGCTGCGCACCGCCGCCGGGACGCACGACTACGTATCCCGCTAACCCGTCGTCCGCCCGCCGTCGCGGCATACACCTGTATTGCGGTTCGGCGGCGCGTCTACGATGCAGGCATGGCGACGCGCGTTGACACCGCGGCGCGCCGGGGATCGCGGTCGCCGTTGGTCATCGACATCTCCCGGCTCGGCCGGCGGCCCGGCTCGATGATCACCGTCGACGACACGGTGTCCAGCCCCTTTCGTATCGGGCTGGACCTGATCGCGATCCCCGAGGGCGCGCCCCTGCACCTGCAGCTCCGGCTAGAGTCGGTGTCCGAAGGCGTGCTGGTCACCGGCACGGTCTCTGGGCCCACCGAGGGGGAGTGTGCCCGCTGTCTGATACCGGTCACCGGCGATGTCGCAATCGACCTGACCGAGTTGTACGCCTATCCCGACAGCACCACCGAGGCCACCACTGAGGAGGACGAGATCCCCAGGGTCGGCCGCGACGGCGGCACCGACACCGTCGACCTCGAGCAGCCGATCATCGACGCGGTGGGGCTCGCGCTGCCGTTCTCCCCGGCCTGCACCCCCGACTGTGCCGGCCTCTGTCCGGAATGCGGGGTCAGGGTTTCCGACGCCGAACCCGGGCACCACCACGACCAGATCGACCCGCGGTGGGCCAAACTCGCCCAGTTCCGCAAGCCGACCGGAGACGAGCAGTGACGGTCGACCGCGAACCACTGCTCGAAGCCCTCGGCGTGCGGCTGGCCCCGGATCTGCTCACCGTCGCGCTGACCCACCGCAGCTACTCCTACGAGAACGGCGGCCTGCCGACCAACGAACGACTGGAGTTCCTCGGCGACTCCGTGCTCGGCCTCACCATCACCGAGGAGCTCTACCACCGCCACCCCGAACGGTCCGAAGGCGACCTTGCCAAGTTGCGGGCGAGCATCGTCAACACCCAGGCGCTCGCCGATGTCGGCCGCCGACTCTCGGACAAGGGCCTGGGAAATTATCTGCTGCTCGGCAAGGGTGAAGAGAACTCGGGTGGTGCGGACAAGTCCAGCATCCTCGCCGATGGTGTCGAATCTCTGCTGGGCGCCATCTATCTCGAGCACGGTGCGGTGGTCGCCCGTGAGGCGATCCTGCGGCTGTTCAGTGAATTACTGGACACGGCACCGACTTTGGGTGCCGGCCTGGACTGGAAGAGCAGCCTGCAGGAGCTCACGGCGGCCCGAGGGCTCGGAGCGCCGGCCTACGTCGTGTCATCCACCGGGCCCGACCACGACAAAGAGTTCACCGCCACGGTCGTGATCGCCGGCAAGGAATACGGCACCGGAATCGGCAAGACGAAAAAAGAAGCCGAGCTCAAAGCCGCTGCCGCTGCATGGAACGCGCTGACCGAAGAGCGGAATGCCTGAACTTCCCGAGGTCGAGGTGGTCCGTCGCGGTTTGGCCGCGCACGTCACCGGCAAGACCCTCACCGGCGTGCGCGTGCACCATCCGCGTGCGGTGCGCCGCCACGAGGCCGGCCCGGCCGACCTGACCGCACGCCTGCTCGACATGACGATCACTGGCACCGGCCGGCGGGGAAAGTACCTGTGGCTCACACTCTCTGACGGCTCGGCGGTCGTCGTGCACCTCGGCATGAGTGGTCAGATGCTGCTGGGCCCGGTGCCCAACGAGAACCATCTGCGCATCGCCGCGCTACTCGACGACGGGACCACGCTGAGCTTCGTCGACCAGCGCACGTTCGGCGGATGGATGCTCGCCGACATGGTGACCGTCGACGGGACGGAGGTGCCCGTACCTGTCGCGCACATCGCGCGGGACCCGCTCGACCCGGACTTCGATCGCGACGGTGTGGTTGCGGTGTTGCGGCGCAAGCATTCCGAGATCAAACGGCAACTGCTCGATCAGACAGTGGTGTCGGGGATCGGCAACATCTACGCCGACGAAGCCCTGTGGCGGGCGAAGGTCAACGGGGCCCGGCTGGCGTCCGGCCTGCCGAAGGCCAAGCTGGCCGAGGTGCTCGACGCTGCCACGGCAGTGATGACCGATGCGCTGGGCCAGGGCGGCACCTCGTTCGACTCGCTCTATGTGAACGTCAACGGGGAGTCGGGGTACTTCGACCGGTCTCTGGACGCGTACGGCCGAGATGGTGAGCCGTGCCGGCGGTGCGGGGCGATCATGCGGCGGGAGAAGTTCATGAACCGCTCCTCGTGCTACTGCCCGCGGTGTCAACCGCGCCCGCGCACCCGCTGACGCTGTTCTGCGCCGTTGAGAAGGCATGGCTGCTCCGGGCCGCCGGGAGCGACCAGGAATGCTCTTCCGCGCGGGGTTGTAGAAATAGGGCATGACAGAACTGTGGGTGGAGCGCACCGGCGTGCGGCGCTACACGGGTCGCAGCACGCGCGGCGCGGAAGTCTTCGTCGGCTCCGAGGACGTCGACGGCGTCTTCACACCGGGCGAATTGATGAAGATCGCGCTGGCGGCCTGCAGCGGAATGTCCAGTGACCAGCCGCTGCGGCGCCGGCTGGGTGACGACTACCGCACCACGATCCGGGTGGCCGGAGCGGCCGACCGCGACCAGGAGCGGTACCCGCACCTCGCGGAGTCGCTCGAGATCGACCTCTCCACTCTGTCGCCCGAGGAGAAAGCCCGGCTGCTCACCGTCGTCGAGCGGGCCATCGATTCGGTGTGCACAGTGGGACGCACGTTGAAATCCGGGACTGACGTGACATTTGAGGTGAAAGATGTTGGAGGAGAGTGAGGTCCGCCTCACCGCCTGGGTGCACGGTCACGTCCAGGGGGTGGGTTTCCGCTGGTGGACGCGCTCACGCGCGCTCGAACTGGGGCTGACCGGCTACGCCGCGAACAAGGCCGACGGACGCGTCCACGTGGTCGCACAGGGCTCGCGGGAAGCCTGCGAAAAGCTCCTTGACCTGCTCGAACACGGTGACACGCCCGGGCACGTCGACACCGTCGTCACCGAATGGTCTGCGGCGTCCGACGCGCTCCCCGGCTTCACCGAGCGCTGAGGTCAGCGACGGTAGGGTAACGCGTCATGCACTTGAAGAGTCTGACGCTGAAGGGCTTCAAGTCCTTCGCCTCGCCGACGACTCTTCGCTTCGAGCCGGGCATCACGTGCGTCGTGGGCCCCAACGGGTCGGGCAAGTCCAACGTCGTCGACGCGCTGACCTGGGTGATGGGCGAGCAGGGCGCCAAGACGCTGCGCGGCGGCAAGATGGAAGACGTCATCTTCGCCGGCACGTCGTCGCGGGCGCCCCTCGGGCGCGCCGAGGTGACGCTGACGATCGACAACTCCGACAACGCGCTGCCGATCGAGTACTCCGAGGTGTCGATCACCCGCCGGATGTTCCGCGACGGCGCGGGTGAATACGAGATCAACGGCAGCCGTTGCCGTTTGACCGATGTGCAGGAACTGCTCAGCGACTCCGGCATCGGCCGCGAGATGCACGTGATCGTCGGCCAGGGCAAGCTCTCGGAGATCCTCGAATCGCGGCCCGAGGACCGCCGGGCGTTCATCGAGGAAGCCGCCGGGGTCCTCAAGCACCGCAAGCGCCGGGAAAAAGCAGTCCGCAAGCTCGACTCGATGGCGGCTAACCTGGCCCGGCTCACCGACCTCACCACCGAACTGCGTCGCCAACTCAAACCGCTCGGCCGCCAAGCCGAGATGGCCCGGCGCGCGCAGACCATCCAGGCCGACCTGCGCGATGCCCGGCTCCGGCTGGCCGCCGACGACCTGGTCGCCCGCAAGTCAGAGTTCGACGACACCAACCAGGCCGAGACGACGCTGCGCCGCGAATACGACGAACTCAGCGCGCGCTTGCAGACCCGCACCCTCGAACTGGACGCCCACGAGAGCGCGGTGGCCGACCTCAGCGAGCGTGCCGACAGTGCTCAGCAGCGGTGGTTCCGGCTCTCGGCGCTCGCCGAGCGGGTGGCCGCCACGGTGCGCATCGCAGGCGAACGCGCCCAGTACCTCGACGCCGAACCCGAGCGGTCCAGCGGGCCGGACCCCGACGAGCTCGAGGCGCAGGCCGACGAGATCGCGGAGCAGGAGAGGGCCCTGCTCGAGCAGCTGGAGGAATCACGCGAACGGCTGGACGGCGCCCGTGCCGAGCTCGCTGAGCGCGAACGCGTCGCCGCCGACGCCGAGCGCGCCCACATGGCGGCAGCGCGCGCCGAAGCCGACCGCCGCGAGGGTCTCGCGCGGCTCGCCGGCCAGGTCGACACCATGCGCACCCGCGTCGAGTCCGTCGACGAGACCGTCGCGCGCCTCAGTGCCGGCATCGACGAGGCTGCCACCCGAGCGCAGCAGGCCCAGGCTGAGTTCGAGACGGTGCAAGCCCGCGTCAGTGAACTCGACGCCGGCGAGGTCGGCCTCGACGAACACCACGACAGGACCGTGACCGCACTGCGGCTCGCTGACGAGCGTGTCGCCGAACTGCAGACCGCGGAGCGGGCCGCCGAACGTCTGGTCGCCTCCCTGCAGGCGCGCATCGATGCGCTCTCCGTCGGGCTCGATCGCAAGGACGGAGCCGCCTGGTTGCAGCAGAACCACAGCGGCACTGGGCTTTTGGGCTCTCTGGCCGCGATGGTCAAGGTGGCGCCCGGTCACGAGTCGGCGATCGCCGCCGTGCTCGGTGCGGCGGCCGACGCCCTCGCGGTCGACGGGATCGGCAGCGCGGCAGATGCGTTGCGCGCCCTGAAGGACTCCGACGGCGGCCGGGCGGCGCTGGTGCTGGGCGACTGGCCGCAGCCGGCGGGAGGCGTGCCCGGATCACTGCCTGCCGGCGCGGTGTGGGCTCGTGACGTGGTGGAGCCCGCGCCTCGCCTGCACGGTGCGGTCACGGCGATGCTCGCCGGGGTCGCGGTGGTCGACGATCTGCGTACGGCGCTGGACGTCGTTGCCGCACAACCAGATCTGCGCGCCGTGACCGCCGACGGCGACCTCGTGGGGGCGGGCTGGGTGAGTGGCGGGTCGGACCGCAAACCCAGCACGCTGGAAATCCAGTCAGAGGTCGACAAGGCGCGCGCCGAACTCGTCGACGCCGAACGGCAGGTCGCCGAACTGTCCGCAGCGCTGTCCGGGGCGCTCGCCGAGCAGGCCAGCCGCCAGGATGCGGCCGAACAGGCGCTCGCCGCGCTCAACGAGTCGGACACCGCGATCTCCGCCATCTACGAGCAGCTCGGGCGGCTCGGGCAGGAAGCCCGCACCGCCGACGACGAATGGCAGCGGCTGATCACCCAGCGCGACGAGCTGGAGGCCGGGCGTACTCGCACCATCGCTGAACTGAGCGAGCTCGAGGCTCGGCTGCACCACGCCCAGCAGGAGCCGATGTTCGACGCCGAGCCCGTCGACCGCCAGGAATGGACGGCCGCGGCCGAGGCCGCGCGGGCCGCGGAGGTGGAAGCCCGTCTCGCGGTCCGCACCGCCGAGGAACGCGCCAATGCTGTTCGCGGACGGGCGGATTCGCTCCGTCGGGCAGCCACCGCCGAGCGGGAGGCCCGCGTGCGCGCTCAGCATGCGCGCGAGGCGCGGGTACGTACTGCCGCCGTGGCGGCTGCGGTCGCCGAGTCGGGCCGACTGGTCGCGGCACGGCTGAGTAGCGCTGTGGGCGTGGCCTCGCGGGTGCGTGACGAGATCGCCGCCGAACGCCAGGTCCGCGCTGCCGCGCTGGGCAAGGCTCGCGAAGAGGTCTCCGAACTCACCGCCCGGATCGCCGCGCTGACCGACGCACTGCACCGCGACGAGGTCGCCAAGGCGCAGGCGGCCCTGCGCATCGAGCAGCTCGAGTCGCAGGTCCTCGAACAGTTCGGGATGGCGGCGGCCGATCTGGTCGCCGAGTACGGACCCGATGTGGCGCTGCCGCCCACCGAGCTCGAGATGGCCGAGTACGAGCAGGCACGCGAGCGCGGCGAGCAGGTCACTGCGCCGGCGCCGATGCCGTACGACCGGCCCACCCAGCAGCGGCGTGCCAAGAGAGCCGAACGCGAGCTGGCCGAACTGGGCCGGGTGAACCCGCTGGCGCTCGAGGAGTTCGCCGCACTGGAGGAGCGCTACAACTTCCTGTCCACTCAGCTCGAGGACGTCAAAGCCGCTCGCAAGGATCTGCTCGATGTGGTCGCCGAAGTCGACGCCCGCATCCTGCAGGTGTTCACCGAGGCCTACATGGACGTGGAACGCGAGTTCACGGGGGTGTTCTCGACGCTGTTCCCGGGCGGTGAAGGCCGCCTGCTGCTCACCGATCCCAGCGACATGCTGACCACCGGTATCGAGGTGGAAGCCCGGCCGCCGGGCAAGAAGATCAAGCGTCTCTCACTGCTCTCGGGTGGTGAGAAGTCGCTGACCGCGGTCGCGATGCTGGTGGCCATCTTCCGGGCCCGACCGTCACCGTTCTACGTGATGGACGAGGTGGAGGCCGCGCTCGACGACGTCAACCTGCGTCGGTTGATCAGTCTGTTCGAGCAGCTGCGTGAGCGCTCCCAGCTGATCGTCATCACCCACCAGAAGCCGACGATGGAGGTCGCCGACGCGCTCTACGGCGTCACGATGCGCGGCGACGGCATCACCACGGTCATCTCGCAGCGGATGCGAGGACAGGAGCTGGTCACCAGCCCGTCGTGAGGCTGTCCTGATCTGCGTCGAGATCGACGTGATGGCGGGTTCTACTCGCTCTTTCCCGCCCGAACGTCGGTGTGGGCGGGGGTGGGGGTGACGCCGGCGGCGCGGAGTGCTGCGAGGTCGGCCGCGCCGCTGCCGTGCAGGCAGATCAGCAGCTCCTCGAGGAAGATTTCGAGCCAATCGACCACGGCGGCAACGGATTCGATGGCCGGTGCGAGCAGCGGTCTGGCGACGGCGACGACCTGGGCGCCCATGGCGAGCGCCTTGGCGGCATCCATGCCGGTGCGGATCCCGCCCGAGGCCACCAGCGGCAGGTCCGGCAGCGTCCGGCGCACCTCCTGCAGCGCCTGCGCGGTCGGGATGCCCCACTCGGCCAGCGCGGGGTGGCGGATCTCCCCGTACCGGACGAACTGCTCGATGCGCGCCCACGACGTGCCGCCCGCACCGGCGACGTCGACGGCGGCGACGGGATAGTGCGCCAGCTCGGCCGCTGCGACGGCCCCGATTCCGTGCCCGACCTCCTTGATCATCACCGGATAGTCGAGTGCGCCGATCACGTCGCCCAGCCGACGCAGTGACCCGGAGAAATCCGTGTCGCCCATGTGCTGCATCGCCTCCTGCAGCGGGTTGGTGTGCACCGCCACGGCATCGGCGCCGACACGGCGCAGCGCAGCCGCCAGCCCGGGCACCATGTCCGGGGACACCTGCGCCAGCCCCATGTTGCCGATCACCAGCACGTCGGGGGCCACCTCGCGGACCGCGAAGCTGGCCGCGGCGCCCTCGTCGTCGATCATCACCCGCTGCGAGCCCAGCATCATGCCGATGCCCAGTTGTTGCGCTGCCGCGGCCAGATTGCGGTTGATGATCCCCGAGAGCTCCGCGCCGCCGGTCATCGCGCCGATCAGCACCGGAGCCTGCAACCGGCGGCCGAGGAAGTCGGTGCCCAGATCGATGGAGCGCAGGTCAGTCTGGGTCAGCGCGTTGTAGGGCAGCTGGTAGCGCTCGAAGCCGGTGGTGACGGTCTGGTAGTCGACCGCCTCGTTGAGGCAAACGTCGATGTGGCGACGTTTGCGTTGATGCAGGGCCGAGCCCGGGTTGAAGCTCACCGGCTGTGGCTCGATCCACGCCCCTGCGACAATGGCCGGGTGAGTGAGGGTCTCTGGATCGCCATCGCGGTCATCGCCGTCCTGCTGCTCGTCGCGCTCGTGGTGGGCCTGGTGCGGTACCGCCGGCGTCGTATCAGCCTGTCCGCTCCAGACACTGCTACTCCTGTCGATCGGTCGGGCGGCTACAAGGCCGCCTCGGGCATCACGTTCTCGGCGTCAGCGCCCACCCAGGCGCCTCCTCAGCCGCCCACCGCCACGCCCGCGCCGCGCGCTCCGAAGGCGCCCGAGCGCATCGACACCACCGGACTGCCCGCTGTCGGCGATGATGCCACCATCCCGCGGGATGCACCCAAACGGCGCATCTCCGACGTCCGGCTGCCCGATCCGGTCACCGAGGCCCCGGCACCGCGTGCGGAGACCCCGCCGCCCGCTCCGGCACCGGACGTGGTGGTTCCCGACGAGCCGCCCGCCCCGGCCCCGGATGTCACCCCCGAGATCGACGCCATCGCGCCGGCGGAAGGCCGTCTGGACCGGCTGCGTGGCCGCTTGGCGAAGTCGCAGAACACGCTGGGCCGCAGCATGCTGGGCCTGCTCGGCGGGGGGTGACCTCGACGAAGACTCGTGGGAGGAGATCGAGGACACGCTGCTGATCGCCGATCTCGGTCCCGTGGTCACCGAATCGGTGGTGAGCGCGCTGCGCACCCGAATGGCATCGGCCAACGTTCGCACCGAGGCCGACGCCCGGGCGGTGCTGCGCGACGTGCTGATCACCGAGCTCAAGACCGACATGGATCGCTCGATCAGGGCACTGCCCCACGAGGACAAGCCGTCGGTGCTGCTGGTCGTCGGCGTCAACGGCACGGGCAAGACGACCACGGTGGGCAAGCTGGCGCGCGTGCTGGTGGCCGACGGCCGCCGTGTCGTGCTGGGCGCCGCGGACACGTTCCGTGCCGCCGCCGCCGATCAGCTGGAGACATGGGCGTCACGGGTCGGTGCCCAGGTGGTCCGCGGCGCCGAGGGGGCCGATCCGGCCTCGGTGGCCTTCGACGCCGTCGACACCGGCATCGCGTCGGGCGCCGACGTCGTGGTGATCGACACCGCGGGCCGGCTGCACACCAAGACCGGCCTGATGGACGAGCTCGGCAAGGTCAAGCGGGTGGTCAGCAAACGTGCCGCGGTCGACGAGGTGCTCCTGGTCCTCGACGCGACCATCGGTCAGAACAGTCTCCCGCAGGCCCGGGTGTTCGCCGAAGTGGTCGACATCACCGGCGTCGTGCTCACCAAACTGGACGGCACCGCCAAGGGCGGCATCGTGTTCCGGGTGCAGCAGGAGCTCGGCGTTCCGGTGAAGCTCGTGGGGCTGGGTGAGGGCGCCGATGACCTCGCCCCGTTCGAGCCGGCGGCCTTCGTCGACGCGCTTCTCGGCTGAATCGCCTGATGTAACAGCAGCGAAACCTGACCGGTCCATCCGTTCACACGAGCGAAACACCGGCGCGTCTTCGCCGAAACAACCACTGCGCATTGTCATGTCCCAGGCAACGGTCGTCATTTTCGCGCGGCCGTGGCATGACGAAGGAGGAATCTGCGAGTGGACCAATTCCCGACGATGGGTATACCGGACACCGGTGATACCGCGTGGATGCTCGCCAGCGCCGCGCTGGTGTTGCTGATGACGCCCGGCCTGGCGTTCTTCTATGGCGGCATGGTGCGCGCCAAGAGCGTGCTCAACATGATCATGATGAGCGTCTCGGCCATGGGTGTCGTCACCGTGCTGTGGGTGCTCTACGGCTACTCGCTCGCCTTCGGTAACGACGTGGGCAACCTGTTCGGCAACCCCGCCCAGTTCTTCGGACTCAAGGGGCTGATCGGGGGCAACGCGGCGGCAGCTGTCGTGGCCGACCCGGCCGCCGGCGTGGAAGCCGTGGACGCAGTGAACATCCCGCTGGTGGGCACGCTGCCGGCCACGGTGTTCGTCGCCTTCCAGCTGATGTTCGCGATCATCACCGTCGCGCTGATCTCGGGCGCGGTCGCCGACCGCATCAAGTTCGGTGGATGGCTGCTGTTCACCGCCCTCTGGGTCACCGTCGTGTACTTCCCGGTCGCGCACTGGGTCTTCTCCTTCGACGGCGTCACCGCCGAGACGGGCGGCTGGATCGCCAACAAGCTCGCCGCAGTCGACTTCGCCGGTGGCACCGCGGTGCACATCAACGCCGGTACCGCCGGCCTGGTTCTCGCGCTCATCCTCGGTAAGCGCCGCGGCTGGCCGGGCACCCCGATGCGCCCGCACAACCTGCCGTTCGTGATGCTCGGTGCCGGTCTGCTGTGGTTCGGCTGGTACGGCTTCAACGCCGGGTCGGCGACGTCCTCGGGTGGTCTGGCGGGTTCGACCTTCGTCACCACGACGGTGGCCACGGGCGCTGCGATGCTGGCCTGGTTGCTCACCGAGCGCATCCGTGACGGCAAGGCCACCTCGCTGGGTGCCGCCTCGGGCATCGTGGCCGGCCTGGTCGCGATCACCCCGTCGTGCTCCTCGGTGAACGTGGTCGGGGCTCTCGTGATCGGCGCCGTCGCCGGTGCCCTGTGCGCCTTGGCTGTCGGCCTGAAATACAAACTGGGATATGACGACTCGCTCGACGTGGTGGGCGTCCACCTGGTCGGCGGCATCGTCGGCACCCTGCTCGTCGGGCTGGTCGCCGCGCCGGAGACCGGCGCTGGTGTGGCCGGACTCTTCTACGGTGGCGGCTTCGACCAGCTGTGGCGTCAGGCCGTCGGTGCGGGAGCGGTTCTGCTCTACTCGGCCATCGGGACAGCTATCTTGGCTCTGATAGTGAAGTACACCGTCGGACTTCGGCTCAGCGAGGAGGATGAATCCACCGGGGCTGACGAATCGGAGCACGCTGAAACCGCCTACGACTTCGCATCGGTCGGCGGAGGCTCGGCACTCGGTCGTCACCCAGGCGTGGAGGGATAAGGGATATGAAGCTGATAACTGCGATCGTCAAGCCGTTCACACTCGAAGATGTCAAGACCGGTTTGGAACAGACGGGCATCCTCGGCATGACCGTCAGCGAAGTTCAGGGCTACGGTCGGCAGAAGGGCCACACCGAGGTGTACCGCGGGGCGGAGTACTCGGTGGACTTCGTGCCGAAGGTCCGCGTCGAGGTCGTCGTCGACGACGCCGCCGTGGACAAGGTCGTCGACGTCATCGTGCAGGCCGCGCGCACCGGAAAGATCGGTGACGGCAAGGTCTGGGTGAGCCCGGTCGAGACCGTGGTGCGGGTGCGCACCGGCGAGAGGGGAGCCGACGCTCTCTGACAGAGCAGTCGAACACCGAGTCGTCTCCCGGCCTGCGCCGGGTGCGCTGGATCGTCAAGTGCCGGGAGGACAACTCATGACAGAACAGACACCGCGACCCGCCGCCGGCGCACCCCGTTGGGTGCGTCCGGCGGCGGGATCGTCAAGTCCCGCAACCGATCTGACAGCGGCCGTCGAGCAACTGCGGGCCGGGGGAGCCCGCTTGGACTCGGCGGCGCTGCGCGACGCCCTGCTCGATCTCTACGATTTCTGGCTCACCACCAAGGCGAACGACATCGGGATCACCGCCAGCAGCGGATTCGCCATCGTCGCCACCGGGGGTCTGGGCCGCGGTGAAGTCCTCCCGTACTCCGATCTCGATCTGATGCTGCTGCACGACAACATGCCGGCCGACATCGTGGGCGAAGTCGCCGAGTTGCTGTGGTATCCGTTGTGGGACGCCAACATTCGCCTCGACCACAGCGTGCGCACGGTGCCCGAAGCCCTGCGCGTCGCCGCCGACGACATGTCGGCCGGGCTGGCGATGCTCGAGGCGCGTCACATCGCCGGCGACGCCGACCTCTCAGCACTGCTGATCGGCGGCGCCCGCAGGCAGTGGCGGACGGGGATCGGTTCGCGCTTCGAGGAACTCGTCGAACACACCCGGGCCCGGTGGCAGCGCAGCGGCCAGATCGCACACCGTGCCGAACCCGACCTCAAGTGCGGTCGCGGAGGTCTGCGCGACGTCCAGCTGCTCAACGCACTGGCCATCGCGCAGCTGGCCGACGTGTATCCCAGCCGATCACTGGCTTCACCCACCGAGACCCTGGGCGAAGCGCACTTAGCTCTTCTGAACGTGCGCACCGAACTGCATCGCGTCGCCGGACGCGGCCGGGAGCTGCTGCTGGCCCAGCACGCCGACGAGATCGGGGCGTCGCTGCGCATCGGGGACCGATTCGATCTGGCCCGCATGCTGTCCGACGCCGCCCGCACGGTCAGCTACTACGTCGACGCCGGCATCCGCACCGCAGGCAACGCGCTGCCACGCCGCGGCCTGTCGGCACTGCGCCGCCCGGTGCGCCGGCCGCTCGACGAGGGAGTCATCGAGTTCAACGGCGAAGTCATCCTCGCCAGAGACGCGCGTCCGGAACGCGATCCCGGGCTCATCCTGCGGGTGGCGGCCGCGTCGGCGACCACCGGCCTGCCCATGGCGGCCTCGACGCTGAGCCGGCTGGTGGAAACAGCGCCAGAACTGCGCACACCGTGGCCGCGCCAGGCGCTCAAGGACCTGCTGGTGATGCTCGCCGCAGGACCCTCGGCGGTCGGCACCATCGAGGCCCTCGACCGTACGGGGCTGTGGGGCCGGCTCTTCCCGGAGTGGGGAGCGGTGCGCGACCTGCCGCCACGTGACGTCGTGCACATCTGGACCGTGGATCGTCATCTTGTCGAAACCGTATCGCGGGCAAGCGCTTTGACCACCCGCGTCGCCCGGCCCGACCTGCTGGTTCTCGGTGCGCTGATCCACGACATCGGCAAGGGGCGCGGCGGCGACCACAGCGTGATCGGTGCCGAGCTGGCGCATCAGATCGGCACGAGGCTGGGGTTGTGGCCGTCGGACATCACGATCCTGTCTGCCGTCGTCCGGTATCACCTGCTGTTGCCGCACACCGCGACCCGACGCGACCTGCAGGACCCAGCGACGATCTCGGCCGTCGTCGACGCGATGGGCGGGGATCTGACGGTGCTGGAGCTCCTGCATGCATTGGCCGAAGCCGATTCCCTGGCCACCGGTCCCGGCGTGTGGGGTGATTGGAAGGCTTCGCTGCTGGGAGACCTGGTCCGGCGGTGCCGACTGGTCATGGCGGGGGAGCCTCTGCCGCAACCGGATCCGATCGATCCTCGCTTCCTGGAGATGGCCGGCCAACCCGGGGTGCACGTGGAGCTGGCACCCGGCGACAGTCCGCACATCTTTACCGTCACGATGATCGCAACGGATCAGCGCGGACTGTTGTCGAAGGCCGCTGGTGTGCTGGCGCTGAATTCGCTACGGGTGCATTCGGCGTCAGTCAACGGGCACAACGGATCTGCGGTCAACACGTTCGTCGTCTCGCCTCATTTCGGTTCGCCGCCGGCCGCCGAGCTGCTGCGCCAGCAGTTGATCCTGGCCCTCGACGGCGATCTCGACGTGGTCTCCTCGCTGGAGAAGAAGGGTGATCCGCAGGCGGCGGGTCGTGCCGGTGAGATTCGGCCGGCTGTGCCCATCCACGCTCCTGCCGCGCCGTCGCGGGTGCTGTGGCACGACACCGACGAGGCCGGGCGCACGGTGCTGGAGATCCGGACCACCGATCGCGCCGGGCTGTTGAGCGCGCTGACCGCGGTGTTCGAGCGCAACGGGGTGGACATCGCCTGGGCGAAGGTGACGACGCTGGGTTCCTCGGTCGTCGACGCGTTCGGCGTCGTGCTGCCACCCGACGGCGCGGTGCGGCAGACACTGGACCGGGAGCTGTTCGCGGTGCTGCCCGCGCCGCCGCCTGCCGTCGAGGAAGCCAGCTAGGCCGTCACCCCGCGGTGGTCACCGACACCCACGTGCCGTTGACTGCCGCGGTGCCGGTGAAGGTGTCGACGAGAGCGGGGTCGTGCAGGGCGTTGACGTTGGCGCCGGCCAACGTACGCGCGTGGCGCCACCCGGTATCGCGATGGCCCCAACCATGCGGTATCGCAACGGTTCCGGCGCGGATGTCGGCCGTGACGTCGATCGGGACCTCGATGCTGCCGACCGCGGAGGCGACGCTCACGGTGTCGCCGTCGGCCAGGCCGCGGGCCGCCGCGTCGTCGGGGTTCATCAGGACCGTGCACCGGTTGCTGCCGCCCGTCATCGACGGCACGTTGTGCAGCCAGGAATTGTTGCTCCGCAGCTGCCGGCGACCGATCAACTGCAGGTCGTAACCGTCGGTGGGCGCCGGGTCGGTATCCGACAGGTGGGCGCGCGCCGCCGTCACGAACTCGGCTGGGGCCAGATGCACGCGACGGTCGTCCGTGGCGATCACCTCACGCAACCGCGGCCGCAGCGGGCCGAGATCGACACCGCCGGAGCTGGAGCGGATCTGCCGCATCGTGATGCCCTTGCGGCCCTTGCGGAGTCGGCCGTGCGGCCCGGTCGCCACGGCGACTGCCGCCAGGCGCAACGGGTTGATCGCCGAGATCAGCCGTGACCGCAGAGAGCCGGGCAGTGACCGCAGCGGCCGCGGCAGCAGCTCGAGCGTCAGGCGTGTCAGGATCTCCCAGTCCTCGATGCCATCGGACGGCGCGTCGAACGAACGGTGTTGGAAGCGAACGGTGTTGCGCACCTGGAACACCGGTGTGAGCAGGCTGACGTCGTCACGCTCGAGCGGCGACACCGGCGGCAGGATGAAGTCGGCGTGCCGGGTGGTCTCGGTGACGTACATGTCGACCGCCACGTAGAAGTCCAGCGAGTCCAGCGCATCGTCGAGCCGGCCGCGCTGCGGGATCGACGACACCGGATTGCCGGCGTAGGTGATCATGGCGCGGATCTGACCGGGGCCGGGGGTGAGGATCTCGTCGGCCATCACGACGGCGGGCAGCTCCGAGCGGAACGAACGATAGCGACCCGACCGGTCGGTGTAGCTGCCAGGCCGAAACGGTATCCGTTTGGCCAGCCTCGGCACGTCCGCGACGGGGGTGGTGAACATGGTGCCGCCCGCGCGATCGAGGTTGCCGGTCACTGCGTTCAGCACCATCACCAGCCAACTGACCAGAGTGCCCGTCGGCTGCTGGCAGATGCCGATGCGGGCGTAGATCGCCGCCGATTCCGCCGCGGCGTGCTCGCGGGCCAGCGTGCGGATCACCTCCGCGTCGACCCCGGCCCGCGGGGCCATCGCCTCCGGCGTCGCCTCCGCGACGAGGTCGGCCAGCTCGGCGATCCCCGTCGCCTGCACAGCGACGGCGGTTGTGTCGCAGAGCTTTTCGGCAAGCAACACGTGCAGCATCCCCAGCAGGAGGAACAGGTCGCCGCCGGGGCGGACCGCGACGTGCTGGTCGGCCAGGCGCGCGGTCTCGGTGCGGCGCGGGTCGACGACGACGACCGTGCCGCCGCGTTCGCGGATCGCCCGGATCCGTCGTTTGGCGCCCGGCATGATCGACAGCGACCCGTTGGAGACCGCGGGATTGGCGCCGAGGATCACCAGGCGCTGAGTGCGGTCGATATCGGTGACCGGGATCAGTGCGTTGGAACCGAACACCTTCCACGCCGCGAATTCGTGCGGCATCTGGTCGATCGACGATGCGGTGAAGAAGTTGGGGGTGCGCAGCGCACGGCTCAGGAGGAAGCCGTAGGCCGAGCCGGAGCTGTGGGCGGCCGGGTTGCCCAGGTACATGCCCAGCGCGTGGCTACCGCTCCTGGCTCGCACCGCACGAAGCCGGCGGCCGATCTCGGCGAACGCCTCGTCCCAGCCGACCGGCACGAAGCCGTCCCCGACGCGGCGCAGCGGGGTGCGCACCCGATCGGGATCGTGGTGCAGTCCACCCATCGCGGTGGCCTTGGGACAGATGTAGCCGTGGGACAGGACGTCGTCGGGGTTGCCCTCGATGCGGGTGACCTGCCCGTCGGTGACGGTGACGTGCAGCCCGCAGTGCGCCTCACACAATGTGCACTGGCTGATGTGGGTGACCTCGCCCCGGGGGGCGCCGGCGTCCCGGGGCGCTGTGGTGAGGGGCACGTCGATCGCTGTCACAGAACCTCCGCGGGCTTGTCGGATGGCCCTCACGGTAACGGGTGGGGGTCGCGCGCGACCAGAGCTCAGCGCGGCTTTCTCGCAGCGACCGGGCGACCGTTAGGCTGACGAGGTGTTTGAATCCCTGTCCGACCGGTTGACCGGTGCCCTGTCGGGCCTGCGCGGCAAGGGCCGGCTGACCGATGCCGACATCGACGCGACGGCCCGCGAGATCCGGCTGGCCCTGCTCGAAGCCGACGTGTCGTTGCCCGTCGTGCGTCAGTTCGTCTCCCACATCAAAGACCGCGCCAAGGGCGCCGAGGTCTCGGGTGCGCTGAACCCCGCCCAGCAGGTCGTCAAGATCGTCAACGAGGAGCTCATCGCGATCCTCGGCGGTCAGACGCGCCAGCTCGCGTTCGCGCGCAACCCTCCGACGGTGATCATGCTGGCGGGCCTGCAGGGTTCGGGTAAGACCACGCTGGCGGGCAAGCTCGCCAAGTGGCTCAAGGGCCAGGGGCACACGCCGCTGCTCGTGGCCTGTGACCTGCAGCGTCCCGGTGCGGTCAATCAGCTGCAGATCGTCGGCGAACGCGCCGGGGTCGGTGTGTTCGCGCCGCATCCGGGTACCGCGCCCGGCGCCGCCGAGGTCAAGGGCACAGCCGATCCGGTCGCGGTGGCCGCCGCCGGTCTGGCCGAAGCCAAGGCCAAGCACTACGACGTGGTGATCGTCGACACCGCGGGCCGCCTCGGTATCGACGAGGAGCTGATGAGTCAGGCCGCCGCGATCCGCGACGCCGTGACGCCCGACGAGACCCTGTTCGTCCTCGATGCGATGATCGGCCAGGATGCCGTCACCACCGCTGATGCCTTCCGCGAGGGTGTCGGCTTCACCGGCGTCGTGCTGACCAAGCTCGACGGTGACGCCCGCGGTGGCGCCGCGCTCTCGGTGCGCGAAGTCACCGGTGTGCCGATCCTGTTCGCGTCCAGCGGCGAGAAGCTCGAGGACTTCGACGTCTTCCACCCGGACCGGATGGCCAGCCGCATCCTCGGCATGGGCGACGTGCTCAGTCTGATCGAGGCGGCCGAGCAGCATTTCGACGCGGAGCAAGCCGAGGCGACGGCCGCCAAGATCGGCAGCGGCGAGCTGACGCTGGAGGATTTCCTCGAGCAGATGCTGATGATCCGCAAGATGGGCCCGATCGGCAATCTGCTGGGCATGCTGCCCGGTGCCGGCCAGATGAAGGACGCGCTGGCCGCCGTCGACGACAGCCAGCTCGACCGGGTGCAGGCCATCATCCGCGGCATGACACCGGCTGAGCGCACCGACCCGAAGATCATCAACGCCTCCCGGCGGCTGCGCATCGCCAACGGCTCCGGCGTCACCGTTGCCGAGGTCAATCAGCTGGTGGACCGCTTCTTCGAGGCGCGCAAGATGATGTCGCAGATGGCCGGCCAGATGGGAATGCCGTTCGGCCGCAAGAACACCCGCAAAGCGGGCAAGGGCAAGAACAAGCAGGCGGGTAAGAAGAAGGGTGGTCGCGGGCCGACGCCGGCCAAGAACCGCAACCCGCTCGGTGCGGGGATGGGCGGCCTGCCCGCCGGCTTCCCCGACCTGTCCAACATGCCCAAGGGCCTCGACGAACTACCGCCGGGCCTGGCCGACATCGACCTGTCGAAGCTGAAGTTCCCGAAGAACTGATGGCCGCGGCGCTGCACGTCCGCGGGCGTGGGCTGCCTGACGGGGAACCCGTCGAGTGGTGGATCGTCGATGAGGGCTCGCCCGAAGGGGGTGGGCGGCGCGGGCGCCTGTCCGCTGAACCGGTCGCCGGCGCCGAGACGGTCTTCGACGGAGGCTGGATCCTGCCCGGCCTCGTCGACGCGCACTGCCACGTCGGGCTCGGGCCCGAGGGTGAGATCCCGCTCGACGAGGCGATCGAGCAGGCGCTCGTCGAGCGTGAGGTTGGCGCCCTGCTGCTGCGCGACGCCGGATCCCCCACGGACACGCGAATTCTCGACGAGCGTGACGACCTGCCGCGGATCATCAGAGCCGGGCGTCACATCGCCCGACCCAAGCGCTACCAGCGGGGCTTCGCCGCCGAACTGGCCGACGAAGACCAGCTGCCCCAGGCGGTCGCCGAGCAGGCGCGCCGCGGGGACGGGTGGGTGAAGATCGTGGGCGACTGGATCGACCGCGACACCGGCGATCTGGCGCCGCTGTGGTCTGACGATGTTCTCGAGGAGGCGATCGACGCCGCGCACGCCCACGGCGCCCGGGTGACGGCTCACGTGTTCAGTGAGGACGCGCTGCCCGGTCTGATCCGCGCAGGCATCGACTGTATCGAACACGGCACGGGGCTCACCGAGGACACGATCGACCTGATGGTCGAGTACAGCACGGCACTGGTGCCGACGCTGATCAACATCGAGAACTTTCCTGACATCGCCGCTGCCGCCTACAAGTACCCGCGCTATCAGCGGCACATGCGCGCCCTCTACGCCACGTGCGGCGAGCGCATCGCGGCCGCACGGGAGGCGGGCGTGCCCATCTACGCGGGCTCGGATGCGGGCAGCGCCGTGGCGCACGGTCGTATCGCCGAGGAAGTGGAAGCGCTCAAGGGCATCGGTATGACGCCGACCGAGGCGCTGGGCGCGGCCTGTTGGGATGCCAGGGAATGGCTGCGCCGGCCTGGCCTGGAACACGGTGCGTCCGCCGACTTCGTCTGTTACACAGACGATCCGAGAACAGGTGCCGGCGTGCTAGCGGCGCCTGATCGCGTCGTGCTGCGCGGGCGCGTCACGCGCTAGTACACGTCGCGCACGTAGCGGTGCGACTTCACCAGGTCGTTGACGAATGCGTGGGCGCCCTCGGCGTCGAGCCCGCCGTGTTCGGCGACGATCTCGTGCAGCGCGGCGTCCACGTCGCGGGCCATCCGATCGGCGTCGCCGCACACGTACAGATGCGCCCCCTCGCTCAACCACGCGAAGAGGTCTGCACCGCGCTCTCGCATACGGTGCTGCACGTAGACTTTCGTGTCCGTGTCCCGGGAGAACGCCAGATCGAGCCGGGTCAGCGTGCCGGCCTGAACGAACGCCTCCAGTTCCTCGCCGTAGAGGTAGTGGGTGGCGCGTCTGCGATCTCCGAAGAACAGCCACGACCCACCGGACGCACCCGTGGCCTGGCGCTCCTGGAGGAAGCCTCGAAACGGTGCGACACCCGTTCCGGGACCGACCATGATGATGGGAACGTCCGGATCCGGCAGGCGGAACGCGTGATTGGGCCGTAGCTGCACCGTGAGCCGGTCTCCCCGGTCGGCCAGGAAGGTCGACGCGACACCTCCGTGGCGGCGGCCGTCGCAGGTGTAGCGGAGGGTGGCGACGGTCAGGTGCACGCTGTCGGCATGCACCGACGGACTCGACGCGATCGAGTAGTCGCGAAACTGCAAGGGGCGCAGGGTGTCGACCACGTCGTCGACGTCGAGATCGGCCAGCCGCACCAGGTCGAGCACGTCTTTGCCGTAGCACCACGAGCCCGGTGCCGCGGTCGGCTCGGCGCGCAGTTCCGCGGCCGCCCGCGCGTCGTGGGTGCGCGCGGCGACGAGGGCCTGCAGTGCGCGCGATGGGGTCCGGATCTCGAGGCGTTCGGTGAGCAGGGTGCCCAGTGGTTCGTCGTAGCCTGCGACGAGGTGATCGGGCCCGGCGGCGAGTGCGGCGAGCAGCGCGTCGACGAGCACGGGATCGTTGGGGGCGTACACCGCCAGAGAGTCACCGGCGCAGTACGTGATGCCCGACCCGGTGATGTCGACCTCGTAGTGGCGGACCTCGCGGTCCGGATCGGCCGCTGAGAGAACGCGATTGACCCTGCACCGGGTCGCCACAGGGTGGTGCCGATCTCGGCCGGCGAGCTCGCCGGGCGGCGGCGGCGCGGCGGCCGGGGTGTGTGCGGCGTGCAGCAGCTTGACGACGTCGGTGGTCCACGCTGCGGCGTGGCGCTCATAGGGGCCGTCGATGTCGATACGTGCGGTCAGCCGAGTGGCGCCCAGCGCTTCGAGCCTCTCGTCGAGCAGTTTGCCGGCGTTGCAGAACAGGTCGTAGCCGATGTCGCCGAGAGCCAGTACCGCGAAGCTCAGGTGACCGAGCGGGGTGTCGCTGACTGCGAGTGACTCCCAGAACAGCGCGGCGTTGTCGGGGAACTCGCCGTCGCCGAAGGTCGAGGTGACCGCGACGAAATGGCTGACCGCACCCAGTTCGTCGATGTCGATCTGGTTGAGTTCGCGAGCCTCGGCGCCGATACCTGCGGCGACACAAGCCTCCGCAAAAGACAACGCGGCGTCTTCGGCGTTGCCCATGTCGGTGCCATATCCGACGATCAGCGAGAACTCGGGCTGGACGGCCAACGACTGCTCCCTCGGTCGGCGCACCACACCACGCGGCGCAAGTTAGGGCGACCTTACTTGCTGGCAGCGCGCGATGGGGGCCTCCCTTCGCCGGGTGTCACCACCTGAACATCGGCAGCGGAGAGCTGGGGTGACGTCGGGCGTGGGCCAGCGTCAGCGAGACGAGCCGCGCGTGGAAGCCCGCGTCCGGGCACTGTCTGCGGACGGCGCGGCAGGACGAACGGGGGATACCGAAGCGCACCACTGCAAACGACACGTCGACGGCATCGGCGCGGCGGAAGATCTCCACCGGGGCGGTCGGCGGTCCGGCGCGCCGTATCCGATGGTGTTCGACGATCATCTCGGTGACGAGCGGGGTGAGCTCCTCCGCGCCGTGCTCGGCGAGCCAGGTGCGGGCCAGCTCGGCCGACGGCGCCAGATAGTCGAAGGTGCCTGCCGACCAGATGCCGAGATCGTGGAACGCGGCCGCGGTCAGATACGTCTCGGTGGACGAGGGCACGGGCTCGGTGCCGGCGGCGGGGGAGATGGCATGCAGCGCATCGCAATACGCAAGGACCCGCAGCACGTGGTTGCGGTAGGCCGTCAGGTCGGCGCCGAGGTGGGCGGTCCACGGCGCGAGGCGCCGATCGATCTGCTCGGCGGCACCGGTGTCCACCCCGGTCAGCCTAGGGCTGGCGGAAGCCGTAGTCGAACAGGTCGATGGCTTGTCCGTAGAGGTCACCGCTGCCGTACATCTGGACCACGACCAGCCGCTTGCTGCCACGCTGGGCGACTCCGACGTAGGTCTTGCGGGCCAGGTTCGTGAAGCCGGTCTTGCCCGCCAGATCGCCGGGGTAGCGGCTCAGCAGCTCATTCTGGTTGTGCAGGGTCTTGCCCGGGAACGGCGCGGTGGGCGATCGCATGATCTGGGCGATGAGCGGGTACTGCAGCGCCGCACGGTAGATCACCGCGAGATCGTGGGGCGAGGTGATCGACTCCCAGCCGGGTCCGTCCAGGCCCGACGGTGACGAGGCCTTCGTGCTGCGGGCGCCGACGAGCGCGGCCTTGCGGTTCATCGCCGCCACCGCCGCCTGTTGCCCGCCGAGCATGTCCGCGAGCATGTTCGCCGCATCATTGCCCGACACCATCAGCAGCGCCGAGAGCAACTGCGTGGTGGTGTAGGCCTGCCCGGGTTTGAGCCCCACGCACGAGCATTCGACGTCGTCGTGTGACGAGTTGGCCCGGGCGAAGTTGTCCGGTCGCAGGTGATCGAGCACCACCATCGCGAGCAGGGGCTTGATCGTGCTGGCCGGTGCGTAGCGGCCGTACGGATCGCGACTGGCCAGCACCCGGCCGGTGTCCAGATCAGCGACCAGCCACGCTTGCGCCGGGCCTTGTGGAAGCGCTTGTGCCGCTGCGGGTTCGGCACTGGGCTGGGCACCAACCGGGGCGGCGGGTACGACGAGCGTCACCGCGGCCACCGTCGTACCGAGGGCGCACACCAGCCCCGCGAATCCACGCCGCACGATGGGCGACGCTACCCACGGGAGGACTCGGTCAGGTCACCGTCGGGTAGCGATTTCGGCGTGCTGATCGACGCTGAGCGACGGCAACCACGCCGAAATCGCGCTACAGCGTGCCGACGCCCGCGTTCGGGCCCAGGGCGAAACCCCAGTCGAGCAGCGCGGCTGCCTGATCCCAGTACGTCGGTCCGCCTTCCCTGACGAGCCCGTGCATCAGCGCGACGACCAGATGCCGCCCGCCGCGCTCTGCGCCGCCGACGAACGTCTTCTGCGCGAGGTCGGTGTAACCGGTCTTGCCGCCGAAGGTGCCCGGGTAGCGATGCAGCAACTCGTCCTGGTTGACCAGCACGACGTTGCCGGTGCGGGTGGGGAAGACCGCGGTGGGCTGGGAGGTGATCTGGGCGAACACCGGGTTGGCCATCGCGGCGCGGAAGATCACCGCGAGATCGTGCGGTGTGGACCAGATGTCGATCCCGGGACCGTCGATCCCCGACGGCGAACCGGCAGTGGTGCCCAGCGCGCCGAGGCTGACGGCCTTCGCGGTCATCTTCGCCGTCGCCACCTCGCGGCCGCCCAGCATGGTCGCCAGCGTGTTGGCGGCATCATTGCCCGAGACGAGCAGCAGCGCCTCCAGCAGCTGGCGAGCCGTGTACGTCATCCCCGGTGTCACGCCCGCGCAGTTGCACTCGACCGCGGTGTCGGCCTCGTTGGCGACGATCGTCGCGTCCAGCGGCAACTCGTCGAGCACAGTCAGCGCCAGCAGCACCTTGATCGTGCTGGCGGGTGCGAACCGCGTGTTCTCCTCGCGGCCCGCGAGCACTGCGCCGGTGTCCATATCGGCGACGATCCACGCCTCGGCGGGGCCGGCCGGGATCGGAACGCTGCCCGCGGGCTGGCTCACCCCGGCGATCGGCGTCGCGGCGGCATGAGGAGCGCTCACACCCCCCGACCGCACCCACGATCACCGTCAGGCACGCAAGAAGCCTCATCATGGCGGCCGAGCCTAACCGGACATCTCGATCGTGTTCAATCGAAGAATGTTGAGCCTCGAGGAGATCTCCGATCGGCTGGAGATCCAACAATTGCTGGTCGACTATTCGACTGCGATCGACCAGAAGCGCTTCGACGATCTCGACGCGGTGTTCACTCCCGACGCGTACATCGACTACAGCGTCGCCGGCGGTATCGAGGGGAGCTTCCCCGAGGTCAAGGCCTGGCTGAAGGAGGTGCTGCCGAACTTCCCGATCTACTACCACATGCTGGGCAACGTCGACATCCGCATCTCGGGTGACACCGCCACCTCGCGCGCGATCTGCTTCAACCCGATGATGATGGGCGGCGATTCTGGTCAGATCTACTTCGTCGGCATCTGGTACGTCGACGAGTTCGTCCGCACCGAAGACGGGTGGCGGATGAGCAAGCGGGTCGAAGAGAAGTGCTTCGACAAGCTCCTGTGACGATTTCTGTTCGCGCCCTGCCCTCTGGCACAATGAGCGGTTGTCTGTCCGGGACTCCGGCCCCGCGACGGTCACACACGTAAGGCAAAACCGGATCAGGCAACCCGCCTGTATCGCCGAATTGCAGCGTGGCACCTCAGTAGGAGTGTTTCTTCATGGCTGTCAAGATCAAGCTGACCCGTCTGGGCAAGATCCGCAATCCGCAGTACCGCATCATCGTCGCCGACGCGCGCACCCGCCGCGACGGTCGCGCCATCGAGGTGATCGGCCGGTACCACCCCAAGGAAGAGCCGAGCCTCATCCAGGTCGACTCCGAGCGCGCCCAGTACTGGCTGGGTGTGGGCGCTCAGCCCACCGAGCCCGTGCTCGCGCTGCTGAAGATCACCGGTGACTGGCAGAAGTTCAAGGGCCTCCCGGGCGCCGAGGGCACGCTGAAGGTCAAGGAGCCCAAGCCTTCCAAGCTGGACCTGTTCAACGCCGCGCTGGCCGAGGCCGACGGCGGCCCGTCCACCGAGGCCACCACGCCGAAGAAGAAGAAGGCGCCGGCCGCCAAGAAGGAAGCCTCTGACATCGAGGCCACCGCGGATCCGTCCGGATCGGCCGACAAGTCCGAGGCCGCCGCCGAGGGCGAAGACGCCACCGTCGCCGGCGCCACTGAAAGCTGAGCGAAGCCGTGAGTTCAGTCGTCGTCGACGCCGTCGAACATCTTGTTCGCGGGATCGTCGACAACCCCGACGATGTGCGGGTCGACATGGTGACCAACCGCCGCGGACGCACGGTCGAGGTGCACGTGCACCCCGATGACCTGGGCAAGGTCATCGGCCGTGGCGGACGCACCGCGACCGCGCTGCGCACCCTGGTCGCCGGTATCGGCGGCCGCGGTATCCGCGTCGACGTGGTGGACACCGACCAGTAGATGGACCTCGTGGTCGGGCGCGTGGTCAAGGCCCACGGCGTGACCGGTGAGATCGCCGTCGACGTCCGTACCGATGACCCGGACGGCCGGTTCGTCTCCGGCGCCACCCTGCGCGGCCGGGCGCCGCGCGGGGGAGGCGAGCGCGAGTATCGGATCGAGTCGGTGCGCAGTCACGGCGATCGGCTCCTCATCCGGCTCGACGGTGTCGGCGATCGCGACGCCGCAGATGCGTTGCGGGGCACGCTGTTCCTCGTCGACGCGAAGACGTTGCCGCCGATCGACGACCCCGACGAGTTCTACGACCACCAACTCGAGGGGCTCACCGTGTCGACCGTCGCCGGCGTGATCGTCGGCCGGGTCGCTGAGGTATTGCACACTGCCGCAGGCGAATTGCTGGCGGTGACGCGGGAGGACGGCGGCGAGCTGCTCGTGCCGTTCGTATCCGCGATCGTGGTGTCGGTGGCACTCGCCGAGCAGTCCGTGGTGATCGACCCGCCCGAAGGTCTTCTCGACCTGAGCTGAAGAGGCACCCCGCATGCGCATCGACGTGATCTCGATCTTCCCGCAATTCCTCGATCCGCTGCGGCAGTCCCTGCCCGGGCGCGCAATCGACGCCGGCATCGTCGACGTGGCGGTGCACGATCTGCGCCGCTGGACCCACGACGTCCACCGCTCCGTCGACGACGCCCCCTACGGTGGCGGTCCCGGCATGGTCATGCGAGCCCCCGTGTGGGGTGAGGCGCTCGACGAGATCTGTTCTGCTGAAACACTTCTCGTGGTACCCAGCCCGGCAGGTCGGCTGTTCACGCAGAAGGTAGCGCAGCGCTGGACGGCGGAGAAGCATCTCGTGTTCGCGTGCGGCCGGTACGAGGGCATCGATCAGCGGGTGATGGACGACGCTGCCCGGCGCATGCGGGTCGAAGAAGTGTCCATCGGTGACTACGTCCTGCCGGGCGGTGAGTCGGCGGCTGTGGTGATGATCGAAGCCGTTCTGCGGCTGCTGCCCGAGGTGCTCGGCAATCCCGAGTCCCACCGGGACGACTCGCATTCCGAATCGGTCGGCGGCCTTCTCGAGGGGCCGAGCTACACCCGGCCTGCTGTGTGGCGCGATCTCGAGGTGCCGGACGTCCTGCGCTCAGGTGATCACGCCCGCATTGCCGCGTGGCGACGGGAGCAGGGCCTCGAACGCACCCGGGAACGACGGCCCGACCTGCTGGACTGAGCGCGGACGGCGGTCTAGATCCTGCCGCCGGGGAACATCGTCTCGACGGCCTCGGTGATGTCCTTACGGGCGCCCGCCTCGCTCGTCGGGTCCAGCGAACCGATCGCCATCACATAGCGGCGGTCGGCACCGATCACCCCGGTCGACACATGGAGTTGGTTGCCGCCGTTCCAACAGCAGAACCAACCCTGCTTGACTGCGACGGGTTCGGCGTCGAGGCCCTCGGGGATGCCGAAGCGCTGCGGATATCCGTCTGTGCCGGTCGGTGTGGACTGCGCCAGATTGCCGAGGATGATGTCGGCCTGCTCGCGGGGCAGCCCACCGCTGCCGTCGAGCAGCTTGGCGTAGTAGCGCACGAGGTCGTTCGCCGTACTCTGCGTCACGTCCCAGTGCCCGTTGTACGGCGCCGTCGTGCCGGTCAACCCGTACCGGGCCACCACTCGCCCGATGACCGCGTTACCGCCGCTGCGATCCCAGAAGTTCTGTGCGGCACTGTCATCCGAGGACCGCAGCATGATGTCGAGCTGCTGCCGGTCGGCCGGTGTCAGGGTTGTCTCGCCCTGGGCCACCTGCAGGAGAAGGTCGTCGGCGATGAACAACTTCACCACCGACGCGATCGGGAAGGGACGATCACCGCCATCGGAGACCACCTGCCCCGTCGTCCGGTCAAGAACCACGGTCCGGATGTCTGCACCCGTGGCCGACGCGGCGTCATCGGTGGCCTTCTGCATACGGGCGTCCAGATCGACGAGGCCGGCCGACGGCTGCGTCGGGGGAGCGGCAGGCAGCGGTACCGATTTGCTCTGCGGCGCCACCGCCGACGACTGGGTGCGCTCGGGTGCCGACGACTGCGCCTGGCAGCCGCCGACCACGAGCGCGGCGGCGCACAGCGCCGAGGCCGTCACGCGATGCCGGGGCCAGCTCTGCATGTCTCTCCTCGAGGTCGTCATATCCGGCCGTCCGGGAACATCGTGCGGACCGCCTCGGTGATGGTCTTGCGGGCCGTCGCGGCGTCCGATGCCTGCATCGACCCGATGGCCATCACATAGCGACGGTCGGGACCGATCACGCCGGTGGACAGATGCATCCAGTCCGAGTTCACACAGCACATCCATCCCTGCTTGACGGCGACCGGATCGCCGGGCAGCCCTTCGGGTATCCCGAATCGTTGCGGATACACGCCGCCGGGCACCATGCCGTCGGGCGCGGTGGGCGTCGATGCGGCGAGATTCGACAGGATGACACTGGCCTGTTCGCCGGGCAGGCCGCCCGTCCCCGCCAGGAGCTTGTCGTAATAGCGCACCAGGTCGGTGGTCGTGCTCATCGTGTTGAACCAGCGGCCGTTGGTGGGTGGGCGCGTCGAGGTGAGCCCATACCGGCTGACCACGCGGTTGATGATCGCGGGTACCGCCACTGCGGTTCCAGAACACCTCGGCTGCGCTGTCGTCGGAGGAGCGCAGCATGACGTCGAGCAGGTCGCGGTCGTCCGCTGACAGCGTCGTCTGACCTCTGGCCACCTGGAGGAGGAGATCGTCGGCGATGAACAGCTTGACCACCGAGGCGATCGCGATGGGCCGGTCGTTGCCGTTGGTCACCAGCTCGCCGGTGTTGCGGTCCAACACCGCGGCGGTGATGTCGGCACCCTCATCGGCCGCCGTCGCCGTCGCCTGCCGCTCACGGTCGGCAAGGCCGCGGAAGGCGGCGGCAGGTTGGTCGACGGGCTGCTCGGGAAGCTCTTCGGCGGTGCCCGCCGGCGCGATCACCGTCAGTTGCGGACCGTCCGGGTGCGCGCGCGACCCGTACAGTTCTGCCTGGCAGCCGCCCAGGGCTACGGTGACAACGCCCAGGCCAGCTGCGGTCTTGGCCAGCTGCCACGGCCGCGGTCGCATCGCTCGTCCTCCCGAGTGTGGGCCTACCCTGGTGCCTGGAACGGGTCGGCGCTCGGCACACCCGTGCCGTCCAGGGTAACGGCTGTGTACCCGCTGGGCATTGCTTGGCAAGCTCGCCGACGGTACGGCGTCACCGCTGGGTCATGGTTGGGTCATCGCCGTGTCATCGCGCCCGTCGAGCGTGGGTGACGGGTCCGCACCGCCCGGATCGGCGCCGATTTCGGAGATCGGGGCCCCGTCTGGCACAATTGGGCAGTTGTCTGTGCACGGCCGGTACTCCGTCGCCGCGCTGCACGACAGGCCCCAGACGCCCGAACCACCAGGCTCTGCGCGCGTCACCGCGACGCCGCCAGCAGCCGCCCGACACCGAGGAAGTGTGACCGATGAACACGCTGGATTTCGTCGACCAGACGTCGCTGCGCGACGACGTCCCGGATTTCGGTCCCGGTGACACCATCAACGTCCACGTGAAGGTCATCGAGGGCTCCAAGGAGCGCATCCAGGTCTTCAAGGGTGTCGTGCTGCGACGCCAGGGCGGCGGTGTCCGCGAGACGTTCACCGTCCGCAAGGAGAGCTACGGCGTCGGCGTCGAGCGCACCTTCCCGGTGCACTCGCCCAACATCGACCACATCGATGTCGTCACCCGCGGTGATGTGCGCCGGGCCAAGCTGTACTACCTGCGTGAGCTGCGCGGCAAGAAGGCGAAGATCAAGGAGAAGCGCTGACACCGCTTCGGCGGACCGTGATCAGCGCGGCGTCACGCTCGCTCGTGGCTACGCTGATCTCGTGACCGGACCCAGGGACACCCCCGAGACCGACGACACGTCCGCCGACGAGACGCTCGACCCGCCGGAGTCCGGCGAGGACAAGCCGGAGAAGAAGAAGCGGGGAGCGCTGCGCGAAGCGGCGATCCTGATCACCGTTGCGGTGGTCCTCTACTACGTCATGCTGACGTTCATCGCCCGGCCCTATCTGATTCCCTCGGAGTCGATGGAGCCGACGTTGCACGGCTGCAACGGATGCGTCGGCGATCGGATCATGGTCGACAAGCTGACCTATCGCTTCTCCCAGCCCGAACCCGGCGATGTCGTCGTGTTCAAAGGTCCGCCCAACTGGAGCATCGGCTACAAGTCGATCCGTTCCGAGAACCCGGCCATCCGCACCGTGCAGAACGCGCTGTCGTTCATCGGTTTCGTCCCGCCCGACGAAAACGACCTGGTCAAGCGGATCATCGCGGTCGGCGGGCAGACCGTCGAATGCCGCGTGACCACGGGATTGACGGTTGACGGCAAGAAGCTCAACGAGCCCTACCTCGACCCGAACACGATGAACGCCGACCCGGCGGTGTACCCGTGCCTGGGCAACGAGTTCGGCCCGGTGACGGTGCCCGAGGGCAGGCTGTGGGTGATGGGCGACAACCGCACCCACTCGGCGGACTCCCGCGCACACTGCTCCAACGAGCCTGCCGACGTGCAGCGCGGCGTTCTGTGCACCGGCGACCCGGTCGCGGGCACGATCCCCGTCGAGAACGTGATCGGCAAGGCCCGCTTCATCGCGTGGCCGCCGTCGCGATGGGGTGGCGTGAGCTCGGTGGATCCGCAGAGCTAGCGGGAGGCTCGACAGTGCCGGCGTGGCCTCCGAGGATGGTGATCCGCAGGTCGTCTGGTCTGCGCACCCTGGAATCGGCGCTGTACCGGGCCGGACTCGGCCCGGTGGCCGGCGTCGACGAGGTGGGCCGAGGTGCATGTGCCGGCCCGCTGGTCGTGGCGGCCTGCGTGCTCGGGCCCAACCGCATGGAGAGCTTGGCCGCGCTCGACGACTCTAAGAAGCTGGGCGAGGCCGAGCGGGAACGGCTCTTCCCGCTGATCAAGCGCTACGCCCTCGCTTATCACGTCGTGTTCATCCCGTCGGTGGAGGTCGACAGGCGCGGCGTGCACGTGGCGAACATCGAGGGCATGCGACGGGCGGTGGCCGGCCTGCCGCTGCGTCCGGGCTACGTGCTCAGCGACGGTTTCCGGGTGCCCGGGTTGCCGACGCCGTCGCTGCCGGTGATCCGCGGCGACGCTGCTGCGGCATGCATCGCGGCGGCGAGCGTGCTGGCCAAGGTCAGTCGCGATCGGTTGATGGTCGCGATGGACGACGAGCATCCCGGTTACGGGTTCGCCGAACACAAGGGCTACAGCACACAGGCCCACGGGGCGGCGCTGGCCCGGCTGGGGCCGTCGACCCAACACCGCTATTCGTTCATCAACGTTCGACGCCTCGTCGTGGGGGAACCCGCGGGGCACAGCGACGACGATTTTGACAGGATGAGTTCACTGGGTTCAGTGGACTCGGGAGTTGTATGACCTACGCGAAGGACAGCTGAGCCGATGAGTGCCGAAGATCTCGAGAAGTACGAAACCGAGATGGAGCTCTCGCTCTACCGCGAGTACAAGGACATCGTCGGGCAGTTCAGCTACGTCGTGGAGACCGAGCGCCGGTTCTACCTGGCCAACAGCGTCGAGATGGTGCCCCGCAACGCCGACGGCGAGGTGTACTTCGAGCTGCGGCTCGGCGATGCGTGGGTATGGGACATGTACCGACCAGCCCGGTTCGTCAAGCAGGTCCGCGTCATCACGTTCAAGGACGTCAACATCGAAGAGGTCGACAAGCCGGAGCTGCGGCTGCCGGAGTAGGGATGGATCGACGCGTGGACGACGGGCAGGACGTGACAGACCGCACGGGCTCGTCCTCGTCGGTGCCACAACCGGGTGACGACCCGTTCTACGATCCGCCGCCCGATATCGACGAACTGAAGCCGGGCACGGTGGTTCGCTCGCGGCGTGTGCAGCTGGCCTTCTTCGGTCGCATCCGTCGTGGGGCGGCGACCCAGCTGATGTACCGGAGCACCGACGCGCACGGCCGGCCCGAGGTCGCGGTGACGACGGTCGTGGTGCCGAAAGGCCGGGACGCATCGACCTGCCCGGTGCTGTCCTATCAGTGCGCCATCGACGCCGTCGCCGCACGCTGCTTTCCGTCCTATGCCCTGCGTCTCGGTTCGCAGCTCGTCGGGGCATCCGTGCAGGCCGAGTTCCTCGCGATCTCCTCGGCACTCGCGCGCGGATGGGCCGTCTCGATCCCCGATCACGAAGGGCTGGAGGGCATGTGGGGCGCCCCCTACGAGGCGGGCTTCCGTGTGCTCGACGGGCTCCGCGCCGCCGTGTCCCATGAGGCGCTCGGTTTGGCGCCGGACGCCCGCATGGCGATGTGGGGATATTCGGGCGGAGGGCTGGCCACAGGATGGGCCGCCGAGGCGGCTTCGGACTACGCCCCTGAACTCGACGTGGCCGGCGCGGTGCTGGGCTCGCCCGTCGTGGACCCCGAAAACGTTGCGCGACGGCTGAACTCGACGCCCTGGGCGGGTCTGGCTGCGCTGATGATCGCGTCTCTGGTGCACGTGTTCCCGGAGGCGCGTGCCGTGGTCGACAGGCACGCCACCGACGAGGGCAAGGCGCTGCTGCGCGAGATCGAGGAGATGTCGACGGGCTCGGCCATTCGCCGGCTCCGTAACAAGGACATCGCCGACTACGTCGACCTCACCTTCGACGAACTGTTCGCCCTTCCCGAACTGCGGTACATCTTCGACATGACGCGTCTCGGACAGGCGATCCCGAGCATGCCGATCCTGGTGATCCAAGGGCTGCACGACCGGATCGTCGACGTCGCGGACGTCGACGGGTTGGTGCGCCGCTACACCGACGGTGGTGCGACGGTGCGCTATCACCGCGACCCGCTGGCTGAGCATCTGCTGCTGTACGCCTTTGCGGTGCCGATGAGCTTGCGGTGGTTGGGCCATCGGCTGGACAGGGAGCATCGTGGCGGCCGCAGCACCTGGCCCGCGGTCCTCGACACCGGCACCTACCGCGATCTCGCCGGCGCGCTGCCGCGACTGGGGCGTCGACGCCGCCACTGAGCGCCTGACAGACTGGGGGCATGCGCTCCGCACCGCAGTGCTGGCTGACCGACATGGACGGCGTGCTGGTCCGTGAGGAACACGCGCTCCCCGGGGCCGCTGAATTCCTGCAGACCCTCGCCGACCGCGAGCGACCGTTTCTCGTCCTGACCAACAACTCGATCTTCACTCCACGCGACCTCGCAGCCCGGCTGGCGAGATCCGGTCTGGTCGTCCCGGAGTCCGCGATCTGGACGTCCGCGCTGGCGACCGCCACATTCCTGGCCGATCAATTGCCCGGCGGTTCGGCCTATGTCATCGGCGAGGCCGGCCTGACCACGGCTCTGCACGAGGCCGGCTACACGATGACCGATGTCGAGCCCGACTTCGTGGTGCTCGGTGAGACCCGCACCTACTCCTTCGAGGCGATCACCAAAGCGGTGCGGCTCATCCTGGGCGGCGCTCGTTTCATCGCGACCAATCCCGACGTCAGTGGCCCGTCGGCCGAGGGTCCGCTACCGGCCACGGGCTCGGTCGCTGCGATGATCACCAAGGCGACCGGCCGCGAGCCGTACTTCGTGGGCAAACCCAATCCGATGATGTTCCGCAGCGCGCTCAACCAGATCGAGGCGCACTCGGAGAACACCGTGATGGTCGGGGATCGGATGGACACCGACGTCGTGGCCGGCATCGAAGCGGGACTGGAGACCATCCTGGTGCTCACCGGCTCGACGACCATCGAGGACGTCGAACGCTACCCCTTCCGGCCCAGCCGGGTGCTGCCGTCGATCGCCGAGGCGATCGAGCTCGTCTGAGCGCTCCCTACACTTGGCTGCCGTGACTGTCACTGTTGACCGGCCGCTGGCCGGGGTGCGGATCGTCGAGATCTCCAGCTTCGTCGCGGTGCCGCTGGCCGGTATGACGCTGGCCCAGCTGGGCGCCGAGGTGGTCCGGATCGACCCGATCGGCGGCGCCGCCGACTATCACCGCTGGCCGCTGACCGACGCGGGCGAGAGCATCTACTGGGCCGGGCTGAACAAGGGCAAGCGCTCACTGGCCGTCGACATGCGTTCCGACGCGGGGCACGACGTCGTGACCCGCCTGATCGCCGACAGCGGGGTGTTCCTCACCAATGTCACCGGCCGCGACTGGCATACCTATGCGACGCTGCGCGACCTCCGAGCCGACCTGATCCAGGTCGAGGTGTCCGGACGCGCCGACGGCGGCACCGGGGTCGACTACACGGTCAACGCCGGGATCGGCTTCCCGCTCGTCACGGGTGCACCCGATGCTGCGGCCCCGGTCAACCACGTGCTGCCGGCCTGGGACGTCACCTGCGGGCTCTACGCCGCGCTGGCTGTGGTCACCGCCCTGCGTCACCGTGACATGACGGGCGAGGGGCAGCACGTCACGATCCCGCTGGAGAACGTCGCGCTGGCCACGGCCAGCAACCTCAGCCTTCTCACCGAAGCGATGGTCAGCGGCACGTCACGGGGCCGGATCGGTAATGCCGTCTACGGCACCTACGGGCGTGACTTCATCGGGAGCGACGGCTCGGCCTTCATGATCGTGGCGTTGACCAACCGGCATTTCCGTGACCTCACCGCACTCACCGGGACCGCCGATGATGTTGCCGCGCTTGCTGATTCGCTGGGCGCCGACTTCACCGACGAGGGGCAGCGCTACACCCACCGGGACGCGCTGAACGCGCTGTTCGCCGGGTGGTTCGCCCGCCACACCGGTGAGCAGATCGCTGCGGCGCTCGCGGCAACCTCGGTGTTGTGGGAGCGCTACCGCACGTTCGCTGAGACCGCCGCGTCGGAACTGGTCACGGCCAATCCGCTCTTCACCGTGCTCGACCAGCCACGCATCGGGCGATACGCCGCGACGGGCGTGCCCATGGCGATCGACGGGACGTATCCGCCGCCTGGCGTCGCGCCGGCGCTCGGGGACGACACCGCGACGGTGCTGGGCGACTGGTTGGGCCTCGACGCGGACCGGGTCGCCGCACTGCGCGCCGCGGGAGCCGTCGCATGAGCCGGCTGTTGGATCTGCTCGATGTCACCGCCGTCGACGACGACCACTGGCGCGGCCGCGCGAGCGGCCCGGACGGCAAGCGCGCCTACGGCGGCCAGCTGGTCGCGCAGAGCCTGGCCGCTGCCGCGCGCACCGTCGAGACTGCGAAGGCGCCGACCGCCCTGCACCTGCAGTTCCTCCGCGGCGGGGACGCGGGCGCCACCGTGGACTACGCGGTGCACCGCGTGTTCGACGGCCGCACCGCCGCCTCGCGACGGGTGGACGCCACCCAGGACGGGCGGCTGCTGACGACGGCGACGGTCTCGTTCGCGGCGGCACTGCCGGGCCCCGAGCACGGGTACGGGGATGTAGGCGAGGGTTCAGAGGCGTTGCCGCGCACCGGACCTGCCGGCCCGGCACCGTCCATGCCGCTCGACGAACTCGACCTCAGACTCGTCGACGACGGTGCCGGCGAACAGTTCGTCCGACGGTTGTGGTGGCGCGCCGAGGTCGACCTCGGCGACGACCCGTTGCTGCACACGCTGGTGGCGGCCTACGTGACCGACGTGTACCTGATCGACCCGGCGCTGCGGGTCCACGGGTACTCGATGCGGTCACGTACGCACCGCAGCGGAACCACGGATTCCTCGATGTGGTTCCATCGCGAGCTGAGGGCCGACGAGTGGAATGTGCTCGAATGCCGTTCCCCGGCAGCGGCTCGCGGCCGGGGTGTCGTCACGGCGTCACTGATCCGAGGTGACGGCGCCATCGCCGCCACCCTGACCCAGGAAGGTCTCATCGCAGAGCGGGAGCCCGCGCCAGACTCCGTTTCGTGATGCGGCGGTCCCGCATCCGATGCCGGATCTGGGTGATCACCGCGGTCAGCGCGATGCCGATGACGATCGAGGCGATCACGCCGTAGAGCTTGTGGGTGCCGAACAACGGATACACCTGGAAGTGCGTGAGATAGATGTAGAGCGACGCCTCGGCGACCGCACCTGCGGCGACCGCCACCGCAGCGGGACACCGCACGGCGGGCAGCCAGATCAGCAGTACCAACCCCACGGTCACCAGGAGTTCACGCACGGTGGAGCCGAAATAGCCGTGCACGCCGACGACCAGCACCGCGGTCACCGCGAGACGCTGCAGGTGCGTGCTCGCCTTCGCTGCTGCCCAACCGGCGGCGAAGAACCAGAACGCGAGCATCGTGAACCACGCATCACGGCCCAGTCCGATGCCCAGCACGTCGTAGCGCAGGGCCATGCCGACGGCGAGGAACGCGGCCGCGAACGCGAACGGATACCGACGCTCCACCCGGTCGACCACCGGGAGCCACAACAGCACGGCCAGTGCCGCCAACGTCCACACCAGTACCTCGACGAACCACAGCCGGCCCGCGGTCATGCTGTCATGGGGGCCGAGGAACTTGTTGGCCAGCAACAGGTTCGACGCGTGATAGTCGTCGGTGAGCACGAGCGCGACGGCGACCCATGCCACCGCGGGTAGGGCGATCCATCCGATGGTGGCCCGAAGGTGTCGGACGCGTACCGGGCGGGGGAGCGGCGTGAGGCAGAAGCGGGCGAAGTTGTAGCCGGCGACACCGAGCAGGATGTGCGCTCCACCCCACATCTCGAACAGCTCGGCATGGGACGCGACGACCAGGACGATGGCCAGTGCGCGCAGCGCGACACTGGTTTCCACGGTGCTGCCCCAGGAGCGCCACCAGCGTGGCTGCGGGGTGGGTCGGTGCCGGAGTTCGCGGATCGGCAGCCGTGGCCAATCCGCGGGCAGGTGCCCGAGAATCCGCTCCAGCCGGACCGACATCGTCACGTAGGTCAGGGAGTTGCCACCGAGGTCGACGAACGTGGCGTCGTCGGTGACCTCGGAGGGGTCGAGGTGCAGCACGTCGGCGAACACACTTGCCAGATCGTCGTCGGCCTCCGCGCGGGGGGCGACGAGCGTGCGCGCTGTCGTGTAGTCAGGCTTACCCGATGTGAGCAGCGGCAGTTCGGGCACGGCGACGGCGTCGACCGCGCCCACGGGAACATTGGCGGCGGCGGCGACCAGGCGGCGTATGTCGGCTGGGGCGTGGGCGCCTTCGGCGACGACGACGAGCCGCTCGTCGGCCTCCGTGCACAGGGCGGTCACGCCGCGCTCAGCCAGGGTTCGCTCGAGTCGCTGCAGGTCGATGCGCAGGCCGAACATCTTGGCGAATCTGCTTGTCCGGCCGATGATCTCGAAGAGCCCGGGCCCGCATCGTCGGGCGACGTCCCCGGTACGCAGTTCGTCGAGCGTGGGGCCCAGCGTCAGATCCTCGATGCGCTCGGCGTAGCCCATCATGACGTTGGGCCCGTGGAAGGTGAGTTCGCCGGCGTCGTCGTCGGACCAGCCGTCGAGCGGTTCGAGTGTCAGAGTGGCGCCGGGAATCGGAACGCCGATGGCCTGCGGGTACGTCTGCGCGAGATGTGGCGGCAGGTAAGCCATCCGAGCGGTCGCTTCGGTCGCGCCGTACATCACGAACAGCGCCCAGCCGCGGCGCTCACCGAGCGCGGCGTAGCGTCGCACCCGATCGGGCGGCATCGGTCCGCCGGCCTGGGTGATGTAGCGCAGGTCGGGCAGGGTCATGTGGGGGAAGCCGACGCGGTCGAGCAGTTCGAACGTGTAGGGCACACCGGCGAACGTAGTGCCATGGTGCCGGACGAACAGATCCCAGAACTGCTGATCCGACACCGAACGGTCGGTGAGGATCAGCGCCGCCCCGACGAGCAGATGGCTGTGCACCACCGACAGGCCGTAGCAGTACGACATCGGCAGAGTCGTTGCGGCCCGGTCTGTTTCGAGGATGCCGAGATAGTCGGCGATGGCCCGGGCGTTGGCGGTGACGTTGGTCCGGGAGAGCCGCACGAGCTTCGGGGACCCGGTGCTGCCGGAGGTTGACATCAGCAGCATCAGATCCGGATGCAGATCGTGGCCGCTCGTGTCGAGGCGATGGACGCCCGTGCGGTCGATGACGACGCCGGGCCTGTAGGTGGCCGTCAGCGCGGCGGTGTCCCCGTCGGCGGGCACGGGAAGCACGACGTGCCCGACAGCCAGCGCCGCCAGATAGTGCGTGAGCGTGTCGATGTCGTTGTCGGCCTCGAGCAGGACGAGTGCTCGGGTGGGTGGCAGCGTGAGGGCACAGGTCTCGACCCGATCGGCGAGCTGCCCGTAGGTCGACTCTTCTGTCGCGGTGAGAACGGCCGTGTTGTCTGCGAACCGGCGCAGGTGGTCGATCAGCGGCCGCATAAGGGCGACCTTACCTGGGCTCACATCCGGTTGTACTTGCTCCTGATGAAGCTGTAGGCACCGAACGCGGCGATTCCGAGAGCGGCCAGGATCAGCAGGAACTTGCCGAACGGGGCCTGGCCCAGAGTCTTGACCGCGGCGTCGAGTCCGCTGGCCTTGGCGGGGTCGGCCTGCAACGTCGCGATGATGACGAGAACGCCGGCACCGCCGAGCACCAGGCCCTTGGCCACGTAGCCGGCCACGCCGGTGGCGGTGACCAGGCGACCGCCGGAAACGGTCAGCTCCTCGAGGAACTTCTTCGTCGCGCCCTTGTAGACGTGGTAGCCGCCGACGCCGATGACCGCGATGCCGATCGCGATCAGAAGCAGCTTGCCCCCGCCGGACTGCATGAGCTGCGCGGACATCCCCGAGTTCTGCTGGCTGCTCTGCTGGCCGGTACCCATCGCGAACTTTGCGGTCGAGAACGCGATCGCGAAGCTCACCACGGCAAGCGCCAGCGGCTTGGCCCGCTTCCACCCCGAATGCTCTTCCCGGGACCCGTCGCTCGGTTTGGCGCCCATGACGCCTTCCGCCACGCGCCACAGGCCCAGCGCGACCAGGCCGACAGTTGCGACCCACAGCACGATCTTGCCGAAGGGCTGTGCGGCCAACGTGGCCAGCGCACCGGACTGGTCGGCGTTACCGCCCGCTCCGGTGAAGGCGAGCTGGGCGATGATGAAGGCGATCAGCAGGTGCAGCACCCCGCTGGCGGCGAATCCGGCGCGCGCGGCGTATTCGAAAGCGTCGTTGCCGGTCGCACGGTGCGCGACGCCATGCAGGTTCGCAGGTCGTGTGGTCATGGGTGTCCTCCGGGTGCGGCGTTGGTCTCCCGGTTCCCCGGTTTTGACGCCGACGAAACCGCGGTTTCTGGGGATGAATCCGGATCTGGGGATGAACGTCGCGGACAGAGACGAGTCTGTCGGTGGCCGTCGCCACGGTGGGCGACATGACGAAGACACACAGTCGCGCCGAGATCGGGGCGCTGGGAGAACAGCTCGCTGTCGACCATCTACTCGGGCTCGGTTGGGTGATTCTGGACCGCAACTGGCGGTGCCGGTACGGGGAGCTCGACGTGGTGGCCTCCGATGAGGATGCGCACGCGCTGGTGTTCGTGGAGGTGAAGACGCGGACCAGCGATCAGTTCGGCGGGGCGCTGGCTGCCGTGACACCGCCGAAGTTGCGGCGCCTGCGCCGGCTCGCCGGTCTGTGGCTGGCTGCGCGCGGTGGCAGCTGGCCGCAGCTGCGGATCGACGTCATCGCGGTGACGATCGGCCGCACCCGCACCCCAGAGATCACCCATCTGCAGGGGGTGGGGTGATGACGCTCGGGCGGGCGTTCTCGGTGGCGGTGCGCGGAGTGGAGGGGCACATCGTCGAGATCGAGGCCGACATCTCCAACGGCCTGCCGGGTGTGCATCTCGTCGGGCTGGCCGACGCCGCGCTGCAGGAATCCAGGGACCGGGTGCGGGCAGCGATCAACAACTGCGGGTTCAGCTGGCCCCAGACCCGGCTGACGTTGGCGCTGTCGCCGGCGACCCTGCCGAAGATGGGGTCCGTCTACGATCTGGCGCTGGCCACCGCAGTGCTGGCGGCCGAAGGCAAGAAAGCGTGGCCGAAGCTCGAGAAGGCCGTCCTGCTGGGGGAATTGGCGCTCGACGGTCGCGTGCGGCCCGTCAAGGGTGTGCTGCCTGCGGTGCTGGCGGCGCAGCGCCACGGGTGGCCGACGGTGGTGGTGCCGGTCGAGAATCTCGCGGAGGCGAGCCTCATCGACGGTGTCGATGTGTGGGGCGTGGCGACGCTGGGTCAGTTGCACGCGTGGCTGGCGGGCAAGGGCGAGCTGCAGGCCCGCATCGACCATCCCGAGCAGGCGCCCGAGGTGTCGATCGACCTGGCCGATGTCGTGGGTCAGCCGCAGGCGCGCCGGGCCGTCGAGGTGGCCGCTGCGGGTGGGCACAACCTGGTGATGACGGGCCCGCCCGGGGTGGGCAAGACCATGCTCGCGCAGCGGTTGCCCGGTCTGCTGCCGCCGCTGTCGCAACCCGATGCGCTCGAGGTCACCGCGATACATTCGGTCGCCGGCTTGCTGACCGGTGAGGCACCGTTGATCACTCGGCCGCCGTTCGTCGCGCCGCACCACACCTCCAGCGTGGCCGCGCTCGTCGGGGGCGGGTCGGGAATGGCGCGGCCGGGCGCGGTGAGCCGGGCCCACCGCGGCGTGCTGTTCCTCGACGAATTCGCCGAGATCAACAGCTCCGCGCTCGAGGCGTTGCGAACACCACTGGAAGACGGCGTGATTCGGCTGGCGCGTCGCGAGGGTGTGGCGAGCTACCCGTGCCGATTCCAACTCGTGCTGGCCGCCAATTTGTGCCCGTGCGCGCCGCCCGACCCCCGGGACTGCATATGCGCCTCCGTCGACCGACGTCGCTACCGCAGCAGGTTGTCCGGACCGCTGTTGGATCGCGTGGATCTGCGGGTCGAGATGCACGCGTCGCGGGCGGGGACCTTCGCCGACGAGGCCGGCGAGTCGACAGCAGATGTGCGGGAACGGGTCTGGGCGGCACGCGAGGCCGCGCATGAGCGATGGCATCCGCACGGAGTCAGCACCAACGCGGAGGTGAGCGGCGCACTGCTGAGGAAGCGGTTTCGCCTCGGCGCTGACGCGATGAAGCCGGTCAAGACCGCCGTCGACCGCGGATTGCTGAGTATCCGAGGCATGGACCGCACTCTGCGAGTTGCGTGGACGTTGTGTGATCTGGCCGGCGGGATGTCGCCGACTCGTGAGCATGTGGTCTCGGCGTTGTCCTACCGGCAGGTGGGGGAGCGGTCATGACCGAGGAGGAGAGGCGGGCGTGGGCGTATCTGTCGCGGGTGGCGGAGGTGCCGAACCCCAGGATCGCAGTGCTGGCTGAGACGGTGGGGCCGGTGGAGGCGGAGCAGCGCATCCGTCGGCGTGACCTCACCGATGCGAAGCTGCTGTCTTCTACCGCATCGCGGTACGAGATCGATTGTGCTCGTGACGATCTGGAGACCCTCGATCGGCTCGGTGGGCGCTTGCTGACCTCGACGGACGCGGAGTGGCCGGTCACGGCCTTCCGGAGCTTCGACGGGGTGGACAAGGCCAAGCGGCCGCAGGGATATGCACCGATGGTGCTGTGGGTGGTGGGTCCGTCGTCGATGGTCGAGGTGGCGGGCCGGTCGGCGGCGTTGGTCGGCACCCGGGCGGCCAGCGGCTACGGCGAGTTCGCCACTGCCGACCTGGCGGCCGGACTGGTGGAGCGTGACGTGGCCGTGGTGTCAGGTGGGGCGTACGGCATCGACGGTGCGGCGCACCGGGCGGTGCTGTCGTGCGACGGTGTGACGGTCGCGGTGTTGGCCTCGGGGATCGATGTGCCGTATCCGTCGGGGCATTCGGCGCTGTTGCATCGGGTGGCCCGGCACGGACTGGTGGTGACGGAGTATCCGCCGGGCAGCCGGCCCTGCCGGCGTCACTTCCTGGCGCGCAATCGGTTGGTCGCGGCGCTGTCGGGGGCCACCGTCGTCGTCGAGGCGGGTATCCGAAGCGGGGCGGCCAACACCGCGGCGTGGGCAAAAGCGTTGGGCCGCCACGTGTGCGCGGTGCCGGGACCGATCACGTCGGCGTCGTCAGTGGGGTGTCATGAACTGCTCAAGAACGACGAAGAGGTGCATCTGGTGACCCGCGCGGAGGAGATCGTCGAGCTGGTCGGCAGTTACGGCGAATTCGCGGACGAGCAGCCGCGTCCGCACAACGAGGTGGACGGATTGAGTCCGGAGGAACTCGCGGTGTACGAGGCGTTGCCCGGACGAGGGTCGCGGTCGGTCGACCAGATCGCCCTGACTGCAGGTGTGCCCGAGACCGAGGTGATCGGGCAGCTGACCATGCTCGACATCCGGGGTCTGGTCACCCAGCAGGACGGCGAGTGGAAGATCCTGCGGAACAACAGGTCACACGCCCCGTGAGCGACGTTGGTGAATGCCGGCCTGTGACACGCCTCTGACGTCGAGCGCCGGCAATAAACTGTGCCGGTGAACGACGCCCAGGAGCAGTTCGCTGCTGAGGTCCTCGAGGTCGTCGACCGCATCCCGGAGGGGCGGGTGATGACCTACGGCGACATCGCTGAGTACCTGCAGCGCGGCGGGCCCCGCGGCGTGGGTGGTGTGATGGCACGCGATGGCGCGGCGGTCACCTGGTGGCGCGTCGTGCGTGCCAACGGGACGCTGCCGCCGCACCTGATGATCGAGGCGCAGACGCAGTGGCATCACGAGGGGACCCCGCTGCGCCGCGGCATCGTTGACGTGGCCGCGGCGCGCTGGTGGCCGGACGCCGGCTGACGGTCACACCGCAGCGAGGGCGTCCACCACCGATCCGAACATCGTGTTCTTGATCGCTGCGAGCGTGCCGCGGTCCTTACCCAGCAGCGGGCGGAGCAGTTCCACTGCGCTGCTGGTGACCTCGGACTCGGCGGCGGTCGCGTCGACGATGCCGTAGGCGTGGGCGTCGGCGCCTCCGAAACGGCGTCCGGTCGTCATCGACGCGACCGCCGCCGCGGGCGTGAGCTTGGCCTGGATCAACGACGCCATACCGGGATGGAACGGGATGCGGATGTCGACCTCCGGCAGGCAGAAGAACCCGCGATCGGCCCGCATGATCCGGAAGTCGTGCGCCAGTGCCAGCATCGCTCCCGCACCGAACGCGTGACCGACGACGGCCGCCGCAGTGGGCACCTCGAGGGTGAGGATGCGCGACAGCAGGCCGTGGACCCGCCCGACGTACCACGGTCCCTGATCGCTGTGGGAACCCAGCCAGTCGAGATCCAGGCCGTTCGAGTAGAACTTCGCACCCGCGCTGGTGACGAGAGCCTGGGCGCCGTCAGCCAGCGCTTGATCGATGGCGTTGTCGACATCGTCCAGAAACTCTGGAGAGAAACGGTTTTCGCCGTCGCCCAGATCGAGGATCGCGATGCTGTCGTCGACGGTGATGGTGACGCTCATGGTCGTCCTTTCGGTTCGTACTCGGGTGGGGGAATGGTCAGGACGGCCCGCACGGCGGCACGAACATGCTCACGTGCCGTGGGTTTGTCACGTCGATCGCGGCTCAGTACCAACGCCGTCGGCAGGTCGACGATGCAGGCGGTGATGACGTCCACGGCGGCGGCGTCCCTGCGGTTCCACATCGCGTCGGCAAGGCGCACCATCAACGCGATCAGCTCGGTGTCGAGGTCGCGCAGGGCATCGCCGATCGTCTCCGGGAGGGGTCCCGCGAGGAGTTCGTCGCGCCGCACCTGCAACAGCAGCGTGGCCGAATCGGGGTGACGCTCGGCGAACGCAACCGGCGCGTCCGCCGCAGCGACCACCGCATCCACGGCGGAGGCCTCGGTGTCCGGGTGCAGTGCGCGGTCGACCAGCGTTGTCTGCAGCGCGAGAAATCGTCGGCCCGCCCGCAGCCATGCGTGTCCCATCAACCCGTTGCGCGAGGAAAACGTGTGATAGAGGGCACCATTCGACACGCCGACGGCCGAGCTGACCGCCCGGATGGAGACCGCCTGGGGTCCCGACCGGGCCGCGAGTCGCTCGACGGCGTCGAGAACGGTGTCCGGGTCGTGCACCCGTGGCCGCGGCATGGCGACACGATAACAGAGCGCTCGCTCTGTTATCTGCCACGGACGGCCCCCCATCGTCGGCACCGCTCGTATAGTCGATGGGGCGCCACCCGGCGCGCGACATCAGAAAGGTGGTCAGGTGGCAGGACGTCCGGTGCACACCTTCGAGGTCGTGCGGACAGAGCAGATCAGTCCCCACATCGTGCGAGTCATCCTCGGCGGCAACGGGTTCGACACGTTCACGCCGAACGATTACACCGACGCCTACGTCAAGTTGGTGTTCGTCGACGACACCGTGGACGTCGGTGAGCTCGAGCACCCGCTGACGTTGGACAGCTTCACCACGCTGCCGCCGCAGCACCGGCCGACGGTGCGGACCTACACCGTGCGCCGCGCCGATGCCGACCGGCGCGAGATCGCGATCGACTTCGTGGTGCACGGCGAACACGGGGTCGCGGGCCCCTGGGCGGCATCCGCGCAACCTGGTCAACGGCTGTTCGTGATGGGTCCGAGCGGCGCCTTCGCGCCCGATCCGGCCGCCGACTGGTACCTGTTCGCCGGCGACGAGGCAGGGTTGCCCGCCATCGGTGCGGCGCTGGAAGCGTTGCCGGACAGCGCGATCGGGCAAGCTGTCATCGAAGTGGCCGGTCCGGAAGACATCGTCGAACTGCGTGCTCCCGAGGGCGTCGACATCCGGTGGGTCTACCGCGGTGGACGAGCTGACCTCGTGCCCGAGGACAACGCCGGTGACCACGCCCCGCTGATCACTGCCGTCAAGGAGGCCCCCTGGCTGCCGGGCCAGGTCCAGGTGTTCATCCACGGCGAAGCGCAGGCCGTGATGCACAACCTGCGGCCCTACATCCGCAAGGAACGCGGTATCGAGCCGAAGTGGGCGTCGTCGATATCCGGGTACTGGCGGCGCGGCCGCACCGAGGAGACGTTCCGCGAATGGAAGCGCGACCTCGCCGCCACCGAAGCCCAGTAGGCGAGGACCGGTGACCGGGTCGCGAAACCGCGGTCCTCGTCCGACACCGATGGCAGGGTGGAGCCATGACCTTCGGCAACTACCAGTACGAGATCTATCTGCAGGGCCTCTCGGGCGTGCAGCCCACCCTGCCCATGGACTACGCCGGCTGGGAAGCCAAAGCCGAAGTCGCCATGCCGCCGTCGATCTGGTCCTACGTCGCCGGCGGCGCCGGTGACGAGAACACCCAGCGCGCCAACCGCACCGCGTTCGACCGCTGGGGTCTCATGCCGCGCATGCTGGTCGGGGCGACCGAGCGCGACCTCTCCGTCGATCTCTTCGGGCTGACCCTGCCGTCGCCGCTGTTCATGGCGCCCGTCGGCGTCATCGGCATCTGCGGCCAGGACGGGCACGGTGATCTCGCCGCCGCCCGGGCGGCCGCCCGCACCGGTGTGCCGATGGCGGTGTCCACCCTCACCGAAGACCCCCTCGAGGATGTGGCCGCCGCGTTCGGTGACACCCCCGGCTTCTTCCAGCTCTACACCCCGACCGACCGGGACCTGGCCGCGAGCCTGGTCCAGCGTGCCGAAAAGGCCGGGTACAAGGCGATCATCATCACCCTCGACACCTGGATTCCCGGCTGGCGTCCGCGCGATCTCTCCACGTCGAACTTCCCCCAACTGCGCGGCCGTTGTCTGGCCAACTACCTGAGCGACCCGGTGTTCCGCGCCGGTCTGGCCCAGCCGCCCGAGGAGAACATGCAGGCCGCCGTGCTCAAGTGGGTCGGCCTGTTCGGCAATCCGTTGACCTGGGACGACCTGCCCTGGCTGCGATCGCTCACCGATCTTCCGCTGGTGCTCAAAGGGATCTGCCACCCCGACGACGTGCGCCGCGCCAAGGACGGCGGCGTGGACGGCATCTACTGTTCGACGCACGGCGGCCGCCAGGCCAACGGCGGCCTGCCCGCTATCGACTGCCTGCCCGACGTCGTCGAGGCCGCCGACGGACTACCCGTGCTGTTCGACTCAGGCGTGCGTAGCGGCACCGACATCGTCAAGGCGCTCGCGTTGGGTGCGACGGCAGTCGGAGTCGGCCGGCCCTACGCCTACGGCCTGGCCATCGGTGGGGAAGACGGGGTGGTCCACGTCCTGCGCTCGTTGCTGGCAGAGACCGACCTGACGATGGCAGTGGACGGATATCCGAGCCTGGCAGATCTCACTCCGGACACGCTGCGGCGCGTCCTGTAGAGCCGGCGCCGGTCCGATGCCACCGTGACCGGCGTGGAGGCCATACTCGCCGAATTCGACACCTACCTGACGCTGGAGCGTGGCCGCTCCGATCACACCCGGCGCGCCTACCTGGGTGACCTGCGCTCGCTGTTCGAGTTCCTGGACCGTCGCCACCCCAACGCGGGTCTGCGCGCGCTGACCCTGCCGGTGCTGCGCTCATGGCTGGCCGCGCAGGCGTCGGCGGGGGCGGCGCGGACCACCCTGGCGCGGCGAGCATCGGCGGTCAAGACGTTCACGGCGTGGGCGGCCCGCCGCGGCCTGCTCGACGAAGACCCGTCGGTGCGGTTGCAGGCACCGAAGACACGCCGGACGCTGCCGTCGGTATTGCGTGCGGACCAGGCGGTCGATGCAATGGACGCCGCGAACTCCGGTGCAGAGCAGGGAGATCCCGTCGCTCTGCGGGACCGGCTGATCGTCGAGATGCTCTACGCCACCGGGATGCGGGTCAGCGAGCTCTGCGGCCTCGACGTCGACGACATCGACACCTCCCGGCGGGTGCTGCGGGTCCTCGGCAAGGGAAACAAGCAGCGCACCGTTCCCTATGGCGGTCCGGCGCACAGGGCGCTGACGTCGTGGTTGAGTGACGGGCGCCCCGCGTTGGCCACCCCCACGTCGGGCCCGGCGTTGCTGCTCGGGGCGCGCGGTGGCCGTCTCGACCCGCGACAGGCCCGCACCGTCGTGCACCAGACCGTGGCCGCCGTCCACGGCGCCCCGGACATCGGCCCCCACGGGTTGCGGCACAGCGCGGCCACCCACCTGCTCGAGGGCGGCGCCGACCTGCGCGTCGTGCAGGAACTGCTCGGCCATTCCACGCTGGCCACCACTCAGCTCTACACCCACGTCACCGTCGCCCGGCTGCGCGCGGTGCACGACCAGGCACATCCGCGGGCGTGACGGTCAGCGCAGCGGCTTGAGCCGGATCGGCGTCGTCACCACCAGCGCGACCGGGTCGACGTAGTCGGCGCGGGCCGCAGGACCCCCACATCGCACCCCAGTGCAGGCATGCCGCCACGGCGCAGCCGGGGTGACCTGGCTGCAGCGCACCGATCACGGCGCCCGCACCGACCGTCTGCCCCACACGTACCGCGGCCTGGACCGGCTCGTAGCTGGTGCGCAGCCCACCCGGGTGGGTGATCGAGACCAGGGGCCGGCCGGCGAGAACCCCGGCGAAGACCACGGTGCCGGGCGCCGCGGCGTACACGGCCTGGCCCGCCGCACCGGCGACGTCGACGCCGCGATGCCCCCGCTGCCAGTTCCGTTCGGGGGCGTCGAAGGCCCGGACCACCGCCGGGCGGGGCCGCAGCGGCCACTCCAGGCGCATACCATCGGCCGCCGCGGGTGTGGCCGTCGCGACGGCGTACAGGACGAGAGCAGCCAGCACGCGCATCGCAGCAGTGCACCGCGGCGCCGAGCCGATGGTCCAGGCCCAGTTCAGCGGCTGGGGATGGCCGCTCGGCGTCCTGGTCGGCGTGGTCAAACCACCCGTTCCGAGCGTGTAAACTTTTCTCCGCAGCTCGCTTGCGCGGGCTGACTTCGCGCGTCTGCACGAGCCCCTCGCGGTTCGTCACCTGTATGCCGGGCGGTCCCGATGAATCGGGTCCGGCATCGAAGCAGTCGCCAGGGTCCGGCTCACCCGATGCCGGACGACAACCGACAACTGAAGGTACGGAACAACCATGGCTGTTGTGACCATGAAGCAGCTGCTCGACAGCGGCACCCACTTCGGGCATCAGACCCG
>NZ_JAQIIY010000036.1:0-49624 GCF_036946525.1 Mycobacterium kyogaense | reverse complement strand
GATATTTGGTACCGGTCTTCTCGGCTGCGATCGCGAGGGTCCTGGGTCATGGCGTCCACCTTGTGTCTCTTGTTAGGAATCAATGTATCAGTAGCGGAAACACCCCGCACATCGAACGGCCGGTGCGAACGTTGTGGCTGTTCGCACCGGCCGGTCGAGTGATTGCTTAGACGGAGGCGAGTTCGTACGACGCCTCGCGGTGGAACGCCGCGTCGATGCCCTTCTCCTCGTCGTCTGGCGAAATGCGAATACCGACAGTCTTTTTCAGCGCATACGCGATGATGCCGGCGACGACGAACGAGTAGACCATGACCGCGCCCGCTGCCACGGCTTGGCGCCACAGCTGGTCGAAGCCACCGCCGTAGAACAGGCCGTTGGTGGCATTGGGCATCGAGTCGCTGGCCAGCAGGCCGATCAGCAGCGTGCCGATGACACCGCCGACGAGGTGCACCCCGACCACGTCGAGGGAGTCGTCATAGCCGAAGCGCTCCTTGAGGCCCACGGCGTACACGCACACCGCGCCGGCGATCGCACCGAGGATGATGGCGCCGACCGGGGTCACCGCGCCACAGGCCGGGGTGATCGCGACCAGGCCGGTGATCGCGCCCGAGGCCGCGCCGACGCCGGTCACGTGACCGTCCTTGATCTTCTCCACGGCGATCCACGCCAGCGTCGCCGCGCAGGTCGCGACGAAGGTGGTCACCATGACGATCGCGGCCGAATTGCCCGCGGCCAGAGCCGAACCACCGTTGAAGGCGTACCAGCCGGCCCACAGCAGGCCGGCACCGAGCAGCGTCAGAGGCACGTTGTGGGGCTTGCGCAGCTGACCCCAGCTCGCCGACTTGCCCAGCACGATGGCGACGGCCAGCGCGGCCGCACCGGCGTTGATGTGCACCGCCGTGCCACCGGCGAAGTCGATCGCCTTGAGCTTGTTGGCGATCCAGCCACCGACGGAGTCCTCGGTGACCACTCCGTCGAACGCGAACACCCAATGGGCGACGGGGAAGTACACCAGCACCGCCCACAGCGTCGCGAAACCCATCCACGCGCCGAACTTCATCCGGTCGGCGACCGCACCGGAGATCAGTGCCACCGTGATGGCGGCGAACAACGCCTGGAAGATCGAGAACAAACTGACCGGCAGGCCGGAGATCGTGGTCTGCGTCTCGAGAAGGTCTTTCATGCCTGCGAATTCGGTCAGGTTGCCGAGGAAGCCGCCGTAGGAGGTGCCGAAGACCATCGAGAATCCGAACAGCACCCACAGCACGCCGACCACGGCGACCGCGCCGAACGTCATCATCATCATGTTGGTCGAGCTCTTGACGGACACCATGCCGCCGTAGAACAACGCGAGACCGGGGATCATCAGCGTGAGGCCGATGATGCAACACAGCATGAACGCGGTCGTCCCTGTATCCATAGACTTCTCCTGCGATTACCGGCTCCGCTGCGGAGCCGTTCACCGACAGTTACCGACGTCTCTGTTACGTGGACTGTTTCCTCAGGTTTCGGCCACGTAACGGATTCGTTCGACTGCGGTTTGATGGCAGCGAGTGTGTGGATTCATTCGCAACACGCCGCAAGAGGCGTATCAGGACGCACATTCGCCTCATCGACGGGTGGATGAGGCTCAGCTCAGCGGCCAGTTCAGCACGATCTCGTTGAGCGGGCGCCGTTCGCGGGGCGCGCGGTCGCGCTCGGCGATCTCGGGGTCGACGTCGGCGTGGTCGCCGAGGCGGCCGACCGCGATCACCATCAACGGGCGCAGCTCGTCGGCCAGATCGAACGCCTCGACGGCACCCTCGGCAGAGAAGCCGGCCATCGGGTGCACCACGAGGCCCCGCGCGACCGCCTCGACCGACAGCATCCCCAGGGCCGACCCCGCGTCGACGCTCGAGTACAGCGCGGTGTTCTCGTCAGGTCCCTGATCGGCACTCAACAGGATCAGGGCGGAGGCCACCTTGGCGTAGCTGTTTCCTCTGCTGAGCAGGCCGGCCAACGTGCCGAACGTCTCGTCACCGCGGCGGCCCACCACGAACCGCACGGGCTGGCGTCGCCCCCACGTCGGCGCCCACCGGGCGGCCTCGAGGAGCGCGATCAGCTCGTCGTCGGAGAGTTGCGCCGTCGGATCGAATGCGCGTGGACTCCAACGAGCAGCGATGGGCGGGTGTACGGGGACCGAGGTCTGGGCCAACCGATCAGGGGACGTCACACCGGCGACGCTACTGGGGCGAATAAATCAGGTGCGCGCAGCCTTTATCCTTGTTCGGGATCTCCCCGGCTGTCTCAACAGTGATGAAAGGTTCTGCAGTGGCGCTCGTCGTACAGAAGTACGGCGGATCCTCGGTGTCCGACGCCGAGCGCATCCGTCGTGTGGCCGAGCGCATCGTCGAGACCAAGAAGGCAGGCAACGACGTCGTCGTCGTGGTCTCGGCAATGGGCGACACCACCGACGAGCTGCTCGACCTGGCCAAACAGGTGTGCCCGGCGCCGCCCGCTCGTGAACTCGACATGCTCCTGACCGCGGGAGAGAGGATCTCGAACGCGCTGGTCGCGATGGCGATCGAGTCGCTCGGCGCCCAGGCCCGCTCCTTCACCGGCTCCCAGGCCGGCGTCGTCACCACCGGTACCCACGGCAACGCCAAGATCATCGACGTCACCCCCACCCGGCTGCGCTCCGCGCTCGACGAGGGCCAGATCGTGCTCGTCGCCGGCTTCCAGGGTGTCAGCCAGGACACCAAGGACGTCACCACCCTGGGCCGCGGCGGCTCCGACACCACTGCTGTCGCCGTCGCAGCGGCCCTCAACGCCGACGTCTGCGAGATCTACACCGACGTCGACGGCATCTTCACCGCTGACCCCCGCATCGTGCCCAACGCCCGGCGCCTGGACACCGTCTCCTTCGAGGAGATGCTCGAGATGGCCGCCGCGGGCGCGAAGGTGCTGATGCTGCGCTGCGTCGAGTACGCCCGCCGGTTCGATTTGCCCATCCACGTCCGCTCGTCGTACTCCGACCGGCCGGGCACCATCGTCAAAGGATCGATCGAGGACATCCCCATGGAAGACGCCATCCTCACCGGAGTAGCCCACGACCGCGGGGAGGCGAAGGTGACCGTCGTCGGCCTGCCCGACGTCCCCGGTTACGCCGCCCAGGTGTTCCGCGCGATCGCCGACACCGACGTCAACATCGACATGGTGTTGCAGAACATCTCCAAGGTCGAAGACGGCAAGACCGACATCACGTTCACGTGCTCGCGGGAGAGCGGGCCGGGCGCGGTGGAGAAACTGACCTCCCTTCAGGACGAGATCGGCTTCACCCGAGTGCTCTACGACGACCACATCGGCAAGGTCTCGCTCATCGGTGCCGGCATGCGCAGCCACCCCGGCGTCACGGCGACGTTCTGCGAGGCACTGGCCAAAGCCGGCATCAACATCGACCTGATCTCCACCTCGGAGATCCGGATCTCGGTGCTGATCAAGGACACCGAACTCGACCGCGCCGTCGCCGCACTGCACGAGGCCTTCGGGCTCGGCGGCGACGAGGAAGCGGTCGTCTACGCGGGAACGGGGCGCTGATGGCCGGCCGAGCGAAGCGACGGGAAAAATAATGGTGCGGATTGGAGTAGTGGGCGCGACCGGCCAGGTCGGTCAGGTCATGCGAACCCTGTTGGCCGAGCGCGACTTTCCGGCCACCGAGGTCCGGTTCTTCGCTTCGTCCCGCTCGGCGGGCAAGAAGCTGGAGTTCCGCGGACAGCAGATCGAGGTCGAGGATTCCGAGACGGCGGACCCGTCCGGTCTGGACATTGCGCTCTTCTCCGCCGGCGCGACGATGTCGCGGGTACAGGCGCCGCGATTCGCCGCGGCGGGCGCGGTCGTGATCGACAACTCGTCGGCGTGGCGCAAGGATCCCGATGTGCCGCTGGTGGTCTCGGAGGTGAACTTCGCGCGCGACGCCGGGACTCGGCCCAAGGGGATCATCGCCAACCCGAACTGCACGACGATGGCCGCGATGCCGGTGCTCAAGCCGCTGCACGAGAAGGCCGGCCTTGTCCGCATGATCGCCTCGACCTACCAGGCGGTGTCGGGAAGTGGGCTCGCCGGGGTGGAGGAACTCTTCGGTCAGGCCAGCGCCGTGGTGTCCGAGAGTCAGGCGCTGGTGCACGACGGCAGCGCACTGCAGTTCCCGGCGCCGAACAAGTACGTGGCGCCGATCGCGTTCAACGTGGTTCCGCTGGCCGGGTCGCTGGTCGACGACGGCTCGGGCGAGACCGACGAGGATCAGAAGCTGCGCAACGAGAGCCGCAAGATCCTCGGTATTCCGGACCTCGCGGTGTCGGGCACGTGTGTGCGCGTGCCGGTCTACACCGGGCACTCGCTGTCGCTGAATGTCGAGTTCGCACAGCCGTTGTCGGCTGCGGAAGCCACCGAGATCCTGTCCGGAGCGCCCGGGGTGACGCTGGTCGACGTCCCGACGCCGCTGGCGGCCGCGGGTACCGACGACTCGCTGGTCGGCCGCATCAGGCAGGACCCGGGTGTGCCGGACGGCCGCGGGTTGGCGCTGTTCGTCTCCGGGGACAACCTGCGAAAAGGCGCGGCGCTGAACACCATTCAGATCGCCGAGCTGCTGGCCGCCCAGCTCTAGTGCGCCGAAACCGACGTTTGGGCGGGTAAGTGCGAGAGAGGGGCGCCATTTCGTCGATCTCGGCGCTGGTGCTCGCCCTCGCCCTCGCTCCCGGAGCGTCGGCCACGCCGGTCGAACTGCCGTTACTGCAGCCCGGGCAGGTGCTCCGCGTCGGCCCGGTGGCCGGAACCGGAACGCCGACAGCCGATTACGGAATCGGCGCGACGGATCTGTGCGAGTTCATGGAGTTCCCTTCCGGCATGCTGCAGGTGTGCGGGGACAGCTTCGCCGGTCAGGGCGTCGGCTTCGGCGGGTGGTACTCACCGATCGCACTGCACGTCGTCGACGGGTCGCTGGATGACCCCGGCGGAGTGCGCTACGACGGGGTGACGGGAATCGGGGCTCCGTTGCTCGCCGACCCGACTCCGCCGGGAACGTCACAGTTGCCCGCGGGCATCGTCGAGATCAACCGCGAGAACTACATGCTCGTCACCACAACCAAGGACCTGCGCCCCCAAACGTCACGTCTCGTGAAAGCCGACGCAGGACAGGGACGTTGGGCGACAGTGCCTGGCTCTGTGCGTGACGCCGCCTATGTCGGCGGCGGGCAGTCCCAGATCAGCGGTTACTACGATCCGATTCCTACTCCTGACTCGCCCCGGGGCTGGGTGTACATCGTCGCGAACAACTTCGATCGCACCGGTCCGCTGACCCTTTACCGGACGCCGCCGCAGACGTTCACGGATCGCGCGGCATGGCAGGCGTGGTCTCCCGTCGGATGGGGCACGCGGCCGGTGCCGCTGTGGGGCGATCGGATCGGCGAGATGAGCGTGCGCCAGATCGACGGGCAGACCGTGCTGTCCTATTTCAACGCCAGCACCGGCAACATGGAGATCCGCGTCGCCGACGATCCGACCCAGCTCGGAACCGCACCGGTCACCACCGTCGTCGTCGCGGCGCCCTGGCCGGAGCAGGCCGACGATCTTCCTGCGCCACAGGACAATCGGCTCGCCCAGCCCTACGGCGGTTATCTCTCGCCCGCGTCGACGCCCGATGCCGTGCGCGTGTTCGTCAGCCAGTGGAACACGACCCCGCGCGGAGGTAGCCCCTATCGGGTCATCCAGTTCGCCGTCAACCCGTTCAAGCCGTCATGATGAGCGACACGGACGCCGACCACACCGCGGCACTCTGGTTCGCGCTGTTGCTGACCTTGGCCAACGGCTCCATCGACGCTTACACCTATCTCGCGCGCGGCGGCGTGTTCGCCAACGTCCAGACCGCCAACGTGATCCTGTTCGCCATCGACGCCTCAGAGGGCAAGACGTCCGCGGCCCTCGCCCACGTGTGGCCCCTGCTGGCCTTCGTCGCCGGCATGCTGCTCGCCTCGCACATCAGGACCGGACGCGCCGAGCGCCACGTTCGGCGGCCGCTGCTGTGGACCATGGCCGTACAGAGCAGCGCCCTGGCCGTGATCGGCCTGGTGCCGGTCTCGGCGCCGCACAACTACGTGACGATTCCGATCTCGTTCCTCGCAGCCATGCAGATGGGGCTGTTCCGCAGAGTCGGCGACCTCGCCTATCTGCCGGTGGCGACGACAGGCAACCTGATGCGGTTCATGGAGGCCGCCTACGACGGCTTCGTCGATCGACAGCCTGCGCAACGCAGAGCCGCCGGTGTGTACGGCGCCCTGATCGCGGCATTCGTCACTGGCGCTCTGATCGGTGCGCTGGCGACGGACCGATGGTCCGCCCGCGCGATCTGGATCGCAGCGGGCCTGCTGGCCGTCACCGTCGTGGTGTTCGCGCTCGATCAACGGCGGCGCACGCACCCAGGCTCATAGTCAATTCACAGGCGATGCTTAACCGGTACTGCGCAACGGGGAGCAGGATCGCCGCATGACCGAGACACCCCCGCCGTCGACGCCCCCGTCATCTCCGTCGTCATCAGGGCCGCCCGACCAGAACGAGCCCGTCACCGCTCCCGTCTTCGCACCGCCGCCGTCCTACTCCGAGCCGCCTCCGATGCAGCCGCAGACCGTCTACGTCGAGCGGTCCAGCCGTCTGACCAAGGTGGCGGCATGGGTCGGCATCGTCGCCGGGTCGTTGTTCATCGTGGTCGTGATCTTCGGCGCCGGCTTCTTCACCGGAAAGGCCGTCGGCGATCACCGTGGCGACAACCGCGGGCACGAGATGATGATGCGCCCGGGGTCGGCCATGTTCCCGATGGGACCGCCGGGAGGGTTCCAGCGCGGGCCGTCCTTCTCGGGTCCCTTCGGTCCGGGACAGATCATCGAGATCCCGCGGCCTCCCGGCGGGGCTCCCGACTCTCCCGATACGCCGACGCCGCCGCGCTGAGGGCGGATTTTCCGCGCGGCTTTGGGGGTATGCGGCGGTGGATTGCGGCGCAGCCCGGCAGCCGCTCAGCCTGAGGAGAGTAGATGTCTGACAAGTACGCGACAACCGACGGCGGGGCGCCGGTCCCCAGCCTCGAGCACTCGCTGACCGTCGGCCCGGACGGGCCCATCCTGCTGCAGGATCACTACCTGCTCGAGCAGATGGCCAACTTCAACCGGGAGCGCATCCCCGAGCGCCAGCCCCATGCCAAAGGCGGCGGCGCCTTCGGCGAGTTCGAGGTCACCCACGACATCAGCGCGTTCACCAAAGCCGCGTTCCTGCAGCCGGGCGTCAAAACCGAGATGGTGGCCCGGTTTTCGACGGTGGCCGGCGAGCGAGGCAGCCCAGACACCTGGCGTGACCCGCGTGGGTTCTCGTTGAAGTTCTACACGTCGGAGGGCAACTTCGACATGGTCGGCAACAACACCCCGGTGTTCTTCCTGCGCGACCCGATGAAGTTCCAGAACTTCATCCGCAGCCAGAAGCGGATGCAGGCGTCCAACTTGCGCGACCACCACATGCAGTGGGATTTCTGGACCCTCTCGCCGGAGTCGGCCCATCAGGTCACGTGGCTGATGGGTGACCGCGGCATCCCGAAGACGTGGCGGCACATGAACGGCTACTCCAGCCACACCTACAGCTGGGTCAATGCCAGCGACGAACTGTTCTGGGTGAAGTACCACTTCAAGACCGACCAGGGCATCGACTACCTGACCCAGGAGGACGCCGACAGGCTGGCCGGTGAGGACGCCGACTACCACCAGCGGGACCTGTTCACCGCGATAGAGGACGGCAACTTCCCGACCTGGACGTTGCACGTGCAGGTCATGCCGTTCGAGGACGCGAAGACCTACCGCTTCAACCCCTTCGACCTCACGAAGGTGTGGCCGCACAGCGACTACCCGCTGCAGCAGGTCGGGAAGATGACGCTGAACCGCAACGTCGTCGACTATCACGCTCAGATGGAGCAGGCCGCGTTCGAGCCGAACAACGTCGTGCCCGGCACGGGGTTGTCACCCGACAAGATGTTGCTCGCGCGCGGCTTCTCCTACGCCGACGCCCACCGGCACCGGCTCGGCGTCAACTACAAGCAGATTCCGGTCAACGAACCCAAGGTCGAGGTGCGCGCCTACTCCAAGGACGGGCCGATGCGCATCCGCAACGTCACCGATCCGGTGTACGCACCCAACTCCATGGGCGGCCCCGAGGCCGATCCGCGGCGGGCGTCGGAAGTGCACTGGGCGTCGGACGGGGACATGGTCCGGGCCGCGTATGCGTTGCGCGCAGAGGACGACGACTGGGGTCAGGCAGGCACTCTGGTGCGGGAGGTGCTCGATGACGACGCGCGAGATCGCCTGGTGCAGAACATCGTCGGGCACGTCTCCGACGGAGTGAAAGAGCCTGTGCTGTCCCGGGTCTTCGAATACTGGCGCAACGTCGATCCCGATCTCGGCAAGAAGGTCGAAGAAGGCGTGCGAGGCGCGTAGTTCCGTCGCGAGCGCACGGTTTCTGACGAGAACCCCGAGAGGGTCTGTCAGAAACCGTGCACTCAGCGCTGGCCCGGGTAGGGCAGAAGCGCCATCTCCCGAGCATTCTTGATCGCCGTGGCGACCTGGCGCTGTTGCTGGACCGTGACACCGGTGACCGTTCGTGAGCGGATCTTTCCGCGCTCGGAGAGGAACTGCCGCAGCGTCGCGGTGTCTTTGTAGTCGACAGCCTCGATCCCCAGGGAAGACAACAGGTTTCGGCGCTTCTTCGCGGGCTCGAGCACCCGCCTCGTCCGCTTCACCAGCTCGACTTCCGGACGCCGGGCAGCTCGCCACGGTGCGCCAGTTCGCGCATCCGCACGCGCGACAGCCCGAACTTGCGGAGGTGACCACGGGGCCGGCCGTCGACGGCGTCCCGGTTGCGCAGCCGCACAGGGCTCGCGTCGCGGGGTTGCCGGTTGAGCTCGACCTGTGCCGCCGCGCGCGCCTCGGGTGATCCGGTGCGGATGACCGCTTTGAGTTCGGCGCGGCGCTCGGCGTAGCGGGCCACCACCTCACGGCGCCGGGCATCGGCCACGATCTTGGATTTCTTCGCCATCAGCGCTCTTCGCGGAAATCGACGTGCCGGCGCGCGACGGGGTCGTACTTGCGCAGGACGATCCGGTCCGGATCGTTGCGCCGGTTCTTGCTCGTGACATAGGTGTAGCCCGTGCCTGCCGTCGAGCGGAGCTTGACGACCGGTCGGATGTCGGTGCTGCGTGCCATCAGATCTTCTTCCCTTCCCGGCGGAGGCGGGCCACCACCGATTCGATGCCGTCGCGGTCGATGGTCTTGATGCCCTTTACGCTGACGTGCAGCGTGATTCGGCGACCTTCTGACGGCAGGTAATAGGTCTTGCGTTGGATGTTGGGGTCCCAGCGCCGGCGCGTGCGGCGGTGTGAATGCGACACCGCGTTGCCGAAGCCGGGAGCGCGACCGGTGACCTGACAGTGAGCGGACACGACGCCTCCTTAATGAAAATCGTTTTCGACAAGATGCACAGCGGACTGTAGCGTGAACGCGTCGTTATTGAAAATCATTCCCGATAAGGAGTCTGCCGATGCGCACCCCCGTCATCGTCGTGGCCGGTCAACACGGCACCGACGACATCGCTCGAGTCCTGCTCGACCGGCCGCGGACCGTGGTGGTCGAGCACTACTTCGACGGGCACGTGGTGCACCGCACGACCGCCTCGATGCAGCGTGGGGTGACGGTGAAGGCCGACGCCGTCCTGGAATTGAGGAACTGCTGCCTCGCGTGCACCGTGCGCGAGGATCTGTTGGCCCATCTGTGTCACCTGCACCGCCGGGGCGGTGTCGAGCGCATCGTGGTGCGCCTCGCCCCGTGGCTGGAACCCGAACCCGTGTGCTTCGCGATCCATCATTCGGCCGCGGCCCGCGAAGTGTCTCTGGCAGCGGTGATCACCGCTGTCGACACCCACACCTGGCTGCGGGAGGCGCTCGGCGAGGACGAATTGGCCGACGGTCGCACCGTGGCGCAGGTGGTCGTCGGGCAGGTCGAATTCGCCGACGTCGTCGTCGCGAGCGCTCCGGAGCCCGAAATGCTCGCTGTGGTGCGCAGACTCGCGCCGCGAGCCCGCGTCACCGTCGGCACCGACCGGCTCGATCTCTCACTCGCCCACCTGGAAGCCGACGCGCGGCGCGGGCGCAGCGACGATCCGCACGCGTCGCTGCTGGGTGGGCAACCGCCGTTGGACACCGACGGTCGAGTCGGGCTGGTCGAGTTCACCACGCGACGTCCATTCCATCCCGAACGCCTGCACGACGCAGTCGACGTCCTGCTCGACGGCGTGATCCGCACCCGCGGGCGGCTCTGGTTGGCCAACCGGCCCGACCGGGTGATGTGGTTGGAGTCTGCCGGCGGCGGACTTCGGGTGAGCAACGGAGGAAAGTGGTTGGCTGCGATGACATCTCGTGAGGTTGCTTACGTCAATCCGGAACGACGGGCGATGGCGGACCTGATGTGGCATCCGCGCCACGGCGACCGGCACACCTCGTTGGCGGTGCTGATCTGCGGTGCGCAGGCCGCGGACGTCACGCGATCACTTCGCGACGCGGTGCTCACCGACGCCGAGATGGACCGCGCGCACGAATGGTCCAGCTACGCAGATCCTTTCGGGGACTGGCACGCCGACCCCTGCGGGGACGCCGTGTCCGCGGCACCGACCGAGCGCGAAGGCCGCGCTGACGGCTGAGCCGGCGTTCAGCGTTCCGAGTCGAGCGACGCCATGTGCGCGGCGGGGTAGCGGTCACCGGCCACCTGGTCCGCCGGCACCGCGGACTCGATACGGGCCAGCTGGGCCTCGGTCAATGCCACATCGGCAGCACCGAGGGCCTCCTGCAGCCGGATGCGTGTGCGCGCACCGACCAACGCGACGACGTCGGTGCCCCGGGCGATCACCCAGGCGATAGCGGCCTGCGCCACCGAGATGCCGAGCTCGTCAGCCACCGTACGCAGCGCATCGACCAAATTCAGGTTGTGCGTGAGGTTTTCGCCGGAGAACCTCGGACTGAGTGTCCGCATGTCGCCGGCGCCGCTCCCGGCCGCCGTCCAGTGCCCGCCGAGAAGCCCTCGGGCCAGAACGCCGTAGGCAGTGACGCCGATACCGAGTTCCCGACAGGTCGCGAGGATGTCGCGTTCGACACCGCGGGAGGCCAGCGAGTACTCGATCTGCAGATCGGAGATCGGCCGCACCGCTGCGGCCCGGCGGAGGGTGTCCGCCCCGACTTCCGAGAGTCCGATGTGCCGAACGTAGCCGCCGTCGACGAGTTCGCCGATGGCACCCACGGTGTCCTCGATCGGCACGGCCGGGTCCAGACGCGCAGGCCGGTAGATGTCGATGTGGTCGACGCCCAGCCGCTGCAGGGAATATGCCGCGGCGGCTTTCACCGATGCTGGGCGAGCATCGAATCCGACCCAGGAGCCGTCGGGCCCGAGTTGTCCCCCGAACTTGACGCTCAGCTGACACGCGTCGCGCGGCACGGTCCGCAGCGCCTCGGACAGCAGCAGCTCGTTGTGGCCCATCCCGTAAAAATCTCCGGTGTCCAGCAGCGTGATTCCGGCGTCGAGGGCCGCCCGGACGGTCGCCACGCTCTCCGCCCGGTCGGCGTGGCCGTAGGCCCCCGACATACCCATGCACCCGAGCCCGAGCGCCGACGTGGTCAGTGTGCCAAGTGTGGTGGTTCGCATGACCTCACTGTCGACGGAACTCGGCGGGACAACCACGGCACGTTCTGCCGGGGACTCGGAGTCCCTGGCAGAACGGCGACGTCGCGACGACAATTTCCCCATGGATCGCGACGCTCTCGCCGGCTTCCTGCGCCGCCGTCGAGAGGCCATCACGCCGGCCGAGGTCGGCCTGCCCGACGGAGTGCGTCGTCGCACCGCAGGACTGCGGCGCGAGGAGGTGGCCCAGCTGGCGGGAATGTCGGCGGACTACTACGGCCGGCTGGAGCAGGGCAGGAGCACCCAACCGTCCACCCAGATGATTCGGGCAATGGCGCGGGCGCTCCGACTCTCCGACGACGAGACCGACCATCTCCACCACCTCGCAGGTCACGCCGCACCCGATCGCGGGAGCCGGTCGATGCACGTCGGTCCCGCGTTGATGTTCGTGCTCGACCAACTTCGCGACGCAGCCGCATTCGTCACCTCGGACACCTACGTGGTGCTGGCGCAGAACGATCTCGCGACGGTGCTGATGGGTGATCTCGTCGACGCGCACGCCCTCACTGGCCTCTCGGCCAGCATGAGCTACCGGTGGTTCACCGAGCCGCAGATGCGTGAGCGGGTCCCACCGCACGAGCGCCACGAGCACAGTCGGATCATGGTGGCCGACCTTCGCGCGGTGTGGGCGCGTCGGCGTACCGACCCGGACGTCAGGGAACTCGTCGACGCTCTCCGGAAGCAGAGTTCGGAGTTCGCCGAACTGTGGGAGCTCCACGAGGTGGCCGTCCGTCGGATGCAGCGCAAGACATTTCTCACCACCGTCGGCCCACTCACCCTGGATTGCGAGGTCCTGGCGGCGACCCACGGGCAGAAGCTGGTGGTGCTCACACCCCCGCCCGGGTCCGCGGCGCTGCAGAACCTACGGCTGTTGAGCGTCGTCGGACCCGCCCCGTCGCAGCTGGCATGATCGGGTGAATGACCATCGCGAAAGCGATCGCCGCCGCCGCAGCCGCAGGTCTCGCCCTGGCCGCCCCTGCCGCCGCCCGGCCCTCTGATCCCGGAGTGGTGAACTACGCCGTACTGAACAAGGGTTCGGTCGGCAACATCGTGGGCGCTCGGCTGGGCGCCGAGACGACGTTCACCGCGCCCTTCCAGGCGTACTGGGTGGACAATCCGGTGTGCAACAACTGGGCCGACATCGGGTTGCCCGAGGTGTACCTGGATCCCGACCTCGCCGCGTTCAGCGGCGCGACGGCGCAGGAATCCCCGTCGGACATGACCCACTTCGTCAAACAGGCGGTCGGCGTCTTCGCCACCGCGGACGCGGCCGGGCGCGCCTACCACCGAGTCGTCGATCGGACCGTCGGTTGCAGCGGGCAGACCACCGCGATGCACCTGGACGACGGCAGCACCCAGGTGTGGAGTTTCACGGGCGGGCCCGCGGGCGCCGCGCAGGCGGACTGGGTCAAGCAGGAGGCAGGCACCGACCGGCGGTGCTTCGTCACCACCCGGTTGCGGGAGAACGTGCTGCTGCAGGCCAAGGTGTGCCAGTCGGGCAACGGCGGACCCGCGGTCAACGTGCTCGCCGGCGCGATGCAGAACACGCTCGGCCAGTAACGCTGCGCGCTCGACAGGGCACGTCATAGGTGTGTCACGGCGCGGACGGGGAATTGTCGGTGCGGTCTGGAAGATAAAAGGGAAGACTTCTGACGCAGATCGCCAACGATGGAAAGAGGGCGGCTGATATGGCCCGCACCATGCCGTGCGACGTTTCGCCCGGCGATACTCTGGCCAGCGCCGAAGCTGCTGCCGAGCGCCTCGCCGCCAGCTGCCTCGTCGACGGGCCGGTCGGCGGGGTCGGCCTCGAGGTCGAGGCGCACTGCTTCGTCTTGGCCGATCCGGGGCGCCGTCCCAGCTGGGACGAGCTGACCGCGACCATCGCGACCCTGCCTCCGCTTCCCGGCGGCAGCGTGGTCACTGTCGAGCCCGGCGGCGCGGTCGAGCTGTCGGGGCCGCCAGCGGCCGATCCCGCTACGGCGATCGCGGCGATGCGGTCCGATCGAGCAGCGCTGCGCGCGGCGTTCCTACAGGCGGGCCTGGGGCTGGTGCTGCTCGGCGCCGATCCGTTGCGACCCCCGGGTCGGGTCAACCCCGGTGGCCGCTATCAGGCCATGGAGCGTTTCTTCTCGACCAGCGGCACCGGGGAGGCCGGGGCGGCGATGATGACGTCCACGGCCTCGATCCAGGTCAATCTCGAGGCCGGCCTGCGGCAGCAGTGGGCCGAGCGGGTGCGGCTGGCACACGCGCTGGGCCCGGTGATGATCGCGGTCGCGGCGAACTCGCCGGTGCTCGCCGGCGCCTTCACCGGGTGGCAGTCCAGTCGGCAGCGGGTGTGGGGGCAGCTCGACTCCGCGCGATGTGGGCCCGTGCTCGGCGTCAGCGGAGACGACCCGGCCAGCGACTGGGCGCGTTACGCGCTGCGGGCGCCGGTGATGCTGGTGCACACCCCCGACCCGGAGCCGGTCACCGAATGGGTGCCGTTCGCGGACTGGGCCGACGGTCGGGTTCTTCTCGGCGGTCGGCGGCCCACCAAGGCCGATCTCGACTACCACCTGACCACGCTGTTCCCGCCGGTGCGTCCGCGCGGCTTCCTGGAGATCCGCTACCTGGACAGCGTGCCCGACGCGTTGTGGCCGGCGGTGGCGTGGACGCTGGCGACACTGCTCGACGACCCGGCCGCCGCCGACATCGCGGCCGACGCCACCGAGGAGGTCGCGATGGAGTGGGATCGCGCGGCCCGGGTCGGTCTGGCTGATCGGCACCTGCACGCGGCCGCGCTGACGTGCGTTATCGCCGCGGCCGAGCGGGCACCGGCGGAACTGACGGAATCGATGGAGGTGTTGGTGCGTTCGGTCGAGCGGGGTCGCTGCGCCGCCGACGACTTCGCCGACCGCGTGGTGGCCTCCGGCATCGCTGCCGCGGTCACCCACCTGGCAGAAGGGGAACAGTGACGACGCGCGAGGTACTGGCCGAGGAACTGACCGTCGCCCGCGACCGCACCCTGCGGCTGGTCGACTTCGACGACGCGGAGGTGCGTCGGCAATACGACCCCCTGATGAGCCCGCTGATCTGGGATCTCGCGCACATCGGCCAGCAGGAGGAGCTGTGGCTGCTGCGGGGCGGCAACCCCGACCGGCCCGGCATGCTGTCGCGTGAGGTCGACCAGCTCTACGACGCGTTCGTGCATTCGCGAGCCAGCCGCGTGAACCTGCCCCTGCTGCCGCCCGCCGACGCGCGCGCGTACTGCACCACGGTGCGAAACAAGGTCCTCGACGTGCTGGACACGATGTCCGACGACCATCCCGAGGCCTTCACGTTCGGCATGGTAGCCAGCCACGAGAACCAGCACGACGAGACCATGCTGCAGGCACTGAACCTGCGCTCGGGTGCGCCGCTGCTCGACCGCGGCGCGGCGCTGCCTGCGGGTCGCGCCGGGCTCGCCGGGACGTGGGTCGACGTGCCGGCCGGCGAGTTCGTGATGGGTGTCGACGCGGCCGCTGAACCCTTTTCGCTGGACAACGAGCGACCAGCACACACCGTCGACGTGCCGGCGTTCCGCATCGGTCGAGTTCCCGTCTCCAACGGCGAATGGCAACAGTTCATCGACGACGGCGGATACGACCAGCGGCGCTGGTGGTCCGACGCCGGCTGGGCCTATCGGCAGCAGGCCGGGATCACCGCGCCTCAGTTCTGGAACACCGGGGCGCTGGCCGGAACTCGCACCCGATTCGGCCACGTGGAGGACATTCCGGCCGACGAACCCGTCCAGCACGTCGACTTCCACGAAGCGCAGGCGTACGCGGCCTGGGCAGGTGCCCGGCTGCCCACCGAGGCCGAATGGGAGAAAGCGTGCGCGTGGGACCCGGGCGCGCTGCGGCGCCGGCGCTACCCCTGGGGTTCGGACGCGCCGACGGCCGATCGAGCCAACCTCGGTGGCGCCGCGCTGCGGCCCGCGCCGGTCGGCGCCTATCCGTCCGGCGCCTCGGCCTATGGCGCCGAACAGATGCTCGGCGACGTGTGGGAGTGGACCACCTCGACGCTGCGGCCGTGGCCGGGCTTCACGCCGATGGTGTACGAGCAGTACTCGAGCCCCTTCTTCGACGGGATCACCTCGGGTGAGTACCGCGTGCTGCGCGGCGGCTCGTGGGCGGTGGCGCCCGGCATTCTGCGACCGAGCTTCCGTAACTGGGACCACCCGATCCGCAGGCAGATCTTCTCGGGTGTGCGATTGGCCCGGGATGTGTAGGGATGTCTAGGCATGTGTAGGCACCTGGCCTGGCTGGGCGCGCCGGTGTCGCTGGCATCGCTGATGCTGGAACCGCCGTCCGGCCTACTGGTGCAGTCGTATGCGCCGCGCCTGCAGAAGCACGGCCTGATGAACGCCGACGGTTGGGGCGCAGGCTTTTTCGACGGTGTGCAACCACGGCGGTGGCGCAGTGCGGCGCCGCTGTGGGGTGACGCGTCGTTCGCCTCGGTGGCGCCTGCGCTGAGCAGCTCGTGCGTGGTCGCCGCGGTGCGCTCGGCCAGCGTCGGGATGCCGATCGAGCCCTCGGCGTCGGCGCCGTTCACCGACGGGACATGGCTGCTGTCGCACAACGGGCTCGTCGATCGTGCGGTACTGCCGCTGTCCCCGCATGCTGAATCGACCAACGACAGCGCGCTGCTGGCCGCGCTCATCTTCGATCGCGGGCTTGACGCGCTCGGTGACACCGTGGCCGGTGTGGCTGCCGACGATCCGAACGCGCGGTTGAACATCGTGGCGGGCAACGGTTCTCGACTTCTGGCCACGACGTGGGGTGACACCCTGTCGGTGCTGCGCAGGCCCGACGGCGTGGTGCTGGCCAGCGAACCCTATGACGACGACCCGGCGTGGGAGGAGATCCCCGACCGCCATCTCGTCGACGTTCGGATCGGCGAGGCCGGCGCCACCAATGATGTCCGAGTCGATCTCACACCGTTGAAAGGATCGTGATGACGTTCTCCCTGGAGAACTACCTGGCCGCCGACGCCGCCGAGGCCGCGCTGCGGCGCGACGTCCGCGACGGGCTGACAGCGACGCCGAAGTCGTTGCCACCCAAGTGGTTCTACGACTCCGTTGGCAGCGACCTGTTCGACCAGATCACCCGGTTGCCCGAGTACTACCCGACGCGCGCGGAGGCGCAGATCCTGGCGGCGCACGCCGGTGAGATCGCGGTGGCGTCGGGCGCGGACACGCTCGTCGAACTGGGCAGCGGGACCTCGGAGAAGACCCGACGGCTGCTCGACGCGATGCGTGAGCGTGGCGCACTGCGCAGGTTCATCCCATTCGACGTCGACGCAACGGTTCTGGAGGCTGCGGGCGCAGCGATCTCCGAGGAGTACCCGGGCATCGAGATCGCGGCGGTGTGCGGCGATTTCGAGGAGCACCTGGGCAAGATCCCGGCCACCGGGCGGCGCCTGGTGGCGTTCCTCGGCTCGACCATCGGCAACCTCACCGCGGGCCCGCGCGCGGAGTTCCTCTCGTCGGTGGCGGCGATGATGCAGCCCGGCGACACCCTGCTGCTCGGCACCGACCTGGTCAAGGACACCGAGCGACTCGTGCGCGCCTACGACGACAGCGCCGGGGTGACGGCGCGATTCAACCTGAACGTCCTGGCCGTGGTGAACCGGGAACTGGGCGCGGACTTCGACGCCGCCGCCTTCGCTCACGTCGCACGGTGGAATCCCGACGAGGAACGCATCGAGATGTGGCTGCGCTCCGCTCGAGAGCAGCGCGTCCACATTCCGGCGCTCGACCTCACGGTCGATTTCGCCGACGGCGAGGAGATGCTCACCGAAGTGTCGTGCAAGTTCCGGCCCGAGGGCGTGGACACCGAACTGCGTGCAGCCGGCCTGACCCGGACGCAGTGGTGGACCGACGAGGCAGGCGACTTCGGGCTGTCCTTGGCGGTCAAGTGACACTCGCCGAGACGTGGCGGGCTGCGCGCCCCCCGGCCGCCGGCGTGCACCTGGACAGCGCTGCATGCGCGCGGCAGGGCTTCGCCGCGCTCGAAGCCGCGGCCCAGCACGCTCGACACGAAGCGGAGGTCGGCGGCTACGTCGCCGCGGTCGCAGCGGCCCCGGTGCTCGACGCGGGCCGCGCGGGCGTGCAGGCGCTGACCGGGATGGCCGACGCCGAGGTCTTCTTCACCACGGGGTCCAACCACGCCCTCGACGTCCTGCTCGCCGATTGGGCGGGAGACCGGGTGATCGCCTGTCTGACCGGCGAATACGGGCCGAATCTGGCGATCATGGCCCGCCACGGCTTCGAGATCCGCGAACTGCCCGTCGATGGCTTCGGTCGGCTGGACCTCGACGCCGTCGGCGCAGCGTTGTCCAGCGATCCGCCCGCGCTGGTGCACCTGACGACGCTGGGCAGCCACAGCGGGGTCGTCCAGCCGGTTCGCGAGCTCGCCGGGGCATGCCGCAGCCAGGGCCTGCCGTTGATCGTCGACGCGGCACAGGCGTTCTCGCACCTCGATTGCACGGACATCGGTGCTGACGCGATCTACTCGTCGTCGCGGAAGTGGTCGGCAGGGCCACGCGGGGTGGGCGTGCTGGCCACCCGGCCCGGGGTGCTGTCGGAGGGCACGCAGATGCGGATCGCGCACGCCGAAGCCAGCGTCGCCTCGCACGTCGGCTTCTCGGTGGCCATCGGCGAACACATCGCCGCGGGACCGGCGAACGTGCAGGCCCGGCTCCGCGAGGTGGGCGCGCGGACCAGAAGCGCGCTGGCCGACCTGTCGGGCTGGCAGGTGCGCGAGAACATCGACGAACCGAGCGCGATCACGACGATGACCCCGCCCGACGGCGTGGACGCCGCGACGGTGCGCGCCGACCTGATCGTCGACTACGGCATTCTCACCACGTTCATCGGTGTCGAGCGCGCACCGCAGGTGATGACCCGTCCCGCCCTGCGCGTCTCACCCCACGTCGACGTCACCGACGATGACCTGGCCACGCTCACCGACGCATTGGCGGCCGTCACGCGGGTGTGACGCGGGGCACTTCTGGTTATCCCTGCTGCACCATCAATGCAGGGGGACACCGGAGGGACACACCGCATGACCGCCGCCGAGGCTGACACACCGGACCAGCCGTCCAAGCCGGAGAAAAAGCGCGACCGGACGCACTGGCTCTACATCATGGTGATCGTCGCGGTCGTCGCCGGCATCATCGTCGGTCTGGTGGCACCCGAGATCGCCGGTTCGCTGGGTGTGCTGGGGGAGTTGTTCGTCAAGCTGATCAAGATGATGATCGTCCCGGTCATCTTCTGCACCGTCGTGCTCGGCATCGGCAAGGTGAAGGCCGCCGCGTCGGTCGGCAAGGTGGGCGGGCTGGCCATCGGCTACTTCCTGGTCATGTCGACGGTGGCGCTGGCCATCGGCCTGGTGGTGGGCAACATCATCAGCCCCGGCACCGGCTTAAACGTGCCCAACGACCCTGGCAAGGGTGCGGAGCTGGCCGGTGAGGCCGAATCTGCCGGCGGCACGATGGATTTCATCGCCAACATCATCCCGTCCACGCTGTTCTCGTCGGTCACCGAGGGCAACGTGCTGCAGGCGCTGTTCGTGGCACTGCTCGTCGGATTCGGTATCCAGTCACTCGGTGCCACCGGGGAGCCGCTGCTGCGCGGCATCGAGGCGCTGCAGAAACTGGTGTTCAAGATCCTGATCGGCGTCCTGTGGCTCGCGCCGATCGGTGCCTTCGGCGCCATCGCCGAGGTGGTCGGCGACACCGGCTTCGAGGCGGTCATCCAGCTCGGCGTGCTGATGGCGGCCTTCTACCTGACGTGCGTGATCTTCGTGTTCGGAGTGCTGGGCGCGCTGCTGTGGATGGTGGCGCGAGTGTCGGTGTTCAAGCTCGCCCGCTACCTGGCCCGGGAGTACTTGCTGATCGTCGCGACCTCGTCGTCGGAATCGGCGCTGCCGCGGCTCATCGCGAAGATGGAGCACGCCGGGGTGAAACCCGCGACGGTCGGCATCGTCGTGCCGACCGGATACTCGTTCAACCTCGACGGCACCGCGATCTACCTGACGATGGCCTCTCTTTTCATCGCCGACGCGCTGGGTGACCCGCTGTCCATCCCGGAGCAGCTCGGCCTGCTCGCGTTCATGATCGTCGCGTCCAAGGGGGCCGCCGGCGTCAGCGGCGCCGGGCTCGCCACGCTGGCCGCCGGATTGCAGAGCCACCGTCCGGAACTGCTCGACGGTGTCGGGATCATCGTCGGTATCGACCGATTCATGTCGGAGGCGCGGGCGCTGACGAACTTCTCCGGCAACGCCGTCGCCACACTGCTGGTGGGGCACTGGACGCACAGCGTCGACGAGGAGAGGTTGCGCGACGTGCTCGACGGCAACCGTCCGTTCGACGAATCCACGATGGTCGACGACCACGACACCAGCGACCGGCCCAAGGAGACCTCTCCGACCGGGTAGGTCGGGCCCTGCCCGCCCGTCCGCACTTACGCTGCCCGACGATTCGGTTGTCCCTCTGAGCTGTTCTCCAGCTCACATCTGCCGTGCCATGGTGGTCCCCGATACCACCGCCGAGCACCGCAGAGAGGACCCCGCCATGAAGGTCGAAGATCTTCTGAAGCCCTTCCCCATCAAGGAGTTTCACCCGTTTCCCCGTGCCATGATGGGGCCCGGCGCTCACGAGATGGTCGGCCCGGAAGCGCTGAAGATGGGCTTCAAGCGCGTGCTGTTGATGAGCTCGGGCCTGCGCGGCACCGACATCGTGCACAACATGGCCGAGTCGCTGAAGTGGCACGGCCTCGAGGTCGTGGTCTACGACCAGGTGGAGTCCAATCCCAAGGACTACAACGTGATGGACTCGGTGAAGCTGTACCAGGAGAACGAATGCGACAGCTTCATCTCCATCGGCGGCGGCTCCACCCACGACGCCTGCAAGGGTGCCCGCATCTCGATCGCCCATGACGGCCGCAACGTCAACGACTTCGAGGGCTTCAACAAGAGCGAGAACCCGAAGAACCCGCCGCACATCGCGATCTCGACCACCGCGGGCACCGGCTCGGAGACGTCGTGGGCCTACGTCATCACCGACACCACCACCGACCCGGACAACCCGCACAAGTACGTCGCGTTCGACGATGCCTCCGTGGCGACGCTGGCTGTCGACGACCCGGTGCTGTACTACGAATGCCCCGTCGACTACACCGCGCAGTGCGGCTTCGACGTGCTGGCCCATGCCTCGGAACCGTATGTGTCACGGCTGAATTTCGAACCGTCGCTGGGCAACGCGATCCGCGCGATCAAGCTGACCGCGGAGAACCTGCGCGAAGCCACCTGGAACGGAACGGATCTCAAGGGTCGCGAAGGCATGATGTACGCCCAGTACATCGCCGCCCAAGCCTTCAACTCCGGCGGCCTCGGCATCATCCACTCGATCTCCCACGCCGTCAGCGCGTTCTACGACACCCACCACGGCTTGAACAACGCGATCGCGCTTCCCCGCGTCTGGGCGTTCAACATGCCGGTGGCCTACAAGCGATTCGCCGACATCGCTCAGGCGATGGGTGTGGACACCTACGGCATGACCGACGTACAGGCCGCCGACGCAGCACTGGCCGCGGCTATCCGTCTGCTGCGCGACGTCAACATCATCGAGCGCTTCGTCGACGTCAAGCAGGACAGTTACTCCAAGAACCGATTGGGCAAGGGCCCCACCAAGTTCTACGAGAACGCCCCGGTCATCAAGGGCGACAAGGCCGACGTCGACCGCATCACCAACCACGTCCTCGGCGATGCCTGCACACCCGGCAACGCGAAGGAGTGCACGTTCGACACCGTGCGTCCGGTGGTCGAGCACTGCATGAACGGCAGCCTCGACGAGCTGCTGCCCTGACATGTTCTCTTCCGTGGAGGAGGTGCGCGAGGCGCTCGCCGGTGAGGGATACATCGCCGACGAGCGCCTGGCCACCACGGTGTTCCTGCAGACCCGCCTGGACAAGCCGCTGCTGATCGAGGGACCGGCCGGTGTCGGAAAGACCGAACTGGCCAAGGTGCTGGCGGCAGCCACCGGCCGCCGGCTACTGCGCCTGCAGTGCTACGAAGGTCAGGACGAGACCAAGGCGCTCTACGAATGGGATTACGGCAAGCAGCTGCTCTACACCCAGATCCTGCGGGAGAAGATCGGTCAGCTGGTGGCCGATGCGACGGACCTCGACGAGGCTGTAGAGCGCATCGGCACCCAGGAGAGCGTGTTCTTCTCCGACCGCTTCCTGGCACCGCGCCCCCTGCTCGAGGCGGTACGGTCCGAGGAACCCGTGGTGCTACTGATCGACGAGATCGACCGCGCCGACGAGGCACTGGAAGCAGTTCTGTTAGAACTCCTTGGGGAATACCAGGTTTCGGTACCCGAGCTGGGAACCTTCACCGCCAACCACGCCCCGTACGTGATCCTCACGTCGAACAACACCCGCGACCTCGCGGCGGCCCTGAAACGACGCTGCCTGCACCTGTTCCTCGACTACCCGGCGGCCGAGCGGGAGCTGCAGATCGTGCAGTCGAAGAACACCGGACTCTCCGATGCGCTCGCCACCCAGCTCGTCGACGTCGTGCGCGGTCTTCGTGAACTCGAACTGCGCAAGGCGCCCAGCATCTCCGAGACCATCGACTGGGCACGCACTCTGGCCGTCCTCGGGGTCGACGACCTGTCGGCCCAGGTGCTCTCGGACACCGTGTCGGTCGTCGTCAAGTACGACAAGGACGTTCGCAAGGCGCTCGACGCGCTGCCGCGTCTGGTGGATCCGAATGCGACAGTGCCTGAGCGCAAACATCATTCGCATGACCACCCACATGGGCACAGCCACGACCACCCGCACGATCACGATCACGATCACGGTGCCGACGGGCGGACTGCGCGACTGGCCAAGGACAAGCCTGGCCGCTTCACCGACGGCTACTACGGCACCCCGAAGAAGACACAGCAATCGGAAACGGCGACCCTCGGCCGGCGCCGCGCCCTGTAGCCATGGAAGCCACGCTGCACCGCTTCGTCCGGCTTCTCCGCCTCGGCGGTGTGCGGGTCTCGATCCCCGAGGCGCTGGACGCGATGCGGTGCGCCGGGCAGCCCGGTGTGTTGACGTCCCGGGCTGTCCTGCGCACCGCATTGCGCGTTGCGCTGGTCAAGGACGAGCGCGACGGGCCGATCTTCGACGAGATCTTCGACGCGTTCTTTCGCCTCGTGCGGGTCGGTGACGATGCCGCCGGCCACGGGCACTCCCACGCGCACGACGACCTCGTCGACACCGGAGAGCTCGAATCCTTCACGCTCTCAGAGCAACCCAGCGACACCCCGGAGCAGGGCCACGAACACGGCAAGCCATCGAGCATCCGCGACTACTTCAAACAGGAGGATCTCGCGCAGCGGTACAACCTGCACCAGGAGGCGAACAAGATCGACCTGGCCGCGCTGACCGACGAGATCGCGTTCAGCGACCAGACTCGCACCGGCGCCGACGACGCCTACCGGGTGCAGCTGTCCACCGACCGACTCAGCGGTGCGCCGACTGTCGGGAACCTGTCGACGTCGGCGGGCACCCCCGTCGACGCGGAGCTGACCATCGCCGAGCAGGAGGCCCTACTCGGTTGGCTGGACGGCGAATTCGGCTCGCAGGACGGTGACGAAGCGGATGCCGCGGCGCTGCGCAGACGGCTGGCCGGTGTGTTGGAAAACCTGCCGCAGGCGCTCAAGCGCCACCTGGAGGCGCTGCTGGCGCTGGAGACCGCGATCGTCGAGACGCGGGAGCGGCGAGAAGCCCAGGTGGAGAGGATCGGCGAGACTGAACGCGCCGATCTCGAGGACTCACTGCGCCGACTCGCCCGCACCCTGCACGGTGCGTTGACCCACCGGCGCCGCGTCGCGGTCGCGGGACGCGTCGACTCCGGCCAGACGATGCGCCGCAACATGCGCTTCGACGGGGTGCCCTTCATGCCGGTGACCGTGCGGCGTGCCGAAGACCGGCCCAGGCTGGTCGTGCTGGCCGACGTGAGCCTGTCGGTGCGGGCGACGTCCCGGTTCACCCTGAGCCTCGTGCACGGCCTGCAGGACCTCTTCACCCAGGTCCGCTCCTTCGTCTTCGTCGCCGACATCGCCGAGACCACCGAACTGTTCCGCGACCACGCCGGAGACCGGGCGCTGGGCCAGATCTTCGGCGGTGATGTCGTCGACACCGCCGCGAACTCCGACTACGGCAGTGTGTTCGGCGAGTTCCTGGCCGAGCACTCGTCGGCGGTGACGCGGCGCACGACCGTGCTGGTGCTCGGCGACGGACGGACGAATGGCCGCGACCCCAACCTCGCCGCGTTCGAGGAGATCACCCGCCGCGCCCGCGAAACGGTGTGGCTCACCCCCGAGCCGCGCTACTCCTGGGGTCTGGGCAGCTGCGATCTGCCCCGCTACGGCGAGTTCTGCGACCGCGTGCGGGTGGTGGCCGACATGTCGGGCCTGGAAAGTGCCGCCCATGACTTCGCGGCGGAAGCCGTGGGCAGGTGAGGTGTGGGTCGTAGTCTGGAACCCGGAATGTCGGCCCGGGGTTGGCGAGGCGAGGCAGTGACGACAGGACACACGCACACAGCGGTGGAGTCACGGCTGCTGAAGTTCCACGCCCCGGAGATCGTGTTCGGGGTGTCGTCGATGGTCGAGGCGGCGCACGCGGCGATGCGCCTCGGCGCGATGCGGCCGATGCTCGTCACCGACCCCGGTCTGATCGAGGCCGGCTGGGCTGACGAGATGGTCGGCCACCTGGCCGACCAGGGCATCACGACCCGGCTGTGGCACGACCTGACGCCCAACCCGAAAGACCACGAGATCGCCGCGGGCTTCGAGCGCTACGCCGAGCACGGCTGCGACGTGCTGGTGGCCGTCGGCGGCGGATCGGTGATCGACGCCGCCAAGGGCGTGGCGATCCTGGCGGCCAACGGTGGCGACATCCTCGACTACGAAGGCGTCGACAAAGCCGAGATGCCGATCCCGCCGCTGGTGGTCGTGCCGTCCACCTCCGGCACCGGCGCCGACGTCTCGCAGTTCTGCATCGTCACCGACACCACCCGCAACACCAAGATCACGATCCTCGGCAGGGCGCTCGTCCCCGACATCACGGTGATCGATCCGCGGCTGCTCACGACGATGCCGGACTGGCTCAACGCCGCTACCGGGCTGGACGCCCTCACCCACGGCATCGAGGCGTACGTCTCGCTGGGCCATAACCAGCTCACCGACCACCACGCGCTGCGCGCCGTGCAGATGGTGACCGACAACCTGGCCGACACCCTGGAAAGGCCCGACGAGATGCCGGCGCGGGTGCTGATGGCCCAGGCCGCGCTGGAAGCCGGGCTGGCGTTCACCAACGCGATCCTGGGCGCCACGCACGCGATGAGCCATCAGGTGGGCGGTCTGCTCGACCTGCCGCACGGCGTCGTCAACGGCGTCCTGTTGCCCCACGTGATCCGGTTCAACGCCGAAGCCGACCCCGAGCCGTACAAGTCCATCGCGACGTTCCTCGGGGTGGCCGACCCGGCAACGCCGGCCGCCGAAGCAGCACTGGCGCTGGCCGACCGCATCGACGCGCTCGCCCGCGACGTCGGCGTGCCCCGCGGGCTCGCCGAACTGGGGGTGCGGCCCGAGGACCTGCCCCGCCTGGCCACGACCGCGCTGTCCGACGCGTGCATGAGCACCAATCCGCGGCCCGCCGACGTGGCCCAGATGCACGCCCTGTTCCAGGCGGCGATGTGAGATGACCGCCGCCGACGCCGGCCCGCCAGACCTGGCCAGGCTCACCGGGTTACGTTCGGGTAAGGGTCGCTTCTACTCCGAATTGCGGCTCACCGCAGCGCGTTTGGATCGGGTGATCGCGGCGCTGGACACCATCTCCCGTGCCCTGGTGCAGACGATCGACGGTCCCGAGAAACTCGTCCGCGCCGTGGCCGAGGCGGCGCGCGCGACCCTCGACGCCGACTGGGTGTTGCTCGCGCTGGCCGACGGCGCGCTGCCCGAAGCCAGTGTGCGACATCTGATCCTGGATTCCGCAGGCGTGGCCTACGCCTTCGAGGGGCTCCGCGACGCCGCCGACCCGGGCGCCGCGCTGCCCGACGCGGTGCTCAACCGGCTCAACGACATCCTGCGCGGACAGCTCGCCGGCTTTCGGCTGCCGGTGATGGAGAAGCAGCACGCCCACGTCCCGATCGAGCTCGACGGAACGGTGATCGGGGCGTTCGCGGCATGGACGCCGCCGCACCGCACCCTCGACGGCACCGACGCTATGGTGATGCGCATACTGGCCGGCCAGACCGCGGTGGCCCTGCAGAACTCGGCTCTGTTCACCAAATCGGTGTCGCTGCTGGCACAGTCGGAGGCTCGCAACGCCGAGCTGCTGGCCACCCAACGGGAACTCGGAGCCGTCCAACGCCACCAGGTGCTCAACTCCGAACGGCACCGGATCGCGCGCGAGCTGCACGACAGCGTCGCACAGACGGTGCTGTCGGCCGGCATGCAGATCGAGGTGTGCCGCAGCGAAATCGCCCAGCAGGGCGGCGAACTCACCGGGCGACTGGACCTGGCCAAGGAGCTCACCCGGTCGGCCACCGAACAGTTGCGCTCGGCGATCTATGCGCTGAACCAGCCCGCCGACGCACGCAGGTCCGGTCTGGCTGCGATGCTCGGCCAACTCGCCACCGTGCACATGCCGGAGGATCTTCGGGTGACGTTGCGGGTCGACGGGCACGCGAGCGAACTGCCCGGCGATGTCGAGCACGACCTGCTGCGGATCGCCGGGGAAGCGCTGTTCAACACGGCGATGCACGGTCAGGCCACGCGGGCCATCGTGCGGTTGACCTATCGAGCGGATGCGGTCTCGCTCTCGATCGCCGACGACGGCACCGGCGATCCGGACAAGATGCGGCTCATGCTGCGCATGGCCGAAGCCGCCGACGTCGACGGCCGCCACCGCGGTCTGGCCAACATGCGGGCACGTGCCACCGGACACGGCGGCAGCTTCGACGTCTACCGCTCGCGCCTCGGCGGAGTCCGCGTGGTCGCCCGCATTCCCTGCCGCGCAGCTGATCTCGCAGAAAGCCGGTCACCATGACACCCATCAGGCTGGTCCTCGTCGACGATCACGCGATCCTGCGCCAGGGTCTGCGCTCGGTCCTCGAACGCGCCGATGACCTCGTCGTCGTCGGCGAGGCCGCATCGGAGGCCGAGGCCGAAGCCGTGGTGCGTGCCACCTCGCCCGACGTCGTCCTGCTGGATCTCAAGCTGTCGGCAGGCTCGGAGTTCGAGGGACTGACGTTGTGCGGCAAGCTCTCTGCTGCGTATCCGAACCTGGGCCTGCTGATCCTCACGACGTTCCTCGACGAGGACCTGGTGGTGCGGGCAGTGCACGCCGGTGCCCGCGGCTACGTCGTCAAGGACGTCGACACCACCGAGCTGGTCCGCGCGATCCGCGCGATCTCGGCGGGGGACAGTGCGTTCGACTCGCGTAGCGCCGCGGCCGTGGTCCGATCGATGTCGGGACGTGGGGAGCCCAGGGCGCAGCTCACCGACCGCGAGGTGGAGGTGCTGCGACTGCTGGCTGCGGGATTGTCCAACAACAAGATCGGCGAGAAGCTCTACATCTCTGCGACCACCGCGAAGTTCCACGTCAGCAACATCATGCGCAAGCTCGAGGTGAGCAGGCGAGCCGAAGCGGTGTACGCGGCGAGCAAGCGGGGCCTGATCTAGCGGTCGAGGATCAGCCAGCCACCGTGGAAATCGAAGGTGTGCGCGGAGACTCCCGGATGGCGGGCAGTCAGTGTGTCGCCCAGACGCCGCATCCGTGCCGGGTCGAATCGCTGCACATGTCCGTAGCACTCTCGCGGCTCGTCTTCGAACGGAACCGCGATCACCACACGGCGGCGCGCCAGCCGCAGCGCTTCGTCGCAGACGGCCGTCATCACCTCATCGGGTAGATGTTCGATCAGGTGCAGCGCGGTGACGGTGTCGGCGCTGCCCGACGGCAGCGGCACGGACGTCGCATCGCAGGCCAGTGTGGTCAGTGGGCGCTGCAACCGGGGACTCACCGTAGCGAGCAATCGCATCGTCGAGGCACTGAGATCTGTTGCCGTGACCTCGATGTGGCGCGCCATCCGGAGAGGGAAGAAGCCGAAGCACGAACCCAGATCGAGCAACCGGCTGCCGTGCACGCGTGCCGCCGCTTCGGCATGGATGGGCCCGAATGCGGTGGCGCCGCGTTCGAGGGCGGTCAGCGAGTTTCGGTAGAACCGTAGCCAGGAAGCCAGGCTGCCGTCCACTGTCGAGCGGACCACGCCGGTGAACACCAGCTCGAACTCCGCTTGTCCCCGCAGCACCTCGGTGTCGACCAGGTGCTCGGTGAGCAGCGAGGTCAGCGCGTCGGACAGCTCGGCAGGGTTCAGGTCGTGCTCGACGCTGAGCAGGTCGTCGCGCCGCTGCACGCAGAACCTGCCGGCGCACACTGTCGCCGCGCCACGGTGTGGCCGGTGCGGCCCCCGCCGACGACTGACCCGGATGCCGTGGCCGCTCCACAGACCGCGAGGCGACCGTGCGAGCGGATCGAGTTGAGCTGCTTGCATATTCGTTGACGCTAGGAGACTGTGGCGGGTGTTCGCGTGCCCCGATCGGGTGCGATGTGCAGCCCGCCCGGGTGGGTGGGGACTGCCCGATCGGCGAGTTCTGCTGCTCGGGCGCGGCTTCTAGCGTGGACGGCACCGAGACACTGAGGAGTTACCATGGCCGCCTGGTTCGAGACAGTCGCCGATGCGCAACGACGAGCCCGAAAGCGATTGCCGCCCAGCGTGTACAGCGCTCTGGTCGCCGGCTCCGAGAAGGGCCTCACGGTGTCGGACAACACGGCGGCGTTCGCCGAGCTGGGCTTCGCGCCCCACGTCGCCGGCTTGTCCGGCAAGCGTGACATGGCGACGACGGTGATGGGCCAGGCGATCTCGCTGCCCGTGCTGATCTCCCCGACGGGCGTACAGGCCGTCCACCCGGACGGCGAGGTCGCGGTAGCGCGCGCAGCCGCCGCCCGCGGCACCGCGATCGGTCTGTCCTCGTTCGCGAGCAAGCCCATCGAGGAGGTCACGCTCGCCAACCCGGCCACGTTCTTCCAGATGTACTGGACCGGTGGCCGGGACAAGCTGCTCGCCCGCATGGAACGAGCGCGCCGCGCCGGGGCGGTGGGCCTCATCATCACCACCGACTGGTCGTTCTCCAACGGTAGGGACTGGGGGAGCCCGGCCATCCCGGAGCGGATGGATCTCAAGGCGATGCTGCGCTTCGCGCCCGAAGGGATCCGCAGGCCGCGATGGCTTCTCGAGTTCGCGAAGACGGGACGGGTTCCGGACCTGACCGCACCCAACCTCGCCGACGGTGGCGACCCGCCGACGTTCTTCGGCGCCTACGGCGAATGGATGCACACGCCGCTGCCGAGCTGGGAGGACATCGCGTGGCTGCGCGAGCAGTGGGGCGGGCCGTTCATGCTCAAGGGCGTGATGCGCGTCGACGATGCCCGGCGGGCCGTCGACGCCGGCGTCACCGCGATCTCGGTCTCCAACCACGGCGGCAACAACCTCGACGGCACGCCGGCCCCGGTCCGTGCGCTGCCGGCCATCTCCGAGGCCGTCGGCGACCAGATCGAGATCGTGCTCGACGGCGGCATCCGGCGCGGATCCGACGTCGTCAAGGCCGTCGCGCTCGGTGCCCGTGCCGTGATGATCGGCCGCGCCTACCTGTGGGGGCTCGCCGCCGGCGGGCAGGCCGGTGTCGAGAACGTGCTCGACATCCTGCGCGGCGGTATCGATTCCGCGCTGCTGGGCCTCGGGTTGTCGTCGATCCAGGAACTCGATCCGGCCAGTGTCATTGTGCCCGACGGTTTTCGGCGCGACCTAGGGGTCTAGTGGGGATCTAGTGGGGGGCCTAGCCCGACTTGTGGGCGGTGAGGAGCAACCCGCTCATCTTCGCCCGCCCCTTGTCGTCGCGGGCGTCTGAGGGAAGGGGCATCTCGGCAGGCATGTTCGCATGGATGAACGCCGGTCGTACCTCGTCGATCTCCCAGTACCGGCCGACGACGTCGCGCAACTCGTCCTCGGTGACCTCGTTCGGCTTCTGCTCGAGGTCCGGCGGGAAAGCACCCTTGGCGAACACCAGGATGAAATAGCTCGCACCCGGTGCCGCGGCGCGGTGTACCGCCTGCACGTACCCGTCGCGGCCGTCGATGGGCAGCGAATGGAACAGCGTGGAGTCCATCACCGTCGAGAATCGGCCGTCGAACCCCTCGAACGTCGTGATGTCGTCGGCCACGAACTCCACTCCGGAAAGTTCGCGATCGCGAGCCGCCGCTGTCGCTGCCGCGATCGCGGTCGGTGACAGGTCGATCCCCGTCACCGTGTAGCCCTGCGCCGCGAGCGTCAGCGACAGCTCGGCGTGCCCGCAGCCGGCGTCGAGCACCTCGCTGCGCACCCTGCCGGCGTCGATCAGGGCCGCGAGCTCGGGCTGCGGCTCACCGATGTTCCAGGGTGGTTCCGCACCATAGGGGGTGTCACCTCGATAGGTGCCGTCCCAGTCCATGTCCTGCAGATGGTCTGCCATGGGCGCCAAGGTACGCGCCCTCCGGGAAGTTTCGACCGTGCTCGCGCCTTGAAGTGGGAAACCGGTGTCACGACGGAGGGACGCACCATGACGATCAGGCCCCTGACCATTCCCCGCGGCTCGTTCGACCTCGCAGGCCTGCTCCATCTGCCCGACGATGCCGATGACCGAGATCCCGTCGCCGCGGTGGTGCTGTCCACACCGGGCAGCAGCGTCAAGGAGCAGATCGGCGCCAACTATGCGCGCCGGTTGGCTGACCGGGGCATCGCTGCATTGGTATTCGATCCCGCCTATCAGGGGGACAGTGGCGGCACCCCGAGGGATCTGGAGGATCCCTACCGTCGCGGAGAAGACATCTCCTTCGCCATCGATGCCCTCCAGCGCGAGCCCGGTATCGCTGCCGATCGCATCGGGGTGCTCGGAATCTGCGCGGGCGGCGGATACGCCGTGCACACAGCACGCACCGACCACCGCATCCGCGCCGTCGGCACCGTGGTCGCCGGCAACATGGGTGAGAGCTGGCGATCGGCAGCTTTCGCTCCCGACGGTCCCGCGGCGGCGCTCGACCGTCTTGCGGCAGAGCGCACCCGCGAGGTCCAGACCGGCCGGCTCGACCGCCTCAACTGGCTACCCGACACCGCCGAGGACGCCGTCGCCGCGGGCATCACCGACATCGACAACACCCAGGCCGTCGAGTACTACCGGACCGAGCGGGGCGGGCATCCGCGTTCGACCAACCGGCGGCTGGCTCGGGGGGATTCGCTGCTGATCGGCTACGATGCGTTCCACCTCGTGGACCAGCTGATGACCCAGCCACTCCAGGTGATCGTCGCCGGGCGTCGGGGCGTGACCATGTCATACGAGGCGGGCATGAAACTCTGGGAGCTGGCGCCCAATCCGGTCGACCTGATGGTGGTCGAGGGTGCCGGCCACTACGAGATGTACGACGTCCCGCAGTACGTCGACCAGGCCGTCGATCGACTGGCCGACTTCTACCGCAAGTTCCTCTCCGGCACGTAGGCCCCGTCACGTGTCGATGGCGACCGTGGCCCGGTAGTCCTGCAGCGCAATGGAATCCTGTGGCGACTGCGGATAGGGATCGAGCGCACGCAACGTGACAGCGTGTGCGCCCACCCGAGCTGTCGGCCCCGTCGCATCCGAGGCGGGGTAGGTGCTCAGCTCGACGGTCTGCGGAGGCGTGCCGTCGGATTCGACGACGAGTGCGATGCGCGCCTGCCCCGCCCAGACGCAGTCGACCAGCGCGGGGCAGCGGGAGTCCTCGAGCACTCGGTCGAAGCGGACGGTCACCGCCGAACCCGCCACACTCGCCTGCTGCCCGCCGGCCAGCACGAGCACGGGCTCCGCTGCGGCAGTGCCTCCCGTGGCCAACGCCAGAGTGGTTGCGGCGCAGACAATCACGCACCCTCTCACGTCGGCACCTCCCAGGTGTGCACCGGATCGTTGGAGTGCATCCGTTCGCAGTACAGGCGCAGCATCTCGGCCAGCGCCGCCGGCCGGCTCATGCCCCGCCCCTGCAGCGCCGCCACCGCGGCGGTCTGCCACACCGCGCCGTTGCGGCCCGACTTCGCGCGGCCCTCGATCACCCCGAGGTAGCGGTCGCGCACCTCGGCGGCCACCTCCCAGCGGCGCAGCCCCTCGTCGGCCAACGGCAGCAGGTGCCGCAGGACCAACTCGTCGGGGGTGACCTCGCCTGCACCCGGCCAGTACAGGCGGGCGTCGAGGCCGTATTGGGCGGCCGCCTCGAAATTCGCCTGCGCCGTCGCGAAACTCAGCTTGGTCCACAGCGGGCGGTCCTCCTCGGACAGCGCCCGCAGCGCGCCGTAGTAGAACGCCGCGTTGGCCATCATGTCGACCACCGTCGGTCCCGCCGGCAGAACGCGGTTCTCCACCCGCAGGTGCGGCCGGCCGGCCACCACGTCGTACACCGGCCGGTTCCAGCGGTAGATGGTGCCGTTGTGCAGCCGCAGCTCCGACAGCGTCGGTGTCCTGCCGGCGGCGAGTTCTGCGACCGGATCCTCGTCGGACAGTTCGGGCAGCAGCGACGGGAAGTACCGCACGTTCTCCTCGAACAGATCGAAGATCGACGTGATCCAGCGTTCCCCGAACCACACCCGCGGCCGCACCCCCTGCGTCTTCAACTCGTCGGGGCGGGTGTCGGTGGCCTGGGTGAACAGCTCGATGCGCGTTTCGGCCCACAACCGGTGGCCGAAGAAATACGGCGAGTTGGCGCCCAGCGCGAGCTGCGGCCCGGCCAGCACCTGGGCGGCGTTCCAGTTGTTCGCGAAGTCACCCGGTGACACCTGCAGGTGCAATTGCATGCTGGTGCAGGCAGATTCGGGCGCGATCGAGGCGGTCTGCAGGCTCAGCCGTTCGGGACCGTGGATGTCGATGTCGATGTCCTCACCGCGGGCGGTGAAGATCGAGTCGTTGAGCGCCTGATAGCGGGTCGACTCACTCATCCAGTGCCCGGACAGATGCTGGGGCATCAGCGTCGGCAGGATGCCGACCATCACGATGTGCGAACCGTCGCTGTTGGCCTTGGCCTCCGCGGCGTTCAGGCTGGCCCGCACCTCGCCCTCCAGGTCGAGCGCGGCCCGCCCGGGGAGCCGTCGCGGTGGCACGTTGAACTCGATGTTGTAGGCGCCGAGCTCGGTCTGATAGGCGGGATCGGCGATCGCCGCGAGCACCTCGGAGTTGTTCATCGCCGGCTGATAGTCACTGTCGACCAGATTGCACTCGATTTCCATGCCGGTCAGCGGCTTCTCGAAGTCGAAGCTGGACTGCGCCAGCATCGTCTCGAACACATCGAGGCATAGCTGCACCTTGCGCCGGTACTCGCGGCGGTGCTCGCGAGTGAACTCGGTCTGCGTCAGTTCCTCGCCCACGACAGCCATTCAACGCCATCGCCGGCGATCGGGCGGGACAGTTGGCCGGTAAGGGGCTCAGCCTGCCGAGGGTCCCCGCGTCGCCAGCATCACCTGCGGGCTGAGGCACCCGCCGCGCAACTCGACCCGCATCGCGGGGTCGGCGTGGCGGGCCAGCGCGCGCAGCGCCGACGGGCTGTAGGCACGCAGCGAGCTGATGACGCCGTCGTGGGCGAACGGCAGGAACGGCGCCAGCGGCAGCATCGTGGCCAGCCGGGCCAGATGCAGCAGCGCAGGAGGGCGGGGCAGATCGATGATCAGCAGCGTGGTGGCCACCCGGGTGCCCTCGGCGAGGACCCTGGCCGCGGCCGCCGGGGGCAGATGGTGGAACGACAGCGCGAACACCGCGAGGTCGAACTCGCCGTCGGCGGGGTCGAGCGAGGTGGCGTCCATCTGCGCCACGGTGGCGCGGGGATGGTCCCCTAGTTCGGCGGCGATGGCCGCCACGGATTCGGGTTCGACGTCGGTGACGGTGACGCGGGCCGACGGATGCCACTCGAGAAGCCGGCGTGACAGTGCGCCGTGACCGGCACCCAGCTCGAGAATCCGCGGATCGGGAACGTCGGCGACCTGCTCGAGCGCCAGCGTGGCGAACCGGTCGTGGTTGCCGAACACGTCACCGGTCCAGTTCAGCGCGCGGATCACACTGCGCTTGACCTTCGGGTCGACGTCGTCGCGGTCCAGGTACTCCTGGCGTTCGGTCTCCAGCAGACGGTCCAGGCAGGAGGCCTTCGGACCGCCGCGAGGCATGTCCGCGAGCTGTGCCGCATCGGTGACGGTGTTCAGGGCCCCACCTGGAACGGCACGATCGGCGGCAGGCCACCGCCGGGCATGGTGAACAGCTGGGGGATCTGCGGACGCTCCGTCGGAACCTTGGCGCCGTCGCGGTACACGAGCGTGCCTGTGTAGACGCCGTTGTCGTAATCGTCGTAGTAGAAGCTGCCCTCGACGATGTACTGGCATTCGGCGCGGGTGGCGGAGACGGGGACGAAGACGCCGCCGAAGTCGGGAGACTCGCATCCGGCCCGCGGGTCCGCGGGTGGGGGAGCGGGCTGGGCGAGCGCGGGTCCGCTGAGAAGAAGCGGTGCGGCCACGAACGCGGCGGCCACCGCGAGCCTGCAGCGTCGAGTGTTGATGAGCGGCACCTTTCCGTCGCGCCTTCGCGCACTCTAGCGCGACCCGGCCGGGCGGTCGGCCGATCAGCTGGTCTCGTAGTTCATGATGGACCGATGGCCGACTTCGTCGCTGCAATCGACCAGGGCACCACCAGCACGCGGTGCATGATCTTCGACCACGACGGCGCCGAGGTGGGCCGCCACCAACTCGAACACGAGCAGATCCTGCCCCGCGCCGGCTGGGTCGAGCACAACCCCGTCGAGATCTGGGAGCGCACCGGCTCGGTGCTGACGACCGCGCTGAACAAAACGAATCTGGCCGCAGGCGATCTCGCAGCGCTCGGCATCACCAATCAGCGCGAGACGTCGCTGGTGTGGAACCGCAAAACAGGACGCCCGTACCACAACGCGATCGTGTGGCAGGACACCCGCACCGACCGCATCGCCTCGGCGCTGGACCGCGACGAGCGCGGCGACATCATCCGCCGCAAGGCCGGACTGCCGCCTGCCACCTACTTCGCCGGCGGCAAGGTGCAGTGGATTCTCGACAACGTCGACGGGGTGCGCGCCGACGCCGAGAAGGGCGACGCGATCTTCGGCACCACCGACACGTGGGTGCTGTGGAACCTCACCGGAGGGCACCGCGGCGGCGTGCACGTCACCGACGTGACCAACGCCAGCCGCACCATGCTGATGAACCTGGAAACCCTGGACTGGGACGACGAATTGCTGTCGTTCTTCGACATTCCGCGTCAGATGCTGCCCGAGATCCGACCGTCATCGGTCACCGAACCGTTCGGTACGACACTGGACACCGGCCCGGCCGACGGCGAGATCCCGATCACCGGAATCCTGGGTGACCAGCAGGCGGCGATGGTCGGTCAGGTCTGTCTCTCCGAAGGCGAGGCCAAGAACACCTACGGCACAGGCAATTTCCTGCTTCTCAACACCGGCGAGAAGATCGTGCGCTCCGACAACGGCCTGCTGACCACGGTCTGCTACCAGTTCGCATCCAAAGACGGGAGTCCAGCGAAACCCGTGTACGCACTGGAGGGTTCGATCGCGGTCACCGGCTCGGCCGTGCAGTGGCTGCGCGACCAGCTCGGCATCATCAGTGGCGCGTCGCAGAGCGAGTCGCTCGCGCGTCAGGTCTCCGACAACGGCGGCGTGTACTTCGTCCCGGCTTTCTCGGGTCTCTTTGCGCCGTACTGGCGTTCGGATGCCCGCGGCGCCATCGTCGGGCTCTCCCGCTACAACACCAACGCCCACGTGGCCCGCGCGACGCTCGAGGCGATCTGCTACCAGAGCCGCGACGTCGTCGACGCGATGGAGGCCGATTCCGGCGTGCACCTCGAGGTGCTCAAGGTCGACGGCGGCATCACCGCCAACGACCTGTGCATGCAGATCCAGGCCGATGTGCTCGGCGTCGACGTCGTCAAGCCGGTGGTCGCCGAGACCACCGCGCTGGGCGCGGCCTACGCCGCCGGTCTGGGCGTCGGATTCTGGGACGGCGCCGACGACCTGCGCGCGAATTGGCAAGAAGACAAACGTTGGTCGCCGGACTGGTCCGAGGAACAGCGCGCCGAGGGATACGCGGGCTGGCAGAAAGCGGTGTCCCGCACGCTGGACTGGGTCGACGTCGACTGAGCCGGGCCTAGTTGTCGCCGGCGGCGACCAGCGACCGCAGCATCACCGTCGGGTTCTCCCGCGCCACGTTCTCCAGCCGCCACTTCGTCGAGAACACCGCAAGCAGCACGCCGTCGGTGCGGGTCAACACCTCGACCGAGGCCAGCTTCGACAGCACCTCGGCGCCGTCGGCGTCGGTGATCCGGGCGACGGTGTAGGGCAACGATTCCAAGGTGATCGCGGCGCCGAACTCACCGGCCATCCGGTGGCTGGCCACCTCGAACTGCATGGGCCCGACCGCCGCCAGCACCGGCGCCTGCTCACCGCGCCGATCGGAGCGCAGCACCTGCACCACGCCTTCCTGGTCCAGCTGCTCGATGCCTTTGCGGAACTGCTTGTGCTTACTCGGATCCTTGCCCCGCGCCACCGCGAAGTACTCGGGCGAGAAGCTCGGAATCGGCGGATACGTCACGGGCACATCGGAATACAACGTGTCACCCGGGCGCAGCGCTTGTGCGTTCGCCAACCCGATGACGTCACCAGGCCACGCGGTGTCCAGCGTGGAGCGCTGCTGACCGAACACGGTCTGCGCGTACTTGGTCACGAACGGCTTGCCCGTCGCCGCATGGGTCAGCACGTCACCGCGCTCGAAGGTGCCCGAACACACTCGCGCATAAGCGATCCGGTCGCGGTGCGCCGAGTCCATGCCGGCCTGCACCTTGAACACGAACGCGCTGAACGGTGCCGTCGCCTCGCGCCGGTTGCCGTCGGCGTCGACTGCGCCCGACGGAGGCGGAGCCAGCTCGGCGAGCACGTCGAGCAGCTGGTTCACCCCGAAGTTGAGCGCCGCGGAGGTGAACAGCACCGGGCTCGACGTGCAGTCACGGAACGTCTCCGGATCGAAATCGCCGTCGTCGGCGCTGAGCAACTCCGATTCCTCGACCGCGGTGTCCCAGTCGACGCCCGCGGCGTCGTGCGCCTTGTCGGGGTCGATGTGCTCCTCGGGGGCCGCGGTGGCGCCACCGGCGGTGCGGGTGAAGCGTATGTATTTTCCGGTCCGCCGATCCAGCACACCCTTGAAATCGCCGGCGATACCGACCGGCCACGTCAGCGGCGTCGGTTTGAGCCCGATACGCGTCTGGATCTCGTCGATCAGTTCCAGTGCGTAGCGGCCCGGACGGTCCCACTTGTTGATCACCGTGATGATCGGGATGCGGCGATGCCGGCACACCTGAAACAGCTTGAGAGTCTGCGGTTCCAGACCCTTCGCCGCGTCGATCAGCATGACCGCCGAGTCGACCGCGGTCAGCACGCGGTAGGTGTCCTCGGAGAAGTCGGCGTGACCCGGGGTGTCGAGAAGATTGATCACACAGGTGTTGCCGACCTTCGTGACGTACGGGAACTGCAGCGCCGTCGACGTGATCGAGATGCCGCGCGCCTTCTCCATCTCCATCCAGTCCGAGACGGTGGAACGGCGACCCGCCTTGCCGTGGATGGCGCCGGCCTCGGTGATGGCCTTGGCGTGCAGCACCAACGCCTCGGTGAGAGTGGACTTGCCGGCGTCGGGATGACTGATGACGGCGAAGGTCCGTCTGCGCTGCGCCTCGGCCGACAACTGATCGGGCCGGGACCCGGCGGTACTTGTCGTCATGATGACGTCAATGGTATTGCCGCCGGCGGCGAAACGAAGAATCGCTGGTCGCGGCTAGGCGGCTGCGTCGAGGGCCTGCTTGGTCTCCTCGTCGAGCTCAATCTCGGCGACCGCGGTGTTCTCCTCCAGGTGCGCCACCGATGACGTGCCCGGGATCAGCAGCACGTTCGGTGCCACCGTCAGCGTCCAGGCCAGCGCGATCTGCGCCGGTGTGCGCCCGAGCTTCTCCGCCTCGGCCCGCACCGCGGGATGCCCCAGAACCGGGTTGTCCGCCGCGAACGCCGATCCCAGCGGGAAGAACGGCACGAACGAGATGCCGTGTTCGTCGCACAGCTCCAGAACCGACTGGGACCTGCGGTCGACCAGGTTGTAGGCGTTCTGCACCGTGACGATCTCGGTCTTGTCCAGCGCGATGCGCAGATGCTCCTCCGATGCGCTGCTCAACCCGATGCCTTCGATCAGCCCCTCGTCGCGGGCGGCGATCATCGCGTCGAGTTGGCGGGGGAACAGCTCGGCGTCGACGGGCCCGACGCTGTTGGGGTCACCCGAGTGGATACGCAGGTTGACCGCGGCGATGCGGTCCGTGCCCAGCGTCTCGAGATTCTGCTCGATGTCGGCACGCAGCTCGTCGGGCTGCTGGGCGGGATTCCAATTGCCCTGCTCGTCGCGGCGCGCGCCGACCTTGCTGACCAGGGCCAGGTTCTCTGGGTAGGGGTGAAGCGCCTCGCGAATCAGCTCGTTGGCGACGTTCGGCCCGTAGAACTGGGCGGTGTCGATGTGGTTGATACCCAGCTCGAGCGCCCTCTTCAGAACTGCGATGGCCTGGTCGTGGTCGCGGGGCGGACCCATCACGCCCGGTCCGGGCAGCTGCATCGCGCCGAATCCGACGCGTCCGACGACGTGGTTGGCCAGGCTGAAAGTCTGCATGGTCACTAGTGACGCAGAACCGGCGCGGTTTCATCCCCGAATCGGAGAAGAAACCGCGCCGGGTCGGCTACTCAGTCCTCGCCGAGGACCTGATAGATCTCGCGTCGCGCGGTGTTGACGATCTCGACGATGCGTTGCTGCTGCTCACTGGTGGCGGCGTGCGCGGACTGCGCGATCGCCCCCATCAGCTGGCCCACGGCGGTGCGCAGGCCCATCGCGGCGGGATCGGCGCCCGAGGTGATCTCGTCCCACGGCGGGGTCTCGATCTTCTCCGCGGCGGCGCGGCCCTCGTCGGTCAGCTCGAACAGTTTCTTGCTGCCCTCGGATTCGGTGGCCACCAGCAGGCCCTCGTCGACGAGCAGCTGCAGCGTGGGATACACCGAGCCGGGGCTCGGCTTCCACAGCTGCTGGCTGCGGGCATCGATCTCCTGGATCATCTCGTAGCCGTGCATCGGCCGCTCTGCCAGCAGGGCGAGAATCGCCGCGCGCACGTCGCCGCGTCGGCCGCGGCCTCCGCCACGCCGTCCGCCGCCGCGTCCGCCGGCACCGAAGCCGAACGGACCGGGGCCGAACCCGGGTCCGAACCCGGGAATGCCGGGTCCGCCCGGTGCGAACGGGCCAAATCCGAAACCGGCCTGGCCGCGGTGCTCGCGCAGGTCATCGCGGAATTCACGTCGTGCATGACGCCGCTGCTCGTGCAGGGCGCGCCGGTCCTGAGGGCCGTGCTGGCCGGGGTGCCCAGGTTGGCCGGGAAAGCCGAATCCGAAGCCGTGCTCAGGTGGGGTGAATGGGGTGTTCATGGTCATGTCCTTACGTTGTGGGAAGAAGCGCTGTGGTGCGCTCCGATGCATTGACGATATATCGAAAACTATCGTGATGCAACGTTCAATTTCCGGGCGGGGTGCCAGGCTGGTGTGATGACCGACACCGACGCCGAGCCCGCGTCCCCACCTGTCGACCCGTTCCGCATCGGCAACTACGCGCCCGTGCCCGACGAACTCACCGCGTTCGACCTGCCCGTCGACGGCGCGATTCCCGCCGTCCTGTCGGGGTGGTACCTGCGCAACGGCCCCAACCCTCGGACAGACGGCGGGCACTGGTTCACCGGGGACGGAATGGTCCACGGCGTACGCATCGAGGGCGGGCGGGCAGCGTGGTACCGCAACCGGTGGGTGCGCACCGACAGCTTCGACGAGCCATTCGGTGTGTACAACAATGACGGCACTCGCAACCTGCGCTCCAGCGTCGCGAACACCCACATCGTCAACCACGCCGGAAGAACCCTGGCACTCGTGGAATCCTCACTGCCGTACGAGATCAGCACCGAGCTGGAGACCATCGGTGCCTACGACTTCGGCGGCAAGCTCGTCGACGCGATGACCGCTCACCCCAAGATCTGCCCGACCACCGGCGAACTGCACTTCTTCGGATACGGAAACCTGCTCGGCCCCAACGTGACCTATCACCGCGCCGACGCCTCCGGTGAGCTGGTTATCAACCGCCCCGTCGACGTACCCGCGATGACGATGATGCACGACTTCGCGCTGACCGCGAATCATGTTGTGTTCATGGACCTTCCCGTGGTCTTCAATCTCGAGGCCGCGATGCGTGGCAGCATGCCGTTCCGATGGGACGACGGCTACGGAGCCCGGTTGGGGGTGCTGCGCCGTGCGGATCCGTTCGGCGAGGTGCGATGGTTCGACATCGACCCGTGCTACGTGTTCCACGTCGTCAACGCCCACGACACCGACGACGGCTTGGTCCTGCAGGCGGTGCGCTATCCCGAACTGTGGCGCGAGGACAGCGATTTCGGACCGAAGGCCGTGATGTGGACATGGACGATCGACATGCGGAGAGGGGCCGTCACCGAAGCGCAGCTCGACGACAGGGAGGTGGAGTTCCCGAGGATCGACGATCGCCTGGCGACGCTGCCGGCCCGGTACTCGGTGTCGGTCGCCGGCTCGAGCCTGATCCGTCACGACCTCGTTTCCGGCGCCGCGCAGGAACACCGCTTCGGCACGGCGACCTCACCCGGCGGCCCCGGTGAAGCGGTGTTCGTACCCGCCGACGGTCCCGCCGACGAGAGCAGCGGCTGGTACCTCGCCTACGTCTACGACCCTGCGCGCGACGGCAGCGATCTCGTGATCATCGACGCAGCCGACTTCACCGGCCCACCCGTCGCCAGAATCGCTCTCCCGCAACGTGTTCCCTACGGATTCCACGGCAACTGGATTCCCGACTGATCACGCGGTCGCGCTCCGGTGCGCGTGCGGGCTGATGCCGTACGTCCGCTTGAACGCCGTGCTGAGCGCGAACGGGCTGCCGTACCCCACCTGGCGGGCCACCGCCGCCACCGTGGCGCCGGAGCGCAGCAGATCGGCGGCCAGCGCGAGCCGCCACCCGGTCAGGAAGGCGATCGGCGGCTCGCCGACCAGATCGGTGAACCGACGGGCGAACGCGGCCCGCGAACACCCGACCGCGGCGGCCAGCAGCTCGACCGTCCACGGATGAGAAGGGTTGCGGTACATCAGTTTCAGCGCGGGCCCGATCAGCCCGTCGTGCTCGGCGCGCCACCACGTCGGGGCGGCACCGTCGGTGTCGAACCAGCTGCGGATCGCGGTGATCAGCAGCAGATCCAGCAGCCGGTCCAGGTACGACTCCTGGCCGGGACCGTCGCGCCCGGCCTCCTCGGACAGCAACGCGACCAGCGACGCGTCGGCCGGCATCACGGCCACCGCGGGGAGCGCGTCGAGCAGCCGGGCGCCGACCGTGCTGTACCCCTCGTAGGCGCCGATCACCGATCGGCAGGAGCCGGTGCTGCTGTTGCCCCACGTGCGCACGCCCAGGGCCATCTCGAAACGCAGATCGTCCCCGGACACCGTCGTGCAGCGCTGACCGGGATGGATCACGATCATCGGCGGAGTGCCGGCGTCGTCGGCGAACACGTAGGGCTCAGTGCCGCGGGTGAGCGCGAGCTGGCCGGCCGCCAGCTCGATCGGCTGCCCGTCGACGGGGACGATGACGGCAGCCCCGTGCGTCTGGCAGATGACGGTCAACGGCGCCTCGTCGCACACGCGCATCGACCAGGGCGGGTCCAGCCGCATCCGAAGGACGAACGCACCGCGGGCGCGGATGCCGTCGAGCAGGCCGGCGAGAGCATCCATGGCCGCAGCGTAGACGCTCGATGATGTCCGCGCGTGTTTCAGCTATGGATCGTCTTCAACCGGACGTGTGGACTGGGGCCATGACCAGCAGCGCCCTGACCGTCGTCTCGTCCGCCTCCGCGGTGGCCAGCGCCGCCGCGGGCGGCATGATGTTCGTCTTCTCGACCTTCGTGATGGCCGGCCTCGACCGGTCCGGCCCGCAGACCGCCATCGCGGCGATGCGCGGAATCAATGCCACGGCGCAAACCAACGGGGTCTTCTTACTCGCGTATTTCGGCGCCGCGCTGCTGGCCGTCGCGATGGGGGTGATGGCGGTGGTCGCCTCGCCGCCCGGACGGGGATGGCTCGTCGCCGGCGCCGTGCTCGGGGTGGCGGGCGCGGTTGTCACCGTGGTGGCCAACGTGCCGTTGAACGACGGGCTCGACGCAGCCGCCGCCACGCCGGACGTCTGGCAGGCCTACCTCGCGAGCTGGACCTCGTGGAACCACGTGCGGACGGTCACCAGCCTGGTGGCCGCGGCGCTGACGATGATCGGCGTTGTTGGTCAGTAAGCGGGCGGCTGCAAGCGCTGCACGGCCCGGCGGTGACGCTCGGCGAGCACCGCGGCGAGCACCTGGCCGGCCGGAGTGCCCGGCGGAGGAGGCGGAGTGATCTGCGCGACCACCTCACCGGTGATGCGGCCTGCCATCTCGTCGCGCACCCGGGGATCGAGCTGGTGTGCCCGGCTCAGGTACTGCCGTGCCAGCTCGACGGTGTCGGGCCGCAGGGCTGACAGCTCAAGCGCTGCCGCCCAGGGGGCGAGCTGCGGCGGCATCATCGGAGGCGGCGCCATCCGCGGCCCGCGTTCGGTGATCACGACCGTGCCGGCGAAGATGTCGCCGATCCGTTTGCCCTGTGGTGAGACCAGACTGCAGATGACGGCGGGCCCGCCGGTCAGCATCCAGATCTCCAGCACGCCAGACAGCGCGCGAAAGAGGGCCTGCCGGAACCGTTCTGGACTGCCGTCATCGGACACCACACGAAGACCCATTGCCATCTTGCCGAGCGACCTACCCCGGGTGGCGGTTTCGAAGATCAGCGGATACCCGACCAGGGCGAGCACCGTGAACACGATGAGCACCGCATCCGAGAGGGCCGAATCCCACTGCGAGAGCGTCAGTGCCCACAGCAGCACACCCAGGACGTAGGCGATCACCACGACCACGACGTCGATCACCGTCGACACGACGCGCACCGGCAACTGGGCGATCTGGATGTCGAGAACGACCGCGTCACCGGTCACCACCGGTTGCTGCGGGCTGGCCATGACGCCACGCTACTAAAGTCGATCGCGTGGATGTCGACGCGTTCGTGCTGGCGCACCGGCCGGCGTGGGATCGTCTCGACCATCTGGTGAAGCGACGCAGGCGGCTCACCGGCGCCGAAGCCGACGAACTGGTGGAGCTCTACCAGCGGGTGTCGACCCACCTGTCGATGGTGCGGTCGTCGTCGGCCGATGCGGTTCTCGTCGGCAAGCTCTCCAGCCTGGTGGCGCGGGCACGGTCGGTGGTCACCGGCGCGCACGCCCCGCTGTGGCGGGAGTTCGTCCGGTTCTGGACGGTGTCCTTCCCCGTCGTCGCGTACCGGACCTGGCGGTGGTGGGCGGGTACCGCGGTCGCGTTCTTCGTCGTGTCGGTGGCGTTGGCGGTGTGGGTGGCCGGCACCCCCGAGGTGCAGGCGACCATCGGCACGCCGAGTGAGATCGACCAGCTGGTCAACACGGAGTTCGCCGCCTACTACAGCGAGCACCCCGCGGCGTCCTTCGCGTTCAGCGTCTGGACGAACAACGCGTGGATCGCCGCGCAGTGCGTGGTGGCGGCGATCCTGCTCGGAATCCCGATTCCGTACATCCTGTTCCAGAATGCGCTCAACTTCGGGGTGCTCGCGGGCGTCATGTTCGGCGCCGGCCGCGGCGACATCTTCCTCGGGCTGATCAGTCCGCACGGGCTGATCGAGTTGACCGCGGTGTTCCTGGCGGCGGCCGCGGGAATGCGGCTGGGCTGGTCGGTGATCTCGCCGGGGGATCGGCCGCGGGGGCAGGTGCTCGCCGAGCAGGGCCGGGCGGTGATCTCGGTGGCTCTGGGGTTGGTGGCCGTGCTGGCGATCGCGGGGCTGATCGAGGCTTTCGTGACGCCGTCGGGGTTGCCGACGTTCGTGAGGATCGCGATCGGCGTGGCCGCCGAGGCCTGCTTCATCGGCTACGTGGTGTATTTCGGCCGTCGCGCAGTACGCCACGGCGAGACCGGGGACATCGAGGACGCCCCCGACTACGTCCCGACGGGCTGACCCCCTACAGGCGGCCGGTGGCCTTCATCGCCAGGTAGTGATCGGCCAGCTCCGGCGCCAGGTCCTCCGGCGCGGCATCCACGACGTCCACGCCGCGGCTGCGCAACCGCGATGCGATGTCGCGCCGCTCACCCCGGGCCCGCTCCGCCGCCGCGGCGTCGTACACCTGCACCGCGTCCGCCCGGCCGGCGGCGAGCGCGTCGACCCGCGGATCGGACACCGCGGCCAGCAGCACCTGATGCTTGGCCGTCAACTGCCCGAGCACACCCATCAGGCCCTCGTCGATCGCAGTGGCGTTCAGATCCGTCAGCAGCACCACCAGCGCGCGGCGCCGCACCCGCCGCAGCACCGCCGCCACCATCGCGCGCGCATCGGACTCCACCAGTGCCGGCTCCAACGGCGCCATCGCCTCGACCAGCTGGGCCAGTAGATCACTGCGCGACGCGTTGAACGCCGCCGCGCGGGTGATTCGGTCGTGTGCGAGGAAGTCGACATGATCGCCCGCACGGGCTGCCAGCGCCGCCAGCAGCAGCGCGGCATCCATCGACCAGTCCAACCGCGGCCAGCCGACCGGTTCGGCCGCCGTGGGATCGACGCCGACCCGTCCCGCCGACGTCCGCCCGGTGTCCAGCACGATCACCACCCGCCGGTCCCGTTCGGGCCGCCACGTGCGCACCACCACATCGGCGCGCCGAGCGGTGGCCCGCCAGTCGATCGAGCGGATGTCGTCGCCGACCACGTACTCCCGCAGCGAGTCGAACTCACTGCCCTGACCGCGAATCAACGCCGGTGTCGCACCGTCGAGTTCGCGAAGCCTCGCCAACCGGGACGGCAGATGCTTGCGCGACAGGAACGGCGGCAGGATGCGGACCTCGCCCTCGACGCGATGCGAACCCTGCCGACCCGCCAAACCCAGCGGGCCGACGGACCGGGCGGTCACCGGGCCGGCCACCTGATCACCGCGCCGGATCGGATTCAGCGTCGTGACCACCGAAACATGCTGCCCAACAGCAAGATCGACGGACTGGGTGCGCGGCGTCGCAGCCGCGCTGGGCGCCCAGGCGTCTCGGACGACCCCTCGGAAGCGCGACCTACCGCGATTGACGACGTGCAGGCTCGTCTCGACCGGCTGGCCCAACCGGGCCGATCGCGCCCCGCCGCGGGTGAACTCCAGCGCGCGCGGGCTGCCGGCCAGCACCACATCGACGAGCACTCCGACGGCCAGCAGCGCCAGCAGGACCACGAATGTCGTTGCCGGAGCAGGGGACAACCCGACCGGTACCGCGCACACCGCGGCGATCAGCCCCGTGCGCCCGGTCAGGATCACCAGCGGGGCACCGGTACGGCCGCGAGAATGCCGTCGAGCACGCCGTCGGTGCTCGCGCCCTCCAACTCGGCCTCCGGGCGCAGCGCCACCCGATGCCGCAGCGTCGGCCGGGCCATCGCCTTCACATCGTCGGGGGTGACGTAGTTGCGGCCCGAGAGCCACGCCCAGGACCGCGAGGTGGCCATCAGCGCCGTCGCGCCACGCGGAGACACCCCGAGCTTCAGTGATGGGGAATGCCGTGTGGCGCCAACGATGTCGACGATGTAGCCGAGCACTTCGTCGGCGACGAGCACACGCCGGACCGCCTCGCGGCCGGCCGCCAGCTCGGCCGGCCCCGCCACCGGCCGCACCGCGGACAGGTCACGCGGATCGAAACCGCGAGCATGCCGGTCGAGGATCGCGATCTCCTGATCGCGTGGTGGCAGCGGGATGTCGAGCTTGAGCAAGAAGCGATCCAGCTGAGCCTCGGGCAGTTGGTAGGTGCCCTCGTACTCGATCGGATTCTGGGTGGCCGCGACGATGAACGGGTCGGGCAGCGCCCGGGGATCGCCGTCGACGCTGACCTGACGCTCCTCCATGGCTTCCAGCAGAGCGGCCTGCGTCTTGGGCGGCGTGCGGTTGATCTCATCGGCCAGAAGCAGATTCGTGAACACCGGCCCGGCGCGGAAGGTGAACTCTGCGGTGCGGGCGTCATACACCAGCGAACCGGTGACATCGCCGGGCATCAGGTCCGGGGTGAACTGCACCCGCTTGAACTCCAGCTGCAACGCCGCCGCGAGAGTGCGCACCAGCAGCGTCTTCGCGACGCCCGGTACGCCCTCGAGGAGGACATGGCCGCGGCACAGCAGCGCGACGACGAGGCCGCTGACGACCGCGTCCTGTCCGACGACGACCTTGCCGATCTCGGCGCGCAGGGCCATCAGCGCGGTGCGGGCCCCCTGCTCGGAGTCACCTGGTGTGCTGGGCTGTGTCACGACTGCGCGACCTGCCTTTCGATGTCGTCGAGTGCGCGGGCCAGGGCCACGAGATCGGAGTCGCTCTCCGGCGGCTGCCCGTACAGGATATGGGCGACCGCGTGCGGGTCCTGGCCGCAGCGGTGGGCGGCGGCTGCGACGACGGTCGCCGGCGCGGCGTCGGGTCGCAGACCCAGCCGGGGCATCAGACGCTGACGTGCCGAGGTGCGCAGCGCATCGGCGGCCCGATCACGTGCCCGCCGCGACCGGTACAGCCGACCGCGGCCCTCCACCGTCTCGGAGGCACGCACGACCACCGGCAACGGCTCGGCGACCAGTGGCCCCACCCGTCGGCCCCGCCACAGCGCCACGACTGCGACGGCCACCACGAGCTGGATCACCACCCAGGTGACCTGGTCGGGGATCAGGTCCGTGATGCTGGCGTCGCCCGACGCGCCGGCGCCCTCACCGCGTTGGGGCGCATACCAGATCACCGTGTTGCGGGTGCCGGCCAGATTCATGGCCAACGCGGCGTTGCCCTCGTCGGGCAGAGCGGAGTTCGTCACGAAGCTGGAGTCACCCACCACGGTGACGGTCCGGCCGCCGTCGTCGTAGCGGGCCAGCACACCGCCGTAACAGCGGGTCACCGCGGCGGAGCCGGCCGCCTCGAATGTTTCCGCGGCACCGAACTGCACCGGCCCCGCCCGCTCCGCTTCCCGCAGATCGCATCCCGGTGCCAGGCCGCCGAATTCGGTGGCGTCACCGCTGCGCAGTTCCGGTGCCAGCGCCTCGCGCGTCTTGCCGATCGGCGCGAGCAGCAACCGGTCGCCGGGCAGCGCCGCGAGCCGTCGTAGCTGCTCGTCGTCGTAGAGCCAGAAGGTCTGCCCGGCCACCAGCAGGGTGTCCGGCCGGGCGGCGCGCTCGACGTCCGCGACGGAGTCGGCGACAACCACGTCGATTCCGTTGTCGCGCAACAGGGTGACGAGTGCGCGGGTGCCGTCGGGGGATGTCGACGCGGGTTCCAGCGGCCCGCCGGGGCGGGGGGCGGTGAGCCAGGTGCTCAGCGTCGCGATCGCGACGATGGCGGCCAACGCGAGCAGGACCCACCGCCAGGTCTTCCACCGCTGCCCCAACGTGGGGCCGATCGCGGTGGTCATCGCACCGGGGCCCACGGGAGTTGAGTCGAGGAGGTTTCCGAGGCGGAACCCGCCCGCGCTCGCCCGCCCAGGGCGTCGTCGAGGGCCCTCACCATCTCGTACCGCTCTTCGGTGCCGTCCACGCCGCCGTAGCTGACATCGTTGAACGCTGCTGCGGCAGAGTCGAAGTGAGACGCGAGCTCGGGCATCGTCCGGCCGGCGTCAACGGCCAGCTCGGTCGCCGTGCGGCCAGGCGCCGCGCCGAGCACCTCGTCTTCTTCGAGTTGGCGGGCCACGGCGCGCAGCCGGTGCTGGATCGCCGGCGTCCAGTCCCCCTGCGCCGCATGGCGTTGCGCGGCCGCCCGATGCTCGGCGGCGCTGAGGAGGTGGCCGGCGAACAGCTCGTCGACCGATCCAGTTCTGCTGCTGCGCATGGCTCGTCGTGCGATCCGAACGACGATCAGGACGACCGCGATGGCGAGCACCACCAGCACGGTGACGGTGACCCAGCCGCCCGGCAGCGACGCCGCGTCGGCGGTGATGCGGTAGAGGAGACGGTCGAGCCAGGCGAGGAACTGGTCGGTCAGCGACGGCCGCGGATAGATGGCCTTGGACAGTTCGTTCTGTGCCGCATCCCGGGCTGCGTCGCGGTCGATGTCGATCGGCGCCACGTCACCGCCGGCCGGTCAGCCACAGGTCATCGGTGGAGTGCGGCGCGGTCGGCGTCTGCACGGCGCCGGTCTGCAGCACCAGATCGAATGCTTCGGCACGGATGCGGCGATCGGTGTACTGCAGCACCACGATTCCCGCGTTGAACGGGCCTGTGATGATCTGGCCGATCGCACCGCCGACGGCGATGACGACCAGTGCGACCATTGCGGCGGACACGCTGCCCCCGGTGGTCAGTAGGACCTGTCCGCCGAAGCTGAACGGGATCGCGACGGCGCCGGCGACCAGCTGGGCGACGAGCATCGCGAGCAGCCGGATACCCAGCACGCGCCAGAAGTCGCCGCGGACCAGTTGGAAGGAGCGGCGCACGGACGACACGATGTCGCGGCGCTCCAGCACGATCGCGGCCGGGGTGAAGGCCAGCACCGTTGCGCCGTAGAGCAGCGCGGCGATGAGTCCCAGTCCCAGCGGTACGGCGATCGCGAAGGCCGCCCATCCGTTGCCCAGTGCCGCGACCACGGCGACGATCGCCACGACGACACCGATCAACACGATCGCGGCGATCGCTTCGAGGACAGTGAAGCCCAGCAAGGCCCACAGGCGCGGCTTCAGCCGCTGCCATGCTTCGGCGATCGTGATGCCGGCGCCGAAGATCGCGCGTCCGATGACGACGGTCAGCAGCCCGCTGAGCAGGATCGTCGACAGCGCGGTGGCGATTCCCGCGGTGAGGCTGGACAGCAGCGACGCGATGCCGGCGCCGGTCTCGAACATGGTGGCGCCGGTCGCGGCGCTGTCGATCGCCTGGTCCACGTCGCCGCTCAGCGCCAGCGGCCACAGCGACAGGATGAGGGCCAGCACCTGCGCCGCGACCACGACGATCGTCGTCAACCCGAGGGTGGCCTTGGGGTTTGCCCTCATGTAGGCGAACGCGCCGTTGAACATGTCCGACAGCGACAACGGGCGCAGGGGCACGATGCCAGGCCGCAGGACCGGCGGGTGACCGTAGCCCGGGGGCCCGAAACCGGGGGGAGGGCCGTACCCGGGGGGCGGTCCGTAGCCAGGTGGGGGCCCGTATCCCGGGGGTGGGCCGTAGCCGGGAGGTGGGCCGTAGCCCGGGGGAGGACCGAACCCGGGGGGTGGTCCGTAGCCAGGAGGCGGGCCGGTGGGAGGGCCCCAGCCGGGGGCCGGTCCGTATCCACCGGCGTCGTGGGTCATGATCACCATCTTGTCGAGCGCGTCGACTCTTGTCGACGCGGCCCCCACCGGGGCGGGCCGTTTCGGCAGGGGCGTCCCGGGTATCCGGCCCGCATGACCCGATTCGGCTACACCCTGATGACTGAGCAGAGTGGACC
>NZ_JAQIIY010000035.1:0-56673 GCF_036946525.1 Mycobacterium kyogaense | reverse complement strand
AGCGAGATCAAGAAGGTCACCTTCGCAACCGATTTCGACACTGTCGAGTTCGACGCGCTGGAGTACTACGGCTGGACCGATCCCAAGATCCCACGTCGGGCCTACCTCGTCATCGAACGCACCGACGGGCCGGTGGCACTGCTGGTCAACCGGGCGGCGAGCAAGCCTCGAGGACGGACCATGTGCACGTGGTGCAACGACGTCACCCTCAGCGAGGACGCCGTGCTGTACACCGTGCGTCGCGCCGGCGCCGCGGGCCGGCGGGGTGACACGCTGGGCACGCTGATCTGTTCGGATTTCGGGTGCTCACGTAATGTGCGGCGGCTGCCACCCGCCTTCCACAAGGGCACCGACCTGGACCTGATCCGGGCTCAGCAGGTCGACGAACTTCGCCGCAAGGTGCACGGATTCGTCGACAGGGTGCTGTCCTCCGACGATCAGGTGCGGGCCAGCAGCTCGTCGAGCGCGTCGTAGCCCTCGGTCATGCCGCTCTCCATACCCGAGGAGAGCAGCGCGTCCCGCGCCTCGATGGTGGGGCAGATCGACCGCCCGCGCAGCCGGGAGCGGCCATCGCCGAGATCGTCGAACCACAGGTACTCGAGGTTCACCATGTCGGGCGCGCCGTCGAATTCGAAAGTTTGGAGGACGAATTCGTCGGTGCGCACCGTGTGGAAGGTGCCGTTGAACGAGAAGGTGCCCCGCCGGTTGTTGTGGATGTAGCGGTAACCGCCGTGATCGCGGAAGTCCCATTCGGCGATCTCCATTTCCAGGTCACGTGGCCCGAGCCACTGACTGACCAGGTCCGGGTCTGCGTGCGCGGCGAACAGCGCGCCGACCGGGGCGTCGAACTCACGGGTGAACTCCATGGCGAGGGTGTCCACGGGTGCGGTCACCTGCAGGGTGCTCATCGTGGGTGTCCTTTCTCGGCGAGCAGCTGGTCGAGCTGCCGGTAGTTGCGTTCGGCGTCGAGCCGGTAGCGGTCGATCCACGCCGTCATGGCCTCCAGCGCGGCCGCGTCCAGATGCACCGGACGGCGCTGCGCATCGCGGGTACGCGTCACCAGACCGGCCTGCTCGAGCACTCGAATGTGTTTGGAGACAGCCTGTTTGGTGATAGCGAACGGTGCGGCCAGCTCGTTGACCGTGGCGGGGCCGCGGGCGACCTTAAGTCGTGCCCGACGGCAGGTCAAGAGGCCTCAGCGTTTCCGTCGGATGATGGCGCGCAGCTTCTCCACCCGCGTCGCGATCTCACGTTCGGCGCCGTGGGAGGTCGGCCGGTAGTAGTCCACGCCGACCACCTCGTCCGGCGGATACTGTTGCGAGGCAACACCACCCGGTTCGTCATGGGCGTACTTGTAGCCGACCGCGTTGCCCAGCTTCTGCGCCCCTGCGTAGTGCCCGTCGCGCAGGTGTGGCGGCACCAACCCCGCTTTGCCGGCCCGGATGTCGGCCATCGCCGCACCCAGCGCCGTGGTGACGGCATTCGATTTCGGCGCGGTCGCCAGATGCACCGTGGCGTGCGCCAACGTCAGCTGCGCCTCGGGCATACCGATCAAGGCGACGGTCTGGGCGGCCGCCACGGCTGTTGGCAGAGCGGTCGGATCGGCCATGCCGATGTCCTCACTGGCCAAGATCATCAGACGGCGTGCGATGAACCGCGGGTCCTCCCCCGCAACCAGCATGCGCGCCAGGTAGTGCAGCGCCGCATCGACATCGGAGCCGCGCACCGATTTGATGAACGCGCTCACCACGTCGTAGTGCTGGTCACCGTCGCGGTCGTAACGGACGGCCGCCTTGTCCAGCGACTGCTCGATGACCTCGACGGTGATCTCCCCCGACTCCGCCGCGACCTCGAGAGCTGTCAGCGCCCGTCGGGCGTCGCCGGCCGACAGCTGCACCAGGAGGTCCAGCGCCTCGTCGGTGATGGGCACCTCTCCCGCCAGTCCCCGCTCGTCGTCGAGGGCGCGGCGCAGCACTGCTGTGATGTCCTCGGGGGTCAGCGGCTGCAATTGCAGGATCAGTGAGCGGCTCAGCAGCGGCGCCACCACCGAGAAGGACGGGTTCTCCGTGGTGGCCGCGACCAACAGCACCACCCGGTTCTCAACCGCCGCGAGCAGCGCGTCCTGCTGGGTCTTGGAGAACCGATGCACCTCGTCGATGAACAGCACCGTCTGCTCGCTGCGCCGCAGCAGGGCCACCCGCGCTTCTTCGATGACTGCACGCACCTCTTTGACCCCGGCCGACAGTGCCGAGAGCGCCTCGAATCGGCGGCCCGTGGCCTGCGAGATCAGCGACGCGAGTGTGGTCTTGCCGGTGCCGGGCGGTCCGTACAGGATCACCGACGCCGCACCCGATCCCTCGACCAGCCGGCGCAGCGGGGAATTGCCGGTCAGCAGATGCTGCTGACCCACGACCTCGTCGAGCGACGCCGGCCGCATCCGCACGGCCAGCGGAACCGCCGCCCCGACCAGCTGCGCATCAGAGGGCGCGCGCTCGCTGGGAACGTCGAACAGGCTGTCGGACACGCTCCCTGCTTACACGGGTGCGGTGACGAAGTCGATCAGTTCCTCGACGCGGCCGATCAGCTCGGGCTCCAGGTCCGTCCAGTCCCGCACCCGGCCGCGGATCTTCTGCCACGCCGCCGCGATGTCGGCCTGGTCGCGGTGCCGCCAGCCCAGCGCCTCGCACACCGCCGTGCTTCCAGTCTTGACCTTTGGGCACCACCGGCCACTGCGTGACGCCGATCCGTGCGGGTTTGACGGCCTCCCAGATGTCGATGAACGGGTGGCCGACCACGAGCGTGTGCTCGCCGCCGGGGCCGCGCCGCACCTGCTCGGCGATGCGCGCCTCCTTCGAACCGGCGACCAGGTGATCGACCAGGACACCCAGGCGCCGGCCAGGACCGGGCCGGAAGTCGGCGACGATCGCCGCGAGATCGTCGACGCCGCCCAGGTATTCGACGACGACACCCTCGACGCGGAGGTCCTCGCCCCCACACCTGCTCGACGAGCTCGGCGTCGTGCCGTCCCTCGACGTAGATGCGGCTCGCGAGTGCGACTTTCGCGCGTGCGCCGGCGACGGCGACCGAGCCCGATGCGGTGCGCGTCGGCGCCGCGGGCGCAGCTTTTTTCGGCGCGGTCAGGATCACCGGCTTGCCGTCGATCAGGTAGCCGGGTCCGACGGGGAATGGTTTGGTACGGCCGTGCCGGTCTTCGAGGGTCATGCGGCCGTACTCGACCCGCACCACCGCACCGACGAAGCCGGTCTGCGCGTCCTCGACGACCATCCCGATCTCGAGCGGCTGCTCGGTCGAGCGGGGCTTGCGGTGCGGGTTCTGCGCCAGGATGTCGGCGCCGTATCGATCGGCCACCCGGTGATCGTAGGGACCGACCGGGTCACGACGGTCGAGCCGCGCGGCGCGTGTTGGCCTCAGTCCGGCAGCAGGCGGGTCCGCAGCCAATCCTGTGAGTAGTCCAGCCACCGCCGGTAATGCTCCATGGCGCAGTGATCGTCGTTCGGGTAGAGCAGCAGCGTGGCGTCGCGTGCGGCGTCAGCCAGGTCGATGGTGTCCTGGGTGCTGAGCAGCGTGTCGTGAGTGCCGTTGATGGCCAACAGCGGAATCGTGATGTCGGCGTAGCGATCTCGAATGGACAGCCCGCGCAGAGGGCGGACGAGCGCGATCGGGTTGGTGACGCCGAGGGTCTGCGCCAGCGCGTGGATGATCACGTCGGGCATGCCGAAACCACCGCGGAAGGAGTGGTGGGTGGGGGCGCCGCACGCCACGGCGCACGCGAGGCGGGAGTCGGTGGCGGCCATGCGCGCCGCCCAGTACCCCCCCGAAGCTGACGCCGACGAACGCGATGCCACCGGGGTCGAGCCGGTCGTCGGAGGCGAGCCGATCGATGACAGCGCGGTAGATCGCCTCGGACTCCCTGCTCATCGGCTCGGCGTACGCGTAGCTCCCGGGCATCTCCATCAGGAATGTCGCCAATCCCGCTCCGCGGTACCGCAACAGAGCCACCGCGAGCTCCTGGATCGTCCCCTCCAGACCGTTGGTGGTCAGCACGACGGGATGGGGACCGGGCGTCGACGGGAGGATCAGCCATCCGCGCACGGTCTGCCCGTCGCTCGCGGTGACGTCGACCTGTTCGACATGGACGTCGATCGACGGCGCCAGGACGCGGACCAGAACGTCGAACAGGTCGCGAGACCGACGGTAGGCGGCCATCCGGTGCGGGTCGTGGCCGGGAAACGCGCTGACCTGGAAGTAGGTCAGCGCCTTGACCCAAGTATCGATGACCTCGAACGCGGCGACCACGCGGGAGCGGTCGGAGTCATCGAGCGCGGCGACGAGGGCGTCGATCGCCTGCGCACTCGGCTGCGGTCCGTGATCGGCGAACAGTACCGCGCCCGGGCCCACGATGTTCTGCAGGACGCCGATCTGCTCATCGGTGATCGATCCCGCGTCGTCGAGATCGGGCACGTCGGCGAACCCGTCACGTCGCCCCAGGTCGCGGAGCTTGGCGTCGCACCGTCGAAGATGCAGTGCCGCAATGCGATTCCAGTGATCGCACCATCGATCGGCCCGGAACGAGCGTGCGGCCCGGATCTGCCCGGCGAACTCCTGCGGATCGAGACCCCCCATGTTGGCGTAGCGCAGGACGAACAGCTTCGGCAGGAAGGGAGTCGCTCCGCGCCAGTGGGCGACCAGGTCGGTCGTACGCGTCATCGCGCACGTCGTAAGCAGGAGCTTGCTCCGCAGCGTGATTCCGGCCATGTCGATCCCTTCGAGGCGTTCCGGAACGATCGTTCCGACGATACCATCGAGGCACTACTGATCGGAACAATCGTTCCGCTAATCGCAGATGGATCGACGATGACGACGAAGACGACGAAGACGACGAAGCCTCACGTCGAGGAACGGCTGCTCGACAGCGCCGAGGAGCTGTTCGCCGCGCGCGGGTACTTCGGCGTCAGCGTCCGGGAGATCACCGACCACGCGCGCACCCGGCTGGCAGCGGTCAGCGATCGCTTCGGCGGCAAGGAAGGACTGTTCCGCGCGGTGGTGTCGAGACGCATCCAGCCCCTCAACGACGACCGCCGCGTCCGCCTGGCCGCCGTGTCAGCTGGGGAGCCCCACGACAGACGCCTGCGCGCGCTCGTCGAGGCGTTCGTCGAGCCGATGCGCCAGCGGGCCGGAGATGCCGGCTGGGACAACTACTTTCGCCTCATCGCCCAGCTCGCGAACTCCGGACATCCCATCAAGTCGCTGATCGCCGATGAATTCAATGCGATCGCCGCCGATTTCATCAGCACGCTGCGCGCCCTGTTCCCGAACGCCGACGACGCTGCCGTCCACGACGCCTATCTGCACATGGTCGCCGCGACCCTGCACACGTACTCGAACAACATGCGGCTGGACAGCCTCACTCTGGGCAGGATGCACACCGACGACATCGAGCAGCGCCACGACGCGCTCATGCGCTTCGTCCTCGGCGGTATCACAGGTGTTGCCGGCGCGACCTAGCGCGCAGCAGAACTCACGCCAGCTGTTGGCTCTGCTCCCCGGCGGGCGCGCCGACCTCCGCGAGTTTGGCGGGATTGGAGGTGACCTCGTCGATGACGGTGTGGATGAACCGCATCTTCTCCAGCACCGGAGCCGGGAGCACGAACGGATACAGGTCCTCTTTGCCCATCGAGTGGTTGACCATGTTCAGTGCCCACGCCAGAGGAAGCCACATCTCGATCATCGTGTCGAAGCCACTGGGGCCCAGCACCCTGCGGTCGAAAGTCGCTGCCGCCGGGGCCATTCCGAACGCCGCGGCGGTGTCCAGGGTGTCCCGGATGTGGAGGTAGTGCGCGAACGTCTCCGCCCAGTCCTCGGCAGGATGCATCGTCGCATAGGACGACACGTAGTCGGCCTCCCAGCCGGCGGGAGCTCCCTGGCTGTAATGGCGGTCCAGGGCCTCCTGGTAGTCGGCGTCGGGATCACCGAACAACTCGCGATAGCGCTGCAGGTACGCATCCGAGGTGCCGATCAGCCGGTACTGGTAGTAGTGACCGATCTCGTGGCGAAAGTGTCCGAGCAGGGTCCGGTAGGGCTCGTCCATCGAGATGCGCAGCTGCTCGCGGTGCACGTCGTCGCCCTCGGCCAGGTCGAGGGTGATGATCCCGTTGTCGTGGCCGGTGAACACCTTCTCGAACTGACTCGAGAGCAGATCGAACGCAAGTCCGAACTGCGGGTCCATGTCGCGACCCACGATCGGCAGCTTCAGCTCGTGCAGCTCGACGATCAAGCGGCGCTTGGCCTTCTCGGCCGCGGCGAACGCCGCCAACGCGATGGTGTCCGCATCGTTGGGCCGGGTCCGGGTGAGCGCGCACGACACGCACAGTTTGGCGATCGGCCCCTTCTCCACGAGCCAGTTGCACTCGGCGAGGTGCAGATTCGCACACAACTGGAAGCGCGTCTCGTCCACGGCGCCGGCATGCTCGCTCTCCGCGGGAGGAGCGATCACCAGCAGCGCCATGTCGTCGAGCGAAAAGCCCAGAGCGCTACCGCAACTGAGGCACACCGAGTTCTCGAATGCGAGCCGTTGCCCGCAGTTGGGGCAGATGAAATCACGCATGGAGCGGTTCTCCCTCGTACGGCGCAACATCCACCGACACGTCGATGGTGCTGCTCTCGGAATCGGTGTAGATGATGCCGCGCAACGGCGGTACGTCCGCGTAATCGCGGCCGAAACCGACGGTGACGTAGCGCTCGTCGACCATCTGATCATTCGTGGGGTCCAGCCCCAGCCACACGTTCTGTGGCGTCCACACCGACGCCCATGCGTGCGTCGCGTCTATCCCGACCATGCGTTCCTTTCCCGGCGGCGGATCGGTGGCCAGGTAGCCCGATACGTAACTCGCTGCCAGTCCGTTGGCGCGCAGGCACGCGATCGCGAGCCTGGCGAAGTCCTGACATACCCCTTCCCGCGCCTCCAAAACCTCGCTCACCTGGGTGGAAACGGTGGTCGACCCGGACTTGTACGTGAAGTCCGCGTAGATGCGCGAGGTGAGGTCGTGCAGCACGTCGATCAGCGGCCTGCCGGGGGTGAATGTCGGTGCGGCGTACTCGCGCAGTGCCTCGGTGATCTCCGGGGGCGACAGGTCGAGGGTGAACTCGCTCGCCAGCGCCCCCTCGGAGCCGACCGGCCGCGCGATCTCCCACGGCGCCCGGGCCGACGGCCCCTGGTAGACGTCCGGTGGTGGCGGTGCCACCTCGACGACGGAGCGGCTGGTGACGCTGAGCCGGTGATGGGGCCGGGTGATGTGGAAGTACGAGCTCACGTTGCCCCAGCCGTCGCGACTCGTGGAGCTGTCGGCCGCCTCGGGGTCGAGGACCAGTTCGTGGGACAGACACGTCTGCCGGGCCGAGTCGCGCGGGGTGAGAAAGCCGCGGCCGTAGGAGCTGGTGACGACGTCGGAGTACGTGTACACCGTCTGATGTGTGATCGCGTACCGACGGGCTCTTGGGCTGAGCGCTTGTGGTTCGCTCACGCCGGCACCACGCGGCGCTCGTTCGGCCCCCACAGCGGCTGCATGTCGCCGGGAAGGGCCAGATGCGTGGCGGTGATGACGTCGGCGAGCTCCCGCAGCGCGGCATGCAGCCCGGTGAGCAGCCCGTCGAGCTCCTCACGGGTCCCGTCGGCGGCGACGTCGTCGAGGTCGTCGGGCTCGATGCGGCGCAACCGCATCGCGATCTCGTCGACCAGCCGTTCGGCCGTGACGATCCCGACGATCCGGGCAGCGACTTCAGGTGCGCCCGCAGCCGGTTGAGCTGAAATACCAGCGATCTCGGATTCTCGGCGTCGAACAACACCAGTTCGGCGACACCGGCGACGCTGATCGTTCCGGGGTTGCGCCGCCGGTAGATCACCAGTGACTCACACACCGACAGCGTCGATTCGATGACCGTCTGTTCGGCCTCGGGTGGGCGGGCAGTCGTAAGGGTCGCCCGCAGCAGCGCCGTCAGCACCTGCGCCCGCTCGAGGCGCTTGCCGAGGTCGAGCATGGTCCAGCCGATGTCGTGGACCATGGATTCGGCGATGACCCCGGACAGCGCCAGCAATCCGGCGAGGGCGACGGTGTTGGTCGAGGACAGGAACGCCTCCCCCTCGCTCCCCGACTCCGGCGGGCTGTCGCCGGCCTGCAGCAGGGTCCGCTCCAGCGTCGAGAGCAACATCCAGGTGTCGTTGGACATCTGATCGCGTACCGCGCGTGCCGCCGACCCCAACCGCTCGACCGACTGGGCCAGCGATCCGGGGCGGTGCCGGTCTGCGGTCAGCGACCACAGCGTGGTCGGCGCGGTGGCCACCATCTCGTGATAGTCGGACCCGCCGGTGTCCGTTCCGGTGATATCGCCCAGAGCGGACAGCAGCACCGGCACGCACTGGCTGCCGTCCATCGCCTGGCGGCGCCGGAACTCGTGGTAGCGCTCCCGCGTGACCGTCAGCAGACGCGCGGTGTGCTCGGCGCGTTCGGCGTAGCGACCGATCCAGAACAGGTCCGACAGCACACGAGGCGAGCTGATCTCGTGCGTCGGGCTCGCGGTGAGCGGGGTCGGCAGCGTGGACTCCTCGGGCGGTGGCATCACCACGGTCTCCGCGGTCACGCGCGCCGGGGCACGCACCCAGACGTCCTTGGCGGCAACGTTGTTCAGATCGTAGGCGGCAGATCCGGCCGCCAGCAGATAGCCGAGCCCGCCGATCATCGGCGCATACCCACCCCGCTGGGACACCGTGAACAGCCGCATGCCGACCCGGGACAGCGACAGCCCCCCGGGAAGGTAATCGGCTGGCGCCGAGGAGAACTCGGGAAGTTCCTGTCCCACCCACAGCCATGGGGAGGCAGAGATGCGCGCCGCCAGATCTTCACGCTGCGCCGCCGAGAGGTCGGGACCGACGATCGGCTCACCACCGGTGACCGGCCGGATCAGCAAGGTGGACAGATGCGTCAGCAGATGGGATCGCTCGATGTCGATGCCACCCCAGTACATCGGCGCGCTCGGCAACAGTGGGGTCTCGCCGAGCAGCGACTCGGCGAGCGCGGGCAGAAAGCGCATGACGCCCGGACTCTCCAGCACACCGCTGCCCAATGTGTTGACCACGGTCACCGCGCCACGACGCAGCACCTCCACCAAACCCACCACACCGAGGCGCGAATCAGCCCGCAGATCCAGCGGATCGGCGTAGGCGGCGTCGACGCGGCGCAGCACCACGTCGACGCGCTTGAGCGTTCCCATCGACCGCATCCACAGCCGACCGTCTCGCACCACCAGGTCGGCGCTCTCGACCAGCGGCACGCCGAGCATGCCGGCCAGGTACGCCTGGTCGAACGCGGTCTCGGAGTGGATGCCGGGACTGAGCACCACCACGGTGGGTTCCTCGGCCGATTCGGGTGCCGCGTCGACTAGCGCCAGCCGCAGCGCCTGCGCCCAGGGCGACGCCGGCTGCGGCCCGACCTGTTCGTAGAGGTCGGGGATCGCGTGGGCGATGACGCGCCTGTCGGCCAGCGCATAGCCTGCGCCGGACGGGGCCTGCGTCCAGTCGGCGTTGACGACGAACTCGCCGGAGCCGGCGCGGCTGATGTCGCAGCCGTGCAGGAACAACTGGTGCCTGCCGGGAATCTGGATGCCCTGGGCGGCACGCACGTAGCCCTGATGGGCGAACAGTAGCTGGGGCGGCAGGATCCCGCCGGTGATGGTGCGCCGCTCGCCGTAGAGATCGGTCAGTACGGCGTCGAGCAGTCGCGACCGCTGCACCAGCCCGGCTTCGAGCCGATTCCAGTCGGCGGCAGAGACGATCAGCGGCAGGGCATCCAGTTGCCAGGGTCCGGGTACCGCCGACTCGTCGTCGGTCCGGATGTAGGTGATGCCGTCGTTGTCGACCAGGTCGCGCACGACCGCGCGCAACCGGTCCAGCCCCGCCCTGCCGCGCTCGGTCACGCATTCGGCCAGCTCGTGCCAGTCGACCCTGACTTGCCCTGCGGCGTCGAACAATTCGTCGTAGCCGCCCACCGGGCTGTCGACCGTGCTACGCACGTCGAACAGCGCCTGCTGCGCCCGCATCGCGGCGTAGGGCACCAGCGGGTCGTCGTGGCTGGGTGAGTTCAGCCCGGTCGGTACGGCCATCAAGAGAGCACGGTACGCACTCGCCGCAGGTCGAGGATCCCCGGCGCGCCCACGTCGGTGGCTTGCCGGGCCTGCTTCTCGCGCAGATCCTGCAGGTCGACCGCTCCGGCGGTGAATCCGGTGGCCTCGAATCGGCGTCCCCGCCGGGACTCGGCCTCCACGGCATTGACGGGCGGGGTGTCGTAGGAGCGTCCGCCCGGGTGCGCCACGTGATAGGTGCAGCCGCCCCTGGCGACACCGCTGGCGGTGTCGACCAATTCGAAGCGAAGCGGGCCGTCCACGGTGATGGTGGGGTGCAGCGCGCTGGGCGGCTGCCAGGCGCGATACCGCACACCGCCGACCTGGACGTCGGCATTGTCGGTGGCCAGCAACGGGATCGGATGTCCGTTGACGGTGACCATGAAGCGCTGCCGGTCAGCGCCGATGAGCCGCACCTGCAGGCGTTCCACCGAGGAATCCACATAGCGTGCGGTGCCGCCCGCGGTGGCCTCCTCGCCCAGCACGTTCCACGGTTCGATGGCGCCACGCAGCTCGATCTCGACTCCGCCGAACACCGCGGTGCCGATACGGGGGAAGCGGAACTCCGTGAACGGATCCAGCCAGCTGGTGTCGAATTCGATGCCGTGGCTGCGCAAGTCGGCTGCGACTTCGGCGATGTCCTGAATCACGAAGTGCGGCAGCAGGTATCGGCCGTGCAGGTTGGCGCCGTGGCGAATCAGGGGCGCGCGCAGCGGCTTCTCCCAGAACCATGCGACCAGTGCGCGCACGAGCAGCGACTGCACCATCGCCATCTGCGGGTGCGGCGGCATCTCGAAGCCGCGCAGCTCCAACAGGCCGAGCCGGCCCCGAGGGCTGTCGGGGCTGTAGAGCTTGTCGATGCAGAATTCGGCGCGGTGGGTGTTGCCGGTGATGTCGGTGAGGAGGTGGCGGAGAGCCCTGTCCGTGACCCACGGCGTTCCTCCCTCCTCGCCCGCGGCCAGCCGGGCGATCTCGGCGAAGGCGATCTCGAGCTCGTAGAGCGACTCCGGGCGGCCCTCGTCCACCCGGGGCGCCTGCGACGTGGTGCCGATGAAGCGTCCGGAGAACAGGTACGACAGCGCGGGGTGGCGCTGCCAGTACGTCAGCAGCGACACCAGCAGGTCGGGCCGGCGCAGCAGCGGCGAATCGGCGGGGGTGATCCCACCGAGGGTGATGTGGTTGCCGCCGCCCGTACCGCCGTGGGTGCCGTCCACGTCGAAGGCCTCGGTGGACAGGCGGGCCAGCCGGGCATGGGCGTACAGCGTCTCGAGCTGGTCTCGCTGCTCGGCGAAGCTGCCCGACGGCGCGACGTTGACCTCGATGACGCCGGGGTCGGGGGTGATCGTCATCGACTGCAACCGCGGATCGGCGGGCGGGCCGTACCCCTCGACCACCAGCGGGCAGTCCAGCGCTGCCGCGGCCGCCTCGATGCGTCCGATCAGGTCGACGAAGTGGTCGAGTTCTTCGGTGGGCGGCAGGAACACGTAGAGGATGCCGTCGCGGATCTCGGCCACCAGCGCCGTGGTCGGCACCGCGTCGGCCTCGGTGATCTCCGCGGATTCCTCTCGGCCCGTCTGCAGCGGGTCTGTCGAACGAGTGGGGTCGGCGTCGCCGCGCGGCGGCGGCGGCTGCCAGCTGATCGAGGACAGGGGCAGGCGCAGGCCCGCCGGAGAATCGCCCTCGGACAGCACGATTCGCCCTCGACGCAACGTCCAATCGGCGCTGGCCCAGCCGGCGTCATCGTCGCGACGATGCAGCGGCAGGACGAACGCGGCGGGTTCGCTGACGGGCTCGTCCAGCGTGGCGAGCAGCTGCGCACGCGCCCAAGCGCTGTCGGCGGCCAGATCCTCGCCGTCGGCGACCGGCAGCCCGGCGGGGCGGCGCACCGCCGCGGCCAGCTTGCTCAGCGGGTCCTCGTAGGCGGACCGGACCTGGCTACGCGGCAACCCGAAGTCGTCGGCGATCGCGGCCAGCAGCCGCTGCGGGGCGTCCGGCGCGGCCTCCGATGCGGCCTGCTCCGACCACGGATCGGCCAGCAGGGTCGGGTCGCTCCACAGCGGCTCGCCGTCGACGCGCCACAGCAGCGCGATCTGCCAGCGCGGCAGAGGCTCTCCGGGGTACCACTTGCCCTGACTGCGTTGGACGAGCCCCTGCGGAGCCCACACCGCCTTGAGGCGGGCCGCCAGATCCGAGGCACGCTGGCGCTTGTGCGGCCCGTCGGCGTCGGTGGTCCACTCGGGGTCGGTCTGGTTGTCTATCGAGACGAACGTCGGTTCGCCGCCGACGGTGAGGCGCACGTCGCCGGCGGTCATCCGGTCGTCGACGCGATGCCCGAGGGCGTTGATCGCACCCCACGTCGCCTCGGTGTAGGGCAGCGTGACGCGCGGGTCCTCGTGCACCCGGGTGACGACATTGCTGAATTCCAGCGTGGTCTCGCACGGTTCGGTGGCGCCGGTGATCGGGGCCGCCGATTCTGGGTGCGGGGTGGCTGACAGCGGGATGTGCCCCTCGCCGGCGAACAGGCCCGAGGTCGGGTCGAGTCCGATCCAGCCGGCGCCGGGAATGTAGACCTCGGTCCACGCGTGCAGGTCGGTGAAGTCCGCGGCCGGACCCGACGGGCCGTCGAGGGCCTCGACGTCGGAAGTGAGCTGGACCAGATAGCCGGACACGAACCGGGCGGCCAGGCCCATCTGGCGCAGGATCGAGACCAGCAGCCAGGCCGAGTCGCGGCATGATCCGATGCCGGTGCGCAGCGTCGTATCCGGGGTCTGCACACCGGGTTCGAGACGCACGCTGTAGCCCACGTCGGCGTTGACCGCTCTGTTGAGAGCCACCAGGAAATCGATGGTGCGCGTGTCGGATGCCACCGAGAAGTTGGCCACCCACGCCTCGACCAGGTCACCGGGCCCGGAGCCGGCGCCCTCTTCGTCGACCGGCCGCAGATAAGGCTTGAGATCCTCGGCCAGGGCCCGCGGATAGGTGAAGCCCACCTTTTCGGCGTAGTCCTCGATGAAGAAGTCGAAGGGGTTGATCACCTTCAGGTCGGCGATCAGCCCGACGGTGATCGTCAGGCTGCGGGCCCGGGTCGGGAACACGAGCCGGGCCATGAAGTTGCCGAAGGCGTCCTGCTGCCAGTTGACGAAGTGGTCGTCGGGTTCGACGGTGAGCGAATAGGCCTCGATCGGCGTGCGTGAGTGCGGAGCCGGACGCAGCCGGACCACATGAGGGAACACTTCGACGAGCCGATCGAACGTGTAGCTCGTGCGGTGCTCGAGGGCAACCTTGATCCCCATAGCGCTAGATCCCACCACACCGCCTGCGGCGGCGCAGGTCGCGTCAGGTCTGCGCGCGCCGCGGAATGAGGTTGGTGCGCGGACGAAGCACCAGCACCAACACACACGCGATCACGATGCCGGCGAGGTTGACGGCGAGCTGGGTGGCCGAGCGAGCCGCCATCCCCCAGTCCCCGAGCACGCCCGCGACCGCTGTGAATCCCGCCGCGGGCACTGTCGTCACAGAGATGAAGACCCCGACCAGGGCCGCCGATTTGGCCGATACCAGCGACAGCATGCCGGCGGCGCCGGCGAGCAGCGCCACGACGAACGAGACCGGTCCTACCTGGAAGATGAAGTCCACGTCCTCGACGCTGCGGACGGCATCGAGGTCCACCCAGCCCACGGCATGGGCGGCCATGGTCAGCAGCGCCGTGACGCCCATCGCGATGGGGAATCCGACCAGCAGCGCGATCGCGGCCCGGCGCGCCAGATCGACCCGACGTTGAACGAGCGCGACCGAGACCGCCGCCAGGGGGCCGAACTCGGGTCCCAGCACCATCGCGCCGACGACGGTCACCATCGAGTCGGTGACCGCCCCGACGGCGGTCAACAGGCACGCCAACGTGAGGAAGAGCACGAAAGTCACCGACAGCGTGGACTCCTCGCGGGTGCGGCCGATGAGTTCGTCCCACACCACCGCGTCGGCGGGGTCCCCTTCGGCATCGTCCTCGGCCTCGTGCGCGCGGGTCGACAGCACGGTGTCGAGAACCGTCAGCAGGATCGCGCCCCGATGTTGGGCGTCGAGGTCTTTGAGGGACTTGATGACGTCGTTGGCGCATTCGCGGGCGATCACCGCGGTGATCTCGTCTCCTCCGGGCGGCTCCACGGCCGCGCCGGGGTGGATCAGGATGTGCGCCACGCCGACCTGTCGACTCAAGACGGCCACGACGTCGTCACGCATGTCGGCGGGCACGATGACGCGCAAGTCCAGCACCGGCGCCAGTTAACAGGTGCGCGGCCGCCGCCGGAACGGGTTGAGAACTTTTCGCCGCTAAGTGTGGCGAGTGCACAGCACGCTGTTATAGATTCACACTCCATCGCGACATTCGAAGTCACGCCCACCCGAGCAGGAGAGATTTCTGTGAATTTTGAACAGAAGCTGCCGGTGCAATCGTGGACGTGAAGTCCCGGCGCGACCACATCGAGCAGCGGGTGCGCACCGCCCGCGAGATCACCTACGCCGACCTGGCCACCGAGTTCGACGTCTCGGAGATGACGATCCGCCGCGACGTGGAAGCTCTCGAGGCCAGCGGCGTGGTGCGGCGCGTGGTCGGCGGTGCGATCGCCCTGCAGGGCAAGGACACCGAGCCGTCGTTCGCGACTCGGATGGCCGACGCCGCGCAGGAGAAGATCCACATCGCCGACGTCGTCGCCGATCTGATCGGGGTGAACGAGACGCTCATCCTCGACTCCGGCAGCACCGCGCTGGCGGTGGCGAACTCGTTGCGCGGGCGCGGGCTCGGCCTGACCGTCGTGACGCCGAGCGTGCTGGCCGCCCTCGCGCTGGTCGACGAGCTCGACACCACGGTCGTCCTGACCGGCGGCGAATTGCGCTCCGGCGAATTGAGTCTGATCGGGTCCGCGGCAGAGGACACGCTCGCCAACTACAACTGCGACACCTACGTGATGGGTGTGGCCGGCATCGACGGCGAGCGTGGGATATCCGACTATCACCAGGCCGAGAGCCGGGTTAAGCGCGCAGCCAGCCGTCGCGCCGACCGGGTGATCGTCGCGGCCGACAAATCCAAGCTCGGCCGCGTCACGTTCGTCAGCATCACCGCGCTCGCCAGCGTCGCGACCATCGTGAGCGATGGTCCCCCGGACCACCCGGCGCTGGTCGCCGCCCGCGACGCGGGGGTCGAGGTCATCTGCGTGAGCGCCCATCACGACGCCCCCGCGTCGGAGGCCCGATGAGCCGCTACACCGTCGGCATCGACATCGGCACCACGGGCACCAAGACCGTGCTGCTGGACACCGAGAGCGGGATCGTCGCGACCGCCACCCGCGACACCACCCTGTACTCCGACGCTCCCGGGTATGCCGAAGCCGATACCGAGCAGTGGCACCGCAACGTCATCGAGTCGATTCGCGAGGTGCTGCACACCGCGGGCGTCCCCGCCGAGGGGGTGGGCGCGCTCGCGACCTCCGGCATGGTGCCCGCCGTGGTCCCCCTCGACGACACGGGACGTCCGCTGCGCCGGGCCATCCTCCAGAATGACGCGCGCGCCCATCGCGAAGTGGTCGACCTGGCGGCCGCGCTCGCCGACACCGACCTCGTGCACCTCACCGGGTCGGCCCTCACCCAGCAGTCGGTGGCACCGACGACCGTGTGGTTGCGCGATCACGAACCCGAGGCGTCGGCCCGCACGGCGCACTGGGTGGGCTCCTACGACTGGGTGCTGACGGCGCTCGGTGCCCCCGTCCACGTCGAAGAGAACTGGGCCATCGAATCCGGTCTGTTCACCCTCGACGGCCAGCTCGCCGAGATGGTCCTCACCGCAGCGGAACTCGATCCGGCCACGCTGCCCGCGGTGCGGCGTCCCGGCACCCAGGTCGGAGAACTCAGTCGGGCTGCCGCCGAGGCGACCGGGCTGCGCGCCGGCACCCCACTGGTGGTCGGTGGAGCCGACCACGTGCTGTCGGCGTTCGCGGCGGGCGTCAACGGTCCGGGTGACGCCCTGGTGAAACTCGGTGGCGCAGGCGACATCCTGGTCGCCAGCGACAGCCCCGTCGTCGACGAGCGCCTCTACCTTGACGCCCATCCGACGCCGGGGCACTGGCTGCCCAACGGCTGCATGGCCACCAGCGGCAGCCTCATCCGGTGGTTCCACACGCTGATCGGCGGCACCGCGACCCACACATCGCTGACCGACCTCGACGACGAGGCGGCACAGCAGCCGCCTGCCGAGATCCTCTGTCTCCCCTACTTTCTCGGCGAGAAGAGCCCGCTGCACGATCCCGATCTGCGGGGAGTGTTCGCGGGCATGCATCTCGGCCACGGCCGCGCCGACATGTACCGCGCCGTGCTGGAGGCCATCGCCTTCGGGTTCCGCCACCACGTCGACGTCTTCGCCGAGATCGGGATACCGCTGAGCCGGGTGATGATCACCAACGGAGGGTCGAAGTCCACGCTGTGGAAGCAGATCCACGCCGACGTCCTCGGCATGGAGATGAACCCGGTGCGCGGGCACCCCGGAGCGTCGTTGGGTGCCGCGGTGATCGCGGCCATCGGCGTCGGCGCCCTCGACGACTGGTCCGACGCCTCACGCTTCATCGCGCTCGACGAGCCCTACATCCCTGACCCCGCCCGCCGAGAGCGCTATGACCACGCCTACGCAGCGTGGCGCGATCTCGGCAACGCGGTGGCCCCGATCTCCCACGCACTGGCACGCACCACCCGATGAAAGGAGCACGACCGCAATGAGAATCACGCAAACACCCTCCGCGAGGCGACGGAGCCGCACCCTTCGCTCTGTCGCCCTCACCCTGTTCGCCGTTCTGGCTCTCGCACTGTCCGCGTGTGCGGGCAGCGGCGGCCCGGAACAGTCGCAGGCGACCGGCACCGGCGAGGTGGCCAAGGACACCTCGGGCACCGTGCGCATCCTGATGGAGAACGTGCCGGACACCGACATCGTGAAGTCGATGGTGGCCGACTTCAACAAGACCTTCCCCGACATCAAGGTCGACATCGAGTCGCTGACCTATGACCAGATGCGCGACAAGCTGGTGTCGTCCTTCCAGTCCTCGACACCCACCTACGACCTGATCGTCGTCGACAATCCGTGGATGGTCGACTTCGCCAACGCGAAGTTCCTGCAGCCGCTCGACGCGCGCATCGACAGCACCCCGGATTACGACGCGGCCGACTTCTTCAAGCCCCTGACCGACATCACCACCGTCGACGGGGTGCGCTACGGAGTTCCGTTCTACAACTACGCACTCGGATACCTCTACAACACAGACGATCTCGCGGCCGCCAATCAGCAGGTACCCACCAACCTCGACCAGCTGGTCAGTGTCAGCAAGGCGCTCAAGACCCCGGAGCGCGCCGGCATCGCGATGCAGCCGCAGCGCGGGTACAAGATCTTCGAGGAGTGGGGCAACTGGCTCTTCGCCGCGGGCGGCTCTATCTACGGCGCCGACGGCAAGGTCACGCTGAACACCCCCGAGGCCAAGCGTGCGCTCGAGGCCTACATCGACACCTATCGCACCGCGGCGCCGCCGAACAGCCTGAACTGGAGCATGGACGAAGCCCAGCGGTCGGTGTCGGCCAACCAGTCGGCCTCGATGATCAACTACAACTGGCAGCTGCCCGCGATCAACGAGCCCGGCTCGGGCCCGGCGGCAGGCAAGGTCAAGCTGGCGCCGATCCCCGGCGGCAAGCAGGTCCTGGGTTCCTGGAGCTGGGCGATCCCGGCCAACTCCGCCAGCTCCGACGCGGCGTGGGCGTTCGCCTCGTGGATCACCGCCAAGCCCAACGATGTCACCCGCGTCGAGAACGGTGGAGCGGCGATCCGCAAGAGCACGCTCGCCGATCCCGCTGTGCTGCAGGGGAAATTCGGCGCTGACTACTACAAAACGGTCGAGCAGCTGCTGGCCAACTCGGCGCCGCTGAGCCAGGGGCCCAGCGGTGAGGAGATGATCCAGGCGGTCGGCACCGAGCTCAACGAAGCCGTGGCCGGTACCAAGAGCGTCGACGACGCCCTGGCCGCCGCCCAGGCCGCAGCCGAGAAGATCCAGGGCTAGCCGGGTCTTCGAGAACCGGAAGCCGACCACCCCACGAAAGGAGCGCAGACCACCGTGAAATTCGCTCATGGCATGGTCACCCCCCTCGTCGCCCTTTTCGTCGGGGTGGTCGGTTTCCCCCTCGGATACGCCGCGTACCTGTCGGTGACCGACTACAAGCTCACCGACCGCGGCGCGCCGAGCATCGTCGGCGCCGACAACTACGCCGCCACCTTCGGCGACACCGCGTTCTGGCATGCGTTCGGCACCACCGCCCTGTTCGTCGCGGTCGCCGTCGGGATGGAGCTCATTCTCGGCCTGGCGATAGCCCTCTCGCTGCAGAAGCAGCGCTGGGCAAAGGATCTCACGCGCTCGATGCTGCTGGCACCGATGTTCATCACGCCGATCGCGGTGGGGCTCACGTTCCGCTTCCTGCTCAACGACCAACTCGGCGCCATCCCGGAGCTGCTGCGCGGGCTCGGCATCTCCTATGACTTCTTCGGGCCCGGCCGCGCACTGTTCACGATCGCGTTCATCGACGTCTGGCAATGGACCCCGTTCATGGTGCTGCTGCTGCTCGCCGGCCTGGAATCGATTCCGCGCGAACCGATGGACGCCGCGCGGGTCGACGGTGCCAGCGCCTTCTACGTGCTGCGCCGCGTCACTCTGCCTCTGCTCGCCCCGGTCCTGGTGGTGGCGATCCTGCTGCGCTGCCTCGATGCGATGAAGGTGTTCGAGTACGTGTTCGCCACCACGCGCGGCGGGCCGGGCACCGAAACCGAGACGCTGCAGTACTTCATCTACCAGACCGGTATCCAGTTCTTCCGGCTCGGCTCGGCATCGTCGATGGCGTTCGTCGTGCTGGTGGTGGTGCTGGCCGTCATCGTCGTCGCCTTCCGCCGTATGGACCGGGCACGGGAGAGGACGCACACGTGATGAGTCGCTTCTCGATCCTCGGGGTGCTGCGGGTCACACTGCTGTGGGCGGCCGGCATCACCGTCGCGTTCCCGCTGTTGTGGATCGCGCTGGCGAGTGTGAAAACCCCTGCGCAGCTCGACGATCCGTTCCTGCTGAACTTCACCCCGACGCTGGCGAGCTGGCGCAACGTGCTGGCCTCGGACATCCTCGGCGCGGCGGGACGCAGCGCGCTAGTGGCGCTGGTGACCGTCGGCATCAGCGTCGTGGTCGGCAGCACGGGCGCCTACGCGATCGCCCGGTTCCGGGCGGGCGGGACACTGACCCGGTTCGGGATGCTCGCCGCCCAGGTGCTGCCCCCGGCGGTGCTGGTCTTCCCGTTCCTGACGATGGCCTACGCGCTACGGCTGACCGACACGCTGGTGCCGGTGATCTTCGCGCACCTCAGTTTCGTTCTGCCCGTGGTCACCTGGTTCCTCATCGGATTCTTCGAGGCGGTGCCGCGCTCACTGGAGGAGCAGGCACAGGTCGACGGATTCACCCGCTTCGCCGCATTCCGGTTGGTGGTACTCCCCCAGGTACTGCCCGGCGTCGGTGCCTCGGCGATCTTCGGGTTCACCCTGTCGTGGAACGACTTGTTCTACGGCCTGATCCTGGCGCCGGGCAAGGCGGCGATCCTGCCGGTGGCGATCGCCGGCTTCAACACGTTCCGCGGAGTTCAGATCGGCTCGATGAGCGCGGCGATCCTGATCGCGGTCATTCCCGTCGTCGTGGCGAGCTTCTTCATCCAGCGCAGGTTGGTGCAGGGCATCAGCGGCGGCGCGGTGAAGTTCTAGGAAGGCATCCATGGCGCAGGTCCGATTCTCCGGTGTCACCAAGGCGTACGGAAACGCCTCGGTGGTCAGCGATCTCGATCTCGAACTACCCGATGGCTCGTTCACCGTGCTGGTCGGTCCGTCCGGCTGCGGCAAGTCGACGTCGCTGCGCATGCTGGCCGGGCTGGAGACCGTCAGCTCGGGCACCATCACGATCGGCGAGCGCGACGTCACCCATCTGCAGCCGCGCGACCGCGACATCGCGATGGTGTTCCAGAACTATGCGCTCTACCCCCACCTGAGCGTGGCGGAGAACATCGCGTTCCCGCTGCGGGCCACCCGCACACCGCGCCGCGAGGCGCTCGCGCGCGCCGGCGAGATCGCCGAATCGCTGGGCCTGGCACAGTTGTTGTCGCGCAAGCCCAAAGACCTCAGCGGCGGCCAGCAGCAGCGCGTCGCGATCGGCCGGGCCATCATCCGCGAGCCGTCGGTGTTCCTGTTCGACGAGCCGCTGTCCAACCTCGACGCGAAGCTGCGGGTGGAGACCAGGACCGAGCTGCTGCAGATCCAGCGACGGCTGGGGATCACCTCGGTGTACGTGACCCACGACCAGGAAGAGGCGATGACGCTCTCGGACCGGATGGTCGTGATGCGTGACGGCCGTATCGCCCAGCAGGGTCCGCCGCAGGAGGTCTACGCCCGGCCGGTCGACACGTTCGTCGCCACCTTCGTGGGCAGCCCGAAGATGAACCTGCTCGACGGCGAGTTCGAGGGCCGGAACTTCCATCTGGCCAACGGTTTCGCGCTGACCACCGACAGGTCCGGCGCGGCCGGCCCCCTTCGCCTGGGGGTTCGGCCCGACGATCTGGAGCTCGCCCCCACCGATATAGACGCCGACACTGATGATTCAGCCCGGGTCACGCTGATCGAGAACCTCGGCCCCCGAGCGATCGTCACGATCGACGCGCGCGGCACCGAGATCACCGCCGTCGTCGACGGACCCGCACTCGCGGGCATCGCCGAAGGCACGCCGGTCGCCCTGTCCGTGCGCCCCGGCGCCACCCACCTTTTCGACGCCGCCACCGGGCAGCGAACCGCGTAGAACACGAGAGGAACACAACACCTGATGAGCAGAACCGTCGTGGTCACCGGCGCCGGCTCGGGCATCGGCCGCGCGATCGCCCGCGAACTCGCCCACCGGCAGTGGCGGGTGATCGTCACCGATCTGGACGCCGCCGCCGCCACGGCCGCGGTGGGCACGCTGGCGAACTCCGGCGCCGGCCACGAAGCCGCGGCCCTTGACGTCACCGATGCGGCCGCCGCGGCCGCACTGGCCGCCGATGTGGCCGACCGCCTCGGCCTGCACGCCTGGGTGAGCAATGCCGGCATCTCGTTCATGCATCGCTTTCTCGATGCACCGGTGGAGCGCTACGACCAGACGATGGCGGTGAACCTCAAGGGCGTGTTCGTCTGCGGTCAGGCCGCGGCGCGCGAGATGGTGCGCACCGGCGTGGCGGGCGCGATCGTCAACACCGCCTCGATGGCCGGCAAACAGGGCCGCGTGCCCTACCTGTCGGACTACGTCGCGTCGAAGTTCGGCGTCGTCGGCCTCACGCAGGCGATGGCGTACGAACTCGGCGAGCACGGCATCACCGTCAACTGCGTGTGCCCGGGCTACGTCGAAACACCCATGCAATCAAGAGAATTGGAGTGGGAGGCGCAACTGCGCGGCACCACCCCGGAGGGTGTGCGCGACATGATGCTCGCCGACACACCGCTGGGCAGGCTCGAGCAGCCCGAGGATGTCGCGCGGGCCGTTGCGTTCCTGCTCTCCGACGACGCCCGATTCATCACCGGGGAAGCGCTGGCCGTCAACGGCGGCGCGTACATGGATTGAGACCCCCCAACACTTCCGAAGCTTGTTCAACAGAAAGGCAATTCCCGTGACCACCACCTGGCTCGACGAGGTTTTCGGCGTCAGCAAGCCCGTCATCGCCATGCTGCACCTGTCCGCTCTGCCCGGGGACCCCGGCTACGACTCGGCCGGCGGCATCGCCGCGGTGCTCGAGAGGGCCCGCACCGAACTCGACGCGCTGCAGAGCGGCGGGGTCGACGGGATCATGATCAGCAACGAGTTCAGCCTGCCGTACCTGACCAAGACCGAACCGATCACCGCGATCACGATGGCACGCATCATCGGCGAGCTGCTGCCCGACATCACCGTGCCGTACGGGGTGAACGTGCTGTGGGACGGTCGTGCGTCGATCGACCTCGCCGTCGCCACCGGGGCGTCGTTCGTGCGGGAGATCTTCACCGGTGTCTACGCCAGCGATTTCGGCCTGTGGGACACCAACGTCGGTGAAGTGGCCCGGCACCGGGCCCGCGTCGGCGGTGCCGGGGTGAGGCTGCTGTTCAACATCGTCCCGGAATCAGCGCAGTACCTGGCCGACCGGGATCTGGCGGCGATCACCCGCACCACGGTGTTCGCCACGCTGCCCGACGCGATCTGCGTCTCGGGGGCCACGGCCGGCTCCCCGACCGACACCGAGGCGCTCAAGGTGGTCAAGGACGCGGCCGGTGCGGTGCCGGTGTTCGTCAACACCGGTGTGCGCGCCAACAACGTCGCCAGCCAGCTCGCCATCGCCGACGGCGCCGTCGTCGGTACGTACTTCAAGAAGGACGGCGTGTTCGAGAACCCCGCCGAGACGTCGCGGGTGCAAGAACTGATGGCCGCGGCCAAGGAGTTCCGGCAGGCCCTGCGGTGACTGCGCTGCAAGCCAACAGCGTGCTGCGCGCGGCTCACGTGCCGGTCGAGCTCGCCGATGTGCCCGCCGACCAGAGTGTGGCGGGGCGGCCGCAGACCGGCAGCGTCGAGCTCGGCAGCCTCGGCGAGGTCGAGGTCGGCATCTGGGAGATGACCGAGGGCATCATGACCGATGTCGAGAGCGACGAGATCTTCATCGTGCTCACCGGCCGGGCCACCGTCGAATTCGCCGACGGCACAGCGCCGTTGACGCTCGTTCCCGGCGATGTGGTGCGACTGGCCGAGGGATCGCGGACCACCTGGACCGTGACCGAGCGGCTGCGCAAGGTCTACCTCACCTGAGCGCGATCCCCAGCTCGTCCGGGGGCACCACATGCCCGTTGTCGCAGACGATCTCGACGCCCGCCTGGGCCCCGCACCCCAGGTGCTTCAGCCGCAGTGCCGAGTCGCCGAGGTGCTTGCGGCCCCACTCGAACATCGCCCACACCACCGGCATGAACTCCGTACCGGCGTCGGTGAGCACGTACTCGTCGCGAACCCGCTGGCCCGGTTCGCGGTAGGGCTGTTTGGCCAGCAAGCCGGCGTCGACCAGTTCGGAAAGCCGGGCCGAGGTGGCCGCCTTCGTGATGCCGACCCTGCGGGCGAAATCGTCGAACCGGGTGGTGCCGTAAAAGGCCTCCCGCATGATCAGCATCGCCGACTTGGTGCCGACCAGGCCCATCGTCTTCTCGACCGGGCACTTGCCGATCGCCGACCACGCGTCGCGGTCGGCCAGTGGCCCCTGCAGCACTGTCATGCAGATCACTCCCCTGCTGGGTTGTTGTCGGTGTACTCAGCTGTTACATCTGAGTATAGAGAGCAGTACTCAGAGCCGAGTCTCCAGGAGGACACATGTCCGAATACTCCGATCGCGACGCCGTCATCGTCGGCGCGGTACGCACCCCCGTCGGCAAGGGTAAGGCCACCGGTGCGCTGCACGAGGTCCTGCCCGCCGATCTGCTGGCCCACAGCCTGCGCGAAGTGATCACCCGCACCGGTGTCGACCCGGTCGAGATCGACGACGTCATTGCAGGCGCGGTCACCCAGGCCGGTGACCAGGCGCTCAATATCGCCCGAAACGCCCTGCTGGGCGCGGGATTCCCCGAGTCCGTCCCGGGTACCACGGTCGACCGCCAGTGCGGCAGCAGCCAGCAGGCCATCAGCTTCGCCGCGCAGGGAGTCCTGGCCGGCGCCTACGACATCGTGATCGCCGCGGGCGTCGAATCGATGAGCCGGGTCCCGATGGGCGCCGCAGTGCTGCCGGGCAGCAGCCCGTTCGGCGACGGTATGGCGCAGCGCTACCCCGACGGCCTCGTGGCCCAGGGCATCAGCGCCGAACTCATCGCGGCGAAGTGGAACCTGTCGCGCACCGAGCTCGACGAGTTCTCCGCCGAGAGCCATCAGAAAGCCGCACGCGCCGCCAAGGACGGTCTGTTCGACGCCGAACTCGCGCCGATCGCGGGGTTGACCCACGACGAGATCATCCGGCCCGACACGACGGTCGAGACGCTGGCCGGGTTGCGGCCGGCGTTCTACAACGAGGCAATCGGAACGCGCTTCCCGCAGATCGACTGGCGGATCACGCCAGGCAACAGCTCGCCGCTGTCCGACGGCAGCGCCGCGGTGATGATCACCAGCGGGGCCGCCGCGCGCCGGCTCGGCCTGACACCGCTCGCCCGTATCCACACGACGGTCGCGGTGGGCTCCGATCCGCTGTACATGCTGACCGGCGTGATCCCAGCGACCGAGAAGGTGCTGGCCCGCTCGGGCCTCTCGCTCGCCGACATCGACCTGTTCGAAGTCAACGAGGCATTCGCGCCCGTGGTGCTGGCGTGGGCCCGCGACACCGGTGCCGATCTGGCTCGCACCAACGTCAACGGCGGCGCGATCGCGATCGGGCACCCCTTGGGCGCCAGTGGGGCCCGCATCATGACCACGCTCGTCAACGCGCTGCACCAGCGTGGGGGTCGCTACGCCCTGCAGACCATGTGTGAGGGTGGCGGGATGGCCAACGCCACGATCATCGAGCGTCTCTGACATGGCGACCGAGACCCGGTTCGAGGGTGTCCGGGTGCGCTACGACAGCACCAAGAGTTACGACGACCTCGTCGCCGCGCTGCTCGCCGACATCGGCGAGCAACCGGTGCCGATCACCGAGATCGGTGCCGCGGGCGGCGATTGGCAGGCCTATCGCGATCGCGTCGAACCCTATGTCGGCCCCAGCGGGTTCATGCTGTTCGCTCTCCTCGATCACGGGGCATGGATCACCAAAGCCGGTGTCGAGCGCAAGGTCCTGCGCGTGATCCTCGGCAATCCGTTGATCGCGATCACGATGGTCCGCCACGACCAGACGGCCGCTCTGTTCGTTCCCGTCGAGGTGCTCGTCCTCGACGAGGACGGTGGCAGCAGCCTCACCTATGTCAGGCCGTCGTCGCTGATGCTCGTCGAATCCAACGCGGAACTGCGTGCCGCAGCCGTGGCACTGGACGAGAAGCTGGCGGCGTTGGCCGCCAAGGTCACCTCGTGAGTTCGAACAGCGGGATGACCCGGGTCGTCTTCGCCTGGTACTCGCCGAACTGCGGTGCCCTCTCGACGACGCGGGGATACAGGGCGTCGCGCTCCTCGCCGGGCAGCTCCGTGGCTGTCGCGTCGTAGGAGTCGTCACCGATCTCGACGTGGACTGCCGGGTGGGCGCGCAGATTGTGCACCCATGCCGGCGCCTTCGGCGCACCACCCATCGAGCCGGCGATCAGAATGCGGCCGTCGATGTCGAAATACACCAGCGGGGACAGACGCGGCTCCCCCGACTTCGCGCCCGTCGTGGTCAGCAGCACGATGGGCATGCCTTCGAAGGGGCCGCCGACCTTGCCGCCGTTCGCGCGGAACTCCTCGACGACCTGCCGGTTCATCTCGTTGAGCGCGTCGGCGTTGTTGACCAGTTCTTCTGAATTGAATTCGGTGTCACTCATACCGGGTCACGACCCCGGCGAGGACGAATCTATTCCCCGAAGCGTCGGCGTCCCGCCGTGTAGTAGGGCGCCTTCCCGATGCGCGCCGACAGGAACGACAACACCAGGCCGAAGGCCGAAAGCCCCACGCCGAAGGCGATCTCGATCCCGTTGAGGGAACCGGACGCCAGCGCGTAGACGATGACGAAGGCCAGGAAGAGGGCACCCAGGCCCGGCATCACGCCACCGATCACGAAATCGCCCACCGATCGGGTGATCTGGGTGCGGTAGCACCAGATGGCAGTGGTGGCGGTGAGTAGATAGAAGATGGCAGCCATCAGGCCCAGGGTGCTGACGATGTCTGCCAGCGCGGCGCCCACCGAGCTGATCAGCGTCGAGCCCCAGAGGAACACGACATTGAGCAACCCGAAAACCAGCGTGGCGTTCCACGGTGTGCCGAAGCGGTGGTGGACACCGGCGAACCAGGAGGGGATGACGCGGTCGCGTCCCATCGCGAAACCGATGCGAGACGAGCTGACGATCGCTGCGAGAAGCGATGCGAGCGTGCCTCCGAGCACGGCCGCGATCATCACCTCTTTCCAGAAGCCGCCACCGAGGCGCTCGCCCACGAATGCCAGGATGTTGGCGGCGTGGTCCTGCATCTCGGACATGGGCGCGATGCCCTGGAACGCCAGCACGGTCACCGAATAGATGACGAAGAGCAGGACGACGCTGGTCACGGCGGCCCGCCCGGCCTTCTTCCCCGACGATTCCTCACCGACGTAGGCGGCGGTGTCCCAGCCCGAGTAGAGGAAGATCGCCAGGAGCACACCGGCGATGAGCGAGTCGAAACCGCCGGCGCCGCTGATGGTGAACCACGACGAGTCCACCGGGACCACACCGGGATGACCGGAACTGATGTAAACGACAGCGGCAACGGCGAATCCGAGAACCAGTGCGTACTCGAAGACCGCCCACATCCATTGGAACTTCGCGGACAGTTGAGCGCCCAGCGCGGCGACGACGAGGACGACGACATTGAAGACGGTGCCGACGGCGGCCACCGCGACGGCGTCGTTGGCCGCGTCGTCGGAGAAGAAGCTCAGCAGGTAGCTTCCCAGCGGGATCGTCAGGCTCGTGGTGCCGACCGTGTAGTACAGCAGCATGATCCAGCCGGCGAAGAAGCCGACGTGCGGGTTGAGGACCCTGCCCACCCACGAATAGGTCGCGCCGGCACTGGGTTGCCAGGCGTGCAATCGCTGATAGCCGAGCGCGATGCCGAGCATCGGCACGAAGCAGATCAGGATCGGCAGGAAGCCGGCGTAGGAGACGGTGGCCAGGATTGCCGCCAGCGTGACGGCGACGCTCTGGGTGGGGCCAGAACTGGCAAGGGCCATCACGACGACGTCACCGGCGCGCAGTGCCCCGGACCTCAGACTGCCTCGCTGCCGGCTCTGTTCAGATGCGGTGTCGGACACTGCCAATTCTCCTCGGGCTCGTCCCCCGCGCCAACATAATACTCAGTATATTGTCCTGCAACTCGAAGATGAATCGGTGCGCACCTCGCCCGACGATGCGAAGGGAGTTCTGGAGTGACGTCACCCGAGCAGGGCCGGGCGGACCTGACGACGCTCATCGCAGCGATCGCTCGGCACTGGTCGATTCCGGGGGGCGCGGTCACGGTCGTGGATCGACACGGTGTGGTCTTCACCCATTCCTTCGGCCATGCCGATCCGGTCGCCGGCATTGCAGTGGCGCCGCAGCATCGTTTTCAAATCGGTTCCATCAGTAAGGCTTTCACTGCGATTGCCGCCCTCCGTGCCCTGCGTAGCGGACGGCTCTCCCTCGACGAGCCGGTGAGTGCCGTCCTGGACTGGCTGCCCGAGCCGCTCGACGCCGAGACGCTCACCCTGCGGAGGTTGCTCAACCACACCGCGGGCTTGGTGTCCAGCGTCGACGCCTTGCCCGACGACATCGGTCAGGCGATCTGCTTCCAGGGCTCGCTGTCGTCGGCCGCGCCAGGAAGCTTCTTCCACTACTCGAACCTCGGATACATCCTGACAGGCCTTGCGGTGGCGCAGGTTTCGGGCCGGAGTCTGGTCGACCTGGTCCGCAATGACATCCTCGAACCCCTCGGCATGTCGGACAGTACGGCCTGCGTCACCTACGACGACGATCCGGCGATGGCCCGCGGCTACCGACCGCTGCGCGACGATCGGCCCTGGATTCCAGGCGATCCGGTGGTCGCCGTGCCCTACCTCGAGGTGGCCGGCGCCGACGGCAACATCGCGACGTCGATCGCGGATCTGGGACGTTTCGCCCGGATGCTGCTCGGGCGAGGCACCCTCGACGGTCACACCCTCCTCGAGGTCGAAGAATTCGCCGCCATGGTGCACGCCACCGCACCGTCGGGAGAGGACGTCCTCGCGCTGCCGGGCATCCCGACGTCGATGTCCAGTCGGTACGGCCTCGGGGTGAATGTCGAGCAGGTGCACGGCCGCACCGTACTGTCGCACGGCGGCGGAATGATCGGATACGCGTCGTTTCTGCTCGCCGATCTCGACCACGGGCTGGCCGTCTGCGTCCTGACGAACAGCAACGGCGACTCGCCCGTGGCCGAAGCGCTGGCCCGCACCGTCGCCGCGGAGTTCGAACACCCCGGTTCGGTGCGTCGCGACGACCTCGATCCGTCCTGGTGGGACGCCGACCTCGCCGCCGAACGCGTCGGTGAATTCAGCTGCGCGGCGGCAGTTTCCGAATCGCGCACCCTACGATGCGTCGTCACCGACCAGGCGGGTGCTCACGTCCGGCTCGCAGTCGAGACCGGCGGCGGCACGGCACCGCTGCTGCGGACGTGGGGCGGCGCGGCGCTGACCCGGCACCGTGGCCTGCGGACGTTCGCATTGAGCTTCGATGCCGGCGCATGGCATTGGGGACCCCACATCTTCGCTCGCGGTGACAGCCACGGACAGCGGCTGCCGGCTCGGGCGGACACGCAGCTGTGCGGCCACTACCGCTCGTACACACCGTGGTTCACGAACTTCCGGGTGGTGTCACGGGGCGGACGACTCCTCCTCATCGCCCCGGGTGGTGTCGAAGCGCCCGGCGGTGAGGTGGAGCTGGCGCCCCTCGGCGGTCGCGTCTACCGCATCGGTGCCGATCCCCGTCTCCCGGAACGCCTCACATTCGGGCCGCTGGTCGGCGGTGTCGCCGCATGGGCCGAGCGCGACGGCTGCCGATACTCGCGTGCCTTCACCGACTGAGCAGTCGGTCGCGTACCTCGAGGCCTGCCGCAGCGGGCGGGTCCACGATCACGACGACGTCGGGGTGCTGCTGCAGGATCGAGGCGGGGCACTGTGTGGAGACCGGCCCGCGGACCGCCTCAGCGAGAGCGCCGGCTTTCGCCGCTCCGGTGGCGATCAGGACGGCGGTGCGCGCGGCCATGATCGTGGCCAGTCCCTGTGTGACACAGAGGGTCGGCACGTCCTCGAGCCGGTCGAAGAATCGGGCGTTGTCCCGTCGGGTCGATTCGGCGAGGGCCGCTACCCGGGTGCGCGACTCGAAAAGCGAACCCGGCTCGTTGAAACCGAGGTGCCCATTACGCCCGATCCCCAGGATCTGCAGATCGACCCCGCCCGCCGCACAGATGTCGTCTTCGAACTCCCCGCAGGCGGCGTCGAGGTCGTCGGCAACACCGGTGGGCACCCGAACGCGCCCGGGATCGAGACCCAGAGGTTCGGTCACATGGGTGCGGATCACCGCGGCGTAGCTCCGCCGATCCTCGGGTGGCAGACCGACGTACTCGTCGAGGGCGAAGGCACGTACCCCGCTCATGTCGAGCCCGCCCTGCACGTGCCGCACCAGTTCGGAATACAGGCCCAAGGGGCTCGATCCTGTGGCCAGTCCCAGCACCGCGGTGGGCCGTCGACAGACCAGCTCGGCCACCCGCGCTGCCGCGGTCACCGCCACCTCGGCGGCGTCACGAGCGACGACGATTTCCACGTTTGTCCTCATTCCTTGTATAACGATGTCGACACTATGAGGGTCGGCAGAGACACCGCGGCTGCCGGAAGGCAAGACTGGGGCATGATCGGTCGTCAGCCCACCTTGGAGGACATGTGACCGGAGGCGCACCGAACAAGCCGAGAGCCACGGCCACGACGCGGCCGCCGCGCGCCCTGCGCTATCAGCATGTCTACGACCTGGTCGTGAACATGATCGAAGAACGCGGCCTGCGCGAGGGCGACCAGCTGCCGAGCACCGCGGAGCTCGCCGAGATGGCCGGAGTCAGCGTCATCTCGGTGCGCCGCGCTCTGGACGAACTGACGCGCAGCGGCAAGATCGTGCGGCACCAGGGTGTCGGCACCTTCGTCGCGCCGCAGCGCCTCGTCAGTGAGCCGTCGCGACCCGGCGCGCTGCTGGACACCCTGACCAGCCCGGGCGGGGATGTCGAGCTCACCACCGAGCTCGTCAGCATGCTCGTGGGACTGCCCAGTGCGAAACACGCTGCAGCCCTGGGCATCGACGCCGGCCAGCCGGTGTGGGAGATCAGCCGCCTGCGACGCCTCGGCAGCGCGCCGAAGGTACTGGAGAAGGCTGTCCTTCCGCTGCAACTCGTGCCGTCGTTGGACGAGACGCGCATCGCCGACGGCGGATCGCTCTACGGCTTTCTCTCCGAGCGGTACGCACTCACCGACGATTTCGTCGAGCAGGTCTTCGAGGTCGACCAGCCCAACTCCTGGGAGCGCGAACACCTGCAGTTGGCCGCGAAGGTCAACGTGGTGCGGATCCGCGGGATCAGCGTCACCGCTGCCGGAGTCGCATTCGACAGCTTCCAGCAGACCTACCCGGCCCGCGAGTTCCTGTTCTACGTCTCCGGCAACTCCGGACCTCGGCTCATGGAGTCCCACGACAACGGTCCATGGTCGGTGCGGCCCCTGGGCGCACCGACCCCGACGGGCGACAACGACTGAGGTCATCGGCCGGTCACGACCGCCGCCGCGCGGGATCCGGGCTCGGCACACTCGCCAGCAGTGTGCGGGTGTAGTCGGCGCGGGGTTCGTGCACGACCTGCCACGCCGCCCCAGCCTCCACGACCGCACCGTCGCGCATCACGATGATGCGGTCGGCGTAGGCGGCGGCCGTCGACAGATCGTGGGTGATCATCAGGATTCCCATCCGGTGTTCGCGGCGCAACGCGTCGAGCAGTTCCAACACCCCGGTGCGCACCGACACGTCGAGCATCGAGACGGGTTCGTCAGCGAGGAGCAAGCGTGGCCGAAGGACGAGACTGGCCGCGATCGCCACGCGCTGACGTTGCCCGCCGGACAGCTCGTGCGGGAATCTGTCGGCGAAGATCGCCGGGTCGAGCCCCACGTCGCGCAGCGCTTCCGCGGCCAGGGTCCGCCGCTCACGTCTGCCGCTGCCGATGCGGTGGACCACGAGGGGTTCGGCGACAGTGTCTGCGACGCGCAGGCGACCGTCGAGCGCCTCGTAGGGGTCCTGGTAGATCATCTGGACGTCTCGACGTAACGGACGCCACGCCGCGGCATCGAGGGTGGTGATCTCCGTGCCACCGATCCGGATGGAGCCCGACCGCACCGGTTGCATCCCCAAGATCGCCTGCAGCGTCGTGGTCTTGCCGCACCCGGACTGGCCGACGAGCGCGACCAGCTCACCCTCACCGACTGTCATGCTGACGTCGGCGACGGCGTCCGGCGGCCTCGACGTCGTGTCGTCGTCCGCTCTGTGCGGTGACCATCTCCGGCGTCGCGGACGTGCCACATCGCCGAACGTCACTCGCAGATCCGTCACCTCGAGCAAAGGGCTTGCAGGCGGCGGGCTTTCGCGGGCACCCCCGACGGCGGCGAGATCGGGCGTGGACTCGAACAGTTGACGGGTGTAGGGATGGGCAGGCCGTCGATACAGGTCCTCGACCGTGCCCTGCTCGACGATCCGACCGTCGCGCATCACCGCCGCCCGTGTGCACGCCTGCGCCACCACACCGAGGTCGTGGGTCACCAGAACCAATGCCAGCCCGAGCTCTTCCGACAGCGAGACCAGCAGGCGCAGCACCTGATCCTGCACCACGACGTCGAGCGCCGTCGTGGGTTCGTCGGCGAGCAGCACCTTGGGCTCGCATGCGAGCGCCATGGCGATCACCGCCCGCTGTTTCATCCCACCGGACAACTGGTGCGGATACCGAGCGTCGGTACTGGGCGCCAAACCGACGAGATCCAGGAGTTCCCTGGTGCGTTCGACTGCGCGACGGCCGCGGGCGATCCCGTGGATCTCGAGCGCCTCACGGATCTGCCGGCCGACCGTCATGACCGGATTGAAGGCACTCATCGCGCCCTGGAACACCATCGCGACGTCTGTCCACCGGTGCGCTCGGATCCCCGCCTCACCGCCGGCGAGGATGTCGCGACCGCCCACGCGGATCTGCCCGCCGACCGTGGCGGTGGGGGGCAACAAACCCAGCGCGGCGAGGATCGTGGTGGTCTTCCCGCACCCCGACTCACCCACCAATCCGACCCGCTCCCCCGGCGCCACGGTCAGCGAAAGGTCCTTCACCGTGTGAATCGGGTTGCCGCCGTGATGATCTCGCGGGTCGAACCAGACGTCGAGACCCACGAACTCGAGGGCATTCGCCGGCCCGGTCACAGCGCGTCACCCCCGCGTCCCACCAGGGGCCGCATCCGCCACGACGACGTCGACAGGTACGACGAACGCAACCGTGGATTCAGTCCGTCTTCGATCGAGTTGCCCACCAGGTAGCAGCCCACGATCAACGCCGCGACGCACAACCCCGCGGGCACGATCGCCCACCAGGCACCGGTGCTGATCGCGCCCCGTTCGAAGGCGTGCTCCATGATGGTCCCCCACGTGACCGCGGTCGGATCGGACAGACCGAGAAAGGCCAGCGCCGTCTCGTTGAAGACGGCGAGCGTGATCGCCAGGACGGTGTTGGCGATCACCAGCGGTCCCAGCTGCGGCAGGATGTGCGTGGCGATGATGCGGGTGTGGCTCGCCCCGATGGAGACCGCCCTGCGGACGTAGACCCGTTCCCGCAACGATTTGACCTGTGCGCGAACCACTCTGGCCGTGCTGGTCCACATCAGGAAACCGATGACCATGATGACGTGCGTGAGGCTGGGCCCCCACACTGCGGCGACGACGATCATCAACACGATCTGTGGAACCACCATGAAGTAATCGGTGATGCGCATCAGCACCGTGTCGACCCAGCCGCCGAAGTAGCCGGACAGCACGCCCACGACGGTTCCGATCACGATGGCGATCACAGCCGCCGTGAAACCGACGAACATCGACACCTGGCCGCCCTGGAGCACGAGACTGAGCACGTCGATGCCGCCGTCGTCGCAGCCGAGCCAATGGCGGCCCGACGGCGGGTCGAACACCGGGCAGCTGGGGATCGAGGTGCTGTAGGGCTTGAGGATCGGCGAGAAGACGGACACCACGAGGAACGCCGAGATGACGGCCATTCCGATGAGTGCGGGCGGGCGCCGCATGGCGGTACGAAGATCACCCCAGGCGCCTCGCCGGCGTCCCGGTTGCACCGGGACGGGAATGTCGTCGGCCGTCATCGCGACACCCGCGGGTCGAGCCGGAAATACAGGAGATCGGCGAGGTAGTTGAGCAGGACCACGGTCACGGTGATAGCCAGGAATCCTCCCTGCAGCATCGGGTAATCCCGTTGCAGCACAGCGTCATAGAGCGCCCTTCCGATACCCGGCCACGAGAAGATGACCTCAACGAGGATGGAGCCGCTCACGACAGCGCCCAGCGACAGCGCGACCTGGGTGATCGTCGGCAGCGCGGCGTTACGCAGGGCGTACAACCAGATGATCCTGCGCCGTGACAGCCCCTTGGCGCGCGCGGTCAGGATGTAATCCTGACCGAGGGTCTCCACCATCGCCGAGCGCACGATGAGCGCATTCTCGGCATACAGCGTGAGGACGAGGGTCAGCACCGGCAACGCCATGTGCAGAAGGAGATCGGCGAACTGCTCTCCCGGCGACAGGGCCACAGCGAACGGGTCGCGCATACCCACCGACGGCAGCACCCCGGAGAACAGGATCAGCAGCATCATGCCGAGGAATTGCGTCGGGAAGGCGTAGAACGCGACGGCGACCCCGGTCGAGAGGTGATCGGCCAGGGTGTTGCGCCGCACGGCGGCGTACACCCCGACGGCCACGCCGATGAGGATGGCCAGGATGGTTCCCGTCGCGACCATCGGCAGGGTGTTACCGAAGGCCTCGATCAGGTTGTCCAGCACCGGTTGCCGATTGGTGAACGAGACGCCCAGGTTGCCACGGCAGAGCTGCTCCACGTACAGCAGATACTGCTGCCAGAGCGACTTGTCGAGACCGAATTCGACTTCCAGTGCCTGCCGCAGGGCCGGCGACGCGTTCGGAATTCGCGACACCCGGGTGACCGCGTCTCCCGGCAGTACGCGGAACAGGACGAAGTTGACGGTCAGGGCGACGACGATGGTGACCACCGCGAAAAGCGAACGCTTCCAGAGGTACCCCGCGCACCCAGTCTCCTTCCTCCGGTTGACAAGCCGCTCACGTAGGTCATGATACTAAGCACAATAAGTGACCATGCGCACCTCGGAGGACGTTGTCGACGGAATGCGTTGTCCAGAGAGGATTGACCGTTGATGAGGTGTAGGGGTGCTCTCGCAGCGCTGATCGCTGTCGCCGTGATGGTCGCCGGAACGGGCTGTAGCTCCCGCGAATCCGGCTCGACAGTTCTGCGGATCGGGGTCAGCGCGACCATCGACTCGCTCAATCCCTTCGTGTCCAGTTCGGACTACAGCAGCGTCGTCTTCGAGTACGTCTATCCGCATCTGACGGAGTACGACACGAAGGACATGTCGCTACAACCGTCGTTCGCGACCTCGTGGAAGACCTCGCCCGACGGTCTGGTGTGGACGTTCGACACGGCCCAGAACGCGACGTGGTCGGACGGCAAGCCACTGACAGCTAAGGACGCGGCCTTCACCCTCAACACCATCGAGAAGTTCCGCGACGGCCCAGCCGGGAAGCTCGCCGGGTTCATGCAGGGGTTGACGTCGGCAACCGCCGACGGGGACAACCGCCTGACCCTGACCTATTCGGCGCCGGTGTCCAATGTGCTCGCCCAGATGACGCAGCTGCCCATCCTGCCCGAGCACATCTGGTCGCAGTACGCCGCCGGCGACGGCAAGGAACTGACGACGTTCGCCAACGAGGCGCCGATGGTGTCCGGCGGGCCGTTCCGGCTGACGGAGTACCGCAAGGACCAGCTCGCCCTGTTCGATCGCAACCCCGCCTGGTGGGGTACGGCGAAGCCCACCATCACCGGCTTCGGCCTGCAGATCTTCGCCAACTCCGACGCGATGGTGACCGCGCTGCGGACCGGCCAGGTCGACATGATCGGCGAGTCGACCCCGGCCACCACCGTGCCCTCGCTCAAGGACGCCGGCATGGTGGTCGACACCGCCCCGGGCACCGGCTATTACGAGCTGATCGTGAACACCAACCCGAAGAAGAAGAACCATCCAGAACTCCTGGATCCCGCGGTGCGCAAGGCTTTCGAGTACGCGATGAATCGATCCGAGATGGTCAGTACGGCCTGGCTCGGGATGGCCACACCGGGCTCGACGATCGTGGCCCCCGCGACGGGGTTCCACGACAGTTCGATCCAGGGGCTGCCCTTCGACCTCGCCCAGACCAACTCGATCCTCGACGGCCTCGGCTTCCGGCGGGGCCCAGACGGTATCCGCGTGGCCAACGGGGTGCCCATGAGCTACGACGTGATCTTCCCGACCGAGATCAACGGTGCCGGCGACCGGATGTTCCAGACCATGCAGAACGCCCTGCGCGAGGCGGGCGTCAATCTGGTGATGCGCAAGATGGACACCGATGCGGCCAGCGCGGCGATCATGGGCCCGGACAGCACCTACGACGACTTCGACCTCGCCATGTGGGACTGGATCCCGCCGGTGGATCCCGATTTCCAGCTCAGCGTCCTCACCTGTGCGCAGTGGGGCAACAACAACGACAGCGGGTACTGCAACCCCGAATACGACAAGCTCTACGCCGCCCAGGGCATCGCTCGCACACGCGAGGAACGCCAGCAGATCGTCAACCAGATGCAGCAGCTGGCCTTCACCGACCGGCCCTACATCGTGCTGGTGTACCAGAACGTGATCGAGGCGCACAGCCCCACGTGGACGGGTTTCCTGCTCTCGCCACTGGTCGGCTCGGTCAACAACCTCTCCACGCAGACGCTCATGCAGGTTCGGCCCGCCTAGTGGACACCGTGTCGCTGACGCACCACCGTCCGGCCGAGCTCGCCGCGCTACTCGCCGACCACCACGGGGCGACCGTCGTCGTCGGTCTGCCGCGCGGATCGCGCGGCGTGTTCGCGGGACCGGGCGCGACTCTGCTCGCCGAAGCCCTCGGCGTGAACGTCGTCGATCTGGTCATGACCGATCCCGACTTCGACGGCGCAGCCGCGTCCCGGTCGGTGCTCGCCGTCCCCGGACCGTCCGGCCCGGTCCGGGTGGTGGCGGTGGGCCTCGACGGCAGACTCCCCACGCCGCACGGGCTGTTCGACGCCGCTCTGTCCGCGCGGGCCGGCGGGACAGTGCTGTCGCTGCTGCCACTCGAAGCCGAGGACGCGCTGGGCGCGGTCGCCGAGGGCCACGCACTCTCGGCATGGCGGTACCACCGCGACGGCAGTCCGGCCGGGGCGCGCATCCACCTCGTCGCTGCGACCGCGGACGACACGATCCTCACGCGTGCCGCGACGGTGGCACGAGCCACCGGATGGGTGCGACAACTGGTCGAGACACCTCCGAACTCCCTGTCTCCCTTGACTTTCGCAGCCGCCGTTGCCGATTTTGCCGAGGCGGTCGCGTCGGGTTCGGTGGTCGTCGAGAGGTGGGACGCCGACGTGCTGCGCGACCGCGGGTTCGGCGCCACTCTCGCGGTGGGTGAGGCGAGCGCCCGCCCCCCGCTGGCCGTCGTGCTGCGGATCGACGGTGAGGGGCCGGCAATCGGGCTGGCGGGCAAGGGAATCACCTTCGACTCCGGTGGAGTCAACCTCAAGCGCGACGGCGCCGAATTGTGGTGGATGAAGTCGGACATGGCCGGCGCGGCGGCCGTCGCGGCCGCGGTCATCGCGGCGGCGGCCCTCGGCAGGACCGCGCCCGTGGTGGCGGTGCTGCCGGTGGCCGAGAACATGCCCGGCGGCGCTGCCCTTCGACCCGGGGACGTCGTGCGCCACCCCGGCGGACAGAGCACCGAGGTGCTCGACACCGACTGCGAGGGTCGGCTGGTCTTGGCCGATGCATTGAGTTGGCTTGTCGGACAGGATCTGTCCGGTCTCGTCGATGTCGGAACGCTGACCGACTCGGGCGGCGTCGGTCCGGCCTACTGGGGCTGCTGGACCAACGCGGCGGCTCTTGCGGGTGAGCTCACCGACGCCGGACGACGCGCATTCGATCCCGGCTGGCAGCTTCCCCTGCATCCGACCTACAGGTCGATGCTTCCCTCGCGTGTCGCCGACATCGCCAATGCCTCGCCGGATCAGCCCGATTCAGGACAACTGGCGGCGACGTATCTGAGCTCTTTCGTCGGCGACACACCGTGGGTGCACATCGACAACGGCTCGGCGGCGTGGCTGGAACGCGACGCCCACCCGTGGCCCGCCGGCGCCACGGGCACCCCGGTGCGGGCACTCGTGGAATACCTTCACCCGTCGACGTGAGCACTTTCATGTGCATACTTAGTATACTAAGCTCGATCGCGAAGGCTCGGACTCCGAAGAAGAGGATATGGACACACACGCCATGACGTCGTTCGACACCGCCTACGCCGAGCGGACCACCGCCACCAAGGCGCTCTACGACCGCGCCCGCCGCACCATTCCCGGCGGCGCCGGCAGCACGGCGCGCCTGCCCCGCAACGGTTGGAAGCCCTACCCGCTGTTCATGAGTGAGGGCAAGGGCTCCCGGCTGCGCGACGCCGACGGCAACGAATACATCGACTACCTGCTCGGCCTGGGGCCGATGATCCTCGGGCACCGCCACCCGCAGGTGACACAAGCGGTCGTCGACGCCGTCGAGCAGTACGGCACATGCTTCGGCCTGCCGTACGAACTCGAGATCGAGGCCGCCGAGAAGGTCGTCGCGGCCGTCCCCGGTCTGGAGCAGGTCCGCTTCACCAACTCCGGCTCCGAGGCGGTCGGAACGGCGGTACGCCTCGCCCGCGCCACCACCGGGCGGCGGCTCATCGTCCGCTTCGAGGGTCACTACCACGGCTGGCAGGACACGGTGTACTGGTCCAATCACGTCGACCCGACGCTGGCCGGACCCGCCGACAACCCGCGCCCTGTCGCGATGGGACCGGGCGTGCCGGCCGAACTCGAGGACACCCTCGTCGTCCTCACCTGGAACGACCCCGAGAGCTTCGTGCGTCTCATGGAGCAGCGCGGCGAGGAGGTGGCCGCCGTGCTCACCGAACCAGCGGTGTTCAACACCGGATGCATCCTGCCCGAGCCCGGCTACCTCGAATTGCTACGAGAACAAACGACCAAATACGGCGCCATGCTGATCTTCGACGAGGTCATCACCGGCTTCCGGTTCGCCCGCGGCGGGGCCCGGGAATGGTTCGGGGTGCACTCAGACCTGACCACCTACGCCAAGGGCGTCGGCGGCGGATTTCCCGTCGCCGCCATCGGCGGCACCACCGAGGCGATGCGCATGATCGCTGACGGCACGTACTCGCACTCTGGCACCTACAACGCCAACGTCGTGCAATGTGCGGCCGTATCGGCGACCATGGACGTGCTGGCCACACCCGGCCTGTACGAGCGCCAGCGGGCACTCGGCGACCGGCTGGGCAGCGGACTGAAAGCGCTGGCCGACGAGAAGGGTATCGACGCGTACGTGGAAGGCATCGGCACGGTGTTCCAGTTCTGGTTCACCGATCGCCCCATCAAGAACTGGCGCGACGCCGCCGCCCACGCGCACGAGGACATCTTCACCCGCTGGTACCAGGAGATGGTGGTGCGGGGAATCCTGTTCCACCCGTTGCAATTCGAGAATCTGTTCGTCTCGCTCGTGCACACCGACGCCGACATCGACGAAACCCTGACCGCGGCCGAAAGTGCCCTGACCGTGGTGGCGCGTGAGCGCTGAGGCGCCGACCCTGGCGATCGGCCTCGACCTCGGGACCAGCAGCCTCAAGGCGGTCGCCGTCGACGAGACAGGTCGCTGTGTTGCGCGTACGCGCGCAGACTATCCGACGGCCCAACCCGAAACCGGTGCGGCGGAACAGAACCCGGACGACTGGCTGGCCGCGTGTGACGACGCTGTCCGCGGTTTGGCGCTCGCCACCGACCCGGCGTCGTGGCGGGCCGTCGGCCTGTCCGCGATGTTGCCGACGCTGGTCAACCTCGACCACCGCGGAGCCCCGCTCGGACCGGCCGTGACGTGGATGGATGCCCGCGCCGAGCCCGAGGGAGCGCGGATTCTGGCCCGCACCGATCCGGAGGTGTCCTACGCCAGGACCGGACAACGGTTCGACGGCCGCTATCTGCTCGCGATGCATTTGCGACGGGTCGACCGGGGGCTACCGGCGGACGCGATCACGTGCGGCGCCAAGGATTTCCTGTTCAGAACGCTCACCGGTGAACTGCTCACCGACCCGAGCACCGCCGCCGGCTACGGCGCCTACGACCTGCACACCGGGGAGTGGGACGACGACATGCTCGCGGCGGCGGCCGTACAGTCCGTGCCCGATGTCGTTGCCTCCGACACGACACGACCCCTGCGTGCCGACGTCGCCGTCCGATGGGGGTGCATGGCGGGCATTCCTGTCACCGTCGGTGCAGCCGACTCGGTGCTGGGCGCGTACGGCTTGGGTGTGGACGGCCCCGGTGACGTGGCCTACATCGCCGGCACCAGCAATGTCATCCTCGGGTGGGCTCCGAATCCCGCGATCGACCCGCAGGGCCGCTACCTCGTGACGCCTCTGGCCGGCGACGGTTTCGGCCTCGAAATGGACTTGCTCGCAACAGGTTCGGCCCTGGAGTGGCTCGCAGGGCTGCTGGCCGTAGACGGCCCGGCGGCGGTGGCCGAACTGGCCGCGTCGGCGTCGCTCGACGATGCTCCGCTGGTGCTGCCCTATCTCTCGCCCGGTGAGCAGGGTGCGCTGTGGGATCCGGATCTCGTCGGTGCCATCAAGGGACTGACCCTGCGCACCACGCCCGCCGACCTCGCCCGCGGGCTGACAGCCGGAATCGTGCTGGAGTCGCGACGCTGCACCGAGATACTGGCCGAGGCAACCGGTACCCGCGGCGCACTGGCGCTGACTGGGTCGGGGGCGGCGTCGACGACCTTCCGCAGCGACCTCGCCGACGCCACCGGGCGCAACGTGATCTTCGACCCACATGAACAGGACCACTCCGCGGTCGGTGCCGCGACATTCGCCGGACGCACGGCGCTGGCGTGGTCACCGCAGTCGAGCCGGCCCACCCACCGAGCCGAGGTGATCGAGCCCGATCCGGGCCGCGCCGAGCGGTGGGCAGAACGTTTCGCCCGACACGACGACGCCATGAGGGCCCTGGCCGCACGCTGCGCCACCACTCATCCCGCGGAGCAGACATGACGACACAGATCCACACACCCGCCGACATCGACCTGTCCCTCTACCCGGATGGCACGACACTCGACGCCGCGGGGCGTCTCCTCGTCGGCGGGTGCCGTGTCGATGAACTGGTGCACCAGTTCGGCACGCCCGCCTACCTCATCGACGAGGGCGCTCTGCGGCGGACCGCCCGCCGGTACCTCGACGCGTTCTCCCGCCGCCACCCGCACTCGTTGGTCCTGTTCGCCGCGAAGAGCTTCCCCTCGGCATCGGTGATCGGTGTCGTCACGGACGAGGGATGCGGCGTCGACACCGCCGCGGCAGGTGAACTGGCACTCGCGGTCGCTGCCGGCGCCGATCCCTCGCGAATGGTGTTCCACGGCAACGCCAAGACCGACGACGACATCCGCGCCGCAGTACGCGCGCGAGTGCGCTACATCGTCGTCGACAACCTCGATGACGTCGAGCGTCTCGCCAGACTCGCCGACGAACCCGTGCCGGTGCTGCTCCGGGTCAGCCCGGCACTCGAGGCCAAGACCCACCAGGCCATGATGACCGGGCACGACGCGTCGAAGTTCGGGATCCCGTCCGACCAGGTCGACGAGGTCATCGGGCTCATCACCCGAGAACGCCGACTCGACCTGCGGGGCCTGCACGCGCACGTCGGATCGCAACTGCTCGACCTCGACCAGTTCTCCGCCGCTGCGCGCGCTCTCGCCCAGTTCGGTCGCTTCGGCGTCTACGACCTCGGCGGCGGTCTGGGCGTCCGCTACGTCAGCACCGATGGCGCACCCTCGATCGAGCAGTACGCCCAGCACATGGTGTCTGCCGTGCACCGTCACCTCGGTGAGGATGTCGAACTCCTGGTCGAGCCCGGACGGTCGATGGTGGCGCGCAACGGCGTCACCGCGTACCGCGTCGTCACGGTCAAACGCGGGACCCGCACCCACGTCGCGGTCGACGGAGGCATGGGCGACAACCTCGAGGTGTCGCTGTACGGCCAGCAGTTCCAACCGTCGGTGATCGATCGCAGCGGACCGGGCGAAACCGTCGACATCGTGGGCCGCCATTGTGAATCCGGCGACGAGATCGCCCACGGCGTCGAGGTCGTCCACCCGCAGGTAGGTGACCTGATCACGGTGCCCGTCACCGGGGCGTACTGCTACACGATGGCCAACAACTACAACACGGCGCTGAGACCGCCCGTGGTGTTCTGCCGCGACGGCGTCGCGCGACTGGCGGTGAGGCGGGAAACCTTCGACGATCTCCTGCGGCGCGAACAGCTGATCCCGCCGAAGGCGGCAGATTAGGCGCGAACGAGCTCGAACAGCGGAATCGTCCGCGACGTGTTCGCCTGGTAACCGGCGAACACCTGCGAGTAGTCGACGACCCTCTGCCACGTCGCGTCCCGCTCGTCGGCGGGCAGTTCCCGGGCGACGACGTCCCACGTCTCGATGCCGACCTCGATCTGGGCTCGCGGGTCGGCCCGCAGGTTGTGCGCCCATGCCGGGTTGTTGGGCGCACCGGCATACGAGCCCACGATGATCATCTTCTCGTCGATGGTCAGGTACGCCAGCGGGGAGAGCCGCGGCTGGCCCGACTTGGCGCCGACGGTGTGCAGCAACAGCAGCGTGCCACCTTCGAAGGGGCCGCCGACCTTGCCGCCGTTGGCACGGAACTCCTCGACGATCTTGCGGTTGAAATCGTCGAGGGCCGCCGTGTCGGAGACGAGCTTGTTCTTGTCGATCTCGCTCACTTGGCCACCTTCTCCGGCTTGGGATCCGTTCTGGTCTGCCGCCACCAGGCGACCACGAAGATGACCATAGCCGCGGCCAATGCGACGAGAACCCAGAGGATCACAGCCTGGTCGATCCACGCTCCCGGCTCTGGCGCCCCCGGCAGGATGTTGCGCAAGGGCACCACCGCGAACAGCATCGCGGCGAACCAGGTGATGAACGGCGGCTGGAACTTACGACGGTGCAGCAACATCTCGATCGCGACGAACAGCGCCGTAGCAGGTAGAGCCAGCAGCACCAACAGAATGCCGAGGTCGATGGCCAGCGCCCCTCGGGTGCGCTCGAGACTGAACTGCACGGTCTGGATCTGGCCCCACGGTGCGTCGAGGGTGCGGACTCTGGGCAGGATCTGCCAGGCGTTCACACTGCCGGCCACCACGATGGACGCCGGCACACTGCGCTGCGCCGCGCCCTGTCCCACGAGGGCCTCCACACCGATGACGTCTGTTCGGTACGAGTCGAACGGCCAGTCGTCGGGCTCACCGACAGCGATCAGAGATGTCGAGGTCCGGTTGCTCTGCAGGTCGTCGTGCACGTAGATCAGCTGGCCTTCATCGGTCCACGAACTGAGGCGAATCGTCGCGTCTGCAGTGGCATCGGGTCCGTCCGCGAGCAGGTCGGCGCCCGGGTGCAGGACGACGTCGACGGCGAGTTCGTTCTGGGGCGCATCGACCTGACGGAGTCGAACGATCACCGACGTCTGCGAGGACAGCGCCCCATCGTCGAACGCGAAATGCTGAGGCGGCTGCTCCAGGAAGCGGTATCCGACGAGCGATGCGATGTAGATGGCCATGATGGCGAGGACCGTGGTCAGTACCGTTGCGGTGAGTGCACGCGGCCTGTTCTCTGCGGGCTTGTCAGTCGACGTCGTGTCGGAAGCGGGCGGCACGCGCGGATCGTATCGTGGCCCACCGCGACGTCGCGGCTATCCGCCCACCTTCTCCGGCTTGGCGTCGATGCCGGATTCCTTGCGTTGCTGCGGCGTGATCGGCGCGGGCGCATCGGTCAGCGGGTCGACCCCACCACCGGACTTCGGGAACGCGATCACCTCGCGGATCGAATCGACACCGGCGAGCAGCGCGACGATGCGGTCCCAACCGAACGCGATACCGCCGTGCGGTGGCGCGCCGAAAGTGAAGGCGTCCAACAGGAATCCGAACTTGTCCTGCGCTTCATCGTGGTCGATACCCATCATCGCGAACACACGCTCCTGGACGTCGCGGCGGTGAATACGGATCGAGCCTCCGCCGATCTCGTTGCCGTTGCAGACGATGTCGTAGGCGTTGGCCAGCGCCGAGCCCGGATCGGTGTCGAACGTCGCCTCGGATTCGGGCTTGGGCGCGGTGAAGGCGTGGTGCACCGCGGTCCAGGCACCCGACCCGACAGCGACGTCACCGGAGGCTGTCGCGTCGTCGGCCGGTTCGAACAGCGGCCAATCGACCACCCAGGTGAACGCCCACGCGCTCGGATCGATCAGCTCGAGTCGCTTGGCGATCTCGATGCGGGTGGCGCCCAGCAGCGCCCGCGCCGCCTTCGGCGTGCCCGCGGCGAAGAACACGCAGTCGCCGGGATTCGCTCCGACGTGAGCCGCCAGGCCGGCTCGCTCGGTGTCGGACAGGTTCTTCGCGACCGGGCCGGCCAGCTCGCCGTCATCACCGATCAGGACGTAGGCAAGCCCCTTGTGGCCGCGCTGCTTGGCGAACTCCTGCCACCCGTCGAGCGTGCGCCGCGGCTGCGAGGCTCCGCCCGGCATGACCACCGCACCCACATAGGGCGCCTGGAACACCCGGAACGGGGTGTCGGCGAAGTATTCGGTGCATTCGACGAGCTCCACCCCGAACCGCAGGTCGGGCTTGTCGCTGCCGAAGCGCCGCATCGCCTCGGCGTAGCTGATGCGCGGCAGCGGGGTCGGCAGGTCGTAGCCGATCAACGCCCACAGCGCGCGCAGTACCTCTTCGGACACCGCCATCACGTCGTCGGCGTCGACGAAGCTCATCTCCATGTCGAGCTGGGTGAACTCGGGCTGGCGGTCGGCGCGGAAATCCTCGTCGCGGTAGCAGCGGGCGATCTGGTAGTAGCGCTCCATGCCCGCGACCATCAGCAGCTGTTTGAAGAGCTGAGGGCTCTGCGGCAGCGCGTAGAAGGACCCGGGCTGCAGACGCGCGGGCACCAGAAAGTCGCGAGCACCCTCGGGCGTCGAGCGGGTCAGCGTCGGGGTCTCGATCTCGATGAAGTCGTGGTCGGCCAGCACTCCGCGGGCGGCGGCATTCACCTTGGAGCGCAACCGGATTGCGTGCCCGGGGCCTTCGCGGCGCAGATCCAGGTAGCGGTACTTCAAGCGCGCTTCCTCGCCGGCGGTCTCGTCGAGCTGGAACGGCAGCGGTGCGCTCTCCCCCAGCACCGTCAGCGAGGTCGTGTTGACCTCGACCTCGCCGGTGGCGATCTCGGTGTTGGCGTTGCCTTCGGGTCGGATCTCGACGACGCCGGTGACGGCGACGCAGAACTCCGAGCGCAACCGGTGGGCCTGGGCCAGCACCTCACCGTCGCGGAACACGACCTGAGACACCCCGGACGCGTCACGCAGGTCGATGAAGATCACGCCGCCGTGGTCGCGGCGGCGCGCCACCCAGCCGGCCAGCGTGACCGTCTGCCCGGCGTCGGCGGCACGCAACGATCCGGCGGTGCGGGTACGCAGCACGAAACACTCCTCACAAACGGTGATGATCGACGGTCAAGTCTAGAGGTGGGGTCCGCAGTTCTGACTAAGGTGCTGGTCATGCACGCCTGCGAACGCGTCGGCCTGGATTTCCTGGACTCCGCGCCCCACCGCATCGTCAGCACAGTCGACCTCGAGATCACACCTGCGCAGTTGTTCGAGGTGCTGGCCGACGAGCACTCCTGGCCGCAATGGGCCACCGTGATCACGAAGGTCACCTGGACCAGCCCACCGCCGCGCGGCGTCGGCACCACGCGCACCGTCGACATGCGCGGTGGGCTCAGCGGCAACGAGGAATTCCTGGCGTGGGACTCGTTCGAACGCATGGCGTTTCGCTTCAACGAGATCAGCACATCCGCGATGGCGGCGTTCGCCGAGGACTACCGCGTGGTCCCGACGTCGCGGGGCTGCCATCTGACCTGGATCATGGCGTTGGCGCCCGCGAACCTCGCCGGCCGGGTCGGGCTGACGCTGGGCGCGCCGGTGATGAACCGGATGTGCCAGCGTTTCCTCGACGAGCTGAGGCGCTACACCGACGAGCGATTCGCCCGTCAGTAGATCCGGGCCCATGCGCTGCGGCGCAGCCGATCCGGGTCGTCCTCGACCGCGTCGCGCCGCGTGGCGATCAGCCGGGTCCGGCGACGCTCGACGTCGTAGAGAGGCCAGTTCGCCTCGTCGTGCACGCGGTCGCTGCAGGCGAAGTCCAGCCAGGTGCGTTGCATGCGGACGCCGACCGACGGCGGAAAGCGGCGCCCGAGCGGATGCAGCTTGCGCCCGATGAAGGACGCGTAGCTGTGCTGCACGTGCACGATCTCGCTGCCGTGCGTGGCGCCGAGGCCGAGCAGCCGCAGGCTCAGCCCGGCGTGGTCGAACCGGTACATCCGGGCCGGCGCACGTGAGCTGTAGGCGTCGGCGAACGCCCAGGCAGGCCCGCCGAACATCACGTCGGAGCCGATGGCGATCAGCGCGCTGCGCCGCGGGTAACGCGGATATGCCTGCAGCACAGCATCTTTGACTTCAGGATCGACTCTGTCGAAGTAGGCGTGCACCGATTCCCTCGTGGTGGGCAGCATCGGTGGCCGGGTCCAGGCGAACATCGTCGCCTCGTGGCTGTTTGTCCCGATGATCAGCGGTACGCGGGCGATCTCGCCGGCGCGGGCCGCGTCGATCGGATGGCGGGGCAGCAGCTCGGTGCCATGCGTCAGCCCGTACGCCAGGGTCGGCGTCTGCGCCGCGCTCGCCAGCTGCACCTGACCGGCTGCACGCCGAAGCTGCCGCTGCGGCAGCTCCTTGACCTCGGCTGCGGGCACACCGAGGTGGTCCAGGAAGTCGCGGGCCCGCGCGGCGCGCAGTTCGCGGTCGGCGATCAGTGGCAGTGCCGGGCTCTGCGCGATCGCCCGGTGGAACAGCCCACTCGCCTGCGGGCAGGCCAACAGCGCCAGCACCGACGTCGCTCCGGCCGACTCGCCGAACACCGTGACGCGATCCGGATCACCCCCGAACGACGCGATGTGCTCGCGCACCCAGCCCAGCGCCGCGAGCTGGTCGCGCAGCGCCAGGTTGTCGTCGAAACCCGGCCCCAGATCCCCGAGCTCGAGGCCCCCGAACACCCCGATGCGGTAGGTCACGTTGACGACGACGACGTTGCCGTTGGCCGCCAGGCGAGACCCGTTGTAGAGCTGGAACTGCCCGGCGCCGTAAACGAATGCCCCGCCGGGAATCCACACCATCACCGGTAGCGCGGCGGTGGTGTCCGGCGACCAGACCGTGACGGTCAGGCAGGCCTCGTCCCGGGTCTTGGGATCGTCGCGGCCGCCTCCGACGAACGATGTGGTCTGCGGTGGCAACGGCCCGTGCTCCAACGCGTCGCGCACCCCGTCCCACGGCTCGGGTGCCGCCGGAGCCAGGAACCGTCGCGGCCCGACCGGCTGCTGCGCGTACGGCACGCCGCGCCACACCCCGATGCCACCCTCGATGTCGCCGCGCAACTCACCCAACGAGGTACGCACGACGGTGGATGGTCCGGCGACGACTGCCACAACGCGAATCGTAGTGTGCGATTCTTGACGAGCCCGGCATGCGGGCCCGGCGGCGAAGCGAGGTGGGGCCATGACCTTCAACGAGGGCATGCAGATCGATACCAGCACCACGTCGACCAGTGGAGGGGGGCGAGGTCCCGGCCGGGGCATCGCCGTCGGCGGTGGCCTGGGCGGCCTTCTGATCGTCGTCGTGGCGCTCTTCCTCGGGGTCGACCCCAGCTCGGTGATACCGCAGCAGCAGGCCGGCCCGCAGACGGCCGACACCCCGGGTTTCGACACGAGCCAGTGCAAGACCGGCGCCGACGCCAACGCGATCGTGCAGTGCCGGGTGATCGCCACCGGAAACTCCGTCGACGGCGTGTGGGCCCAGCTGATGCCGGGCTACACCCGTCCGAAAGTGCGTCTCTTCTCCGGATCGGTCGACACCGGGTGCGGACCGGCCACCAGCGACGTGGGGCCGTTCTACTGCCCGGTCGATCAGACCGCGTACTTCGACACCGACTTCTTCGACGTGCTGACCACCCAATTCGGTTCCAGCGGTGGCCCCTTGGCGCAGGAGTACGTCGTCGCGCACGAATTCGGCCACCACGTGCAGAATCTCGAAGGTGTACTCGGCCGCGCCCAGCAGGGCGCGCAGGGCGCCAACGGTAACGGTGTGCGCACCGAACTGCAGGCTGATTGCTATGCCGGCGTCTGGGCGCACTACGCCGCCATCACGAAGCAGGAAGGTACCGGGGTGCCGTTCCTGGAACCGTTGACCGACAAGGACATCGCCGACGCACTGTCGGCCGCATCGTCGGTCGGCGACGACCGCATTCAGGAGTCCGCGACGGGCCGGGTCAATCCCGAGTCGTGGACCCACGGATCCTCCGAACAGCGGCAGAAGTGGTTCACCACCGGTTACCAGACCGGCGAACCGGCTCAGTGCGACACGTTCGCGGCCCGCGACCTTGGGTAGGGCAGCCACCGACGTCGACGCCGTCGCCGAGCGCTATCTGGACACCTGGGCGCAGCTGGACCCGTGCGGGGCCACCGAGGTCGGTATCGCCGGATTCGACGATCAGGTCACCGACTACTCCCCCGCCGGCTGCGCGGCCCGCGCCGACGCCGCACGCGCAGCGCTGCGCGAACTGGCCGGCACTGCGCCGGCCGACGACGCCGATGTGGTGACCGCCGCGGCACTGCGCGAACGCCTCACGGTGCTGGTCGACCTGAACGACGCGGGTCTCGATGTCGGCGAGCTCAACGTGATCGCCTCACCGCTTCAGACGATGCGCGACGTGTTCGACCTGATGCCGACCGAGACCGCCGATGACTGGGCCACGATCGGCCGACGGCTGGCCCGTGTCCCCGAGCGCGTGTCGGGATACGCCGATGCGCTGCGCGCCGCGGTGTCGGCAGGTCGCGCACCCGCCGCACGCCAGGTCCGCCGCGGCATCGCCCAGGCAGGCCAGATCCAGCACCTCTACCTCGACATGGTCGCCGACGCCGTGCCCGACGATCTGACACTGCACGCCGAGCTGCGCCGGTGCGCCGAAGACGCCGCCAACGCCTACGCCGCGCTGGTCGGGGTGTTCCGCGAGGAGATCGGCCCGCATGCCCGGGAGGTCGATGCCTGCGGTCGCGAGGACTACGCGGTGCTGTCCCGGTCCTTCCTCGGCGCATCGGTGGATCTCGACGAGGCCTACGCGTGGGGCCTGGATCAGCTGAGCACGATTGTGACCGAACAGGATTCGATCGCCAATCGGCTGTACCCGGGGGCAAGCGCGACGGAGGCGCTGCGGAGGCTCGACGACGAGGACCGGTATCTGATACACGGCACCGAGGCGCTGGCGCAGTGGATGCAGGACCTGTCCGACCGCGCCGTCGACGCGCTGGCGGACACGCATTTCGAGATCGCGCCGCCGCTGCGCCGACTCGAGTGCCGGATCGCGCCGACAAACACCGGCGGCATCTACTACACCGGGCCCTCGGAGGACCTGAGCCGCCCGGGGCGGATGTGGTGGTCGGTGCCCGCCGGCGTGCACACATTCCACACGTGGCAGGAGATGACCACCGTCTTCCACGAGGGCGTGCCCGGACATCACCTCCAGATCGGGCGTGCCGTCGTGCTCGCAGACGAACTCAACCGGTGGCGCCGGCTCGGCTGCTGGGTGTCCGGACACGGTGAAGGCTGGGCGCTGTACGCCGAACGGTTGATGGCCGAGTTGGGCTGGCTCGACGATGCCGGCAACCGGATGGGCATGCTCGACGCGCAGCGCTTCCGCGCCGCCCGCGTGGTGATCGACATCGGCGTGCACTGCGGCCTGACCGCGCCCGACGGCGGCACCTGGGACGCCGCCCGGGCGTGGACCTTCCTCCAGTCACACAGCGCGATGGCCGAGGAGAACCTGCGTTTCGAACTGGACCGCTACCTGGGGTGGCCGGGTCAGGCACCGTCGTACGCCATCGGTCAGCGGATCTGGCAGGAACTGCGGGACACGGTGACGGGAAACGGAGTGCCGCTCAAGGAGTTCCACCGGCGCGCATTGGATCTGGGCGGGCTGCCACTCGACGTCCTGCGCTCGGCACTGCTCGACTGAGCCTTCAGAACAACGCCGGCTGGACCGGGGGCGCCGGCGCGGGCACCGGGCGGCGCGCACCGGTCTCCCGGAACGAACGGCCCGGCGTCAGACCGTGTTTCGCAACCAGAGGTGCGGCGCGCTGCGCGAGCATCGCCCGGTAGTCGGCCGGCAGATAGGCACCACGCCGGTACAGCTGCCGGTACTCACCGACCAGTTCCGGGTGGCTCGCCGCCAGCCAATCCATGAACCAGCCGCGGGTGCTGCCGCGCAGATGCAGACCGAACACCGTCACACTCGTCGCACCCGCCGCCGCGATCCGGCCGAGCAGGTCGTCGAGATGGGCCACCGAATCGGTCAGCCGCGGCAGCACCGGGGCCACCATCACGTGGCAGGGTAGGCCCGCCTCCCGGATCGCCGAGATCAACCCGAGCCGCGCCTGCGGCGTCGGCGTTCCGGGCTCGATCGTGCTGTGCAGCACCGGATCCCCGACCGCGAGCGACACCGCGACGCTGACCTCGACGCGCCGCTTCGCCTCGGTGAGCAGTGGGAGATCCCGGCGCAGCAGCGTGCCCTTGGTCAGGATGGAGAACGAGGTGCCCGACTCGGCGAGCGCGCCGATGATGCCCGGCATCAGCGCATACCGTCCCTCGGCCCGCTGGTAGGGATCGGTGTTGGTGCCCAGCGCGACAGTCTCGTGCGTCCACGACGGTCGGTGCAGTTCACGCCGCAACACCTCGGCCACATTGGTCTTGACCACGACCTGGGAGTCGAAATCCCGGCCGCTGTCGAAATCCAGGTACTCGTGCGTCGGGCGTGCGAAGCAGTACCGACAGGCATGCGAGCAGCCGCGGTAGCCGTTGACGGTGTACTGGAACGGCAGCATCGAGGCCGCCGGCACCTTGTTCAGCGCGGACTTGCACAGCACCTCGTGAAACGTGATGCCCTGGAACTCCGGTGTGCGCACGCTGCGGACCAGACCGAGCCGCTGCAGACCGGGCAGCGCTCCGTCGTCGACATCGACGCTCTGCCCGGACCACCGCATGCCACCATGCGAACACACGTTCGAAACGGTGTCAAGCAAGTAGCGTGGCAGGCACCATGCCGACTGACGACCACACCACCGAACTCGCCGCCGAACAGCGCTACGTCGCCGCGCTCTACGACCGCCTCGACGCCGAACGCACCCGGGTGAAAGACCGCTACCGTGGCGCCCTGCGCGGAACCGGCGGCACCCTCGTCGAACGCGACGCCGAGGTGCGTGCGCTCGCCCGACAGATGGCCCGGCTCAACGTCGCCGACAGCGGCCTGTGCTTCGGCCGCCTCGACAGCATCGACGGGGAGACGATCTACGTCGGACGCATCGGCATCCTCGACGAGGCAGACGATTTCACCTCACTGCTCGTCGACTGGCGCGCACCGGCCGCCCGCGCGTTCTACGTCGCCACCGGCGCGTCCCCGGAGAAAATGCGACGCCGCCGCCAGTTCCACACGATGGGCCGCCGCGTCCTCGACTTCACCGACGAGATCCTCGGCCGCCCCGACGCCGCAACGGATCTCGACGGCCCGGGTACCGGCGACGCGGCTCTTCTCGCCGCGGTCAACGCGCCACGCGGTGACGGCATGCGCGACATCGTCGCCACCATCCAGGCCGAGCAGGACGAGATCATCCGCCTCGACCACGCCGGCGTGCTCGTCATCGAAGGCGGGCCCGGTACCGGCAAGACCGTCGTCGCGCTGCACCGGGTGGCCTACCTGCTCTACACCCAGCGCAAGCGCATGGAGAGCCACGGTGTTCTCGTCGTCGGACCCAACGCGGCGTTCCTGGATCACGTCGGGCGTGTGCTGCCGTCCCTGGGTGAGACCAACGTCGTGTTCATGACCACTGGCGACCTCTATCCGGAATTGCGGGTGGCAGTCCGCGACACCCCCGAGGTCACCGCGGTGAAGGGCGCACTGGAGGTGCTGAAGGTGCTCGCAGCGGCCGTCGCCGACCGGCAGCGCGTTCCGGCCGAGCCGATTCCGATCGACCTGGCCGACGTGTCCGTCCGCATCGACCTGGACATCGCGCAGTGGGCCGTCGACGAGGCCCGAGCCAGCGGCAAGACACACAACGACGCCCGGGCGGTGTTCGCCGACGTGCTGACGTGGGCGCTGACCGAGCGCGCCATCGCCAAGATCGGCAAGGGCTGGTTGACCCGTGAGGACCGCAACGCCTGGGAGCACCTGCGCTCAGAACTGGTCGAAGAGCTCGACGAGCACCCCGGTTTCGCCGCCGCCCTCGACCGGCTGTGGCCGATGCTGACGCCGGAAACGCTTCTCGCCGAGCTGTATTCGTCACCCGAACGGCTCAGTGCCGCCGGTGCCGACCCGATCCTGTTGCGCACGGACGGGCACGCGTGGACGGTGTCCGACGTACCGCTGCTCGACGAACTGGTCGACCTGCTGGGCCGCGACAAGAAGGCCGAGGCGGCCGCGGAGAAGGAACGCCGCGAGGAAGCCGCCTACGCGGCAGGGGTGCTGGACCTGATGATCGGCCGCGAAGACCTGATGGACGACGAGGACCAGCTGCTGGCCTCGGACGTGATCGCGGCCGAGGATCTCGCCGAACGGTTCGAGGAACGCGATACCCGCGAGCTCGCCGAACGTGCTGCCGCGGATCGAGATTGGACGTACGGGCACGTCGTGGTCGACGAAGCCCAGGAGCTCTCGGCGATGGAGTGGCGGGTGCTGATGCGGCGCTGCCCGCGCCGGTCGTTCACGATCGTCGGAGATCTCGCGCAGCGCCGATCGGCCGCCGGGGTGACATCGTGGCAGTCGACGCTAGAGCCGTACGTGGACCGCCGATGGCTGTACCGCCCGCTGCTGACGAACTACCGCACCCCCAGCGAGATCATGGCCGTCGCAGCCGCGGTGCTCGCCGAGTTCGCCCCGGACGTGACGCCACCCGAGTCGGTGCGCTCCTGCGGGGTGGCGCCGTGGTCACGTCGCGTGACCGAGGACCAACTGGATTCTGCCATCGAGGAATTCGTGCGCGCCGAGGCGGCCATGGAGGGCACCAGCGTGGTGATCGGTCCGCCCGGCACCCCTGGCGCGGTCTCACCGTCGGACACCAAGGGGCTGGAGTACGACGGGGTGCTCGTCGTCTCCCCGGAGACGATCATGGCCGACGGCCCGCGCGGGGCCGCCGACCTGTACGTGGCACTGACCCGCGCCACACAGCGGCTCGGCGTGCTGCACACCGCACCGCTACCCGAGGCGCTGCGCGGACTGACCGAGCAGCGAGCGGGCTAACTCACCACTGGGCGCCCTGGCACAGCGGGCTGTACGGGTGATCACCCTGGATCACGATCTGCCCGTCGACGGCGACCTCGCAGTGCGCATTCGGCGCCGCCTGCCCACCCTTGGTGGTGCTGCTCGCCCACACGTACGCCCACTGCGGATCGCTCAGCGTGGTCTCGAACGTCCACGGCTGCCCGGGGGCGATGGTGACGGTGTCGCGCTTCAGGTAGGCGTACGCGTCGGCGTTGTAGGCCGCCTTGTCCGCCGGCTGATTCACCAGATAGGTCACGTCGAACTGATACGGACCCGCGACGCTGATCGTGTACTGGACCTTGTCGGCCTCCGGCTGTGCGCTCGCGACACCCGGAGTGAGCGCAATCGAAGCGGCCGCGACCATCAGGGACACCCCGACCTTGGCTGTAGCTGTTCGCATGTCCATCACATCGCCCGACGGTACCCAACCGTTACCGTCCTCGGCTCGGTACATCCCAGGCTCAGGTGAACGGCAAACCAACTCCCCCGGCGGCCAACAGGTTAACAGTGCCGTCACACACAGACATTTGACAGAAACACCGGCGCTCTAACGTCCCGAATCGACACCGACCCGTGTCGACAATTCCGCGGTCACCCGTCGTCACCCATGGCGGCTCAGCATGTTCTGCGCAGGTGAACGCTGTCGACTCTCAGAAAGGCCCTTTATGGAGCATCCTCGGCGCCACCCGTCCCGGCGCACCGCGCTCGCAGCGGGAAGCATCGTCGCGGCGGTCAGCCTGCTGGTAGCGGGCTGTGGAAGCAAGGCGAGTGAGTCAGATTCAGCAAATGCGGCGTCGTGTGTGGACACCTCCGGGTCCACCGTCAAGGTCGGCTCGCTGAACTCACTGTCGGGCACGATGGCGATTTCCGAGGTCACCGTCCGTGACTCCATCAAGCTCGCCGTCGACGAGATCAACGCCGGCGGCGGGGTGATGGGCAAGCAGATCCAGCTCGTCGGCGAGGACGGCGCGTCCGAGCCCACGGTGTTCGCCGAGAAGGCCGAAAAGCTGATCAGCAGCGACTGCGTCGCCGCGGTGTTCGGCGGGTGGACCTCCTCGAGCCGCAAGGCGATGCTGCCCGTCTTCGAGTCCAACAACTCGCTGCTTTACTACCCGGTGCAGTACGAGGGCCTGGAATCGTCGCCGAACATCTTCTACACCGGCGCGACCACCAACCAACAGATCGTGCCCGCGCTGGACTACCTCAAGGAGAAGGGCGTCAAGTCGCTCTACCTCGTGGGCAGCGACTACGTGTTCCCCCAAACCGCCAACCGCATCATCAAGGCCTACGCGGGTGCCAACGGTATGGAGATCAAGGGCGAGGACTACACGCCGCTGGGCTCCACCGACTTCTCGACCATCGTGAACAAGGTCCGCACCGCTGACGCCGACGCCGTGTTCAACACCCTCAACGGCGATTCGAACGTCGCGTTCTTCCGTGAGTACAAGAACGTCGGCCTGACCCCGCAGCAGATGCCGGTCGTGTCGGTGTCGATCGCCGAAGAAGAAGTCGGCGGCATCGGCGTGCAGAACATCACGGGACAGCTGACGGCCTGGAACTACTACGAGACCATCGACACCCCGGTCAACAAGAAGTTCGTCGACGCGTACAAGAAGGCCTACGGCGCGAACAAGCCGACCTCGGACCCGATGGAAGCCGCCTACACCTCGGTGTACCTGTGGAAGAACACCGTCGAGAAGGCGAAGTCGTTCGACACCAAGGCGATTCAGGACAACGCCGGCGGCGTCACGTTCGACGCGCCAGAAGGCCTGGTCACGATCGACGGCGAGAACCACCACATCACCAAGACCGCCCGCATCGGCGAGATCCGGCCCGACGGACTCATCTACACCGTGTGGCAGTCCCCCGGCCCGATCGAGCCCGATCCGTTCCTGAAGTCCTACCCGTGGGCCGCCGGCCTGTCCGGCTGACCCGATGGATGTCCTGATCGGACAGCTGGCAACAGGATTGAGCCTCGGCTCGATCCTGTTGCTGGCCGCTCTGGGTCTGTCGCTGACGTTCGGCCAGATGGGCGTCATCAACATGGCGCACGGTGAGTTCATCATGGCCGGCTGCTACACCGCTTACGTGGTGCAGCAGGTGATCTCCAGTGCCGGTGTGTCGTTGATCATCTCGCTGGTCATCGGGTTCTTCATCGGCGGCGCGATGGGCGTGGCGTTGGAGGTCGGGCTGATCCAGCGGATGTACGACCGGCCGCTGGACACCCTGCTGGTCACGTTCGGCGTCGGCCTGATCCTGCAGCAGGTCGCGCGCGACATCTTCGGTGCCCCCGCCGTCAACGTCGTGGCGCCGGAATGGCTCTCCGGCGGAATGGAGATCTTCGGCGCCGTCGTGCCCAAGACCCGCATCTTCATCCTGGTGCTGGCCGTGGTGTGCGTCGCGGTGCTGGCCACGGTGCTCAAGGTCAGCCCCATGGGCCGGCGTATCCGCGCCGTCGTGCAGAACCGCGACCCTCGCCGAGACCAGCGGCATCTCGTCCCGCCGCACCGACATCACCACGTTCTTCATCGGCTCGGGCCTCGCGGCCGTCGCCGGTGTGGCGCTGACGCTCATCGGCTCCACCAGCCCGACGATCGGCCAGAGCTATCTCATCGACGCGTTCCTCGTGGTGGTGGTCGGCGGGCTCGGACAGATCAAGGGCACCGTGATCGCGGCGCTGGCGCTGGGCTTCTTGAACTCGTTCATCGAGTACAACACGACCGCGTCACTGGCCAAGGTCGTCGTGTTCGTGATCATCGTGATCTTCCTGCAGGTGCGTCCGCAGGGGTTGTTCACCGTCCGGACAAGGAGTTTGGTGTGAGAGCCCTCATCGGCCGCTGGCAGACGTGGGTCGGCTTCGGGGTCGCCGCGCTGGTCCTGTTCGTCATCGCCCCCGCGGTGCTGTCGGACTTCCGGCTCAGCCTGCTCGGCAAGTTCCTGTGCTTCGCCATCGTCGCCGCCGGCATCGGACTGGCCTGGGGTCGCGGCGGCATGCTGGTGCTCGGCCAGGGCGTGTTCTTCGGGCTCGGCGGCTACCTGATGGCGATGCACCTCAAGATCGCCGACGCGCAGCTGCGCGGCGACGACGTGCCCGACTTCATGCAGATCCAGGGCATCCGCGAATTGCCGTCGTACTGGCAGCCGTTCGCCTCCCCCGCGGTAACGCTCGTGGCGATCGTCCTGCTACCCACTGCGATTGCCGCCGCGCTGGGGTTCGGCGTGTTCAAGCGCAAGGTCAAGGGTGCCTATTTCGCGATCCTGTCGCAGGCGCTGGCGGCCGCGCTGGCCATCCTGCTGGTCGGCCAGACCGGTCTCGGTGGGTCCAACGGACTCAACAGGTTTCGCACGTTCTTCGGGTTCACGCTCAACGATCCGGTGAACCGCCGGATGCTGTATTTCATCGCCGCCGCGGTGCTGCTGCTCGTGGTCGCAGTCGTGCGACAACTGATGCAGAGCCGCTACGGCGAGCTGCTGGTGGCGGTGCGTGACGGCGAGGAGCGAGTGCGGTTCCTAGGCTACGACCCGGCGAACATCAAGGTGGTGGCCTACACCGTCGCCGCGTTGTTCGCGAGTATCGCCGGCGCGTTGTTCGCACCGATCGTCGGGTTCATCGCGCCGTCGCAGGTCGGCATCCTGCCCTCGATCGCGTTCCTCATCGGTGTCGCGATCGGCGGCCGGACGACTCTGCTCGGCCCCGTGCTCGGCGCCATCGGCGTGGCGTGGGCGCAGACCCTGTTCTCCGAACGGTTCCCGTCGGAATGGACGTACGCCCAGGGCCTGCTGTTCATCGTCGTCGTCGGCTTCTTCCCCGCGGGCCTTGCCGGACTCGGTGTGGTACTGCGCCGGCG
>NZ_JAQIIY010000034.1:0-54493 GCF_036946525.1 Mycobacterium kyogaense | reverse complement strand
CCCGCCGGTGTCCTGCACCACGAAGCGCCGGCCCGACCACGCCGCGTCGTAGGAGACGCGGTCGCGCGTGACGCCGGGGATGTCCTGCACGACGGCCTCGCGGCGGCCGAGGATGCGGTTGACCAGTGTGGACTTGCCGACGTTGGGCCGGCCGACGACGGCCAGCACCGGCGGCGGGGCCGAGGCCTCCTCGATCGCCTCGCTGATGTCCTCGCTGCCGACCTCCCAGTCGCCTTCGTCGAACCAGACGCCGTCTCCGTCACTCATCTGATCGCACCGGCTTTCTGTTCGACCAGTGCGGTCAGATGGCCGATCACCTGGTCCTGGGTCATGTCGCTGGTGTCGACCACCAGCGCGTCGTCGGCGGCCCGCAGCGGCGACACCGCCCGGGTGGAGTCGAGGTGGTCGCGGCGACGGACATCGGCGAGGACCGCGTCGTAGTCGTCGGCAGTCCGACGCGACGTTCTGGTCGTTGCGCCGGCGCGCTCGTTCCTCGGCGGAGGCGGTGAGGAAGATCTTGACGTCGGCATCGGGCAGCACGACGGTGCCGATGTCGCGCCCTTCGACGACGACGGGACCCGCGCCGTCGGCGAGGGTCGCGCTGCAGCGCGACCAGGCGGCTGCGAACATCGGGCACCGCCGACACCGCGGACACCGCTTTGGTCACCGCGTCTCCGCGGATCTCGCCGAAACGTCCTCGCCGGCCAGGAAGGACCGGTCCTCGGCGGGGTCGTGCCCGACGGCCATGTCGATGTCGAGCACTGCGGCCGCGATCGCCGCCGGGTCGTCGAGGTCGACTGCCTGGCGCAGCGCGCTCAGCGTGACGATGCGGTACATCGCTCCGGTGTCCAAATAGCGGGCACGCAGCGCTGTCGCCAAACCTCTTGCCACGGTTGACTTTCCGGTTCCCGCCGGACCGTCGATCGCGATCACCACCGACCGGGTCACAATCCCACCGCCTTGTACAGGTCGCCGATCTCCTTCTGCGTCAACACCCGGATGCTGCCCGGTCGTTGCTCGCCGAGCGTCACCGCGCCGATGTCGGTGCGGACGAGTTCCTGGACCGGGAAGCCGACGTCAGCCAGCAGCCGTCGCACGATGTGCTTACGGCCCCTCGTGCAGCGTCACTTTCACCAGAGACCGGCCCGGCACGGTGTCGACGACGGCGAAGTCGTCCACCTGCACCGGTCCGTCGTCCAATTCGACACCGGCACGCAGCTTCTTGCCCAGTCCGCGGGGGACGCTGCCCATCACGGTGGCCAGGTAGGTCTTGGGCACCTCGAACGACGGGTGCATGAGCCGGTGGGCGAGTTCACCGTCGTTGGTGAGCAGCAACAGACCTTCGGTGTCGGCGTCGAGCCTGCCGACGTGGAAGAGGCTCTTGGTGCCGCGGACCCGGTGCTCGACGAGGTCTCCCACGCAGGGCCGGCCACGATCGTCGGACATGGTCGAATGCATGCCGCGCGGTTTGTTGATCGCCAGGTACACCCGGTCCTCGTCGACCGCGATGCGCGCGCCGTCGACCCGGATCGTCGAATTCTGGGGATCCACCCGGGTACCGAGTTCGGTGACGATGATGCCGTCAACCTCGACCCGTCCGTCGCGGATCATCTTCTCGGCCACCCGCCGGGACGCGATTCCCGCTTGGGACAACACTTTCTGCAGGCGTACGCCCTCGTCGTCGCTCATCGTCACTCCCGTTCCGCGTCGACGTCGATCGCGGCGTCCGCCTGGGATCCTGGTGGGGACCCAGCAGCCCCGTTGAGTTTCATGAAACGTGGCTCCTCGTCGAGGTTTTCGCTGATGTCGTCGATCACGTCGACATTGGGCAGCAGCGGTGCGATGTCGGGCAGATCGGTCAGCGACGACAGCCCGAGGCGTTCGAGGAACAGCTCGGTGGTGGCGAAGGTGACCGCACCGGAATCGGGATCTGTACCGGCCTCTGTGATCAGACCGCGCGCGATCAGCGTGCGGATCACCGCGTCGACGTTGACGCCGCGCACCGCGCTCACCCGGGCACGCGTCACCGGCTGGCGGTAGGCGATCACAGCCAGGGTCTCCAGCGCGGCGCGGGTCAGCCGCGCGCGGGCGCCGTCGAGCAGCAGCTTCTCCACGTACGGCGCATAGCGGGAGCGTGTGTACATCCGCCACCCACCTCCGGCTTCCCGAAGATCGATGCCGCTCCCCCGGGCCGCGAAGCCGTCGGCGAGGACCTGCAACCGCTCGGCGATGCGGGCCTCCGGGACCTCGGTGGCCGTCGCGAGCGCGTCGATGGGCACAGGGGTGTCGACGACGAGCAGCAGTGCTTCGAGCACCGCGTCGAGCATCCCATCATCGAGCACGGCGTCATCCGGCTCGGCATCATCGAGCACCGCGTCGTCGAGGTCCGCCTCGACATGCTCAGCATCAGGCTCGGTCTCCGGCTCGGTGTCCGGCGAAAAATTCTCAGGCATCTTCTCTAGTTCCGCGCTATTCGGCGTCCGCGGTCGCCAACTGCTCACTGCTCGGCCGCTCCCCTGTCCAGGAAATCTGGAGCACTCCCAGCGGTTCTGACTGGTCGAATGTTACCGCCCGGGCGCGAAACAACTCGAGCAGCGCCAGGAAGCGCCCGACGATCTCCATCGGCATCTGGCAATCGGCCACCAGGTCGGAGAACGACGCCCACTGGCCGATCCCCCGGTCTTGCAGCAGGGACATCAGGTTGGCGGCTTGTTCGGGTACCGAGACGGGGACCTGATGCAGATGGTCCAGACCGACCGACGGCACCGGTCGGGGGGTGAAGGCCGCGGCCGCGATCTCGGCGAAGCGCGCCGCGTCCACGCCGAGCATCACCTCGGGCAGCAGATCGGCGAAGCGGTCTTCCAGCGCGACGGCCCGCGGATAGCTGCGCAGCGCCGCGGACTCCAGCTCGGCGAACATCTCCGCGACATGCTTGAACGCGCGGTACTGCAGCAGCCGCGCGAACAGCAGATCCCGCACCTCCAGCAGCGCCAGGTCGTCCTCGTCGTGCACATCGCCTGCGGGCAGCAGCCGGGCGGCCTTCAGGTCGAGCAGTGTCGCGGCGACCACCAGAAAGGATGTCGTCTCGTCGAGGCCGAGCTTGCTGCCGATCTCCTTGGTGTAGGCGATGAACTCGTCGGTGACCTGGTGCAGCGCCACCTCGGTGACATCGAGCCGGTGCGCGAAGATCAGCTGCAGCAGCAGGTCGAACGGACCCTCGAAGTTGCTCAGTCGAACCTGGAACCCGGCCGCCTCGCTCACGCGCCGAACCGGTGGATGACCTCGCGGGCCAACGCGCGATACGCCTCTGCCCCAGCCGATTTGGGCGCCCATGTGGTGATCGGCTCGCCGGCCACACTGGTCTCGGGGAAGCGCACTGTGCGGGTGATCACGGTGTCGAACACGAGGTCACCGAAGCGTTCGACGACCCGGGCCATCACTTCGCGGGAGTTGACGGTGCGGGGGTCGTAGCGGGTGATCAGGATTCCGCTGATGTCGAGCTTGGGATTGAGCCGGTCGTGCACCTTCTCGACGGTGTCGGTGAGCAGCGCCAGACCGCGGAGCGAGAAGTACTCGCACTCGGTGGGAATCACCACTCCGTCGCTGCACGCCAACCCGTTGACGGTGAGCAGGCCCAGCGACGGCTGGCAGTCGATCAGCACGTAGTCGTAGCGGTCGAGCACCGGGTAGAGCGCCCGCGCCAGCGATTGCTCCCGGCCGACCTCGTTGACCAACTGGATCTCGGCGGCGGAGAGGTCGATGTTGCTGGGCACGAGGTCCAACCCCGGCACCCGCGTGGTCATCAGCACCTGGTCGATCGACACCCTGGGCTCGACCAGGAGGTTGTAGACCGTGTTGTCCAGCTCGTAGTGCGGGACGCCCAGCCCGGCCGACAGCGCGCCCTGCGGGTCGAGGTCGACCAGCAGCACCCGGCGACCGTATTCGGCCAGCGCGGCGCCCAGGTTGATCGTCGACGTGGTCTTGCCGACCCCGCCCTTCTGGTTGCACATCGCGATCACCGTCGCCGGACCGTGCGAGGTCCGCGGCGCCGGTTCGGGGATCTCGCGGGGCAGCCGGCCGGTCAACCCGGGGGTGGGAGCGGGCTCGGGCTCGGGTACCGGGTCCGGTGTGGGTTCCTGGCTTGGGATGGACCCGCCGGTGTCGTCGGTCATGCCGGACCGTCGCTGGTCAGGCATCCTTCGGGCATGGCGGACATCGCGACGAGTTTAACGGGAGATGGCGCGCCGGCGAGGCAGACCCGCACGCTAGCGCGCCCTCGGGTGCGCACCGGCCCACACCTCGCGCAGCGTGTTGACCGTGACCATGGTGTAGATCTGCGTCGTGGTCACCGACGCGTGGCCGAGTAGCTCCTGCACGACGCGCACGTCGGCGCCGCCGTCGAGCAGGTGGGTGGCGAACGAGTGCCGCAGCACGTGCGGTGAGACCGCCGCGGTGATGCCGGCGCGGTCGGCGGCGTCCTGGAGCACCTGCCATGCGCTCTGCCGCGACAGTCGCCCGCCGCGGGCGTTGAGGAAGATCCCCGGGGTGCCGCGACCGCGGCGGGCCAGCTCCGGCCGGGCCCGCACCAGGTAGGCGTCCAGCGCGGCGACCGCGGGCCGGCCGATCGGGATGAGGCGCTGCTTGCCGCCCTTGCCGTGGAGCAGCACCGAACGGGCGTGCAGGTCGATGTCGTCGATGTCCAGACCGACGGCTTCAGAAATGCGCGCCCCGGTCGAGTACAGCAGCTCCAGCAGGGCCCGGTTGCGCAGTGTCAGCGGCCCGTCGGCGTCGCTGTCCCCGCCGGCGGCGTCCAGCAGCGCCAGGACGTCGTCCAGCGTCAGGCTCTTGGGCAGGCGCCGGCTCGGCGTGGGCGGTTTGACCTCCCGCGCGACGTCGGCCGTGGCGATCCCCTCGGCGGCGGCGAAGCGGTGCAGGCCGCGCACTGCGATCAACGCGCGCGCCGCCGAGACCGCCGACAGCGCCGGCACGCCGTTGTCGGGATCCCCCTGACGCAGCATGACGAGGAACTCGCTGACGTCGGGTTCGGTGGCGTCGGCGACATCAGTGACGCCGCGGGAGAACAGATGCTCGACGTAGCGGCGCAGGTCGCGGCGGTAGGAGCTCAGCGTGTTCGCGGCGGCGCCGCGTTCGATCGCCAGGTGGTCGAGGTAGCCCTGAATCTGGACCTCGAGGGTGGAGCCGACAGACGAGAACGTCTGGGTCACGCGTGTCCCTTCCGCCGTGCGAACGCCCTGGGCCTGTCGGTCCAGGGCGCGTCGACGGCGCGGAGCGCATCGATGCCGGGCATCGCGTGCGCGGCCAGGATGCCGGCGACGGCGATCGAATTCACGATCTCCCCCGAGTACACCCTGGCGACGGCGTCTTCGAGCGCGACACGCTCGACGGTCAGGTCGGCTTCTTCGTGTTCGGCCTCCGGGCGGCCGACCTCGCGCAGCCCGGTCGCCAGGAACACCCGCACGCTCTCGTCGCTGAACCCTGCGGCGGTGTCGAGGTCGACCAGCGTGTGCCAGGTGTCGGCAGCCAGTCCGGCTTCCTCTGCGAGTTCCCGCGCCGCGGACTCGTGCGGCGGTTCGCCACTCATGTCCAGCAGACCGGCGGGCAGCTCCCACAGCCGGCGGCCGAACGGGTGCCGGTACTGGTAGACGAGGACGACGCGACCCTCGTCGTCGAGGGCGACCACGGCGACCGCGCCGTAGTGCTCGACGATCTCGCGTCTCGCCGTCGACCCACCGGGCATCCGCACCTCGTCGGCGCGCAGCGCGAAGATGTTGCCGACGTAGAGGGTTTCCGAGGAGGCGACCGAGAAGTCGTGGGTGCCGGCCTCGTCAGCCACGGGCGGGCGCGTCTTCCAGAGAATGCTTGGCGCCGTTGGTCTCCCGCTCGGGCGCCTCCGGAATGTCGGGAATATCGACGGGCAGCCGTTCGGCGTTGTTGTAGTCCAGCGATGCGCCGACGAACGCGGTGAACAGCGGATGCGGCCGGGTAGGCCGGCTCTTGAGCTCCGGGTGGGCCTGTGTGCCGACCAGGAACGGATGCACCTCGGGGTCGTATTCGACGAACTCGACCAGGTGCCCGTCGGGCGAGGTGCCCGAGAATCGCAGGCCGCTCTCGGCGATCTGCGCGCGGTAGGCGTTGTTGACCTCGTAGCGGTGCCGGTGACGCTCGGACACCTCGGTCGCCTGATAAGCCTGCGCGACAAGCGAATCCGGGGTGAGCACCGCGGGGTAGGCACCCAGGCGCATGGTGCCGCCGAGGTCCGCCTCGCCGGCGACGATCTCCTGCTGATCGGCCATCGTCGAGATCACCGGATCGGGGGTGTCGGGGTCGAACTCGGCCGAGCTCGCCTCGGTCAGGCCCACCGATCGCGCCGCCTCGATCACGATGCACTGCAGGCCCAGGCACAGGCCCAGCACGGGCAGGCCACGCCGGCGGGCGTAGCGGATCGCGCCGATCTTGCCTTCGATCCCGCGGATACCGAAACCACCGGGGATCAGCACCCCGTCGACATCGGCCAGGGCCGCGGCGGCACCGGCGTCGGACTCGCAGTCGTCGGAGGGCACCCAGCGCATCTCGACCCGGGCGTGATGGGCGAAGCCGCCCGCACGCAGCGCTTCGGCGACCGAGAGGTAGGCATCGGAGAGGTCGATGTACTTACCCACCAGCGCGATCCGCACGGTCTCACGTGGTTCGTGCACGCGGCGCAGCAGGTCGTTCCATTGCGTCCAATCCACGTCGCGGAACGGCAGATTCAGCCGGCGCACCACGTAGGCGTCGAGCTCCTCGCGGTGCAGCACCTTGGGGATGTCGTAGATCGACGGCGCATCGGGGGTCGAGATGCAGCCGTCGATGTCGACGTCGCACATCAGCGCGATCTTGTTCTTCAGCCCTTCCGGGACGTCGCGGTCGCAGCGCAGGATCAGCGCGTCGGGCTGGATGCCGATGCTGCGCAGCGCCGCGACCGAGTGCTGCGTCGGCTTGGTCTTCAGTTCCCCCGACGGCGCCATGTAGGGGATCAGCGAGCAGTGCAGGAAGAAGCAGTTCTCCCGGCCCACCTCGTGGCGCACCTGCCGCGCGGCCTCCAGGAACGGCAGCGACTCGATGTCGCCGACTGTGCCGCCGACCTCGGTGATCACCACGTCGGGACGGTTCCCGTCGGCGTCGGGCTCGGCCATGGCCAGCACCCGGTTCTTGATCTCGTCGGTGATGTGCGGAATGACCTGCACGGTGTCGCCCAGGTACTCGCCGCGGCGCTCCTTGGCGATGACCGACGAATACACCTGGCCTGTGGTCACATTGGCGTAGCCACTCAGGTTGCGATCCAGGAAGCGTTCGTAGTGGCCGACGTCCAGGTCGGTCTCGGCGCCGTCCTCGGTGACGAACACCTCACCGTGCTGGAACGGGTTCATCGTGCCCGGATCGACGTTCAGGTACGGATCCAGCTTCTGCATGGTCACCTGCAGACCGCGCGCGGTGAGGAGCTGACCGAGGCTGGACGCCGTCAGACCCTTACCGAGAGAGGACACCACCCCACCGGTCACGAAGAGATGTTTGGTGGCGGTCTGCGGATGCTTGCGCAACGGCTTCGTTTGGCCTGGCACGGAACTCCACCCTAACAGCGACTGCGACTCGGCGTCACTGACACGCGGGAGGACGGGTCTACTGCGCGAGGGTGACCGCGGTCGCGCCCTGCCCGGTGCCGTACTGACCCGGCTTGCCGTTGTTGGCCAGCGCGCTCACCGCGAGCACGGTGGTGATCCGACCGGATTCGCGGTCGACGTCGTCGACGGTGCTCAGCGCGCTGGTGAGCGCGTTGTCGGAGCGTGCGACGGCGACAGCCGAGGTGCCGGAGGCGGCCCCGTCGCGGCCGGCGAGCACGACGCCCGCGCCGTGGGTGGCCAGACCGGCGGCGAAGCGGGCCGTCGTAGCGCCCTGGTTGCCGGCGTCGTCACCGAGGCCGCCGCCGGTGACGACGACCGCGGTGTCGGCCACTCCGATGCGCTCGGTGCCGTAGGTGATGAACCCGGTGTCGCGCAGCGCCGACAGCACCGTGTCGCGCTGGTCGTCATTGACGGGCGGAGCCTTGGGGTCCTTGTTGGCCAGTAGCGTGATGCCGAGCAGATCGCCGGCTTGGGAGCCCTGGTCGACGGTCGTGGTGCTCAGTTGCGTGCCGGCCGGCACGATCGGCGAGTTCACCACCGACAGCAGCTTCTCGGCGGAGTTCGCGTCGACGAACTCCTGGGTCAACGCGACGGTGCCGCTGACAGTGCCGCCCGCCTCACCGACGAGCCGAGCCACGGCGTCGACGTCGTCGTCGGCTGCGTCCGGGGTGCGGAACAGCACCACCGACTTGTCGGCCAAGCTCCCGCGCAGGATCCGCGGCGCCATCTGAGCGTCGAAGTCACCTGCGGCGCTGAGCTTTTCGTTGAGTGCGTTGCGATCGTTGGTGAGCGTGTCGATCTCGGTCTGCATCTGCGCCTTGTCGTCGCGCAGGCCCGACAGCACGGTATTGGAGAGCAGCCCGGAGCCCAGGGCGATGCCGATGGCCAGCGCGAGGAACACGGCAGCCAGCGAGATGGCGTGCGAACGCAGCGAGATCATGGCGGTGCCCTAGGAGACCAGACCCTGGACCCACAGCAGGAACTGGTTCCACGTGTGGGTGATCCATTCGAGCACGGCAGCGTCGGCACGCGACACCCACAGCGCGGCGATCACGGCGATCAGCATCGCCAGCACCAGCAGCGCGATCGCCCCGCCGGAGACGCGGCTGCGGTACAGCGTCGCAACGGCTTTCGCGTCGACGAGCTTCTCCCCCACCTTGAGCCGGGTCAGGAAGGTCGACGGGTTGCTGCGCTGCCGCGTGCGATCGAAGAACTCCTCGATGCTGGCGGTGTGGCCGACGGTGACGATCAGCGACGCCCCGTGGTGATCGCAGAGCAGCAGCGCCAGGTCGGCCGCCGATCCCGCGGCCGGGAACGTCATCGCTCCGACACCGAGATCCTGGATGCGCTCCAGTCCGGCGGCATGCCCGTCGGCGTCGGCGGGCAGCACCACCTGCGCACCGCTGCGCAGCGCCTCGGTGCTGATCTTGTCCGGGTCGCCCACGATCAGCGCCGGCCGGTAGCCCGCCTTACGCAGGATGTCGGCGCCGGTTCCGACCCCGACGAGCACCGGCTGGTACTCCTTGATGAACGGTTTGAGCGCCTTCAGATCGGCCGCGGCGTGGTCCTCCTCGGCGACCACCACGACGTGCCGGCGATTGACGTCGACGTCGATGTCGGGGATGCCGATGCCGTCGATGAGCAGCGGGCTCTCGCTGCGGATGAACTCGATGGAGTTGCCGGCGAAGGCCTCCAGATGCGCGACCAGCCCGCCCTTGGCTTCCTGCATCAGCTCGTGGATGTCGGCGTCGGTGCGTTCGGTGCCGAGGATCAGCCGGCGGTCACCGGAGTAGACACCGCCTTCGTTGATGCGGATCCGAGCGCCGTCCTTGACCTTCTTGAAGAGCTCCTGGCCGGTGTCGTCGACGAGGGTGATGCCGTTGGCGACGAGCACCTCGGGTCCGAGGTTGGGGTAGCGCCCCGAGATCGACGACGACGCGTTGACCACGGCGGCGATGTTCGCCTCGACCAGAGCGTCGGCCGTGACGCGGTCGAGGTCCTGCACGTCGATGACGACGATGTCGCCGGGCGTCACCCGGCGCAGGAGTCGGTCGATGTCGCGGTCCACACGGGCGGTGCCGGTGATGCCCGGCCGTGTACTGGCGTTTCGGGAGAGCAGCGCTGACATCTTCATGGGGGGATTCTGGCCAGCAACGCCCGAGATCTGTCGGAGGCGCGCCGTAACATCAGCCCCAGAAGTATGTTCTTTTCACACCAGTCACACGCTAGGTGGGCGCGTCACGCTCCTGCCGAGCCGCTTCGAGCAGCTCGCGCGCATGCGCTCGGCCGCTGTCGGACTCCCCGAGACCGGCCAGCATCCTGGCCAGTTCAGCGACCCGGTCGTCCTCGTCGAGCCGGCGCACGCCGCTGGTCTTGGCCCGCGTGGAGGTCGCAGCGGCCTGACCCTCGATGACCAGGTGCACGTCGGCGTAGGCGGCGACCTGGGGCAGGTGGGTCACGACGATCACCTGGTGGGTGCGGGCCAAACGGGCAAGCCGGCGGCCGATCTGCACGGCCGCGCGCCCGCCCACCCCCGCATCGACTTCGTCGAACACCATCGTGGTGCCCTCCGTGGACGCGGCGAGCACCACCTCGAGGGCGAGCATCACGCGCGACAGCTCCCCGCCCGATGCGCTCTTGTGCAGCGGCAGGATGTCCGACCCGCTGTGCGCGGCAAACCCGAATTCCACCGCGTCGACACCGTCGCGCCCGGCGTGCACGACATCCCCGGATGCCAGCGTCAGCGGAGCGCTGTCATCGGGGCGGGCCGGCAGCGGACCGACCGCGATGGTGAACTGCGCGCCGGCCATCGCGAGTCCACCGAGTTCGGTGGTGACGGCCTTGGCCAGCCCCTTGGCGGCCTTGACCCGAGCCTTGGTCACGTCCGCCGCAGCAGCGGCGACGGCCCCGGCGAGCTCGTCGACACGACGCGCGAGACCGGCCATCGCCTCCTCGGAGACGTCGAGCTGGGCGAGCCGCTCACGGGCCGTGGCCGCCCAGTCCAGCACGCCGTCGACGTCGGGAGCGTACTTGCGAGTCAGCGAGCGCAGCTCGGCCTGGCGCCCCAGCTTCGTCTCCAAAGCACTTGCGTCAGTGGGTAGTTCGGACAGAAACTGACCGAGTTCGGCAGCGACGTCCACGACGACGGTCAGGGCCCCGTCGAGTTGACCGGCGAGCGCCTTCAGCGCGGCGTCATCGGTGTGCTCGAGCGCCGAGCGCGCCTGCCCGATCGTGTCGAGTGCGGACACGCCGTCACCGCCCGGCTCGCTCTCGCCCGAGAGCGCCGAACGGGCTGTGTGCACCGCTTCGCGCAACGCGTCGAGCTCGGACAGGCGTCGGATGTCGGACACCAGCGACTCGTCTTCACCCGGCTGCGGCGCGACCGCATCGATCTCATCGATGCCGAACTGCAGGCGGTCCGCCTCCTGCGCCAGTTCGCGGGCGCTGCGGCGGCGCTCCTCGAGATCGGTGCGCGCGGCCAGCCACTCGTCGCGGGCGGTCCGATAGCGCTGCAACTTGTCGGTGACGCCGGCGTAGCGGTCCAGGGCAGCGCGTTGCTGGTCCGGGCGCATCAGGCGCAGCTGGTCATTCTGGCCGTGCAGCGTCAGCAGCTCACCGGTGAACTCGCTGAGCGATTTGGCGGGCACGCTGCGGCCACCCAGATACGCGCGCGACGGGCCTTCGCGGCTCACGGAACGGGCCGCGATCACGCTGCCGTCGTCGTCTCGGTCGGCGCCCGAGGAATCGAGGATGTCCTCGACCCGGGCGACCGCGTCCGCGCCGATGTCGGCGGTGACGAACCGGCCCTCGACCACCGCCTTGGCCGAGCCCGAGCGCACCCGGGCCGGATCTGCTCGCGCACCCCCGAGCAGATGCAGGCCCGTCACCACCATGGTCTTGCCGGCGCCCGTCTCCCCGGTGAGCACGGTCAACCCACCGTCGAACTCCGCGGTCGCGGCGCTGATCGCGCCGAGCGACTCGATCCGAATCTCGCCTAGCACTACTGTCCGCGCCACCCCGTGACCGGCAACCGGAACTTACGCACCAGCCGGTCGGTGAACGGTGCGCTGTCCAGCCGCACCCACTTCAGCGGAGTGCCGCAGCGGGTCACCTCGAGACGACTGCCTGCCGGCAGCACCATCTCGCGGCGCCCGTCGCAGAACACCGTCGCATCGTGGCCGCCCGCCTCGATCTCGATGGCGATCAAGGCGTGCGGACTGGTCACCATCGGGCGGGCGAACAATGCGTGCGCGTTGTTCGGCACGACGATGATCGCCTCCAAGTCGGGCCACAGCACCGGGCCACCGGCGGAGAACGCGTAGGCGGTGGAGCCGGTCGGACTCGACACCAGCACTCCGTCGCACCCGAACGCGGACACCGGCCGGCCGTCCACTTCGAGCACCACGCCGAGCACGCCCAGCCGAGGCCCCTTCTCCAAGCTGGCCTCGTTGAGCGCCCAGCCGCGGTCGAGCAGTTCCCCGCCCGACCACACGGTCACGTCGAGCGTCATCCGCTCCTCGACGCGGTAGTCGCGGCGGACGATGTGGTCGAGCACGGTGTCGATCGAGTCGGCTTCGGCCTCGGCGAGGAAGCCGATCTTGCCGAGGTTCACGCCGAGCACCGGTATCTCCACGTTGCGGGCCAGCTCTGCGGCACGCAGGAACGTACCGTCCCCGCCGAGCACGAGAACGAGTTCGCATCCCTCGGCGGCGCGCTGATCGGCGTCGACGACCGTGACGTCGACGCCGAGCGCGGCCATGTCCGTCGAGCGGCTCTGCGGCGACCCGCGGTCCACAGCTTCGGCGGAGAGCACGCGTAGCGCTATCCCGTTGTCGCCGAACACCTTTGCCACCCGCCGCGCGACGTCGACGGCGTCGTCGCGTCCGGTGTGCACCACCAGCAGGACGGTGCGTTGGGCTGTCATTGCGGACCTTCCTCGACGGCGCGGCGGATCGCGGTCTCGAGCGCGTCACCCGTCAGGGCATCCGTCGTGTCGGCGCGTAGATGCAGGAAGTACTCGACGTTGCCGGCCGGACCGGGCAGCGGGCTGGCCGTGACGGCGACGCTGCGCCAGCCCAGCGTCTGCGCGGTCGCGGCGACCGAGCGGACCGCGTCGATGCGCAGCAGCGGGTCGGAGACCACGCCACCGGCGCCCACCCGGTCCTTGCCGACCTCGAACTGCGGCTTCACCATGGGAACGATATCTGCGGCCGCCGACGCGCACGCAGTCAGCGCCGGGAGCACGGTCGACAGCGCGATGAAGGACAGGTCGGCAACGATCAGTTCGACAGGCCCGCCGATGGCTTCGGCGGTCAGCTCTCGCACGTTGGTCCGCTCCATCACCGTCACCCGGTCGTCGGTGCGCAACGACCACGCGAGCTGCCCGTAACCGACGTCGACCGCGACGACCTCCCGCGCCTCGCGGCTCAGCAGGACTTCGGTGAACCCTCCTGTGGACGCACCCGCATCCAGACAGCGCCGGCCCTGCACCGCCACCCCGAACGCGTCGAGCGCTCCGATAAGTTTGTGCGCTCCCCGCGACACCCAGCTGGGCTCGTCGGCATCGTCGACCGTGAGATGTGCGGTCGTCGCGATCGCTGTCGCCGGCTTCGCGGCCCGCATGCCGTCCACGCTCACCCGGCCGGCGCCGATCATTTCGGCCGCCTGCTGGCGCGAGCGAGCCAGCCCACGCCGAACCAGCTCGGCGTCCACACGAGCGCGCCGCGTCACGGGGATCAGCCTTTCTCGACCGATTCCAGCGCGCGCACCAACAGGTCGTGCGCCTCCTCCAGGCGGGCGCCGACGGAGTCCAGATCAGCGTCGGTGGGTTCGGTCGGCTCTCCGAGAAGGTCAGCGACCTGGGCGCGGATCTGGTCGGGTTCGGTACTCATGACGGGTGCCACGCTAGTCGATGGCGGGGTCGAGCAGCGACCACCGCTGCGCCGCTTCGCGCGCCGCGTCGTCGGCCGCGACGATCGTCGCGCGCCCAGGCTCGCGCCCGGCCGCCCAGACCGCCGCCGCGATCGCACGCACGATGGACAGCGCGTCGCCGGGATCCTCGCCGGTGGAGGCGACACTGATGTGGTCGCTGCAGTCCACGCGCCACGCGGGATGGGGACCGACCCGCAGGCTGTCGGCGTCAGCGGTCAACGCACGAAGGTCCTCGGCGATCATGTCCGGCCGCTGATCGGCCACCGCGAAGATCGCGTCGGCGGCATCGTTGACACCGGAGAGCACCATCAAGCTGGGCAGACCCGAAGCGCGCGCTCCTTCGATGTCGGTGTCGAGCCGGTCCCCCACCACCAAAGGCGTGTCGAAGTCGCCACGCGCCAACGCATCTGCCATCAGGGCAGGCGCCGGCTTACCGGCCACCTGGGGTTCCTGATCGGTGGCCGCACGCAGCGCGGCGACCATCGAGCCGTTGCCGGGCAGCAGGCCGCGTTCTGACGGCAGTGTCTTGTCGACGTTGGCGGCGATCCACAGCGCACCCGCCCGAACGGCGAGTCCCGCCTCGGCGAGATCGGACCATGCGGTCTCCTGCGAGTGGCCTTGGACGACGGCGACGGGATCGTCGTCGAACTGGCGTACCGGTTGCAATCCGACCGCCCGCACCTCGTCGGCGAGCGAATCAGTACCGACGACGAGGACTTTCGCCTGGCTCGGCAGCTGCTCGGCCAGCATCCGCGCGGCTGTCTGAGCGCTTGTCACGACGTCGTCGGGGGCTGCGGTGAAGCCGATGTCGCGCAGGTGTTCGGCGACCTGGTCGGCACTGCGCGAGGCGTTGTTGGTCACGAACAGCGTGCGGGCTTGCAGCGAGGCGAGGGTGTCGACTGCACCGGGTGTCGGCTCGTGCCCTCGAAAGACGGTGCCGTCGAGGTCGAGCAGGAAACAGTCATGAAGGTGCGCAAGAGTTTTCACGTCAGGACAGTTCCGTGATCCGCTCTTCGGCGTCGGTGACACCTTCGGCATCGGCGGCGGCGGCCTTGAGGAACCATTGCAGGGCCTCGTCCGGGCGATCGAGAGCCAAGAGCGTGTCCGCGTAGACGTAGAACAGTCGGGCCGCCGTCTGGCCGGTACGGGCCGGATCCAGTTGCGGCGACGACAGCACGGCGAGGGCCTGCTCGTGCTGGCCGAGATCGGAACGGGCGCCGGCCACGACGATGCGCAATTCGTCGGCGTCATCGCCGGTCAATTGCGCCGCCTCGGGACTGCGTGCCAATTCGATCGCGCGCTCGGGACGGCCGACGCCCCGTTCGCAGTCGGCGATCATCGCGAGAAGTGGTGAGCGACTGCCCATTCGGCGGGCCGCTCGGAGCTCGGAGAGCGCTTGCGCCCAGTCGCCGCAGGCGTAGGCGGCGATGCCGACGGCCTCACGCACGGCAGCGATGCGTCCCGAGCGGGCACGCGCGGCCCGGGCATGCTCGAGGGCCGCCTCAGGATCCTCCTCGAGCAGCTCACCGGCGGCCACCAGATGTCGGGCGACGGCATCGGCGGTCGCCCGATCCAATGTCGTGAGTTCTCCGCGGATCTCGGGAGCGAGTTGACGGGCCTCGATCTCTGGAGGGATCGGCGGTCCTGCCGGCTTCGTATCGTCCTGCGTGCGGGGTTGAGCGGAACGAGCGCGGTTGGGGCCCGAGGTGCGGGGGGCCGAGCGCTGATCGCGGCGCGGACCCTGCCTGCTACCGGACGGACCGCCGCGGTGGGGCCGGCGGTCACCGCGGCCGGCCATATTCTCTTCGGGCACGACAAAAGGATACGGGCACCGCCGATGACACCACAATTGCGCAAATTGTCAGAGCAATTAATGGTGTCGGAATATGTCGCGGAAATAGGAAATCGCCCCCCACAAAAGTGGGGGGCGATTCCAATGTGTGTTCGGCGGTGTCCTACTTTTCCACCCGGGTGGGTAGTATCATCGGCGCTGGTAGGCTTAGCTTCCGGGTTCGGGATGGGTCCGGGCGTTTCCCTGCCGCTATGGCCGCCGTAACTGTATTCACTCGTTTTTGAGTGATCCCCGTGGTGGGGAAGTTTATAGCCCCTGTTTTTTGATGGTGGGGTGTGGTCGTTGTTGTTTGACCGTGTGTGGTGTGGTTGCGAGGTTTTGTTGTTGTTGTAAGTTTTCGGCCGGTTAGTGCCAGTTCCCTGAACCCATTGCTGGGTGTGTAGGTCTGGTCTATCGATCCCGTGGTCTGCGGGGGGCCTTATCCCACTGAAATGGGTGAGAAGCCTGGTCTTGGAGGGGGTTTCCCGCTTAGATGCTTTCAGCGGTTATCCTGTCCGAACGTGGCTATCCAGCGGTGCCCCTGGTGGGACAACTGGTGGACCAGAGGTTCGTCCGTCCCGGTCCTCTCGTACTAGGGACAGATTTCCTCAAGCTTCTGACGCGCGCGGCGGATAGAGACCGAACTGTCTCACGACGTTCTAAACCCAGCTCGCGTGCCGCTTTAATGGGCGAACAGCCCAACCCTTGGGACCTGCTCCAGCCCCAGGATGCGACGAGCCGACATCGAGGTGCCAAACCATCCCGTCGATATGGACTCTTGGGGAAGATCAGCCTGTTATCCCCGGGGTACCTTTTATCCGTTGAGCGACACCCCTTCCACTCAGAGGTGCCGGATCACTAGTCCCGACTTTCGTCCCTGCTCGACATGTATGTCTCGCAGTCAAGCTCCCTTGTGCACTTACACTCAACACCTGATTGCCGTCCAGGTTGAGGGAACCTTTGGGCGCCTCCGTTACTTTTTAGGAGGCAACCGCCCCAGTTAAACTACCCACCAGGCACTGTCCCTGAACCGGATATACGGTTCGAGGTTAGAGGCCCAATACGATCAGAGTGGTATTTCAACAACGACTCCACAATCACTGGCGTGACCGCTTCACAGTCTCCCACCTATCCTACACAAACCGTATCGAGCACCAATACCAAGTTGTAGTGAAGGTCCCGGGGTCTTTTCGTCCTGCCGCGCGTAACGAGCATCTTTACTCGTAATGCAATTTCGCCGAGTCTATGGTTGAGACAGTTGAGAAGTCGTTACGCCATTCGTGCAGGTCGGAACTTACCCGACAAGGAATTTCGCTACCTTAGGATGGTTATAGTTACCACCGCCGTTTACTGGGGCTTAAATTCTCCGCTTCACCCTTACGGGTTAACAGGTCCTCTTAACCTTCCAGCACCGGGCAGGCGTCAGTCCGTATACATCGTCTTGCGACTTCGCACGGACCTGTGTTTTTAGTAAACAGTCGCTTCTCACTGGTTTGTGCCACCCCCTCCCGCTGCCCACCGCAAGGGTGTTGACGGTATGGGGGTCCCCCTTCTCCCGAAGTTACGGGGGCATTTTGCCGAGTTCCTTAACCATAGTTCACTCGTACGCCTTGGTATTCTCTACCTGACCACCTGTGTTGGTTTGGGGTACGGGCCGTGTGTGCGCTCGCTAGAGGCTTTTCTCGACAGCATAGGATCACCGAATTCGCCTCACTCGGCTATGCATCACCTCTCAGGATATGTGAACGACGGATTTGCCTATCGTTCTCCCTACAGGCTTGCCCCAGTATTACCACTGACTGGTACGGCTACCTTCCTGCGTCACCCCATCGCTTGACTACTACCACCGAAGGTCCCGCGCAGCCCCAGAATCCGTCACCCCGAAGGGATCAGTGATGCTGGTTTTGGGCGGTTAGTACCGGTGATTCATCAGGGACGCTCACACACGGGTACGGGAATATCAACCCGTTGTCCATCGACTACGCCTGTCGGCCTCGCCTTAGGTCCCGACTCACCCTGGGCGGACTGGCCTGGCCCAGGAACCCTTGGTCTTTCGGCGGGCAAGGTTCTCACTTGCCTTATCGCTACTCATGCCTGCATTCTCACTCCCACACCCTCCACCACTCGATCACTCGGCGGCTTCACCGGATGCAGGACGCTCCCCTACCCAGCGTACGACGTACGCTGCCGCGGCTTCGGCGGTGTGCTTGAGCCCCGCTACATTATCGGCGCACAATCACTTGACCAGTGAGCTATTACGCACTCTTTCAAGGGTGGCTGCTTCTAAGCCAACCTCCTGGTTGTCTTCGCGACTGCACATCCTTTTCCACTTAGCACACGCTTAGGGGCCTTAGCCGGCGATCTGGGCTGTTTCCCTCTCGACGCACGGAGCTTATCCCCCGCCGTCTCACTGCCGCATTACACCGTGTCGGCATTCGGAGTTTGGCTGACGTCAGTAACCTTGTGAGGCCCATCGGCCATCCAGTAGCTCTACCTCCGACACGAACACTGCGACGCTGCACCTAAATGCATTTCGGGGAGAACCAGCTATCACGGAGTTTGATTGGCCTTTCACCCCTACCCACAACTCATCCCCTCAGTCTTCAACCTAAGTGGGTTCGGGCCTCCACGCGGTCTTACCCGCGCTTCACCCTGGCCATGGGTAGATCACTCCGCTTCGGGTCCAGAACACACCACTACACCACACACTGTTGTGTGGATACGCCCTATTCAGACTCGCTTTCGCTACGGCTACCCCACCCGGGTTAACCTCGCGACATGTCCCTGACTCGCAGGCTCATTCTTCAAAAGGCACGCCATCACCCCACGACAAGTCGAGGGCTCTGACGGATTGTAAGCGCACGGTTTCAGGTACTCTTTCACTCCCCTCCCGGGGTACTTTTCACCATTCCCTCACGGTACTAATCCGCTATCGGTCACTGAGAAGTATTCAGGCTTACCGGGTGGTCCCGGCAGATTCACAGCAGATTCCACGGGCCCGCTGCTACTCGGGGAAAACATTTCACGAAAGCCGTCACGTTTTCAGGTACGGGGCTCTCACCCTCTCCGGCAGGCCATCCCAGACCACTTCACCTAACACAACGGTTGATCACTTTCGCTCCTCTCGGCGGAGAGAAGAAGAAACGCCCCACAACACCGCACACACAACCCCCGCCGGGTATCACATGCACACGGTTTAGCCATCCTCCGCTTTCGCTCGCCACTACTCACGGAATCACTGTTGTTTTCTCTTCCTACGGGTACTGAGATGTTTCACTTCCCCGCGTTCCCCCCCAACGCCTATATATTCAGCGCTGGGTAACACGACATCACTCGTGCTGGGTTTCCCCATTCGGACATCCTCGGATCCACGCTCGGTTGGCAGCTCCCCGAGGCATATCGCAGCCTCCCACGTCCTTCATCGGCTCTCAGTGCCAAGGCATCCACCATGCGCCCTTAAACACTTACAACACAAAACCAAAAAAATGAGTCATCACCCACACACACGCATGTGTGCGGGTATCAGAAAAATTTGCATTACATGCTGACCCCACACAACCCACACAAGAGTTGTCTGCGATCAGATGCTCGCAACCACTATCCACAAATCAAACACCACACCCCACCACCAAAGCAGGGCAACAACAGCACCTCTCACCACACACAGTGGCCAGAGAACCAACGGGCTGTTGTCTCAAAGCCCAATAGTGTGTCCGATGATCTCGCGCCGGCGATCCACCCCCAAAAGGGTGAATCCCGTTCCAGCACTCAACGTTTGTTGAATTGCACCAGACCTGCATCCACTACAGATGACAGGCCATCTTCACGAATCGGCTACGGTCACCGAACCCCCACACGATGTGGGCGGGCCGAGCTCTCGTGGTGCTCCTTAGAAAGGAGGTGATCCAGCCGCACCTTCCGGTACGGCTACCTTGTTACGACTTCGTCCCAATCGCCGATCCCACCTTCGACGGCTCCCTCCACAAGGGTTAGGCCACCGGCTTCGGGTGTTACCGACTTTCATGACGTGACGGGCGGTGTGTACAAGGCCCGGGAACGTATTCACCGCAGCGTTGCTGATCTGCGATTACTAGCGACTCCGACTTCACGGGGTCGAGTTGCAGACCCCGATCCGAACTGAGACCGGCTTTGAAAGGATTCGCTCCACCTCACGGCATCGCAGCCCTTTGTACCGGCCATTGTAGCATGTGTGAAGCCCTGGACATAAGGGGCATGATGACTTGACGTCATCCCCACCTTCCTCCGAGTTGACCCCGGCAGTCTCTCACGAGTCCCCACCATAACGTGCTGGCAACATGAGACAAGGGTTGCGCTCGTTGCGGGACTTAACCCAACATCTCACGACACGAGCTGACGACAGCCATGCACCACCTGCACACAGACCACAAGGGAATACCTATCTCTAGGCACGTCCTGTGCATGTCAAACCCAGGTAAGGTTCTTCGCGTTGCATCGAATTAATCCACATGCTCCGCCGCTTGTGCGGGCCCCCGTCAATTCCTTTGAGTTTTAGCCTTGCGGCCGTACTCCCCAGGCGGGGTACTTAATGCGTTAGCTACGGCACGGATCCCAAGGAAGGAAACCCACACCTAGTACCCACCGTTTACGGCGTGGACTACCAGGGTATCTAATCCTGTTCGCTCCCCACGCTTTCGCTCCTCAGCGTCAGTTACTGCCCAGAGACCCGCCTTCGCCACCGGTGTTCCTCCTGATATCTGCGCATTCCACCGCTACACCAGGAATTCCAGTCTCCCCTGCAGTACTCCAGTCTGCCCGTATCGCCCGCACGCCCACAGTTAAGCTGTGAGTTTTCACGAACAACGCGACAAACCACCTACGAGCTCTTTACGCCCAGTAATTCCGGACAACGCTCGGACCCTACGTATTACCGCGGCTGCTGGCACGTAGTTGGCCGGTCCTTCTTCTCCAGGTACCGTCACTTGCGCTTCGTCCCTGGCGAAAGAGGTTTACAACCCGAAGGCCGTCATCCCTCACGCGGCGTCGCTGCATCAGGCTTGCGCCCATTGTGCAATATTCCCCACTGCTGCCTCCCGTAGGAGTCTGGGCCGTATCTCAGTCCCAGTGTGGCCGGTCACCCTCTCAGGCCGGCTACCCGTCGTCGCCTTGGTAGGCCATTACCCCACCAACAAGCTGATAGGCCGCGGGCCCATCCCACACCGCAAAAGCTTTCCACCACAGCACATGAATGCCGTGGTCCTATTCGGTATTAGACCCAGTTTCCCAGGCTTATCCCAAAGTGCAGGGCAGATCACCCACGTGTTACTCACCCGTTCGCCACTCGAGTACCCCGAAGGGCCTTTCCGTTCGACTTGCATGTGTTAAGCACGCCGCCAGCGTTCGTCCTGAGCCAGGATCAAACTCTCCAAACAAAAACCCCCAGGGACAACCCCGGGCAGAATTCGAATCAGAAAAATCCGATCACAAACAACAGACACCACAAACTGGCATCCAAAAAAACGTCATGCCCCCAAACGGGAAAATGCGGACACAACAAAAAACAACAAACAAAAACCACCAAACACACTATTGAGTTCTCAAACAACAGCCCCGACTGACCGCGCGAAGATCCCGCGGCTAAAAGCCGCGATCTCTACTGCGGGCAGATGAGGACTCTCACCAAAGTGAGTGACCTCTCGGGAGTCGGCCGCGCTCTCCGGGCTGGGCCCGTGTCGCAGCGACTCCGATAAGTTACGTCAGGGATAACGCCGAGTCAAATGGCCTGCTAGAACCGGTTTTTCGACCTGATCCCAGCGTGCGCACGGCTGGCGTGCGTTGACTGCTGAAGTGACAACGCGCGGGCAAGCGTGGTTGTTCCCGACGCGTCAAATTCGTCTTGACCTGGGCATTTGGCTCACGCGCTGCGCACGCCGGCGACATTGCGCTTGCCGCGGCGCAGTACGAGCCACCGACCGTGCAGGAAGTCCGACGGCTGCGGCGTCCACTCCTCTGTGGCGATCCTCACGTTGTTCACCGAGACTCCACCTTCGGCGATCGTCCGTCGGGCGGCGCCCTTGCTCGCCGACAAACCGGTCGCCACCAGGAGGTCGACGATCGAATCCTGCCCTGCGGGAAGCACTTCCACGATCTCGCTGTTGCCGGCTTCGCGCAGCGCGGCCGCCAGGGTGGGCTCGTCGAGATCGGCGAGCTCTCCCCTGCCGAACAGCGCCCTGCTCGCGTGTTCGACCGCATCGGTGGCCGCCTGACCGTGGATGAGCGTCGTGAGCTCGCGGGCCAGGCGGCGCTGGGCGGCACGTTCGTGAGGTCGCTGTGCGGTGGCCTCCTCGAGTTCTGCGATCTCGGTCGCGTCGAGGAACGTGAACCACCGTAGGTATCCGACGACGTCGGCATCGGCGGTGTTGATGAAGTACTGGTACCAGGCGTACGGGCTGGTCATCTCGGGATCGAGCCACAGGCTGCCGCCCCCGGTGGACTTCCCGAACTTGCGCCCCTCGGAATCCGTCACCAGCGGGGTCGTCAGCGCATGCACCCCGGCACCGGCCTTCTGCCGGACCAGCCGCACGCCGGCGATGATGTTCCCCCACTGATCGGAGCCACCGATCTGCAGTGCGCACCCGTAGCGCTGGTGCAACTCCACGAAGTCGTTGGCCTGCAACAGCATGTAACTGAACTCGGTGTAGGAGATGCCATCGCCCTCGAGTCGGCGACGTACCGTTTCCCGGTCGAGCATCACGTTCACCGAGAAGTGCTTCCCGACGTCACGCAGGAACTCGATGGCCGACATCTCCTGAGTCCAGGACAGGTTGTCGGCGATGACCGCGCCCGTGGGCGAGTCGTCGAAATCGACGAACCGCTCCAGCTGACCGCGGATGCGGACAGACCACTCGGCGATGGTGTCGGCAGTCTGCATCGTGCGCTCGCCGACCTCACGCGGGTCGCCGATCATTCCGGTCGCGCCGCCCGCCAGCACGATCGGGCGGTGTCCGGCCTGCTGGAATCGCCGCAGGGTCAGCAGCGGGATGAGGTGCCCGGCGTGCAGGCTGGGGGCGGTCGGATCGAACCCGGAATACACGGTGACGGGTCCGCCGGCCAAGGCTTCGCCCAGTGCGTCACGGTCTGTCGACTGCGCGATCAGCCCGCGCCAGTCCAATTCATCGAGGATGTTCCCCGGGATGTCGCTGCCCACGCACCGATCTTCCCGTACTAGTCGCTCTCGCCGGGAGCGGGTGCCCGCGGGCTGCGCCGATAGGGCGACACCTCCCTGCGACCCGACACCCAGAAGCGCCAGGGCCGATCGGCAGCCTTACTGACCCCCGTGCGGGGTCCCGCCGCCCCAGGTAGCGGGCGCGCCAGTGAAAGACGGACCGGCGCAAGCGGATCGAAGAGATCACAGCCGTTGTCCGCCATCTCGATGCCCAGCGCAGAACACAGGTTGCCGGGCCCTCGGGCCAGGGCGGACTCGGCGACCAGCTCGCCCCGCCGCATCCGGGCGGGACCCACACCGTCCTCGACGACGGCCGCTCGGAGCAACACTGCGCCCGCGACACCGTCGGTGGCGCACACCACGTTGGCGCAGACGTGGATGCCGTGACTTCGGTAGGTGTAGAGGCGACCCGGCGGGCCGTACATCACGGTGTTGCGTCCCCCGCGGCCGCGGAACGAGTGCGACGCCGCATCTGGCCACGGCCCGTCAGCCGGACCCCCGTAGGCCTCGACTTCGACGATCGTGGCAGTGACTTCGCGTCCCGTCAGGCGGGCGCCGAGCAGCATCTGCGCCGCCCGAACGGGATCGACAGCCAGGAGCTGCGCGCCGAGGTCCGCCATGTCGGGCCATCCTACGACCGGTCTTGACACCGTCTCGCCGGCGAGCGCAATATTCATCACATGATGAGTTCATCGCACGATGAATTAACGACCGGGGTGTCAGCCGCCGCTATCGACGTTGAGAACCTTCACGTTCGTCGCGGTGGCAGGACCGCGGTCGACGGCGTGACCATGCACGTTGCGCGCGGCACCATCACCGGATTGCTTGGGCCCTCCGGGTGCGGAAAGAGCACGCTGATGCGCAGCATCGTCGGCACCCAGGTGGTGTCGAGCGGCGCGGTGCGGGTGCTCGGGTTGCCCGCCGGCTGCGCCGAACTGCGCCACCGAGTCGGCTACGTCACGCAGCAGCCGACCGTCTACCCGGATCTGCGGGTCGTCGACAACGTGCGGTACTTCGCCGCGCTCTACGGCAGTGACGCCGCCGACATCGACGACGCCCTGGCCGCGGTGGGTCTCGACAGCCATCGCACCGCGCTCGCAGGCAACCTCTCCGGCGGTCAGCGCACCCGGGTGTCGCTGGCCTGCGCACTGGTGGGCCATCCCGAGGTGCTGGTGCTCGACGAGCCGACCGTGGGCCTCGACCCGGTGCTGCGCGCAGAACTGTGGGACCGGTTCGCGGCTCTCGCGCGACACGGCACCACGCTGCTGGTGTCCAGCCACGTCATGGACGAGGCAGACCACTGTCAGGACCTGCTGCTCATGCGCGAGGGCCGTCTCCTGGCGCACACCACACCGAATCGACTCCGAGAGGACACCGCATGTCAGTCGTTGGAGGAAGCGTTCCTGTCCGTCATCCGGCGCGACACCGCAGCCGCGCCCGCCTGACCGCGGGAACGCCGCGCGCCTACCTCGCGACCACCGTCCGCATCCTGCGGCAGCTGGCCGGCGATCACCGCAGCGTGGCGATGATCCTGGTGGTGCCCAGTCTGATCATCGCGCTGATGTACTTCATGTTCGACGCGGTGCCCACCAGGCCGGGAATGCCGTGGCCGTTCGACAACGCCTGCCTGGTGATGCTGGGCGTCTTTCCGCTGATCGTGATGTTCCTGATCACCTCGATCACCATGCAGCGCGAACGGGTGTCGGGCACGTTGGAGCGCATCCTCACCACGCCGCTGGGCCGCCTCGACCTGCTCGCCGGTTACGGGACCGCGTTCTCACTCGCGGCAGCAGCGCAGGCCACCCTCGCGTGCCTGGTGTCCTTCTGGCTCCTGGGTCTCCACACCGCAGGAAATCCGGTGTGGGTGTTCGTCATCGCAATCGTCAACGCCGTACTCGGGGTCGGGCTGGGTCTGCTGTGCAGCGCGTTCGCACGCACCGAATTCCAGGCCGTGCAGTTCATGCCGCTGGTCATCGCGCCGCAGCTGCTGCTCTGCGGGATCGTCGTGCCGCGCGAGCAGCTGCCCGACTGGCTGCAGTGGGTGAGCAACGCGATGCCTGCCAGCTACGCTCTGGAGGCACTCCGCCAGGTCGGCGCCCACGCCGAGCTGACATCGCTGGCCGTACGCGATCTGCTGATCGTCGCCGCCTTCGCGGTGTCGGCACTCGCCCTGGCCGCAGCGACACTGAGGCGAAGGACACCGTAGCGACCGTGACGACCGAGCAGGATCGCAAACGTCCGGGACGTCCCCCCGGCGCCTCGGACACCCGCGATCGCATCTTGGCCGTCGCGCGAGACCTGTTCGCCCGCAACGGGTTCGAGAACACGTCGATCCGCTCCATCGCTGCGGGAGCCGGCGTGGACGCTGCGCTGGTGCACCACTACTTCGGCACCAAGACCCAGCTGTTCGCCGCTGCGATCCACATCCCGATCGACCCCATGACGGTGATCGGCCCGCTGCGCGAGGTGCCGGTCGAGGAGATCGGCCACGTCCTGCCGTCGCTTCTGCTGCCGCTCTGGGATTCGGAGATGGGCAAGGGATTCATCGCCACCCTGCGGTCATTGCTGGCCGGCAGCGACGTCTCGATGGTGCGGAGCTTTCTGCAGGACGTCATCACCGTCGAGGTGGGCGGCCGCGTCGACGATCCGCCCGGCACCGGCCACATCCGCGTCCAATTCGTGGCATCACAGCTGGTCGGCGTCGTGATGGCGCGCTACATCCTCGAGCTGGAACCGTTCAGATCCCTGCCGGTCGACCAGGTCGTGGAGACGATTGCGCCGAATCTTCAGCGCTACCTGACGGGCGAACTCCCCGGCCTCGGTTAGGACTCCCCCGCCGCGGCGACCAGGCGCCGATGCTCGGCGTCGTCCACCGTCACGGCTTCGTCGATCAGCAGCACCGGGATGTCGTCGTCGATGCGGTACTTACGCTGCAGACGAGGGTTGTACAGACACCCGTCCACGTAGGTCAGAGGGCCGCGGTCCTGCGGGCAGACGAGCAGCTCGAGCAGTGCAGGGTCGAGCGTCATCCCGTCCGACCGGGCATCGGGAAGGGGTTGTCGTCGGGATCCTTGATCATCGGATTACCCGGTCCCCAGTTCGGACCCATCGGCGCCTGGACGATGCCGGGCGTCGCCGGCGGCGGCACCGCGGGCTGCTGGACCTGATTGGATGCCTGCATTTTGATCTTGCGCTGTGTCGCCAGCGTCGCCTGTAGAGCTTCGACCAGCGGAGCCTGATTCGGACGCTTGTCGAGGGCATCCGCAAGCGCAGCGGTGTTGGCGCGCGAGGGCTTGAAGCCCTGCATGCGCAGCGTCATCACCTGGTCGATCAGCTTCGAGACCTGACCGCCGCCCGACCCGGTGTTGTACTGCTCATTGATCATCATGAGAATTCGATCGGGCGACACCGGCGGAGGAGCATCCCCCGTGGCCGGCGCGGCGGCCGGATCAGCTGCCGCCACCGGAGCCGACAGCCCCGCGGCAACGCCGCCGATCAGCGCGGCACCGGCAAGCGCGGTCCCGGCGGCGCGGCGCCAATTGCGTGGTGACATGAATCCTCCTCGGAGTCGCCAGCGCGAGCCTAACAGTGAGGCGCGCACCGGGCATCACTGCTGTGTGCCGGCAATCTCGCTGCGAACAGCCGCAGTCAACCGCTTGTACAGATGGGTATCGGCGTCGCGATACCAGGCGTTACGGGACGCTTTGGGAATGCCGTCAGCCTGCATCGGCCCTGCCAGAGGGCGGTAGGTGGCGGTGAGCGTCATGTCGGCGACGACGTGGACGATGTCGGGCGCGGCGCCGACGGGAAGATCGGCCAGCGCCTCGGACAGATCGGCGGTGGTGACGCTGCCTCCCGGACGCAGGGCCAGGGCGGTCACCGCCAGCGTGCCGGTGTCCGTGGGCACCGCGTAGGTGACGGCCATGTCGACCGCGCCCAGACGCCCGACCCCGTCGTTGACGGTGGCCGCGAACACGGGTCCGCGGGCGGTGTGGATCACCGCGGCACGGGTGTCGACGAGCCAGTAGTCGCCGTCTTCGTCGCGGCGGAACAGGTACTCGGTCGACACCCAGGTGTCGGCGGGTGCGAAGACGCCGCGCTTGACCGACGCCAGCGGATCGACCGGGCCGCGCGGGTGCGCGAGCAGGACGCCGACCTCATTGGTGTCGGCACGACGAACGAAACCGCGGTCGTCCTCGAGGATCAGGTTGTCCTCGGGGTCGTAGGCGGCCAGCGCGATCTCGCCGCCACCCGGCAGCGGCCTGCCCTTGCTGCCCACCTTCGCGCCCGCGACGTTGGCCAACACGGCCTGCCCGTCGGTGGTGGCGAAGAACTCGACGACCCTGGCCGGTTCGAACACCTCCGCGACCCGTTTCCACAGACCGCTGGGCATGCCGGAACCGATGAACACCCGCACCGGGTGGCTGCCGGTCAGCGAGAAGGCGGGATCGTCGATCACCTCGCGCAACATCGCCCAGGTGTAGGACACCACCGTCACGCCGTACTGCCTGATCTCCTGCCCGAAGCGGTCCGGCCGCAGACCCCGCGACAACGCGATGCGCGCGCCGGCCACGACCGCGCCGCCCAGGCTCACCAGCAGACCCGACTGGTGGTGCAGAGGGGTGAGGCAGTAGACGGTGTCGTTGCGGCTGATGTTGGCCGCCGACGCCGTGCCGAACGCCGAGAGCGCCCAGCGGTAGTTGGTGATCTGGCGGGCGACCATCTCGCCGCTGATCGTGCTGAACCCGATGAACGCCAGGTCGCGGGCGAGCCCGGGGTTCGGGCGGTACCAGCCGGGCAGATCGACGCGCTCGGGATCGATCTGTTCCATATCGATGACGCCGGCATCGTCAGGCAGGTGCAGGTCGCGCGATTCGCCGCCACCGAGCACCAACACCCGGGTGTCGAGCGTGCGGGCGGCATCCAAATGGCCCGGGTCGGCGATGATCTCGGTGACCGCGCCCAGCCGTGCCGCGGTGGCGAGATCGGCGTCGGGCGGCATCAGCACCGCGACCGCACCCAGCCGGGACAGCGCGGCGATCGCGACCAGTGCGCTGGGCCGGGTGTCCATCAGCACGCCCACTCGGGCGCCCTGACGCACCCCGACCTCGATCAGGCCGCGCACCACGTTGTTGATGCGCCGATCGACCGCCTCGTAGGTGTGCACACGGCCGTCGAACAGCAGCGCCTCACCCTGCGGGGCATCGCGGGCCTGCTCACTCATGATGCGGCCCAACGAGATTCGGGTGTGATCGTTGACCTGCCCCAGTCGCGCGAGGCGGGGCAGCGTGCGGGCGGTCTCCACCGCGAGCGTGCGGGCCGAGCGGTTCGCCGCGACCAGCGCGTCGGCGGCCGACTTCGCCAGCGTCAGCGCCATCTCCGTCGCCGCGGCGGTGCCGTGCGCCAGTCGGGACGTCAGCGAGACACCGCTCTCCGACGATGCCGCCGGTTGCAGCGCCATCGGCGCGACACCGTCGGGCATGGCGCCTGCCCCGTCGAGCCAACGCACCCACTGCGCCACCGTCGGCCACGTCTGGCCGGCCGCCTTGGAACCGACGACGAGCCCGAAATGGCCGGCCCTGATCATGAATTCGTAGACGTCGGCCTGCGGTGCCGCCCGCTTGATCCCGCGTACCGAGGCGGGTTGCCCGATGTCGTCGACCTCGCCGACGACAGCCAGCACGGGGCAGTCGATGTCGGAGAGCGTCACCAGATCGCCGTGCACGGAGAAGCCACCGGTCATCATCCGGTTGTGCGCGATGAACTGCTTGAGCAGTTCCGAGATCGCGGGGCCCGACCACGCGATCCAGCCGTCGGAGGCCAGGAACCGGCGCTGCTGCTCGCGCGGGAGCAGGGCTTCGCGGTCATGCAGCTGGAGCAGGAACTCCAGCCGCGACTGGGCGGTCTTGATCGGGTCGAGCATCTGGAAACCGGTGCGCGCCATCCAGCCCGGGATGTCGATCCGGCTGAAGACGTGGTCAGCCATGAAGTCGGCGGCCACCGGGGCGAGACTGGCCGGCAGGTTCATCGGCAGCGCGGCCAGGGTGTCGACCGGCGAGCCGAACGCGATGATGCTCGCCAGGTCTTTCGAGCGGCGGTACGCCGCGGTCTGATAGGCGAACATGCCGCCCTGCGAGTACCCGGCCACGTGCACGTCGCGCCCGGTCGTCGACTTGATCGTGTCGATCGCCTCGCTGAGCGCGACGATGTGGTCGGCCAGGTTGCGTTGCATCCCGCCCTCGACCTTGTCCGGCGATCCGAAATCGATCACCCACGGGTCGATGCCGGCGCGGTGCAGGATGCCGACCGCGCCGTCGGAACGGGTGACGTCCCACATGTCGGCCGACATCATCATCGGGTGGACCATCAGCACGGGAGGGCCCGCGGGTTTGGCGCCGGGCCGGGTGTCCGGCGGGAAGTAGCGGCGCAGCCGGTACATCGGCACGCTCTCCACGATCTGGAACGGTGAGGGCACCGATCCGGTCTCCAGGCCGCCGTAGCGCAGCACCTCGAGACCGTTCTGAGCGGTCGCGACCAATCGGCCGACCGGTCCGGTGATCGCCGAGAGATCCACCAACGCCTGCTCCCCTATCGCCGACCCCGAACCGCTGATCCCCCCAGTGCAGAGGTCATCATGGCACAGCGCAGGCCTATCATTTGCGCCTGATGGCGAACCTGATCAACCTGGAAAAGGTGACCGTGGGCTACGGCACCCGCACGTTGCTCGATGCCGTCAGCCTCGGTGTCGAGGAGGGCGACGCGATCGGCGTGGTCGGCCGCAACGGCGACGGCAAGACGACATTGCTGAAGGTGCTCACCGGCACGCAGGCCCCCGACTCCGGACGGGCGACCCACACCTCCGGGCTGTCGGTGGGTTATCTGCGCCAAGCCGACGACTTCGCGCCGGAGGACACCGTGCGCGGCGTCATCGTCGGCGGCCGCCCCGACCACATCTGGGCTGCCGAGGCGAACACCCGCGCCGTCGTCGAACACCTGCTGTCCGGGGTTTCGCTGGATGGCAGCGCGGCCGATCTGTCCGGCGGCGAGCGGCGCCGCGTCGCGCTCGCCGAGGTGCTGCTGGCCGACCACGACGTGCTGGTGCTCGACGAACCCACCAACCACCTCGACGTCGAGGTGATCGGCTGGCTGGCCGGGCACCTGGCCACGCGGCCCGCTCGGGCACTGGTGGTGGTCAGCCACGATCGGTGGTTCCTCGACGCGGTCGCCACGAGCACCTGGGAGGTGCACGACGGCGTCGTCGACGCCTACGACGGCGGGTACGCGGCGTTCGTGCTTGCGCGCGCCGAACGCATGCGAATGGCCGCCGGGACCGAGGCCCGACGCAGAAACTTGATGCGCAAGGAGTTGGCGTGGCTGCGGCGCGGACCGCCGGCGCGGACGTCCAAACCGAAGTTCCGCATCCAGGCCGCCAACGACCTCATCGCGGACGAGCCACCGCCCCGTGACTCGCTGATGCTGCAACGCTTCGCCACCTCGCGGCTCGGCAAAGACGTCTTCGATCTGCACCGGGTGGGTCTGCAGGTGGGCGATCCGCCGCGCACGCTCCTCGACGGCATCGACTGGTCGATCGGCCCGGGCGCGCGCATCGGGCTGGTCGGCGTCAACGGCACCGGAAAGACGTCGATCCTCAAGCTCCTCATCGGTGAGATACCCCCGACCTCGGGCACGGTGAAGCGCGGTCAGACGCTGTCGATCGGCCACCTCAGCCAGGCCCTCACCGAATTGCATCCCGACGAGCGAGTTCTCGACGCGGTCGAGAGCAAGAAGCGGCTCACCGAGGTGGCGGGCGGTCGCGAGGTCAGCACCTCGACGCTGCTGGAGGACTTCGGCTTCACCGGGGACAAGTTGACCACGCGGCTCGGCGAGCTGTCCGGCGGTGAGCGGCGGCGGTTGCAGTTCCTGCGGCTGCTGCTCGACGAGCCGAACGTGCTGCTGCTCGACGAACCGACCAACGATCTCGACATCGACACGCTGACCGTCATCGAGGACTACCTCGACGGCTGGCCCGGCACGCTGATCGTGGTCAGCCACGACCGGTACTTCCTCGAGCGCGTCAGTGACGTGACCTACGCACTGACCGGCGGCGGACGCTGCGTTCTGCTGCCCGGGGGCGTCGAGCAGTACCTCGCGGAACGGTCGGCGGCCGCTGTGCAGACCCCCGCCGCCCGCGCGGAGCCGGTGCGTGCCGAATCGGCCGCCGCCCGCGATCGCCGCGCGGGCAAGGAGATGGCACGAATCGAGAACCAGCTCACCAAACTCGACGATCGGATCGCCGCCCTACACGAGGCGATGGCCGACGCCGCCGCCGACCACGTGCGGGCGGGCGAGCTCAACGGCGAGCTCGGCGACCTGCTCTCCCGTAAGGACGATCTGGAGCAGGCCTGGCTCGAACTGGCGGAGGACGCCGGGTGAGCACCGGCCTGTCGTATCTCGCGCGCCCGTTCGTGCTGTGCGTGCGGTACTGGCCCCAGCTCGCCGCGTGTTATCTGCTCGGGCTGCTGGGGCGCCGGGGTGCGATCGAGCTGGCCGCGTGGGCAGGCTACGACAACGATCTGTGGGCCTCGCTGATCATGCCGCTGGCCGGACTGGCCCGGCTCGGGTCCTACGTCGCGATGTTCTTCGTGCTCCGGTCGGGCCTCCCGGCGCTGGCGACGCTGCCGCCACGCAGCGCCCGCCGCGTCGACGTCTTCGCCACCGTGATCGTGCCGTTCTTCGCGATCTACCTGGCGTGGAAGATGTTCGCTGAGGACTGGATCGCCTACGAACAACGCGCGCTGGGCTATCGGATCGGGCAGACCATGACGACCCCCGGCGGGGTCGACCTCCACCCTGAAGCGCTTCCAGGGGGAACGCTCACCGTGGTGTTGATCGTGACGGCACTGGTCCTGCGCTACGTCCTGAGCCGCTTCGCGGATCTGATGCCGCGGTGGATGATCGCGGTCCGGGTCTACGTCGACGCGCTGTGGGTCTTCCTCAGCCTCAGCTTCGCCGCCAGCAAGGACGTCACCTTCTTCGTCAACCCGAGCGGCTGGCTGCAGCAGCGGCGAATCGTCGTGTGGTTCACCGACACTCGCGCGGAACTCTTCTCCCACTTCCGGCCGCTGGAAATCCTGTGGGACACGGTCACCTGGACCGTGTCCACCGTGTTCGGCGGAGCCACCATTCCGCTGCTGTGGCTGGCCGTCGCCGCGATCGTCTACGGGGTGTCGATGCCCGCGGACTGGCGCAGCGCGGCGCGCCGCGTGGCCGGGCAACGGGCTGACCTGCTCTTCGAGCGGACGGCGACGCGGCAGAAGCGGGTGCGGGAGCGGTGGTCTCGGTTGTCTGATGTCCGCCGCGACGAGGCACGGGACGTGCTGCTGTCCCGGCTCGGCAACTACCGGCCGATCGCCGATTCGGCCCGGCTCATCCTGCACGGCGGCGTGATCGCGTTGGCGCTCTACGTGCTCGGCTATCTCGGGCTGGCTTGGCTGGACATGGCGGGCAGTTTTTACCGCCCCGAGGTGCGCACCGGAGAGCTGTTCCGCGCAGTGGCGCGGCTGCTCGGGCCGCACCCGCAGGCCTACTGGGATGCGGTGCGGCCCACGCTCGTCTTCCTGTCGAACTTGATCATCGAGCCGCTGCGGGTGTGTCTGATCGCCTCGACGGTGGCGTACTGCCTCGAACACGTACGCCCGCAATCGGTTACAGCAGCACCCGCACAGTGATCTCACCGTTGTGCGTCACGTCCATGGCCGTGGGCACGACGTCGTCGGGCAGCAGGAACGTGAACTGGACGGGGCCGGGCAGGTGGCACAGCGGCGTGACCCCGTCGGGCGGGATCGGCGTGTAGCCGCCGACCCCCTCCGCCGTCCACCGCGTCGTGCCGTCGGTGATCACCGCGGTGCAGTAACCCTGCTCGGGGGTGCCCGACCGGTCGAAGTCGAGCACGGTCAACACCGTGCCCTGCGGAAGCGGCGGACCGAACCGCACGGGGCTGCGGTTGAGGTGCGTGACCTTCGTCAGCCGCCACGTCTCTCCCCCCGCAGAGCCGCTCTCCCCCTTGGGGATGACGACGCGGGGTTGCACGGAGTGACGGTAGGTCGACCAGTCCGGTCCGAAATCGATCACGACGTACACGCCGAGGGCGCAGGCGACCGCGACGGCGCCCACGAGATTGCGCTGCCACAGCCTGGTCATCCGGCCGTTCACGCGCTCGCCTCCGGGCGACCCAGCTCGAGCTCGGCACCTCGGTTCACCGTCTCGGGCGGGATCGTGATCACCAGCCTCGAGTCGAGCAGGTCACTGCCCACCCAGACCCGCAGTGTCAGCGGGTCCAGCGCGGGGCCGTCGACCAGTTCCGCCGCGACGTCGAAAACCCAGCTGCCGCGCTGCTCGATCCCCGGCGCCAGCGACCGTCCGAGGGTCTTGGTCAAGAACCGGTCGGTAGGAATGTAGGTATTGGGGCCGACGAGCAGATCGGCGTGCGGCACGTCGGTGGTGCCCTGTGCCTGCAACGTCGTCTCGACGACCACCCATCGGCCGGCTGCCGGTACCGAATTCACTGTCGGCGCAACGCTGACCGATGAGACGGTGGCGGTGACGCCGCGGCCGCGGACCGGCTCACCGGCTTTCCCGTGGATGTCGAACGGTCCGTAGAGATCGGTGGGTGTGGGCAGGTTGTGCCAGACCAGTGCCGCGGCTGCGACCAGGACGACGACGCACACCGCTGACATCACCGACCGCATCCTGGTCGCGGTCATGCCGGTTCCTTCACGGTCAGCTCGGTGACGCCGTAATCGGTGAGGCTGTCGAGCCACTCCTTGCCGCCGTAGGTCACCATCAGCTGCTTGTACTGCTTCTTCCACACCCGCACGCTGATCGTGTCGCCCGGCCGGACCGCGTTCTGCGGTATCACCCACAGGTAGGCCAGCTTTTCCGTCAGCCCGGGTCCGAGGGTCTGGATCGGCGAACCGTCGCGAAAGCGGAACGCTCCGAAGAACTCTTTGCCCTCCACCTCACGCAGATCCAGCTCGTTGCGAAGCCGGCCGGGCACCGTTGCGTCGTTGGTGAGCGTGACGGTCACGCCGAGATAGAGCTTGCCGGGCTGGGCGGGGCCGATCGTGCGCGTGCCGGCGGTGACCTTGGGCAGCAGCGAGGCGCCGTGGACGGTGACGGTGTACTGACCGTCGGAGAAGTCCTCGTCGGCCGCGAACGGGACCGCGCCGGTGTTGACGGTGTCGAGGCCCCCGAACAGTGCGGCGACCGCGAGGACCGCGGCCAGCGCGGCTTTCCACCACTGTCGCAACCGGCGTTGCGCCACCCAGTGCCGGAGTCGGGCGCGCCGGCTGATCACCCGAGGTGGCCGGGCCTGCTGCTCGCCGGGGTCCATGGTGCCGAATGCTAGCGGCGCAGCCGGATCCGCAGTTCGTCGGTCGTAGCCCGCACCGCGCTCAGCTGCCGGGCCACCTGCACCGGCGCGGTGCCGCCCCGCGCGTCGCGCGAGTTCACCGACCCTTCCACGGTGAGGACGTCGCGAACCTCCGGACCGAGGTCAGGATGGATCGAAGCGAGTTCGGCGTCCTCGAGGTCTTCCAGGCCGACGCCGCGGGCTTCGGCGGCGCGCACCGCCGCACCGGCGGCTTCGTGCGCCACCCGGAACGGGACACCGCGCCGCACCAGCCATTCCGCGACGTCGGTGGCCAGCGTGTAGCCCAGCGGAGCGAGGGCGACCATGCGGCCCTCGTCGAATTCGAGCGTCGAGACCAGTCCGGCCATCGCGGGCAGCAGAAGCTCGAGCTGTGCCGCGGAATCGAAGACGGGCTCTTTGTCCTCCTGCAGGTCCCGGTTGTAGGCCAGCGGCTGGGCTTTGAGCGTGGCGAGCAGTCCGGTCACGTTGCCGATCAGCCGACCGGCCTTGCCGCGGGCGAGCTCGGCGATGTCGGGGTTCTTCTTCTGCGGCATGATCGAACTACCCGTCGACCAGGCGTCATGCAGCCGCACGTACCCGAATTCCGTTGTGCTCCACAAGATGATGTCTTCGGCCAACCGAGACAGGTCGACGGCGATCAGACCGAAGACGAACGCCGCCTCGGCCGCGAAATCCCGTGCGGCGGTGGCATCGACGGAGTTGTCAGCGGCGGCGGTGAAGCCCAGTTCCTCGGCGATCGCATCAGGATCTAGACCCAGCGACGACCCCGCCAGCGCACCCGAACCGTAGGGCGACACCGCGGCGCGCTTGTCGGCGTCGACGAGCCGGTCGATGTCCCTCAGCAATGGATGGGCGTGCGCCAGGAGGTGGTGAGCCAGCAGGATCGGCTGCGCGGACTGCAGGTGCGTCTTGCCGGGCATGATCGCGGTGGGGTGCGCGGCGGCCTGCGTGGACAGGGCGGCGACGACGTCGAACACGCCGTCGGCGATCCGGCGGATCGCATCGCGCAGCCACAGCCGGAACAGCGTGGCCACCTGATCGTTGCGCGATCGGCCGGCGCGTAACCGCCCGCCCAGATCGGCACCCACGCGGTCGATAAGGCCACGCTCCAGCGCGCCGTGCACGTCCTCGTCGGTCGCGATCGGACCGAAGCTGCCGTCGGCGACATCGGCGCCCAGACTGTCCAGCCCGGCGAGCAGCCCGTCGCGCTGGTCGTCGGTCAGCAGCCCGGCGCGATGCAGGACCCGCGCGTGCGCCTTCGACGCGACGACGTCGTAGGGCGCGAGCACCCAGTCGAAGTGTGTCGACTTGCTCAGTGCGGCAAGCGCATCCGACGGCCCATCGGCGAACCGGCCGCCCCAGAGCGACCCCTCATTGGTGCTCACGTCAGTGCCCCCGTCCCGCGTCGAGATCGACGTTCTGGTGGATTCCACTCACACTTTCCCGCCCAAATGTCGGTTTGGGCGTCACTTGCCGGCCAGGTCCCGCCGCGCCGACAGGCTCGACGACAACCCGTGCACGTGCACGAAACCCTTCGCCGAGGACTGGTCGAACGTGTCGCCCTCGTCGTAGGTGGCCAGGTTGAAGTCGTACAGCGACTCGGCGCTGCGCCGACCGTTGACCGCGATGTGGCCGCCGTGCAGCACCATTCGGATCTCGCCGGTGACGTGCTGCTGGGTGTGCGCGACGAACGCCTCGAGCGAGGACTTCAGCGGCGAGTACCACAGGCCGTCGTAAACCAGCTCGCCCCACTTGCGGTCGGTGCCGCGCTTGAAGCGGCCCAGTTCGCGTTCCAGCGTGACGTGCTCGAGCTCGGTGTGCGCGGTGATCAGCACCATCGCGCCGGGTGCTTCGTAGATCTCGCGGCTCTTGATGCCGACGAGGCGGTCCTCGACGACGTCCAGCCGGCCCACGCCCTGCGCCCCGGCGCGGGCGTTGAGCTGTTCGATGGCCTGCAGCACCGTCACGGGCTGGCCGTCGATGCTGACCGGCACGCCTTTCTCGAACCCGACGATCACCTCGTCCGGGCTGCTCCAGTTGACCGTCGGATCCTCGGTGTAGTCGTAGACGTCCTTGGTTGGGGCGTTCCAGAGGTGTTCCAGGAAGCCGGTTTCCACCGCTCGACCCCACACGTTCTGGTCGATCGAGAACGGCGACCGCTTGGTCACGTTGATCGGGATGTCGTTCTGCTCGGCGAACGCGATCGCCTTCTCGCGGGTCCACGCGTAGTCGCGCACGGGAGCCAGGACCTGCAGATCGGGCGCCAGCGAGGCGAAGCCCACCTCGAAGCGGACCTGGTCGTTGCCCTTGCCGGTGCAGCCGTGCGCGACGGTGCCGCCGCCGTGCTCACGCGCCGCCTCGACCAGGTGCTTGACGATCAGCGGCCGGCTCAGCGCCGAGACCAGCGGGTAGCGATCCATGTAGAGCGCGTTGGACTGGATCGCCGGCAGGCAGTACTGCTCGGCGAACTCGTCGCGGGCGTCGACCACGACGGCCTCCACCGCGCCGCAGTCCAGGGCCCGCTGGCGCACGACGTTCATGTCCTCGCCGCCCTGCCCGAGATCGATGGCCACCGCGACGACCTCGCGGCCGGTCTCCTTGCCGATCCAGCTGATGGCCACCGAGGTGTCCAGACCGCCGGAATACGCCAGGATGACGCGCTCGGACATATGACTCTCTCCCTTGTTCGTGTCACGCTTTGGCGAGGCTCTCCAGAGCCTCGCCGAGTTCAGCCCCGGTCATCGGCTCACGCGCGATGACGAAGATCGTGTCGTCGCCGGCAATGGTGCCGACGACGTACGGCAGTGCGGCCCGGTCGATCGCACTGGCCAGATAGTGCGCGGCACCGGGGGGTGTGCGCAGCACCGCGAGGTTGGCGCTGGCGTCGGTGGCGACCAGCAGGTCTCCCAGCAGCCGCGACACCCGCTCGGTGCCACCGCTCACCCCGCGCACCGGGCTGCCGTCCTCGGGAACGATGTACTGGCCACCGCCACCGTCGGCGCCTCGCAGCTTGACCGCGCCCAGCTCTTCGAGGTCGCGCGACAGCGTCGCCTGCGTCACCTCGATACCGTCGGCGGACAACAACGCCGCCAACTCCCCCTGGCTACGCACCGGCTGCGCGGACAGCAGCGCGACGATGCGCGCCTGCCGGCCCGCGCGGGTGGAGGCGGTCACGAATTCTCCAGCAGCCACACCAGCAGCGCTTTCTGCGCGTGCAGCCGGTTCTCGGCCTCGTCCCACACCGCGCTGCGCGGCCCGTCGATCACCTCGTCGGTGATCTCGTGTCCCCGGTGAGCCGGAAGACAATGCAGCACAACAGCTTCCGAATCAGCCTGGCCGAGTAATTCCGCGTTCACCTGGAACGGGCGGAACGGCCGGACTCGGTCGAGACCGTCGTTCTCCTGGCCCATCGAAATCCATGTGTCGGTCACCAGCACGTCGGCTCCCGCGGCGGCCGCCCGCGGATCGTCGGTCACCGTCACCGTGGCGCCGGTCTGGTGGGCGCGGGCCTCGGCGGCCGCGACGAACATCGGGTGCGGAGCGAAGCCACGCGGCGCGGCGATCGTCACGTGCACGCCGGCGGTGACGCCGCCCAGCATCAGCGAGTGGGCCATGTTGTTGGCGCCGTCGCCGAAGTAGCTGAGCCGCAAGCCGTTCAGGCCACCCTTCCACTCGGCGAGCGTCTGCAGATCGGCGAGCACCTGGCAGGGGTGGAATTCGTCGGACAGCGCATTGACGATCGGAACGCTGGAACCGGAGGCCATCGCGGTCAGTCGCTCCTGCGCGAAGGTACGCCACACGATCGCGTCGACGTAGCGGGAGAGCACCGCTCCGGTGTCCTCCAGCGTCTCCTCCCGCCCCAGCTGGGTGCTGCGTCCGTCGACGACGACGGCGTGCCCCCCGAGCTGGGCGATGCCCATCTCGAACGAGAACCGCGTTCTGGTGGAGTTCTTCTCGAAGATCACCGCGACACCGCGCGGCCCCTCTAGCGGCCGGCGGCTGAACGGCTCCCGTTTGAGCTCGGCGGCCAACGCCAGCACCTCGGCCTGCTCGGCCGGGCTCAGATCGTCGTCGCGCAGGAAATGCCGGATCACAGCTGGCTCGCCGCGTCGAGGATGGCCGGCAGCGCGGCGACGAACGACTCCGCCTGCTCGTCGGTGAGCACGAGCGGTGGGGCGAGCCGGACGATCTGCGGCGCAGCGGCATTGACGAGGAAGCCGGCGTCGCGGGCCGCGGCCTCGACCGGCTTGGCGACCTCGGCGGTCAACACGATGCCGCGCAGCAGTCCGCGACCGCGGACGTGGTCGACCAGCGGATGTCCGAGTGCCTCGATGCCGTGGCTCAGCGTCTTGCCCAGCACGTCGGCGCGCTCGACGAGGCCCTCGTCGGCGAGCACCTTCAGGACGGCCAGTGCCGCCGCGGTGCACACCGGGTTGCCCCCGAAGGTGCTGCCGTGCAGGCCGGGGGTCAGCAGCTCGGCGGTCGGTCCGATGGCCAGGCACGCCCCGATGGGCAGCCCGCCGCCGAGCCCCTTGGCCAGCGTGACGATGTCGGGGGTGATGCCGTCGTGCTGGTGCGCGTAGAACGCTCCGGTCCGTCCGATCCCCGTCTGCACCTCGTCGAGCACCAGCAGGGCGCCGTGCCGCGCGGTGATCTCCCGCGCGGCGACCAGGTAGCCCGCCGGCGGGACGACGACGCCGCCCTCGCCCATGATCGGTTCGAGGAAGACCGCGGCCGTCTCGTCGTCGACGGCCGCGCGCAACGCCTCGACGTCGCCGTAGGGCACGTGCGTGACGTCACCGGGCAGCGGCTCGAAGGGCGCCTGCTTGGTGGGCTGGCCGGTCAGCGCCAGCGACCCCATGGTCCGGCCGTGGAAAGCGCCCTCGGCGGCAACGAGTTTGGTGCGTCCCGTCAACCGGGTGATCTTGAACGCGACCTCGTTGGCCTCGGTTCCGGAGTTGGCGAAGAACACCCGGGCGGGCGCCCCGAGGTGGCCGACCAGCGCTTCGGCCAGGGCGATCCCCGGCTCGGTGGCGTAGAGGTTCGAGGTGTGACCGAGCGTGCTCATCTGCCGGTGCACAGCCTCGATGACCGCGGGATGGCCGTGGCCCAGCACGTTGACGGCGATGCCGCCGAGCAGATCGACATAGGACTTGCCGTCGACGTCGGTGACGACGGCGCCAGCTCCGCTGGCCAGCGCCACCGGCGGGGTGCCGTAGTTGTGCATCATCACCGCAGACCAGCGGTCGAGAAGCGTATCGGTCATAGCGGCACCACCTTCGTTCCCGCGCCCTCGTCGGTGAACAGTTCGGCCAGCACGCAGTGTTCGACGCGGCCGTCGATGACGTGCGCACTGGGGACACCGCCGTTGATCGCGCGCAGGCATGCCTCGATCTTGGGCACCATGCCCTCCTCCAACGTCGGGAGCAGTTGCGTCAAAGCGGCGGAATCGATTTCGCCGACCAGGGACCCGCGGTCGGGCCAGCTGGTGTAGAGCCCTTCGACGTCGGTGAGCATCAGCAGCTTCTCCGCGCCCAGCGCCTCGGCCAGGGCGGCCGCAGCGGTGTCGGCGTTGATGTTGTGCACGAGCCCCTCGGCGTCCGGCGCGATCGTCGACACGACGGGGATGCGCCCGGCGGCGATGAGATCGCGCACCGCGTCGGTGCTGACCTTCTCGACGTCGCCGACGAGGCCGATGTCGGTGGCCACCCCGTCGACGAGCACACTGCGCCTCACCGCGGTGAACAGGTGCGCGTCCTCGCCGGTGATGCCGACGGCGTAGGGCCCGTGCGCGTTGATCAGGTTGACCAGTTCGCGGCCGACCTGACCGAACAGCACCATGCGGGCGACGTCGAGCACCTCGGGGGTGGTGACGCGGAACCCGCCCTTGAATTCCCCTGCGATACCGAGCTTCTTGAGCATCGCGCTGATCTGGGGGCCGCCTCCGTGGACGACCACCGGATGCACGCCGCAGTTGCGCAGAAAGACCATGTCCTCGGCGAACGCCGCCTTGAGGGTGTCGTCGGTCATCGCGTTCCCGCCGTACTTGACCACGACGATCTTGCCGTGCAGCGCCTTGAGCCAGGGCAGCGCGGCGGCGAGCACCATTGCCTTCTGCGAAGTGGCGATGCTCATGAGCTGTATGCCGAATTCTCTTCGACGTAGGCGTGCGACAGATCAGTGGTGCGGATCGAGGCAGAGGCGGCGCCCACCCCCAGATCCACCGCGACCACGATGTCCTCACCGGTGAGGTCGACCTCGCGCGCGCCGGGCGCCCCCACGCTGTCGACGCAGACCGGAAAGCCGTTGAAGGACACGGTGATCCGGTCGGCGTCCAACGGCACCGGCGCCATACCCACCGCGGCGAGCACCCGACCCCAGTTGGCGTCGGAGCCGAACAGCGCGGTCTTGACCAGGCTGTCGCGGGCGATCACCCGGGCAGCCGTGACGGCGTCGTCCTCGGTCTCCGCCCCGGTGACGGTGACGGTGATCCGCTTGGTCACGCCTTCGGCGTCGGCCTGCAGCTGCGCGCAGAGGTCCTCGCAGACGGCGAGCACCGCGGCGTCGAGGTCGTCCTGACTCGGTGCGATCTCCGATGCCCCCGACGACAGCAGCAGCACCGTGTCGTTGGTGGAGCAACTGCCGTCGACGTCGAGCCGGTCGAACGTGGCCGCGGTCGCGCGGCGCAGCGCACGGTCCAACGCGGCGGCGTCGGCCACCGCATCGGTGGTCAGCACGCAGAGCATGGTGGCGAGCGACGGCGCGAGCATGCCCGCCCCCTTGGCCATACCGCCGACGGTCCACCGGTCCTGGTGGTGCAGCGCAACCTGTTTGGGCACGGTGTCGGTGGTCATGATCGCGCGCGCCGCCTCTTCCCCACCGGTGAGGCCGCCGGCCATCTCGTGCACGATCTCGGTCACGCCGGCGCGCACCTTGTCCATCGGGAGGCGATCACCGATCAGGCCGGTCGAGCACACCGCGACCTCGATCGCTCCTGTCTCGGTGCCCCAGTCCGACAGCGCCGCCGCGACCGCCTCCGCGGTCGCATGCGTGTCCTGGAAACCGGCCGGGCCGGTGCAGGCGTTGGCGCCCCCGGAGTTGAGGATCACCGCGCGCAGCCGACCGGTGGTGAGCACCTGCGTCGACCACAGCACCGGCGCAGCCTTGATCTTGTTGCGGGTGAACACCCCGACCGCGCCGTGATCGGGGCCTTCGTTGAAGACCAGCGCGAGGTCGAGTTTGCCGGATGCCTTGATGCCTGCGGCGATCCCCGTCGCCCGGAACCCAGCGGGCGCCGTCACCCCCTGCGTGCGCAGCAGCCGGGCGCTGTCGGCCAGATCGGTCACGGAGCCACTCCCACAGTCGTCAGTCCATCGGTCTCGGTCCAGCCCAGCGCGAGGTTCATCGACTGCACGGCCGCACCCGCTGTGCCCTTGACCAGGTTGTCGATCGCGGCGATCGCGACGAACGTCTGCGCATCGGTGTCGACGGCGATCGCGAGCTGGGCGGCGTTGCCACCCACCACGGCACCGGTCTGCGGCAGCCGCCCCTCGGGCAGCAGATGCACGAAAGGCTCGGCATCGTAGGCTTTTTCGTAGGCGGCGCGCAGATCCGACACCGACGCCTGGGTGCGTGCGGTGCAGGTTGCCAGGATGCCGCGGGCCGTCGGGATCAGCACCGGGGTGAACGACACCGATACGTCCGCGCCGGCGGCCACTGCAGCCAGGCCCTGGGCGATCTCGGGAGTGTGCCGATGCTTGCCGCCCACGTTGTACGCCCGCGCCGAGCCGATCACCTCGGCGGCCAGCAGGTCGACCTTGGCGGCCCGGCCCGCACCGGAGGTGCCGCTGACCGCCACGACGGTCACGGCCGGCTCGACGAGCCCCGCCGCCACCGCGGGCCAGAGCGCCAGCAGCGCAGCAGTGGGATAGCAGCCGGGGACTGCGATCCGGGTGGCGCCGCGCAGACGGTCACGCGCGCCGGGCAATTCGGGCAGCCCGTAGGGCCAACTACCCGCATGGTCGGAGCCGTAGAAGCGTTCCCATGCGCTGGCGTCGGTGAGCCGGAAGTCCGCGCCGCAGTCGATGATCACCGTGTCGGGGCCCAACTGCTCGGCCAATGCGGCGGAGTGGCCGTGCGGCAGACCGAGGAACACGACGTCGTGACCCGCCAGCACCTCGACCTCGGTCGGCTCGAGGACACGATCGGCGAGCGGCAAGAGGTGGGGGTGGTGGTCAGCGAGTGCGGTCCCGGCGCTCGCCGCAGCGGTGAGCGCTCCGAGGGTGAGTGTGCCCTGCGCGTAGGCGGGGTGCCCGAGCAGCAGCCGCAGGATCTCTCCTCCGGCGTATCCGCTGGCTCCGGCCACGGCGACGGATGTCATGTGATCGATCTTTGCATGCTTATGCAGAAACATGCAAATTCATTATTACTGCTGGTCAGCGCCGCTGCTGCGCGCCGACCGCGGCGGCTGCGGCGGACACTGCCGCATCTCGTGCGGCGCTGGCCTCGTCCTCGGTCAACGTCCGGTCGTCGGCCCGGAAGCGCAGCGCGAGCGCCAGCGATTTGCGGCCCTCGCCGACCTGCGGCCCGGTGTAGACGTCGAAGAGCCGGACGTCTTCGAGGAGGTCGCCCGCACCGTCGCGCACCGCGTCGACGACCTGCTGCGCCGGCACCTCGTCGTCGACGACGAGCGCGACATCCTGGAACACCGCGGGGAACGGTGAGACGCGTGGGGCCGGAAGCAGCTCGGTGATCGGCACCGCGTCGAGGTCCAACTCCACCGCACAGGTGCCCTTGGGCAGACCGGAGCGCTCGATCACTGCGGGGTGCAACTGCCCGGCGTGCCCGACGACGGTGTCGCCGAGACACACCGCGGCGCACCGGCCGGGGTGCCAGGGCAGGTGGTCGACCGCGCGCAGGGTGAACTCGACGCCCGCTGCCCTACCGACGATCCGGACCGCCTCGAAGGCGTCGAACGGTTCGACGGGACGTCCGGGACCCCACGGGCCGGCAGGTTCACGCAGTCCGGTCAGCACCGCGGCGACGTGCTGGGGCTGGCGGGGCAGCGACGCGTCCAGCGTCGCGATCTCCTCGCCGGTGGGGCGCCGGTCGGTGGGGATGCGGTCCACGGCGCGCGTCGCGGTGGTGGGTTCGACGACCTGCGCCAGTGCGAACAGCGCCGCGTCGGCGGCGCCGCGGGAGACGTTGCGGCTCAACGCTTCCAGCAGGCCGGGGAGCAGCGTCGTGGCCAGCGCCGGCCGGTCGGACTCCAGTGGGTTGAGCACCTGGGTGGTGTTGCGGCGCGGGTCGTCGGCCGGCAGCCCCCACTGGTCGAAGATTCCCGCGGGCAGGAACGGCGTCGGCAGGATCTCGACGTAGCCGCCGAGCGCGAGGGCCTTTCCGATCGCCCGGCGCCGCTTCTGCACCGGGGTCAGGCCACGCCCAGCGGGCGCGGCGGGCAGCACCGAGGGGACGACGTCGAGCCCCTCGAGGCGCATCACTTCTTCGACCAGATCCGCGGGCTCCCGCAGGTCGGGGCGCCAGCTGGGCGGTACGGCCGTGAGCTCGTCGCCGTCGACGGTGACCGTCGCGCCGATCTGGGTCAGTCGGTGCTGCGCGGCCCCGGCCGGGTACTCGACCCCGGCCATGCGGTCGGGCAGGTCGACGGGCATGCGGACCGGCGCCGGCGACCAGTCCTGCCGCGGCGGTTCACCCCGCCAGTCGGTGAGCGTCGGTTGCGCTGTGCCACCGGCGATCTCGGCCAGCAGAGCGGCTCCCCTGTCGAGCGCGGCGACGGAGATCGCGGGGTCGACGGTGCGTTCGTAGCGACGACCGGCCTCGCTGTGCAGTCGGAGTCGACGCTGGGTGCGCGACACTGCGGCCGGATCCCAGACCGCGGCTTCGAGCAGGACGTCGGTGGTGCTGTCGCGAACCTCGGTGGTGCCGGCGCCCATGACACCGCCGATGGCAGCCGTGTCGACGTCGTCGACGATCAGCACGTCGGCCGGGTCGAGTCGGCGCTCGACGTCGTCGAGCGTGACGACGGTCTCCCCCGGCTCCGCGAAACGCACCCGGAAGCCGCCGTGGATCAAGCTGTGGTCGTGGGCATGCATGGGTTGCCCGAGCTCGAGCATCACATAGTTGGTCACGTCGACGGCCGGGGAGATCGCGCGAATCCCGCTGAGTAGCAAGCGGCGTCGAAGCCACCACGGAGAGACGGCGCTCGGATCGATGCCGGTCACGGGGCGCAGCGTGAAGCGCTGGACGCCGGCCGTGGGATCGATGACCACCGGCAGCGCCTCACCCTCGCTGGGCAGCGCGGGCACCTCGAGCGCCGGATCGACGTAGTCGAGGTCGTAGGCGTTGGCGATCTCGCGGGCCAGGCCGCGCACCGACAGGCAATAGCCGCGATCGGGGGTGATCGCGAGGTGGAACACCACGTCGTCGAGCCCCAAGACCTCGTGGGCGGAGTCTCCGGGTGCAGCGGTGCCCGGCGGGAGCACCAGGATGCCGGAATGGTCGGCGCCGAGGTTGAGCTCGGCCGACGAGCAGATCATGCCGTCGGAGGTGCGTCCGTAGGTCTTGCGCGTGGCGATCGTGAACTTGCCGGGCAGCACGGTGCCGGGCAGCGCCACCACGACGAGATCGTCGACCGCGAAGTTGGTTGCACCGCAGACGATGTCGCGTGGCTCGCCGTCGAGGTTCTGCGAGCCGACGTCGACCTTGACCGCACGGATCGGCTTCTTGAACTCGGTGAGTTCCTCGATGGCGACGACCCGGCCGATGGCCAACGGTCCGCGCACGGGTCCGACGGGGATGATCTCCTCGACCTCGTGGCCGATCCGGATCAGCGTCTGCTCGAGGTCCTCGGGCGTCACGTCCCAGCCCGGAGCTCCGGCCGCCACGACGTCGCGCAGCCAGCTGTAGGGAAGGCGCATCAGGCGCCCACCCCGAACGGCAGCGAGAAGCGCACGTCACCTTCGACCATGTCACGCATGTCCGGGATGCCATTGCGGAATTGCAGCGTGCGCTCCAATCCCATGCCGAATGCAAAACCCGAGTACTCCTCGGGGTCGATACCGCACGCGCGCAACACATTCGGGTTCACCATGCCGCAACCGCCCCACTCCACCCAGCCGGGCCCACCCTTCTTGTCGGGGAACCAGACGTCGACCTCGGCCGACGGCTCGGTGAACGGGAAGAAGTGCGGCCGCAGCCGGGTCCGCCCCTGCGGCCCGAACTGGGCGCGCGCGAACGCGTCCAGCGTGCCGCGCAGGTTCGCCATGGTCAGTCCTCTGTCGACGGCCAGTCCCTCCACCTGGTGGAAGACCGGTGTGTGGGTGGCGTCGAGTTCGTCGGTGCGGAAGGTGCGGCCGATCGAGACGATGTAGACGGGCAGTTCGCGGTCGAGCAGCGCGCGGATCTGTACCGGGGAGGTGTGGGTGCGCAGCACCTGCCGGGAGCCGTCGGGCGCCACGTGAAAGGTGTCCTGCTCGCTGCGGGCGGGGTGATCGGGCGGGAAGTTCAACGCGTCGAAGTTGAACTGCTCGGTCTCGACCTCGGGGCCTTCGGCCAGCTCCCACCCCATCGCGACGAACGTGTCCGCGACGCGCTCGGCAAGGATCGTGATGGGATGCCGGGCGCCGATCGGTTGCCGCGTGGACGGCAGTGTCACGTCGATGCGCTCGGCCACGAGCACCGCGGCGTCGCGTTCGGCGCGCAGCGCGACCAAGCGCTCGTCGTATGCGCTCTGCGCGGCGGTCCGCGCGACGTTGACCCGCTTGCCCGCGTCGGCCCGCTCGGTCTTGGGCAGGCTGCCCAGCGCCTGGCGGGCCAGCGCGATCGCAGACCGGTCCCCGAGGTGTTCGGTTTTCGCGCGCGCGAGGTCGTCGAGGGTCGCCGCCTCGGCGAAGGCGCGCCCGGCTGCGCTGACCGCATCGGTCAACGCGTCGTCGGTGAGTTTCCCTGGCTGATCAGCCACCCGGCGATCATAGGCGATGGCGCGTTACCCTCACGCCGTGGTGATGCGGCCGCTGGTGATCGCAGGAATCTGGCTGCTCGCGGCGGGCGCGGCGGCGCTGGCCGTGCTCTCGCATGCGGGGTGGGGCGTTACCGCGGCCGTGCTGCTGGCGCTCGCGCTCCTCGGTTCGTGGGACCTGATCCAGCGCAGGCACACGATCCTTCGCCTGTATCCGATCATCGGCCACGTGCGGTTCCTGATGGAGATGATCCGTCCGGAGGTCCGGCAGTACTTCATCGAGTCGAACATCGAGGCGACACCGTTCGACCGCGAGACCCGGGACCTGGTGTACGAGCGGGCGAAGGGCACCAAGGGCGACGAACCGTTCGGCACCGAACGCGATGTCACCGCGCTCGGCTACGAGTTCCTGCGCCACTCGCTGCGCGCGCGGTTCGCCGACGAGCTCGACCCGCGGGTCCGCCTCGGCGGCCCGGATTGCACGCAGCCCTACGACATCGCGCTGCTCAACGTGTCGGCCATGAGTTTCGGAGCGCTGTCGGCCAACGCCATCACGGCGCTGAACACCGGCGCCGCTCGCGGTGGATTCGCCCATGACACCGGTGAGGGTGGCATCAGCCCCTATCACCTCGCCGGCGGCGGAGATCTGATCTGGGAGATCGGGTCGGGCTACTTCGGATGCAGAGACACCGAGGGGCGCTTCGACGCCGCCCAGTTCACCGAGAAGGCGGCACTTCCCGCGGTGAAGGCGATCTCGATCAAGCTGTCCCAGGGCGCCAAGCCCGGGCTGGGCGGCGTGCTGCCGGGTGCCAAGGTGAGTCCCGAGATCGCCGAGACCCGCGGGGTTCCGGTGGGGCGCACCGTCGTCTCGCCACCGGCGCACACCGCGTTCGGCACGCCGGTGGAGTTCGCGCACTTCATCGCGGCGCTGCGGCGCGCCTCCGGGGGCAAGCCCGTCGGCTTCAAGCTGTGCGTCGGAGCCCGCACCGAGTTCCTGTCGCTGTGCAAGGGCTTTCTGGCCACCGGGATCACCCCCGATTTCGTGATCGTCGACGGCGCCGAGGGCGGAACCGGTGCGGCCCCACAGGAGTTCGAGGACCACGTCGGGATGCCGCTGACCGAGGGGCTGATGCTCGTGCACAACTGCCTCGTCGGCACCGGGTTGCGCGATCGGATCGCGGTCGGTGCGTCAGGCAAGGTCGCCAGTGGGGTCGACATCGTCAGCCGCGTCTGTCAGGGCGCCGACTTCACGATGGCCGCCCGCGCGATGATGTTCGCCGTCGGCTGCATCCAGGCGCTGAAGTGCCACACCAATCGCTGCCCGACGGGCGTGGCCACTCAGGATCCCGCCCGCAGCCGTGCTCTCGATGTCACCGACAAGACCGCCCGGGTGGTCAACTTCCAGCGCGCCACGGTCCAGAGTGCTGCACAAATCGTTGCCTCCATGGGGCTCAACGGTTTTCACGAGCTGTCGCCGGCCATGCTGAACCGGCGTATCGAAGGTCAGCGCACCGGCACCTACGCCGAGATCTACGAGTGGCTGGCTTCCGGCGAGCTGCTCGAGGACCCGCCGCAGTCGTGGCGCTCGGACTGGGTGACAGCATCTGCCGACGAGTTCGTCTGACGCAGCGGTTCAGAGCGCCGTAGGCGCTCGACACCGGCGGCCGCGAGTGCCCCCGCGGTGCCCCAGGCGGCGCCCTCGACGACCCCGACGAGACCGTCGGCGAGCATCAGGAACGCGAATGCGGCTCCGACGCACAGCAGGGCTGCCGTCGGCACGGACCAGCGCGCGCGTGCGTGCAGTCGCGTCGAGACGAGCATGCCGAGGGCCAGCGCCACCGCATGCCCGATGTCGGTGAACCCACCGCCACCGGTCACCACCACAACCGCCGCGGCGCACCAGAATCCGATCCAGGCCGCGCGCCATCGGGTGGGAAGGGCCGCGGTGAGCACCCCGACCACGGCCATCGCCCCGTAGCTCATGCCGACGTCGGAGGCCCGGGCGATCGAGGCCGACAGCCAGTCGAGCTTGACGGCGGCCACCAGTCCGACAGCCACCAGCAGCGTCGCCCCGACGTGGCCCGTCGCGAAAGTGAGAGCGGTCCGGCCGCCGCCGAGGGTCAACTCCGCCACCAGAAGCAGGCAGACCAGGCCCGGCAGCCACAGGTAGATCGGGCCGGCGTCGACGACGAAAGCGCTGCTGATCAACGTCCCGAACCGGCCTCGGCTCAGGTTGTGCAGGTTGGTGCTGGCGTGGCGGATCAACGCCTCGTGCATCGCCGGATCCATGCGCACCATGGCGGTGGTGACAGCCGACACCACGACGGCGTAGCTCAGCGTGAACCGCGCCCGGCGGAGGCCGACCAGGAATCCGGACTGCACCACATCCACTATGCGCCGGACGCGGCGCCGTCCTCGTCCTCGTTTCCTGCGAACTGCCTGCGAGTTCTCAGCCGGTACATCACGAAGTCGTCCGGCACGCCGTCCTGTTTGCCCGTGAAGACGGGCTTGCGGAGCCGTTTTGCGGACACGCCCAGACGGTCGAGCTCCTCGTCCGGGATGCGCTCCAGCGTGGCGGCCGACACCACCAGTTCACCGCGGGTTGCGCGTTCCATCACCCGGGCCGCCAGGTTCACGTCGATGCCCAGCCAGTCGGCGCCGATCCGCTGTGGGCGGCCGGTGTGGACGCCCACCCGCATGCGGGGCGTGTAACCGTCGAGCTCGACGGTCCTGATGGCCTCTCTGGCCTCCAGCACCGCAGTCAGCGCGGTGGAGGGATCGGCGAAGACCGCCATGAGCCCGTCGCCCATGCGTTTGACGATGTGTCCGCCGGCCTGCAGCAGCGGCGGTTCCACCACCTGGGCGACGCGGCGCAGCAACCGCAGCGTGGCGTCGTCGCCGGCGCGCAGTGACCAGGCGGAGAACGCGACGAGATCGGTGAAGACGAGCGTCACCTCGTCGTTGGCCGGCCGGCCCGACACCCGCTCGGTGAGCGCTTGCCACACCTGCAGCGCGCCCAGGCTCACCTCGCGGGTCAGCGCCTCGCGTTCCAGCAGACGGTCAGCCGCTCGAGCGGCCGCGCGCGGACCGCCCACGCCCGCGACCGACAGCGGATCGCCGAACTCGGGGTCTCCGGGCAATGCCCGGCGGGCGCGGCGGAGAAAAGCCACGGCTCCCGCATGGTGGTTCACAGTGCGTAGCCACGTCAGCGGCCCCGACGCCTCACTGTCCTCCACAGCGGTCAGCGTAATCGAGCCGGTCGACGCCACTGAACGACCAGGTCACACGCGTGCGACCGTGCGATGGCGGGCCGATAACGGGGACGGACCACCCGTAGACAACGGCCGTTGTCAGTCGTTAGCGTGAGGTGATGCGATCACCGGCGACGGCCCCGCGCACCTCGGCATCGGACCCGCTGGGCCCGGACTCGCTGACGTGGAAGTACTTCGGCGACGTCCGCACGGGGATGCTCGGCGTGTGGATCGGCGCGATCCAGAACATGTATCCCGCCCTCGGGGCGGGCGTGGAGGATCATTCGATCCTGCTGAGAGAGCCGCTACAGCGGGTCGCCCGCTCGGTCTACCCGATCATGGGCGTCGTCTACGACGGTGAACGCGCCGCCCAGACCGGCGCGCAGATCAAGGGCTACCACGCCACCATCAAGGGGGTCGACGCGTCGGGCCGCCGCTACCACGCGCTGGACCCCGACACGTTCTACTGGGCGCACGCCACGTTCTTCATGCTGATCATCAAGACGGCCGAGTACTTCTGCGGCGGCCTGACCGACACCGAGAAGCGGCAACTGTTCGACGAACACGTCCAGTGGTATCGCATGTACGGCATGAGCATGCGGCCGGTCCCCGGCTCGTGGGAGGAGTTCTGCGAGTACTGGGACCGGACGTGTCGCGAGGATCTCGAGATCAACCGCGCCACTCGCGACATCTTCTCGATCCGCATCCCCAAGCCCCGCTTCGTCCTGATGCCGACGCCGCTGTGGGACCAGATGTTCAAACCGATGGTCGGCGCGCAACGCTGGATCGCGGCGGGGCTCTTCGACCCCGCGGTGCGGGAGAAGGCCGGCATGCGCTGGACGCCCGGCGACGAAGTCCTGCTGCGGCTGTTCGGCAAGCTGGTCGAGCTGGCGTTCGTCGCGGTACCCGACGAGATCCGGTTGCACCCGCGCGCGGTGGCCGCCTACCGGCGCGCCGACGGTACGACCCCACCGGACTCCCCGCTGGTGGAGGCGCCCTCGTTCATGGGTCCGCCGCGGGAACGCCGCGGCCTCCCCATGCACTACGTTCCCCACGGCAAGACACTTCTGGACCGCGCCGGTTCGCTGGTGCACACCACCTTCGCGCTGGCCGCGCTGCGTCCGGGACGTCCGCGGAGCCGCACGGCAGCCTGACCGACCTGACACACTGGGGGCTCCGACCATCGAAGGAGCGCGGGCGTGGAATTCACCGACAGCACGGCGTTGATCACCGGAGCGAGCGGCGGCATCGGCGAGGAGTTCGCGGTCCAGCTCGCGGCGCGCGGCGCCGACCTGATCCTGGTGGCGCGCCGCGCCGACCGGCTCGAGCAGCTAAGTCAGCGGCTGACGGAACGTCACCCCGGCATCGTCGTCGACATCGTCACCGCCGACCTCGCCCGCCCTGGGTCCGGCGCCGAGCTGGCGGCGCGCGTCGGTGAGCTCGATCGCCGCGTAGACGTCCTGATCAACAACGCCGGCATCGGCCTGCACGGCGCGTTCCACACCCAGGAACCCGACGCCAATGCCGGTGCAGTGCAACTCAATTGCGGCACCCTGGTCGATCTGACCGCGCGGTTCCTGCCCGCCATGGCAGAGCGGCGCCACGGCGTAGTGATCAATGTGGCCTCCACCGCGGCGTTCCAGCCCACCCCCGGCATGGCTGTCTACGGTGCCACGAAGGCGTTCGTGCTGTCGTTCACCGAGGCCCTGTGGCAGGAGAATCGCAAGACCGGAGTGCGGGTCCTCGCGCTCTGCCCGGGCGCGACAGAGACCGAGTTCTTCGACCGCACCGGCGAGACCTTCATGACCGACGGGCGCCAGAGCGCCACCGAGGTCGTCGACACCGCGCTTGCCGCGCTCGACAAATCGACGCCGACCGTCGTGTCCGGCCTCAAGAACGCCATCCTCGCCTCGGGGTACCGGGTGGCACCGCGAAAGCTCCTGCTCGCGGTGTCGGAGCGCATGCTCAAAGCCGAGTAGCCTCGCGGCGGCTGCGGGCCGATGCGTAGAGGCAGATGGCGGCTGCCGAGGCGACGTTGAGGCTCTCCGCCTCCCCCAGCATCGGGATGCGCACCCGCGCGGTCGCGAGCGCGGTCACGTCGTCGGGCAGGCCGTGCGCTTCCGGGCCGAACAGCCACGCGGTGGGCGTCGAGGCATCGACGTCGTCGACGCTCACGTCGCCGTCGAGGACGGTGGCCAGGATCTGCACACCGGCCGCCGTCAACCGCGAGACCACCTGGGACGCATCGGGTTCGGAGAGAACCGGAATCGAGAAGATGCTGCCCGCCGAGGCGCGCAGGCATTTGCCGTTGTAGGGGTCGACGCTCTCGCCGGCGAGCACGACGGCATCGGCGCCCATCGCGTCGGCCACCCGGATCAGGGTGCCGGCGTTACCGGGCTCGGAGATGCCGACCGGAACAGCCAGCATCGTCGGCCGCGAGGCCAGCACGTCGTCGAGGTCGACGGTCGGTTGCTCGCACACCGCGACGAGCCCCACCGGAGTCACGGTGTCGGACAACGCCTTGGCGGCTTTTTCGGTGACCAGCTGGACGGTTGTCCCGGTCAGCAGATCGGCGAATCGCTGCGCGGCGGCTTCGGTGGCGAACAGCTCGGAAACGAGTCCGCGCCGCAGCGCTGCCTCCACGAGGTTGGGTCCCTCGGCGAGAAAGCGTGCGGCGCGGCGGCGCCCGGTGTGGCGGTGCAGCTTGGCTGCCGCCACCACCCGGGCAGATCGATCCGTGAGTTCTGACAGAGTCAGGCAGCCTCACCCGACGGCGCGTTGACGTCTTCGGGCAGTGCGGCCTTGGCGGCCTCGACCAGCGCGGTGAACGCCGCCGGGTCGCTAACGGCGATCTCGGCGAGATTCTTTCGGTCCACCTCGATGCCGGCGGCCTTGAGGCCCTGGATCAGCCGGTTGTAGGTGATGTCGTTGGCCCGTGCGGCGGCGTTGATGCGCGAGATCCACAGCTTGCGGAATTCGCCCTTGCGAGCACGCCGGTCACGGTAGGCATAGGTCAACGAATGCAGCTGCTGCTCTTTGGCCTTGCGGTACAGGCGCGACCGCTGACCGCGGTAGCCCTTGGAGGCCTTGAGTACTGTGCGCCGCTTCTTCTGCGCGTTGACTGCGCGCTTCACGCGTGCCATGGGTGTTTCCTATCTGGGTTGGTTAAGGGAGAGGGCGCGAGCGCCCGAAAGAATCAGCCGTTGAGCATCTTCGCGACACGCTTGGTGTCGTTGGCAGCCACCGCGGTGCGGCCGTCGAGCCTGCGGGTGCGCTTGCTCGCCTTGTGCTCGAGCAGGTGGCGACGGCCGGCCTTCTGGCGGACGATCTTGCCGGTCCCGGTCTTGCGGAACCGCTTCGAAGCGCCGCTGTGGGTCTTCGCCTTGGGCATGTTTCCTCAGTTCTTCTGTGATGTGTCGGGCTGGTTTTCGGCGGGCTGCGCGGGGGTGCGCTGCTGCGCCGGTGCGTCCGCATCGTGGGCTGCCTTGGCACGAGTCTTCGCGCCGCGGTGCGGCGCCAGCACCATCGTCATGTTGCGGCCGTCCTGCTTCGCCGACGTCTCGACGAAGCCGTAATCGGCCACATCGGCGCCCAGACGCTGCAGGAGGCGGAAACCCAGTTCGGGCCGCGACTGCTCGCGGCCGCGGAACATGATCGTCACCTTGACCTTCGACCCGGCTTCCAGGAAGCGGATGACGTGACCCTTCTTGGTCTCGTAGTCATGCGGATCGATCTTGGGACGGAGCTTCTGTTCCTTGACGACGGTCTGCTGCTGGTTCTTGCGAGACTCGCGAGCCTTCTGCGCCGTCTCGTACTTGAACTTCCCGTAGTCCATGATCTTGCACACGGGCGGCTTGGCGTCCGGCGCTACTTCAACGAGGTCGAGATCGGCGTCGGCGGCGACGCGGAGTGCATCTTCGATGCGCACGATGCCTACCTGTTCACCGCCCGGTCCGATCAGACGGACTTCAGGTACGCGGATGCGCTCGTTGACGCGGGTCTCAGTGCTGATGGGGCCTCCCGGGGTAGATCCTGTTGTCATCACAGAGTCCCCACCCCGGCGGCAGACGTCCCCCATAGGAACGAACAAGCCCTGCTCATAGCAGGGCCCAATGCCGACCAGGCCAGACGTCGGTGACGTCGTCACCGATATCCGGACCGGACCGCGCTACCTGTGATCTATCGTCGGCAGGCGGTGGGAGTTGGGACTCCACTTGCTGTCCCTGGCGTCAGCCGGGACGGTCGCGCATGCCAGTCTAGCAGCCATGACCGATAGCTCTGCACATCCCGAATCGGACGCCGGCCCGCCCGCGCGGGAGCTGGCCGACGTGCCCGCGGTCGAGGTGATCACCCGCGCCGCGGTGATGCTGATGAGCGCCGCTGCCGAGAAGCTCGGTCTGTCGGCAGACGACCCCGACGACAGCCCGCACCGTGACCTCGACGAGGCGCGACGCCTGATCACGGCCCTGGCGGGGCTGGTGACGGCGTCGGCGGAGTACCTCGGTCCGCACGCCGGACCGGTCCGCGACGGGCTGAAGAGTCTGCAGCTGGCGTTCCGCGAGGGCAGCGCCGCACCCGAGGAACCCGGCAAAGGCCCCGGCGAGAAGTACACCGGTCCCGTCTGGTGACATCGGCGCGCGGCCAACATGCAGCCGCGACGCAGCGTGAGCGCCTATCCTCGCGCCCTATGACCACCACTGGCGTTGCCAGGACCCGTCCCGCACCCAGCTTCGGCTGGGTGCCTGCCGCTGCCGGCTGGATCGTCGGCGTCATCGCGACGCTGTCGCTGCTGGCCAGCATCTCGCCGCTGATCCGCCTGGCCATCAAGGTGCCGCGCGAGTTCGTCGACGACTACATCTTCAACTTCCCGGACACCAGCTTCGCCTGGGCGTTCGTGCTCATACTGCTGGCCGCGGCCCTGGCCGCCCGCAAACGCATCGCGCTGTGGATTCTGACCGGCTACATGGTCGCCGCCGCCCTGTGGAACCTGATCGCGCTGATCGACGGCGGCGAACGCTGGTTCGAGAAGGTCGGCGAGATCATCGGTCTGGGCTTCCACATCGTCGCCGTCGTGTGCCTTGTGCTGGCGCGCCGCCAGTTCTGGGCCCGCGTGCGCCGAGGCGCCCTGCTCAAGGCGGCGCTCGTGCTGCTCGCCGGCATGACGGTGGGCACTCTGGTCGGCTGGGCCC
>NZ_JAQIIY010000033.1:0-49457 GCF_036946525.1 Mycobacterium kyogaense | reverse complement strand
CTCGGGATCGCCGGCCAGCGGACTGCGCACCCCGGGGTACAGACGCCCCGGGCGCAGGTTGACGTGGTGGTCGAGCTCGAAGCGGATACGCAGCAGCAGACCGCGTTCGAGCACCCCGCTGGGCACCGACGGGTCACCGATCGCGCCGAGCAGGATCGCGTTGTGCTCCTTCAGTTCGCCCAGAACCGACTCGGGCAGCACCTCGCCTGTCTTGTGGTACTGGCGCGCGCCGAGCTCGTATTCGGTCTTCTCGACGCCCGGCCGGACGGCGTCGAGCACCGTGAGCGCCTGGCCGATCACCTCCGGACCGATCCCGTCGCCACCGATCACTGCGAGTTTCAACGGAGCGCTCATGTCAGGTCGACCACTTCCAATGTCGCAGCGTTGACGTCCCGGCCGATGGTGGCCAGCACGTCGTCGGGCACGTTCCGGTCCAGGCGCAACATGACCGTCGCACCCTGACCGTCGGCATCCTGGCTGAGCTGGGGCGGCCAGGATGTTGACCTCGGCGCTGCCCAGCAGCGTGCCGATCTTGCCCAGCGCACCGGGCTGGTCGTCGTAGTTGATGATCAGGTTGACGCCCTCGGCGCGCAGATCGAGGTTGCGGCCGTTGACCTGGACGATCTTCTCCACCTGCTGCGGACCCGACAGCGCGCCGGCCACGTTCACCGTGCTGCCGTCAGCGGCCACGGCGCGGACGTCGACGACGCTGCGGTGGTTCGGGCTCTCCGATTCGGTGTCGATGGATGCCTCGACGCCGCGCTCGGCAGCAAGTGCGGGGGCGTTGACGAACGTCACCGGGTCTTCGATCACGGCCGAGAACAGGCCGCGCAGCGCCGAGAGGCGCAGCACCTCGACCTCCTCGCTGGCCAGCTCGCCGCGCACCTGGACGCACAGGTTCGTGGGCAGCTCTGCCGACAGCGCACCGACGAGCAGCCCGAGCTTGCGGACCAGATCCAGCCACGGTGCGACCTCTTCGCCGACCGCGCCGCCGCCGACGTTGACCGCGTCGGGCACGAATTCACCGGCGAGCGCGAGCTTGACGCTGGCCGCCACGTCGGTTGCCGGCACGATCCTGGGCCTCGGCCGTCGAGGCACCGAGGTGCGGCGTCACCACCACCTGGGGCAGTTCGAACAGCGGGCTGTCGGTGCACGGCTCGGTGGAGAACACGTCGAGGCCGGCGCCGCGGACATGGCCGCTGGTGATCGCGTCGGCCAGGGCCTGCTCGTCGATCAGCCCACCGCGCGCGGCGTTGACGATGATCACGCCCGGCTTGGTCTTGGCCAGCGCGTCCGTGCCGATCAGCCCTGCCGTCTCCTTGGTCTTGGGCAGGTGCACCGAGATGAAGTCGGCGCGGGGCGAGAAGCTCGTCGAGGGTGAGCAGCTCGATGCCGAGCTGCGCTGCGCGCGCGTGCGAGACGTACGGGTCATAGGCGGTGATGTGGGCGCCGAACGCAGCCAGCCGCTGGGCCACCAGCTGGCCGATCCGTCCGAGGCCGACGACGCCGACCGTCTTGCCGAAGATCTCGGTACCGGAGAACGACGACCGCTTCCACGTGTGGGCGCGCAGTGTCGCGTCGGCGGCCGGGATCTGACGGGCCGCCGAGAGCAGCAGCGCGAGCGCGTGCTCGGCGGCGCTGTGGATGTTGGACGTCGGGGCGTTGACGACCAACACGCCGCGGGCGGTGGCGGCGTCGACATCGACGTTGTCCAGACCCACACCGGCGCGGGCCACGATCTTCAATTTGGGCGCCGCGGCCAGGACCTCGGCATCGACGGTGGTGGCCGAGCGCACCAGCAGCGCGTCGGCCTCGGCGACGGCGGCGAGCAGCTTCGGCCGGTCCGGGCCGTCGACCCAACGGACCTCCACCGCCTCGCCCAACGCTTCGACGGTCGAGGGGGGCCAGCTTGTCGGCGATCAATACCACGGGCAGACTCACGAGGCCTCAGCCTAGTGGGCTGTAATAGAGCGGTGGACGTCACGGTCGTCGGAAGCGGGCCCAACGGGCTGGCTGCCGCGGTGATCTGCGCACGGGCCGGCCTGTCGGTCCGGGGTGATCGAGGCCCAGCCCACCGCCGGAGGCGGCGCGCGTTCCGCGCCCGACCCCGAGTATCCCGGCGTCGTCCACGACATCTGCTCGGCCGTCCACCCGCTGGGGGTGGCCTCTCCCTTCTTCGCCGAATTCGATCTCGCGGCGCGCGGCGTGCAGCTGATGACGCCGGAGGTGTCGTACGCCAATCCGCTGCCCGACCGGCCGGCCGCGGTCGCCTACCGATCGCTGGAACGCACCTGTGTGGAACTGGACGACGGTGCGTCCTGGCGGCGTCTGTTCGGACCGCTGACCGAACACGTCGACGGAGTGCTCGGCTTCTTCCTCGGCGACAAGCGCTCGCTGCCGCCGGATCTGCTCACCACGGTGCGTACGGGAGTGCGGGTGCTGGCGATGGGTAGCCCGGCGTGGGGCCTGCTGCGTGGCGAAGACGCCCGAGCTTTGTTCACCGGCGTTGGCGTGCACGCGATTTCGCGGATGCCCTCCCCCGTCAACAGTGGCGCGGGGTTGATGCTGGGCACGGTGGCACACACCGCCGGCTGGCCGGTGCCCGTCGGCGGAACGCAGGCGATCGCCGACGCCCTGATCGCTGATCTGGTGGCCCACGGCGGCGAATTGGTCCTCGGCGAACCCGTGACCGCACCGCCCGGCGGCGTCACCATCTGGGACACCGCACCGACCGCACTGCTCGACATCTACGGCGACGCGGTACCGGCCAGGTACGCAAAAGCGTTGCGGCGCTATCGGTTCGGCCCCGGTGTCTGCAAGGTGGACTTCGTGTTGTCCGGCGAGATCCCGTGGCGCGACCCGCGCCTGGCTCAGGCGGGCACCCTGCACATGGGGGGCACGCGGGCGCAGATGGCGCTGGCCGAGGCCGACATCGACGCGGGCCGCCATGCCGAGTGGCCGATGACCCTGGCCGCGCTGCCGCACATCGCGGATCCGTCCCGCATCGACGGCCAGGGCCGCCGGCCGCTGTGGACGTACGCCCACGTCCCCGCGAATTCGACCGCGGACCTCACCGAGACGATCAAGAAGATGTTCGAGCGCGCTGCACCCGGCTTCCGCGACCTGGTGGTCGCTGCGCGGTGTGTGCCGGCCGCGCGGATGGCCGATCACAACGCGAACTACGTGGGCGGGGACATCATCGTCGGCGGCGCCACGCTGTTCGCGGCCATGGTGGGCCCCACGCTGCGGTTGAACCCGTGGACGACGCCGATCGCGAAGGCCTACCTGTGTTCGTCGGCGACGCCACCGGGCACCGGCGTCCACGGGATGGCGGGGGTACTACGCGGCACGCACGGTGCTGCGCCGCGAATTCGGCATCGACGAGATGCCGCGCCTCGCGCACTGATGCCACGCGGGCACGCAGTTCCTCGCGGGCACGCAGCTCCACGCGGGCACGCAGCTCCACGCGGAATAGCATTCCCGGTCGTGATCCTCACGGATCTGCGACCGGGAATGCTATTCCGGCGAAAGTTTCTTGCTGTCAGGCGGTTTCGGTGATCGGGCGGTCGACCCAGCTCATCAAGTCGCGCAGCTTCTTGCCGGTGACCTCGATCGGGTGCTCGGCGTTCTCCTTGCGCAGACCCTCGAGTTCCTTGTTGCCGCCCTCGACGTTGGCCACGAGGCGCTTGACGAAGGTGCCGTCCTGGATGTCCTTGAGGATGTCCTGCATCCGCTTCTTGGTGTCGGCGTCGATCACGCGCGGGCCGGACAGGTAGCCACCGAATTCGGCGGTGTCGGACACCGAGTAGTTCATCCGCGCGATGCCGCCTTCGTACATGAGGTCGACGATCAGCTTGAGCTCGTGCAGCACCTCGAAGTAGGCCATCTCCGGGGCGTAGCCCGCCTCGACCATGACCTCGAAGCCGGTCTTGACAAGTTCCTCGGTGCCGCCGCACAGCACGGCCTGCTCACCGAAGAGGTCGGTCTCGGTCTCTTCCTTGAAGGTGGTCTTGATGACCCCGGCGCGCGCGCCACCGATCGCCTTCGCATAGGACAGCGCAAGCGCTTCGCCCTCACCCTTGGGGTCCTGGTCCACGGCGATCAGGCAGGGCACACCCTTGCCGTCGACGAACTGACGGCGCACCAGGTGGCCGGGGCCCTTGGGTGCGACCATGCCGATCGTGACGTTGGCCGGCGGCTTGATGAGGCCGAAGTGGATGTTCAGACCGTGCCCGAAGAACAGCGCGTTGCCGTCCTCGAGGTTCGGCTCGATGTCATTGGTGAAGATCTCTGCCTGCGCGGTGTCAGGTGCGAGAAGCATGATCACGTCGGCCCACTTGGCCACCTCGGCCGGGGTGTCGACGTCGAGGCCCTGTTCGGTGACCTTCTCACGGGACTTCGACCCCTCCTTGAGGCCGACCTTCACCTGCACCCCGGAGTCGCGCAGGCTCAGCGAATGCGCGTGCCCCTGGCTGCCGTAGCCGATGACGGCGACCTTGCGGCCCTGGATGATCGACAGGTCCGCGTCGTCGTCATAGAACATCTCAACTGCCATTGTCGTGAATCTTCTTTCTACTCTGTGCTTTTCAGCTACTTGGTGCCGATTCCGCGGGGGCCACGCGACAGCGACACCACACCGGACTGGACGATTTCACGGATACCGTAGGGCTCCAGCACGCGCAGCAGCGCCTCGAGCTTGGCCGGGGTTCCGGTGGCCTCGACGGTCAACGACTCGTTGGACACATCGACGACCTTGGCGCGGAACAGGTTCACGGCTTCGATGACCTGACCGCGGGTGGTCGCATCGGCGCGCACCTTGATCAGCGCGATCTCTCGCGACACCGCGTTGTCCTCGTCCTGCTCCACGATCTTGATCACGTTGACGAGCTTGTTGAGCTGCTTGGTGATCTGCTCGAGCGGCGAATCCTCGACGTCGACGACGATGGTCATCCGCGAGAGATCCTTCTGCTCGGTGGCACCAACAGCCAGCGAGCAGATGTTGTAGCCACGCCGCGAGAACAGCGACGCGACGCGGGCGAGCACGCCGGGCTTGTCCTCGACGAGCACCGACAGGGTGTGAATGGTGCTCATGACTTACGCGTGCCCTTCTTCGTTGTCGAACAGCGGCCGGATACCGCGCGCCGCCTGGATCTCGTCGTTGCTGGTGCCTGCGGCGACCATCGGCCACACCTGGGCATCAGCGCCGACGACGAATTCGATCACCACCGGGCGGTCGTTGATCTCGCGCGCCTGGTTGATCACGTCGGCGACATCCTCTTCGCGCTCGCAGCGCAGCGCGACACAGCCCAGCGCCTCCGACAGTTTCACGAAATCGGGGATGCGACGCGTGTGGGTGGCCAGATCGGTTTGGCTGTACCGCTGTTCGTAGAACAGCGTCTGCCACTGCCGCACCATGCCGAGGTTGCCGTTGTTGATCAGCGCGACCTTGATCGGCACCCCTTCGATGGCGCAGGTGGCGAGCTCCTGATTCGTCATCTGGAAGCAGCCGTCACCGTCGATGGCCCACACCTCGGTGTCCGGGCACCCCATCTTCGCGCCCATTGCCGCGGGCACCGCGTAGCCCATCGTGCCGAGACCACCGGAGTTGAGCCATGTCTTGGGCTTTTCGTAGGAGATGAACTGCGCCGCCCACATCTGATGCTGGCCCACGCCTGCCACGTAGATCGCGTCGGGACCGGCGATCTTGCCCAGCGTCTCGATGACGTACTCGGGCGAGAGGCTGCCGTCGCTCTGCGGACCGTAGCTCAGCGGATAGGTCGACTGGATTCCGCTCAGGTACTCCCGCCAGTTGTCCAGCGGCGTCGAGCCCAGTCCGCTGTCGCGGCCGAGGGCGTCGATCAGATCGGCGATGACGGCCTTCACGTCACCCACGATCGGCACGTCGGCGTGCCGGTTCTTGCCGATCTCGGCGGGGTCGATGTCGGCGTGGATCACTTTGGCTTCGGGCGCAAAGGAATCCAGCTTGCCGGTCACCCGGTCGTCGAAGCGGGTGCCCAGCGCGATCAGCAGATCGCTGCGCTGCAGGGCAGCCACCGCGGCCACCGTGCCGTGCATGCCGGGCATGCCCATGTTCTGCGGATGGCTGTCGGGGAACGCGCCGCGCGCCATCAGCGTGGTGACCACCGGGATGCCGGTGAGTTCGGCCAGCGCCAGCAGTTCCTCCGAGGCCTCGCCGCGTATGATGCCGCCGCCGACGTAGAGGACCGGCTTGCGGGCGGCCGCGATCAGCTTGGCGGCCTCCCGGATCTGCCGGTTGTGCGGCTTGGTGTTCGGCTTGTAGCCGGGGAGTTCGAACTTCGGCGGCCAGGCGAACGTGCACTCCCCCTGCAGCACGTCCTTGGGGATGTCCACCAGCACCGGGCCGGGCCGACCGCTGGCGGCGATGTGGAACGCCTCGGCGATGACGCGCGCGATGTCGTCACCGTTGCGGACCAGGAAGTTGTGCTTGGTGACGGGCATGGTGATGCCGGAGATGTCGGCTTCCTGGAAAGCGTCGGTACCGATGAGTGCTCGGCCGACCTGACCGGTGATGGCCACCACCGGGATCGAGTCCATGTAGGCGTCGGCCAGTGGTGTCACCAGGTTGGTGGCGCCCGGGCCCGAGGTGGCCATGCACACACCGACGCGGCCGGTGGCGTGGGCATAGCCGCTGGCGGCGTGGCCGCCGCCCTGCTCGTGCCGGACCAGCACGTGGCGCAGCTTCACCGAGTCGTAGAGCGGGTCGTAGACGGGCAGCACCGCACCGCCGGGGATGCCGAAGATGACGTCGACGTCGAGTTCCTCGAGGGCACGGATGACGGCTTGTGCGCCGGTGAGCTGATGTGGCGCAACGGTTTTGGGTTGCGGCGTGGTCGGGGCGGCGGTGCGGGTCCCGTTGGCCGGGGTCGCCGGCTGCTCAGGTGCTCGCGTGGTGGGTGCGCTCACGGTGTCCTCTTGTGTCCTGTCCGGCCTGTATGGCTTGGGTAGATCTTCTCAAATCAGTGCTGGGGCAACAAAAAACCCCCGTCAGCCGGGAGGCTGAGCGAGGGTTGCGCGTCGATGCGGTTGTGCTATGCCCGGACCGGGGCTAGCGCGGCATCAACGCGCAACCCAATTACTACGAGCGAGCCCGGGATCTGCATAGCTCCCGACGGTAGCTCGCGAACCGGACTTCGGTCAAATTCCTCGCTCGGCAGGGATGGGATGATGGGCCCATGGCATCCACCGCGTCGTCGCCCGCCCCGGTCGTGATCCGCATATCCCCCATGGCGCATCTCGCCGTCGCCCTGTTCGCACTGGCCCTGCTGTCCATCGTGTTCGCCGGGCCCGGCTGGTTCGCGGTTCTGTTGGTGATCCCCGTCGCGCTGTCGGTCGCGGTGGCGCGCTACCGCACGGTCGCCGACCGCGACACCGTCACCGTGCGCACCCTGTTGGGGACGCAGACGATGCGCTGGGAGGACATCGACGGGTTGCGCTTCGGCAAGAAAGCCTGGGCTCTGGCGCGACGCAGCGACGGCAGCGAGACCGCGCTGCCTGCCGTCACGTTCGCTAGCCTGCCCGTGCTGACCGCCGCCAGCGGCGGCCGGGTGCCGAACCCGTACGAGTGACCGTCAGGACAGCGGGTTCGCGCCGTTGAGCAGCACCCAGATCGCGACGCCGGCACCGATGCCGAGAACCAACGCGGCCAAGGAGCCGAGGAACGGCCGGCGAGCCCACCCGCGCCCGCCGTCGAGGCCGTAGCGCCCGGGGCCCGTCAGGATGATCGCCGCGACGGCGGCGACGAGCATGACCTGGTACTCGTGGCCGTCGGTGAGGAACGCCGACAGTCGCGCGTCATTGTGGGCCTCGACGGCCTCGGCGAGCACCCCGTTGATCAGGTAGGCCAGCGCTCCGGCTGCTGCCACCGGGGTGAACAGTCCCAGTACCAGCAGGATGCCGGCCGCGATCTCGCCGCCCGCGGCGACGTAGCCCAGGATCTCGGCGTACCGGAATCCCACGCCGTCGAGGTAGTCACGGAATCCGCCCAAGCCGGGCCCGCCCCACAGCCCGAACAGGTTCTGCAGACCATGACCCACCAGCAGAGCCCCGACGGCGACGCGCAGCACCAACAGACCGAGGTCCTGGGTGCCGCGGCGATCCCGCGCGCGATCCTCGTCAAAGACGCCGACCTCGGTCGGCGCTGCCGTCGTCGATCCGTAGGCGCCCGGTGCCAGACCGGTGCTCGGCTGCACGTACGGAAGGGGTTCGGCGTCGCCCAACAGCCCGAACGGTTGCTGATCAGCCGGTTTCGCGGTGTCGTAGCGCGGAATCGCCGTGGTCTCGAAGTCGCCGCCGTAGTGTTCCGAGGGCAGGTCGTCCTCGGGGTCCACCAGACGCGCCGACGCGGGCCGGCCACTCGAGTCGGCGGGCCGCTGCCAGGGTTGCGAGTCATGCGGGCTGGTCACACCAGTCAGGGTAAGTGCTGCTCAGGTCGTGGCCGGGAATTCGCTCGGCGCGCCCGACCACGTGTTTTCTCGCTGGTGACGGCGCCCCGACCCGGTGGGCGCGCGGGCGCCGTGGCGAGCACTGCGCAACGATCCGTAATCTGGCTCGCATGAGTCGACGCCGCTCGTTGCGGACCGCCACGGTGGTGGCCAGTGCTGCGCTGCTCGGCATCACCGGCTGTGCGCGTTTTGATTCGGCCCAGTCGCAGCCCTACACCACCGAGCCGCAGATGGCGCCCGGCGCCACGTCGACGCCGCCCCCGCCGCCGCCCCTGCCCGGCCAGCCGTTCCCGAAGCAGTGCCCGGCCCCCGGGGTGATGCAGGGCTGCCTGGACAGCACGAGCGGGCTGATCATGCTGCCGGACAGCCAGTCGGCGCTGGTCGCCGAGCGGGTGACCGGCGCGGTCAAGCAGGTCGCGACGAAGGCCGAACCGTTCGTCAAGATGACGATCCCGGTCGACGGCAGCGGTGACGGCGGGCTGATGGACATCGTGCAGTCGCCCACCTACCAGCAGGACCGGCTGACCTACGCCTACATCAGCACGCCGACCGACAACAGGGTGGTGCGCATCGCCGACGGCGACGTGCCCAAGCCGATCCTGACCGGCATCCCGAAGGGCGCCACCGGCAACACCGGGTCACTCGTGTTCACCAGCCCGACCACGCTAATGGTGCAGACCGGCGACGCGGGCGATCCGGCGCTGGCTTCGGATCCCACGTCGATGGCGGGCAAGCTGCTGCGCATCGAACAGCCCACCACGGTCAACCAGGCGCCCACCACCACTGCGCTGTCGGGCCTCGGCCCCGGGGGCGGCATGTGCATCGACCCGTCCGACGAATCGCTCTACGTCACCGACCGGACACCGACCGGCGATCGGCTGCAGCGCATCACCAAGGACTCGAAGATCTCGACCGTGTGGTCCTGGCCCGACCGCCCGGGGGTGGCCGGCTGCGCGGCGCTCGACGGCACAGTGCTGGTGAACCTCGTCAATACCAAGCAGACCGTCGCGGTGCGGATGGCGCCCGACACCGGCGCGGTGACCGGCGAGCCCGAGGTGGTGCGCCAGGACCAGCACGGTCACGCCTGGGCGCTTCAGGTCGCACCCGACGGCAACATCTGGGGTGCGACGGTCAACAAGACCTCCGGGGACGCACAGAGGCTCGACGATGTCGTGTTCCCGCTGTTCCCGCAGGGCGGCGGCTTCCCGCGGGCGAACGACGAAAAGACGTAGAGCTACTCAGATCTGGCTGGGACCTGATCCGGGCAAGCGCAGGATCAGGCGCGTCCCGCCCAACGGACTGTGCTCCAATGCCGCTGTGCCGCCGTGGATTTCGGCCTGCTGAGCGACGAGTGCCAGCCCCAGGCCTGAGCCCGAGCGCGACGCGGTGGACCCCCGGTGGAAGCGTCGGAAGACTTCCAGACGTTCCTCGTCGGGGACGCCGGAACCGTTGTCGTCCACGGCGATCTCGACTCCGTCGGCCGAACTGATCACGCTGAGCTGAACGCGCGTGGCGCCGCCGTGCTTGACGGCGTTGGCGATCGCGTTGTCCACCACCAGCCGCAGACCCGCGGGCATGCCCAGCATCAACACCGTCGTCGACGAGGCCAGAGTGACCTCCAGACCCGGGTAGTTGTGCATGGCGTCGTGGGCGGCGCGGTCGAGGAGTTCGGCGACGTCGAGGGGGACGAAGTCCGCCGTCGTGGTGAGCTCGCCTTGGGCCAGCCGCTCGAGTGCCGACAGCGTGGCCTCGATGCGAGTCTGCGTGCGCATGACGTCACCGATGACCTCGCGGCGCTGCTCGGGGCCCAGATCGAGCGTCATCAGCACTTCGAGGTTGGTGCGCATGGCCGTCAACGGGGTGCGCAGTTCGTGCGAGGCCACCGCGGCGAAGTCGCGCGCCGACTCCAGCGCCGCCCGGGTCCGCTGCTGCTCGTCACCGATCCGCGCGAGCATCCCCTCCACCGCCTCGGAGATCTCGACGGCTTCCCACACCCCGCGCACCTGTACTTCGTCTGGGTTGGACTGGGCGTTGATGGCGCGCGCCTGCTGGGCGAGCAGCCGGAACGGGTTGACCATGATCAGCGCGATCACCCACCCCACCAGCAGCGTGGCCAGGATCACGCCGGTGCAGATCCAGAACACCCGCCAGTGCAGCGAGTCGATCCGGGCCTTGGTGTCGGCCAGCGGCGCGCCGAGTGCGATCGACGCGGCCCCGGTGGTGATCGTCCGGACCCGGTATTCGACGCCGCCGATGGTCGCGTCGGCGTATCCGTTGGGCAGCTCGGGCAGGGCGATGTCGGGCGGCATCGAGACGACGACGGGGCCGATGCGCGCAGTCCGCACTAGTCCCCCCTCGGCCGGTTCGGGCCCAACGCCCTCCTGCGCGCTGCGCAGCAGCGTGTTGACGTCACCGAGGCTCGACAGCGAGTCCAGCCGCCGGTCGAGCTGGTCGTACTGGTCGTTGGTGACGCCCACCCACACCCAGATGCCGAGGGTGAGCACCAGGATGATCACGCCGACCTGGGCCAGGATGACGATCGAGCGCAGCGAGAGCAGTCGCAACGGATGCGAGAGCAGGCGCAGTACCAGGTCCTGGGCGCGCGTCATCGGAGCGTCAACTGCAGGCGGCCATGACCAGCTCGCGCACGCGCGCGGCGTCCGCCTGCCCCTTGGTCGCCTTCATCACCGCGCCGACGATCGCGCCGGCAGCGGCGACCTTGCCACCGCGGATCTTCTCGGCGATGTCGGGGTTGGCGGCCAGCGCCTCGTCGACCGCGGACTGGATCAGTGAGTCGTCGCGGACCACCGCGAGACCGCGCGCGGTCATCACCTCGTCGGGTTCACCCTCACCGGCCAGCACACCCTCGACGACCTGGCGGGCGAGCTTGTTCGACAGCTTGCCGTCGTCGACGAGCTCGACCACGGCGGCCACCTGAGCGGGGGTGATCGCGAGCGCGTCGAGCTCAACCCCTTGTTCGTTGGCCTTCTGCACCAGGAAGTTTCCCCACCAGGCACGCGCGGCGTCGCTGGAGGCCCCGTGCGCGACGGTGGCGGTGATCAGGTCCAGCGCACCGATGTTGACGAGGTCGCGCATCACCTCGTCGGAGATGCCCCAATCCTGTTGAACTCGCTTGCGCGCCAACCACGGAAGTTCCGGGATGGTGGCGCGCAGCCGTTCGACGAGTTCGTCGCTGGGGGCGACGGGCTCGAGATCAGGTTCCGGGAAGTACCGGTAGTCCTGCGCGGTCTCCTTGCTGCGGCCCGGCGAGGTGTAACCGTCCTCGTGGAAGTGCCGGGTCTCCTGGGTCACGGTGCCGCCGGACTCCAGAACCGCTGCCTGCCTGCGCATTTCGTAGCGCACGGCGACTTCCACGCTCTTGAGCGAGTTGACGTTCTTGGTCTCTGTGCGGGTACCGAATTCGGCTCGGCCAATCGGTTTGATCGAGACGTTCGAGTCGCAGCGCATCGAGCCCTGATCCATGCGGACATCGGATACGTCCAACGCGCGCAACAGGTCTCGCAGTGCGGTCACGTAGGCCCGCGCGATCTCAGGTGCGCGGTCACCGGTGCCTTCGATCGGCTTGGTGACGATCTCGATCAGCGGCACGCCGGAGCGGTTGTAATCGGCGAGCGAGGTCGTCGCGCCGGCGATCCGGCCGGTGTCGCTGCCCAGGTGGGTCAGCTTGCCGGTGTCCTCCTCCATGTGCGCGCGCTCGATCTCCACGCGCCACGTGCTGCCGTCGTCGAGCGGAACGTCGAGGTATCCGTTGACCGCGATCGGTTCGTCGTACTGGCTGATCTGGTAGTTCTTCGGCTGATCGGGATAAAAGTAGTTCTTGCGGGCGAACCGGCCCCACGGCGCGATCTGGCAGTTCAGCGCCAGGCCGATGCGGATCGCGGATTCGACGGCGGCCTCGTTGAGCACCGGCAGGGAGCCCGGCAGCCCGAGGCACACCGGGCACACCTGGGTGTTGGGTTCGCCGCCGAAGCGGTTCGGGCACCCGCAGAACATCTTGGTCTGTGTAGAGAGCTCGACGTGCACCTCGAGACCCAGCACCGGCTCGTAGGAGGCGATGACCTGGTCGTAGTCCAGCAGCGGTGCGGTGGCCGAGGTCACGGAAGTCATGGCCCCGATCCTAAGTGCTCCGCGTGCCCGCACCGGTGTCCGGTCCGGACACCACCCGGTTACGGCCCTCCCGCTTGGCGCGATAGAGCTGGGCATCGACACCGGCCAGGATGGCCGCGGTGTCGAAGGGGTGGCGGCAGGTCAGCACACCGGCGCTGACGGTGACCGTGGCGGCCGTCGACGACGCGGGATGCGCGACCTCCAACCGAGCGATCGCAGTCTGGCACTGCAATGCGACATCGGCTGCGACCGATTCGTCCGCGCGTGGAAGAAGGCACAGGAACTCTTCACCGCCGTATCGGGCCGCGAGTCCCCTCCGCTCGGCGGCGATGTGGTCGAGCACTTCGGCCACCCGGCGAAGACACTCATCCCCGGCGGCGTGGCCCAGATGGTCGTTGAACACCTTGAAGTGGTCGATGTCGATCATGATGACCGACAGCGGGTCCCCGGTGCGGGTGTGGCTGTCGATGAATTCGGCAAGCACCGCATCGAATCTGCGCCGATTGGCGATTCCCGTGAGATCGTCGGTGACCGACAAGCGGGTGATCTCCTCGTTCAATTGCAGCAACCGGGACTCGACGACCTTTCGCTCAGTGATGTCCCGGACGATCGAACAGTTGTATTCCTCGCCGTCGAAGTTGACGTAGTTGACCGTCACCTCTATCGGTATGTCGGTTCCGTCCTTGGTGGTGTTGACCGTTTCGATGACGAATGACTGGCGCTCCACGATCTCTTGCCAGTGGCGCCGCCAGATGTCCTCGTCGAAGAGCGGATCGACGTCGACCACCCGGAGCCTGGACAGTTCCTCGGCGGTGTAGCCGAGCAGCCTACTGGCGGCGGCGTTGACGAAGACGTATCGACCCTCGCGGTCCAGCCAGATGATCATGTCGGTGACGCGGTCGATCGTGGCCTCGGTCAGGTGCAGGCGACGCAGGCGGGCCCGCGCGGCGGTGACGTTCTCGAGGTCGACGACATAGCGACCACGCTGAGCGTCAGGTCGGACAACGATGCGCAAGGCCACACAGTCGGACGCGGAGTCGAACACGGCCGCGTGACGATGCTGTCCGCTCAGATAGTCGATCACCTCGGCCGAGACGCTGCAGTCGAGGAAGCGCCTCAGATCGGCGCCCACGACGGCGTTCTCGCCCAGCAAGCGCGCGACCGACGGCTCGGTCTCGAGAACGACGCCGGCCTCATCGACGGTGAGGCGCGCGGAATGAGGTTGCCGCGACTCGTCGTGCATAGGTGTAAGTCTGCCGTGCGACACGAAGAACGGGCTCTTTCCCCCGGCGTGGGGCCCCGACGCCGAGAGGACTCAGCCGAAGAACTCCGCGGCGTCGTCGTAGCGGCTCTGCGGCACGAGCTTGAGCTGGCGCACCGCGTCGGCGAGCGGCACTCGACCGATCTCCTGGCCCCGCAGCGACACCATCATCCCGTACTCCCCCGCGTGCGCCGCGTCGGCGGCGTTAACCCCGAAACGGGTCGCCAGCACACGGTCATACGGCGTCGGGGTGCCGCCGCGCTGCACGTGGCCCAGCACGGTCACCCGCACCTCTTTGTTGATCCGTTTCTCGACCTCGATGGCGAGCTGCTGGGCCACCCCGGTGAACCTCTCGTGACCGAACTCGTCGATCCCGCCCGCCCGCAGCTGCATCGAGCCTTCGGCCGGCTTGGCCCCCTCGGCGACCACGCAGATGAAGTGCGAATCCCCGCGTACGAAGCGCTGTTTGACCAACCGGCACACCTCTTCGACGTCGAAGGGCTGCTCGGGAATCAGCGTCATGTGGGCGCCCGAGGCCAGGCCCGCATTCAGCGCGATCCAGCCGGCGTGCCGGCCCATGACCTCGACGAGCATGACGCGCTGGTGCGATTCCGCGGTGCTGTGCAACCTGTCGATGGCGTCGGTGGCGACGTGCAGGGCCGTGTCGTGCCCGAAAGTCACGTCGGTGCAGTCGATGTCGTTGTCGATCGTCTTCGGCACGCCGACGACGGGGACGTTCTCCTCGGAGAGCCAGTGCGCCGCGGTCAGCGTGCCCTCGCCACCGATCGGGATCAGTACGTCGATGCCGTTGTCCTCGAGCGTCTGCTTGATCTGATCGAGGCCGGCGCGCAGCTTGTCGGGGTTGACCCGCGCCGTGCCGAGCATCGTGCCGCCCTTGGCGAGCAACCGGTCGTTGCGATCGTCGTTGCGCAGCTGAATGCGCCGATCTTCGAGCAGGCCGCGCCAGCCGTCCTGGAAGCCCACCACCGACGACCCGTATCGCACGTCGCAGGTGCGCACCACCGCCCGGATCACCGCGTTCAGGCCAGGACAGTCACCACCGCCGGTCAGCACTCCGATACGCATGGTGACCATCCTCCCCTGTCAGAGCGCAGTTGGCAGGGGACCCCGGGCAACTTCATAGGCCGCACCCACGCGGTAGAGCCTGTCGTCGGCCAGCGCCGGCGCCATGATCTGCAGCCCGACCGGCAGGTTGTCGTCGCTCGACAGACCGGAGGGCACCGACATCCCGCAGTGGCCGGCCAGGTTCAGCGGAAGGGTGCACAGGTCGAACAGGTACATCGACAGCGGATCGTCGACTTTCTCGCCGAGGCGGAACGCGGTGGTCGGCGTGGCCGGTGACACCAGCACGTCGACGCGCTGATACGCCTCGTCGAGGTCGCGCGCGATCAACGTGCGCACCTTCTGAGCCTGGTTGTAGTACGCGTCGTAGTAGCCGGCAGACAGCGCATAGGCACCGATCATGATGCGGCGCTTGACTTCCGGACCGAAGCCGGCAGCCCGGGTCAGGGCCATCACCTCTTCGGCACTGTGGGTGCCGTCGTCGCCGACGCGCAGGCCGTAACGCATGCCGTCGAACTTCGCGAGGTTCGACGACACCTCCGACGGAAGGATCAGGTAGTACGCCGGCAGCGAGTAGTCGAAGTGCGGGCAGTCCACCTCGGTGATCTCCGCGCCGAGCGCGCTGAGCTGCTCGACGGCCGCGGTGAACGACGCGAGGACGCCGGGCTGGTAGCCCTCGCCGCTACGCAGCTGCTTGACCACCCCGATGCGCACGCCGTTGAGGTCACCGGCCGCGCCGGCCCGCGCCGCCGCGACCACGTCGGGCACCTCGGCGTCGATCGACGTCGAATCCAGCGGATCGTGGCCGGCGATGACCTGGTGCAGCAGTGCGGTGTCGAGCACGGTGCGGGCACACGGGCCGCCCTGGTCCAGCGAGGACGCACACGCGATGAGGCCGTAGCGCGACACCGTGCCATAGGTCGGTTTCACCCCGACGGTGGCGGTCAGCGCGGCAGGCTGGCGGATCGACCCGCCGGTGTCCGAGCCGATCGACAGCGGGGCCTGGAACGCGGCCAGCGCGGCCGCGCTGCCACCGCCGGAACCCCCGGGCACCCGCTCGGTGTCCCACGGGTTGCGGGTGGGCCCGTATGCCGAGTTCTCGGTCGAGCTGCCCATCGCGAACTCGTCCATGTTGGTCTTGCCGAGGATCGGAACGCCGGCGGCGCGCAGCCGGGCCGTCACCGTCGCGTCGTACGGGGACGTCCAGCCCTCGAGGATCTTCGACCCGCAGGTCGTGGGCATGTCGGCGGTGGTGAACACGTCCTTGAGGGCGAGCGGAACGCCGGCCAGCGGCGAGCTCAGCGGCTCACCCGCGGCCACGGACTTGTCGACCTCGGCGGCAGCCGCCAAGGCCTGCTCACCAGCGACGTGCAGGAAGGCGTGGTACTGGCCGTCGGTGGCGGCGATCTGATCGAGGCAGGCCTGCGTCGCCTCGACCGAGGACACGTCGCCGGCGGCGATCTTGGCTGCCAGCGTGGCGGCGTCGAGCCGGATCAGGTCTGTCTGAGTCATTCGGGCTCTCCCAGGATGCGCGGCACGGCGAAGCGTCCGTCGGCGGCGTTGGGCGCCTCGGCCAGCGCCTGGTCCTGCGTCAGGCACGGCTGCGGCTCGTCAGACCGGAAGACGTTCACGCTCGCGAGCGGATTGTCGGTCGCTTCGACGCCGGCGACGTCGACGGCTTGGATCTGGCTGACGTGGCCGAGGATGGCGTCGAGCTGACCCGCGAAACTGCTCAGTTCGTCGTCGGTCAGGGCCAGACGGGCCAGCCGCGCCAAGTGCGCTACCTCGTCTCGGGAGATCTGGGACACGACCCCGAAGCCTAGTTCACCGTGACGGCGGGGCTTTCGCCCGAGTCGCCGGTGCCCAGGAGTCCGTGACACAGTGTTGCGCGTGCCGTCGTATCTGCTGCGCGTCGAGCTGGAGGACAGGCCGGGCAGTCTCGGTTCCCTTGCCGTGGCCCTGGGCTCCGTCGGCGCCGACATCCTCTCGCTCGACGTGGTCGAGCGAACCTCCGGCTACGCCGTCGACGACCTGGTGGTCGAGCTCCCGCCCGGCGCCATGCCCGACATGCTGATCACCGCGGCCGAGAAGCTCAACGGTGTCTACGTCGACAGCATCCGGCCCCACACCGGTCTGCTCGAAGCGCACCGCGAACTCGAATTGATCGACCACGTGGCCGCCGCGGACGGCAAGGACCGTCGCCTGCAGGTGCTCGTCGACGAAGCGCCCAAGGTGCTGCGGGTCGGCTGGTGCACCGTGACCCGCCTCACCGAACAGGGGCCGCACCGAGTGGTCGGCAGCTCCGGTGCGCCCGAAACCCAGGCCGCGCAGACACCGTGGCTGCCGCTGGACTCAGCGAAGACCCTTGACGGTCACGCGGACTGGGTGCCGCAGGTCTGGCGTGACATGGACACGACACTGGCTGCCGCACCGCTGGGGGACCCCCGCACCGCGATCGTGCTCGGCCGGCCGGGTGGACCCGAGTTCCGCCCGAGCGAGGTCGCGCGGTTGGGTTACCTCGCGGGGATCATCGCGACGATCCTGCGTTAGCCCTCGGGCTCGACATCCGAATCGACCTGCGCGTCGGTCTCTGGCGCGACCTCGGATGCGACCTCGGATGCGACATTGTCGGGGCCCTCGTCGAGCAGACGGCGGAATCCGTCCTCGTCCAGCACCGGGACGCCCAGTTCGATCGCCTTGTCGTACTTCGATCCCGGCGCATCTCCGGCGACCACGTAGGCCGTCTTCTTCGACACCGAGCTGGCGGCTTTGCCGCCGCGCGCGATGATCGCCTCTTTCGCGTCGTCGCGGCTGAATCCCGTCAGTGATCCCGTGACGACGATCGAGAGCCCCTCGAGCGTGCGCTCGATGCTCGCGTCGCGCTCGTCTTCCATCCGGACCCCGGCGGCCCGCCATTTGTCGACGATCGCGCGGTGCCAGTCGACGGTGAACCAGTCGACGACGGCGGCGGCGATGGTCGGACCGACACCTTCGGTGGCGGCGAGCTGTTCTTCCGACGCCGACGTGATCGCCTCGAGGCTGCCGAATTCGGTGGCGAGAGCGCGGGCGGCGGTCGGACCGACGTGCCGGATGGACAGCGCCACGAGCACCCGCCACAGCGGCTGCGCCTTGGCCTTGTCCAGATTGGCCAGCAGCCGCTTGCCGTTCGCCGAGACCTGGCCGGCCTTGGTGGTGAACAACTCGGTGCGCAGCAGGTCCTCGGCGGTGAGCCCGAACAGGTCACCCTCGTCGGTGATCACCCCGGCGGCCAGCAACGCGGTGGCGGCTTCGTAGCCCAGCCCTTCGATGTCGAAGGCACCGCGGCCGGCGACGTGGAACACCCGCTCGCGCAACTGCGCCGGGCAGGACCGCGAGTTGGGACAGCGGATGTCGGCGTCGCCCTCTTTGGCCGGCGCCAGCTCGGTCCCGCATTCGGGACAGTGCGTCGGCATCGTGAACTCGCGCTCGGAGCCGTCCCGCAGATCCACCACGGGGCCGAGCACCTCTGGAATGACGTCGCCGGCTTTGCGGATCACCACCGTGTCGCCGATCAGCACGCCTTTGCGCTTGACCTCCGAACCGTTGTGCAGCGTGGCCAACCCGACCGTCGAACCGGCGACCTTGACCGGCTCCATGTAGGCGAACGGTGTCACCCGTCCGGTGCGGCCCACGTTGACGCGGATGTCGAGGAGCTTGGTGGTGGCCTCCTCCGGCGGATATTTGTAGGCGATCGCCCACCGGGGAGCCCGCGAGGTAGCGCCGAGGCGGCGCTGCAGCGCCACCTCGTCGACCTTGACCACCACACCGTCGATCTCGTGCTCGACATCGTGGCGGTGCTCGCCCCAGTAGGCGATGCGTTCGGTGGCCGCCTGCAGACCCTTGACCTGGGCGGTGTGCGCAGACACCGGCAGACCCCACGCTCCGAGCGCCCGGTAGGCGTCGTGCAGTGTCGCAAACGGGAAACCGCCGGGACTCTCGATGTGCCCCAGCCCGTGGCAGATCATCCGCAGCCGACGCTTCGCCGTCACCGCCGGATTCTTCTGGCGCAGCGAGCCCGCAGCGCTGTTACGCGGATTGGCGAACGGCGGCTTGCCCTCGGCGACCAGCCCCGCGTTCAGCTCTTCGAAGTCCGCCACCCGGAAGAACACCTCACCGCGCACCTCCAAGACCGGAGGTACCGGGAATTCGTCTGTGCCCGTCAGGGTTTCGGGGATGTCGGAAATGGTGCGCGCGTTCAGCGTGACGTCCTCGCCGGTGCGGCCGTCGCCCCGGGTGGCGGCGCGGACGAGCCGGCCATCGCGGTAGACGAGTGCGAGTGCCACGCCGTCGATCTTCAGCTCACACAGGTACTGAGCGTCCGGGCCGATCTCCCCCGCGATGCGCGCCGCCCAGGCGGCCAGCTCCTCGGGGTCGAAGACGTTGTCCAGGCTGAGCATTCGTTCGAGGTGATCGGCCGGGGTGAAGTCGGTCGCGAAGCCGGCACCACCGACGAGCTGGGTCGGCGAGTCGGGTGTGCGCAGCTCGGGATGCTCCTCCTCGAGCGTCTGCAGCCGACGCAGCAGGGTGTCGAACTCGGCGTCGGACACGATCGGTGCATCACGCACGTAGTAGCGGAACTGGTGCTCGCGCACCTCGTCGGCGAGCTCCTGCCAGCGCCGACGCACCTCGGCGTCCGGGGCGTCGTCGGCCTGCTCGGCCAGCACTGCCTCGGGATTCGGGGACGGCTTCGGACTCACCCTGGCAGGCTATCGAAGAGCACCGACACGACGGCCGCCGCTTCTGGCTACGCTGCAGACATGCCCCATCCGGTCATGTTCTCCGAACACGACCCCGGGCTCGCGGAGGTGCGCGCGATCGCGCTGGCCTACCCAGGCGCGTTCGAGAAGGTCTCGCACGGCAGGCCCGTGTTCTGCGCGCCGAAGATGTTCGCCGTGTACGGCGGCTCCCGGAAGAGCACCCCCGACCACGTGCGGTACCCGTATTCGGTGCTGGTCAAGGTCGACGAGAGCGATCGACTGGCCCTCGAGCAGGACGACCGCTTCTTCCTGCCCGCCTACCTGGGCCCGTTCGGGTGGCTCGGGCTGGACCTCGCCGCGGGCGAACCCGACTGGGCCGAGGTCGCAGAACTCGTCGACGCGTCCTACCGGATGATCGCGCCGAAGAAATTGATCAGGCAGCTCGACGAAGACCGACCCGGCGCGCCCCGGACATGATTCGATCGGAGACACCATGAGCTTCTCGAGCCCCTTCCCCGAAGTCGACATCCCCACCGCAAGTGTCTACGACTATCTGTTCTCCGGGCTGGCGGGCCCCGACGCCGAACACCTGGACCGGGTCGCGCTGGTCGATTCCACGACCGGCCGCCACACCAGCTATCGCGAAATGGTCGGGCGCATCGACTCATTCGCGGGCGCCCTGGCGGCACGCGGATTGGGGGTCGGCGACGTCGTCGGGCTGTTGGCCCCCAACAGCTCGGCGTTCGCCGTGGCGTTCCACGGCATCCTGCGCGCCGGCGCGACCGCGACGACCATCAACGCGCTGTTCACCGCGAAGGACATCGCCAAGCAGCTGACGGATTCGCGCGCAGCCATGCTGATCACGGTGTCAGCACTGGCGCCTCAGGCCGCCGAGGCCGTCGAGCTGGTCGGAATGCCCGCCGAGAACCTCGTGGTGCTCGACGGAGCGGGCCGCGGCGCCGACGGCCACCCCAACGCGGTCGAACTCCTCGACGGCAATCCCCCGCCTCCGGACGTGACCTTCGCCCCGTCGTCGCATCTGGCCGCCCTGCCCTACAGCTCCGGGACGACGGGCAACCCCAAAGGTGTGATGCTCACCCACCGCAACCTGGTGGCCAACGTCGCGCAGATCCGGCCGCTGCACGGCATGGTGCCCGACGACGTCGTGCTGGCGGTGCTGCCGTTCTTCCACATCTACGGCATGACGGTGCTTCTCAACGCCGCGCTGCACGCGCGGGCTCGCTTGATCATCATGCCGAGCTTCGACCTGGGCCAGTTCCTGGGCAACATCGCCGAGCACCGGTGCACGATCGCCTTCATCGCGCCGCCGGTGGCCGTCGCGCTCGCCAAGCACCCGCTGGTCGACGAGCACGACCTGTCCTCCCTGAAGGTCGTGATGTCGGGGGCGGCTCCGCTGGACGCCGACCTCGGTCGCGCCGTGGCCGAGCGCCTGGACTGCCGCGTGGTGCAGGGCTACGGGATGAGTGAACTCAGCCCCGTCAGCCACATCACCCCGTTCGACGCGGGCAAGCACGACATGCACGTCGACGCGCCGCTGAGTTCGGTGGGCTGGACCGTCTCGAACGCGGCCTCCAAGATCGTCGACCCCGAGACGGGTGCGGACATCAACCCGCCGGAGGAGGGTGTCAGCGCCACCGGCGAGCTGTGGTTCAAGGGCCCCAACGTGATGGCCGGATACCTGAACAACACCGAGGCCACGCAGTCCACGATCGACGACGAGGGCTGGCTGCACACCGGCGACCTCGCGCAGGTGGACGCCCACGGCTGTGTCTACATCGTCGACCGGCTCAAAGAGCTGATCAAGTACAAGGGTTACCAGGTGCCCCCGGCCGAGCTGGAAGCCGTGCTGCTGGGCCATCCGGGCATCGCCGACGCGGCGGTGATCGGGGTGCCGAACGACGAGGGCGAAGAGGTGCCCAAGGCGTACGTGGTGAAGCAGGCCGACGGGGAGCTGACCGAGGACGAAGTCATCGAGTTCGTCGCGGGCCAGGTGGCGCCCTACAAGAAGGTGCGTCAGGTCCAATTCATCGACGCCATACCGAAATCCGCGTCGGGGAAGATCCTGCGCAAGGATCTACGCAACGCTTGAGCACTACCCGGCGTGAGCGCTACGCCGAGTCCGGGTCCTCGGCCAGGCCGTCGGCGACCTTCTGCGCCAACTCGACCGCGCGCCTGGCCCACTCGACCGTTGCCGACGCGAGCCCGCATCCCGGCGTGACACCCACCCGGTCGCGCAGCACGGTCCTCGGGAAGCCGAGCCGGTCGGTCACCGCGGCCACCGTGGCGGCGACCTCCTCGACAGCGGGCCGGGGCGAGGGCGCGAGCGCGGGCACCGCACCGAGCAGCACCGTGCGGCCGGACTCGAGGAACTCCCCGACCCCGTCGAGATCGGCCGCGTCGAGGGTCCGCACGTCGACCATCACCGCGGCAATCGTGCTGCGCTGCAACACCGTCCAAGGGACATCGGAGGCGCAGCAGTGCACGGCGACCTCACCGCCGACGCGGGCGACACACTCGTCGAGCAGACCGGTCACCACGGCCGCGTCCACCGGGTGAACCGGGTTGAGACTGCTCACCCCGCTCAGCCGTCCGGCCAGTGCCGCGGGCAGGGTGGGCTCGTCGAACTGCACGACGACGGTGGCCTGCAGTCGCCGTTCGAGCTCCGCACGGTGCGCCGCCACACCCTCGGCCAGCGAGGTGGTGAGATCCCGCACGGCGCCGGCATCGGTGATCGCCCGGTGTCCCCCACCGAGTTCCAGGTGCGCGGCGAGCGTCACCGGGCCCGGCGCCTGCACCTTGACCAGCCGGTCCCCCGCCGCGCAAACCTGCCTTCTCCCAGGCCTCTTCGAGCGCATCGACGTCCTCGTCGAGCAGGCTCACCGCGCGGCGCGTCGCAGCGCTGCGCCCTGCTGCGATGCGGTAACCCCGAGGGACCGTGTCCAACGCGATGTCGACCAGGAGCGCACCCGCGCGTCCGATCATGTCGGCGCCCACGCCGCGGCCCGGCAGTTCGACCAGATGGGGTAGCCGGTGCAGCTCCCCCACCACCACTTCGGCTGCGTCGCGGGCAGACACCCCCGGCCACGATCCGATACCTGTCGCGGTGGCGAAAGCAGTCACTCGCCCGACGATAGGCGACGCATTAGTGTCGGGGCATGACGGGCCGTGTGCTGATGTGCGCGCTGGCTGTCATGATTTCCGGGTGCACGCAGGCCGTGACCGGCGCGCCCACCCGACCCGTGCCCGCCCTCGACGAGAACTCCCGTTCGCCGGTCGACGTCGACGCCGTGCTGCTCGATCGATCGCAGATGCAGGCCCTCAGTGGGGCCGGCGCCGACCTCACGCCCGTGCCCGGCATGGAAAGCAAAGTGCCCGTGGATATTCCGACGGACCAGGGCTTCCTTCCCGATTCGTTCGCCCTGCCGCAGGAGTGCGGGTGGCTGTTCGCCGAGACAGAGGTTTTCGGTCCGGACGTCGAGGAGTTCCACAAGGCCACCTACCAGAGCCCCCGGCGGGGCGGCTTGCTCTCCCAGGCCGCTGCCGGATACCGCGACACCTCGACCGCGGCCACCGCGCTGGCCGACCTGACCCGGCGGATCGATGCATGTAGCGACACCGAGCAGGGCTCGATGCTGGTCGGCGATGTGCTCGCCACCGACGACTCGGTGCGCATCCGGCCGGGCTCCTGCGGCCGCGATTACCAAGTGAAGTCCGTGGTCATGGTGGAGGTGACGTCCTGTTCGTTCCCCGACTCGGTACCCGAACTGGTGATGACGAACATCGTCGACAACGTGCCGGGCTGACCGGCGCTGGCCGCAGAAGAAGAGCTACGGCAACACCGGCGCCGGGTGCGGGAGCGGGTGCGCACCCTGCGGCCGCAACCCGTCGAAGATGATCGCTAGATAGCGCCGCCACAGCGTCGGCGACGGGTCGGCGACGTACTCGACCGCATGGACCGGCGCGCACATCAGCAGGAACACGTCGGCCTCGGTGATGTCTGAGCGCACGGCCCCCGCCTCGCGGGCCCGCCCGACGAGCACCTCGAGGCTCTTGTGCAGCTCGGTGCGCGCCCTCACCACGCGGGGATCGTCGTCGCTGGCGGTCTGAACGAACGTCAGGTCGTGCTGACGCCGCTGATCCGCAGCCACGGTGAGGAACTCCAGCAGGGCCTCCCCCGGATCCGATGCGTCTGCGAGTGTCCTTGCAGCGCAGGACAATACAGCGATGTGATCGCACACGACCGAGGCGATCAGATCCTCTTTGGTGGCGAAGTGCCGAAACACCGTGCCCTTGGCCACCCCCGCGGCGGCGGCGATGTCGGCCACCGAGGCGGAGTGCCCTTTCTCCGCGAACACCTTTTCAGCCGCCGCCACCAGCGACGCGCGGTTGCGGGTGGCATCGGCGCGCTGGGGGCGGGCAGGGGTGGACACGACACCAGGGTACCAAGTTGACCGCGTGGTCATCTTGTGCCACGGTGGAAATATGACCACGTGGTCATCTTTACTGTTCGAAGGGACAACTCCTGTGCAGATTCTTGGTGCCACCGCCCTGGTGACCGGCGCGAACCGCGGCCTCGGCCGGTCCTTCGCCAGCGAGCTGCTACGACGCGGGGCGAAGGTCTACGCCGCGGCGCGACGCCCCGAACTCATCGACGTGCCCGGAGTCGAGCCACTGAGGCTCGACATCACCGACGCAAGCCAGGTCGATGCCGCCGTGGCGACGGCGCCCGACGTCGACATCCTGATCAACAACGCCGCCGACACCGCCGGAGGGAATCTGATCACCGGAGACCTCGCCGCGATCAGATCCGTCATGGAGACGAACTATTTCGGCACGCTCGCGCTGACCCGCGCGTTCGCACCCGTCCTCGCCCGCAACGGGGGCGGCGCGGTCCTCAACGTCCTGTCGGCAGCAGCGTGGACGACCGTCGACGGAAACGCCGCCTACGCCGCCTCGAAGTCGGCCGAGTGGGGTCTGACCAACAACGTGCGCATGGAACTCGCCGGTCAGAAAACGCTTGTCGCAGCGTTGATTCCGGGCTTGATCGCCACCCAGACGCTCTTCGACTTCGCAGAACAGCAGGGAATCGAGTTCGGCGAGGGCGCAGTCATCGATCCCGCCGACCTCGTGACCATGGCCCTCGACGGGCTCGAGGCGGGCGAGGTGGAGATCTTCGACGCGCTCGGCCGCAAGGCGAAGGAAATGCTGTCCGGTCCGCCTGTGGCCTTCCCTTTCGAGGTGTGAGGAGTCACGTCTCCAGGCGCGACTCCTCGAGATCGATGTCGTACAGAATCCGGTTGAACGCCTCATTGGACAGTTTGCCTTCCCGCCGCATCACCAGCAGCTCGCGACGCTGCGCCTCCAGGACCGACCGCACCATGTCCTGATACGCCCGCGAACGCTCCTCGTACTCACCAACTTCGTCGCCGGCCAAGCGCGCCTCGAAACGCTGTGTGCGGTACTCGTAGAGCCCCCGCATGCGCTCTGCGGTGTCGGTGCGCGTCCACTGTTCGTCGGCGAGTTCGTCGATACGCTCGATCGCAGCGCGCGCCGCCGCCAGCCGCGCACGGTCCTCTTCGGTGGTCTCGGGATCCTCCGTGCGGTCCAACCGGTCGATCAGGGCCGGCAGCGTCAATCCCTGCACCACCAACGTGAAGAAGATGACCGCGAACGTGAGGAACAGAATCAGCTCGCGGTGCGGAAACGGCGACCCGTCGGATGTCTGCTCCGGCACGGCCAACGCCACCGCGAGGGACACCGCCCCGCGCATCCCGCTCCACGCCAACACGACTCGCCACGACGCCGGTGCGCGTCGCCGGCGCTGCTGGGGTCGTCGGTCGAGCACCCGGATCAGATAGGGCACCGAGAAGAACCACAGGAAACGGCTGGCCACCACCGCGGCGATCACCGCGACCGCGTAACCCATCAGCGCCGGGAAGCGGTACTCGTGCAAGCCCGACACGATCGAGTGCAGCTGCAGACCGATCATCGCGAACAGCGTGGCGTTGATCAGGAAATCGACGATGTCCCAGACGAAATAGCCCTGCAGCCGCGGCCGGGCCTCCAGCACCTCGGGGCTGCGGATCGCCATCACGATGCCGGCGGTGACGACTGCCAGCACGGCCGAGGCCCCCGCCGCCTCGGCGGGCAGGAACGCGGCATAGCCGGTGAGCAACGAGATCGTGACACTGATCTGCGCGTCGTAGATGCGGGCGCGCACCCAGCCCGACAGCCAGCCCACCACGAGGCCGATCCCGATACCGCCGAGCGCACCCAGCACGAAACTCAGACCGGCATCGGCGAGCGAGAAGCCACCCGCGACGGTCGCGGCGACCGCGACCCGGAACGCGACGAGCGCCGTGGCGTCGTTGAACAACCCCTCTCCCTCGACGCTGCTGATCAACCGGCGTGGCGCGCCGAGGCGCCGCATGATCGTCGCCGCGGCGACGGGATCGGTCGGCGACACGATGGCACCGAGGACAAAGGCTGCTTCCCAGGGCATGTCGGGAATGACGGCGCGGGCGGCGCACGCCACGATGCCCATCGTGACGACGACCAGGGCCACGGCGCTGAGCGTGAGGCTACGCAGGCCCGTGCGGAAATCGCCGAAGTTCGCATAGATCGCCGACTTGTACAGCAGCGGCGGAAGGAACAGCGCGAGCACGAGATCGGGTTCGAGGCTGATGTCGGGCAGGCCCGGAATGAAACCCGCCAGTGCACCCCCGATCACCAACGGGATCGGATACGGCACCGAGAGTCGGCACGCCAGCGCACCCAACGCAGCGACGGCCAGCAGCAGTGCGGTGATCAGCACCTCGGCATGGTTCACCTCGTCACCCTCACGCCAGAGTGCACACCTGTCAATCAGGTGCCGCAGCGGCGGTACACGTAGCCATCCTCGGCCGGGGTGACGAGGTCGTGGTCGCGCAGGATCATGACGGCGGACCTACCGGGGCCGGCGCAGGCGGCGGCGAACTCATCCTCGCCGAGTTCGTCACCACCTTTTGTGTCGGCGTACTCGATGTCGAGCACGACCGGATACTGCCGCTCGTAGTCGGCGCATTCGGTGAAGCGGACACAGGATTCGGTGACCGCGAAGTCGTAGCCCGCGGCGCGCAGCGCCGGTGCGAGCTCCGCCGCGTTCTTCTGCGCGATCGCCAGTCCGACCCGGTGTGCGGCCTGCGCGTAGGTCGTGGCCATGGCCAGGTTGTCCGCGGCGGTGAGCGCACCACCGGAGCGGGTGTAGGAGTCCAGGTTGTCGATCTCGACCGCGTCGAAACCCGATGCCCTACAGCCCTCGATCCACGGCGTCACCATCGCAGCAAGGGCATCACGTCTGGCGGCGGTCGAGGTGTCGAAGAGGAACTCGTCAGGCCAGCCGGGATCGGCCAGTGGCTGACCGCCGGATCGGACCACGAGGACGGGATGCTGGTCGGCGAACCGCTGCGAGTCCTCGGGCTGCGTCTGAAAGCCGTTGACGTAGCAGATGTCATACCCCGCACCGGCAGGTCGAGCGGTCCGGTCGCGCTCCACCATCGTCACGCCGGGCGGCGGCGCATAGGCGCCGCCGAGTTGGTAGTCGAATCCGGCGCCGGGAGTCGGCAGCTCCGGCGGCGCGGCCTCGGCGACAGGAGCGAGCGCCGCGCACCACACTCCGAGAACGACAGCCAATCGGAAGATGTTGCGCCTTAAGCGAACTGATCGATCAGCGCGCTTCGGCGATCGTGGCACTGCCCAGCACCTCGTCCCCCTGCGGGTCCGGGCGGTAGAGCACGAGCGTCTGCCCCGGGGCCACCCCGCGCAGCGGGCTACGAAGGTCGACGACGACGGCGCCGTCACGCACGTGGGCCACCGCATCGGCGGTGCCGCCGTGGGCTCGCACCTGCACCGTGCACTCGAGGGGACCGTCGGGGGTCACCCCCGAGGTGAAGACGGGCCGCTGTCCGCGCAGCTCGTGCACCTCGAGATCGGCGACGTCACCGACGTAGACGGTGCCCGAGTCAGCGTCGATTCCGGTGACGTAGCGCGGTCGGCCGTCGGGCCCGGGACCGGGGATGCCGAGCCCCTTGCGCTGACCGATCGTGAAGCCGTGCACGCCATCGTGTTCGGCCAGTACGGCGCCGGTGGTGTCGACGACGGCTCCCCTGCGCACCCCGATCCGCGCGCCGAGGAACGCCTGGGTGTCCCCGGAGGGGATGAAGCAGATGTCGTGGCTGTCCGCCTTGTCGGCGACCGACAGTCCCCGCCGGGCGGCCTCCTCGCGGATCTGCGCCTTGGGGGTGTCCCCGATCGGGAACACCGCATGCCGCAACTGCTCGGCGGTGAGCACCGCCAGCACATAGGACTGATCCTTGTCGTGATCCACGGCCCGACGCAGCCGACCGTCGGACAGCCGCGCGTAGTGGCCGGAGGCCACTGCATCGAAGCCCAGGGCCAAGGCGCGAGCGGCCAACGCGGAGAACTTGATCCGCTCGTTGCAGCGAACGCACGGGTTGGGAGTCTCACCGCGCGCGTAGGCCTCCACGAAGTCGTCGATGACGTCGGATTTGAAGCGGTCGGCGAAATCCCAGACATAGAACGGGATGTCGAGGACATCGGCGACACGGCGGGCGTCGCCGGCGTCTTCCTTCGAGCAGCATCCGCGCGATCCGGTGCGCAGCGTGCCGGGCGCCGCCGACAACGCCAGGTGCACGCCCGTCACGTCGTGTCCGGCGTCCACCATCCGCGCCGCCGCCACCGAGGAGTCGACGCCGCCGCTCATCGCAACCAGAACCCGCATGACTACGCCCGTCCCGCCGCGCTCGCCAACGCCGCCTGCCGCGCGCGTTCCACCGCCGCGGGGAGGACCGCCAGCACCGCGTCGATGTCGTCGTCGGTGCTGGTGTGCCCCAGCGAGAATCTCAGCGAACCGCGGGCGCTGGCCGGATCGGCCCCCATCGCGGTGAGCACGTGCGACGGTTGGGCCACCCCCGCGGTGCACGCCGACCCTGTGGAGCACTCGATTCCCTTGGCGTCCAACAGCATCAGCAGCGAGTCACCTTCACACCCGCGAAAAGTGAAGTGGGTGTTGCCGGGCAACCGGCCGGCACCCGACGGGCCGTTGAGTTCCACGTCGTCGATGCTCGCGAGAACCTGGGCGATCATGCGGTCCCGAAGGGCACGCACCCGGGCGGCCGTGGCGTCCATGGTCTCGACGGCGTCGCGCGCCGCAGCGGCCATACCCGTCACCCCGGCGACGTCCTGCGTGCCCGAGCGCACATCACGTTCCTGGCCACCGCCGTGGAGCTGCGGTACGCACGCGGTGTCCCGCCGTAGCAGGAGCGCGCCCACGCCGGTGGGGCCGCCGAACTTATGCGCGGTGACACTCATCGCCGACAAGCCCGACGCGGCGAAGTCGACCGGGATCTGACCGACCGCCTGCACAGCGTCGCTGTGCATCGGGACACCGGCAGCCGCACACACGGCGGCCAGCTCGGCGATCGGCATGATCGTGCCGACTTCGTTGTTGGCCCACATCACGGTCACCAGGGCGACATCGCCCGCGTCGCCGATCGCGGTACGCAGGGCCTCGGCAGTGACCACTCCGTGCCGGTCGACCGGCACCCAGGTCACCTCGGCGCCTTCGTGGTCGACCAGCCATTCGACGGCGTCGAGGACCGCGTGGTGCTCGACGGGGGTCGTGACGATCCGGCGGCGCGCGGGGTCGGCGTCGCGGCGGGCCCAATAGATGCCCTTGACGGCGAGGTTGTCACTTTCGGTTCCGCCGGCGGTGAAGATCACCTCCGAGGGGCGCGCGCCCAGCAGGCCGGCCAGGGTCTCGCGCGACTCCTCCAGCCGGCGCCGCGCCAGCCGGCCCGATCCGTGCAGTGACGACGCATTCCCGACCGAGGTCAACGCAGAGGTCATCGCCTCGATGGCAGCCGGGCGCATCGGGGTCGTGGCAGCGTGGTCGAGATACACCGCGGGCGCAGTCACAACGCTCCACAATAGCCGTGACGGCGCCTGCGGCCGTATTCGAGCGCTCAGGCCGCCAGCGCGTGACCCTCGCCACGGGATCTGATCGCCGTAGCGCTGGTCCCCCGCACGGCGGCCTCGCATCGCGCGGCCAGGTCGCGGCGATCGTCGCCTGGCAGCTGCAGCGATTCGACGCGCACGTGCACGACGGTGCGTTGCGCGGTGACGAGTCGGCGGATCGACGTGAGAAGGCTGTCATCGCCGATGTAGGCCGCTGCGGTCGACGCCCGGCCGTCGCGGTGGTGATAGCTCAGCCGCAGCGGTTGCACAGGCCGGCCGGCGTCGATCGCGGCCTGGAACATCGCCGGGCGGAACGGCCCGTAGCCCAGGCCGCACCACGTCGTACCTTCGGGGAACGCCACCACGGTGCGGCCGGCGCGCAACCGCTCGGCGACTGCGGCCACCACCTCCGGCAACCGACGCAGGTTGTCGCGTTCGATCGGGATGACCTTCATCAACCGGGCCAGCGCACCGAGGCCGGGCCAACCGACCATCTCCGCCTTGGCGACGAAGGCGCCCGGCATGACAGCGCCGATCGCGAAGATGTCGACCCACGAGACGTGCCCGCTGACGACCAGCACGCCGGGCACGTTGCGAATCGGGCCACCGGACACCGTGATCCGGATTCCCAGGCAGCGCAGCACGATTCGGCAGTATCTGCGCTGCAGATGTGATCGGCCGGGCAGCGGCACCGCCAGCAGCGGCAGCGTCGGCAGCAGCACGACGGTCAGCGCCGACCGCAGCGCGACGCGGATGACGGTCGCGGCGCGCCGGCTCGGCGTCGACGTGCCCGCGGAGATGCACGCGGGGCCGCACGATGCGGCGGGCAACCAGGCGTGCGGACGGGCGCTCACGATGCGGCCACCGTCGAGGTCGCCGCGCCCGCCGAGCGCAGTCTCGTCAGATACCGGATGTCGGCGTCGCGCTTATCGAGCAGTGCCGGGAAGTCGCCGACGCCGAAGTCCGGGTCGTGGGCGGGTTCGCCGCAGACCTGCGCGCCCAGCCGGAGGTAGCCGCGCATCAGAGGCGGTACGGACACCCGGGCTGGCGGGGCGATGTCGTCCAGGGGCCGGCCGTCGACCACCACCGGTCGGTACGGGCGGACGGTGAGATCGTGCGGTGCGCGGTGGCGGCGCATGACGAAGTCACGGACGCCGCGCAGGTGGGCGCCGGGGCGTTCGACGCCGGCCGGATCAGCGACCGGCACCGACACGCACCCGGTCACGTAGTCGTAGCCGCTGTGATCGAGGTAGGCCAGGATGCCTGACCACATCATCAGGACGACGGCGCCGTTGCGGTGCCCGTCGCGCACCACGGCCCGGCCCATCTCGACCAGCGACGGTCGCAACGCATCGAGGGCCGAGACGTCGAATTCGGTGGCGGTGTACAGGCCGCGGGCGGCGATCGCACCCGGCGGAGGCAGCATGCGGTAGCAGCCGACCAGCTCGCCGGTGCGGTCCTCTCGGACCAGTAAGTGGTCGCAGTACTCGTCGAATCGGTCGGCATCCCGGCCACTCACGCCGCCATCGGCGAGGCTGAACCCCGGCTCGGAGGTGAACACGTCGTGGCGCAGCCGCTGAGCCGCCTCGATCGAGGCGTCGTCACGGCACAGCAGAAGCGAGTAGTGGGGCACTGAGCCGGGCACAGAGCCGGCCGGCGCGTCGGTGTCCTGGGTGTCCTGGGTGGAGATGAGTACAGAAGCAGTGCTCATGGTCTGCACGCTCGCGCAGGCGATCGGCGCGACGGCAAGCGGTGCGTGACGTGTTCGTGAGCGGTGGGTGACGGTTCGGGTGCGCACCGGTCGACGTTCGAGGCTCGGGACAGCGAACGGCCCCCGTCCGCGCAGACGGGGGCCGTTCGGTGTGCCTGGGGGCGATCAGCCCTTGCGAGCCTTGATGGCCTCGGTCAGCTGCGGGGTGACCTTGAACAGGTCACCGACGATGCCGAGATCGGCGATCTCGAAGATCGGCGCCTCTTCGTCCTTGTTCACCGCGACGATCGTCTTGGACGTCTGCATGCCGGCGCGGTGCTGGATGGCACCGGAGATGCCGAGTGCGATGTAGAGCTGGGGGGACACGGTCTTGCCGGTCTGGCCCACCTGGAACTGGCCCGGGTAGTAGCCGCTGTCGACGGCCGCACGGGACGCACCGACGGCGCCACCGAGGGAGTCGGCGAGCTCCTCGACGACCTTGAAGTTCTCCTCGCTACCGACACCGCGACCGCCGGAGACGACGACGGTCGCCTCGGTCAGCTCGGGACGGTCGCCCTGGACGGCCGGCTCGCGCTTGGTGATCTTGGTCGCATTCTCTGCGGGTGCGGGCACCTCGACGGAAACGACCTCGCCGGCGCCGTCAGACGGCGCCGCCTCGATCGAGCCCGGACGCACGGTGATCACCGGGGTGTCGCCGACGGCCTCTGCCTCGACGGTGTAGGCCCCACCGAAGATCGAGTGGATGCCGACGCCGCCTTCGCGGACCTCGACGACATCGCTGAGGATGCCCGCGCCGATGCGTGCGGCGAGCCGTCCGGCGATCTCCTTGCCGTCGGCGCTGGAGGCCAGGATGACCGCCGCAGGCGATGCGGACTCCGCCAGCGATGCGAGCACGTCGACGTAGGGGGTGATCAGGTAGTTCTCGGCGTCGTCCGATTCGGCGACGTAGATCTTCGCGGCGCCGGCTGCCTTGAGTCCGTCGACGAGCCCGTCAGCGGTGCCGGGCTTGCCCACCACGACCGCGGCGGGGTCACCCAGCGTGCGGGCGGCGGTGATCAGTTCGGAGGTGACCTTCTTCAGCGCACCTTCAGCGTGCTCCACGAGCACCAGTACTTCAGCCATGAGATTCGTTGCCTCTGAGTCTTTCGAAGATGGAAGGGGGAGTTTTTCGGGTTCGGCCGGGGGTCTGCTAGACGATCTTCTGCGCGACCAGGTACTCGGCGATCTTGGTGCCGCCCTCGCCCTCGTCAGTGACCTTCTCGCCCGCGGTCTTGGGCGGCTTCGGCGTCGACGTCAGCACCTTCGACCCGGCGTTGGCGACACCGACCTCGTCGGCTTCCACGCCGATCTCGGCGAGCGTCAGCTTCGTCACTTCCTTCTTCTTGGCGGCCATGATGCCCTTGAAGGACGGGAAGCGGGGCTCGTTGATCTTCTCGTTGACGCTCACCACGGCGGGCAGGCTCGCCTCGAGGGTGAACACACCGTCGTCGGTCTCGCGCTCGCCGGTGACCTTGCCACCCTCGACGGTGAGCTTGCGCACGTGCGTCAGCTGAGGCAGGCCCAGGTACTCGGCGATGATGGCCGGTACGGCCCCACCGGTTCCGTCGGTGGCCTCGTTACCGGCGATGACCAGCTCGGTGCCTTCGATGGTGCCCAGGGCGCGGGCCAGTGCCCACCCGGTCTGCACCATGTCCGAGCCGTGCAGGCCCTCGTCGACGAGGTGCACGGCCTTGTCGGCACCCATGGACAGCGCCTTGCGGATCGCCTCGGTGGCGCGCTCGGGGCCGGCGGTGAGCACCGTCACCGTGCTGTCGCCACCCTCGCGCTCCTTGATGAGCAGCGCTTCCTCGACGGCACGCTCGTTGATCTCGTCGAGCACGGCGTCGGCGGCTTCGCGGTCGAGGGTCCAGTCACCCTCGGACAGCTTGCGCTCGGACCATGTGTCGGGAACCTGCTTGATCAGAACCACGATGTTCGTCATGAGTTCGTCCTTCTCGAAAGGGGCCGGTGACCGGCCCGCCTTATCACGTTTGGAGCTCTCACCCCCATGTTACCAGTGGGTAACTTAAGGCGGTTCGCAAAAACACCATAGCTGGTCGAAGTACGTCGTCTCGCCCGCCCGGGTGCGACGAACTATTCGTCATCGCTCGGTTACGGGTTAGCCTGCCTTCCGATGAGCACACACGTGACCACCTCCGAGGCGGGTGAGCAGCCCATCGATGCGAACACGGACGCAAGCACGGGGGCGCCGATGGCGCTGACCGGCGAGCGAACGGTGCCCGACATCGCCGAGGAGAACTACTGGTTCCGCCGCCATGAGATCGTCTACCGCGATCTGGTCGCCCGACTGGCCGACCGCTTCTCTGACGCTGACGTCCTGGAGGCCGGGTGCGGTGAGGGGTACGGCGCCGACCTGATCGCCGGCGTCGCACGCCGCGTGATCGGTCTGGACTACGACGAGTACGCCGTCGCCCATGTGCGTTCCCGCTACCCCCGCGTCGACATGCGCCACGGCAACCTCGCCGAACTGCCACTACCCGACGAGTCGGTGGACATCGTGGTCAACTTCCAGGTCATCGAGCACCTCTGGGACCAGGGCCAGTTCGTCGCCGAGTGCCGACGGGTGCTGCGGCCGGGCGGCCTGCTGCTCATGTCGACGCCCAACCGGATCACCTTCACCCCCGGCAGCGACACCCCGGTCAACCCGTTCCACACCCGCGAGCTCAACGCCGCCGAACTGACCGAACTGCTGACCGACGCGGGCCTGCGGGTCGACGGTCTCTACGGCGTCCATCACGGCGCCCGCCTGCGTGAGCTCGACGCGCGGCACGGCGGATCGATCATCGACGCGCAGATCGCCCGTGCACTGTCCGATGCGCCGTGGCCGGCCGATCTGCTCGCCGACATCGCCTCGATCACGATCGAAGACTTCGACATCGAGCGCGACACCGACCGCCCCATCGACGAGAGCCTCGACCTGGTCGCGATCGCGGTACGGCCGTGACATCGGCGCACCCGAGCTCCGCGCCGGTGCCGGGACTGTTCACCTTCGTCCTGCACACCCACCTGCCGTGGCTGGCCCACCACGGCCGATGGCCGGTGGGCGAGGAATGGCTCTACCAGTCATGGTCGGCGGCCTACCTGCCGCTGGTCCGCGTGCTGCGCACGCTAGCCGCCGAGAACCGGCAGCATCTGCTCACCCTCGGCGTGACGCCCGTGGTGGCCGCCCAGCTCGACGATCCGTACTGCCTGCAGGGCATGCACCACTGGGTGGCGAACTGGCGGCTGCGCGCCCGTGAAGCGGCGACGATCCGCACCCCGACCGGTCCGTCTCCGGCCTCTGCACCAGAAGCGTTGCGCCGCTTCGGCTCCCGCGAGCTGGCCGAGGCCGACCGGGAGCTCGCGGAGTTCGAGACGCTGTGGCGCCACGGCGGCAGCCCGGTCTTGCGCGAGCTGATCGACGGTGACGTCATCGAGCTGCTGGGCGGTCCGCTGGCCCACCCGTTCCAGCCTCTGCTCACCCCGCGGCTGCGCGAGTTCGCGTTGCGTGAGGGCCTCGCCGATGCCGGCCAACGGTTCGCCCATCAGCCCGCGGGCATCTGGGCGCCGGAATGCGCATACGCCCCGGGCATGGAAAACGACTACGCCGCAGCCGGAGTCGGCCACTTCATGGTCGACGGACCGTCGCTGCACGGCGACACCGCCCTCGGCCGACCGGTCGCCGGCTCCCCGGTCGTGGCATTCGGCCGCGACCTGACTGTGAGTTACCGCGTGTGGTCGCCGCGCTCGGGGTATCCCGGCCACGCCGCCTACCGCGACTTCCACACCTACGACCACGCGACCGGGCTCAAACCCGCCCGCGTCACCGGACGCAACGTGCCGTCGGATGAGAAGGCGCCCTACGATCCCGAACGCGCGGCGGCCGCTGTCGACGCGCACGTCGCCGACTTCGTCGCGACCGTGCGGGAGCGCCTCATCAGCGAGCGCGCACGCATCGGAAGGCCCGCCCACGTCATCGCGGCGTTCGACACCGAACTGTTCGGACACTGGTGGTACGAGGGTCCGCAGTGGCTCGCGCAGGTCCTGCGCGCGCTGCCCGAGGCCGGCGTCCAGGTCGGCACCCTGGCCGACGCGCTGGCCGCCGGTTACGTCGGCCAAGCGGTCGAATTGCCGCCCAGCTCATGGGGATCCGGCAAGGACTGGCAGGTGTGGTCGGGAGACCAGGTGGCCGACCTCGTGCGGCTCAACACCGAGGTCGTCGACACCGCGCTCAGCACGGTCGACAAGGCGCTGGCACATTCGGCAGGCTCGCGGAGTCTGGTCGCCGACCAGATCCTGCGGGAAACCCTGCTCACGGTGTCCAGCGATTGGCCCTTCATGGTCAGCAAGGACTCGGCTGCAGACTACGCCCGCTACCGCGCGCACCTGCACGCCCACGCGACCCGCGAGATCTCCGACGCACTCGCCTCGGGCCGCACCGAGCACGCCGAACGTCTGGCTGCCGGCTGGAACCGCGCCGACGGTCTGTTCGGTGCGTTGGACGCACGCCGACTCCCGAGCCCGTGACGATGAAAATCCTTCTGGTGTCGTGGGAGTACCCGCCGGTGGTGATCGGCGGGCTCGGCCGCCACGTCCACCACCTGGCCACCGAACTCGTCGCCGCCGGTCACGACGTCGTCGTCCTTTGTCGCAGACCGACCGGCACCGACCCCGACACCCATCCGACCACCGACGAGATCAGCGACGGCGTCCGCGTGATCGCCGCCGCGGAGGACCCGCACGAATTCGCCTTCGGCACCGACATGATGGCCTGGACCCTGGCGATGGGCCATGCGATGGTGCGCGCCGGCCTCACCCTCGGCGGCTGGCGACCCGACGTGGTGCACGCCCATGACTGGCTGGTCGCCCACCCCGCCGTCGCGCTGGCGCAATTCTTCGACGTGCCACTGGTGTCCACCATCCACGCCACCGAGGCGGGCCGGCATTCCGGCTGGGTCAGCGGTGCGGTCAGCCGCCAGGTGCACGCCCTGGAGTCCTGGCTGGTGCGCGAATCCGATTCTCTGATCACGTGTTCGGCGTCGATGCGGGACGAGATCACCGCACTGTTCGGCCCCGGCCTGTCCGAGATCGCGGTGATCCGCAACGGAATCGACACCGCCGGTTGGCCTTTCGCCACCCGGCAACCGCGAAACGGCCCCGCTGAGCTGCTCTACTTCGGCCGGCTCGAGTACGAGAAGGGCGTGCACGACGCGATCGCCGCCCTCCCCCGCATCCGGCGCACCCATCCCGGCACCACGCTGACGATCGCCGGCGACGGCACGCAACTGGAGTTCCTGATCGAGCAGGCCCGCCGGTACCGCGTGCTCAAGGCCGTCGAGTTCGTCGGCCTCGTCGACCACGAACAGCTCCTCGGGCTCCTGCACCGCGCCGACGTCGCGGTACTGCCGTCTCGTTACGAACCGTTCGGCATCGTCGCGCTGGAGGCCGCCGCGGCCGGCGCACCCCTGGTGGTGTCTGACGCGGGAGGTCTCGGGGAGGCGGTCGGCCACGGCACCACCGGTCACACGTTCCCGCCGGGCGACGTGGCCGCGCTGGCGGCCGCCGTGCGCACCGTGCTCGACGCCCCGGACGCCGCCCAGCGGGCCGCGACGGCCGCGCGTGAGCGCCTCACCTCCGACTTCGCCTGGGCGACCGTCGCCGCCGAGACCGCGCAGGTGTACCTCGGCGCCAAGAGGGGCGAACGCCGCCCCCAACCGCGCCGACCGATCGCCGAATTGGCGCTGCCCGAGCGGCACCGCGAGGTCTAGCGGGAAGCCTTTTTCCGCTCGATGTCGGCCAGCGCCGCCGCGAGTTCGGCACGCTGGGCAGCTGAGGTCTCCCAGGACGTCTTGCGGTTCTTGACCACCTTGGCGGGAGCTCCCACCGCGATCGAGAAGTCCGGAATGTCGCCGCGGACCACCGCGTGCGATCCGAGCACGCAGCCGCGCCCGATCGTGGTGTTGCGCAGCACGCTGACCTTCACCCCGACCCAGGTGTCCGGGCCGATGCGCACCGGGCCCTTGATGATGCCCTGGTCCTTGATCGGCAACTCGATGTTGTCCATTCGGTGGTCGAAATCGCAGATGTAGCACCAGTCGGCCATCAGCACCGAATCGCCGAGCTCGATGTCGAGGTAGGTGTTGATCACGTTGTCGCGGCCGAGCACGACCTTGTCACCGATCCGCAGCGAACCCTCATGGCAGCGGATCGTGTTCTTGTCGCCGATGTGCACCCACCGGCCGATCTCCATCTGCGAGAGCTCGGGGGTGGCCTGGATCTCGACGTCCTTGCCGAGGAACACCATGCCGCGGGTGATGATGTGCGGGTTGGCGAGCTTGAACTTCAGCAGTCGCCAGTACCGGACCAGGTACCACGGCGTGTAGGCCTTGTTGGCGAGCACCCACTTCAGCGAGGCCACCGTGAGGAAGTTCGCCTGGCGTGGATCCCGCAGCCGCGATCCACGCCAGCGCTTGTGCAGCGGCGCGCCCCACATCGTCGTCATGGCCGGAAAGCCTACGCGAGCGCAGAGTCCCAACCCCGGGTCGCTGCGCTCCTGCCCGCCGGAAGAGACAGAGCGGTTACCCTCCTGGGGGCGCTCGGTCCACCGCAACCAGGCCCAACGCAACCACCCGCGACCAGAAGGGAACCCGTGCTCCGGCGAATCATCGTGCTGGCCAGCGCCGTGCTCGTCGCTGCCGGATGCGGGAACACCGATTCCTGGGTCGAGGCCCGCGCCGCTTCCGGCTGGGCCGCCCAGTACGCCGACGCCGCCAACCGGAGTTCCGTCGGACGAGCCGGCGCCGACACGCTGCGGCTGGAATGGGTGCGCTCGGTCAAAGGCGAGCTCGCCGCCCAGGTCGCGCTGGGCTCGAGCAACTACCTCGCCGTGAACGGCCAGACCGCCGGTGGTTGCTCGCTGATGGTGTGGGAGGCCAACAACCGGGCGCGGCAGCGGTGGTGCACCCGCCTCTGGCAGGGTGGCGGGCTGTCCAGCCCCTTGTTCGATGGCTTCGACAACCTCTACGTCGGCCAGCCGGGCGCCGTGCTGGCCTTCCCGCCGACGCAGTGGATTCGCTGGAGGCAGCCGGTGATCGGCATGCCGACCACGATGCGGTTCCTCGATCCCGGTCGTCTGCTGGTGATCACCCACCTCGGCCAGGTGCTGGTGTTCGACGCGCACCGGGGCACCGTGGTCGGTACGTCCCTGGACCTGGTGGCGGGTCTCGATCCGCGCGACTCGGAGCGGGGCCTGCAAGACTGCCGGCTCGGTGGACCCGAGTGCCCCGTGGCTGCCGCGCCGGCGTACTCCGAATCTTCCGGGGTCATCGTGCTGACGCTGTGGCAACCCGGCGCCGAGGCGCCCGAACTGGTCGGGTTGCGCTACCGCCCCGGGCAGACCCCGCTGATCACCCAGGAGTGGAGCAGCGATGCCGTCGGCCGCGGCCCGCTGGGTAGCCCGGTCTTGTCCCCCGACGGGAACACCGTCTACGTCAACGGCCGCGACGAGCGGCTGTGGGCGATCAATGCCGAGGACGGCTCGGTGAAGTGGTCGCAGCCGCTGGACTACCTGGCGCAGACCCCGCCCTCGGTGACGCCCGAGGGGCTCATCCTCGCCGGCGGCGGGCCGGGCGCGAAGTTGACCGCGATCCGCGACACCGGTGACGGGCCGGAGCGGCTGTGGCGCCGCGACGACACGGCCCCGCTGACCACGAGCAGCGTCGCGGGCGTCGGGTACACCGTCACCCCTGACGGCGACGGCATGGCTCTGACCGTGTTCGATCTGGGAGACGGGCACACCGTGCACTCGTACCGATTGCCGAACGCGACGGGCTGGCCGGTCGGCGTGTCAGTGGGTCACGACCGCCGGGTGGTGACCGCGACCAGCGATGGACGCGTCTATGGTTTCGCGCCGGCCTGAGCGGTAGTCGCCGACAGCGCGTCAGACCATCATCGCGGCGATCGCCGAGCGTGGCACCGTGGCCTGCAGTGCGCCGCCGGCGCCGGCCATGATCTCGCCCTGGCCGAAGAAGAAGGTGATCGTGTCGTCCGTCAGGGCGAACTCCGAGTACTTGGCCGGGTCGAGGCCGTCGGACGGGGTGATCGGTGAATCGACGCCCAGCTGGCGGGAGATCTCGGACTGCACGATCGGGAAGATGACGTCCAGGGGCCGGGTGTCGGGTTTGAACAGCGACGCGAAGGTGATCGGCGCCTTCTTGGCGACGTCCCAGTTGAACGACTTGTACCAGGTCTGCGGATGGGCGCCGCCGACGTTCTCGTAGACCTCGAACACGACGCTGCGGGTGCCGCCGTCGTCGGGACCGCTGCGATACCCGGTGCCCTTGCCGTCGAGAACGTACGGCAGGTTCCACGAGCCCGGCATCTCGGCGACGTTGACGAAGCCGTCCCGGGTCTGGGTCAGGTAGCCGATGAGGGCCTGCTGGTCGGGATAGTCGGCCGGGAACGTGAAGTCGACGGTGTAGGTGGGGTTGTCCATGTGCACGGTGCACACCTGCTGAGCATCGACCGTGCCGCCCAGATCGGCGCACGCCGGTTCGGCGGCGGCGGCCGGGATCGCGACCGAGCCGGCGAACACACCGGCGGCCAGAAGGGCGGCGGCGATCACGCGCATCGTCAACAGCATCCTCATCGTCGGCGCCGCAGTCGCTCGGGGCGCGGGGGTGGACATCACGGTGGAACCAGTGGTGGACTCACCGCCAGGGTACGTGAGCGTTCACCGTGACGGACGGCATATGAATGCCGTTGCCCTGCTTGCGGCTCCGGAACCGAGGCGGGTGATGACGACCGACGCCCGCTCCGCGCCGCGCAGCCGCATGCGTTTGCGCAGCGCGTCGGGATCGACGTCGACACCGCGGATCAGGAACTCGACCGCACCCACCGCGCGTGCCGAAAGCGCCTGGCGCAGGTGGCGTTCGCTATAAGCGAGCTGGTCGAGCACCTCGAACCCGCGCACCCCGTCGGGCAGTTCGTCCCCTGACAGGTAGGCGATGTCGGGGTCGATCTGCCACAGCCCGTGCCGCGCCGCGTAGTGACGGACCAGGCCGGCACGCACCACCGCCCCGTCGGGGTCGACGAGCCAGCGACCGGCCGGCGCGACACCGCAGTCGTCGGGATCGGTGTCGACGACCTGCTCTCCGGTGTCGAGGATCGTCGCCCGCCGGCGCACCCGGCCGCTCGTCAGGCCCGGGGACCACAGGCACGCCTCCCGCACGCTGGCGGCCAGCGAGGTCACCTCGATCTCCCCGGCGAAACCCATTTCCTCGACGACGTCGAAATCGATTCCGGGAGCGCACTTCACCGCGTAGTCGCGGGGTGCGAGAGTGGTGAGTAGATCGTCGAGGGGAGGTTGGTAGGCGCGTGGGTCGAAGCGGCGCGCCGATCCGGTACGCCGCGCCGGGTCGGCGAGGATCACCGTGTCCCTGCTCACGGGGTGCAGCACGTCGGCACGGCAGAGCGGCACCTGCGCGCCGACGTTGTGCCGGGCCATCGCCAGCCGCACCGGATCGAGATCACTGCCCATCACCGATGCCGCCGAATCCGCAAGGGCCACAAGCTCGGAACCGATCGAGCAGGTGGCGTCGTGTACGACCGCGCCGGCGAGTCGCCGCGCGCGATGGGCGGCGACCGGCGCCGCGGTGGCCTGCTGCAGCGCCTCGTCGGTGAACAACCACTGCGCCGCCCCGTCGAACTTCGCTGCGGCTCTGCGCCGCAGCCGAACGGTCTCCACCAGGACCGCGGCGCGTTCGCCGAATTGCCTTCGCGCACTTGCCACATCGGCGACCAGGGTGGCGGCGGTCAGGTCCAGCAGGTCGACCTCGGCGAGCGCCTGCCGGCCGGATTCGGTGCGCAGGAAGCGCACATCGTCGAGTCCGAAAGCTACGACGATGCGCCGCCCGGCTTGACCCCCGTGATCATGACGTTGTAGAACCAGCCCTTCGGCACGACCCGGCGCCACACGTTCGAGTCGACCCACGACAGTGTCGTCCAGCTGGAGAACGCGAACTTGGCCCAGCCCCACCCAAGACGCCCCGGCGGGACCGCCGCCTCGAACGTCCGGACGGGCCAGCCGAGCATCGCGGCGGTGAATTCCTCACTGGCCGTGCGCACGTCGACGGCGCCGGCGCTCGTCGCCATGCGCTCGAGATCACTCGGATCGAAGGTGTGCAGATCGACGACGGCCTCCAGGGCTGCGGCCCGTGAGGACTCGTCGAGCTCGGCCTGCGGGCGCCGCCAGTCCGAGAGCATCGGCAGCTTGGTGACGTTGGTGGCGATCCGCCAGGTCAACGTCGACAGTTCGCGGGCGTAACGGTTGCCCACCGTGGTCGGCTCGCCGGCGAACACGAAGCGGCCGCCGGGCTTGAGCACGCGCACGACCTCACGCAGGGACAGCTCGACGTCGGGGATGTGGTGCAGCACCGCGTGCCCGACCACCAGGTCGAAAGTGTCGTCCGGATACGGGATGCCCTCGGCGTCGGCGACGCGGCCGTCGATGTCCAGTCCGAGCGACTGGCCGTTGCGGGTGGCCACCTTCACCATGCCCGGGGACAGGTCGGTCACCGAGCCGCGCCGGGCGACCCCGGCCTGGATCAGGTTGAGAAGGAAGAACCCCGTGCCGCAGCCCAGCTCCAGCGCGCGATCGTAGGGCAGCTGCCGTTGGACGTCCTCGGGCACCGCGGCGTCGAAGCGGCCCCGGGCGTAGTCGACGCAGCGCTGGTCGTAGGAGATCGACCACTTCTCGTCGTAGGTTTCGGCCTCCCAGTCGTGGTAGAGCACCTGGGCGAGTTTGGTGTCGTGCATGGCGGCGTCGACCTGCTCTTTGGTCGCGTGGGGCATCGGAGCCGGGTCGGCGACATCTGCCTTGCGAGCCGGGTCGGCGACATCTGCCTTGCGAGCCGGGTCGGCGATATCGGAAGTCGTCATGCAGGGCAGCCTAACGCTCTGCGGCGGAGGCCGGTCACGGCCGGTCGAAGGCGGCCTTCGCCGAGGCCAGCACGTCCGGGGGGTAGTCCAGGAAGCGGCGCGCCCTTGCCAGGGCGGCGTCGTACACGCCGTCCGGCGACACCAATTCGTCCACAAGACCGAGCTCGAGCGCTTCCCGCGCGTCCACGAAACGCCCGGTGAACACCAGGTCGCGGGCCTTGCTAGGGCCGACCGCGGCGGTCAGGCGGGCCGCTCCGCCGCCAGCGGGAACCATTCCCGCGAGGATCTCCGTCGCTCCGAACTTCGCGTTGTCGCCGCTGACACGCCAATCGGCGGCCAGCGCGAGGGTCAGCCCCGCTCCGAGGGCGTAGCCGGTGACGGCGGCGATCGTCGGCCGCGGAATCGCGGCGAGCGCCTCGACCGCCGTCTCACAGAGTCGCGCCGCCGCCGCGGCTTCCTCGCCGTTCAGGGTCTCCAGCTCGGTCATGTCCTCGCCGGCGGAGAAGATCTCGTGGCCGCCGAACACGATGATCGCCGCGAGATCGGACCGCTCCCCCAGCTCGCCGGCGGCGTCGACGATCTCCCGGTACACCTGGCGGGTCAGGGCGTTGGTGGGCGGACGCGAGAGCAGCAGCGTCGCGATCCGGGGCTCGTGCTCGCCGGTGTGGAGGCTGACGAACTCTCTCACGGCTGCGGAGCGGCGTCGGTGTGACCCTGCGGGGCGCGGCGGTTGCGGGCGGCGTTGTAGCGGTCGCTGTTGAAGAACTCGATCTCCCAGTTTCCGCCCGGCTTCGCCGCCAGCGTCGGCTCGATCGCAGTGATCTGCCGCTCGACGGCCAGCACCTCGGCCACGGTGTGGCCGGCCAGCGCATCGAGCTGCGTCCACGTCGGCGGGAGCAGGAAGCTGCGCCCCTCGGCGAAATCGTCCAGCGCAGCCTCCGGAGTCACCCAGTCCGCCTTGTCGGTTTCGGTGTTGTCGCCGTCGGCGCGCTGCCCCTGAGGAAGAGCGCCGACGAAGAAGAACGTGTCGTAGCGGCGGGTGCGTTCTTCCTTCGGCGTGACCCAGTTCGCCCACGGCCGCAACAGATCTGAGCGCAGGACGAGCTTCTCGGCGCGCAGGAACTCGCCGAACGACAGCTGCTTGCTCTCCAGAGCGGCACGCTGTTCGCGATACACCGAGGCGTCGTCGACGAGCAGGTCGGGGTCGTCGGCCGAACCCGCGAACAGCACCCCGCATTCTTCGAACGTCTCCCGCGCGGCAGCGCACACCAGCGCCTCGGCGAGCTCGCTGTCGACGCCGAACCGCTGCGCCCACCAGCTCGGCTGCGGTCCGTGCCAGGCGATGTCGGCGTTGCGATCGCGGTCGTCGACCCCGCCGCCGGGAAACACCATGACCCCGGCGACGAACTCCATCGCCGCGTGCCTGCGCATCAGGAAGATCTTGATGCCTTCCGGGGTGTCCCGCACCAGCATCACGGTGGCCGCGGGGCGCGGGACCAAGGGATCGTCGGACGTCATGAGCGCCTCCTGTGCGCGGCCCGGCTGCGCGTGCGACGCGCGAAGTAGCGGCCGTCGATCAGGTCCAGCGCGATCGACTGACCGAAGGCGGCGGACAGATTGTCTGCGGTCAGGACGTCGGTCAGCAGGCCGGCGTCGACGACCTCACCCTCGGACAGGATCAGGCAGTGCGAGAAGCCGGGTGGGATCTCTTCGACGTGGTGGGTGACCAGCACCATCGCGGGCGCGTCCGGGTCCAGTGCGAGATCGCTGAGCCGGGCCACGAGTTCCTCGCGGCCGCCGAGGTCCAGTCCGGCGGCGGGCTCGTCGAGCAGCAGCAGCTCAGGGTCGGTCATCAGGGCGCGGGCGATGAGCACACGTTTGCGCTCACCCTCGGACAGGGTGCCGTACGTGCGGTCGGCGAGGTGCTCGCCTCCGACGCTTTCGAGCATGTCGAGCGCCTGGGCGTAGTCGACGTCGTCGTATTTCTCGCGCCACCGGCCGAGCACGGCGTAACCCGCCGACACGACGAGGTCGCGCACCACCTCGTCATCGGGCACCCGCTGGGCCAGCGATGCGCTGCTCAGCCCGATCCGGGCCCGCAGCTCCGACATGTCCACGCGCCCGAGTCGTTCACCGAGGATGTGGGCGGTGCCTGACGACGGGTGTTCCATCGCCGCGGCGATACGCAGCAGCGAGGTCTTCCCGGCCCCGTTCGGGCCGACGATCACCCATCGTTCGTCGAGTTCCACCGACCAGGTGACGGGGCCTACGAGCACCCGCCCGTTGCGTCGCAACGTGACCTTCGTGAAGTCGATGAGCAGGTCTTGATCGGCTGCTGGTTCTTCATCACCGGGGTCGGCAGGCACCCGCTCATCGTAGTCAGCCCGCGCCGCAGCCCTCGCGCGCCTCGGCGAGTGGGTCCGCGTTCGCGAGCGGACCCGCATCGGCGGCGGTGACCGGTCGTCGCACCTGCGCCCATCCGCTGGCGGCGAGGAGCCGCTGCGGGGTGAGGCGGACGAACAGTTGCACCAGCGGCCCGATTCCGAACGCGTAGGCCAGAGTCCCGACGCCCACGGTGCCGCCGAGGAGCCAGCCGAGCGCCAGCACGGTGACCTCGATCGTGGTGCGGACCAGGCGCACCGAGCGACCGGTTGCGCCCACCAGTCCGGTCATCAGCCCGTCCCGCGGACCGGGGCCCAGCCCGGCCCCGATGTAGAGCACCGTGCTCACCGCGTTGAAGACCACCGCCCCCACCATCAACGCGATGCGCGCCGGGAGGGACTGCGGCGCCGTGATGAGCGACAGTGCGACGTCGACGCTCACGGCGATGACGACGACGTTGGCGACGGTGCCGATGCCGGGCCGGTTGCGCAGCGGGATCCAGGCCAGCAGCACGACCACTCCGACCACCGCCGACGCTGTGCCGATCGTCATTCCGGTGCGCAGCGCAAGCCCCTGATGGAAGACGTCCCAGGGATCCAGTCCCAGGCCGGCGCGCACCATCATCGCCATGGACGTGCCGTAGCCGATGAGTCCGAGAAGCAGCACAGCGCCTCGGGCGGCTCCCCTACCGACTGTGGACGTCACGAGTGGTCGGGGAAGTGCATGCGGATCGCGTCCAGCTCGGTGCGCATCCGGCGGGCGTCGGAGTCGCGCTCGTCGAGCGTCCCGCCGATCGATGGCAGGTAGTACAGATCCGCCAGCCGGAGGGCCAGTCGAGATATCCAGTGAGTCATGACGCCATTTTCTGGTCTGACTGGCTTGCTCATCAATAGCCAGTTGGGCGATACTGGCCTCAATGACTGCTTCCATGACAGCGAGATCCCTCGATGTGGACCTCCTATGCCGCGAACTGGGCAACTGGCGCACGTCCAGTCGGACCGGCCCTGCCTACCACGGCCTGTCCGACGCCATCCGCTTGCTGATCGTGGACGGCCAGATCCCGATCGGGGCTCGGTTGCCCAGCGAGCGCGCACTGGCCGAGGCGCTGCACGTGTCCCGGACCACGGTGACCGCCGCGTACAGCCAACTCCGCGAAGACGGTTACCTCAATGCCCGGCAGGGGGCGCGCAGCACGACAGCACTGCCTCTGGCGCCGACGGCGCCCTCGCTGACCATTCCGACCGCCAATCTCGCCGCCGCGACGCTGGCGGCCCCCGCCGCGGTGGTGTCGCAGGCCTACTCCGATGCGGCCGATCTGATCACGCCCTATCTGCGCGACATCGGCATCGAACTGCGGGGCGTGCCGGAATTACGCGAGGCAATCGCTGAAAGATATTGCGCCAGAGGGCTTCCCACCGATCCGGACGAGATCATGGTGACCACCGGCGCGCTGCACGCGATCGGGCTGATCCTGGCCACCTACACCCAGCCCGACGATCGGGTACTCGTCGAACAGCCCACCTACCACGGCGGACTCGCGGCGATGGCCACCCGCGGTGTCCGGCCGGTGCCCGTCGCGATGACCTCCACCGGTTGGGAACTCGACGCCGTGGACGCGGCCATCCGGCAGCTGGTGCCGAGCCTGGCCTACCTGATCCCCGACAACCACAATCCGACCGGATTGACACTGCCTCCGGCGGGGCGGCGCCGTCTCGCGCAGATCATCGCCGATACACGTACCCGCACGATCATCGACGAGACCATCACCGACATGTGGCTCGACGAGCAGGTGCCTCCACCGTTCGCCGCGTCGATGACCACAGGCAGGGATCTGGTGCTGACGGTGGGCTCGATGTCGAAGTCATTCTGGGGTGGGCTGCGAATCGGCTGGATCCGCGCCGAGCGCACCACCTTGGCCACGGTCGCGGCGCTGCGCCCCGCGATCGACATGGGCACCCCGGTCTTCGAACAGCTGGCTGCAGCAAGGCTTTTGGCCGCTGAGAGCGAGGTACTGCCGGAACGACGAGAGATCTTGCGGGCCCGGCGCGCGCTGCTGCTCGACCTGCTGGGCGAGCATCTGCCGGATTGGCGACCTGCGCCCGGGACAGGTGGGATGTCGGTATGGGTGCGGTTACCCGCGCCGATGAGTTCGGCATTGTCGGCGGCCGCGTCGCGGATGGGCTTGGAGATCCCGCCCGGCCCCCGCTTCGGTGTGGACGGCACACTCGAGCGGTTTATCCGCGTGCCCTACACGTTGCCCGACGATCAACTGGTCGAATCGATCACGCTGCTGGCGCGGGCCTGGCGCACGGTGACCGGATCGGCCCCGACCGAACCGGCCGCCGTCATCGTCTGAGCAGCCCCGTCGTGTGAGCAGCCCGGTGGCCTGACTCAGTCCGGGATGTCGACGCGGCGCACCATACCGTCGAGAGCATCCGCGGCCTCGATCTCGCCGCGGGTGATGCCGAGGATGAACAGCACGGTGTCGAGATACGGGTGGCTCAGCGAGGCGTCGGCCACCTCGCGCAGCGCGGGTTTGGCGTTGAAAGCCACGCCGAGACCGGCGGCGGTCAGCATGTCGATGTCGTTGGCGCCGTCCCCCGACCGCGACGGTCTGCTCCATCGGCACACCGAACTGAGCTGCGAAGTCCCGCAACGCCTTCGCCTTACCCGGACGGTCGACCACCGTGCCGGTCACGCGACCGGTCAGCACACCGTCGACGATCTCGAGGTGGTTGGCGGCCACGAAATCGAGCATCAGGTCTTCGGCGAGCGGTTCGATGACCTGCCGGAAACCGCCGGAGACGACACCGCAGTGGTAGCCGAGCCGGCGCAGCGTCCGCAGCGTGGTGCGGGCACCCGGGGTGAGCTCGATCTGGTTGGCCACGTCGTCGACGACGGCGGCGGGCAGCCCGGCCAGCGTCGCAACCCGTTCGCGCAGTGACTCCTCGAAGTCGAGTTCTCCGCGCATCGCGGCCTCGGTGATCTGGGCGACCTTGGCCTCGACGCCGGCCCGCGCGGCAAGCATTTCGATCACCTCGCCCTGGATGAGCGTGGAATCGACGTCGAAGACGATCAGCCGTTTGGCCCGGCGCGACAGGCTGTAGTCCTCGACCGCGATGTCGACGGCCTGCTCGGCACTGACTTTGGCGAGGACGGTCTGCAGTTTTCGATATGCGCCGGCGGGCACCGACACCCGCATCTCCAGACCGGTGACCGGATAGTCGGAGACACCGCGGATGGTGTCGATGTTGACGCCCAGCGCAGCGGCCCTCGCGCGCCACCACGCCGAAAGCCCCTGCGGTGATGGGTCGGCCCAGCACGACGATGGTGTGGGTGGAGGGCTGACGCAGGACAGGCAGACCGTCGCTGCCCTCGATGGTCACGTCGAGCCCGACGTCCCAGATGGCCTTCTGCACCTCATCGCGCAGCGTGATACCGCCGGCCGCGTCGGCCGGTCCCGCCACCAGGACGGCGAGCGTGAGACGACCGCGGACGACCACCTGCTCGACGTTAAGCAGCTCCACGTCGTGGGCGGAGAGCACCTCGAACAGCGCCGACGTGACACCGGGCTTGTCTCGGCCGGTGACGGTGATGAGCACCGACACCTTCGGCGTGCTCACCCCCCGCACCGTCCGAGCGGGCGGAAGTCAGCTGCGAACTTCGACGTCGTCGATCCGCGTCACATCACCGTCTCCGGGTCCGTGCGCGCGCCCGACGTGGGCCTCACGCCGCATGCGCTCCACCATGTGCGGGGTAGTGCAGCTCGAACGCGGGCCGCTCGGACCGGATTCGGGGCAGCTCGGTGAAGTTGTGCCGCGGCGGCGGGCAGCTGGTGGCCCACTCCAGGGAGTTGCCGTAGCCCCAGGGGTCGTCGACCATCACCGGCTCGCCGTAGCGCCAGCTCTTGAAGATGTTCCACAGGAACGGCAGCGTCGACAGGCCCAGGATGAACGCACCGATCGTCGACACGATGTTCAGCGTGGTGAACCCGTCGCTCGGCAGGTAGTCGGCGTACCGGCGGGGCATGCCCTCGTCACCGAGCCAGTGCTGAACCAGGAACGTCGTGTGGAAGCCGATGAACGTCAGCCAGAAGTGCACCTTGCCCAGCCGCTCGTCGAGCAGGCGGCCCGTCATCTTCGGGAACCAGAAGTAGATGCCGGCGTAGGTCGCGAACACGATCGTGCCGAACAGCACGTAGTGGAAGTGCGCGATCACGAAGTAGCTGTCGGTGACGTGGAAGTCCAGCGGCGGGCTGGCCAGCAGCACACCCGACAGACCGCCGAGCAGGAACGTGACGATGAACCCGACCGAGAACAGCATCGGTGTCTCGAAGGTCAACTGCCCCTTCCACATCGTGCCGATCCAGTTGAAGAACTTGATGCCGGTGGGCACCGCGATCAGGAACGTCATGAACGAGAAGAACGGGAGCAGCACGGCACCGGTGGCGTACATGTGGTGCGCCCACACCGCCACCGAGAGCGCGGCGATGCCGAGCGTGGCGTAGATCAGCGTGGTGTAGCCGAAGATCGGCTTCCGCGAGAACACGGGGAAGATCTCACTGACGATGCCGAAGAACGGCAGCGCGATGATGTACACCTCGGGGTGGCCGAAGAACCAGAACAAGTGTTGCCAGAGCAGCACGCCGCCGTTGGCCGGGT
>NZ_JAQIIY010000032.1:0-76489 GCF_036946525.1 Mycobacterium kyogaense | reverse complement strand
ACGAATGTGTTGTCGTCGGTCTGATGCACCGGCCCGAGGGCACGGGCACGGTCGTACCAGGGGTGCGGGTTATCCTGGAAATCCTTGTCGTTCCAGGGGAAGAGGTCCTCGCCGACAGCGCCGGGAGTCGGCTGAGTCCGCTCCGCGGCCGGGATCAGGATCGGTAGCGCATCGTTGTGTGCCCAGTCGGTGGCGACGTCGACAGGGTCCAGACCGGTCGTGGCATCGTGTCGGCCGGTGACACCGATCTGCGTGGCGCCGAGTTCGACGAGCAGGTTGGACAGCGTTTTGACGGCGTTGTTGTAGTTCTCGTAACTGCTGTCTCCGAGCCCGAATGCCGCGAAGCGCAGAGCACTCAGATCGGGCCGCGCCGCGATCAACTCCTCGTAGAACGGTTCGGTCGTCGCCGGCAGACCGCCCTCGCCGTAGGTGGAGGTGATCAGGACCGCGACCTGAGCAGCCGCGACGTCGTCGACCTCGACGTCGGTGAGTTCGCGAAGCTCGGTCTCGATGCCCGCGCCTTTGAGGATGTCGACGATTTCGTCACCGACCATTTCGGCATTGCCGGACTCGGTGCCGTACCAGACGTGGATAAGTGTCATGGAGATGTCCTTTCGGAAGAAGGTGACGATCGATCAGGGGTTCTGAGACAGGGGGTGCGGCGCTGTCGCGGTTCGGCGGCGGTACTCCACCACGGCCTGCGCAGCAGCCGGCCATGACGTGAACTTGGTCCGCACACGATTCGGCCGGGCGCGCATGGTCTCGGCGCGATCGAGGACGGTCCAGTCGGCGAATGTCGTTGCGAGTGACACGCTTTCACCAAGACCGGCCAATCCGGCTCGCCCAGACGAGCTCTCGAGGTGCGTGACGATCTCTCGCGCCGCCGCTTTGGCGAGTGTGCGGTTCTCGGCCAGGTTGCCCAGCGCGCCACTGGCGCAGCCTCCGACGCGCACGATGCGATGTCCCGTGACCGCGTCGGCGATGGAGGCCCCGACGAATCCCATTGCCGTCACTACCGTGTCAGCCGGGGTAGCGGCTTTCACCGTCCGCGGACCTGGTGCAGACGACGGTGCGGCCGTCGTCGACCTCGATGGCCACCGGGGCTGCGCTGCAGCGAATGTCGACACGCACGGTGGGAGTTCCTGCGGCACGTCCGGCGTGATGGACCGATTTCTCGTCGAGTGCGCCGTCGAGGTACACGGAGACGTTGGGTAGGGCACACAGCTCCGAGTACATGGCCGCGTCCCACCGGACCCTGTCGAGCGGACCCCTCGACAGGACCGTCAGATGACGAAGGTCCGACGTCGCCAAGGCGTCGCGTGCATCGTCGTCGATGTCTGATCCGTCAAATCCGTCGTCGTCTTGCACAGGAGCCGGGCGACGTCCATCGCGACGTTGCCCGCGCCGATGACCACGACCTCTCCGCCCAATCGCGTCGGACCGCCCGTGCGGATCAGACTGTCCGGATCACCATTGAGGAACCTGAGCAGTTGACCGGCGCCGATCACGCGTGCTGCCCCGGTGACGGGTACCGCGAGAGGCCGATCTTCGGGCAAGCCGGTGGCGAGGACCACCGCGTCGAAGTTCTGCTCGAGCTCGGCGAGACCGATCTCCTCACCAATACGGGTGTTTCCGACGAACTCGACCCGGTCGGAGGCAAAGATCCGCTCGAATTGCTTGGTGACGTTCTTCATTCCCTGGTGGTCGGCCGCGACACCGTACCGAACCAGACCGAAGGGTGTCGGTCGTGCGTCGAAGACGGTGATGCGGGCGTCCGGCGCGAGGCGGAGGATCGCCTGTGCGGTGTAGCAGCCCGCCGGTCCACAGCCGACGATCGCGACCTGCCGGCGGACGCCAGTTGGTCTGCTCCGCCTTCGGCGGGGGTGGGGTGCGAGGACATCTGTTCTCCCTGGACAGCGGAGGTGAGGGGGTGACGACGGGGTCTTCACCGTGAGATGCAGAGCACATTACCTAACTATCGTTAGTAAGTCGAGAGGATGTTTTTTGGTGATGGTTGAGCGCATAGGCCAGCTGTAACAGCGATTTTACGCGAAGTCTTCACAACCTTACGAACGTTAGGTAGTGTCTGGGCTCATCGCAGAGTGATCCGTACAACAGTGCGGTTCGATCGCGACCCACCCCTCCATCACCCAAGGGAAAGCCATGACCGAATCCACCACCCGTGCGGGGGCCGTCCCCCTCTCCGCCCACGGAGCCACTACCCGACTGTCCGGCAACCTCGGCGCCGCATCGCTCGTGTTGAGCGTGCTGGCTTTCTCCGCGCCGATCGTCACGGTCTCGGGCTACATCGCCTTCGCCATCGGCTTCGTCGGCCAAGCCGCACCGCTGGCCTGGGTGGTAGCCACCGCCGTCCTGGCCATCTTCGCGGTCGGGTACACCACCATGACTCGCCATATCCGGCGTCCGGGCGCGTTCTACGCCTACATCAGCGTTGGTCTGGGCAAGACGACCGGTCTGGGTGGCGCGTACCTGGCGGCGGTGTCCTACATGCTGATCACCGTCGGGATCTACTCGTTCTCCGGCGCAATGGTGTCGGCGGCCATTGCGGCGTTCGGCGGCCCCACCATTCCGTGGTGGGCCTGTACCGCAGTGTGCTGGGTACTCATCACCATCCTGGGGCACTTCCAGATCGAACTGTCCGCCAAAGTCCTGGGCACGGTGATGGTTCTCGAAGTCATCTTGGTCGCCATCTTCAACGGCTTCGTGCTCGCCAAGGGTGGCGCCAGCGGCCTGTCCGCCGCTCCGCTGGACCCCACCAAGTTCTTCAACGGCGGAACCGGTCTGGCCCTGCTATTCGCCTTCGGCAACTTCATCGGCTTCGAGGCCACCGCGCTCTACCGCGATGAAGTCCGCAACCCCAGCCGCACCATCCCCCGCGCCACCTACCTCGCCGTCGTCCTCATCGGCGCCTTCTACGCAGTCTCGGCCTACTCCTTGATCATCGCCTACGGCGCCGACGCCCCGGACCGCGCCACCAGCGAACCGACCACCATGTTCGACCACGCCATGGCCACTTATGTCAGCAGCAGCCTGGCGACCATCACCCTCGTTCTGGTGGCCACCTCCGGACTCGCGTCGGTGCTCTCCACCCACAACGTCGTCGCGCGTTACCTCCAGAACCTGGGCGCCGACCACGCTCTGCCTCCGTTCCTCGCCGGCGTGCACCCACGACACAAGTCCCCCTACCGAGCGTCCGCCGTCAGCTCCATCGTGGTCGGCGTGCTCCTCATCACCGCCGCCGCACTCGTACCCGACCAGGCCACCATCCAGGGCGTCGGCAGTGGCATCGGCACCGCCGGCGTGCTCATCTTGATGGCCATCGTGAGCTTCGCCGTGTTCCGGCACTTCGCCCGCACCGGCCGCCCAGCCGGTGAGACCGTGTGGCGCGTCACCATCGCACCGCTGATCGCCACGACGATTCTCACGGTGGTCGTCGTCTTCGCACTGGTCCGCTTCGACCTGCTCGTCGGCGGTGCGCCCGGACAGAACCTGTGGATGCTGTTCGTGCTGGCAGCCTTCCTTGCCGCGGGATGCGCTGTCGCGCAGTACATGAAGCGCAAACGCCCCGACCTGTACGCCCGCCTCGGCCGCGCTGAAGGTGACGACGCCGCCAGCGATCCGACCGGCGAGGCCCAGCACTCCGTCTGAGCCGCCGAGTTCCAGCCCTCACCCCCCCGATCACCTTCCCCAGAAAGCACAGGTGTGTTCACCATGCCCGCAGTCCGTATCGGCCTCGTCGGAGCCGGCCCCTGGGCCGCCATCTTCCACGCACCGATGATCACCGGCGGCCCCGAGACAGAGCTCTCCGCTGTCTGGGCCCGCCGCCCCGAGGCGGCCAAAGACATTGCCGCCGAATTCGATTCCACGGTCGCCGCCTCGTTCGACGAACTGGTCGACTCCGTCGATGCCCTGGTGTTCGCGGTGCCGCCGTTCGTCCAGGCCGAGCTGGCCGCACAGGCCGCGCGGGCCGGCAAGCCGATGCTCCTGGAAAAGCCACTCGGTGTGGATCTTGCTGAGGCGCAGGGACTTGCCGACATCGTCGCAGAGTCCGGGGTGCCGACCCAGGTGATGTTCACCAATCGCTACAGCCCGGGCATCCGGCGTTTCCTCGAGCAGGCTCGTGCTCAGACGCCCATCGGCGCGGTCGGCAGCTACATCAACCAGGCAGCTCTGCCGGGAGGAACCTTTGCGACGCCGTGGCGAGTGGAGAAAGGAGCGTTGCTCGACCTGGGGCCCCATGTGCTCGACACTCTCGACGCCGCCGTCGGCCCGATCGCTGAGGTACGCGGCGAAGGAGACCCGCAGCGCTGGTACATCCTCACCGTCACTCACGAGAACGGGGTGATCAGTCAGGCGGCATTGTCGCTGACCAGTCCCGTCGCCGCCGACGTCGCCGGTGTGAAGGTCTACACCGAGCAGGGCGAGCTGTCGTGCGAATTCGTCGGCAAGGACGGCGATCCCGAGGTGCCGGGCGTGATCCGACGCGAGTTCGCCGAGGTGGTCCGCACCGGTGAGTCGCACGAACTCGACGTCCACCGTGCGCTCTACATCCAGCGATGGCTCGATCGAGCCGCCCGCTCCTGACGGCCCATCCCAACGAAAGGAGACCACCGTGTCCGGTCCCATCACCGCGACCACCATCGACGAACTGCTCGGTTCCGACAGCCCCACCAACTGGGGGAAGTGGGGCGCCGACGACGAGGTCGGCAGCCTCAACTACCTCGATGCCGCCCAGGTACTTCGCGGAGTTGCCGCGGTTCGCAGCGGCGACGTGTACACCCTTCAGGTCCCCATCGGTCTGCCCGAGTGCCCCGACCCGGTCTGGCCCGGACGAACGCCTGCGATTCGCACGCAGGTTATGGACGAGGGCTTCTTCGCCCGTGGCGAGGAGCCGGAACCGTCTGACGGCCACCACTGGGCAGACGACAAGATCGAGATGTTCACCCAGGGCTCCACCCAGTACGACGCGTTGGCCCACTACTGGTACGGCGATCAGGTGTGGAACGGTTACCCCGCCGACACCACCATCGGGGAACTTCAGCGCGCTTCGGTCCTCCCCATCGCCGAACGCGGCGTCGTCGGGCGCGGCGTTCTCATCGACATGGCGCGCGCACGCGGAAAAGACGTTCTGGGCAGCGGTGAGCCGATCAGTCTCGCCGACCTCCTGGCCGCTGCCGAGGCGCAGGGCACCACCATCGAACCCCGCGACATCCTGATCATCCGGACCGGGTGGGTCGGCTCGTACTACCGCACCGAAAGTGCGGACTTCTACCGCGACTGGAACGAGCCGGGGCTGATCTACAGCCGCGACCTCGTCGAGTGGTTCCAGACGATGGAGATCCCCAACCTGGTGACCGACACCATCGCCAACGAGCTGAGCTTCTACCCGGGCGGGCTCCAACTACCCCTGCACTGTGCGCTGATGCGCAACCTGGGAGTCGCCTTCACAGAATTGTGTCGCCTCGACGACCTCGCTGAGGCGTGCGCCACCGATCGGAGATGGACCTTCCTGTACACCGCGGCCCCCCTCAAGATCGCCGGCGCCAGCGGCGCCCCCGTCAACCCGGTGGTGATCCGATGACCGGACCGCAGATCAGGAACGCCGCGACGATCGATGCGTTCCGGAACCCCGACGGTATGTTCACCATGGTCGCCGTCGATCAGCGAGAATCGCTGCGCCACATGCTTCGTGGGGGACGTGACGCCCCCGTCGACGACGACTGTCTCGTCACCTTCAAGGCGACTGTCGCCGAGGCGGTCGGCGGGATCGCCAGCGGAATACTGCTCGACCGCCAGTACGGGCTGGCCGCGGCGCAGCGGTCGGCCTGTCCGGTGATCCTCGCCGCCGACATCCTGTCCGCCACGGAACCCGGCGGCCCGATGGACAAGACCGAGCTGGACGACCAGGTGGATGCCGAGACCGTCGCGACCTTCGGGGCTTCTGCGCTGAAGTTCCTGCTCCCGTGGCATCCCGCGCGGCGCAGCGAGGCGGTCGACCTGGCCCACGCGTTCATGGCACGGTGTCGCGAGCTCGGGCTGCCCGGTGTGCTCGAAGGTGTCATCCGCCCCCGCGGCGCCGACACTCGTGAAGAATTCGCCGACGCCCTCGTCGCTGCCGCAGCCGACCTGTCGGCGGCGTGTCCCGATCTCTACAAGACCGAGGTCGTCTACACCGCACATACCGACCGCGAACTCGCCACAGCCACTGCCCTTTCCATCACGGAGACAATGGGTTGCCCCTGGGTGGTGCTGTCCTCCGGCGTGAGAGCGGAGCACTTTCCGGCAGCTGCCGCCGCGGCTGCCGCGGGAGGCGCTCGCGGCTTCCTCGCCGGCCGCGCCGTCTGGGGTGACGCCACCGCCGCAGACGATCCCCGTACGCACCTCCGAGAACACGCTGCGAGCAATCTGCTGGCGATCGCCGAAACAGTCAGGGCCGCATCATGATCAGACACATCCCCGATGTCGTCGTCATCGGTCGGATCTGCATCGACATCTACCCCGAGCAGATCGGCGTCGGCCTCGCCGAGGTGCGCACGTTCAGCAAGTCGATCGGCGGCAGCGCCACGAACGTCGCGGTCGCGGTTGCCCAGCTGGGCAACTCGGTTCGGCTCATCTCCCGTACCGGCGACGACCCCTTCGGCGCGTTCGCCCGCGACGAGCTGAGCCGCCTGGGCGTCGGTGTCGAGGGAATCAGCCCGGTGCCCGGCATGCAGTCGGTGCTCACGTTCTGCGAGATCCACCCGCCCGACGATTTCCCGCTGTACATCTACCGCAACCCGACCGCTCCCGACATGTTCGTCGGCACAGGCGATCTCCCGCTCGACCACATCGCCGCGGCGCCGATCTTCTGGGCGACGGCGACCGGGCTGTCGCGGGAGCCGAGCCGCGCGGCACACCACGCGGCCTGGGACGCGCGGGGGCGTCGGCAGCACACCGTGCTGGATCTGGACTACCGGCCGATGTTCTGGGATGACGAACGCCACGCCCACGACGCAATCGATGAGGCGCTCGACCGCGTGACGGTCACGGTGGGGAACCTCGAGGAGTGCCGGGTGGCGGTCGGTGAGACCGATCCCGACCGCGCCGCGGACGCCCTCCTCGACCGCGGCGTCGAGCTTGCGATCGTCAAGAAGGGCCCGGACGGCGTCATGGCGTGCACGCGAACCGAACGCATCGAGTCCGCCCCCATCCGCGTCGACGTCGCCAACGGCTTGGGCGCCGGAGACGCGTTCGGCGGCGCGCTGTGCCACGGCCTGCTGCACGGCCTGCCCCTGCAGACGACCCTCGACCTCGCCAATGCGGCCGGAGCACTGGTCGCGACGCGGCGCGAATGCTCGCTGGCCATGCCGACTCTGGAAGACCTCACCGAATTCGCCCGTCGAACGACGGCTCTGCACACCTAGACATTTCTGCGACATTTCTGCGCAATCGAAAGGAAGACAAAGGATGACCGAGATCCGAGTCGCCATCGTCGGCGGCGGTGGCTTCATGGGATATGCCCACAGCCTGGGATGGGCTCTGGCACCGATCGCTGCGGATGCCGGAGCCAGCATCCGTAAAGCTGTCCTGGTCGAGGCCGACGAAGAGCGCGCCAAAGCCGCGGCCAAACGTCTGAACTGGGATGACTGGTCTGCCGACTGGCGCGAGGTCGTCGCCCGCGACGACATCGACGTGATCGACATCGTGACCCCGCCGGCGTCGCACGCCGAGATCGCCATCGCCGCACTGGCCGCAGGCAAGCATGTCTTCGTCGAGAAGCCGATCAGCAACGACCTCGCCGACGCCGACCGCATGCAGCTCGCCGCCGAGCGCAGCTCTGCCGTCAGCCAGGTGGGCTTCAACTATCGGCACGCACCGGCCATCACCTTCGTCAAGCGCATGCTCGACGACGGAACCCTCGGCCATCCGCTCCAGTTCCGCGCCCACTACACCCAAGATGTCGGTGTGCTCGGCCGTGTGCTGAGCGGGTGGCGCGCCAAGAAGGGCGCCGGCGGATCAGGGGTCACCGGTGACATCGGTTCGCACATCATCGATCTCGCGTCTTACCTCGTCGGTGACATCGAATCCGTCACCGCCGTCGTCGGCGCCAAGGACCCGGCCGAGAACACCGCATGGCTGTCCGACGAGCGACGCCGAGAGGGCGAGTACCTCGACGACGCGGCACTGTGGATGGCCCGCTTCAGCAGCGGCGCCCTCGGTTCGTTCGCGACCACCGTGTACGCCTCGGGCCGCAAGAACCGGATGTTCTTCGAACTCGAATGCACAAAGGGCGCAGTCGAATTCGACTGGAACCACTCCGACGAGGTCAAGCTCAGCCTGGTCAGCGACCCACCCGACCAGCAGGGCTTTCGCACTGTGTCGATGAACGAGAACCACGAAGACTTCTGGTGGCCGCTCGGCGGGATGGGCTCCGGCTACGTCGACGACGCCGCCCTGCAGCTACAGAAATTCGTCAAGTCGATCATCGACGGCCGCGCCGGGTCTCCCAGCTTCGCCGATGCCACCCGCACCCAGCGGGTCATCTCCGCCGTGATGGAATCCGCGGACAGCCACCAGTGGGTCGCCGTCGACGAGGTGACCGCATGAGTATCGATGTGCGATGGAGCACCGACCTCGTCACCTACTTCCACCCGCCGTGGTGGGGCCTTCCCGCCGACCTGACCTACGACGCGTGGGAGAAGGCCGTCGACAGCGATCCCGAACCGTACTTCCGGCGCATGCTCGACAGCGCCGCCGCGGCACGCCTGCGCGGGATCGAGCTGGCTCCCGCTCCCGGCGGGTGGGTGAATGCGCTGCGCGCCTTCGGATCAGCAGCAGCGTTTCGTCACGAACTGGAGAGCCGTGGGCTGACCCTTTCGTCGAGTTACGTGCTGCCGGTCCTCCTCAAAGCCGCCCTCGACGCGCCGCCGGAGTCGCGCCGGGCCGCCGAGCATGCCCTCGACGATGAGGTGACTCAACATGCTGAATTCCTCGCCGAGGTCGGCTGCCCGACGCTGGTGACCAGTACCGTCCCCCGCGCCGAGTTCTCGGACATCGCAGGAGAGCCGGCGTCGGCAGCGGCTTTCGACGCACCGGCCGATCCGGATCTACTCGGTGCGATCGCCGACCAGCTCGACCGCATCGGCACCGTCGCGGCCCGGCACGGCGTCTCCGTGGCCGTTCACACCGACGCCTACTCCCTGGCGTCGCGCACGGCCGACGTCGACGCACTCATGGATCGCACAGACCCAGCACGGGTGAAGCTGTGTATCGATGCCGGGCACATCGCGCTCGACGGCGGCGATCCGCTCGCCGTACTGCGGGCACACGCCGACCGGGCACCCGTCCTGCACTGGAAGGACTGCGCCAGCCATCTACCGCCGCACACGCTCAGCGGACCGCCAATGGTGCGCCACGACACCATGATCCGCTACTTCCGGGTCATGGGTTCCGACGGCGTCGTCGACTGGAATCGCTGGATCGACATCCTGCGGGACAAGCGCTGGACCGGTTGGGGTGTCGCGGAGATCGACATGTCCGTCGACCCCCAGCGCGAGATCCGCGAGGGAATCGAGTACTACGAACGTGTCTGCCGGCCGCAGACGTCCGCGTTGCGAGGGGGTGACTACGGAGCCGCCACTCCGTAGAGCACGGTCATGTACGGCGTCCTGCCGGGATCGAGCCACAGCAGAATCCACTTCATGATGTGCTCGTCGATGGCTACGCACCCGGCTGTGTCGCCATCGTCATCCTCGACGTGGAGGAATATCGCGCAGCCGAGCCCGGGTCGTCGTGAGGGGTTCGTGTCGACGAACGCCGCGTAGTTGTAGGAAGGGAATTCGTTGAGATTCTCGGTCTCTTGCCCGACGCTTTCGGTGATGAGGGTGTTGTACGTCGTTTCCTCGCCTCGGCCGAACGCAGGGCTCCAGTACGTGTGACCGACGTCCCACAGATCGCCCGGCACGATCTGGTGGTACGGGAGCTGAACCTCCGGCAGTTCATACCGACCAATTGCCCGGGTGATGGGAAAAGAGCCGAGAGGGGTTTGCTCGGAGTCATCCAGCGCGAGGCCGATCCCGCCACTGCCAATGTTCGCCTCAATCGGATCGTCCCAGTCCGTTCCGACCACCTTCACCCAACCGTCGGCTCGGTTCTCGCGCGAGAAGCAGCAGAGAGCCGTGGTGAAGTCGCCCTCTTTGTCGGGGTTGTCGTTCACGTAGAGAACGACGACCTGCCCGCACTCCCCGGGTACCTGGCCCACTGCGTAATCGGTCACGCCAGCCATAGTGCGCCGTGCCCCCAACAGACACATCAGGCCCCCTCGAAAGGGGGCCTGATCTGGTGTGGCAGGTACAGGATTCGAACCTGTGTAGGCGTTAGCCGACGGATTTACAGTCCGCTCCCATTGGCCGCTCGGGCAACCTGCCGGGTTCGCGTGTAGCGCGCACAGCAGGATACAACGACGGCCTACCCTGACGACAAATCGCCAGGGTGGCTTGGCCCGCGCCGAGGCCTGCGGCCAAGATGGAAACACGCAACGATCACGAGGGAGGGACGGGTCCATGGCGGATTCATCGTTCGACATCGTCAGCAAGGCCGACCGCCAAGAGGTCGACAACGCGCTCAACCAGGCGGCCAAGGAGCTCTCCACCCGCTTCGACTTCCGCGGCACCGACACCACCATCGAGTGGCAGGGCGAGGAAGGCATCATCCTCGTCTCCTCCACCGAGGAGCGCGTCAAGGCCGCCGTCGACGTCTTCAAGGAAAAGCTCATCCGGCGCGACATCTCGATGAAGGCGTTCGACGCGGGCGACCCGCAGCCCTCCGGCAAGACCTACAAGGTCATCGGCAGCATCAAGCAGGGCATCGACAGCGAGAACGCCAAGAAGATCACCAAGCTCATCCGCGACGAGGGCCCCAAGGGTGTCAAGGCCCAGATCCAGGGCGAGGAGATCCGCGTCAGCTCCAAGAAGCGCGACGACCTGCAAGCCGTCCAGGCCTTGTTGCGCGGCGCCGACCTCGAGGTGGCACTGCAGTTCGTCAACTACCGCTGACCGCGAACGTGGGGGTTGTGCACGCAAAAGCGCCGTAAAGCGTGCACAAGGCCCACGTTCGACGGATCAGTGCTCGACCGCGGCGCGCACCGCGTCCGCGGTGGTGCCGTCGATCTGATCGAACAAACCCAGCAGCCGCTGGATGACCGCGGTGAAGCCCGGCTCGAAGTTCTTGAGCACCGGAGGGAAGAACGGCGCGACGGCGATCCCGTCGTCGGTGATCGTCCACCCCATGCCGCGCAGCGCCGTGACGAGTTCGGTCAACCCGATCCGGATGGCGTCGAGGTTCACGCCGCCGCTCGCCAGCGCGGCTCGGACCGATTCCAGCCGGCTCCGCAGCCGCACTTGCACGACGAGGTCCTCCTCGGCCGTGGCCACCGCGGCGTCGCCACCGGCTGCCTGCCACGCCGCGCGCACGCGTTCCAATGCCTGCTTCTGTTCGTCGACGGCGGCGTCCAGATCGGCGATGTGGCCGTCGAGCCGGCCTGCCGCAGCTGTCACGCCCTGCGGGTCTGATGCTTCGACCGTGGACACGGTGACCGACACAAGACCCCCTCAGCAACGTCGCATCCATTATGCCCACGCCGCGGGACCCCACCGCGCACCGATCGCTCCGAACCCGCCTCGTCGGTCAGTCGCCGCCCCTAGGGTGATCTTCCATGGCACCTGCACAGCGCGAACCCAAAGTCGTCGTCCTGGGAGGCGGATCCTGGGGCACCACAGTGGCCTCGATCTGTGCGCGGCGCGGCCCGACGTTGCAGTGGGTGCGCTCGCAGGAGACCGCCGATGACATCAACAACCATCACCGCAACACCAAGTACCTGGGCAATGAAGTCGAGTTGGCGCACGACCTGAAAGCGACGACCGACTTCGTCGAAGCCGCCGAGTGCGCCGACGTCATCGTCATGGGTGTGCCCTCGCACGGATTCCGCGGCGTCCTCACCGAATTGGCGGCGTCGCTGCGCCCCTGGGTGCCGGTGGTGTCACTGGTCAAAGGCCTCGAACAGGGCACGAACTACCGGATGAGCCAGGTCGTCGACGAGGTGCTGCCCGGACATCCGGCAGGAATCCTGGCCGGCCCCAACATCGCCCGCGAGGTCGCCGAGGGCTACGCCGCAGCCGCGGTTCTCGCGATGCCCGATCAGCACCTGGCCGCCCAGTTGGCGAACCTGTTCCGCACCAAGCGTTTCCGCACCTACACGACCGACGACGTGGTCGGTGTCGAGATGGCCGGCGCGCTCAAGAACGTGTACGCGATCGCCGTCGGCATGGGTTACTCGCTCGGCATTGGCGAGAACACCCGCGCGATGGTGATGGCGCGTGCCGTGCGCGAGATGTCGAAGATGGGCGAGGCCATCGGCGGGCATCGCGACACGTTCGCGGGGTTGGCCGGTATGGGCGATCTGATCGTGACGTGCACCAGTCAGCGCAGCCGCAACCGCCATGTCGGCGAGCAGCTGGGCTCGGGCAAGCCGATCGACGAGATCATCGCGTCGATGAACCAGGTCGCCGAGGGCGTGAAAGCGGCCAGCGTGATCATGAAGTTCGCCGAAGAGTTGGACATCTCGATGCCGATCGCGCGGGAAGTCGACGGCGTGGTCAACAACGGCGCGACGGTCGAGGACGCCTATCACGGATTGATGCTGGAGAAGCCCGGCCACGAGGTGCACGGCTCGGGCTTCTGAGTCAGTTGAAGTACGGGTTGGTGCCTTCGGGCCGGGCGAGCAGCGGATTGGTCTCGTTGACGACCCAGGACGCCGTCGGTGTGACCACGAAGCCGGCTTGATTGCGGCTGTCCACGCACGAGGTGAGGGTGCCGTCGCCGCCGCAGCTGACGTCACCGAAGCTCAGCCGCGAGTTCGGCGGCAGCGCCTTGACCGGTCCGCCGTAGATCGGGGCGGGGGCGACCGAGAACCCGGGCACACCGCCGGCAGCACCGCTGAGCAGGTTGGCACCTTCTGGAGCGCCGGGCAGGACACCGTTGCATCCGTAGCCGCCCGAGCGCTGCACCATGCACGTCAGACCGTTCGAGCTGAACGCGTACGCCGCACCGTCGAAGACGGCGTAGTCCTTCGGGTTCGCGGGCGCCCACGCGTTCACGTTGGGAGCCGGCGGTGGAGGCGGCGGCGTCGGTGGCTGCGCGGCTGCGACACCCGCTGCGTTGAGGACACCGGCCGCAGCCAGGCACGCCGCTGCAAGGAAAGCTCTGCTCGACACCGTCACAGACTAGATGTCGCCTGCGGCGCGGGCAGTGTTAGCGATCAGTACGAGTAGGTGCCGGTCGGACTGATGACGAAGCCCGACTGGTCGACGGTGTTGGTGCACGACGTGATGACGCCGTCGGTGCCGCAGCTGACGGTGCGGAAGCTCATCCGGGTGTTGACCGGCAGCGGCTGCGGATCGGCAATCGCGCCGTACATCGGCCCGTCGGCGTGCGCGAACCCGGGCGGCCCGCCAGCCCAGCCCGTCACCACATTGGCTCCACCGGGGGCGCCGGGCAATGCGCCGTTGCACCCGTAGCTACCGGTCTGGCGATCCATCACGCACGTCACTCCCCCGGGCGCGGCGAACGAATACCGCGTGCCGTCGGGGGAGGCGAAGGGCTGCGGATTGACCGGCGGCAGCGCGTTGACGTTCAGCGGGGACGGGTCGGCGGAGGCGACGGCAGGCGCGGCCAGCGCGGCCGCGGCCGTCACGCCGATCAGGATGCGGGTCAGCACGCGCACACCATAAGCGCCCGGCCATGGGCCGCGCATCGTCAGACCCAAAGTCTGACGGGCCCGTCAGTACTGGCCAGGCCCCCGACCGGCCATCGCCTCCAGCCGCGCGATGCGGTCGGCGATCGGCGGGTGGGTGGCGAACAGCTTGCCGATCTTCTCGCCCGACCGGAACGGGTTGGCGATCATCAGGTGAGCCTGGTCGGCCAGCTGCGGCTCCGGCGGCAGCGGGGCGCGTTCCACGCCCGCGCTGATCTTGCGCAGCGCGCTCGCCAGCGCCAGCGGATCACCCGTCAGCTCGGCACCGGACTGGTCGGCCTGGTACTCACGCGAACGCGACACCGCCAACCGGATCACCGTCGCCGCGATCGGACCGAGAAGCGAAACCAGAAGGATCGCAAAAGGATTGGTGCCACCCTCGCGGTTACCGCCGAACATGCTCGCGAAGAAGGCGAGGTTGGCCAGAGCGGTGATCGCCGACGCCATGGCGCCCGCCACACAGCTGATCAGGATGTCGCGGTTGTAGACGTGCGAGAGCTCGTGCCCGAGCACCGCCCGCAGTTCCCGTTCGTTGAGCATGCCGAGGATGCCCGTCGTGCAGCACACCGCGGCGTTGCGCGGATTGCGTCCCGTCGCGAACGCGTTCGGTGCGGCGGTGTCGCTGATGTAGAGCCGTGGCATGGGCTGGCGCGCCGTCGTCGCCAACTCCCGCACGATCCGGTACATCACCGGCGCCTGCATCTCCGTGACGGGCTGCGCGTGCATCGCCCGCAGTGCCAGCTTGTCGCTGTTGAAGTAGACGTAGGCGTTCATGCCGATCGCGAACAGCACCGCGAGGAACATGATGTTGCGGCCGAACATCGCGCCGACAGCCACGATCAGTCCCGAGAACAGCACCAACAACAGGAACGTCTTCGCCCTGTTGGCGTGCGGATGCCACGTCATCGACCGGTCCTCCTCATCTGACCTGACGAACTCATACGTCTCCCCAACGTCCGAGCGGGCGGCACAGGTTCCGGGCGGGCTCAGCCGTGCCGGTTGATGGTGTAGTCGACCAGCGTGGCCAGCGCCTGACGACCCGGGCCGTCGGGCAGCGCGGCCAGCTCCGCCTCGGCCCGGCGTGCGTACTCGGCGACGGTCTCCTTGGCCTTGACGATGCCCTGCGAGGCGCGCAGCAGCCGCAATGCCTCCGCCACGTCGGCATCGGCCTCGAGGGGGCGGGCCAGCAGCGTGCGCAGCCGGTCGGCGTCGGGACCGGTCTCGCGCAGCGCGTAGAGAACCGGCAACGTGTGCACGCCCTCCCGCAGATCCGTCCCGGGCACCTTGCCGGACTCGTCGGGATCGCTGTCGATGTCGATGATGTCGTCGGAGATCTGGAACGCCGTGCCGACGATCCCGCCGAGGCGGGCCAGGCGCTCGATCTGCTCCTCGTCGGCGCCGGAGAACGTGGCCCCGAAGCGGCCCGACGCGGCGATCAGGCAGGCGGTCTTCTCGTAGACCACCTTCAGGTAGTGCTCGACTTCGTCGACGTGCTCGGCGGCGCCGCGCGTCTCGCGCATCTGGCCGGTGACCAGCAGCGCAAAGGTGTCGGCGATGATCCGCACCGCCTCCGGTCCGAGACGGCTGACCAGCCGGGACGCCGTGGCGAACAGGTAGTCGCCGGCGAGGATCGCGATGTTGTTGCTCCACCGGGCGTTGGCGCTGGCGGCACCGCGGCGCACCTGCGCCTCGTCCATCACGTCGTCGTGGTACAGCGTGGCCAGGTGCACCAGTTCGATGACCGCGCCGGCCACCGTGACCTGCCAGGAGTCGGGCTCCGGCCCCAGTTGGGCGGACAGCACCGTGAACAGCGGACGGAACCGCTTGCCGCCGGCCTGGAACAGGTGGGTGACCGCCTCGGCCATCAACTCGTCGGCGCGGCCGAGTTCCTCCGACATCAACGCTTCGATCCGGGCCACGCCGTCACGGACGTCCTGGGCGAACTCGGCATCGCCGAAATCCACTCCCGCCACCACGTTCGCCGGTGTCCTCACACAGCCAACATACTGGGAGCCATGCACACGAGCGCTGATGTGGTGGTCGTCGGAGCCGGCCCGGCCGGTTCGGCGGCGGCGGCGTGGGCCGCCCGTGCCGGTCACGACGTGCTGGTGCTCGACTCCGCGACGTTCCCCCGCGACAAGGCGTGCGGCGACGGCCTGACTCCGCGGGCCATCGCCGAGATGCGGCGACTGGGGCTCGACGGATGGCTGACCGGGCGGGTCACCCACCACGGGTTGCGGATGTCGGGCTTCGGCGCCGACGTCGAAGTCCGGTGGCCGGGCCGATCGTTTCCGCCGATCAGCAGCGCGGTGCCGCGCCTCGAACTCGACGAGCGCATCCGGCTGGTGGCCGTCGACGACGGCGCCAAGATGAAGCTCGGCGTGAAAGCCGTTGACGTGCAACGCGCTTCGGATGGTCGGGTGACTGCTGTCGTGCTGGACAACGGCGAGGTGGTGGGGTGCCGTGACCTCATCGTCGCCGACGGGGTCCGCTCGGGTGTGGGCCGAGTCCTCGGCCGGCAGTGGCACAGGGAGACCGTGTACGGCACCGCGATCCGCGCCTACATCGCCACACCGCGGCACGCCGAGGAGTGGATCACCTCGCATCTGGAACTGCGCTCCCCCGACGGTGAGGTGCTCCCCGGGTACGGCTGGATCTTCCCGCTGGGCACCGGCGAGGTGAACATCGGCGTCGGCGCGCTGGCGACATCGAAGCGGCCGGCCGAATCCGCCCTGCGCCCATTACTGAATCATTACGCTGCGCTGCGCCGCGACGAATGGGGCTTCGACGGCTCCGTGCGGGCTGCGCGGTCGGCGCTGTTGCCGATGGGCGGGGCCGTGTCCGGGGTGGCCGGCCCGAACTGGATGCTGATCGGCGATGCCGCGGCGTGCGTGAACCCGTTGAACGGGGAGGGTATCGATTACGGCCTGGAGACCGGCCGGTTGGCGGCGTCGATGCTGGGGAGTAGCGACTATTCGCGGGCGTGGCCGGCGGTGCTGGACGCCCACTATGCACGCGGGTTCTCGATCGCGCGGCGGCTGGCGCTGCTGCTGACGTTCCCCCGGTTCCTGCCGGCGACGGGCCCGCTGGCGATGCGGTCCTCGGCGCTGATGACGATCGCCGTGCGGGTGATGGGCAACTTCGTCACCTCCGACGACGAGGACACGGTGGCGCGGCTGTGGCGGGGCGCGGGCCGGCTGTCCGAGCGGGCGGACGGCCGCCGCCCGTTCACGTGAGGCCCGTTTCGGCGAGCGCGCGTGTCTGCACATCCCTGAGCGGCGTGTCGTGTGCCGCAGCGCGCGCTCGCGGGCCGCGAGGGTGACGTCCGTGTACCGGGCGCCGATGCGCTCGCGGCGTGACGACCTCGATCCGTGGCTCGCCGTCGAGCGCGCACTGCGGTTGGGACTGTGCGGGTTCGGCAGCGTCGACGTGCCGCAGCGTCGGATCGAGCGCTTCGCCGCGGCGGCCGACGGGTCGTTCGTATGGACGCGCGACGAAGACGGCTTGTATCTGCTGGGATGCCTGACCGGGCCGTACTTCTACGACGCCGACGGAGTGGACGTCGACCTGGTGCATGTCCGGCCGTGTCGGTGGACTCAGGGATTCGACGAGAGCCGTTGCCCCGCAGCAGTTGTCGCCACGTTCGCGCGGGGTGGGCGGAATTTTCAGCAGATCCACGATGCTCGGGTTGGCGAGGAGTCGGCGCGGCTGTGGTCGGCTTCGCGCGTTCGTGGATGACGAGCGCGCGCTCGATGTACGCGTGGCGCGGCGTGGCGGTGTGCAGACACGCGCGCTCGCGGAACGGGGCGTCAGGACAGGGAGTGGGCGAAGCCGCTTACGTCGCGGATGCTCGCGGCGAACACCTCAGGCATCGCGTTCGCCAGCAACAGATCGCCCCCGTGACAGGTGCCCGCCACCACGCGACCCACGGCAGGCACCCCCGCCCGCACCAACCTGCGGTAGTACTGCAGACCCTCGTCACGCAGCGGGTCGAGTTCGTTGACCGAGATGACATGCGTTGGCAGTCCGGACAATTCGTCGTCGGTGGCAACGTAGGCCCAACACGTCGCGTCGTCGGAGTGCTGCTTCTGCGGATCGTAGAGCGAACCGAGAATGCTCAATTGCTCACGGCTGACGAAGTACTCGTCGTTCTCCTCCAACGACGGCAGATCGTCACAGGTCTCCTGCCACCTGTTGGAGATGAACGGGCACTGCGCGTAGAAGCCCGCGATCTCGTCGATCCACCCTTCGCGTTTCGCCTTGTGCGCCAACGTCAATGTCAGATTGCCACCGCCTGATTCGCCGTTGACCACGATGTGGCTGACGCCGAGCTCGGCGCGCTGCTCGTGGAGCCAGCGGGCGGCCGCCGCACAATCGTTGAGGCCGGCGGGAAATGGATGCGGACCGAGCGCGCCGGCCGAATTTCGGAACTCGACCCCGACCACCACCAGGCCGGTGCCGGCGAGCTGCTCGCGCAGGCGGACGTACGGCATGTCGGCAGCACTGGCGATCGCCATCCCGCCGCCATGCAGGTGCAGGATCGCGGGGAGGGGACCGTCCGCGTCGGTGGGCCGGCTGATGAACAGGGTGATGTCGTTGCCGTCGACGCCGGTGATCGTCGTCGTCGAGGTGCTGACACCGGCGGGTGGCGCGATGTCTGCTGCGAGGGCGCCGAAGAAGGCTCCGATGCCTTGCTCGCTCATCGTCGCGTAGGCGAGCCGGTCCTCGAGTGGCGAGTCCGCGCTCAGGCCGGACGACGGGAGCCGTCCGTCGAGGCCGAACGCTGCGAAGGCGGCGACCATGCGTGGGTCCGACCGCGGGTCGGTGGCCAGGGTGGCGTCGGGATCGGCGTGGCGTCCGTGGGGCATGGCTGTGACGCTACGTTCGCGGGCCGCGAGCGCGCGTGAAAGTACAGAAATGGGGGCGTGTCTGCGTGCAGACCCGCGCGCTCGCCGAAACTAGGGACGGGTGGCGGCGTGCAGGGCGACGATGCCGCCCGTGAGGTTCCGCCACGCCACATCCGTCCAGCCGGCGGCCTGGATGCGACGAGCCAGCTCGGCCTGATCAGGCCACGCGCGAATGGACTCGGCGAGATAGACATACGCGTCGGGGTTCGACGACACCGCGCTGGCAATCCGCGGCAGGGCACGCATCAGGTACTCCTTGTACGTCGTCGCGAACAGACCGTTCGTCGGCGTGGAGAACTCGCACACCACCAGCCGGCCGCCGGGACGCGTCACCCGCGCCATCTCACGCAGCCCCGCGACATGGTCCACCACATTGCGCAGCCCGAAGCTGATCGTCACCGCATCGAACACACCGTCGGCGAACGGCAACTTCGTTGCGTCACCGGCGACCTTCGGCACCGGCCGGCCAGCCCCCGCCGACAGCATGCCGACCGAGAAGTCCGCCGCCACACACCACGCGCCCGAGGCGGCCAGCTCGACCGTCGACACCGCTGTCCCCGCGGCCAGGTCCAGCACGCGATCTCCCGGCCCGATGCCCAGCGCCTCGCGTGTGGCCCGCCGCCAGAAGCGGTCCTGCCCGCCCGAGAGCACCGTGTTGGTCAGGTCGTAGCGCCGCGCCACACCGTCGAACATCGACGCGACCTCATGCGGATCCTTCTCGAGCGACGCACGGTTCACAGTCGCGAACGTATCACCGCCGGATTTCGGGAATGGATGCTGCAGGCCCGGGCATTGAACCGCTCATGAGCGAAAAAGTGTGGTTCATCACCGGTGCGTCCCGCGGCTTCGGACGTGAGTGGACGATCGCGGCCCTCGAGCGCGGCGACAAGGTCGCCGCGACGGCCCGTGACCTCTCCACCCTCGACGATCTCGTCGCCGAGCACGGCGACGCGCTCCTTCCGATCCGCCTCGACGTCACCGACCGCGACGCCGACTTCGCGGCCGTCACGCAGGCCCACGACCACTTCGGGCGGCTCGACATCGTCGTCAACAACGCCGGCTACGGACAGTTCGGCTTCATCGAGGAGCTCTCCGAGTCCGAGGCCCGCGACCAGATCGAAACGAACGTGTTCGGCGCCCTGTGGGTCACCCAGGCGGCTCTGCCCTACCTGCGGGCGCAGCGCAGCGGCCACATCATCCAGGTGTCCTCGATCGGCGGCATCACCGCCTTCCCTAACGTCGGCATCTACCACGCCTCCAAGTGGGCGCTCGAAGGCTTCAGCCAGGCGCTGGCACAGGAGGTCGCCGAGTTCGGCGTGCATGTCACGCTGATCGAGCCGGGCGGCTTCTCCACCGACTGGGCCGGCCCGTCGGCAAAGCACGCAGAAGAGCTGCCCGACTACGCCGACATCCACGCCAAAGCCAACGAATGGCGCGCATCGCGCAGCTCGGCGCCCGGGGATCCGAAGGCGTCAGCGCGGGCGATCCTGAAGGTCGTCGACGCCCCCGAACCGCCGCTGCGGGTCTTCTTCGGCGAGCTGCCGCTGCAGCTGGCCAAGGCGGACTACGAGAAGCGGCTTGCCACGTGGGAGCAGTGGCAGCCGGTGGCCCTGGAAGCTCAGGGCTGACCCATCAGTCGACGCTGCGGGTGACGTCTGCCCACAGGTCTTCGCGTTCTGGTTCGGGCACCGTCGGGGAGAAGTCCACCACGATGGACGCGACCTGACGCAAGCCGTGGTCGGCGGCATATCGCTGCGCTGCGCCGGTACCGGGGAACGACATGATCGTGAACCTGTCGGTACTGACCGACTGCGCGCACCCGGCCTGCGCGCAGTCGGTGGCCGTGGTGTCGACAGGGTGCAGGAGTACGTGTCTGTCGTTCTGCAGGTGTTCCACCACCGCACCGGCGGTGGTGATGCCCGGCGGCGCGCTGAGCGTGCTCGGCGGTTGTGGTGACGGGGTGGACGCCCCACACCCACTGCAAACCAACACGACGGCGAAGGCGGCGAGGCGGTCGATTCGAGGGCTCATTGCACCGTCAGCTCGATCATCGGAAGGTCGGTGCCGGGCGGTTGGACACGACCGTCAAGGGTGTGATCGAGAACCCCGGCCAGCGACTCCCACGCAGCCGGATGAGCGTCGATGTAGCGCTGCAGCACCGCATCGGCCTCTGCGACCGGGAGACGACGCGCGATGGCCGGCACAGCGCGCCGGCAACCTGTAGACACCTTCACCCGCGGATCGGTCATCACGTTGCGGAACCACTGGGCGCCCGTCCCGAAACCGGATGCGATCACGTAGGTGCCCGCGTCGGAGTGCTCGATGACCTCGACGACGACGTGGCGCGCCCGGTGTGTCCGTCGACCCATGTGTTCGAGCAGCAACAACCGCGAGCCGAAGACGAACCCCAGACCTGCGCGATAGACCACGATGGGCAGGCGCATCAGGGGTCGGCACCGCAGGGCGGCCGCGGCCATCCGCTGAGCCCGTACACCCACCGACACACTCCCTCGCTCTTCTACCGTCCTACGAGGACAGTCGCTGTCCTGGCAAGGGGTCCCGCTGGGAGAATCCGTAGAACTCGCTCAGATCGCGGCCAGTTCGGCGATCCCGCGATCGCCGAACACTTCGACGTCCTTGAGCCGCAACGACACTCGCTGTCCGAACTCCTCGATGGCGTCGAGCCCGACCGATGCCCAGGGAAACCACGGGCCGATCTCGGTGTCGGACTCCAGCCGCTGCATCGTCGACACCGTGCCCGTGACCGCCGGGTCGAATTCGACGACGCAGTGGCCGCCGTCGCGCAGCAGCGCCCGGCATCGGTTGAACAGTCGCAGCGGGTCGGCGCCCATACCGATGCTGTCGTCGGCCAGCACGACCGTCTGCCACCAGCCCTCGCGCGGGAGTTCGTCGAAGACGTCGCCGCGCAGCGCCCGCGCGCCGCGGCGCGTGGCGAGGTGCACCGCGACGGCCGACTGGTCGATTCCCAGCGCCGGGACTCCGTGGCGGGCCAGCCACGCGACGACGCGGCCCGGCCCGCAGCCGAGGTCGATCGTGGCGCCCTCGCAGCGGGTGACCAGTGCGACGTCGCACGGGTCGTCGTCACACTCGCCGAGCCAGCGTTGCACCGGCAGCTCACGGGTCTGATAGTCGGCTCCGCGAACCCAGCAGCGTTGCCCCCGGAGAGCGGCGTCGTAGACCGCACCGATCATCGCAAACCCCGCTTCACCGCCCGAGCTGACACAGCCACGTGCAGATACCCACACCTGGCGGGGGGCAAACTCAGGCGGCGCGCACACCCCGGCGACCGGCCACCTCGTGGTAGTGACCGAGCAGCTCGTCGCAGATCACGGGCCAGGTGCGACCCAACACACTGCGCCGCGCCGCCACCGCGTAGCGCCGCCGCTCCGCGACCAGATGGTCGACCGACTCCGAGAGCCGGTCGGTGAACTCGACCACCGGCAGCAACAGGCCGGTGCGGTACGGGGCCACCAGGTCGCGCGGGCCGCCCGCGTCAGGGGCGATCACCGGTACCCCCGAGGCCATCGCCTCCTGGACCGCCTGGCAGAACGTCTCGTGTTCGCCGGGATGGACGAACACGTCCATGCTGGCGTATGCCGTGGCGAGCTCGGGGCCGTACAGCGCGCCGGTGAACACCGCCCGCGGTAGCCGCTGCTCGAGCTTCGCCCGGTCCACACCGTCGCCGACGACGACGACCTGGATGTCGTCGCGCTCTGCCAGCGGGGCGAGCCGCTCCACGTGCTTCTCCGGGGCCAACCGGCCGACGAAACCGACCACGGGCTTACCCTCGGGCGACCACGTCCGATGCAGCTGCTCGTCACGCGCCGACGGCGCGAAGCCGGTGACGTCGACTCCGCGCGCCCACCGCTGCACTCGCGGAATGCCATGCGCGACAAGATCTTCCATCGCCGCCGTCGACGGTGCGAGCGTGCGGTCGGCCTTGCTGTGCAACCGGCGGGTCCACGCCCACGCCGCGTGCGACATCACGCCGACGCCGTAACTCTGCGCGAAGCCGGCCACGTCGGTCTGGAACACCGCGACCGTGGGGACGCCCAGATGACGGGCAGCGTGGACGCCGCCCCAGCCCAGTAGCGCCGGCGACGCCAGGTGCACCACGTCGGGATCGAACCCGCGCAGCACGCCCACCATCCTCGGTCGCGGTACGCCCAGAGGCAGCGAGGTGACCTTCGGAAACATCATGGACGGCACGCGGTGGATGCGGGTGCCGTCATGGACCCTGTCGGCGGCGGGCTGGCCCCGCGGGGTGTCGGGGGCGATGACCAGGACCTCGTGGCCGGTGCGACGGAGATGCTCCATCACCCGGAGCACCGAGTTGGTGACACCGTTGACATTCGGGAGGAACGACTCTGCGACGATTGCGACGCGCACGCCACGACGGTGACATCACGACCTGTCGCGCAGGTTGCGGGCAGGGATATGTCGCGCGAATTGCCCGTGGTGCGGCGTTATTCTTCCCGACATGCGGACAACGCGGACGGTGCGCCTCGTGATCGTGCTCGGGCTGCTGCTCGGCACCGTCGGCTGCGCGAAAGAAGTCACCGGTTCCGCCCGGCCCGATCCCGTCACCGCACCGTTGGCGCTGTCGGCCGACGGGTACGGAATCGTCGCCGGATTCGACGACGCACCCGCTCAGATCGAGATCTTCACCGAGCCACAGTGCACCCACTGCCACGACCTCCAGGCGCAGTTCGGGGATCAGATCGCGTACTACCTGGCGGTCGGCGGAGTGCAGGTGACCTATCGCCCGCTGACGTTCCTCGACGAGGAGGGGCAGGGCTATTCGGCGGCAGTGGTCAACGCGATGTTCGCGGCCGCCGAACCCGCAGGTGACTCGACGACCTCAGGTGTGCAGTTCCAGCGCTTCGTCGAAGAGCTGTGGGCACAACAGGATCCGGGCGGGCCGGCCTTCACCGGCGACGAATTGCGCACCATCGCGCGGAGTTCGGGGCTCCCCGAACCCGTGGCCGACGCAGTCTCGAAGGCCCGGGAGGTGGTCGACATCGATGCCGCGGAGGAGAACAACTTCGAATTGCTCTACACCGCAGAACCGGTCAACACCGGCACCCCGACCGTGGTCGACCTGGCCTCCGGCGAGAAGGTCGACATCTCCGACGCCGCCTGGCTGGATCAGCTCGTCGCGCCCTGAGGTTCCGCCGGTGCATCCTGGGTTTCCGGCCCATCGATGCGGCGCTGCACCAGCGCGGTCACACCCAACGCGGCACCGGCGACCAGCCATCCCAGGACCGCAATGGAGCCCGCCGGGACGATCGCCAGCGATGCGTCGCGATCCTGCACCCGCACCAGATCCGGGTTGTTGGTGTCGTATTCGACGTAGATCCGCATGCCGTTCTCGAGCTCCGACGGATACAGCACACCCAGTTCCGGCCGGTAGGTCACCCTGTCGGGCGTGACGAACTCGATCGTGGACCGCCGCGGACCCGCATCGAGGACCGTGGCTTCGGCCACCCCCATGTGCCGCTCGATCTGACGGTCGTTACGCCACGCGCCCACCATCAGGAGCACCGACTGCAGCGTCACCAGGCACGCCACCACGACGATGCCGATCCGAATCCGCCGCAGCACGCGGCCCCGACGCGTCTCTCCCGGTTCGCCGTAGAGGTGGGGAATGATGAACTGCCACAACGCCCTCAGGCGCGCGAGCAGTGCCGTCACAGGGCAGCCTTGATCGACGCGTGCAGCGCCCGCAGCGACGACCGATCGGCCTTGACCTCCAGCACCCGCATCCCGTCGTGCGGCTCGTCGAGAGCCGACGCCAGTTCGCCGGCCTCGATCTGCCGGTTCTCGACGTGGTAGGCGCGACACAGCGCGCCGACATCGACGTCGTGCGGGGTACCGAAGATGCGCGAGGACACGTCGGCGAACCGCGGATCGCCCTGCTCGAGCAGCTCGAAGATGCCGCCGCCGTTGTCATTCGAGACCACGATCGTCAGCGCGCTCGGTAGCGGCTCCGTCGGCCCGACGAGCAGACCCGAGCTGTCGTGCACGAACGTGAGATCACCGATCAGAGCGACGGTGCGGCCCCCGGTGGCACGTTCGTGGGCCAGGGCCGCGCCGATGGCCGTGGACACCGTGCCGTCGATCCCGGCGACGCCGCGGTTGGAGCGGACCCTGACGTCGGGGGTGTTGAAGCCGACCAATGCGATGTCGCGCACCGGATTCGACGCACCGAGCACCAACTGGTCGCCAGGGCGCACCGCGTCGGCGACGGCGTGGGCGACATGGAGCCCGGTGGTCAACGGGTGAGCGGCGAGCTGGCCGCGCACCGCTTCGCATGCCTGCCGGTGCGCCTGCGTGCACCGGTCGAGCCAGTCGGAGTTCGGCACACCGGAAGTGACCGCCCGGGTACCTGTCGCCTGGGAGTTGCCCGACACGTCCGGCCACCGCGGCCCGGTGGTCAACGCGTACACCGGAATCGACGGGTCGGCCAGCAGTGTCGACACCGGACGATGCAGGGTCGGACGGCCGAGCATGATCACCTGCTGAGGGCGAATCAGGTTGAGCGCCAACGGATGCAGAGGAGTGGCTGCATAGGGTGCGGTCGGCTCGGCGACCGTCGGCAGGTGCGCCAGGTTGGGGTGCACACCGGCGCCGTGGCCGGCGATGACGACGGTGTCGGGGGTGAGGTCGATCTCCAGCGGCTGATCGAACGTGACCGGCGGCGTGATCGTCCACGGCCGGCCATCCGGGCGGCCCTGCGGGGCGTAGGGCTCGCCCGGTTCGTCCACGGGCGGCACCAGCGGCTCACGCAGCGGGATGTCGAACTGCACCGGCCCCGCGTTGGCCGACCGCGCACCCGTCGCCGCGACCAGCACACGGCACGTCGCCGAGCGCCACTGCGCGTTCAACGACGCCATCTTCTCCGGGACGTCCTCGGCCAGGCCGAGGCTGATGTTGGCCCGCATCTGGGTGCCGAAGTAGCCGAGTTGTTCGAAGGTCTGATTGGCGCCGGTGCCGAGCAGCTCGTAGGGCCGGTTCGCGCTCAACACGATCAGCGGGACGCGGGCGTAGTTGGCTTCCACGACGGCCGGCCCCAGGTTGGCCACCGCGGTGCCCGAGGTCATCGCCACGCACACCGGGGCACCCTGCGCGACCGCGAGGCCGATGGCCAGGAAGCCGGCGGTGCGCTCGTCGATCCGGACGTGCAGGCGCAGCCGGCCCGCCCGGTCGGCGTCGTGCAGGGCGAACGCGAGTGGCGCGTTGCGCGAGCCCGGGCACAGGACGACGTCGCGGACGCCGCCGCGGACCAACTCGTCGACGACCACCCGAGCCTGCGCGGTCGAGGGGTTCACCACTACAGGGTATCGGCGAAGAAATTGAGGATCGCGGTGTTGACGACCTGCGGCTTCTCGATGAAGCCGAGATGCCCGGTGCCCGGGATCTCCAGGAACGTCGCGTTCGGCATCGCGTTGGCTACCTCACGGCCGAGGTAGGCGGGCAGCACGACGTCGTCGGCGAACCCGATCACCAACGCGGGCGTCTGCACGTTCTGGTAGGCGGCCAGCCGGCTGCTCTGCGGTGCGATCGACAGCTGCGTGCGCATGCCCGGGGTCGGCTTCTGCGGCCACATGGTGAACATGTCGATCCAGTCGCGCACCGCGTTGTCATCGTTCAGCGTCTTAGGCGAAAAGCTCTCCAGGAGGCGCACTTTCGCCTCGAATTCGACGGGGAGATCGATTCCCGAATCAGCCAGTGCCTGCTCACCGCGCCAGAAGAAGTCACGGGCGCGGTCGTGGCGGCCGCGGGTGGCCATCAGCACCGCCGAGCGCACCAACTCGGGGCGCGCGACCATCAGCTCCTGGGCGATGTAGGAGCCCATCGACAGCGCCACGATGCGTACCGGGGCCAGGTTCAGCTTCTCGATGATGTCGACGACATCGCCGACCATGGTCTCGGTGGTGAACCCGTCGGCGTTCTCCGTGGCACCGACGCCGCGGTTGTCGAATGTCACACATCGGTAGCCTGCGCGGGCGAACACCGGCACCTGATGTAGATGCCAGGTGCGACCGGCGCCCCCGCGACCGGCGATGAAGAGCACCGGATCGCCGGTACCGCGTTCGTCGTAGGCCAAATTCATCCCGACGACGCTACTGGACCCGCGTCGTCGAGACTGCGGCCAGTGCGTCGATCCAGCCCGGATCCGCGCACTGTGCGCAGTCTCGGCGTCAGCGGCGCGCGCGCCGGATTCGGGCGAGCGCGGCGTCCCACATCAGGCCGCCGGCCGCCGCGAGTGAGGCGGGTGTGGCCAGGTCGCGGGTCATCAGCGCGGTCGCGGCAGCCTTGGTCGACGCGGACGCCTTCGACATGTGCCCCGAGTCGAACGGCGGCTGCGGGTCGTACTCCATCGACAGCTGGATCGCCTTGGCCTTGGCCTCCCCGCCGATGCGGCCGGTCAGCCACAACCCCAGGTCGATGCCCGCCGAGACGCCGGCGCACGTGACGATGCGCTCGTCGGCGGCCACGATCCGCTCGTCACCGACCGGCGTCACTCCGAACGTGCGCAGCACCGGCAGCGCCGCCCAGTGCGACGTCGCCCGCTTACCCGTCAGCAGGCCCGCGGCAGCGAGGATCACCGACCCGGAGCACACCGATGCCGTCCACGTCGACGTCTCGTGTGCACGCCGCACCCAGTCGAGCACTCGCTTGTCGCGTGCGTGCTCGAGCGTGGTCATGCCGCCGGGGATCAGCACGATGTCCGGCGATGGGGTCTCGTCGAAGCTATGGGTGGCCCCGACGAGCAGCACCTCCGAATCTGCGGCGATGGGTCCGGGCTCGTGCCACACGAAGCGGACCTCGGTGTCGGGAAGCCACCGCAGGCATTCGTAGGGTCCGATGAAGTCCAGCGCGGTGAATCCGGGATAGAGCACGATCGCGACCTGCATGGTCGGATCTCCTTTCAGGCGAATGTCTTTCGATAGTGATCAGGGGCTACGCCCAGACGGCGGACGAAGTTGCGGCGCAGTGTCTCGGCCGACCCGAATCCGCAACGCGCCGCGATCACGGTGACGGGGTCGTCGGTTTCCTCCAGCTGGCGGCGGGCGGCCTCGACGCGGATGCGCTCGACGTACGCGCCCGGCGCCTCACCGACCTCCTCGGTGAACACCCGGGTGAAGTGCCGAGGGCTCATCGCGGCCCGGCGGGCCATGTCGGCGATGCTGTGGGCTCCGCCGGGTGCGGCTTCGATGGCTTCCTGCACGTCCCGGATCGGGGTGCGGCGGGCGCGAGGCATCCACACCGGCGCCGCGAACTGCGTCTGCCCGCCGGGCCGGCGCAGGTACATCACCAGGTGGCGGGCCACCGTCTGCGCGGCGTCGGTGCCGAGGTCGTCTTCCACCAGCGCCAACGCGAGGTCGATGCCCGCGGTGACACCCGCCGCCGTCCACACCCGGTCCGAGCTGCGGACGAAGATCGGGTCCGGGTCGACGGTGATGCCGGGGAATTCCGACGCCAGCTGCGGCGCGAACGCCCAGTGCGTGGTGGCCACACATCCGTCGAGCAGGCCGGCCTGCGCGGCCAGCACCGCGCCGCTACAGACGCTGACGACGCGGCGGGCGTGCGGGGCGACGGCGACGATCCAGTCGACGAGGTCGGCTTTCTTGCGGGCGGCCTCGGTGCCGATGCCGCCGGGCAGCACGACCGTGTCGACGGGTCCGGTGGGCTCGGGGAGCGATTCGGCGACGAGCGTGAGGCCGGTGCCGGTGCTGACCGGTTCGCCGCGTACGGACACGACGCGGACGTCGTATCCGTCGGTACCGACGCTGCGGGCGTAGAGCGAAGCACCCGTGAACACGTCGAACGGGCCGATCATGTCGAGCGCCTGCACGCCCTCGAAGCCGAGGATGAGGACCTGCCGCGCCATGGTCCTCAGTCTCGGGGACGGGAGCTCATGGCGTCCAGGCCATGCATCCCACAGATCAGGACAGGAGCGGCCAGCACTCCCGGATGCGGTCGATCCACCACTGTCGGCGCTGGGCGTCGGCTGCCAGGGCGCTCACCCGCGCCGGATCCGGGATGACCGGCCCGGCGGTCAGGAATCCGTCGACCGGCGGAGCGTGCTCGGCGACGTCCTCGACGAACAGGCTGCCGGTCCCCAAGCCGCAGGCGTGCCGCAGTTCGGGCAGACAGCCCGCGGCGACCAGACCGGCTCCGATACCGACCGCGGAATCCAGCGCACTGGACACCACGATCGGGATGTCGATCTGCGCGGCGATCGCGAGCATGGCCCGCACCCCGCCCAGCGGCGCGACCTTGAGCACCGCGACATCGGCCGCCCCGGAGCGCACCACGTGCAGCGGGTCGTCGGCCTTGCGGATGCTCTCGTCGGCGGCGACCGGAACGTCGACGCGGCGGCGCACCTCGGCCAGCTCGCTGACCGTCGCGCACGGCTGCTCGAGGTACTCCAGCGGTCCGTCGGCCGTCAATGCCGCGGCAGCGGCGACGGCCTCCTCCACGCTCCAGCCGCCGTTCGCGTCGACCCGCACGGTGGGCACGAGCGCACGGACCGCGTTCACCCGCGCGACGTCTTCGGCCAGCGACTGGCCGGGCTCGGCGACCTTCACCTTCGCGGTGCGGGCGCCGGGAAACCGGGCCAGCACCTCGGGGACCTGCGGGGCGGGCACAGCAGGCACGGTCGCGTTGATCGGGATGCGGTCCCGTCGCGTCGGCGGCAGGGGTTGGTAGGCGGCCTCGAGCGCGGCGCCCAGCCAAAGCGCGGCCTCCGCGGGGCCGTACTCGACGAATGCGCCGAACTCACCCCAGCCGGCGGGGCCGTCGATCAGTGCCACCTCCCGCGTCGTGATGCCGCGGAACCGCACACGCATCGGCAGGGACACGACATGCACGCGGTCGAGGAGGTCGGCGAGGTCCATCGCCGCCACCTTAGAACCCATCTGCCCGCGGGGCGGCGGCGAATAGTTGGATGAGTTTTCGGGAAGGAAAGGTGGCGTGAATCCGATTCTGAAGTTCGCCAGCCAGCTGGGCGAGTCAGCGCTGTCCATCGTCGGCGTGCGGACCGTCGAGGAACCCCACTACATCAAGCGCCCGCTGACCGATCGCGTGGAGATCCGCCAGTACGGCTCACGGATCGCCGCCGAGACGACGGTGACCGGTGAGAAGCAGAAGGCGCTCAACACCGGCTTCCGTCGGCTGGCCGGCTACATCTTCGGCGGCAACCACCGCGACACCGAGATCGCGATGACCGCGCCGGTGAGCCAGGCCCCCGGAAAAACGGACCCAGAGGAGATCGCGATGACCGCGCCGGTCTCGCAGACCGGGAACGCCGACGACGGGTGGACTGTCCGGTTCTTCATGCCGTCGAAATGGTCTCTGGAGACCCTCCCGGAACCCGACGACGAGAACGTCCGGCTGGTGACGGTGCCGCCCGCGACGGTCGCAGTGCTGACGTTCACCGGCGACCGGAGCGCCGCAGCCATCGCCGCCCGCAGCGAGGAGCTGCGAACGACGCTGCGGGACAACGGCATCGAACCGACCGGCGAGACAACCGGATGGTTCTACGATCCGCCGTGGACGCTGCCGTTCCGGCGGCGCAACGAGGTCGTCGTCTCGATCTAGACCAGCGACTAGACCGTCGCGCGGTCCCTGCCGTCCCAATGCGGCTTGCGCAGTTCCTTTTTCAGGACCTTGCCGGTGGGATTGCGGGGTAGCTCGTCGGTGATGTCGATGGTCTTAGGGCACTTGTAGGCGGCCAGCCGCTCGCGGGCGAACGCGATCAGGTCCTTCTCGGACACCTCTTGCTCGACCACGACGACCGCCTTGACCACCTCGCCCCACTTCTCGTCGGGCACACCGATGACCGCGACCTCGACCACGGCGTCGTGTTCGGCGAGCACGCGTTCCACCTCGATGGAGTAGATGTTCTCGCCGCCGGAGATGATCATGTCCTTGAGCCGGTCCTCGACGAAGATGAACCCGCCGTCGTCGACGCGACCGATGTCTCCGGTACGGAACCAGCCGTCCTCGGTGATCGCCTCGGCGGTGGCCTCGGGCTTGTTGTGGTAACCTCTCATCAATTGCGGTGAGCGGAACCACAATTCGCCCTGCTCTCCGGCTGGCACCTCGTCGAGGGTGTCGGGATCGACCACGCGCACCTCGGCGTTGGGCACCAGAGTCCCTGCGCTGGAGAGCCGTTCCTCCTTGCCGGGATCGCGGTGCGCCTCCGGCAGCAGGTGACTGATCACCCCGCACAGCTCGGTCAGGCCGTAAGCCTGGATGAAATCCGTTTCAGGCCAGGCCTCGAGCGCGCGCCGCAGCAACGGCAGCGGCATCGGCGAGGCTCCGTAGCCGTAGGTCTTGAGCGACGCGAACAGTTTCACCGCGTCCTCACCGGAGTCGAGCACCTTGGCCAGCACCGCGGGGACGAGGAAGGTGCGGTTGGCGCCCTTGAAGATCGCACCGGCCAGGGACGCGCCGTCGACCTCGCGGGTCATCACGCTGGGGAAGCCGTCGTGAATCGCGAACTGCGCGTACGACGAGCCGCCGACGTGGAACAGCGGCATCGACACCATGTTCTTGTCGCCCTCGTCGAACTCGAACCCCTCGTGGGCGTTGACGGTGTGGGCGATGATGTTGGCTTGGGTCAGCTCGACACCTTTGGGTCGGCCCGTGGTGCCCGAGGAGTACATGATGATCGCGACGTCGTCGGGGTCGACATCGTCGGATCGCTGCACCGGCGTCGACGCCTCCAGGACCTTCTCGTATTCGTCGTCACCCTCGGGCGTCACCGCGATGACGTGCTCGATGCTGGTGAGCTTGTCGCGGATCTTGTCGATCGAGCCCATGAACTCCTTGCCTGCGATGAGCACCTTGGCATCGGAGTCGTTGAGCACGTAGTCGAGTTCGTCGGCGGCGAGGCGGAAGTTGATGATCGCGGTGGCCGCGCCCAGCGAGGCGGCGGCGATGGTCAGCTCGATGCAGGCGGGATGGTTCTTGTCGAGGAACGCGACCACGTCCCCGCGGGTGACGCCGCGTTCGGTGAGCGCACCGGCGAGGCGGCGGATGCGGTCGTCCCACTGTGCCCACGTCCAGTTGCGATCGAGGAAGTCCATCGCTTCGGCGTCGGGTTGGGTGGCGGCCCAGTGGGCGGCGCGTTCGTCGAGGAAGCGGGGTTCGGGCAGATCAGCCATGGTCAGCAGCGTGCCATGCGGGCGCACGTCGGTGCCATCGTTTCGGAGGATCCGAGGCCCGCCGGCGTCGCGTGCTGATCGGCCTGCGACGCCGACGGGCCGGCGGGGTCTAGACGTCCTGCTCGACGTGTCCGAATTCGATGTTCTTGCCGTTGAAGTCGCCCTTGCAGGACACGACGACGTGGTAGGTGGACAGCGGTGGCGGAGCCAGCACCGTGAAGCTGGTGCTGCCGTTGGGGCCGAGCGAGAACGTCTTGTTGACCCCCGGCAGGACCGGATTGCTCGCGACATAGGTGCAGGTGCCCGCGAGCGCCGACGAGTTGGTCACGTTCACCGTCCAGGTGGGGATGCCGCGATCGAACGAGAGGCGCACTGCGTCGGTGGGCGCCACCGGTTCCGGCTTGGGCGTATCGGGAACCACCACAGGCGGCGGTACGTCCACCTTCGGGGGCGCCTCCACGGGCTTGTTGGGTGCGCCCAGCACGATCGTCACCACGTCGACCTCCCGATCCTCGTGACGGATGAAGCCCACACCGAACTCGGTGAAGTCGCAGTTGGTGATCACGCCGCCGGCGCCGCGCGAGTACGCACTCGTCGTCGCCGCGGCCTGCGGGTCCCCCGACCCCAGGAAGGCCAGCGTTCGCCCGTTGTAGCCGGCCGGCTGCCCGTCGACCGGGTTCTCGGAGCGTGCATAGGTCTGGGCGGCGCCTTCCAGCACTCCCCTGTCGTACTTCAGCGCAGGGCAGCGCGCCGGACGATCCTTGTTGACGGTGTTGATGATCGCGTCCAGCGGATCGGCATGAGCCGCCGGAGCCAACGCCAGCGAGCCGAACGCGCTCGCCAGTGCCAGTGTGATTGCCATTCGTGTAGTCATCGACGTGGTCCCCTCAGTGTGGGCCGGCACGGTGCCGGCCTTCGCTGACGAAGTGTTTCGCCGAGTCGAGGCACAATCGCGCGTAGTTCACTACCCGACCCGGCGGCGGGGACAGATGGGCGGTGCGAGTATGGCTTGGTTCGAATTGGAACACGTTCTAGTCTGTAGGCCATGACCGATCTGCTGCGGCACCCCGTGCACTCCGGACACCTGACCGTCGGCGCCCTGAAGCGACACCGCGACCGCCCCGTGCTGTTCCTCGGCGACACCACACTCACCGGCGGTGAGCTGGCCGATCGCATCAGCCAGTACATCCAGGCGTTCGAGGCGCTGGGCGCCGGCACCGGTGCCGCGGTCGGGCTGCTTTCCCTCAACCGGCCCGAGGTCCTGATGATCATCGGCGCCGGCCAGACCCAGGGCTACCGGCGTACGGCACTACACCCTCTCGGCTCGCTCGACGATCACGCCTACGTACTCTCCGACGCCGAGGTGACGTCGCTGATCATCGATCCGAACCCGATGTTCGTCGAACGGGCGCTGGGGCTGCTGGACAAGGTGCCCTCGCTCAAGCAGATCCTGACCATCGGCCCCGTGCCGTCCGAGCTGGCCGACGTCGCGGTGGATCTGACCGCCGAGGCCGCCAAGTACCCGGCGAAGCCCCTGGTCGCTGCGGACCTGCCGCCCGACCACATCGGCGGACTGACCTACACCGGCGGCACGACGGGCAAGCCCAAAGGCGTGATGGGGACGACGCAGTCGATCACCACGATGACGACCGTGCAGCTGGCCGAATGGGAGTGGCCGGAGAACCCGCGCTTCCTGATGTGCACGCCGCTGTCGCACGCCGGCGCCGCGTTCTTCACCCCGGTCGTCGTCAAGGGCGGCGAATTGATTGTGCTGACGAAGTTCGACCCGGCCGAGGTGCTGCGCATCATCGAGGAGCAGAAGATCACCGCGACCATGCTGGTGCCGTCGATGATCTACGCGTTGATGGACCACCCGGATTCGCACACGCGTGACCTGTCCTCGCTGGAGACGGTGTATTACGGTGCGTCGGCGATGAATCCGGTGCGGCTGGCAGAAGCGATCCGGCGGTTCGGGCCGATCTTCGCGCAGTACTACGGGCAGTCCGAAGCGCCGATGGTGATCACCTATCTGTCGAAGAAGGACCACGACGAGAAGCGGCTGACCTCGTGTGGGCGGCCGACGCTGTTCGCCCGCGTGGCGCTGCTCGGCGACGACGGGAAGCCGGTGCCGCAGGGTGAAGTCGGCGAGATCTGCGTGTCCGGCCCGCTGCTCTCGGGCGGGTACTGGAAGCTGCCGGACGCGACGGCCGACACCTTCCGCGACGGGTGGATGCACACCGGAGACCTGGCTCGCGAGGACGCCGACGGCTTCTACTACATCGTCGACCGGACGAAGGACATGATCGTCACCGGCGGCTTCAACGTGTTCCCACGCGAAGTGGAAGATGTTGTGGCAGAACACCCGTCGGTGGCTCAGGTCTGTGTGATCGGGACGCCCGACGAGAAGTGGGGCGAGGCGGTGACGGCCGTGGTGGTGCTTCGGCCCGACGCCGCGTCCGATGAGGGCGCCGTGGCGACGATGATCGGCGAGATCCAGTCAGCCGTGAAGGAGCGCAAGGGTTCGGTGCACACACCGAAGCAGGTGGTAGTCGTCGACTCCGTGCCGGTGACGGCGCTGGGCAAGCCGGACAAGAAGGCGGTGCGGGCGCAGTTCTGGGAGGGCGCGGGGCGCTCCGTCGGGTAGGGCGAGCGCACGCAAAATGCCGTAATTGCGCGGCGTGTCGCGTGCAGACCCGCTCGCTCGCCGAACTAGGTGCCCGGGATGTTGGTGCGGGTGGCGACGGAATCGCCACGTCCGGTGTCGAATACGTCGATAGCGACATCGTCGTCGCGGTAACCGCCGAGACGGTGCAGACCGGGAGTCTGCGCGATGATCTCGTTGGCCTGGTCGCCGGTCATCGGATACTCGGCCACGGCGTGGCGCCAATGAGCGGCCACGACCGTCGCGGGGCGTGGGAGCCGCGGTATCTCGCGCTCGAGCACCGCCCGCAGGGTCTCCGGCTGCAGGTAGTAGCACACCTCGGACAGCACCACGAGATCGAAAGGCCCGTTCGGCCATGGCGAGTCGAGCGATGCCCGCCGTAGGTCGGCACGGCCGATCACCCGCGCCGTGGCCAATCGCCGATGCGTGGCATCCAGCGCCGCGACGCTGACATCGATCGCAGTGATCCTGTCGCAGCGGCGCAGCAGCCGCTCGGTGAGCACACCGACCGAACACCCCGGTTCGAAGGCGCGGCGGTAGCGCCGGTACGGCAGCATCGCCATCGTGATCGCGTACTTGCGCTCCTCGTACCACCGCGTGGCCAGCGACCACGGGTCGTTCGCCTCGGCGTACATGCGGTCGAAGAAGGCATCGGGCAGCCGGGCACTCAACAGAACGCCACTTCACCGACCGTCAACAGACGATGCAGAACATCCGGAGGCAACACCGGTTCCCCGCCGGAAATCGGTGCGGTGTACTGACTTTCGAAGCACCGCGCGGCTCGGCGTTTGGTCTCCAACGCCTCGGCGGTGAGCCGCGTCATCCGCGCACGCTGCCACGGCACGGCGTCGTCTCCGGGAAACGACCAGTGCCACATCCACACCGGGTACTCCACCAGCACCGCACCCGTCTGCCCGACTGCGGCCGCCGCAGCCCTGCCGACAGCCTCGTGATCGGGGTGACCATCGCCACGCCAGGGCGCGGCACACCACGTGCCCGCCGGCTTCCCGTCGAGAATCTCGACCAGCAGGTCGGCGAGCCGTTGCTCGTGCTCCCCCACCCGCCCGTCGGGCAGCCCAAGGCTCACCGGGGCGTACATTCCCAATACCGTTGCTGCCCGCCGCAATTCGTCACGACGCGTCTGCTCGAGACCGTACCGCTGCAGCAGGGACAGCTCAGGGTACGCCGCCCCGCCGTCGGTGGCCGAGATGATCTGCGTGCGCACGCCGGCTTGCGCCAGCAATGACGCCGTCGCACCGAAACCGAGGGTCTCGTCGTCGGGATGCGCGCCGACCACCACGAGTTCCGGGCACCGGGTCAGGTCCAGTTCGGGCAACTGCAGGCCGGCGTCGACCCAGACGTGGGTGGGGGTGCCGCCGTCGAGTACGGGCCGCGCGGAGAACCGCGCCCCGTTGCCGACCCGCGCGGCCGTCACGCCGACATCCCCGCGAGCACACCCAGCCGTTCCAGGTCGCGTTCGGCGTGACTCTGCCGCACGTAGACAGACAGGTCGGCCACGCGCCGCGCGTGCTCGACGTCCAGGCACAGCGGCGCAGGTCCCAGCGCGCGGGCGCTGCGACCGATGGACTCCTCCACCGCGGTCTCGGCGATGGCTCGCAGGCGCCGCGCCAGCAGCTCCCCGCGACCGGCATCATCGGCAGGATCGGCGTCCACCGCGGCGGCTGTTGCAGCCAACGCAGCGTCTGCGGCGGCCAGCGCCGCGTCGACCGCGCCCAGGTGCGCCAGCGCATGCGGGTCCGCGGTGCCGGCGGCCGCCCTGCGGTAGAGCGGCTGCGCCACGGCGCGCGCACCGCCCAGCCAGCACGCTGCCACCCCGGCACCGCCCTGCCAGAACCCCGGCCGGCTCAGGTACTCCCCCGGCCGGCCGACCGCCACCGCCGGGGTGTCCTCGAACTGCACGGACCGGGTGTCGGACTCGCCCATGCCCGTCGCCCGCCAGGTGCTCGGCAGCGGCTGCACCCCGGGCGCACCGAGGTCGACGGCGAACAGCCCGCGACCGTCGCCCGGCAGCTGGGCGCTCACCAACGCGTGCGAACACAGCCCGGCACCAGAGCACCACGCCTTCACGCCGTCGAGCCGGACACGGTCACCGTCGAGCGTCGCCGACACCACCGCATCCGGCGGTTCGGCCGCCCACACACCCCACCATTGCCCGGGTCCGGGACGGGGCCCGCCGAGTTCGGCGAGGATCGCGACGGCGTCGGCGTGCGCCTCGGCCAGCCGGCCGGCGGTCACGTCCTCCTCAGCCATGGCGGCCAGCCGTCGCCACCGCACCAACGTCTCCCCTCGACCCGGCAGTGGCAGGTCGAGTTCGCCGGCGGCGAGCCAGCGCTTGACCAGCCCGACGCTCACGAGGCTTCTTTTTCGGACAGGCCTTTGAGATCCGCGGCGAAGCCGTCCGGTGCGCGGCCGTCGATGCGGTCGGACGTCGCCACCGAGAGCTCGCGATCACGGTGCACGAGGAACCGGGCCGCCAGGAACCTCTCCACCAGATCGGCGTCCTCCGCCGTCGCGAGGGCCCGGAAGCCGCCGACCTGCCAGTACGCGGAGGCTCGGAAACCCATGTTCGCGCCGTGCACGTGCGAATGCCCCGGCCCGTCGGCATCGTATTCCCGCTGGAAGTCGAGGGTGGCAGCGTCGGAAAGACTGCGCTGCAACGGGAACCGGACTATCCCGAGCACCATGTCGGCACCCGGGGATGTCATGCGGATCAACCAGTCGGAGCTGACCACGCTGTCGGCGTCCGTCGTCGCGTACCACGTCGTCGGCCCGTCGTCGCAGAGCGTGCGGGCGTATTCGAAGCCGGCGGCGCGAGCGGCACCGACGTTGCCGGCGTCGACCGATACGAGGTGGACGTCGGGACCGAACTGCCCGGCCAACTGCTCACTGCCGTCATCGCAGGCGTCGAGCACGGCGACGATGAGTACCGGGACGGACACGCACAGCGCCGCGGTGATCAACGCCCGGAGGCACTCCGGCAGCCGTTCGATCTCGTTGTGCGCGGGCACCACCACGACGATCTGCTGCAGAGACGTCTCGCGGGTGCACATAGGAGGGTAGTTAGCCGCAATACGACCGTTTCACACCTGGCACGATGGTCCCCGTGGCCGACCCCAAGACCGACATGGATGCAGTGCTGTTCGATTTCTCCGGCACCCTGTTCCGGCTCGAGGAAGACGACAGCTGGTTCGAGGGCATGACCCTCGACACCCCCGACAACAAAGAAGTCGACGCGCACGTGCAGGCGGAACTGGTCCATCGGCTCACCGTGCCGACGGGGCAGACCGTGTCGATGACGCCCGAGGCGCTGGATGCATGGGTCAATCGGGACCTCGCCCCCCACCTTCATCGCGAGGCCTACCTGCATGTGCTCCGCGAGTCCGGGCTGGCCCGCCACCACGCGGAATCGTTGTACTCCAAGGTGATCGACCCGATCTGGTGGAGGCCCTACCCGGACACCGCGAGGGTGCTGGCCGGGCTGAAGGCGGGAGGCATCAAGACCGCGGTGGTGTCCAACATCGCGTTCGACATCCGGCCCGCGTTCGAGAGGATCGGCGTGGCCGACGACGTCGACGTCTTCATCCTCTCGTTCGAAGTGGGTTCAACCAAGCCGGACCCGGCGATCTTCATGGCAGCGTTGGAGCAGCTCGGCGTGCCTGCCGAGCGCGCGCTGATGGTCGGCGACAGCGACGAGGCCGACGGCGGCGCACGCGCCCTGGGCTGCGGGTTCGCGCTCGTCGACCCGCTCCCCACGAAGGACCGCCCCGACGGGCTCGTCGCGGCCCTGGGGGCGCACGGCATCGCGCTGTAACCTCGGTTTTCATGGCGAATCCCCGGCCGCCGTGGTGGCTCAAGCCGATGAACAAGGTCCTGATGGCGGCGACGCGGATCGGGATCGTCAAGGACGGGCCGATGGTGCTGACGGTGACGGGCCGCAAGTCCGGTCAGCCCCGGTCGACGCCGATCACGCCGTTCGAGGTGGACGGTCGACGCTACGTCGTCGGCGGTTTCCCCGGCGCGGACTGGGTGCGCAACGCACAGGCCAACCCCGAGGCGGTGCTCCAGAAGGGGAAGGTCCGCGAACACGTACGGATGGTGGAGCTGTCCGCCGAGGAAGCGCGTCCTCTGCTGCGGCAGTTCCCGGTGCTGGTGCCCACCGGGGTGAGCTTCATGAAGAACGCCGGATTGGTGACCGGACCGAACCCCGAGGAGTTCGAGGCGCTGGCCGGGCGCTGCTCGGTGTTCCGGTTCGATACCGTCTGACGGGTGAGCACCCCGTTCGACCCCAGTCTGTGGCAGCCGGTCGCCGGCTTCGAGGACCTGACCGACATCACCTACCACCGGCACGTCAGCCAGCCGACCGTCCGCGTCGCGTTCGACCGGCCCGAGGTGCGCAACGCGTTCCGGCCGCACACGGTCGACGAGCTGTACCGGGCCCTGGACCACGCCCGGATGAGCTCCGACGTCGGCGTCGTGCTGCTGACCGGCAATGGTCCGTCCCCCAAGGACGGCGGCTGGGCGTTCTGCTCGGGCGGTGACCAGCGCATTCGCGGGCGCTCCGGCTATCAGTACGCCTCGGGCGAGACCGCGGAGACCGTCGACCCGGCGCGCGCGGGCCGGCTGCACATCCTCGAGGTGCAGCGCCTGATCCGGTTCATGCCGAAGCCGGTGATCTGCCTGGTCAATGGCTGGGCCGCCGGTGGTGGACATTCGCTGCACGTCGTGTGCGACCTGACGTTGGCCTCCCGTGAGCACGCCCGGTTCAAGCAGACCGACGCCGATGTCGGTTCGTTCGACGCCGGCTACGGCTCGGCGTACCTGGCCAGCCAGGTCGGGCAGAAGTTCGCCCGCGAGATCTTCTTCCTCGGCCGGCCCTACACCGCCGAGCAGATGCACGCGATGGGCGCCGTCAACGAGGTCGTCGACCACGCTGACTTGGAAACCGTTGCGCTGCAATGGTCTTCGGAGATCAACGGCAAGTCGCCGCAGGCCATCCGGATGCTGAAGTATGCCTTCAACCTCCCGGAGGACGGCCTGGTGGGCCAGCAACTCTTCGCCGGAGAGGCGACGCGGCTGGCCTACATGACCGACGAGGCAGTCGAGGGGCGTGATGCGTTCCTGGAGAAGCGCGACCCCGACTGGACTCGTTTCCCCCGCTACTTCTGAGAGCGATTTCGGCGTGCTTTTCGTCGCTGAGCGACGACGAACAGGCCGAAATCACGAGAGGACGCCCCATGGCACGGAACCCACTGCGGCGGCTGGCCGAGCAGGTCGTGTTGACGAGCATGCGGCCGCCGCTGATCCCCACCCTGCTGCAGTACCGGCCCGACCGGGAGGTCGTCGACCTGGCCGGTAAGCGAATCCTGCTGACCGGCGCCTCGTCGGGCATCGGCGAGGCCGCGGCAGAGAAGCTGGCCCGCCGCGGCGCCACCGTGATCGCCGTCGCCCGCCGCCAGGAACTGCTCGACGAGCTGGTCACCCGCATCACCGATGCTGGGGGCAGTGCGCGCGCCCATGCCTGCGACCTGTCCGACCTCGACGCGATCGACGCGCTGGTCGACAGCGTCACGGCGGAGTTCGGCGGCGTCGACATCCTGGTCAACAACGCCGGGCGCTCGATCCGCAGGCCGCTGGAGGAGTCGCTGGAGCGCTGGCACGACGTCGAACGCACGATGACGCTCAACTACTACGGCCCCATGCGGCTGATCCGCGGGCTGGCTCCCGGCATGCTCGACCGCGGCGACGGGCACGTCATCAACGTCTCAACCTGGGGCGTGAAGACCGAGTCGCCGCCGCTGTTCGGTGCGTACAACGCCTCCAAAGCCGCACTGTCGTCGATCAGCCGCATCATCGAGACCGAGTGGGGCGACCGCGGCGTGCACTGCACGACGCTCTACTACCCGCTGGTGAAGACCCCGATGATCGCGCCGACGCGCGCCTACGACGGCCTGCCCGGACTGTCGGCGAGCGAGGCCGCGGGCTGGATCATCACCGCGGCGCGGCACCGACCGGTCAGCATCGCCCCACGCATCGCCGTCACCGCCCACGCGATCAACAGCATCGCCCCCGCCGCGGTCGACACGATCATGAAACGTCAGCGCATGCAGCCGAGGCAGTGAGCTTCACCGGGCTGGCCGACGTCGTCCGTGGCCAGGGGCTGCAGCGTCCCGGCGCCGCCGCGTTGATCGTCGGCGACCGCACCATCACCTACGGCGAGCTCGATGACCGCTCCAACCGCGTGGCCCAGGCCTTCGCGGCCGCCGGTGTACGCCGCGGCGATCGCGTGGCCTTCATCGACCGCAACGGCGCCGAGTTCTTCGAGGTGACCGCGGGGCTGGCCAAGTTGGGGGCGGTGGGGGTGCCGGTCAACTGGCGGCTCGCCCCCGCGGAGATGGCGCACATCCTCGCCGACTGCGGAGCCTCCGTCGTCGTGGTCGGCGCCGACTTCTTCGGCCACGTCGAAGCCATCGAGGCGCAGCTCAGCGCGGCTGTCATCGCCATTGGCGCCCACCCCCGCTGGCCGACCTTCGACGACTGGGTGCGGCGCCATCCCGCAGCCGACCCCGGCGTCGTCACCGGGCCTGACGACCTGGTGCTGCTGATGTACACCTCGGGGACGACGGGCCTGCCGAAGGGCGCGATGCTGTCCAACGCCAACTACGTCTGCAAGACCCGCGGCGTGGCCGGCCCGTGGCAGTTGGGTCCCGATGCGGTCAGCATGGCCGTGATGCCGCTGTTCCACATGGCGGGCTCGGGCTGGGCGTTCGCCGGACTGTGGCATGGTGCGCGCACCGTGGTGCTGCGCGACGTCGACCCGGTGGCGATCCTCGACGCGATCGGCACGCACCGGGTCACCAACATGCTCGTCGTCCCCGCAGTGGTGCGGATGCTGCTCGGCACCCCGGGGTCGGCCGGCGCGGACGTGTCGAGCCTGCGCATCGTCGTATTCGGCGCGTCGCCGATCAGCGACGACGTGCTGCGGCGGGGAGTCCAGCGCTTCGGCGCGGTGTTCGCCCAGGTGTACGGCATGACCGAGACCACCGGATCGATCACCCAGCTGTCGGCGGCCGACCTGACGCCGGAAACCATGCGCTCGTGCGGCACCCCGTATCCGTGGGTGCAGCTGCGCATCGTGAGTTCCGACGGCCTCGACGTGCCGACCGGCGGCGTCGGCGAGGTGTGGACCCGGTCGGCGCAGAACATGCTGGGCTACTGGCAGAACCCGGACGCCACCGCCGCGACACTCACCCCCGACGGGTGGCTCCGCACCGGCGACGCCGGATACCTCGACGCGGACGGCCTGCTGTACCTGCACGACCGCATCAAGGACATGATCGTCTCCGGCGGGGAGAACGTGTTCCCCGCCGAGGTGGAGAACGTCCTGATGACCCATCCCGACGTGGCCGACGTCGCCGTGATCGGTGTGCCCGACGACCGCTGGGGCGAGGCGGTGAAAGCCGTCGTCGTGCCCGCCGCAGGAACGCGCCCGAGCGAGCAGGCCCTGATCGATTTCGCCCGCGCGCATCTCGGTGGCTTCAAGCTGCCCAAGAGCGTCGACTTCGTCGACTCACTACCTCGCAACCCGAGTGGGAAGATCCTGAAACGGGCTGTGCGCGAACCGTATTGGCGGGGTATCGGCCGGCCCGTCAGCTGACGTGATAGACACGGGGCCATGGAGATCCTGGCCAGCCGGGTGCTGTTGCGGCCCGCGGACTACGACCGGTCGGTGGCGTTCTACCGCGACGGCCTCGAGCTGGCGATCGCCCGGGAGTACCCAGGGGGCACCGTGTTCCACGCCGGCCAGTCGCTGATCGAGATCGCCGGCCACGGGGCGGCCATCGAGGGGGCTCCGCCGTTCCCCGGGGCGCTGTGGCTGCAGGTGCGTGACGTCGTCGCGACCCAGAATGCGTTGCGCGAGCGAGGGATTCAGATTGCGCGGGAAGCACGGCGTGAGCCATGGGGGCTGATCGAGATGCACGTCCACGACCCCGACGGGGTGACGCTGATCGTCGTCGAAGTGCCCGACGACCACCCGCTGCGCCGCGATACCCGCGGTTAGCGGGCGGGCGCCGCCAGCGGCCAGCCGACCGATGCCAGACGCGACGCGACCTGGTGCATCTCCTCCGGGTTGGGCTCCTTGTCGGTCACCACGTGGATGGCCGCACGGATCTCCTGCTCGGTGACCTCGTCGGAGTTGGATCCCTTGAGCACGGTCTGGGCCGCCTGCACGACCTCTTCCTCGGTGAGCGTGCGCGAGAGCAGCGCCAGCAGCGGGAAGTAGTCCTTCTGCGGGACACCCTGCGGGTAGCCGTCGTGCAGCCAGGTCAGGATGTTGCTGAAATTGTTCTCGGCCATCGCGATCAGCTCACTTTCCGGGAAGGAAGGGAACGGGGTTGAACCCGAAGTGGTGGTTGATGGTGCCCTTGGTGATGTAGAGGATGCCAATCACGATCACGACGGCGACGAACGCGAACAGCAGCAGGCCGACGGCCTTGAGCGCGGGGTTGGGGGCGTCGACCGTTCCGTCGGCCTCGGCGCCGCCAGCTCCGCGCGAGTAGGCGACCAGTCCGACGGCGAACAGCGCGGGCAGGCCGGCACCGAGGACGAGGCCCACGGCGAGCACCTTGAGGATCGCTTCCAGGTAGGACATGTGTGTTCCTTGGCTCCGTTCGGGCTTCTTTGCGGGACGACTAGACCGAAGCCGCGGGCTTCTCGGCGGATGCTGTGAGGTCACGCGCGTCGGCGGGGACCACCGAGTTGGTGGTCTCGTCCCAGTCGGCGTTGACGTTGTGGTGGTTGACCTTCTGCTGCTGGGCCCGCCAGTACATGTAGCCGGAGAGGGCGACCAGGATGACGAAGATCAGGCCGTCGCCGGCGAGCGCGTTGCCGGTGGTCTTCTCGACGATGTGCGACAGCCAGAAGGACAGCGCACCGACGATGCCGGCGGCCGGCAGCGTGATCAGCCACGCGGTGGCCATCCGGCCGGCAACCGCCCAGCGCACCTGCGCGCCCGGCTTGCCGACGCCGCTGCCCAGGATCGATCCCGTCGCCACGTGGGTGGTGGACAGCGCCATGCCTGCTGCGCTGGAGGACAGGATGATCGCCGCCGACGACGCCTCGGCCGCGAGGCCCTGCGGCGACTCGATCTCGACGAGGCCCTTGCCGAGCGTGCGGATGACCCGCCAGCCGCCGATGTAGGTGCCGAGGCCGATGGCCAGCGCGCACGACGCGACGATCCAGAACGGCAGGCCGTCCTCCTTCACGTTGCCGGTGAGGTGGCCGGTGGTGATCAGCGCGAGCGCGATGACGCCCATCGTCTTCTGCGCGTCGTTGGTGCCGTGCGCCAGAGCCACCAGCGAGGCCGTGGCGATCTGGCCCCAGCGGAACCCTTCTTCGCGGCGCTTCTTCACGACGCTGCGGGTGAGCCGGTAGACGATCCAGGTGCCGCATGCCGCGACGAGGCCGGCGATGAACGGGGCGGCCAGAGCCGGGATGATGACCTTGCTGATCACGCCGCTCCAGTTGACCCCGGAGGTGCCGAGCGCGGCGAGGCCGGCGCCGATGAGGCCGCCGAACAATGCGTGCGACGAGCTCGACGGGATACCGAACAGCCACGTGAGCAGGTTCCACAGGATGCCGCCGATCAGGCCGGCGAAGATGATCGTCAACCCGGTGGAGGCATCGATGCCCGACACCAACGATCCGGTCTTGCTGTCCTGGATCTTGAGCACGGACGTCGTGACCGTGATCGCGACCTCGACGGACAGGAACGCCCCGACGAGGTTCAGCACCCCGGCCAGGATCACCGCGGTCTTGGGCTTGAGGGCACCGGTGGCGATGGACGTCGCCATCGCGTTCCCGGTGTCGTGGAACCCGTTCGTGAAGTCGAAAGCCAACGCCGTGGCAATCAACAGCACGAGGATGATCAGCTCTCCGCTCATGCCGATGATTCTGCTGGCCCACACGCGTTTTTGACTAATCGACATGGGCCCGAATTCGGGGTGCCACATGGCACTTTTTCCAAAGCGGCCAAGGTGTTCATCTGATGTTCATCTTGGCGCCGGCAACCGTTGTGCCGCAGCGCCGCCGAACGCCCTTCCACACGGGCCGGGGCTACTATCGAGCTGCCGAGGGCACCTCGCCCCGACGTCTGCACGGGAGATGAGACGTTGACCAAATTCCTGGCCAAGATCGTGGCGTGGATCGCGGCCGGCTATCCCGAAGGGGTGCCCGGTACTGATCGGGTGCCGCTGCTGGCGCTGCTGCGCCGCCGGCTCACCGATGACGAAGTCAAAGCCGTGGTGACCGCCCTGACCGCGGACGCGGATTTCGGCGCTTCAGCCGCCGCGCCGTCCGGCATCGACACCGTCGACATCGGGGTGCTGATCACCCAGATCACCGACGAGCTCCCTTCCCCCGACGATGTCGAGCGGGTGCGTGACCGGCTCGCCGCGCAGGGCTGGCCGCTCGACGATCCGCGCGACAGCGAGGACACCCCATAGCCACGCTGCGCACGCTTCCCGTGGCGTCCGGCGCTACAGCACTGGCCGTCCTGCCTGACGTCGACGCCGCGCTGGACGGTCGCGCCAGCCTGCTGCCGGTCCCTGCCGACGACCCGGAACAGTCCGCGTCGATCTCCCGCGCACTGCGCGCCGGGCAGGAGATCGACGACGCGGTGGCCGCGGTGCTCTCGACGTCGGGCACGACCGGCACCCCGAAGGGTGCCCTGCTGAGTGTGTCCGCCCTGCTGGCCAGCGCACACGCCACCCACGACAGGCTGGGCGGGCCCGGACGGTGGCTGCTGGCCCTGCCCGCCTATCACGTGGCCGGCTTCCAGGTCCTCGTACGCAGCGTCGTCGCCGGCACGACACCGGTGTCGGTTCCCGCCGGCGCACCGCCCGCGGACCTCGCGGACGCGATCTCCGCGATGGGACCGGGCCGCCGCTACGCCTCGCTGGTGGCCGCGCAGTTGACCAAGGCGCTCGATGACCCGGCGGCCGCCGATGCGCTGGCATCGCTGGACGCGGTGCTGATCGGCGGCGGCCCGATGCCCGCCACTGTCGCCGAGAGGGCCTCTGCCGCAGGTGTTCCGGTGTTCCGCACCTACGGGATGAGCGAGACCGCGGGCGGTTGCGTGTACGACGGTGTGCCGCTGAGTGGGGTGCAGGTGGCCCTCGACGGATCTGGCCGCATCTCCCTGGGCGGCCCGACGGTGGCGCTGGGCTACCGCAATCCGATCTCACCCGACCCGTTCGCCGAGCCAGGCTGGTTCCGCACGGATGACATTGGTGCATTTGATGATTCGGGGGTACTGACGGTGTTGGGCCGTGTGGACGACGCGATCAGCACCGGGGGCCTGACAGTGTTGCCGGGGATCGTGGAAGCGGCTGTGGCCAGCCATCCCGCGGTGGCCGAGTGCGCGGTGTTCGGGGTGGCCGACGAAAGACTGGGGCAGCGTGTCGTCGCCGCCGTCGTCGTGAATGACGGTGCGACGATCACGCTGCCCGAGTTGCGTTCGCATGTCGCGGCGGAACTGCCGAGGACGGCGGCACCCCGCGAGGTGCACGTGGTCGCCGAGTTGCCGCGGCGCGGTATCGGCAAGATCGACAGACGCGAACTCATCCGTCGATTCGCCGGCGGCGACTAGCTGAGCTTGTCCTTGATGTTCTCGCCGACCTTCTTGACGCCCGAGACGCCCTGATCCTTCTGGCCTTCGGCCTTCAGATCGTCATTGCCGGTGGCGTCACCCACGACCTCCTTGGCCTTGCCAACGGCATCCTCAGCAGCGTTCTTGGCCTTGTCGATGAAACCCATGTCGTTTCACCCTTTCTCGTGATGAGCGCCCCCTGTGGACGCTGACATCACTTGGTCGTCTGCGATGTCGGATTCCGTACGCGCCCATGAGGTGATGTGCGACACGATGTTCGGGTAAGCACGCGCCACCGGCCACAGCACCAGTCCCGTCACCAAGCTGGCCAGCCCCTCGAGCAGTGATGGCGGCACGTGGTCCGGATCCATCAGGTCGTTCTCGCCCAGCGGTCCGGCATCCCGGGAGATCATGAACCGAGTGAACGAGCGCAGAGACCGTCCCGTGCTGCGCAACGCGTTGACGGTCGCCAGGAAGGAGCCGTGGCGCTCCAACGCCCGACGGAACTCGGTGACCGAGACACCGAGGTGCTCGGCGACGAGATCGTCTCGGGTGAGCAGGATCTCGTGCGCGACATCGGAGCGCTCCCCCGCCTCGATCGCCACGTCACACTCGCTGTCGAAGCCCAGCGACCGGTTGTTCAGATTCGACGAGCCGATGCGCAGCAACCGGTCGTCGATCACCATCACCTTCGAGTGCACGTACACCGGCATGCCGCCGGTGGTGACCGGCCAGTACACACCGAATCGGTTGTGCTCGTCGGCTTTCCACAGCAGGCGCAACAACCGTTCGCGTGCGCTGTCCATCGACTCCTGTTCGAGGCGGCTCTCCGAGCTGCGCGGTAGGACGATCACGACCTCGGGGCCGTCGGGCTCCCGCAACCGGGCTGCGAGCGCGTCGGCCAGGCGCCGGGACGCGAGATACTGGTTCTCCAAATAGATCACGGAGCGGGCGCTGGCTATCGCGGCGAGATTGAGAGCCTCGACCTCCCGGACCTCCGCGCGCGACCCAAAGGAGGGCAGAGTGCGGGCGACCGCGACGTCGACGTCGCGCACATCGGGGTTGAGCCCTCGCGGCCACATCGGCTCCGTCGGGGTCACGGGCTCGAGTTCGACGCCCGTCGCGTCACGCCAGCGCAGTCGCGCCTGGTCGGCCAGCACGCGCGCCGCGGCCTCGTCGACCACGGTCGCGACCTCGTGACGGGGACCGTAGGGGCGCCCGGCCGAGGACCGGCCGCGGTCGCGCCGCGCGTGGTCGCGCTTGTCCCAGCGGCCCAGGGTCAGGTCGATGCCGCCGCAGAACGCGACGGCATCGTCGACGACGACGATCTTCTGGTGGTGCACAGCCCCGGTGGGCCGCGCCCCGTCGACCGCGAAATGCATGCGGGGCAACGTGACTCGATTGACCACCGAGACCGGGGTGAGGCCGAACCAGAACTGGTCGAGCGCCGGGAGCAGGTTCAGGTTGGACTTGAGCAGGTAGACCTCAAGCTCGGGGCGCCGCCACACCAGCCAGGTCAGGAACAGCCCAAGGGTGTCGGGTCCGCGCAGCGTGGAGCCGGTCGGCTCGAAAGCCGTGCGGGCATCCAGATCCCAGCCGATGATCATGATGCGCTTGCGCGCACCGAGCATGGCCTCCTTGACGTAATACAGATAGTCCGCACCGTCGACGAGCCGGGCGAAACGGCCGGCGCGTTCACTGCGCCAACACGTCACGCCCGGCTCGAGGACGGGGTCATCGTGCTCGGCGTCCGTCATCGCACGACGGTTCCGGCCTTGGTGTCGACGCGCAGGACGGTGCGGATCGCGACACTGTCGCCCAGCATCCCCGCGGCAGTGCGGGCGGTGTCGTCCGCCGCGGCGATGGCAGCGGACAGACCGGACCGGGCCGGGATGCGCGCGGTCAACGTGACGGTGGGTCGCCCGCGCTGGAGCGTGGCGCTTCCGGAGGCCTTGGTGACGGCGGGCTCGGCGGCCAACGCGTCAGCGGCAGCGGACGCCACCGAGGTGGCGTCGGCGGTCGCGGTGGCGTCTCCCGTCAGATCCACTCGCGAGGCCTTGGGCGGCCAGCGATGGGAGGCGAGCCAGCGCAGCGCCAGCAGGATGACCACGATGCCGGCACCACCGAGTGCCCACGGCCACCAGGATGCCGACGTCCAACCCGTCAGCGGTGTCCGGAGGGCGCCGCCGCCGCCCAGGTCCCCTCGTACCCACGCGACGGCGGCGAGACCGAGTGCCACCAGGCCGAATCCGGTCAACAGGGTCACGACGCGGTCGAACGCGACAGCGGCGCGGGTCATGAGATCTCCTCTGTTCGGGTGCGGACCACGACGCGCGGCGGGCTCTGCAGCGCACCAACACTGCGAGTCACCGCATCGGTGATGCTGCCGCGCATCGCACCGCCGTCGTCACGGGTGACGCGGCAACGCACGACGACGCGACGCCGGGATGACGTGGCCCGGGCATCGACCACACCGGGGATGTCGCGTGCGGCGGCGCCCGCCAGCGCGGCGATGCCGTCGACGGTCAGGTACATGGGTGTCCGGGCGGTGACGGCCACTGCGGTGCGGCGACGCGGTTTGAGTGCGAGCACGATCAACAGCAGACCGATGAGCACCGCGACGACGCCGGCGATGGTCAGCCAGCCGGCGGGCGTGAAGCCATCGATGGCGTCGGCGGCGACGGGCAACCACGTCGAGCCCGAGGCCCAGCCCAGTCCCACGACGGCATCGCGGACAGCGACGACGCCAAGTGCGGCGAGCAGGATCGCCAGCACGACCGCGACCTTGCTGGCTCCTGCCGCGGCGAGTGGAACGGGTGCCGCGCGCACGGACAACTGGTGCGGCGCTTGGCTTTCCGGCGTCAACTCAGCCTTCTCGGCCGTCGTCATGTCACTTTCCTCTCGGTACTGGGCGGCACGATCGCCGCCACGTGCACCGTGACGCCGTCCACCGCCAACCCGGCGTGGTCCCGCAGCGCGGTCGTGATGCGACCGCGCGCATCCGCCGACAGCGCGGCAAGCGGCCGGCCCCATTCGGCGGCGACCTCGACCGCGGTGCGGACGCGGTCGCCCGCGACGACGGCGTCGACACGTGGGAGGTCGTGGCCGACGAGGTTGCTCAACGCCTTCCCGTGCCGGCGCACCCCGGGGGTGGTCAGCACGGCTGCCTCCACCAGGTGCTCGATCGCGCGGTCGCGAACCCGGAGGCTGCCGCGGTCACCGGGATCGGTGATCGCAGCCGCCTCGTCGACGACGGCCGCTCCGGTCTCAGCCACGGCCCCGGCCCTGCAGCCAGGTCGTCACGTCGAACTCGCCGTCGCGCTGGCCGCCGATCACGTAGCCGATCGCGCCGAGCACCAGCGCGATGAGGAAGCCGGTGAACCCGCCGGCCGCAGCGGCCACACCGAGAAGCACCCCGGCGAGCATGCCGACTGTTGCTGTGGTCATCGTTTCTCTCCTCTGCCGTACGTCGTCCGGGCGATCGGTCACTCGACCCGGCCCGAGCGGTCCTCGGTGTCGTCTCCGTCCTCGTCGGGCACGTGGATGTCGTGGACGGTGATGTTCACCTCGACGACCTCCAGGCCCGTCATGCGCTCCAGTGCGGCGATGACGTTACGGCGGATACCCGCTGCCACGTCGGAGATCGAGACGCCGTACTCGGCGACGATGTCGAGGTCGACTGCGGCCTGCTTCTCGCCCACCTCCACCGAGACGCCCTGGGAGTAGTTGGTGGATGCGCCGGGGATGCGGTCGCGCAGCGCGCCCACGGCGCGGCTGGCGTTCCCGCCGAGGTCGTGCACGCCATGGACCTCGCGCGCGGCGAGACCGGCGATCTTCGACACGACCACATCGGCGATGGTGGTGCTGCCCTGGGTGGTCACCAGCGGGCCGGAGCTGGCCTTGGCAACGGTGGTGGTGGCGGTGGTCGTCGGGGTGGTCACAGTGGTCCTCCTACGGTGATGTGTCGGTGTTCGTACACGTCTTCAGTCGTGGCCCGGCGCCCGATCCGAATGCCGGATCGGTGTAATCCCGCACACATCACCGCCCGTGAGCAACAGCGCAGTACGGGCCATTACCCCGCCACGGCGCGACCTCAAACCGTTGTCATCGACACGTCAGACCTGCCGCGGGTGGCGGTCCCTAGGCTGTCGGGGATGTCTGTGACTCGCAGAGAAGCAGTGGCCGTCACCGTCGCCGTCGTCCTGGTGGCGGCGGCCTTCACCGTGCCGCGCCTGCACCTACCCGTCGTCACACCGCTGCTCAACGCGAGCCCGGACCGGTTCCGCGACTTCGCCGACACGGCACCCATCTTCGGGTGGTGGAACGCCCACGTGGGGCCGGGCACGGTCCCCGCGGTCGCGATCGGTCTGGCCGCGGTGTTGTGGGGGCCCGCCCTGGCCGCGCGGCTGCCGTGGCGCGCGCTGCCGTGGGCGGCGTGGGCGACGTCGTGCGCGTGGGCATTCAGCCTGGCCATGGTCGATGGCTGGCAGCGCGGTTTCGCGGGGCGGCTGACCGCCCGCCACGAGTACCTGCGCCAGGTGCCGACGATCGACGACGTGGGCGAGGCGGTCCGCACGTTCGCGAGCAGAATCCTGGACTACCAGCCGGACTCCTGGATCACCCACGTCTCCGGGCATCCCCCGGGTGCACTGCTGACCTTCGTGTGGCTGGACCGCATCGGGCTCGGCGGCGGCGGGTGGGCCGGGCTGCTGTGCCTGTTGGCCGGCTCCAGCGCCGCGGCGGCGATCGTTGTCGCGGTGCGCGCCCTGAGCGACGAGGACACCGCGCGCCGGGCCGCTCCGTTCGTCGCGGTCGCGCCGACGGCGATCTGGATCGCGGTGTCGGCCGACGGCTACTTCGCCGGCGTCGCCGCCTGGGGCATCGCGTTGTTGGCCCTCGCCGTCACCGGATCGGCGCGGTGGCCTGCAGTGGCCGCGGCGGGAGCTGGGCTGCTGCTCGGCTGGGGCATCTTCTGCAACTACGGGCTGGGACTGATGGCGCTGCCCGCGGTCGCGGTGCTGATCAGCGCGCGCAGCAGGCGCTCGCTGCTGAGCGCGCTGGTGCCGGCTGTGCTCGCCGCGCTGCTGGTGGTCGCGATCTTCGCCGCCGCCGGTTTCTGGTGGCTCGACGGCTACCACCTCGTGCAGGAACGCTACTGGCAGGGCATCGCCAACGACCGGCCGTTCGCGTACTGGGGCTGGGCCAACCTGGCGTCGGTGGTGTGCGCGATCGGGCTCGGCAGCGTGGCGGGGCTCGCCCGGATATTCGATCTGGCGGCGCTGCGACGGCGCAGCGGTCTCCATCTGGTGGTGCTCGGCGCGCTGCTCTCCATCGTGGCAGCCGATCTGTCCCGGCTCAGCAAGGCCGAGACCGAACGCATCTGGCTGCCGTTCATGGTGTGGCTGGTGGCCGCGGCGGCTCTGCTCCCGCGGCGCTCACAGCGCTGGTGGCTGGCGCTCAACGTGATCGGCGCGCTGGCCGTCAATCACCTGATCCTGACGAACTGGTAGAGACCCGCCGCGCGAGAACCCGCTGTCCGAGAACGTAGAGCGGCACGCACGCCCAGATCACGGCCAGCGCGATCCAGAACCCGGGTACGTAGTCGCGGTCGAGCACCGTCATGTTGTCCGGCCGCATGCCCGGTTTGTCGTAGACCGGCACCGCCAACAGCGCCAGCACCACGCTGCACAGAGCGGCAACGGCCACCGGTGCGCGCCAGCCGGCAGGCACCAGGCGTCGTCCCGCGAAACCCAGCGCCGCACACACCGGCGCGAACACGAAGTCGTGCAGGATCACCCCGGCCGCAGCCCAGATCGCGATCCGCAGCAGCACTTCCGGCGGATCGTCGACCAGCAGGAGAGCGCCGTAGGCCGCGAGCGCGACCCCCGCGGCGATCAGCACCGCGCGTAGGACGGTCACGGGACCACCTCGATCCTGGTCAGCCATTTCGTCTGCAGCACACCGGGTCTCGACGGCGCGATCAGACGGCACGGATACCCGTGGTCCAGGTCCAGCGTCTCACCGTTGAGCTGCAGCGCGATCAGCGTCATGTCGTCGCGCGCGTGCCGCGCCGGAAGAACGGTGCGCGAATACGGCCCCGGGCCTTCCAGCGAGATCATCCGGACATCGGAGTCCGGCGCCGCGCCGACCTCGGCGAGCAGCTGCGCGAGCACCACACCGGACCACTGCGCGTCGGCGCTCCACCCTTCCACGCACGAGATCGGCAACCGGTGTGTGCTCTGGGGCAGTGCGGCGAGCTCGGCGATGCTGAACTGTCGGCTGCGGGCGCCGTTGACGACTGTCAGACGGTAGTCCGGCGCTTGTGCGGCACTGATCACCCCGGCCGCCGCCGCGGAGCGGTTCACCGGGACACCCTGGGGCCCTTCGCCAGAACGCGGCGCGAGCACCGAGAGTCGGCGCAGCAGCGGAACCGTCTGACCCACCGTGACGACTGTGGCGGCTGCCACCGCCAGCCACGTCCCGACCAGCACGGTGCGCCGGGTCGGGCCCTGGCGGCGTTCGTCCGTATCGTCGAGAGGCTCCCCCAGCGCACGCCGAATCACGGGCAACTTGACCCCGATGTGCACCACGACCGCACCGATCGCGAGGTAGGCGACCGCGTAATGGGCTGTGGTGAAGAAGAATCCGAACACATACCACTGCGCGGTGTTGAGCAGACCGGTGCTCAGCTGGAAGATCATCGACGCGACCAGCACGAGGATGGAGAGCCGTTCCAGGGCCCGGACCGGGCCGCCGAGCAGCGGCCGCTCGAACAGCTTCGGCCACACCGACCACAGCTTGACCACGAGCAGAGGGATGGCGGCGATACCGCTGGCGACGTGCAGACCCTGCGTGGCGCGATAGAGCCACACCGGCCGTGTGGGCCACCAGAACCAGGGCTGGGGATGCTGGATGAAGTGGCTGATCAAGCCGGTGAGAAAGCAGATCCCCACGGCCACACCGAGAGCCAGCCCGACCCGGGCGGTGATCGCCGTGCCGCGCAGAGTCCAGGTGCGGGTCACGCCGCGGCGAGGGTGGCGACCACCCTCGTGCCGATGTGTCGGATGCCCGCGACCGCGAGCCCCACCTCAGCAGCCAGCGCGGGCATGCTGTCGATACCGACCGAGGCCCACTTGAACCACGGGCCGACCGTGCGCGACGACTCCAGACGTACCCAGCCGACGTCGATTCCGATTGCCGCGGAATCGAATTCGACGAGGCACTGGCCACCGCTGCGCAGCAATTCCGCCGCGCGGCTCAGCACCTTGACCGGATCGCCGCCGAGCCCGATGTTGCCGTCCGCTAACAGCACGGTCTGCCAGCGGCCCGTTCCGGGCAGCGGCTCGAACAGGTCCCGATGCAGCGCTGGGGCACCGCTGCTGCGGGCCAGTCGGACAGCGGTGGCCGACAGGTCGACGCCGAGCGCAGGCACTCCGCGCTGCACCAGATGTGACACCAAACGCCCTGGGCCACAACCCAAGTCGAGCGTCGGACCCTCGCACATGTCGACGACCGCGGTGTCGAACCGATCGTCAGCGTGCCTACCGCCCAACCAGCTGTGCACCGGCAACCGGCTCACCCGGCCGTCGTCGCGGCGCACCCAACATCGTTCCCCGGTCAGGGCCCGGTCGTAGAGCTGTCCGAACATCAGGCCTCCACCGTCGCAGTGATCCGGGCGAACCGCGAGCCCGCCGGGCAGGCGCCGCGCACCGCGTCGACGTCGTCGATCGTGTCGACGTCGGCGAGTTCGGTGACAAGGCCCACAGATAATCCGGTGTCCCGCAGCGCGGCCAGCGTTACGGCACCGGTGTCGGGCGCCGACATCGGCACCTCCCGCAGACAGTCGGCGTAGGCGGCGGCCCGCACACCGAGCACCCACCAGCCACCGTCGCGCGCCATGCCCAGCACGGCGTCGTCGTCGCGCAAGCCGATCACGCACTGGGCCAACAGATCCGGTGTCACCTGCGGGGTGTCCATCCCGATCTGCACCACGGCCGTCGTCTCCGTCGCCGCGGCGGCGTCGACGTGGGCGTTGGCGAGCCGGTCGGCGAAGTCGTCGCCGCGCTGGGGCACCACGACGAAATCACGCAGCCGCGCACGGATCTCCGCGGAACGGGCGGCGGCGTCGAGATCCCCCGTCATCGCGACCACGCGCGCATCGGCAGCGCTCGACGCCACCGCGTCGAGGGTGTCCAGCAGGGCCGCCGCGGCGATCTCGGCGGCCGCGACATCACCGACCGTGGCAGCCAGCCGCGTCTTCGCCAGCCCCGGGACCGGAGCCTTGGCCACCACGAGCAGGCACGTGCGGCTCACCGGATCACCTTCATGAAGTCCAGCGCGGCGGTGGCGCTGCCGCGCACCGAGCCACTCACCTTCGACGTACCGCCCGTGCGGGGACCGTAGGCCACGTCGCGCTCGACCACGGTCCACCCCGCCTGCGCGGCCTTGACCAGCAGCTCGAGCGGATAGCCCGACCGGCGGTCGATGACGCCGAGCCCCAGCACCGCGTCGCGGCGCGCCACCCGCATCGGCGCGATGTCGTGCACCGGCAGGCCGTAGCGACTGCGCAATCGCCAGCACACCGCGGCGGTGCCGAGACGCGCATGCCACGGCCACGTCAGCCCGGGCGTCGCGCGGCGCCGGCCGATCGCCATGTCGGCGCCCCGCTCGACGTCGTCGACCAGCGCAGGCAGATCCAGCGGGTCCAGCGAACCGTCGCCGTCGAGGACCGCCACGATCGGCGTCTCGGCCGCCACCACCCCCGCGTGCACAGCAGCCCCATACCCGGGCGTCGTCTCGGCAACCACGGTGGCACCGCAACGCCGAGCCACCAGGGCCGTCCCGTCCGTGCTGTTGTTGTCCACCACCACAGCGCGGTACCCCGCAGGTACAGCTGCCAACACCCCCGGCAGTGACTCGGCCTCATTCAGGCACGGGAGCACCACCGTGACGGGACTGTCGGGCATAGCTCGCAACGCTAGGCGAGGCGGACGGCGGGCGCGAGCGGCAAGCCTGACGAATCCATGACATAGGTGCAGGTCGTGGGGGTGTGCGGCTAACCTCGGGGAGTGACCCGTGTGCTGATCGCCGACGACGACGACGTCGTCCGCGATGTCGTGCGCCGCTATCTGGAGCGCGACGGACTCGACGTGTCGACCGCGCACGACGGCACCGAAGCGCTGCGTCTCCTCGGTTCCCAGCGCATCGACGTCGCCGTGCTCGACGTGATGATGCCCGGCCCGGACGGCCTGTCACTGTGCCGCAACCTGCGCAAACGGGGCGGCTACGCCGTGCCGGTGATCCTGCTGACCGCGCTCGGCGAAGAGGACGACCGCATCGCAGGCCTCGAAGCGGGCGCCGACGACTACCTGACCAAACCCTTCAGTCCACGCGAACTCGCGCTGCGGGTGCGTTCAGTGCTGCGCCGCGCCCCGGCGGCCCCCGGCGTGCTGCCGATGGAGCTGCGGGCGGGAGAGTTGACCGTGTCGACCGCGTCACGCACTGTCAGCTCGGCGGGCAAACCGGTCAGCCTCACCAACCGGGAGTTCGATCTCCTGCTGTTCTTCCTCACCCACACCGACACCGTCTTCACCCGCGAGGACCTGCTCAAGCAGGTGTGGCACTGGGACTTCGGTGATCTCTCGACCGTGACCGTGCACGTCAAGCGGCTGCGCTCCAAGCTCGGCGACCGCCATCGGGTGCAGACGGTGTGGGGCCGCGGCTACATGTGGGCTTCCGAAGGTTCCGACGAGCCGAGCGCCGGAAGCCCGGATGCCGTCGACTGAGTTCTGGGAGATCGTCGGCTGGGCCCTGGCATGTTCGGTGCCGGTGGTCCTGATCGGTGCTGCGGTTATCCGGTTGGCGCGGACGTGGTCGCTGGCCGTCAGCATGGTGGTGCTGGTGCTGATCCCGGTGCTCGCGACGTTGGCCGGGGTGATCGGCGCGAGCGGGTTCATGATCACCGAGACGTTCGAACGCACCGTGATGGTGCTGGTCATCGTCTCCGTCGTGACGATTCCCGCCGCCGTGATGCTGGGCCGCTATCAGGCCCGACGAACGGTCTGGGAGGCCGAGATCCGCGACTCCGAGCGGGCCGCCGAGCATTCCCGGCGCCGACTGGTCGCGTTCGTCAGTCATGACCTGCGCACGCCGCTGGCCGGGATTCGCGCCGTGTCGGAAGCCATCGCCGACGGCGTGGTCCCCGACGACGAGGTGCGCGTGCACGCCAAACACATCGAGCACGAGTCGGTCCGATTGTCTGAGATGGTCGACGACCTGTTCGAGATGTCCAAGATCAACGCCGGTGCGCTGACGCCGTCGTTCGACAAGGTGGCCCTGGACGAGGTCGTCGACGACGTGCTGGCCGCGCACCGCATCGCGGCTGAACGCGCCGGGGTGCACTTGGCGGCGAACCTGCCCGCGGAGCCGGTGCGGGTGGTCGGCAGCGACCGGGCGCTGGTGCGCGTGCTGTCGAACCTGGTGGCCAACGCGATCGCGCACACGCCCGAGGGCGGCAGGGTCGAGCTGGCGCTGGGCGCCGACGAGAACAGCGCGTGGGCGCGCGTCGACGACACGGGCGTGGGCATCGACGAGGCGGACCTGCCGCGCGTCTTCGACGTCGCCTACCGCGGATCGAACAGCCGGGTGCCGCGTGCCGACTCGTCCCTGCCGAGCGGCTCGGGGCTGGGCCTGGCGATCGCAGCGGGGCTGGTGCAGGCGCACCGCGGCACGCTGTCCGCGCACAATCTGCCGACGGGCGCACGCTTCGAGGTACGGCTACCGCTGGCCATCGACTGAGCTGGCCTGAGCCCCTCTGCCGCGGAATAGCATTCCTGGTTGCTTTTCCGGGCTCGCAACAGCCCGGAATGCTATTCCGCGCAAGCGGGAGGTGCCCCCAATTCCGCGGGTGGGTCAGCCGGGCAGCGAGTTGCTCAGACGATCCGCTGCGGCCAGGTAGTCCTCGATGAACTCGCGGACCACCTCGCGGGCCGGCTTCACCTTGTTCATCAGCCCGACGCCCTGTCCGACGAAATAGGTGGCCAGCGCCTGGGCGCCCTCGTGTCCCTGCGCGGCGAGCACGTCGATGCGGCGGATCACCGGCTCGCACAGCATCGACTGCAGCGGCAACGGCAGCGGCTGATGACCCTCGGCATTCGGCTGCCACGCATCGGTCCACTCCGACTTCAGCTGCCGCGACGGCTTGCCCGTGCGACCCGCGGACCGGACGGTGTCGCGGGAGGAGGCGGCCAGCATCTTGGCCACCGTGTGCGGCGCCGTCTCGGCCTCCTCCGTGGTCAGCCACACCGACCCCGTCCACGCCCCGGCCGCACCCATCGCGACCATGCCGGCCATCTGCCGCCCGGTCACGATGCCGCCGGCCGCCAGCACGGGCACGGCTCCGTCGACTGCTTCGATCACTTCCGGCACGACGACGAGGGTGCTCACCTCGCCGCAGTGCCCGCCGGCCTCGGTGCCCTGCGCGACGATCAGATCCACGCCCGCGGCGACCTGCTTGACCGCGTGCTCCTTGGCCCCGACCAGCGCCGCGACCGGTATGCCGCGCTCTTTACCGGCTGCGATCATGTAGTCCGGCGGCACCCCGAGCGCGTTGGCGATCAGTTTCACCGGGTGCGTCAGCGCCACGTCGAGCAGCTCCGGACCCGTGTTGCCCGACAGTGACGAACCGCCGAGCCGGCGCTCCGCCTCGGGCTCGATGTCGTGGGCGCGCAGCAGATCGTCGACGAGTTCGCGGTAGGTCTGCGGAATCCGCGAGGCGAGGTCGGAGCCCGACAGCTTCTCGCCCTTGCCTTCGAACTTCGCCGGCACGATCAGGTCGACGCCGTAGGGCTTGCCGCCCACCGCGTCGTCGATCCACGCCAGCTCGCGATCCAGCTGCGCCGGGCTGTACGCGGTCGCGCCCAGCACGCCGAATCCGCCGGCGTTGGTGACCGCGGCGACCACGTCCCTGCAGTGGCTGAACGCGAACAAGGGAAAGTCGATGCCGAACTGGTCGCACAACGCTGAGCTCATGCGCTCAGTATTACTTGACAGTTGTCAAGAAAGCTAGACGCCCCGCAGCGGCGCCGTCGCGAACTCCGTCAGACCGTCGGCCGGGGTCACCGCCGCGCGGAAGCCGAGCACCCGCGCCGCCTTCGCCGGATCCGCGACGATGTGGCGGACATCCCCGCTGCGGTACTGGCCCGTCACGAGCGGCGTCACGTCACCACGCGCCTCACACAGCGCGGCGGCCACGTCCAGGATCGCAATGGGCCGGCCCGAGCACACGTTGAACGCGTCGAACCCCCGGGCGTCCGCCTGCACCGCCGCCACATTGGCTGCCGCGACGTCGTCGACGTGGACGAAGTCCCGCATCTGCCCGCCGTCCTCGTAAACCCTTGGCACATCGCCTTTTTCGAGAGACGAGCGGAAGATAGCGGCGACACCGGAGTACGGGGTGTCGCGGGGCATTCCGGGTCCGTAGACGTTGTGGTAGCGCAACGCCACGACCGATCCGCCCGTCGACTCGCTCCACGCCAGCGCAAAGTGCTCCTGCGCGACCTTGCTGGCCGCGTACAAGCTGCGCGGGCGCAGCGCAGCGTCCTCGTCGACCAGCGCCCAGTCCACCCGCTCGCCGCCGACCGGGCAGAGGTGGTCGAACATCCCCGCGTCCAGGTCCTCGCGGCGGCGCGGCTGCGGCTCGACGTCTCCGTGCTCCGGGCACACGAACCGACCCTGGCCGTAGACCACCATCGACGACGCCAGCACCAGGCGCTGACACCCGGCGGCGAACATCTCGGCCAGCAGCACCGCGGTGCCCAGGTCGTTGTGCGACGCATAGTTGGGGGCATCGGCAGCGTTGACCCCGGCCCCGACGACCGCCGCCTGATGACAGACGACGTCGACACCGGCCAGCACCTGTGCGACAGCCGCAGCGTCGCGCACGTCGACATGCGCGACCCCGTCGGGGAGCTCGGCGCCCTCACCGTGGGCGGCGGGCAGCATCATGTCGACCGCGACGACGTCGTGGCCGCCGTCGGTGAGTTGCGCGCGGATGCGGGACCCGATGAAGCCGGCGGCGCCGGTCAGCAGCACCCTCACGGCAGGTCGAACGGCAACGTCACGCCGGCGTGGGGCAGGCAGTGGGTGCAGGTGCGCTCGGAGTCGACGTTGGCGATCGCCTCGTGCACGAGCTGCTTGAACGGCACCAGGTTGCGCTGGAACTCGGCGAAGACGTCCACGGCCGTCACCCCCTTGCCCGTCTCGATGCCCGCATCCAGATCGGTAACCAATGCGATTGCCGCATAACACATCTCGAGTTCACGTGCGAGCACTGCCTCCGGATACCCGGTCATGTTGACCAGCCGGAAACCTTGGCCGGCGAACCACTGGCTTTCCGCGCGGGTGGAAAAGCGGGGACCCTGGATCACCACCATCGTGCCGCCGTCGACCACGTCCGGCAGCCCTGTCACCGCGTCACGCAGCGTCGGGCAGTAGGGATCGGCGAAGCCGACGTGGATACCGCCGGAATCGAAGTACGTGTCCGCCCGGCCCGAGGTGCGGTCCACGAGTTGATCGGGCACCACCATGGCGCCGGGGCCGAGCGCGGGATCGAGGCTGCCGACCGCGCACGGACCGAAGATGCGCCGGACACCGAGTGCGCGCAGCGCCCACATGTTGGCGCGGTAGGGCACGGTGTGCGGCGAGAACTCGTGCTCCGTGCCGTGGCGCGGCAGGAAGGCGACTTCGTGGTCGCCGACCGTGCCGACGGTGATCGCTGCACTGGGTGCGCCGTATGGGGTGTCCAGGTTGACGGTCCGCGCGTCGGGACCGAAGAACGAATAGAACCCGCTGCCGCCGATCACTCCCAGCACTCACCACTCCTCACGTCGACGGACACTGGGCCCATTGTGGTGCATCGCCGCGACCCACCGTCCATGACGTTGCTGTGACGTCCCGAGGTGGGCCGGTGGGACGAACGCCGCAACCGTGCAGGCTGACCGCAACGCTATGCGACCCCACATGTCGAGACCCCGGACCTGGATCGCCCTCATCGTCGGCATCGCCGGGGTGGTGAGCGCCCTCGCTCTGCCGTTCGCACCCGTCGTCGCGCAGACCACGACGCTGGCCTGGCCCGCCCCGGGCAGGCCGGCGGTGTCGAGCACCGTGCTGACCGCGCCCTACCGTCCGCTGTACCTCACGGCTTCGCTGCCGTGTCCGGTGTTGCGCGCGGCTGTTGAACAGCCGGCACCGGTCACCGTCCTCGGCACAGGTGACGGCGGGCTCATGGTGACCGGTAGCCCCGGCGGCGTCCTGCTGCGGGCCGGCGACCGGACCGAGACGATTCCGGTTCCTCCGGCACCGGTGGACTGCCGGGTCAGCGTCGAGGCGGGACCGTCGGGGATCTCGGTGCTCCACGCCGACGGGCGCGTCACCTACCTTGCCGACCAGCCGGTACCGGAGGTGTTCGAACTGCGCACCGACCTCGACCCGACCCGCACGCTCGGACTGTCGGTGACCGCTGTGATCGGGGGCCCGTTCGGCACGACGCCGACGACGGCCAAGGCGGTGCTCGTCGCCGTGCAGCTGCTGTGCGCCGCTGCCGCGCTGGTGCTGCTGCTGCGCGGCCCTGTCCGGCGGCCGCGCCTTCGGCCGAGCCGGCTGTGGTGGATCGACGCCGCGGTGATCGCGACCCTGTGCGGGTGGGCCGTCATCGGGCCGCTCGCCGTCGACGACGGCTGGGCCACAACGATCGCCCGGACCATCACCGCGACCGGAGACCCCGGCAACTACTACCGCTGGTGGAACGCAGCCGAAGTCCCGTTCGCGCTCAGCGAGGAATTGCTCGCCCCGCTGACCCGGATCAGCCTCGCCCCACTGTGGCTGCGCGTCCCCAGCACCCTCCTGGCGATCGCCACGTGGTTCGTGCTCAGTCGCGGCGTACTCGGCGCGGCCCTGCCGCGTCACACCGGCCGCGTGCGGCTGCTCGCCGCGCTCTGCCTGCTCGTCACCTGGCTGCCGTTCAACCTCGGCACACGCCCGGAATCCTTCGTGGCGCTCGGCGTCACCGCGGCGCTCGCGCTGGCCTGGCGCACCCGCGGACCGGCCGGGCTCGGCCTGCTGGCGCTCGTCGTCGCGCTGACCGTCCCGATCAGCCCCACCGGCGTGCTCGTCGCCGCCCCGATCCTGGTCTTCGCCGACCGACTACGGGCCGCCGCGCACGCGCCCAGCCGACTGCAGCTCGCGGCCGTCCTCGTATCGGTGTGCAGCGTCGGCGCCGTGGCTCTCACCGTGATCTTCGCCGACCAGACCTGGGACGCGCTCGTCACAGCCACGCACTGGCACAACACATTCGGGCCGTCACTGCCGTGGTACGAGGAGCCGACGCGCTACCGCTATCTCCTGCAGGACGACCAGCAGGGCAGCATGGCCAAGCGGCTGCCCATCCTGGTCATGATCGCGCTGCTGCCGATCGCCGCGACGGCGGGTCTGCTGCGCCGGGACCGCGTGGGTGCGGCCGCGCTGCGCCTGGCGGCGGTCGTGGTGGTCATTCTGGCGTTGTTCGCGACCGGCCCGTCCAAGTGGTCGTACCACTTCGGGGCCGGCGCCGGGATGTTCGCCGCGTTCCTCACGGTGACGACCGTGCTGGTGGCGCGACGGGCCCGCATCGCCGACCGCGTGCTCGCCGGCGCCGGTGCGGTCGGCGCCGCGCTGCTGGCCGCGGCGACGGCGCTGGCTTTCGCCGGCCCATCCGCGTGGTGGCTGCCCGCGCTCTACGACGTGCCGTGGGCGTCGTCACCGATACGCCCCGCGGGCGTGCCGCTGGACAACCCCATGCTGTGGGCCGCGCTCCTCGCGGCGGGCGCGGTGACGCTTTTCGTCTTCCCCCGCGCGCGGCCCGCAGCCCTGCTTGCCGCGGCGCCGGCGGTACTCACCCTCGTGTCGTTCGGCACCGTGGTGGTGCTGCTCCTCGGCTCCTTCGCTGCCGCTCCCCTGCGACGTCCGGCGGGGTCGCTGGCCATGGTCAACCTGCACCGGCTCGCCTCGACGCGCGTGTGCGGACTGGCCGACGACATCGAGCTGTTGCCGGACGGCGAAGTGTTGACGGCAGCCGAATCAGGCTCTCGCTCCGACGGTTTCGTCGCCGGCGGGGGCTACGTTCCCGGCGCACCGCCACCGGATCAGCCAGGAACAGGTACGTCGACCTACCTGTGGGGCAGCCGCACGCCGGGTCCGTCAGCCACGGGTGCGATCACCACCGAGTGGTTCTCCTTGCCGTCGCTGGCCCCGAATCTCGGTGTGGCTCTGTCGGTGTCAGGACGAACCTCGGGCGGCAATTCGTTGAGCCTGGAGTTCGGGCGGGCCGACGGCAGCGCTGTCGTGGTCCTGGGCAGCAGCTCACCGGTCGACCGGCCCGCCTCCGACGAAGTGGCGACGCAACCGCTGTGGCGTTCGATCGGCGTCGACGCCGCCGAGGTGCCTGCAGGCGCGGACCGGGTCCGCGTGAACGCGGTGGACGGCCGGACCGACGAGCAGGGCTGGCTGGCGTTCACCGGGCCGCGGCTGCGCTCGACGATCCCGCTCACCGCGTTCCTGGCCGCCAACGGTCCGGTTCTGATCAGCTGGCCGCAGTCCTTCCTGTTCCCCTGTGTGCACAACATCGCGCAGGTCTCCGGCGGTCTGGCCGAGACGCCCCGAACGGTGATCGAGTCTCCACGCCCGTGGCTCACCGAAGATCGTGACCCCGCCGTGGGCGGGACGTTCGCCGGTCTGACCGGGTCCACGGTGCTGGGCGAGATCCCGAGCCGGGTGATCGGACACCCCGACCTCGATTGGGGCACGGTGCGCGTCGTCGACACCCGCTTCGAACGAGACTCGTATGCGCGCAGCACAACTCGCGCAACCGTCTGGGGTATCGGCGCTACCGCACGCCGTCGTCGTCGCTCTCGTCGTATGTGTCGCTGTCCAGGTGGTGCTGCGCGGCGCGGCGCGCACCGTCACGGATCTCGAAGACGTCCGTGGCGAAACCGCCGATCGCGTTGGCCACATCACGGACCGCGGTGGTGATGATCGAGGCGACGTCGCCGACTGCCGTGGCACCCGCACCGACGATCTCCTGCACCACGTCCTTGCGGATCTCGCCCTTGCTGAGTCGGTCGTCCATGCGCTCAGTCTGCCACGGCCCGCACCTGCAAGACTGACCTCGTGGCGACATTCGGGCAGTGGGTGGAAGGGGCACGTCCGCGGACGCTGCCCAACGCCGTCGCACCCGTGATCGCCGGTACCGGCGCGGCCGCATGGCTCGGTGCGGCATCGTGGTGGAAAGCGTTGCTGGCGTTGCTCGTCGCGGTCGGGATGATCGTCGGGGTCAACTACGCCAACGACTACTCCGACGGCATCCGCGGCACCGACGACGTGCGGGCGGGCCCGCTGCGGCTGGTCGGTTCGAAGCTCGCGGCACCGCGCGCGGTCCTGGTCGCCGCCATGGTGAGCCTCGCCGTGGGCGCGATCGCCGGGCTGGTGCTGGCATGGTTCTCCGCGCCGTGGCTGATCGCGGTCGGAGCGGTCTGCATCGCCGGCGCGTGGCTCTACACGGGAGGCTCCAAGCCCTACGGATATCTCGGTTTCGGTGAGATCGCGGTGTTCGTGTTCTTCGGACTGGTCGCCGTCCTGGGCACCCAGTTCACGCAGGCGCTGCGGATCGACTGGGTGGGCGCCGCAGCGGCCGTCGCGATGGGATGCCTGTCGTCGGCGGTGCTGGTCGCCAACAACCTGCGTGACATCCCGACGGACTCACAGACCGGCAAGATCACCCTGGCGGTCCGCCTCGGCGACGCCCGGACGCGCGTGCTGTACCAGGCGCTGCTGATCGTCTGGACCCTGCTCACGCTGGTGCTGTGCGTCATCGCGACGCCGGCGTGCGCGGCCGGGTTCCTCGCGACGCCGTTGGCCGTGCGCGCCGCCCGACCGGTGCGTGCCGGATTGGGCGGCCGAGACCTGATCCCCGTGCTGCGCGACACCGGCCTCACGATGCTGGTGTGGGCGATCGTGGTGGCCGCGGCGCTGGCCTTCGGCTGACGGCTCGGTTTGCCGGTCCGACGGCCGTGGTACACACGGCGCAATGACTGCTGCCCCCGTTTCGCGTGACTCCGCCGAGGCCCCGCGAGTCGTGGCCGCGCTGTCGGCGGCGTTCTCGGCGAAGGTGGTCGGCCAGGAGCATCTGCGGGAATCCCTGCTGATCGGCTTGCTCACCGGTGGCCACGTGCTGCTCGAGAGCGTGCCCGGGCTGGCCAAGACGACGGCCGCGCGCGTGATCGCCGAATCCATCGACGGGCAGTTCCACCGCATCCAGTGCACCCCCGACCTGCTGCCCAGCGACATCATCGGCACCCAGATCTACGACGCATCCACGGCTTCGTTCGTCACCCAGCTCGGTCCCGTCCACGCCAACGTGGTGCTGCTCGACGAGATCAACCGCTCCAGCGCCAAGACCCAGAGTGCGATGCTCGAGGCGATGGAGGAGCGCCAGACCACCATCGCCGGAACCGTGTATCCGATCGACGACCCGTTCCTCGTCATCGCCACCCAGAATCCGGTCGACCAGGAAGGCACCTACGCGCTCTCGGAGGCGCAGACCGACCGGTTCCTGATCAAGGAGATCGTCCGCTACCCCTCGCCCGAAGAAGAGGTCGAGGTGCTGATCCGCCGCGACACCGGGCTCTACGACCGCGGGCATCACACCCGTCCCGTCGCCACCCTCGACGACATCCGGCATGTCCAGCGCGTCACCGGCGAGGTGTACCTCAGCCGGGAGCTCATGCTCTACGCGAGCCGCCTTGTGGGCGTCACCCGCGACGCCGAGAAGTACCTGCCCTCACATGTGGCGCGCGTCGTCGAATACGGCGCGAGCCCGCGCGCCACCATCGCGCTGTGCACCGCGGCGCGCGCGTTGGCGCTGCTGTCCGGCCGCACCCACGTGCTACCCGGCGACATCGCCGACCTGGCGCACCGCGTCCTGCAGCACCGGCTGATCCTCAGCTTCGAAGCCGCCAGCACGGGCGTCACGCCGGGCCGAGTGATCGACGCGGCGCTGGCCGCGGTGCGGGTGCCCTAGCGGGGGCGGCGGTGGGCAAGTACCTGGGCAGGGTCCGGTCGCTGTTCGGCGGCGACACCCGCGGCATGCTGGACGGCGGCAGGCACGCGCTGCTCCACACGCGCACCCTGGAATTCGACGAACTGCGGCCCTACGTTCCGGGCGACGACGTCCGGGACATCGACTGGAAGGCGTCTGCGCGCTCGGGCGACGTCCTGATCAAACGGTTCGTCTCCGAGAAACACCACAAGGTGCTTCTGGTGGCCGACACGGGCCGGGACATGACCGCCCGCACCCCGAGTGGTGAGGCCAAGAGCGACATCGCCGGCCTCGTCGCGGGCGCGATCGGGCTGATCACGCTGGGCCGCGCCGACGAGATCGGCATGGTGTTCGGCGACGCCCGCGGCAGCGTGAACATCCGGTCGCGGCGCGGCGAGACCCACATCGAGAGCATGCTCCATCGCTTCCACGACCTCGGTGGCGACCGCGCCGAGAGCGATATCGCGTGCCAATTGCAGTATGTGGCAACCCATTACCGACACCCGATGCTCATCGTCGTCGTCTCTGACGAGCCCGACGTCGACGATCGGCTGACCGATGTCGTACGCCGTCTGACCGCCCGCCACGACCTGCTCTGGGCCATGGTCGCCGACCGATCACCGACGGAGGTGGGGCGCAACGGCGGTTACGACGTGGGGACCGGCCGACCCGTCCTCGCGACGGCCGCCGCGGACCCTCGCGTGGTCGCGGCGTACGAACGAGCCGAACACCGCCGCCGGCAACGCCTTTCGCAGACGCTGGCCGAACACGGGATCGCCCACGCGACCATCTCGAGCAGCGGCGAGTTGCGGCAGCGCATCGCCGAGCTGACCAGGGTGCCCTCCCGTGCCGGATGATCTCCTGCGCTTCGTCAGCGGACCGCCGGGCTACTCGCTGTGGTGGCTGTGGCTGGGTGTGGCGTTGATCCTGGCCGTATTCGCCGGATACACAGCCATTGTCGTGTCGACGTTGCCGTCGCGGCGGCTACGCACGATGCCCGTGGTGCGGGACGCCCACGCCCGTCTGCTGCGCCGGCGCTTCGCCGGCCGCGCCCGCGCGATCCTCCGACAGCACCGGGCGGGCGAGCTCACCGACGTCGCCGCAAGTGCCGCGCTGAGCCGGACACTACGGAGCTTCCTGCACCAGGCCACCGGCCGGCGCGTCCAGTACATGCAGCTCAAAGACATTGCCGCGGGCGATCTCGCGGCGGCGGCGCCGGTCCTCGAAGCACTCGGAGACGCTCAGTTCAGCGCTGCCCCGACAGCCGACATCGACAAGCTCGGGGCTGACACCGAGGACGTGATCCGCTCATGGGTCTGACCTGGTGGGCCGTGCCCGTCATCGGGGCGGTCGCGTTGGTGCTCGTCGTCGCCGCCGCGCTGCTGCTACCGACCCCGAAAGCCGCGCAACGGCGGGAACCCCTGGCGCACACCGTCCGTCTCACGCGGCTACCGGAGTACCGGGCCGTGGTGCGACGTCAGACCAGGGCGACGGCGATCGCCGTGGCGCTGCTCGTCCTCCTGTTCGCGGCGGCGATTCTCGCGACCGCCCGACCGACCGCAGCGGTCGACGTCGGCACCGGGCCGCGCGACGACATCATGCTCTGTGTCGGTCAACCCGCCACCGACCCGGCGACCGGACAGTTCCTCGGGTACTTCGCGCGTCAGACGCTGACCTACGGCACCCAGCGCATCGGACTCACCTCCACCGACCGCCGACTCGTTCCCCTGACCCGCGACTACCAGTACGCCGCAGGCAGATTCGGCGACTACGCCGAAGCCGGCCGGGTGCAGGACACCCCGCTACTGGAATCCTTCACCGGCACAGTCGACTACGCCGATTACGCACCGACCGTCTCCGACGTCCTGTCGCTGTGCATGACGGGATTCCCCGGATTCGAGGAGCCGGGCGATACCCGCCGCTCCGTGATCTACCTCGGACCGGGATCGCTACGGGCGCCCGGCGATGACCGAGCGTCGTTGTTCACCGACGAGCAGGTGATCGACATGGCCCGCCGCGGTGACATCGAGATCAATGCCGTCGCCACGGCGGGCCACCAGACCGATGACCTCGCCGGCATCTCCCGTTCCAGCGGCGGCACATTCGTCCGGTTCGACGCGGCCACCCTCGACAGTGAGCTCGACACCATCCGCGCCGGCGCCCCCGGCGAGGCCGACCAGCGTCGTGATTCCCCGACCGTCGTGCTCGTCGTCGCTCTCGCGCTGGCCGGGCTGCTGGGCGTCGCCCTGATGGCGGTGCGGCGATGACCTTCGACCCGGTACTGCCGCCCCTGGTTGTGGCCGCAGTCGCCGCCGTGCTGGTGCTCCTGCGCGCGCTCTCGGCGTGGCCGGCGGTCAGGGCCGGCGGATGGGCGCCGCTGCGGTGGTTCGCCATGACACTGGCCGTCGCGCTGCTCCTGCTGGCTGCCGCGCGCCCGGCGAGCGGCATGCGCTCCGAGATGCGCACTGCCTCGTCCTCGCGGGGCGGCGAGAACATCTACCTCGTCGTCGACCGCTCCGCCGGTTCGGCCCTCCCGGCCATCCGCGACGACATCAGGGCCGTCATCGACACCCACCCCGACGCCCGGTTCGCGCTGATCTCGTTCGCTATCCGACCCGCTGTCGACTGGCCGCTGTCGGCGGACACCTGGAGTCTGCGTCCCGTCGTCGCCGCACTGGACCCGGTATCCGGTGACGGCGTCGACCAGGTCAACGCTGCCGCCGCGGCCACGGTGTTGCGCTATCAGCTGATCTCTGCGGCGCAGCAGTACCCCGGATCCGAGAGCCTGGTCTACTACTTCGGTTCGGGCGCACCGCAATCCACCGCTCCGCAGGGCCAGTTCGACGTCGGCCGGATCGAGGGCGGTCAGGTCTTCGGCTACGGCTCGGATCCGCTCGGCGAAGAGCGGCTGCGCGCAATCGGCGATCAACTCGGCGTGGGCGTATCGGTACGCGCGCCCGGTCAGCCGCTTCCGGCGACGGTCGAGCCCACGGACTCCCCACCGGCGGCGGGCGTGGCCGCGGAGCGACGCGACGAGTTCTACTGGCTCCTCACGCTCGTCGCCTCGGCCCTGCTGCTCGTCGAGATCGGCTGGTCGATCAGGGATCTGCGACGCGCCCGGTCGACGGCACGGGAGGTGCTCACGTGACCGGCGCCCCGCGTCCGGCGCGACTCCGGCGCCGACGTCGCCTGCTGCTGCTGTCAGCGCTGCCCGCTGCTCTCGCACTGGCGATCGCCGGTGCGCTGATCTCTGTGGTCCTCTCGGGACGGTCAGCGCAGGAGAACTACGCCTCCGGTGCCACCGGGGAGCTGGCCGACGACGTGGCGGTGCTGCAGAGGTTCGGCGTGATCCAACCGGCGAGCACCCACTCCGCCGCGGGCAGTCTCGCCGTCCTGCAGGACCGTCTCGCCGACGCCGACCACGAGTTCTCACAAGTGCTCGGCCTCACCGCCGCCGACCGATCGTGCCCGGCCCGGGTGAACCTCGAACTCGTGCGGGAACGCCAGGGCGACGTGGCCGCGTGGGAGGCACGACTCGACGATGCCCGTGAGCGCTATGCCAGCGCGCTTGCGGTCATCGACGCCGCCCCGCAGAACTGCTTCGGCGGCAACGACGATCCCGACACCGAGCGACGCGCGGTGCGCCAGGACGCCGCCGCGCGCATCGCGGCCAAACTGCAGAACCTGGGTGCCGTCGCACCCCCGGCACCACCTCCGCCTCCGCCGCCACCGGCCTCCGCGGCAGCACCGGCCTCACCGGGAGCCGGACCGCAGGAGGAGTCGCCGCAGACACGTCGTCTCGATCCCGGTCAGGGCGATCCCCTCGAGGCGCTGCAGCGGCTTCTCACCGACGCTGCTCCCCGCTAAGCCGGCGACGGCGCCGACCAGAACTCCACGATCTTGCCGTCGACCACCCGCAGGATGTCGTTTCCGGTGAAGCGGGCCGGTCCGGTCCGGGCAGCCCCGGTACTGATCCACCGGGCCGCGACCAGGTCACCATCGACGAGCGGACCGACATCGATGACGAACTGCAACTCGCGCAGCCGATTACGCGTGTCATCGACGATTGCCTGCAACTGATCGGGCCCATGGACGTCGTACGTGGGCCAGTGGCCCACGAAATCGTCGGACACCAACTCGCCGGCGACGATCGTGCCGGACCACAATTCCTTGACCCAACGCTGATACAGCGCCGAGACAGCACCCCGCGCGTCACCGTGTCCGGGTGTGCCCGGCTCCGGGTGACCAGATATGAGATCGCGCTCACTCATGCGACGCGGGTTACCCACCGCTTCCAGCGAGTATTCCGCGCAGAGTGTCCTCCCGAGGTGTCAGCTCGCCGCGGGTCCGGACGGGTCGTCGCCCCGCAGCCGGGCCTGCAGCCGCTCACGTTCGGTGCGGCGACGTTCGTCGAACACGGCGATGCTCTCGGTGGCTCGCCGACGCAGCGGAGCGAACAGCCAGATGCCCAGTGGCAGCGCGATCACGATCGCGAACATCAGCGCAACGACCACCGGGAAGTCACGCAGACCGATCAGCGCACCGATGCCGAGGATGACCGCGGTGACCACGACGACGAGAACGAGGCGGGCTGCCACGTACGCCGCCACGTCGAGCAGCAGGCGGGATCGGGGCCGTTCGTCAGACACGATCCGAGCCTACCGAGGGCGCGTATATTGACAGGAAGGAGGTTTCTTCGTGGCCTATTTGCTCCTGATTCTCGTGCTGGCCGCACTGGTCTACGTCGGTTGGCGGGTGGCCCGGATGTCCGGGCAGCGCTCGCGCACGCGGGTCATCGGACCCGACGACGATCCAGACTTCTTGCGGCGCATCACCCCCAGGGACGACAAACCGCGGTCCTGATCAGCTAACCGAGCGTCGCCTGCCGCGCGCCCGGGAAGCCTTGCGCCACAATGGCTGCCAATTCCAGCAATGCTTCCGACGTCGCCGGGCGTAACCGCTCGAGGTCGACTTCTGCGCCCTCTTCCAGATGCGGATCGAACGGCACCTGGCAGACCGCCCGGCACCGCCGCGTGAAGTGGTCGACGACCTTGTCGAGATCGACTTTCCTGTCGCTGCGCCGAGACCGTGGCCGCACGCCGTTGATGACGGCGATCGAGGTGCGCACCAGATCTTCTCGCCCGTGGGCGTCGAGCCAGTCCAGCGTCGCCGAGGCGCTGCGCGACCCGTCCACCGAACCGGAACTGATCACCACCAGCGCGTCGGCCTTGTCGAGCACGGCCGACATCGCCGAATGCAGCATCCCCGTGCCGCAGTCGGTGAGCACGACGCTGTAGAACCGCTCCAGCACGTCCAGCGTGCGACCGTAGTCCTCGGCGCTGAACGCCTCCGACACCGCCGGATCACTCTCCGATGCCAGCACTTCCAGGCGGCTCGCGCCCTGCGAGGTGTACTGCCGCACATCGCTGTAGGAGTCGATACCCTCGATGTCACGCAACAGGTGGCGCACCGTCGCTGCGGTTTCCAACGGCACCTTCTGGCTCAACGTGCCGCGGTCCGGATTCGCATCGACGGCGACCACCCGGTCACCTCGGGTGCTCGCGAACGTCGCACCCAGCGTCGCGGTGATCGTCGTCTTTCCCACGCCGCCCTTCTGCGACAGCATCGCGATCCGGTAGCAGCTGCGCAGCGGCGTCTGAACCTGCGCGACCAACTGCGCGTGCCGCTGCGCACTCGGGCTCTCCCCCGCGTCCACGAGACCACCCGAACCCCGGTACAGCCACTTGCGCCAGCCGGTCGTCGGACCCGTGCGCGCCTTGCCCAGCAGCGCGACCGTCGACAGGTCGAGGTACGGCGGCGGATCGGGGACGTCGGCCCTGGGCGGTTCGGCGGGAGCGTCGGCGAGGATCACCCTCGGCAGGCCCCGGGGTGGCGTCGGTGCCGTCCACTCCGCGGGCACCTCGGCCATCGGGTCGGAGAATCGGTGCTGCGCGCGAAAACTCCCCGGCGTATCCGTCACCACCCGATCTCTCCTCTTTCTCAGCCGACCCCGGCGTAGGAGTGCAGCCCGACCGTCACCAGGTTGATGAAGAACAGGTTGAACACCATCGCGACGAACCCGACGACGTTGATCCAGGCGGCCTTGCGATCCCGCCAGCCGGCCGTCGACCGTGCGTGCAGATACGCCGCGTAGACGACCCACGCGATGAACGACACCGTCTCCTTGGGGTCCCAGCCCCAGTAGCGACCCCACGCCTCTTCGGCCCAGATCGCACCGAAGATCACACCGAAGCCGAAGATCGGGAACGCGAAGATCGTGGTGCGGTAGGCGATGCGGTCGAGCGTCTGGGCGTCGGGCAGCCGCTCCACGATGCGACCCACCGCATCCGTGCGCCCGGCAGCCCCGAGGAAAGACATCTTCAGCAGGAACAGGATGCTCGCCACGCCGGCGACGAGGAACACCCCGGAGCCGAGGCTGACAACCGACACGTGGATGGGCAGCCAGTAGGACTGCAGCGCCGGCATTACGGGCGCGGCGTGGGAGTACAGCCACTTGCCCGACACCGTCAGCAGGATCAGCACCGGCACCAGCACGAACACCCACAGCGACCGGTAGTGAGGTTTACGCAGGACCACCGCACCCGCGACCAGACCGCAGAAGCTGGTCAGGTTGATGAACTCATACATGTTGCCCCACGGCACCCGCGCCGTGGACAGCCCGCGCAGCACGATGCAGGCCAGCAGCAACCCGATGCCGACGTACACCAGCGCCAGGCCCGCCGAGCCGATCCGCTCGTCGAACGGCCGCCGCGGCGCGTCGTACACGCGCCCGGGACCGTCACCAGCCACCGACCCGGCGGCCACGAGGTCGCGGTGCTCGACCCGGCGACCGCGGCTGTACGCCAGCTCGACGGCGAGCAGCAGCAGCGCGACCACGAGCACGACGATCGACGACGTGAACGCCCAGTCGGAGTAGCGGGCCAACCCGATGTCGATGTGGGTGCTGTTCATGCCCGATCCGCTTCCTTCTGTTTCGTGCTCGCCGTGCCGCCCTCCGCAGCCGAGAGCAGCTTCGCCGTGAGGCGCTCGAACTCGTCGCCCCAGCCCGAATTGTCGGTGCGCGCCAGCCCGCCGAGCTCGACGTTCACCGTACCCGCCGGTCCCGACGTCAGACGCACCCAGACGCGGCGGCGACGCACGACCAGCGAGACGATCAGCCCGCCCATCATCGTCATCGCGAACACCAGCACCCAGACCTGGGCGGGGTCATGGGAGACCTGCAGGTTGACGAACGGCACCGCGCCGTCGAAGCGCACCGTCGTGCCGTCGGGCAGCCGGGTGTCCTGGCCCGCGCTCAGGTTGACCCGCGCGACCTTGGTCAGCCGGCCCTGGTCGATCATGCGCGGGTCCAGCGAGAACAGCGACTGCGGCCGACCGGTGTCCAGCCCGGTGTCGCCCTTGTAGATGTCGACGGCGACCGCGGGATCGTTGAGCGCCGGGTACTTCGAGGACAGCAGCGTGCCGTCGAGCTGCTCGGTCGGAGCGAACAGACCCTGGATGGCGATCTGGTTCTTGCGCCGCTCCCGCTCGTCGGAATACGTCCCACCCGGCGGATCGAAACGCATCGCGCCCGAGGAGAGGAACGTGATCTGGTCCTCCGGCCGCCACTGCAGCGTCTGCGTGCGGGTCTGGCCGTCGGGGAACGTGACGCTGAACGTGGGTGCGTAGCCGTGACCCTGCAGGTAAACACGGTCACCGCCGACGCGTAGCGGCTCGTTGACCTTCAACAGATACGGCCGCCAGGTGCCCGACGACAGGTCCTCACCGGCCTGGTACTCGACGTCGGCGGCGAACGACGTGGCCTGCCCGTTGGGCATGTAGTCGGCCTTGAAGTCGTTGACGCGCATGCAAATCGGATACAGCGACGTACCGTCGACGGTGTTGCCCGCGCGGAACGAGTCGAACGCCGCGGGTGAGGCCGAGCAGAAGCCCGGGCCCCCGTCGGCGACCACGATGACGTTGCCCTCGTAGCTGAACAGCTTGCCGGCCGCGACCGCGACGAGCAGCCCCAGCAGCGAGAAGTGGAAGACGATGTTGCCGAACTCGCGCAGGTAGCCCTTCTCGGCCGAGATCTCCGTGCTCGATGTCGCCGCCGGAGCGGCTCCGGCGGCTCCGCCCTCCTTGCGGGTGAACCGCCGCCACCCCGACAGCTCCCGGTCCATGGCCTCGGCGACCCCGGTGACGTCCCCGTCCACCTGGGCGGTGTGGTGCTTGGGCAGCCGGCCCAGGTTGCGCGGCGCCGCCACGGGGGTCGGCCCGCAGACTCCGCAGGTGCTCGCCCAGTCGCGGCGTCAGACAGCCCACCAGCGAGACGAACAGCAGCACATAGATCGCGGTGAACCAGAAGCTGGAGAACACGTCGAAGGCCTGCACACGGTCGAGCCACGGCCCGATCGTCGGGTGCTCGGCGAGGTACTCGGCGACCTTGGTCTCGTTGAGGCTGCGCTGCGGCAGCAACGCCCCCGGGATCGCGGCGAGCGCGAGCAGGAACAGCAGCACCAGCGCGGTGCCCATGGACGTCAGCGTCCGCCACGTGTTGCGGATCAGCGCCAGCAGACGCGAACTCGACCTCTGAGGGCCCCGATCGCTCGACTGTGTGTCTGCTCGCGCAGAGGAAGTGACCATCAGATCGGGAGCCTCACGTCGCTGACGAACGCGTCGCGGACCCAGGACACGAACTCGCCCCACAGCCCCGTGACCAGCGCGATGCCCACCAGGATCAGCAGCACGCCTCCGAAGATCTGGATGGCGCGGGTGTGGCGGCGCAGCCAGCCCAGCCCGCTGACCGCGCGGGCCGAACCGAACGCCAGCAGCACGAACGGAATCCCGAGCCCCAGGCAGTAAGCGATCACCAGCACCACGCCGCGAGCGACATTGCTGCCCTCGGTCGCCGAGGCCACCGCGATCACACCGGTCAGCGTCGGCCCCAGGCACGGCGTCCACCCCAGCGCGAACACCGCACCCAGCAGCGGAGCGCCGCCCAGCGTGGAGATCTGGCGTGGGGTGAACCGGGTGTCCCGCTGCAGCGCGGGCACCAAGCCGACGAACACGAGCCCCATCACGATCGTGACGACCCCGCCGAGGCGTTGCAGCAGCACCTCGTTGGTGATCAACGTGGTCGTCATCCCCAGCACCGCGACGGTGCCCAGAAGGAACACCGCGGTGAACCCGGCGACGAACAACGCCGCCGCGCCGGCGACCCGCAGACGAGCCCCGCGCACCTTCACCGCGGAACCTGAGGCAGGCGAGTCCTCGACGCCGACGACAGCGGCCAGGTAGGACACGTAACCCGGGACCAGCGGCACCACACATGGCGAGGCGAAGGACACCACGCCGGCCAGCACGCTGACCGCGATGGCGATCAGAAGCGGCCCGCTGGAGGCGATCTCGGCGACGTTCACGTCTCGGCCGCCAACCGCTCGACGACCGGCTGCAGATCGCCGGCCAGCAGCTCCCGCAGGAACACCGCGGCGACCCGGTGCTGCCGGTCGAGCACCACCGTCGACGGGATCACCGTGGTCGGGTAGCGCCCACCGAAGGCGATCAGGGTGCGCATCGCGGGGTCGTAGATGGACGGAAACGTCACACCGCGGTCGACGACGAAATCGCGCGCCGCGTCGATGTTGTTGTCGCGCACGTCGATTCCGAGGAACGCGACACCGCGGTCCTTCGTCGCCAGGTACACCTTCTCGAGCTCGGTGATCTCGGTACGGCACGGCCCGCACCACTGACCCCAGACGTTGAGTACGACGACCTTGCCATCGAAGTCGCTCAGCGACAACGTCTTACCGGTGTCCATCAGGTCCGGGCCCGACACCGGACCGGGTTGTGCCACGCTCGGCCGGCGGATCGTAGAAGATGTCGGTCTTGCCGCCGGGAGCGACGAACTCGAAGCTGCCCCCCTGCGCGACGGCGTCGCTGCCGGTCGAGCATCCCGCGAGCACGACCGCCGCCATCAGCAGGGCAACCAGGCGCTTCACTGACCGGCCAGCTCCGCGTACCCCCAGCCCACGCAGGCATCGTCGTGGAAGTAGAACGACGTCACTGACGCGAGGTTGCACATCCGCCGGGTCGGGAAATGGTGCAGCGCTTTGTCGGTCATCGCGCGGCGCAGCGTCTCGACAGGCAGTTGGTGGCTGACGCACACGGCCTCGTGACCGACCGCCGCGTCCTTCGCGCGGCGCATCGCCCTGGTCATCCGCGCAGCGATCTCCGTGTACGGCTCTCCCCACGACGGGGTGCGCGGATTGCGCAGGTTGCCACCAGTTACGGGGATCGCGCAGCGCGCCGTCGCCGGGAGAGACCTTCTGGCCCTGGAACACGTTGGCCGACTCGATCAGCTCCTCGTCGGTGCCGACGGGCAGGCCGTGCTCGGCGGCGATCGGCGCGGCGGTCTCCTGCGCCCGCTCCAGCGGAGACGCGACCACATGGGTGATGTCGCGGGGTGGCGAGCCACTCGGCGACCCGCTGCGCCTGTGCACGGCCCCGCTCGGAGAGGTGGTAGTCGGGCAGCCGGCCGTAGAGGATCTTCTCCGGATTGTGTACCTCGCCGTGGCGCATCACGTGAACGACGGTCTTCATCACGGGCGACTCGCCTGAGCTGCGGCGCGGGGCCGCCACGGGCAGCGCCTTCTCGATCGCTTCGAAGGCGTCGTCGTCGAGAGCCGTTGAGACGAACCAGCATTCGAAGGCGCTGGGCGGCGGGTACACGCCCGCGTCGAGCAGCGCGTGGAAGAACGCCGGGAACCGCCACGTCTCGGTGGCTTTCGCCGACGCGAAGTCGGTCACCGGATCGGCGGCGCCGAAGAACACGCTGAACATGTTGCCGGCGCGCGGAATCTGGTGCGCGAGGCCGATTTCGGTCAACGCGGCGCCGATGAGACCGATGAGACGGTCGGCGTTTGCGTCGAGCGTGGCGTAGACGGCGTCGTCGGCGGCGCGCAGCGTGGCCAGCCCCGCAGCCATCGCGACCGGGTTCCCCGACAGCGTGCCCGCCTGATACACCGGACCGAGCGGGGCGAGCCGACCCATGACCTCGGCGCGGCCGCCGAACGCCGCCGCGGGGCAACCCGCCGCTCATCACCTTGCCG
>NZ_JAQIIY010000031.1:0-72956 GCF_036946525.1 Mycobacterium kyogaense | reverse complement strand
GGGAGTCGAATTTTTACCCAGCCGTCACACGCATCGAAGCCCAGCTCGCGGGGCTAATCTGGCGGGATGGCTTCGGGCACGCCGCTGTACATGTCGATCGCCGCGGACGTCCGCGACCGAATCGCCACCGAGCAGTTGGGGCCGCATACCCTGCTGCCGTCCGAGCGTGAACTGGCCGAACAGCACGGCGTCAGCCGAATGACCGCCCGCCAGGCGCTGTCCCTGTTGGAAAGTGAAGGGTCGGTGTACCGGAAGCCGCCGCGGGGCACCTTCGTCGCTGAACCGCGCGTCCGGTTCCACGTCGGCAGCTTCTCCGAGGAGGTGGCGCGCATGGGCCGGCGGCCGGCCGCCAAGCTGTTGTGGGCCGAACACCAGCCCGCCAAACCTGCCGTGCGGCGTGCCCTGGACCTCGCCGACGGAGCCGCGGTGCACGTGTTCTACCGGCTGCGCAGCGTCGATGACGTGCCGTTCGCTCTCGAGACCACGTATCTTCCGGCCGACCTCACGCCGGGAATCCTGGAAGAGCCCGACGACGGGTCGTTGTGGGCGCTGCTGCGTTCCCGCTACGGCATCGACCTGGCGCGATCGACCGCGGTCCTCGAATCCATCGTGCTCGACGACGCGTCGAGCATGCAGCTGGGAGTGCGGGCCGGGTCGGCGGGGACGTTGCTGACCCGCAGCACCCGCGACTCCTCGGGTCGGTGCGTGGAGTACGCCCGCGACATCTACCGCGCCGACCGCGCGGCCTTCGAGGTCTCCGAGGAACTCGGCGCGCACCGCCTCTCATCGGTCTGAGGCTCGAGTTTCGGTCCCGTAAGCTCGCTATTCGTGCAAGCGCGACGGCGGCTCGGGGTGATGGGCGGAACGTTCGACCCCATCCATCACGGGCACCTGGTCGCCGCCAGCGAGGTGGCCAACCTGTTCAGCCTCGACGAGGTGGTGTTCGTCCCCACCGGACAGCCGTGGCAGAAGCGCAGCAGAGTCGTCACCCCCGCCGAGGACCGCTACTTGATGACCGTCGTGGCTACCGCATCGAACCCGATGTTCTCGGTCAGCCGGGTCGACATCGACCGCGGCGGACCCACCTACACCAAGGACACCCTGCGGGATCTGCGGGCGCTGAACCCTGACGCAGACCTCTACTTCATCACCGGCGCCGACGCGTTGGCGTCGATCCTGTCCTGGCAGAACTGGGAGGAGATGTTCTCGATCGCCCGGTTCGTCGGGGTCAGCAGACCCGGCTACGAACTGGACGGGAAACACATCTCGGCGGCCATGGCCGAACTGCCCGCCGACGCCCTGCATCTGGTCGAGGTGCCCGCGCTGGCCATCTCCTCGACCGACTGCCGCGAGCGCGCCGAAGCCTCGCGGCCGATCTGGTACCTGGTGCCCGACGGTGTCGTGCAGTACGTCGCCAAAAGACACCTCTACCAAGCACAGCCGCACTGAAGGAGACGTTCCTGACCGCCTCACCAGAAGCCATTCACATGGCCGAGACCGCCGCGCGTGCGGCGGCGGCCAAACTCGCCGACGACGTCGTCGTCATCGACGTGTCCGAGCAGCTCGTCATCACCGACTGCTTCGTGATCGCGTCGGCATCCAACGAGCGCCAGGTCAACGCGATCGTCGACGAGGTCGAGGAGAAGATGCGACAGGCCGGGTACAAACCGGCGCGCCGCGAGGGCACCCGCGAGGGCCGCTGGACACTGCTCGACTACGTCGACGTGGTGGTGCACATCCAGCATCAGGACGAGCGCAACTTCTACGCCCTTGACCGGTTGTGGCGGGACTGCCCGCTCGTGCCGGTCGATCTCTCCGGAGACGACGCGTGACGGTGCGCAAGCTCGTCATGCTGCGGCACGGGCAGACCGACTTCAATGCCGGCAGCCGTATGCAGGGCCAGCTCGACACCGACCTGTCGGACCTGGGCCGCGACCAGGCCACGGTCGCGGCCGAAGCGTTGGCCAAACGTCAGCCCCTGCTGATCGTGTCGTCCGATCTGCGGCGCGCACTCGACACCGCGGTCGCCCTGGGTGATCGGAGCGGCCAGCCGGTGTCCGTCGACGCCCGGCTGCGCGAGACGCACCTCGGCGACTGGCAGGGAATGACCCACCTCGAGGTCGACGAGGTCGCCCCGGGTGCGCGGCTGGCGTGGCGTGACGACGCGCGCTGGGCTCCGCACGGCGGGGAGAGCCGGGTCGACGTCGCCGACCGGAGCCTGCCGCTGGTGCGCGAACTGGTTGCCGGGCAACCGGAGTGGGGCGCCGACGGCGCGGATCGGCCGGTGGTCCTCGTGGCCCACGGTGGGTTGATCGCCGCGCTGACCGCCGCGCTGCTGGACCTGCCCGTCGACAACTGGCCCGTCCTCGGCGGCCTGGGCAATGCGAGCTGGGTCCAGCTGGCGGGCCACACCCGGAGCGGCGGAGATCCCGCCAGCCTGGCCGACATCCGGTGGCGACTCGACGTGTGGAACGCTTCGGCGCAGGTCGCAGGCGATGTCCTCTGACCCTGGGGCTCATCGCACCACTCTGCTCGTCTTCTGCGATTCGCTGTCCTACTACGGCCCGACCGGAGGGCTACCCGCCGACGATCCTCGCATCTGGCCGAATCTCGTTGCTGCCCAACTCGACTGGGATGTCGAGATCATCGGGCGGATCGGGTGGACCAGCCGCGACGTGTGGTGGGCCGCGACGCAGGACCCACGCTCATGGGCGGCGCTGCCCCGTGCCGGCGCCGTCGTCTTCGCGACGTCGGGCATGGATTCTCTACCGTCGGTGCTGCCCACCGCGCTGCGGGAACTCATCCGCTATGCGCGCCCCCCGCGGCTGAGGCGCTGGGTGCGCGACGGCTACAGCTGGCTGCAGCCCCGGCTGTCACCGATCGCGCGGTCCGCGCTGCCCCCGCATCTGACCGTCGAATACCTCGAGATGACGCGTGCCGCCATCGATTTCAACCGGCCCGGGATACCCGTGGTGGCCTCCCTGCCATCGGTGCACACCGCGGCGTCCTACGGCAACGCCCACCACGGCAGGCCCGGCACCGTCGCCGCGCTCACCCGCTGGGCCGGCGAGCACGGGGTGCCGCTCGTCGACCTCAAAGCCGCTGTGGCAGACGAGGTCATGAGCGGTCGGGGCAACCCCGACGGCATCCACTGGAACTTCGAGGCGCATGTGGCGGTCGCCGACCTAATGCTCAAGGGCCTGGCGGAAGCCGGTGTCCCGATACCTGATTCGCGCGGCTGACGATGGCGGTGGTGGTGGTCAGCGACTCCTCGGCGCGCCTGGGGGACGCGGCGGGGCGATGGGGCATCCGCGAGGTGCCGCTGCACGTCCTCGTCGACGGAGCCGATCTGCGCGACGGCATCGACGACGTCCCACATGACGTCCACGACCGGCCCAAGGTCACGACGGCCGGCGCCGCGCCGGCCGAACTGGCGGAGCACTATCGCCGGGCGCTCGCCGACAGCGACGGCGACGGTGTGGTCGCAGTGCACCTCTCGGCTGCACTCTCGAGCACCTACAGCGCTGCGGTGACGGCCGCACGTGAGTTCGGTTCGGCCGTGCGCGTGGTCAATTCGCGGTCTGCGGCGATGGGCACCGGATTCGTCGCCGGCGAAGCGGCGCGGTGCGCGGCCCACGGTGGCGATCTCGACGCGGTCGCCGAGGCGGCCCGCGCGGCCCGCGACCGCACCCATGTGTTCCTCGTCGTACACCGGCTCGACAACCTCCGCCGCAGCGGACGCATCGGCACCGCCTCGTCGTGGCTGGGCACCGCGCTGTCGCTCAAACCGCTTCTGAAACTGGACGTCGACGGCCGGCTCGTGCTGGACCAGCGCATCCGCACCGTGAGCAAAGCACATGCGGCGCTGGTGGATCGGGTGGCCGACGTCGTCGCCACGAGACCCGCCGACGTCGTGGTGCATCACGTCGACAATCACGACGGCGCCGACCAACTCGGTGCGGCGCTCACGGCTCGGCTTCCGCAGTTGTCCTCGTTGACCGTCGAGGACATGGGGCCGGTGCTGTCGGTCCACGTCGGCGGGGGGAGCGGTCGGGGTGGCCGTGCAGGTCAGCCCACGAAGCGCCCCGTGATCGGCGGCAGGTCGGCCAGCGTCACGATCCCTGGCGGCGCGGCCACCACCGCGGGCACCGCGTTGGTCACCGGTAGCGCGGTGTAGATCATGCCCAGGCCCATGAAGCCGGGCTCGGTCCAGTTTTTCGGGGGAAGGCAGTGCACCACGGTGCGCATGTTGGGCACCCCGAACACCTGCACGACGTGGCCGTGCTCCAGTGGCTTCGGCGGCGTGACGTGGTCACCCATGACCCAGTTGAAGCCGACGCTGACGACATTGCGCTCACCGACCCAGCCGCGGTGATATCCCATCACCCCGCCGACGGTGCCCTCCGGGATCGTCATGAAGCCCAAATCGGTGTCCCCGGTCGCGGCGGTGAACGTCACGTCGAAGGTCATCCGGTCCAGCGTCGCGCCGATGGCGTCGGCCATCATGGCTGCCGACTCGGCGAACACCTCGCTCTCGCGGCGCACGCTCTCGGCCAGTCCGGGAGTGTCGGGCGGCTGCGAGAACCCCATCGCGGTCTGCGTGCCTGCGGATTCGTAGGTCGAGCAGTCCACCGACTCGGTGATGCGGATCTCGTCGACCCGCTCGCAGGAGCCGCTGAGCACCATGCCGACCAGATTCGACATCCCCGGATGGGCGCCGCTGCCGAAGATCGTGGAATTGCCTGTCGCGCAGGCATTCCGAATGCGGTCCAGATCCGCGGGTGACTGCTTGCCCCCGGTGATCCACGCGGCCGACGAGCACACGTTGACACCGGATTCGAGCAACCGGACCAGCTCGTCGATGCTCGGCCACAGCGGGTTGTAGCAGCAGGCATCGGGCCGCAGCGCGACGAGCGCTTCGATGTCGTCCGTCGCGGTGATGCCGGTCGGCTCGGGCCAGCCGGCAAGCTCGGCGGCGTCGACACCCACCTTGTCCGCGCCGTGCGCGTAGACGCCGACGAGCTCCATGTCGTCGCGCCCGATGATCGCGTGCAGAGACCGACGGCCGATGTTGCCGGTGGTCCACTGGATGACCCGCAGGGGCTTGTCCGTCGGCATGGCGTCAACCTACCGCCTCTATGGTGGCTGGATGGGTGAGTCGACGCGGGTCGCCGTGGTGACAGGCGCCAGCCGGGGAGCCGGGCAGGGCATCGCCTCGGCGCTGGCTGTCCGCGGGTGGCGGGTGTACGGGACCGGCCGCGGCATCGATCCCGCGCCGGACTGGGGCGTCGGGGTGCGGGTGGATCACCGCGACGACGACGCCGTCGGCGAGTTCTTCGGCGCGGTGGCGCGCGACGAGGGACGGCTGGACCTGCTGGTCAACAACGCCGCCGCGATCTCCGACGATCTGGTGGGGCCGGAACCGTTCTGGCGCAAGCCCCGTGCGCTGGCCGAAGTGCTCGATGTCGGACTGCGATCGTCCTACGTGGCCGCCTGGTATGCCGCGCCGCTGCTCGTCGAGCGAGGCCGCGGGCTGATCGCGTTCACGTCCTCGCCCGGAGCGGTGTGCTACATGCACGGCCCCGCCTACGGCGCGCAGAAAGCCGGCACCGACAAGATGGCCGCCGACATGGCGGTCGATTTCGCCGGCACCGGGGTCGCGACCGTGTCGATCTGGATGGGGATCCTGCTCACCGAGAAGATGCGCCGAGCGTTCGACGGCGATCCCGGCGCGCTCGCCGGCTTCGCCGCCCACGCCGAAACTCCGGAGTTCACCGGACATCTCATCGACGCACTGTACGGCGATCCTGAGCTGTTCCAGCGCAGCGGTCGCACCGTGATCGGCGCCGAGCTGGCGCGCGAGTACGGGATCACCGATGCCGACGGCCGTGTCCCGCCGTCGCACCGGGACATGCTGGGCGCGCCACGTGAACCCAGCACGGTGATCGTCAGGGGCTGATCAAGGGCCACAGACCCTGGGGGCCGGCGTGCTTGGCTGCCGCCAGAGCCATGTCGGTGAGCCGATCGTCCCAGTGTCTCGTGGAGCCGAACTCAGAGCGCCACGCCAGTGCCGCCCGGGTGTGATGGTGCAGACGGTGCTCGATGGTGGTGCCTATCGCCCCGTGCACCTGGTGGGCGTTGCGGACCACCACCGACGTGGCGTGCCCGGCGCACGAACGGGCCGCCGCGACAAGGAATTCCAGATGCGGTGCCGTCCAGTCGGTGGCCGAGGCCACCGACAGGGCCGCTTCGGTGGCCGACCGGGCCAGCGCTGCCTCACAGGCGATGTCGGAGATCAGGTGCTGGACGGCTTGGAACTTCGCCAGCGGCCGACCGAACTGCATACGGGTCGTCGCGTGCTCGACCGACGACTCCAGCGCGCTGTCCAGCGCTGCGCAGATCTGCACGGCGCGCACGAGCGCGCCTTTGAGGCGCAGCGTGTCGATGAGGTCCCCGGATACCGCGACACCGGAGTGGGTCGCGGTGTCGACGTCGACGGTGTCGCGAGGCTCACCGATCATATTGGCGCCGGCCGTGATCGACACGTCGGCGGAGTCGACATCGGCGACCCGATACCCGTCGTCGTCGGCCCAGACCGCCACGATGCGCTGGGCGTTCGACGCCCACGGCACGGCCGTGGCGCGGCCGTGGCCATCGAGCAGTGCGACGGTGCGCGGCCGGGAATCGACCGCGACACCGACGGCGTCGAGGAGCCAGCAGGCCAGCAGATCGTGCTCGGCCAACGGGATTCGAGCGGTGTGGCGTACCGCGGCGGACAGCAGTTCGGCGGCCTCGGGCCATCCGGCGCCGCTACCGCCGGAGGCCTCCGACCCGGTGAGGCGCACCAGGCCCAGAGCGTCGAGGCGATCCCACAGATCGGTGTCACCGCTGTGCTCGGCGAACACGGCCGCCATCATGTCGGTCAACGCGGCGTCGACCTCGGACACGCTCATCGCAGCCCCAATCCGCGGGCGATCACGCCGCGCAAGACCTCGTTGGTGCCGCCCCGGATGGTGAAGCCGGGCCGCTGGTCCACCGCGGCATCGGCGAGCGCGGTGAAACCCACACTGTGTTCGCTTGCCAGATGGCCGAATTCGGCGATGTCACCTTCGGTGGTGGTGCCCAGCACCTTGACCACCGCCGCGGGTACGTCCGGCGATTCACCGCGCTGCAGTGCGCCGGCCACCGCGGAGGACATCTGGTGGAGACCGGCGATCCGGCCCACCAGCCTGCCCAGCTCGGCGTCGCGCGGTATCTCGTCGTCACTCATCGCCGCAGCCATCGCGTCGAGCAGCATGAACGTCGAGAGCACCCGTTCGGGCCCGCTGCGCTCGAACGCCAGCTCCGAGGTGACCTGCTGCCAACCGGCGCCGATCTCGCCGAACACCATGTCGTCGGGAACGAAGGTGCCGTCGAGGATCACCTCGTTGAAGTGGTGGGCGCCGTTCATCGACGTGATGGGCCGGATCTGCACGTCCGCGCCGCGCAGATCCACGATGAACTGGCTCAGCCCGGCGTGGCGGTGGGCGGGATCGACCGGCGTGGTGCGCACCAACGCGATGAACGCGTGGGCCAGATGCGCACCCGAGGTCCACACCTTGGTCCCGGTGAGCCGCCACCCGCCCTCGACCCGCTCTGCCCGGGTCCGCACACTCGCCAGATCCGAACCGGAATCGGGCTCGCTCATGCCGATCCCGAAAAAGCATTCGCCGGCAACGATTCTCGGCAGAAAGTGCGCCCTCTGCGCCTCGGTACCGTATTTGAGCAGCGAGGGCACGATCTGCCTGTCGGCGATCCAGTGGGCAGCGACCGGAGCGCCCGCCGCCAGCAGTTCCTCCGTCACGACGAAGCGCTCGAGGAACGTACGCCCCGGCCCCCCGTAGTCGACGGGCACCGTCATGCCGAGCCAGCCGCGGGCGGCGAGCGCCGCGGTGAACGCCTCGTCCCAGCCGGACAGCCAGACGTCGACCGAGGGAGTGAACGTCCCCGCGGCTCGCTGCTCGGCGAGGAAGTCGCGGACCTCGGCGCGCAGCTTCTCGGTGCTCGAGTGGTCGCCGCCGAACTGCGGCACCAGGCGGGGAAGTGCCATCACTCTCCTACGGGTTCTCGGACGTCGCCGTCTGTGGTGGCCGTGGCGTCGTCGGTGGCGGCCTTGGTGGAGGTGGCAGCCTCGGGGGCAGTGGGTGCGTCGTCAACGGCCGGCCGGGACAGCGCGAACCCGAGTCCGGCGACGAAGACCACCGACAGCAGACCGCCGAAATAGTGGTTCATCGGGCCGCCCGGGGAGATGAAGCTGCCGGAAGGCCCGATCACCGTGATGGTCTCGATCAGCTGCTCCACGGTGAACACCGCGGCGACGATCCCGAGCCATCGGGGAAGCCGGCCTTCGTTGGCGTGCATCAGGATCGGCGCGGCCACCAGGATGTTGGCGATGGTGGTCACCGGCAGCCACATGGCGCCGACGTCCTCGATCGCGCGTGCGGTGGCGACAGCGGTCTGGCCCGGGCGCAGCGAGAGGCCGCCGGCGAACCAGACGGCGACACTGAGCTGGGCAACCAGCAGGGTCGAGCCGATCGTGAACAGGTGCGCGGGTGGACCGCTGAGCCGGTCGCGTGCGAAGGCCAGGACGACGGCAAGCGCGAGAGCGGCGAAGGTCAGCAGCAGGGCCTGCATCCGGGTGACGCCGGGATCGGCGCCGGGCAGGGCGTGGAGGCCGACGACGGCCGTGGCGTAGAGCACCGCGAACGCTGCGCCGGCGATCATCGGGGCTCGACCGTTCATTGGCGGCCATGCTATCCCGCTGTCCCCAGAGCCGAGTTCATCCACAGGTGCGCCCGCTCGGCGCGGCGCATCGCCGACCTCGTCGGCCGGCGTGCCTACCGTCGCGGTATGTCGACCGAACTGCCTGCCGAGCGGCTCCGGCGGCGCCTGGGTTCCGACGTCACGCAGGACGCCGCGGAACCCGACGACGACGACGCTGACACCGCGCTGTCGCGGTGGTTGCCCGAGCAGAACGGGGACCGGGGCCTCGCATGGCTGTCGCGCGTGCGGGCCGACCCGGGCCGCGCCGGGGTCGTCGCACTCGGCATCGTCGGTCTGGTCGCGGTGCTGGTCACGGTCGTCAGCCTGCTGCGCGATCAACCCCCCGCGGTGGTGTCGGCCAAGCTGCCGCCGGTCGAGATGGCGGCCTCCGGCGCTCCCGCCCCGGTCACCACCACTGCAGCGGCGGGGCCGGTCGTGGTCAGTGTCGTCGGCTTGGTACACCAACCCGGTCTGGTCACGCTGGAGCCGGGAGCACGGATCGCCGATGCGCTCGAGGCCGCGGGAGGCGCGCTCGACGGCGCCGACGTGCTCGGACTGAACATGGCGCGCAAAGTCGCCGACGGAGAACAGATCGTCGTCGGCATCGATGCACCCCCCGGACAACCCGCAGAGATGGGCAGCTCGGTGGTGTCCGACTCGACCGAAACACCGGGTTCATCGGCGCCACCGGGTGCGCCGCCGGGCGAGGGGAGCACGAAGGGCGCCGTCGATCTGAACACCGCGACCGCCGAGCAGCTCGACGCGCTGCCGGGCGTGGGCCCGGTGACGGCCGCGGCGATCGTGGCGTGGCGCGACGCGCACGGCCGCTTCGGCAGTGTCGATCAGCTCGGTGACGTGGACGGGATCGGTCCGGCGCGGTTGGACAAGCTGCGTGCGCTCGTGAGGGCGGGATGACAGATGTGCGGCTGATGCCTGCCGCGCTGACCGCGTGGGCGGTGACGGCCGCGGGGATCGCGTGGGGGTACGCGGCCGCGGGTGCCGCCGTGCTGTGCGGTGTCGCCGGGACCCTGGCTGCGGGATGGTGGGCGAGCCGGCGCCGTGGCGACGCCGCGCGGGCCGACCGGAAACCGGTGCTGGTTGCCGCGGTCGCGGTGGCTCTGGTCGGCAGCGGCTTCGCGATCGCGGTGTGTCTGCGTGTCGACGCGGTGCGGCATCACCTGGTGACGACGCGCCTCGGTTCGGTCGCCGAGGTGGTGGTCACGCCCGACGAGACACCGCGAGCGCTCGAAGGCGGCCGGACGATGTTCCGGGGGTCACTTGCGCGCCTGGACGGCGCCCCGTCGTCGGGGGCGGTGCTCGTGTTCGCCTCCGGTGCCGACTACGCGGCGCTGCAGGCGGGCCGACCCGCCGGGTTCCGCGCTCGGGTCAGCCGCCCCAGCCGCCGCGATCTCACGGTCGCCGTCCTGTCGGCGACCGGGCGGCCCCGCCTCGGTGACGCGGCGCCGGTGTATCGCCTCGCGCACCGGATTCGCGCCGGGTTCGCCGACGCGGTCCGCCTCGTTCTTCCGGTGGACCAGGCGGCGCTGCTGCCGGCGCTGGTGCTCGGGGACACCTCGACGGTGCCGGCACAGACCGCCAAGGATTTCCGGGTGGCCGGGCTGACTCATCTGATGGCCGTGTCCGGCGCGAACATCACGATCGTGTGCGGGGCGATGCTCTTCAGTGCCGCGCTGCTGGGGCCCAGGATCGCCGTCGTGCTGGCCGCGGTCACCCTGGCCGGCTTCGTCGTCGTGGTGCAACCGTCGGCGAGTGTGCTGCGGGCGGCGGTGATGGGAGCGATCACGCTGCTGGCCGTGCTCACCCACCGGCAGCGGCAAGCGCTGCCGGCACTGGGGGCCGCGGTCATCGTGCTGATGATCGCCACGCCTGCGCTCGCCGTGGACGTCGGCTTCGCGCTGTCGGTGTCGGCCACCGCCGGGCTGATCGTCGTCGCACCGGTGTGGTCGCGGCGGCTGACCCACCGCGGCTGGCCTCGCCCGCTGGCTGACGCGGTCAGCGTGGCGCTCGCCGCCCAGCTGGTCACAGCACCCCTCGTGGCAGGGGTTTCGGGGTCGGTGAGCCTCGTCGCGGTGCTCGCCAATCTGGTCGTGGCGCCTGTCATCCCGCCGATCACACTGATCGGGACGGCCGCCGCCGCGCTGTGCCCGCTCTGGCCGGCAGGTGCGCAACTGCTCATCCGGTTCACCGGTCCCGAGGTGTGGTGGTTGGCGAGTGTGGCCCGCTGGGCGGCCGCGGTGCCTGCGGCGGCGCTGCCGGTGCCGTCGGGACTCGCGGGGGTTGCGGTGGTCGCGGTGGCGTCCTGCACCGTTGCGGCGGTGTGGCATTGGGGCCTGTCGGGGCGGCGTGGCACCATCGTCCGGTGAGCACCGGCCTGCACCTGATCCTCGGTGACGAGGAGTTGCTCGTCGAACGCGCTGTCGCCGCTGTCCTGGCGCACGCCCGGGCATCGGCGGGCACAACCGACGTCCCGGTCGACCGCCTTCGGGCCGGTGAGGTCAGCGTCAGTGAGATCGCCGAGTTGCTCAGCCCGTCGCTGTTCGCCGACGAGCGCGTGGTGGTCCTCGACGCGGCTGCGGAGGCGGGCAAGGACGCGGTGGCCCTGATCGAAGAGGCCGCCGCCGACCTCCCCGAGGGCACGCTGCTGGTGGTCGTGCACTCCGGCGGCGGGCGGGCCAAAGCGCTCGCCGATCGGCTCAAGAAGCTGGGCGCCGAGGTCCACCCGTGCGCGCGGATCACGAAGGCCGCCGAACGCGTCGACTTCGTCCGCAAGGAGTTCCGCGCGCTGCGCACCAAGGTCTCCGACGACACCGTGACCGTGCTGATCGATGCCATCGGCTCGGATCTGCGTGAGCTGGCCTCCGCGTGCTCGCAGCTGGTGGCCGACACCGCCGGCGTGGTCGACGCCGCGGCCGTCCGCCGCTATCACTCTGGAAAAGCCGAGGTCAAGGGTTTCGACATCGCCGACAAAGCGGTCGTCGGCGACGTGGCCGGGGCGGCGGAAGCGCTGCGCTGGGCGATGATGGCCGGCGAACCACACGTCGTGCTGGCCGACGCGCTCGCCGAGGCGGTACACACGATCGCCAGGGTGGCGCCGCTCTCAGGCGATCCGTACCGGCTTGCCGGTGAACTGGGCATGCCGCCGTGGCGCGTGCAGAAAGCCCAGAAGCAGGCCCGGCGATGGTCGCGGGATTCGGTGGCCGAGGCGCTGCGCGTGGTGGCAGCTCTCAACGCCGATGTCAAAGGCGCGGCGGCAGATGCCGACTACGCGCTGGAGAGCGCGGTGCGCTCAGTGGCCTCGCTGGCCAGCGACTGACGCGCTGGGTCAGATCTTGTTGAGCGCCTTGGCCAGCGCCGACTTGCGGTTGGCGGCCTGATTCTTGTGGATGACGCCCTTGCTGGCTGCCTTGTCGAGCTTGCGGCTGGTGGTGACCAGCAACTCGCCGGCCTTCTCCTTGTCGCCGGACTCGACGGCTTCCCGGAATCCGCGGACCGCCGTGTGAAGCGACGACTTCACCGACTTGTTGCGCAGTCTGCGGCGCTCGTTGGTGCGGATGCGCTTTTCCTGCGACTTGATGTTGGCCACGCGTGTAATCCTTCGGCAATCTCGACGGGTTGGGATGAGTCTGTGGGGCGCCCGCGGGGGCAGCGACTGCTCAGGTTAGCAGCGAGCGAGTACATCACCCAAAACGGAGGCCACTGGCCTGCCGAAACGACGGAAATGCTGCAGCATGGCAAGGTGCGTGTCTGGAGCGCACGCATCGAGCACGTCCGCGCACGGGAGGAGCAGGAGAGCTTTGCCGACAGAAACTGCACGGACCACACGCACCACCAAGCCGACCCGACGGCACGAAGGCATTTTCGGGGGATACAACAAGCTCGGTACGTACGCCCAGGCGTTCGACGAGATGTTCGACGCCAACGGCAACGTGCGCGGCCCCTACAAGGGCATCCACAAAGAGCTGGGCCCCGCCGACGTCGCCGACCTCGAGGCCCGCTCCGACGCGCTGGGCCGCGCCTTCATCGACCAGGGCATCACGTTCTCGCTGTCCGGGCAGGAGCGACCGTTCCCGCTCGATCTCGTCCCGCGCGTCATCTCGGCGGCGGAGTGGACCCGGCTCGAGCGCGGCATCCGCCAGCGGGTGCAGGCCCTGGAGATGTATCTCGACGACATCTACGGCGAGCAGGAGATCCTGCGCGACGGGGTGATCCCGCGCCGGCTGGTCACGTCCTGCGAGCACTTCCACCGCGAGGCTGTCGGCATCACCCCGCCGAACGGGGTGCGTATCCACGTCGCCGGCATCGACCTGATCCGTGACGCTCAGGGGACCTGGCGCGTTCTCGAGGACAACCTTCGCTCGCCGTCGGGGGTGTCCTACGTCATGGAGAACCGCCGCACGATGGCGCGCGTGTTCCCGAACCTGTTCGCCACCCACCGGGTGCGCGCCGTCGGTGACTACTCCTCCCATCTCCTGCGCGCACTGCGCAACGCCGCGGCCAACAACGTCGCCGATCCGACCGTCGTCGTCCTCACCCCGGGGGTCTACAACTCGGCGTACTTCGAGCACTCGCTGCTCGCCCGGCAGATGGGTGTCGAGCTGGTCGAGGGTCGCGATCTGTTCTGCCGCGACAACACCGTGTACATGCGCACCACCGAGGGCGAGCGCCAGGTCGACGTGATCTATCGCCGCATCGACGACGACTTCCTCGATCCGATGCAGTTCAAGCCGGACTCCGTGCTCGGCGTGGCGGGCATCCTGAACGCCGCACGGGCCGGCAACGTGGTGATCTCCAGCGCCGTCGGCAACGGTGTCGGCGACGACAAACTCGTCTACACCTACGTGCCGACGATCATCGAGTACTACCTCGGCGAGAAACCCCTGCTGGCCAACGTCGACACGTACCGCTGCTGGCTCGACGAGGAACGCGAGGAGGTCCTCGACCGCGTCGACGAGCTGGTCATCAAACCCGTCGAGGGCTCAGGCGGTTACGGCATCGTGTTCGGTCCCGACGCCTCACCGAAGGAACTGGCCACGATCACCAGGAAGATCAACGCCGATCCGCGCGGCTGGATCGCCCAGCCGGTGATGCAGCTGTCGACGGTGCCGACGCAGATCGACGACGAGCTCGCACCCCGCCACGTCGACCTGCGCCCCTTCGCCGTCAACGACGGTGACGACGTGTACGTGCTGCCGGGCGGGCTGACCCGCGTGGCGCTGCCCGAGGGCTCGTTGGTCGTGAACTCCAGCCAGGGCGGCGGATCGAAGGACACCTGGGTGTTGGCGTCGCGCACGTCGGTCGCCGATCGCGAACTGGCCGCCGCCGAGGTCGTGCGCTCTCTGCCCAGGGCGGCGCCGGCCGCCAAGAACGGCAGCCGCAACGGCAAGGCGGAATCGAATCACGATCAGCAGCAGCAGCAACAACAGCAGCAGCAGCAGCAGTAGGGGAGGTTGACGATGCTGGCCAGAAATGCCGAATCCCTGTACTGGATAGGGCGTTACGTCGAGCGCGCCGACGACACCGCGCGCATCCTCGACGTCACGGTGCATCAGCTGCTGGAGGATTCCAGCGTCGATCCCGACCAGGCCTCGCGAACCCTGCTGCGGGTGCTGGGCATCGACCCACCCGACGAGGTCCTCGACGTGTGGTCGCTGACCGATGTCGTGGCGTTCAGCAGGGAGACCTACGGCGGCTGCTCGATCGTCGAGGCCATCTCCGCCGCGCGCGAGAATGCCCGTGGCGCACGCGAAGTCACCTCCACAGAGATCTGGGAGTGCCTCAACACCACGTACAACGCACTGGCCGAGCGGGAACGCGCCGCCAAACGGCTCGGGCCCCACGAGTTCCTGTCGTACGTGGAGGGCCGCGCCGCGATGTTCGCGGGGCTGGCCGACTCCACGTTGTCGCGCGACGACGGCTACCGCTTCATGCTGCTGGGACGTGCCCTGGAGCGGGTGGACATGACGGTCCGCCTGCTGTTGTCCCGGGTCGGTGACAGCGCGTCATCGCCGGCGTGGGTCACGCTGCTGCGTTCCGCCGGTGCCCACGACACCTATCTGCGGACCTACCGCGGTGTCCTCGACGCCGGCCGGGTGGTGGAGTTCATGCTGCTGGACAGGCTATTCCCGCGGTCCATCTTCTACTCGCTCCGGCTTGCCGAACACAGCCTCGACGAGCTGATGAACCGTCCGCACGGGCGTCTCGGTGCCACCGCCGAAGCGCAGCGGCTCCTCGGCCGGGCGCGCAGCGAACTGGAGTTCCTGCAGCCCGGTGTGCTGCTCGAATCGCTCGAGCAGCGGCTTGCCTCGCTGCAGACGACGGTCTTCGACGTCGGAGAGTCGTTGGCGCTGCAGTACTTCCACTCTGCGCCCTGGGTGGCGTGGACGGATGCGGGACGCAACGCACTGGTGATCGAAGAAGGGGAGATTTAGGCATGTGGCGGATGCGCGTGGTCCATTCGACGGGCTATGCCTACAAGTCCCCGGTCACCGCGTCGTTCAACGAGGCGCGGCTCACGCCGCGCTCGGACTCGCGGCAGAACGTCATCCTCAACCGCGTCGAGACGGTTCCGGCGACCCGGTCCTACCGCTACGTCGACTACTGGGGCACCGCGGTCACCGCGTTCGACCTGCACGCACCGCACACCGAGCTCGAGGTGACCGCGTCGTCGGTGGTGGAGACGGATCGTCCCGAGGCGCCGGCCGAGAAGGTGTCGTGGGCCGATCTCGTCGGCGAGGCCGTCATCGACCGCTACGACGAGGTTCTCGCGCCCACCCACTACGTGCCGGCCAGCAAGCGCATCGAACGCGTCGGCCGGCGCATCGCCAAGTACCACGAACCCGCGGAGGCGGTGATCGAGGCGGCGCGCTGGGTGCAGGCCGAACTGCAGTACGTACCGGGGACCACCGGGGTGCACACCTCAGGGGTGGACGCGCTGCGCGAAGGCAAGGGAGTGTGCCAGGATTTCGCACATCTGACCCTGATGTTGTTGCGCGGCATGGGTATTCCGTCGCGCTACGTGTCGGGTTACCTGCATCCGCAGCGCGACGCGAAGATCGGCGAGACGATCGACGGGCAGAGCCACGCGTGGATTCAGGCGTGGACCGGCGAGTGGTGGCACTACGACCCCACCAACGACACCGAGATCACCGAGCAGTACATCAGTGTCGGTGTGGGCCGCGACTATTCGGACGTGACACCACTGAAGGGCATCTACTCCGGCGAGGGTTCGACCGATCTGGACGTCATCGTGGAGATCAGCCGGCTGGCTTGACGCACACGCCTGGGTGCACCTCGACCCGGTGCAGGTCGTCGCCGAGTTCGATCTGGCGATCGAACGCCGTCGCTGCCAGTGCGCGCCATTCGTCTTCCTGGCCCGGCACGAGTGCGGGCACGTAGTGCGTCAGGATCAGGATGCCGACTCCGGCCCGCGCCGCGGTCTCGCCCGCCTGCTGCACCGATGAGTGGTAGTCGCAGATGTCGCGGATGCGCTGCACCGGCATCGCGTCGATCAGGTCCTTGCGGATCACGGTGTGCACCAATGCGCCTGCGCCGGAGGCGAGTTCGTCCAGCCCACGGCAGGGCACCGAGTCGCCGGCCAGCACCACCGAGGCGCCGTTGTGCTCGATGCGGAACCCGATGGTCGGTGCGACTGGGCGATGATCGGTCGGACCGACGGCGATCCGCACCCCGTCGCGGCCCCACGCCACGCCGCCGGTGACCTCCTCCACCTCCACCGGCGGTGGCGCGGTCAGGTCCGCGTGGTGGGCGATGCGGTAGCCGATGTCGAACTGCAGTGATTCCAGCGTCTTCTGCACGACCTCGGCAGTGCCGGGCGGGCCGATGATCGGCAGCGGGGTGAGGTCGGGGGCGAAATTGCCCACCCACCGGCTGATCAGTACGTCGCCGAGATCGGTGATGTGGTCGCTGTGCAAGTGGGTGAGCAGCAGCGCCGTGATCGAGTTCGCGCTGACGCCGATCGCCGCGGCGCGCTGCAGAACCCCGCGGCCACAGTCGACCAGGAACGTCTGTCCACCGGCGCGGACCAGTGTCGAGGGCCCCGCGCGGCGCGGATCTGGGATGGGACTACCGGTGCCGAGCAGGGTCACTTCGATCATGGAGCAGGTATACCGCCCGAACAGTTCCGGTGTGACGCAATCACGCGTCGCGGCTGGACCGCACCGCCGCGCTGTCGGCGTAACGATTGCCGGTTACGGCATCGCCCGCGCGCCCGAGCGTGCTGACCTGATCGGGGGTCAGCGCAACCGTCAGGGAACCCAGGTTCTCGTCGATGCGGGCCGCGCGCCGGGTGCCGGGGATCGGCACGCTCGCCACGCCCAGTTCCTGCGCGCGGTGCCGCAGCCAGGCGAGCGCCACCTGCGCTGCGGTGGCCCCGATCTCGCCGGCCACCTGTTCGACGGCGTCCACGACGCGCTGGTTCGCTTCCAGCGCGGCGCCGGCGAAGCGCGGCATCGTGCGGCGGAAGTCGGTGTCGGAGATGTCGGCGGCCGAACGCACCGTGCCTGTGAGGAATCCCCGGCCCAGCGGGGAGAACGGAACGAGGCCGACGCCCAGTTCGGCCGCGGCCGGCGCGATCGCGGTCTCGATGTCACGCGTCCAGATCGACCATTCGCTTTGCAGGGCCGCGATCGGATGCACCGCGTGAGCTGCTCGCAGTTCTTCGGCCGTCACCTCGGAGAGCCCGAGGTGACGAACCTTGCCCGCCCGCACCAGCTCGGCCATGGCGCCCACCGTCTCCTCGATCGGGACAGCGGGATCCCGCCGGTGCAGGTAGTACAGGTCCACGACATCGGTCTGCAGACGCTGCAGGCTCTCGTCGATGCACTGCCGCACGTAGGCCGCATCACCCCGTACGGCGACGCGACCGCCGGTGCCGGCCGGGTTGGCCACGATGCCGAACTTCGTCGCCAGGGTCACCTCGTCGCGGCGGTCGGCGAGTAGCCGCGCGATGAGCCGCTCGTTGTCGCCGGAACCGTAGACGTTGGCGGTGTCGATGAACGTGACGCCGACGTCGACGGCGTGATGGAGCGTCGCCAGCGATTCGGCATCGTCGGTCACGCCGCCGTACACCGGCGTGAGCGCCATCCCGCCGAAGCCCAGTGCGCTGACGGTCAGCTGGTCGCCGAGTGTGGTGGTGGGTGACATGGTGGTCCTCTCGGTCGGTGTCTCGAGAAGCGCAACCGAGCAGACACGCTGTTCTGTTCCGGCGCCTCCTGGGAGTATCCTGAGTGAGCTACATCACAAGGAGGTGGTGATGCGAATTTCCGACGTACTGCGCGCCAAGGGCGCATCCGTCGCGACGATCACTCCCGAGACGTCGGTGGCGGGCTTGCTCACCGAACTCGCGGTGCACAACATCGGCGCCATGGTGGTGGTGTCCGACGAGGGGTTGCACGGCATCGTCTCGGAACGCGACGTCGTGCGCGGTCTGCACGAGGTCGGTGCGGAACTGCTGCGCCGCCCCGTCGCCGACATCATGACGACCGTGGTCGCGACGTGCGCACCCGACGATTCGATCGACATTCTGAGCGCGCTGATGACGACCAACCGGGTGCGCCATGTGCCCGTCGTCGTCGACGGCCGGTTGCGCGGCATCGTCAGCATCGGCGATGTCGTGAAGACGCGGATGGAGGAGCTGGAACGCGAGCAGCAACGGCTGCAGGACTACATCACCCAGGGATAGCGGGGTCCAGCAGCGAGTTGTCGGCGAACGCGCCCCGGTAGGCCGCCGCGGGGTGGCTGTCGGGTAACCGGTCCCCGCGCCCGAACAGCTTGTGCCGCAACGTTCCCGACTTGTCCGTGGCGATCAGCCCGCGTTCCCGCAGCGTCGGGAACAGTCGGTCGGCGACCTCCTGGAAGGACTGGGGGACCGTCGCGTGGTAGACGTTGACACCGTCGACCCCAGCTTCGCGCCACTCCTCGAGTTGGTCGGCGATCTCCTCGGCGGTGCCGACGACCCGGTTGGCGCCCTCGAGGACCCACGCCAGGTCGCGGATCGTCGGCTCGGCGTTACCCGAGGCCTCTGCGGCCCACCGCGCGAATCCCTGCACGCCCGTGAACTCGCCGAGCTGGCTGATCGGGGTGTCGAGCGGCAGGTGACCGGCGTCGACGCCCGCGTCGCCGAGCGCATGCAGCGCAACGCCTTCGAGATCGAGAAAGCGCTTGATCTCGTCGTGACGGCGCACCGCGTCCCGATGGGTGTCACCGATGACGAACGAGAGCCCTTGCGCGAAAGCGATATCGCCGGGATCGCGCCCGTTGTCGGCGGCCAGCGCTCGCGTCTCGGATGTCAGCGCGTGGGCAGCGGCGGGATTGGGGCTGCTGATGTACACGCCCTCGGCGTTGCGGGCCGAGAACAGTTGTCCCGCAGGCGACGCGCCCGCCTGGAACAGCACCGGTGTACGTTGCGGCGACGGCGACGAGAAGTGTGGCCCCTCCACCGAGTAGCGCTTGCCGACATGGTTGATGCGGTGGATGCCGGCCGGATCGGAGTGCACCCCGCGGGCCTTGTCTGCCAGCAGCGCGTCGTCGTCCCAGGAGCCCTCCCACAGCTTGTACGTGACGTCGACGTACTCGTAGGCCCACTCGTAGCGTTCGTCGTGGTTCAGCGTGCCGTCATGGCCGAAACTGCGGAACATGTTGGCGTTGAAGCTCGTCACGACATTCCACCCGAGCCGGCCCTCGGTGTAGTGGTCCAGCGAGGACATCTTGCGCGCGAAGTTGAACGGGTGGTCCTGCACGATCGAACTGGTGAACACGATGCCGAGATTCTCGGTGACCACCGCCAGGGCGGAGGCGAGTGAGGAGGGGTCGTTGACCGGGACCTGGATACCGCCCTCGACGGCCTTGCGCCAGTTGCCGTTCCACGGTGCCCGCAATCCGAACACGTCGGCGAAGAACAGCAGGTCGTAGCCGGCCTTCTCGACAGCCGAGGCCAGCGACGTCCAATGCCGCAGTGAGTTGAACTCGTGATTGCGCGCCTCGGGCGCCCGCCACAATCCGTGCAGCACATGGGAGGCGGTATTCATCACGAACGCCGAATAGAACAGCGGGCGTTTGTCGGTCATGAGATCGGTCCTAGCGTGTCGCGGATCAGCTTGTTGTCGGTCGTCTGGAGGAACTCCGCGATCCGCGGGTCCTTGAACGTGTCGATCAGCTTGACCACGTTGGGGTCGTCGATGTGCTTGTTGCTGACCACGAGACCGCCCTCGCTGCCTTTCGGTGCAGGCTCACGGGCGAGGATCTGCTGCTCCGTCAGACCGGCGGCGTAGACGTCGGAGATGTGCACCACGACGGCGTCGACGTCGGCGAGGCTTCGGGCCAGCTGGCCGATCGGCACCTGGACGAATTGGTAGTTCTTGGGGTTGGACGCGATGTCGTCGAGCTGCGGCAGGCCCGCGAGCGTGTCTTTTCCGGGCTTGAGCGTGATCTGCTTGTCGTAGGCGAGGTCGAGCAGAGCGATGGCCTGCCCGGCCGGATCGTCGCGCAGAGCGATCTTGGCCCCGTTGGGTACCTGGTTCCAGTTGCGGTACTTGTCCGAGTAGGTGGCCTGGTCCCAGGTGAACGTCGGCGCGGCGAGCGTCAGCTCGAATCCGTTGGCGGCGATGGCGTCATTGAGGAACGGTTGGTGCTCGAAGAAGTTCCCGGCGACCGTTCCGGCGTCGACGGCGCGGTTGATCTCGATCAGGTTGTCGATCTTGACGGGTTCGATCGTGATGCCGTGGTCGGGTGCGATGTCGCTGGCGATGTAGCTCAGCAGGTTCTCGGCGGCGATGTCGGTGCTCCACGTCGCCACCGGCAGCGTCGTGCCGAAGGGCTTGTCCTTGTTGGCGAACTGCGCATAGGAGATGCCCCCGGCGACGGCGAGGACGACGACGGCCGCAACGGCGATCCACGGCCAGCGCTTCTTCTTCTTGATGTCGATGTCGAGACCCGCGCCCGAAGGCGCGTTGATCTGGTCGGTCATGATGGTCCTTTCAGCGGGTGAGAGCTTTGACGACGCGGTCGCCGACGAACTGGACGACCGCGATGGTGATGATCAGGGAGACGGCGGTGGCGATCATGATGTTGTCGTCGAATCGGTTGTAGCCGTAGGTGATAGCGAGGTTGCCAATGCCTCCGGCGCCGATCGATCCCGCGATGGCGGAGTAGTCGATCATCGCGATGGTGTTGACGGTGAGCGCCCCGGCCAGGGCGGGTAGCGCCTCCGACAACTGCACGGTGCGGATCACCTGCAACGTGGATCCGCCCGAGACCTGGCCCATGTCGGTGACGTCGGAGCGCACGTCGCGCAGCGCGTTCTGCACCAGCCGCGCGAAGAACGGCACCCCGGCCGTCGTCATCGGCACGATCGCCGCGGGGATGCCGATCGTCGTGCCGACCAGGAAACGCGTCACCGGGATGATCGCCGCCATCAGGATCAGGAACGGCAGGGAGCGGCCGATGTTGACGATGGTGTTGAGGACCGTGAAGACCCGCGGGTCGGGGTGCAGGCCGAACTCGGAGGTGTTGTGCAGGATCACCCCGACCGGGATGCCGATCAGCACGACGAGAAACATCGTGATGCCCACCATCACCCAGGTCTCGCCGTAGGCGGGCAGCAGCAGGTCGGGCACCTTGTGCCACGGTGTGCTGAAGTCCTCCTGGGCGAGCAGAGTGGGTGTCACGCCGCGGCCTCGGCGGAGGCTGCCGCTCTGACGTGCAGGCCGCGCTCCCTCAGGTACCGCGCGAAACCTGCTGGCGCCGTGGGGGACAGCGCGAGCACGGCGCGGCCCACCGCGATGCCGCGGATGGCCTCGACGCTGGCGCTGAGGACGCTGACCGTCGTCCCCGACAGGCCCGGCGCGTCATGGATCGTCGTCAGCCAGTCCAGCGGTACGGCGCGTGATGCGTAGGAGATCTCCCAGACGTCCGCGTCGCGGGGTACGGCCACGCTCGGTCGGTCGGGCAGCAGTTCATGGGCCAGCAGCGATTCGGGATCGAGGATGACGTCCTCGACGGACCCGCTCTCGATGATGCGACCGTCGGCGATCCTGGCCACCGAGTCCGCGATCTCCCGGACGACCTCCATCTCGTGGGTGATCAGGATGATGGACAGACCGAACTCGTCGCGAAGATGGCTGAGCAGAGCCAGAATCGACTTGGTGGTGGCCGGATCGAGTCCCGAGGTCGCTTCGTCCGAGAGCACCAGCGACGGACCGAGTGCGAGGGCACGCGCGATACCGACCCGCTGCTTCTGGCCGCCGGAGAGCTGCGCGGGGTACGACTCGCTGCGGTCGGCCAACCCGACCCGCTCGAGGAGCTCGCCGACGCGCCGGGCGACCGACTCGTCGGTGGCGCCCAGATAGTTCAATGGCAGCGCGACGTTCTGGGCGACGGTGCGGCGCCGCAGCAGTGGCGCGGACTGGAAGATCACGCCGATCCTGCGGCGCGCCTCGACCAAGTCGTCGGGGGACAGGGTGGCGAAGTCCTTGCCGTCGACCCGGACGGTGCCGCTGGTGGGGCGTTCCAGGAAGCTGATGCACCGCGACAGCGTGCTCTTGCCCGCGCCGCTGGGCCCGACGACGGCCAGGATCTCCCCGTCGCCCACCGACAGGTTCACCCCGTCGAGCACGGTGCGGTCGGCGAACCTCTTCGTCAGGTTCTCGATCTCGATCACGGGGGAAAGCTACGGACATCGCCAGCTGGTTCACAGCCTACGGCTCGTGATGATCCGAAGTAGCGCAGCACGATTGGGGTCAGGGTTGCGATCACGGTGGGTGAAACCCTGGTCAGTGACGCTGAATCCAGGTGAGGCTCATGTGATGGCCGGCCCGACGCTGCACTGGTACCTGCCCACGCACGGCGACACCGCCACGATCGCCGACAATCAGGCCGCCGACGGGTCGCGGGTGTCGTCGTATCTGGAGCCGTCGCTGGAGAATCTCACGGCCCTGGCCCGCACGGCCGAGGATCTCGGCTTCGAGGCCGCGCTGACCCCGACCGGATCCCATTGCGAGGACTCGTGGTTGGCCACCGCGGCGCTCGCCCAACACACCCGTGCGCTGAAATTCCTCGTCGCCTTCCGTCCCGGTGTGCTCTCCCCGACACTCGCGGCCCAGCAGGTCAGCACGTATCAGCGGTTCACCGGAAACCGGTTGGCGCTCAACGTCGTCACCGGCGGCGACGACGCGGAGATGCGCCGCTTCGGCGACGACGTCGACAAGGCGGCCCGCTACCGGCGCACCGGTGAATTCCTGACCGTCGTGGCCGGCATCCTCTCCGGCGGCGACTTCTCGTTCGACGGCGAGTTCTACACCGTCGAGCATGCGAGGACCGCCTACCCGGTCACGACCAGACCGACCGTCTACTTCGGCGGTTCGTCACCGGAGGCGATCGCGGTGGCCGCAGAACACGCCGACGTCTACCTCACGTGGGGTGAGACGCCGGATCAGGTGGCTGACAAGTTCGCGCGGGTGCGCGCCGCGGCCGCCGAGCACGGCCGCACGCTGCGGTTCGGCGTGCGGCTGCACACCGTGGCCCGCCCCACCACCGAGCAGGCGTGGCAGCGCGCCGAGGAGCTGCTGTCCGACCTGACCCCGGACCAGGTGGCACGGGCCCACGCCCGCTACTCGGCGAGTGTGTCCGAGGGGCAGCGGCGGATGGCGGCCCTGACCGACGGTGTGTTGCGCGACGCCCGCAGCCTGGAGATCGAGCCCGGACTGTGGGCCGGACCGGGCCTGGTTCGCGACGGCGCAGGCACTGCGGCTGTCGGCAGCTACGCCGATGTCGCTGCGACCCTCGACCGATACGTCCAGGCCGGGGCGCAGGAATTCATCTTGTCGGGCTACCCGCAGATCGACGAGATCCGCCACGTCGGCGCGGGCGTCGCACCGCTTCTGCGGATCGGCGCCGCCGCGTAGGGTTTTCCCGGTGAGCATCGACGTCACCTCGGCTCGCCGTTCGGACGTGAAGGCCTTGTCGCGCGTGCTCGGGCGGGCGTTCCTCGACGACCCGGTGATGCAGTGGATGATGCCCGACGACCGGCGTCGCGCCGCCGCGCTGCCCCGCATCTTCGCGGCTATGACCCGGCACCACTTCCTCGCCGGCGACGCTGTCGAGCTGGCGAGCCGGGGTGGTCAGCTCGGCGCCGCCGCCCTGTGGGACCCGCCCGGCCGCTGGAAGACCACGACCCGCGAAGACCTCGCGATGCTGCCGACCTTCCTGCTCGCGATGCGAGGTGAGTCCAAGCGGGGCATGGACGTCTCGGAGCTGATGAAGCAGCACCACCCCGAAGAGCCGCACTGGTACCTCGCCGTCATCGGCAGCGACCCCGACGTGCGTGGTGCGGGCTTCGGGCAAGCGCTGATGGCATCGCGGCTGGACCGCTGCGACGCCGAGGGCGCGCCGGCGTACCTCGAGTCCACCAAGGAGTCGAACGTGCCGTACTACCTGCGGTTCGGCTTCGAGGTCACCGGCGAGCTCGTCGTGCCCGGCGGTGGGCCGCCGATGTGGCAGATGTGGCGGGCGCCGCGCTGATGTGGTGCTGACTCAGCTCCAGCTGTATTCGGCGCGCAGACGCGTCGCCACCACCTCGAACGTCGTGCGTTCGACGATCGCGCCCTCTCGCCGGATGCCCTCCTCGGGCACGTCGAGGACCCGGTCGAGGCGCACCCAGCTGGCCCGGCCCTCGTAGTCCCACGGGCCGCTGCCGATACCCACCCAGTTCGGGTCGTCACGATGGTGATCCTGGCTGGACAGCATCAGCCCCAGCAGGACCTCACGGTCCCGACCGACCACCAGCACCGGTCGGTCCTTGCCGCGGGTCGGATCGTCCTCGTAGACCACCCAGGTCCACACGATCTCGCCCGGGTCGGCGCGGCCGTCGAGGTCCGGGGCGTAGACGACCCTGCGGGCTCGGTGCGCGGACGGGACGAACGTGCTCGAGACTGGCCGTCCCGCAGGCAGCGCGCGGGCCGGCGCCGTCTGTGTGCCACCGATCACTTCCAGACCCAGCCGCAGGCCCTGCTGGAGCCCGTACTGGATTCCCTGCTGGATCCCGCGCTGCAACGAGTCCGACCGCTGGATATGCCGCACCAGCTTGGGAGCTTCGGAGAACACCAGCCTCTGGAATGTCTTGAAGGGCGAGGACGATGACGCCATAACAACCCACTGTAGGCGGTCGCCGCGGCGCTCGATTGTGTCGCGCGGGCGGGTGCTCGTTACTCTGGACTGGCCGTTTCCGGTACCCGTATCGCGCTCACCAGGAGAAATTCCATTAGCAGTTTCGCCGACAAGACCTTCACCGCGCCGGCGCAGATTCGGAACTTCTGCATCATCGCCCACATCGACCACGGCAAGTCGACGCTGGCCGACCGGATGCTGCAGCTCACCGGCGTGGTCTCCGACCGCGACATGCGGGCGCAGTACCTCGACCGCATGGACATCGAGCGGGAACGCGGGATCACGATCAAGGCGCAGAACGTGCGGCTTCCGTGGAAGGTCGGTGACCAAGAGCACGTGCTGCACCTGATCGACACGCCCGGCCACGTCGACTTCACCTACGAGGTGTCCCGCGCGTTGGAGGCGTGTGAAGGCGCCGTCCTGCTCGTCGACGCCGCCCAGGGCATCGAGGCCCAGACGCTGGCCAACCTCTACCTGGCCCTGGATCGCGACCTGACCGTCATCCCCGTGCTGAACAAGATCGATCTGCCGGCCGCCGACCCCGAGCGTTACGCCAGCGAGCTCGCCCACATCATCGGCTGCGAGCCGTCCGACGTCCTGCGGGTGTCGGGCAAGACCGGCGTCGGCGTCACGGAGCTGCTCGACGAGGTCGTCCGGCAGGTGCCGGCTCCCACCGGCGACGCCGACGCGCCCGCCCGGGCGATGATCTTCGACTCGGTGTACGACACCTATCGCGGCGTTGTCACCTACGTCCGCGTCGTCGACGGCAAGATCGTGCCGCGCGAGCGCATCAAGATGATGTCGACGGGCACCGTCCACGAACTGCTCGAGGTCGGCATCGTCTCGCCCGAGCCGAAGGCCTCCGACGGCCTGGGTGTCGGCGAGGTGGGTTACCTCATCACCGGCGTCAAGGACGTCCGCCAGTCCAAGGTCGGCGACACCGTGACCACCGCGCGCGGCGGTGCCACCGAGCCGCTGACCGGCTACCGCGAACCCCGGCCGATGGTGTACTCGGGGCTGTACCCGGTCGACGGTTCCGACTATCCGAACCTGCGCGAAGCGCTGGACAAGCTGCAGCTCAACGACGCGGCGCTGACGTATGAGCCTGAGACCTCGGTGGCGCTGGGGTTTGGGTTCCGCTGCGGATTCCTCGGTCTGCTGCACATGGAGATCACCCGGGAGCGCCTCGAGCGCGAGTTCGACCTGGATCTCATCTCCACCTCGCCGAACGTGGTGTACCGCGTCGTCAAGGACGACGGCTCCGAGCTGGTCGTCACCAATCCGTCGGACTGGCCGGAGGGCAAGGTCCGTGAGGTGTACGAACCGATCGTGAAGACGACGATCATTGCGCCGAGTGAGTTCATCGGCACGATCATGGAGCTGTGCCAGTCCCGGCGCGGTGAGCTCGGCGGCATGGACTACCTGTCGCCCGAACGTGTGGAGCTGCGCTACACGATGCCGTTGGGCGAGATCATCTTCGATTTCTTCGACTCGCTGAAGTCGCGCACCCGCGGCTACGCGAGCCTGGACTACGAGGAGGCCGGCGAGCAGCAGGCCGACCTGGTCAAGGTCGACATCCTGCTGCAGGGCGAGGCCGTCGACGCGTTCTCGGCGATCGTCCACAAGGACGGGGCCAGCGCGTATGGCAACAAGATGACCACCAAGCTCAAGGAGCTCATCCCGCGCCAGCAGTTCGAGGTGCCGGTGCAGGCAGCCATCGGATCGAAAATCATTGCGCGCGAGAATATTCGGGCCATTCGCAAGGACGTGCTCTCCAAGTGCTACGGCGGTGACATCACCCGTAAGCGCAAGCTGCTGGAGAAGCAGAAGGAAGGCAAGAAGCGGATGAAGACCATCGGCCGGGTCGACGTTCCGCAGGAGGCCTTCGTCGCGGCGCTGTCCACCGACGCCGCCGCCGACAAGGCCAAGAAGTAGGTCCGACGTGCGGCGCGGACTAGTCGTTGCGCTGGCCGTCCTCGTGACCGGGTGTGGCGGGGGTGTCGAGGGCACCGCCGTGCCCGCCCCGACGGGCGGGTTGGACTCGGTGCTGCTCAGCGATGTCGAACTCGATGAACTGTTGCACACCAGTGGTTTCCACAGCGACCCCGACGGTCGAGAGTTCACTGACGAATTGGCCAACGGCACGAGGCCGCCCGGATGCGTGCACACGGTCGACATCGCGGACCGCAACGTGTACCGAGACGGAGGGCCGACGGCGATCCTGACCAGGGCCTCGGATTCGCCCGCCGGCTCGGTGCGCCAGAGCGTGGTCGTCGTGCGGTCGGCCAAGGACGCCCGGCGCATCCTCGATATGTCGAAGCTGTCATGGGACGTGTGCGTGGGTGTGCCGGTGACGACCGGCGGGCCCGCTCCGGTCACCTGGGAGCGCGAACCGGTCGAGGTCAGCGACGGCATTGCCAGTCAGCGCACCACACGGTCGGACCGCGTGGGGGAGCAGTGCCAGCATGCGATGGGGGCCGCGGTCGCGACGGTCGTCGAGGCGATGGTGTGCGGGCCGGGAGTCACCAACGAGGCCGCCGCGGCGGTGGCTGAGATGGCCAGAAACGCCGACCGATCCTGATGTCTCCCGCGACACTGTGTCCAGCGTTGCTTCACAACTGTCGCGAATTCGTCGATGTCGGTGGCGCGCAACGGGTCCTCGCATCGATGATGGCGGAGTGCTCCCTGTACTCGACCTCACCTCCGCAGACTTGGATCCGGCAGGCTTTCGGACGCAGCTGCGCGAGGCCGCCCATGACAGTGGCTTCTTCTACCTCACAGGGCACGGCGTGGACTCCACACAGTTCGATCGCGTGCTGGCAGCGGCTCGCGCCTTCTTCGCGGTGCCGGCAGCCGAGAAGAACGAGATCAGTCAGCTGCAAAGCCCGCAATTCCGGGGCTATTCGCGGCTGGGCGGCGAACTGACCAACGGGCTCGTCGACTGGCGCGAGCAGATCGACATCGGTCCCGAGCGGCCCGTCCTCGAGGGCGCACAAGGCTTTTGGCGTCTGCAGGGTCCGAATCTGTGGCCGGGGCGCCCCTCGGACTTCCGCGCAGCCTTCGAGGAGTGGAGCCACGCGCTGTCGGTGGTGGGGCTGAGACTGCTTCGGCACTGGGCGGTCTCGCTAGGCGCTGACGAGGACATCTTCGACTCCGCCTTCGCCACGGCGCCGGCCACTTTGATGAAGGTCGTCCGATATCCCGGGACCACGCAGACTCACCAGGGCGTCGGTGCCCACAAGGACTCCGGGGTGTTGACCTTGTTGCTGGTCGAGCCGGATTCCGAGGGGTTGCAGGTGGAGACCTCGGAGGGCACCTGGGTCGACGTGCCACCTGTCGCGGACGCTTTCATCGTGAACATCGGTGAACTGCTGGAGGTCGCCAGCGGCGGGTACCTGCGCGCCACCCGGCATCGAGTGATCGCGCCCCGGCCGGGTACCGATCGGGTGTCGATACCTTTCTTCCTCAACCCCGCGTTGGATGCGCTCGTGCCGATCATCGCGCTTCCACCCGAGCTGGCTGCTCTCTCGCGCGGCGTCGAGACGGACCCGGCGAATCCGATCTTCAACACCTATGGGGAGAACGCGTGGAAGTCACGTACTCGCGCCCACCCCGACGTCGCGGAGCGCCATCACGGCATCCGTGCCGGCGGCGTTGCGTCGGCGTAGTGACGGCTGATTCCGTCGTCGTGAGCGCAACTCTCGATCGGCGACCGTGCCGACCGTAGATTGACGCCGTGTTCGACATCCGGCGGTTGGTGGTGCTGGCCGAAGTCGCGGCTCGCGGCTCTCTCAGCGCGGCGGCCGGACACCTGAACTACACGACCTCTGGGGTGTCCCAACAGATCAGCGCGCTCGAGCGCGACGTCGGAGCGGTGTTGCTGGATCGGGGGCCCAATGGTGCGCGGTTGACCGCCGCCGGTCGACGTCTCCTCGACCACTCCGAGGTGATCCTGAGCGCAGTGGCCCACGCGGAACGGGATCTCGAGATACTCACCGCCGGGGATGAACAGCGGTTGAGGATCGCGTCCTTCACGTCCGCGGCAGCCACGATCCTGCCGCCGGCGCTGGCTCACTTACGCAGTCAGCGCCCCGGCGTCGAGATCGAGCTCCTCTCAGCCGACCCGCAGGACGCCGTCGGACTGCTCGACACCGAACGAGTCGACGCCGCGGTCATCACGTCTGTGCCCGGCGAACGTCCAGACCTCCCCGGTCTGCACATCGTTCCCGTCTACGACGACGAATTCTTCGTTGTCCTGCCCGCGAGGCACCGACTCGCCGGCCTGGCGGAGCTGCCGTTCTCTGCGCTCGCCGCCGACCAGTGGGTGATCAGTACGGCGACAGGAGACTGTCCCGATGTGCGTGTCTTCCAAAAAGCCTGTCGGGAAGCGGGATTCGTCCCGGACGTGGCCTTCCGAGCTGACGACTACACGACAGTGCAGGGCATGGTCGCTGCCAACATGGGCATCTCGTTGGTCCCGTCGTTGGCGGTCGGAAGTGCGCGCGCCGACGTTCTGGTGCGCAGGGTTGCTGGTCACCGCCCAGCGCGTCGAATTTCGCTTGCCACCAGTAGGATTCCCGAGGACGGCACAGCATTGGCCACCCTGCTGTCGTTGACGCGATCGGTGGGGGCTCGGCTTTCCGCGGACGGGGTGTACAGCGATTCTGCACGGCCGTTGACCGTCGCTTGATGCGGGTTTCGCCAATTGCCTTGTCGCCGTAGCGTATTACGCATGACGACGATCACGAGACCACCGCTGCTGTCAACGTCTCACGAGGCGCTGCATGTCGCGACGGCAGTTGCGGCGACCATCGCAGACGGCGTCGTCGAGCGTGAAATCGAAGGCGTCTGGCCGGAGGTAGCTCTGCAGGACGTCGCGAGGTCGGGCCTGCTCGGTATCTCGGTTCCCGGCGACTTCGGCGGGCCCGACCTTCCGAGGGCGTCGGTGGTTGAGGTACTGCGCATCCTCGCGGTCGCAGATTCCGCTGTCGCTCAACTGCTGTTGTCACACTACGTCGTGCTCGAAGCGATCCGCGGCCTCGGGCACTCCGAGCCGGCGCCGAGCATCTATCGTGATGTGCTCGCCGGCGCCCAGCTCGGTAATGCCACCGTCGAGCGCGGCACACGCACCAGCGTCGAACGGCGGACCACGGTGGCGCGTCGCGATGACGGATCGTGGCTTCTCAACGGAAAGAAGTACTACGCGACCGGCACGCTCGGCGCGTCGTGGATCGCTGTCGCAGCGACGATTCCCGACACCGCTCCGGCACACGGTGCAACCGTGTTCGTCCGTCCCGCCGACGCCGGCGTGACGTTGAACCTGGATCGGTGGAATGCCTTCGGACAGCGTGGGACGGCAAGTGGCGAAGTGGTTTTCGGCGACGTAGTCGTCGACGGGACCTTCGTCGTCGACGAAGGTCCCGCCCCTGATCCAGTGACAGCCGAACCGTCGGTGCTCGGCGCGTTCGACCAGGCACTGCATGCCGCAATCGACATCGGGATCGCGCGGGCCGCGCTGCAGGACGGCGCGCATTTCGTCACCACGCGCAGCCGCCCCTGGTTCGAAGCCGGGGTCGAACGCGCCGACGAGGAGCCACATGTCGTGCGCCGATTCGGTGAATTGACGGCGCGGTTGTACGCCCTGGAGGCTCTGCTTGCCCACGGTGCTTCCCTGGTCGACGACGCTCTCGCCGCGCCGAAGGTCACCCGTGACGGGGCGGCGGCGGCCTCGCTGAACGTGGCCGCTGCCAAGGCGCTGGCCCAGGAGTTCGCCGTGGAGATCGCCAGTGGCATCTTCGAACTCGCAGGAGCGTCCGCCACCGATCGAGCGTTCGCGCTGGACCGGCATTGGCGCAACGTCCGGGTGCATTCATTGCACGACCCGGCGCGCTGGAAATACGTCCACCTCGGCAACCACACACTGCGCGGCACCGTTCCGCCACGGCTCGGCGTCCTGCTGTGATCCCGTCCGACCAACGAAGGAATCCTCGATGACCGGCTTCTACCTCACCGGCAGTATCAACGTAGCCACCGTCGACGACGCGTTCGCGTTGGTGGGTACTCGACTGCAACCCGGCGTGACCCGAGTCCCCGACGGCGAACCCGGCGAGCGTGCCAATTGGGTTCTGACACAGGCGGACCACTTTCTGGACAATCCGACCCTCGACGTGGTCGACGGGCGTGCGCGGGTGCGTGCCGGTGTGGCGGTCGAGTTCGGGCCGGTCGACTACCACTCGATCGCCGCCGATTCGTACCGCCGGTTCGTCGCCGCGCGCCGGGATGGTGTGCTGGCCGAGAATTCCCGGTTCCTCGTGTCGATACCGACCCCGTTCAACGCGGTGAACTCTTTCGCCGAGTGGGATTCCCAGGTGGCCATCGCCCACGCCTACGAGAGCGCTCTGCGCGCGAGCGTGCAGCGCTTGCAGGAACTCGTCCCGCCGTCCGACCTCGCCATCCAATGGGATCTTCCCACCGAACTGGCCACGATCGAAGGCTGGTTCGCCAACCCCTACGGTGACGTGGAGCCGATCTTCGAGGCGACGGGTCGCCTCGCCGCATGGGTCCACGATGACGCCGAGCTGACCTTTCACTTCTGCTACGGCGACTCGAAGTTCGGCGCGTCCCCGTTCATGGGAGATCCGCCCGACGAGGAAGCCGCCGCCCGTGGCGGCCGCCATGTCCTGCCTCGCGACGCCTCGGCCATCGTCACGCTCGCCAACGGGTTGTCCCGGCACGTGTCGCGCCGCATCGACGCGATCCAGGCCGCCACCGTCACATCCTGGAACAGACGTGCCCACTGGCAGCCGCTGAGCGCGCTCGCGATCGAGCCGCACACCGAGTTCTATCTCGGGCTCCTGCACGCCGAGGACGGAGCTGCCGGCGCGCTCGAACGGGCGGCACTGGCCGCGGAGTTCCTTCCGCACTTCGGTATCGGTACCGAATGCGGCCTGGGCCGTCACACACCCGAGCAGCTCGACGCCGTCCTCGATGCGTGGCAGGGCTACAGCGTCGCCCGTCAACCCGCACTCGCCACCCGTTGACCTTCCTCAGGAGAGATCATGACCGACATCGCCGAATCACCCACGCTCACTGAACCTTCAGTCACCGAGGGCGCCGCTGAAACCGCGGGACCGCCGGAGGGCAACCCCGGTCTGATCGGCCTGCCACTCATCATCGCCGGCGCGGTGGGGTTGGGGTTCACGAACACCGGCATCGTATCGACGTCGGCAGCGCCCGTACCAGTTCTGTTGTCGGGCACCGCGGTCGGGTTGCTGATCACCACGATCTGGGCGGCCGCGCTGCGGCAGAACGTCACTGCGACGATCTACGGCACGTTCTTCGGGTTCTACGGTAGTTACTCGGTGCTGTCGCTGGGTCTGGCGCACAATTGGTTCGGCATCCCGGCAGGCGGCGTGCAGGAGACGGTGTCCCTGTGGCTGGCGAGCTGGCTACTGACCATCGGAATTCTCACCGTGCTGACGATCCGGCTTCCATGGACCTTCCCGGTGCTGTTCGCCGTGGTCGATGTCGCACTGGCGCTTCTGCTGCTGGGCAACGTGACCGGAAGTGTGGCCGCAACCAGACTCGGCGGATGGGCCGTGTTCGTGTTCGTCGCCTTCGTGGTCTACTTCTGGGCCGCCGCGCTCTGGCAGGAGACCGGCGGACGTGCCCTTCCGCTGGGGCGACCCCTCAAGGTGTGACCGCGTCGATGGCATCATGCTTTCCCTCAGCCTGATCTGATGTACCACTGTCGTGAAAAGTACTGCGGCAGAGATGGTTCAGACGCACCGTTGCGAGCGCCGGCCTACTCGTCGCGTCGTCGGCACGCGGTTCTTCATAGCCTGATTGCATGGAGGATCCGGCGACGCCGTGGGTCATCGCAGAACTGTCGGTCACCAAGATGTCCGAGCGGTGGGCGTGGACTGTCCTCGTTCTCGGTGTCGCTTTCGTGCTGATGGGTGCCGTGTTGTTTTCCAGCGTGTGACGACCTGACCCGGCGGCCACCATGCCGCTGGGGCCATCGATATCACTCACGTCGAGCGGATATCTGGGGGTCGGTGGCGAGGTCGGCGACGATGCAGGAGTGACTGCTGCACTACCCATCGAGCCGCCGGACGAATTCTGGAGTTGGCAACTGCACGGGCGCTGCCTGGAGTTCCCGTCCGAATTGTTCTTTCCCGAGAGCGATCATCGGTCGATCCGGCGGCGCCATGAGGAAGAAGCCAAACGGATCTGCCTCACGTGCCCGGTGCTGTCCCGTTGCCGTGAGCACGCATTGAGCGTTCCGGAACGGTACGGGGTGTGGGGTGCAACCACACCCCGAGAGCGCGGCGTCGCCCCGACGCGGCGTGCGGCCGGAAGGAGTTCGCGATGACGCAGATCGCCGGGCCGAGCGTGGCCGCAGAGGAGCTGCGCCGCGGTATTGCTGACGGCACGCTGACCGAGATCGAGGTCGCCTGGAGTGATTCGTTCGGGCACTCCGCCGGCAAGCGGATACCGGCAGGACAGTTCCTCGACCGCGCCACCGGTACCGGTTTCGCATTCTGCGAGGCTGCACTCGCGTGGAACACCGACGGCACGGTCATCGATTCACTGGCGCTGACGAATTGGGCCAGCGGCTATCCCGACGTCTACGCCGTTCCCGATCTCAGCACCTTCACCCGCCTCCCGTGGCGCCCCGGCGTGGGGCACGTGATCTCCGACATCGTCACCCACCACCGCACGCCGTCGCTGCTCGATCCCCGCGGCGTGCTCAAACGTGTGCTGGCGCGACTGGCGAACCTCGGCTACACCGCCAAGATCGGTGTCGAGTTCGAGTTCTACCTGCTCGAGACCGACGGCACGCCGATCATCGACGCCATTCAGGCGTACTCGCTGGAGAACGCCAACGCCCTCGACCCCCTGATCGCCGACCTCTATGAGACCCTGAGCGCCTTCACCCGATTGGAGGGTATCCAGACCGAATACGGACCAGGTCAGGTCGAGACCAATCTGGTCTACACCGACGCGCTGGCCGCGGCCGACGACAGTGCCCGCCTCAAGTACGCCGCCAAGGAGGTCGCGCGCCGGCATGGCAAGCTCGCGAGCTTCATGCCCAAACCGTTCTCCGAGCATTCCGGTTCGTCGGCGCACCTGCACATTTCGCTGTGGGAGGGTGACCGTCCGGTGTTCGCGGCGGTCGACGGCGCCGAGAGCCAGGCCGCGCGGTACGTGATCGCCGGGTTGTACGAGCATCTGCCGTCGATCACGCTGTTCGGCGCCCACTCGGTGAATGCTTACCGCCGCTTTGCGCCTGACACGTTCGCTCCGGACACGGTGAACTGGAGCCGGGACAACCGCAGCGCGGCGATACGTTCGCTCGTCGACGAGGCGCCTGACGCGTCGCGGATCGAGTTGCGTTCCGGCGCCGCAGATTCGAACCCTTACTGGCTTGTCGCGTCGGCCCTGGCCGCTGTCGTCGCAGGATTGGAGGCCCGTCGAGAGCCACCCGAACCCGCGGAGGGGAACCTGTACGGCAAGGGTGTGCCCCTGCCCGATTCGCTGGGCACCGCGGTGGCGCTCGCCATCCAGGACGACACCATTCTCGACATCCTCGGTGAACAGTCGGTGCTGGACTTCGCGGTACTCGCACGCAGCGAATGGGACGCCTACCTCGGGCACGTCAGCGACTGGGAGCGCACGCGCTATCTCACCCGGTCATGAGCCCCGGTCATGACGCGGCTTCCAGGGCCCGGCGGGCATAAGCGCGGACATCGGCATCGCCGTCGTCGAGGGCACCGGTCAGCGCGGCGCGCGCGGCTTCCTCCGACGGCGCCCACCGGGTGAGGCTGAGCACCGCGGCCTTGCGGACGTCGAGGTGGGGGTCGGTCAGCGCACGTGAGAGCGGTGGCACGGCGGCCGACGGTGACGGTGCGCCGGCCAGCGCACGCGCCGCCCCCTGACGGATCTGCCAGGCGGAGGACCCCAACGCCTGCTCGACAGTCGCTCCGTCACCCTCGTGCCAGCCGATGTCGCCGATCGCGGCCAGAGCCGCAGCGCGGACCAGTGGATCGGGATCGTCGAGCAGCAGCCGGACCGTCGGCGCACCTGCCCGCAGTGTGCCCAGACCGCCCGCGACCGCGATGCGCACCTCCCGGTTGGGATCGGCGTGCGCCGCGGCCACCCCGTCCGCGTCGTCGACCGACACCAACGCGCGAACGGCCTCGATGCGGACCCGATGATCGGGGTCTCTGACCACGCGCCGGTACGTCTCGACGTCACCGACGCGGCGTGAACTCAGCACGTAGATCGCGGCGCCTCGAACTGCTGCGTCGGTCGAACCGACGACATGGGCAACCGATTCCGGGCTCGGCAACACCTCGACCAGCTCGCGTATGCCGTCGGCAGCGACCCTGCGGACCCCGGCGTCGACATCGGCCAGAGCGTCGACGAGCGGTTCGGCGTACCCCTCGCACATGTGCTCGGTCAGGACGTCGACGGCTGTGCGCCGCACTCCGGGATCGTCGTCGGTCAAGAACTGCGCGAGATCGTCGACGGACGGCTCGTCGAGCGCGAGGACCGCCGCGATCCGCGGCGAGGGTGGCGGCCCGGCAGAGTCGATCACCCGCGATAGTTCTGAGGCGGGTGCCCGGCCACCGATCAGCGCCGGCTCAGCGATAACGACGGGTTCGTCTGTGTCGCTGGGGATGTCGTCGAACCCGGGGACGGGTACGAGATAGGGAGCGACGGGGCGCTTGAGGAACTCGATCTCGCCATCGGGTGTCTTACGGAGGTTGAGGTGGTACCGCCACGCGTCGTCGTCGCGGTCGGGCAGGTCGCTGCGGTCGTGGTAGAGGCCCCACCGGGATTCGGTACGCGTGAGCGAGGACCGGGCGGCCATCTCGGCGCAGTCGCGGATGAAGGACACTTCCACGGCTCGCATCAGTTCGTGCGCCGTGGTGGCGCCGATGCCTGCGACCTCGGCGCGCATTCGTTCGAACGTCTCGACCGCCAGCGACAGTTTCGCCGCGGTCTTCGGCGGCGCCACGTAGTCGTTGACGAACCGGCGCAGCTTGTATTCGACCTGCGGCTGCGGCGGGCCGTCGGGCTGACGCAGTGGTCGGTAGATCAGTTCGTGGGCCGCGGCGATCTGATCTGTCGGAAGCTGTTGCGGCGCCGGCACATCGGCTGCGGTGCGCGCGGCGTCGGAGCCGGCCAGGTCGCCGTAGACGAACGCGCCGATCATGTAGTTGTGCGGCACGCAGGCGAGATCGCCGGCGGCGTACAGGCCGGGCACCGTGGTGCGAGCGTTCTCGTCCACCCAGACCCCGGACGCGGAATGCCCGCTGCACAGACCGATCTCGGAGATGTGCATCTCGATGTCATGGGTGCGGTAGTCGTGACCGCGGTTGGCGTGGAACGTGCCGCGGGTGGGCCGCTCGGTCGAGTGCAGGATGCCCTCCAACGTCGACAGGGTCTCGTCGGGCAGGTGGCTGACCTTCAGATAGATCGGTCCGCGAGCGGATTCGATCTCGCTCTTCACCTCGGCCATCATCTGACCGGACCAGTAGTCGGAATCGACGAACCGCTCACCGAGCGCGTTGACCTGGTACCCGCCGAAGGGGTTCGCCACGTAGGCGCAGGCCGGCCCGTTGTAGTCCTTGATCAGCGGGTTGATCTGGAAGCATTCGATGCCGGACAGTTCGGCGCCGGCGTGCAGGGCCATCGCGTATCCGTCGCCCGCGTTGGTCGGGTTCTCGTAGGTGCCGTACAGGTAGCCCGACGCGGGTAGCCCGAGCCGACCGCACGCTCCCGTCGCGAGGATCACGGATTTGGCTCCCACGACCACGAATTCGCCGGTGCGGCTGTTCAGCGCCGCCGCCCCGACCGCGCGGCCTGCCGAGGTGAGTACCCGCACCGGGACCAACCGGTTCTCGATGCGGATCTTCTCGCGCATCGAGCGTTGCCGCAGCACGCGATAGAGGGCTTTCTTGACGTCCTTGCCCTCGGGCATCGGCAGTACGTAGGACCCGGAGCGATGGACACGGCGGACGGCGTACTCGCCGTGCTCGTCCTTCTCGAACTTCACCCCGTAACGTTCGAGGCGCTGGACCATCGCGAAGCCGCGGGTGGCGGTCTGATAGATGGTGCGCTGGTTGACGATTCCGTCGTTGGCGCGGGTGATCTCGGCGACGTAGTCCTCAGGGGTGGCCTTGCCGGGGATCACGGCGTTGTTGACACCGTCCATGCCCATGGCCAGAGCGCCCGAATGCCGGACGTGGGCCTTTTCCAGCAGCAGCACATTGGCGCCGTGTTCGGCAGCGGTCAGCGCGGCCATCGTGCCGGCTGTGCCGCCACCGATGACCAGCACGTCACAGTCGAGGCGTGTCGCGTCGTCGAGCGCGGGAATCTGCATCATGGCACCAACTCCGAGTGATCGAGTGCGGCGACGACGGCGGCGCGCAGTGACGTGCGCGACGCCGACGAGTCGCGGGGATTCGGGACGTCGAGGAGGGCGCGCAGCGGCTGACCGGCCCGGCCGAGCACGGCTACCCGATCACCGAGCATCAGTGCTTCGTCGACGTCGTGGGTGACGAACACGATGGTGGTCGGATGTGCGCGCCACGTGTCGATCAGCAGCCGCTGCATCGACGCGCGGGTCTGCGTGTCGAGGGCACCGAAGGGTTCGTCCATCATGACCGCTCGTGGCGCGCCGGCCAGCCCACGCGCCAGCTGGACACGCTGTCGCATGCCGCCCGACAGACTCTTGGGCAGATAGTTCTCGAAACCGCTGAGACCGACGTCGGCGATCCAGGTGAGCGCCTCGGCGCGGCGGGTCCGCCGCGGCCGGCCCGCCAGTCCGAGGGCGAGTTCGATGTTCGATTGCACTGTGCGCCAGGGCAACAGAGCGTTGTCCTGGAACACCATCGCCCGGTCCCGTGACGTGGTGGTGATGGGCTCACCGTCGGCCAGCACAGCTCCCGCGTCCGGCGCGAGGAGACCGGCCAGAGCCCGCAGGATTGTCGACTTCCCGCATCCCGACGGGCCGGTCAACATCAGGATCTCGCCCGGGTCGACGGTGAGATCCAGACCGTCGACCACCGATGCGCCGCCATAGCCGAGGGTGACGTCCCGCAGCGCCAGGCTCATCCCGGTCACCGGTTGCCCTCCTCGCCGCGCGGTAACCACCGCGTCACCCGACGGCCGACCAGTTCCACCGCGGCGGACGTGGCGAAGCCGAGCACGCCGATCGTGATGATGCCGACGAACACGTCTGGGTAGGCGAGCACGGTGTACGCCTGCCAGGTGCGGTAACCGACACCCAGTCGCCCGGAGATCATCTCGGCGGAGATGACGCAGATCCACGCGACTCCGATCCCGACGGACAACCCGCCGAACACGCCGGGCAGGATGCCGGGCAGAACGACCCGGAGGAGAACGTCGCGCCGGCCACCGCCCAGAGTGCGCACCGAGTCCTCCCACAGGGTCGGCAGCGCCCGGACGGCGTGCCGCGTGCTGACCATGATCGGGAAGTAGGCCGCGAGGAAAGTGATGAACACGATCCCGGCTTCGTCGGTGGGGAACAGGAGGATGGCGACCGGCACGATGGCGATCGCGGGCACCGGCCGTATCAGTTCGGTCAGGGGTCCGAGGACGTCGCCCGCTCTCGGCGATCGGCCGAGCAGTATGCCGGTGACCACCCCGACCACGGCCGCCAAGGCGAAGCCGCTGAGGATCCGGATCAGCGACTGCCCGAGATCGAGCCAGTAGTCGGGCGTGCCGAGCCGCGAGGCGAACGCACCGACGATCTCGGTGACGGTCGGCAGGGTGTCGAACCGCAGCCACAGCCGGACGTCGTTGGCGGTCAGCAGCTGCCACAACCCGATTGCCGCGGCCACCGACGCGACCCGCACCAGCATTGACGGCCATTTCCGCCGGCGCGCGGGAGGTGCAGCCGGGGTCACCGTGACGTGGTGGTCAGTAGCGCCGAGCACTGCGGGGGCGGTCGTCATACCGCACCGGCCAGGGCTTGCTGATAGTCGACCACCGTCGCGCCGGGGTGTGCCGCGGTGTAGCGGCCCGCTCCCGCCGCGGTGTCGAACGGCAGGTGACGGTTGCCCTCGCGGACCCAGACCGACTTGTCGGCGAACCACCGGGTGCCGAACTCGGAGTCGGGCACATAGGCCGCGCGCACCTTCTCACCGCGGGCGGTGGCGTCGCGCACGGCGCGCAGCAGGCAGTCGGGGGTCGCCGCGGCCTGCGTGGTGTCTGTGCCGTCGATCCACACCTCGCCCGCGAGCGCGGCATCGGTGACCTCGACACCGCACACGGGGTCGCGGCCCTGCAGCACCGAAGGATTCGCGGTCCGCCCGAGCGCCGCGTCGTACTCCTGGCCGCGGTCGGCGAAGGCCTTCTTCAGCGGATCGGCGTTCACGAAACCGGGCACGTCCAGCGGCGCGAACTCGCCGATCGATTGCAGGTAGGGCACGTCGCCCTGAAGTGCTTGCACGAGAGAGGGTTTCAGAGTGGCGTCGAAGCTGGTACCGCCGGGACCGTTGTACAGGTAGACGACCTCCGGCGGGAGTCCGCTGCTCTCGGCCACCACGTTCGCCGACTCGAGCGGGTGTTGGTTGAGGTAGTCGGTCGCATCCAATTGCGCCTGGAGGAACGCGTCGAGCACCTCGGGGTGGCGGGCCGCGTAGTCCCGGCGCACCACGACCCCGTGGAAAGTCGGATACTTGCCTTCCGCGCCGTCGTAGAGCAGCGTCGCCTTGTTCTGAAAGGCGAGCAGCCCGGGCCACGCCACGAACTGCGACAGCGCCTGCACCTGACCGGATTCCAGTGCCGACGCTCCGACCTGCGGTTGCTGGTTGAGCACCTCGACCCCGTTCTTGGGGTCGATGCCGGCGTTGTCGAGGGCACGCACGAGTGTGCCGTGGCCGGCGGAACCGACGCTGGCCGAGACCTTTTGGCCCTTCAGGTCAGCGATCGTGCGGGCCGGTGAGCCGGGCGGAACGACCACCATGTTCAACGACCCTGTCGGGCTGTAGCCGGTGACCGAGACCAACTCCGTGCGCGCACGCTCGTTGGCCTGAGTCTTGGACCCGTTGATGAGCAGGGGATAGTCGCCCATGGAGCCGATGTCGATCTTCTCGGCGACCATCTGTGCGGTGATCGGGGCTCCGGTGTCGTAGTCCTGCCATTCGACCTGGTAGCTGACGCCGGAGGCCTTTCCGAGATCAGAGAGCCGCTTCTCCAAGAATCCCTTGGCGCGCAGCAGAGTACCGGCCGTGACGGTGTTGATGGTCTTGGACTGATACCCCACGACGACGCGGACGGTGTCCGCCGACGAGGATTGACTGTCGAGGGAGCACGCGGCCAGTGACGCGGCGGTCACAGCGGTGAGTGCAAGAGCCAGTGCACGTTTCATCTACTCAGGACGCTTTCATCGCAGGAGATAAGGCATGTTGACGGTGACGGCACCGGTGGGACAGCGTGCTGCGCACGGCCCGCAGTACCAGCATTCGTCCACATGCATGAACGCCTTGCCGTTCTCCGGGTTGATGGCCAAGGAGTCGAGCGGACAGATCTCGACGCACAGCGTGCACCCCTCGATGCACAGTGATTCGTCGATGGTGACGGGAACGTCGACGCGCTGGGTGACCTGGGCCATCATTCTCCTCTGATCAGGTTGCTGCGCAGCGTGATTCGATCGCCGCGCAGCCGGATGTACTCGAGATCGACGGGGCGGCCGTCGTCGAGGTGGGCGAGCCGCTCGAGGAGCAGCAGAGACGCGGACTGCGGCACAGCAAGGATGGCTGCCGAATGCGGGTCCGCCGACACGGCCTCGACCGCGACGTCGGCGCCGCCGAGACGCTGTCCGGTGACGAGCTCGATCAGGGAGAACACGTCGTTGTGTTCCAACGAGTGCTCGAGGACGGCGTCGCCGATGTCGCGGGCGAGGTAGGTCATGTCGAGGCTGAGCGGCAGTTCGCCGAGGAAACGGAGACGCTCGATGAACACCACGGAGTCACCGGGGGCCACAGCCAGGCGCGCCGCGACCGACGGTGGCGCATTGACCGTCATCGCGGCGCGGACCTCGTTGCGGATCTCGCCGTATTCGCGGAACGTCTCTTTGAGCCCGACGAGGTGATTGAGTCCGTGGTCGTACTTGCGCACGGCGACCCGGGTGCCGACCTTGGGCTCACGGTCGATCAGCCCTTCGGCCTTGAGCACTGCCAGGGCCTCGCGCACGGCGTTGCGTGAGACGAGGAAGTCGGCCGCCAGATCGGCTTCGGTGGGCAGACCATCGGGGTAACCACCGGCATGGATTTGGTGGCGCACGACGTCGGCCACCAGACGTGCCTGATCGGCACGCGGTCTGCGCAGTGGGGTCGGCGCGGACTCTGTCATCGTTCACCTCCTGCCGGGACGTTGCTGCGACGCTAAAGGGGGTAGGGCCACGCAGCGTCGCCGTCGCACGCAGCGCAGACGAACCGGCTCACATTGCGCCACCCGGCATCCGTGCCGACCTGCGCGGACAGGGCCCAACGGCCTCTTTGCGCCACCACGTCGGCGCCGGTCGGCTTTGCGATCCCGCTGAGCCGAAGTCCATGGCGCCGGCCGGTTGTCACCGAACCGGTCGCGCGGCGGAGCCTCGCGTGCTATCGAAGGGGGGTGTCCATCAAACTCGCGGCGCTCGCCGGCGCCTGCCTGGTGCTCGCCGGATGTTCCGCCGCGCCCGTGGACGACCGACCCGTCGTGAGGATCGCCGAAGCGGCTCGACCGACACCGGCCATTCCGCTCGGCCAGTTCCTCCCGACGACACCCGAGTTGGCGGCGCAACTGGGCACCCCGCCCACCGGCTTCGCCGGCCACCTCGTGCAGGGCGGACCGGACATGCTGCTGCGCAGTGTCGGTGCCGGCGAGGCGTCACCGCCGGACTGCCTGGGCGCCGCGTACAGGATGCAGCAGGCGGTCTACGACGGCAGCCCCGTCCAATCGGTGGCCACCAATTCCTGGGCGGGTGGCACCTTCGACGGGCCGCCGGTCAGTGCGTTCTTCGGCATCGTCCAGATGGGCAGCCCCTCGGCCGCACAGGCGTTCTTCGCCGCCACCAGCGAGCGGTGGTGGCGATGCAACGGCGTCACGGTGTCCCGTGACCAGCTCGGGGCCGGCGAACTCAGCAGGATCGCAGACGTGGGCTTCGACGACAGTCGAGTCGTGTCGGCGAGCGTGCTGCACACCTCGTCGGGCACCGCGTCGCCGACCGCTCACCGTGCTGTCGCCCTGGCGGGCGACTGCATCGTGGAGGTCGAGATCACCGATCCGCGCCCCGCAGCGGGCCCGGATCGGTCCGCTGTCGGCGTGGCCGAGCTGATCGCGAACAAGATCGCTGCGCACCGCTGACGGTGCGAGAATGACGCCGTGAGACCTGTCCCGTGGGTGAGCGGTGTCCTGCTGGCGGCGTCGACCGTGCTTGCCGGATGCGTCAGCACTGTCGACGGTGCAGCGGTCCGTGCCGACGGTGCAGGCCGCGACGTACCCGTGCTCGACGACGCCGCGCTCGACCGGCTGCTGCTCAGCATCGGTGAGGTCAACGGGATCATGGGCAGCAGCCAGATGCAGGTCGCCGGCGATGTGGACGAGATGACCGACCACTCCGACAGCGTGTCCGATGTCGGCTGCCTCGGCGCCGTCTATGCAGCCGAGGAGCCCGTCTATGCCGACACGGGCTGGACGGCAGTGCGTGACCGGGTGGCCCGCGAACCGGACGACGACAACCAGCACTGGGTCGAGCAGACCGCGGTGCTGTACCCGGCGGCGCACGACGCGCAAGCCTTCTTCGAGTCATCGTCACAGACATGGCAGGGGTGCGCGAACCAGTCGGTCGGCACCAACGACGGCGACTACAGCTGGGCGCTGGGTGCCGTCGACGTGGACGTGACCGAAGGCGGGGCGCCTCTGCTCACACAGACGACAGAGCAGGAAGGCGCGGCGGGCTGGCAGTGTCAGCATGCTCTGTCCGTGGTGTCGAACGCGACGGTCGAAGCGTGGGCCTGCGCCTACCGAATCAACGGCGAGGCCGCTGAGATCGCAACGGCGATGGTCGCCAACGCCGGATAGCTATTCGCCTGCGTCGAGGGTGACGTTCGGACGTCTGAGAGCGATCGCGGCGCCGCCTGCGAATGCTGCGACGAGCAGCGCCACGACGCCGATCGCGATCGGTGTCGAGCCGCCGACCAGCGTCGGCAGATTCTGGAAGACGAGCAGCAGGACCGCGATCAGGCCGAGGAGGCCGATGCCCGGCGCGACGAATGCCCGCCACACCGAGACATCCGAGGCGCCGGTACGCTGCCGCCGGGCGAAGAACGTGAGAACCGCTGCGCTGGTGGCGATCAGCAGGATGATGATGCCGACCGTCGAGATGCCGGCGAGCCACGTGTAGAACTGGGTGACCGGATCGAGGCCGAGCGCAATGCCGGCGATCACGAACAGCAGCACCACGATTCCGTCGATCCCGGACGCCAGATGCGGCGATGCGTGGCGCGGGTGGGCTTCACCGAGCGCACCCGGGAACACGTTGCGGTTCGAGAGGGTGAAGACGTAGCGCGCCACCACGTTGTGGAACGAGAGGATGCAGGCGAACAGGCTGGTGACGAACAGCACCTGCACGATGTGCAGGCCTGCCGAACCCAGGTACTCCTCGGTGGCTCCCGGGAGCAGGCCCGACGGATCAGCGGCCGCCTGCTCGACCACCCTGCTGTCACCCCACGCCGTGATCAGGGCCCACGTGGACACCGTGTAGAACACCCCGATCAGCAGGAGAGCGACGAAGGTGGCGCGAGGGATCGTCCGCAGGGGGTCGCGCGCCTCGTCGCGGAACACCGCGGTGGCCTCGAAGCCGATGAAGCTCAAGAAGGCGAAGAGGAGCGCTATTCCCGGTGCGCCTGAGGTGATCTCGGACGGCGACAGGAAGCCGGTCGACAGTCCCTCGTGACCGCCGGTAAACGCGACCACGGCGTCCAGGACGAGCACGATCGCCACCTCGGCGATCAACAGGACGCCCAGGACGTTGCGGGACAGATCGATGTTGCGGTGCCCCAGCACCGTCACGACCAGCAGGGTCACCAACGCCCAGACGCCCCAATGGATCTCGGGTGCGCCGTAGGACGAGAACAGCGCCTGCGCTCCCTGGCCGATCAACCCGTAGACGCCGATCTCGAGGGCCAGGTAGGAGATCAGCGCGACGAAGGCGAAACCGAAGCCGGTGACCCGGCCGAGGCCCTTGCCGATGTAGGAGTAGAACGCGCCGGCGTTGGGCACATGCGGGGTCAGCGCCGTGAAACCCACCGCGAACAGCAGCACCAGAACGGTGCTGACGATGAAGATCGCGGGGAAGCCCGTCCCGTTGCCGCTGGCGATGCCCAGCGGCACCGGACCACCGATGACGCCCAGCGGAGACGCCGCAGCCACCACGACGAAGACGATGCCCCACACGCCGAGGGTGCCCCGTAATCGACGGTGGGACAGGGAGTTTCCCGCGTCGGTGGCGGTGCGTGCATCGCCGATGTCGTCAATCCGATTCGCCATGGTTCGTCCTCGAGGCCGGGCAACAGGTCGACGGACAGTAACGCCGGCGCTGCCTCGTTCCGCAGAGTTGCAATCAGCGCGATTGCGAGTCGCGGCGAATTCAGGCGATGGAAGACAACGGTGTTCGCACGCGGCCGCCCACCACATCGCCCCACGCCGCGAACTGCTCGGCCGTCGACGATCCGGTGGCGACTGCGACCAATCCCGCGGCGGCACTGCCCAATCCCGTGCCCGTCTCGCGGACCACGCGGACCAGCTCGTCGAACGCCTCCCTCCGCGAGTAGCCCCGGACGCCGATCAGGATGCCCACAGCGATGTCGATGACCTGACGAGAAGTGTCGTCTGAGCGCACATTCATGCCGTCGATGGTCGACCCGCACCCGGCCACGCGGAAAGTGTTGCGCGCAGGCAGACGCAAAACCGGGACCGCCCCGTTACACAGGCCCGTTCGCGGGCTGGAACACCCCGGAGCTGTCGGCCTCCTCTTCGGCCCTGATCACGTGCACCACTGCGTTGATCAGCGCCAGGTGCGTGAACGCCTGGGGAAAGTTGCCGAGGTGCCGGCCGGTGCGCGGCTCGATCTCTTCGGCGTAGAGGTGCAGCGGGCTCGCGAACGACAACAGGCGTTCGCACAGATGCCTGGCGTGATGGATCTCGCCGATCTCCACCAGTGCGGACACCAGCCAGAACGAACAGATCGTGAACGTGCCTTCCTCGCCCGCCAGACCATCGTCGGTCTCTTCGACGCGGTAGCGCAGTACGAGGCCGTCCTCGGTGAGCTCCTCGGCGATGGCCAGCACGGTGGCGCGGATGCGTGGATCCTCGGGTGGCAGAAACCGGGTCAGCACCGCGAGCAGCAGGGAGGCGTCGAGCGCGTCGTCACCGTAACGCTGAGTGAGCACGCCCCGGGAGTCGACGCCGTGCGCGAGGATGTCGTCCTTGATCTCCTCGGCGATGGCCCGCCACTGCTGGGCGTAGGACTTCTCGCCCTCGAGTTCGGCCAGTTTCGACCCGCGGTCGAGCGCCACCCAGCACATGATCTTGCTGGACGTGAAGTGCTGTGGTTCGCCGCGCACCTCCCAGATGCCGCGGTCGGGTTCGCGCCAGTGTTTGATCGCCTCCTCGACCTGCTCCTTGAGGACCGGCCACAGCGTCTCGGGGATCTGCTCACGGGACTTGGTGTGCAGGTACACCGAATCCAGCATCGTGCCCCAGATGTCGTGCTGCATCTGGTCGAAGGCGCCATTGCCGATCCGCACCGGACGGGCGTTGTCGTACCCGGAGAGGTGATTGAGTTCCTCTTCGACGAGGCTGCGTTCCCCGCCCACCCCGTACATCACCTGCAGAGGGTGCCGCTGGCCGTTGTTGGCGCCCGACACGTCGGCGATGAACGCGAAGAAGTCGTCGGCCTCACGGTCCAGGCCCAACGTGTAGAGACCCCAGAGTGCGAACGTGGAATCGCGCACCCACGCGTAGCGGTAGTCCCAATTGCGTTCTCCCTGAGGGGTTTCCGGCAACGAGGTGGTGGGCGCGGCGAGCAGCGCGCCGGTGGGGGAGTAGGTCAGCCCCTTCAGGGTGAGCGCACTGCGCTGCAGGTAGGACCGCCACGGATGGTCCGGGAAGTCGCCGACGTTGATCCACTGCCGCCAACACTCGCTGGTCTGCCACATCTTGTCGGCGGCCTCGTCGAACGTCTGCGGCGCGGGGTGGCCCGACCAGCTCAGCGCGACGAAGACCTTGTCGCCTTCTTTGAGCCGGGTCCTGGCGCGCGCCTCACGACCTTCCAGCCCGATCCGCAGGTTGGTGGTCAGCCGCAGCGTGGGATGGGAGTCCGGGTTCTTCGTCGCCCGAGCGATCGCCTCCCCGTACGCCTGTGCCGAGTACTCCCAGCTGGCGCTGGTGCGGTGGTAGTCGAACGACGGCTCGCAGTTCATCACGAGCTCGACGGTGCCGCTGACGCAGCGCACCGTGCGCAACAGGATGTGCTCGGCATCCCAGTCCATCGGGGTGCGGCGGTGGGTGCGCGACCGTCGTTCCAGGTCGTGCCACGGACCCATGACCAGCGCGTCACGCACGATCAGCCAGCCGGTGTGGGTCTGCCAGGTGGTCTCCAAGATCAGGCTGCCCGGCAGGTAGCGACGGGCGGCGGGGACCGACACCCCGTAGGGGCCCAACCTGAAGTGGCCTGCGCCGCGGTCGAGGATCGCGCCGAACACGCTCGGTGAGTCCGGCCGCGGGACGCACAGCCATTCCACCGACCCCGCCGAGGAGATCAGGCAGGTGTTCTCGCAGTCCGACAGGAAGGCATAGTCCGCGATCGGCGGGAAGGGATTGCGCAGCGGGGCCGAGCTGGCATACGCCGGGGCGGTGGCCAGGGCGAACGCGGACGACTCTCCGTTGGCGCTCACGGCGCTCGACATGGAGTCGGACGGGGCCTCGCTGGGCTGCGACATTTGCCCATCATCGACTGCGCGGCGCCCTGTCGTCTACTCAACCGCCAGGACGCCTAGTCTGGGCCGGTGGGCGGATTCCTGGGCTGGTGGGACGGAGTCGAACTGTGGCTCACCGGGTTGCCGTTCGTCTTGCAGACCGTGGTGGTGATGCCGGTGGTGCTGGCGCTGGCCTACGGGGCGGCTGTCGTGCTCGACACCGTCGTCGACGGCGGGACCAAACTGCAGGCCCACCTGCGCCGGCCGCAGGGGCAATCGCCGGCCGATGTGGAGGACGACCGGGTGGAGGGCCGGTGAGCGGCATGCCGCGCTCGCGGGTGACGCTGGCGCTGATCGCACTCATCGTCCTCGTGATCCTGATGTGGGTCCTCACCCGCTGACCACCCACTGTCGCCGGGTGGTGTTATTCTTCGCGCCATGCAGACGGCGAGCGGCGTCAACGGGGGTCACATCGTGGCCCTCATTGCCGTGGGTTTCTCCGCCGTGGCTGACGTTTGTTGTTGTTGCTGACTCCTCACCCCGTTCGGCGGTCAGGTGTACGGCAACGATGTCTCGTGCCCTTCGTGCACGGTTTGCCCCCCACCTTCCGCGTGACCGGACTCCGCACCACGTTCGTAGAACCCCGGAAAGGTCGCCCATGAAACTCCACAACCGCTGGCGCGCGGTAGCCGCGCTCGCTCTGACCACTTCGCTCGTCGCGGCGTGCGGTGGTGGCGGCTCCAGCGACGTCGCCGGCGACAGCGGCGGGTCCGACGCCGACACGACGCTGACGCTGGTCGCCTACGCGGTGCCCGAACCCGGGTGGAGCAAGATCATCCCCGCGTTCGCGGCCACCCCCGAGGGCAAGGGCGTGGCGGTGACGACCTCCTACGGCGCCTCCGGCGACCAGTCCCGCGCGGTCGTCGACGGCAAGCCGGCCGACATCGTCAACTTCTCCGTCGAGCCCGACGTGACCCGTTTGGTCAAAGCCAAGAAGGTGGCCGACGACTGGAACGCCGGCGCCACCAAGGGTGTCCCCTTCGGTTCGGTCGTGTCGCTGGTCGTGCGCAAGGGCAACCCCAAGAACATCAGGGACTGGGACGACCTGTTGCAGCCCGGCGTCGAGGTCGTCACACCGAGCCCGCTGAGTTCGGGCTCGGCCAAGTGGAACCTGCTCGCGCCGTACGCGGCCAAGAGCGACGGCGGCAAGAACGCCCAGGCCGGACTGGACTTCGTCAACAAGCTGGTCACCGAGCACGTCAAGACGCGGCCCGGATCAGGCCGCGAGGCCACCGACGTCTTCCTGCAGGGCACCGGTGATGTGTTGATCTCCTACGAGAACGAGGCGATCAACGTGGAGCGGCAGGGCAAGCCCGTCGAGCACGTCAACCCGCCGCAGACCTTCAAGATCGAGAATCCCGTCGCGGTGGTGACGTCGTCGCAGCACCAGCAGCAGGCCAACGCCCTGAAGAACTTCCTCTACACCCCCGAGGGGCAGAAGCTGTGGGCCGAGGCCGGCTTCCGGCCGGTCGACCCTGCGGTCGCCGAGCAGTTCGCAGGCGATTTCCCGACGCCGCAGAAGCTGTGGACGATCGCCGACCTCGGCGGCTGGGGTGACGTGGACCCGGCGCTGTTCGACAAGGACAACGGCTCGATCACCAAGATCTACAAGCAGGCCACGGGATGACGTCGATCGCCGTCGAGCCCACAGCACCGAGTGCGCCCCCGCGGGGGCGCAACCGGCACGGCAGTACGTCGCTGCGCGTGGGCGCCGCGACGCTGTGGTTGTCGGTCATCGTGCTGCTCCCGCTCGCGGCGATCGTCTGGCAGTCCGCGACTGGGGGATGGCACGCCTTCTGGCTGGCCATCACCTCCAACGCGGCCATCGAATCGTTCAAGGTGACGTTGACGATCTCGGTGGGAGTGACGCTGATCAACGCGGTGTTCGGGTTGATCGTCGCGTGGGTGCTCACCCGCGACGACTTCCCGGGCAAGCGACTCGTCGACGCCGTCATCGACCTGCCGTTCGCCCTGCCCACGATCGTGGCCAGCCTGGTCATGCTCGCGCTCTACGGGCCCAACAGCCCGGTCGGGCTGCACCTGCAGCACACCAAGTGGGGTGTGGGCATCGCGCTGCTGTTCGTCACACTCCCGTTCGTGGTGCGGTCGGTGCAACCGGTCCTGCTCGAACTCGACCGAGAGGTGGAGGAAGCGGCCGCGTCGCTGGGCGCCACCAATCGCGTGATCTTCCTCAAGGTCGTCCTGCCCGCGCTGCTGCCCTCGCTGCTGTCCGGCGCGGGCTTGGCGTTCTCGCGGGCGATCGGTGAGTTCGGTTCCGTGGTCCTCATCGGCGGGGCCGTGCCCGGGGAGACGGAAGTGTCCTCGCAGTGGATCCGCACCCTCATCGAGAACGACGACAAAGTCGGCGCCGCCGCGATTTCGATCGTGCTACTGGTCATCTCGTTCGCCGTGCTGTTCGTGTTGCGTGCTCTCGGGGCGCGGGCGGCCAAGCGGGAGGAGCTCGCCCCGTGATCCTGTCCCCGGCGGTCAAGCTCCTGCTGCGATGGGTGGCCATCGCCTACATCGCGATCCTCGTCCTGGTGCCCGTCGGCCTGATCCTGTGGCGCACCTTCTCGCCCGGCATCGGCGAGTTCTTCGCCTCGATCGGCACTCCGGCGGCGATCTCGGCGCTGGAGCTGTCTCTGCTGGTGGTCGCGATCGTGGTGCCCTTGAACGTGGTGTTCGGTGTACCGACCGCGCTGGTGTTGGCGCGTAACCGCTTTCGCGGTAAGAGCGTCTTGCAGGCCGTCATCGACCTGCCGTTCGCGGTGTCGCCGGTGGTGGTCGGTGTCGCGCTGATCCTGCTCTGGGGATCGGCGGGGCTGTTCGGCTTCGTCGAGAACGACTTCGGCCTGGAGATCATCTTCAGCTTCCCCGGCATCGTGCTGGCCAGCGTCTTCGTCACCGTCCCGTTCGTCATCCGCGAGGTCGAGCCGGTCCTGCACGAAATCGGCACCGACCAGGAGGAGGCCTCGGCGACACTCGGCGCGCAGTGGTGGCAGACGTTCTGGCGCATCACGCTGCCGTCAATCCGCTGGGGCCTGACGTACGGGATCGTGCTGACCATTGCCCGCACCCTGGGCGAATTCGGCGCGGTGATCATGGTGTCGTCGAACCTGCCCGGCCAATCGCAGACGCTGACGCTCCTGGTCGCCGACCGCTACAACCGTGGCGCCGAATACGGCGCCTACGCGATCGCCACGTTGTTGATGACCGTCGCCGTACTCGTCCTGGTCGCTCAGGTGATCCTCGACGCCCGCCGGGCCAAGGCCGCACAATGAACATCGACCACGACCCGGGAGTCACACCGTCATGACCCACGCGATCACCGTCTCCGGCGCCAACAAGCGCTACGGCGATTTCGCCGCGCTCGACAACATCGACTTCGTCGTTCCCGCCGGGTCGTTGACGGCGCTGCTCGGGCCCAGCGGATCGGGTAAGTCGACGCTGCTGCGTGCCATCGCCGGATTGGACGAACCGGACACGGGCACGATCACGATCCACGGTCGTGACGTCACCGACGTGCCGCCGCAGAAGCGGGGCATCGGGTTCGTGTTTCAGCACTACGCGGCGTTCAAGCATTTGACAGTGCGCGAAAACGTCGCGTTCGGGCTCAAGATCCGCAAGCGGCCGAAGTCCGAGATCAAGGACAAGGTCGACAATTTGCTCGAGGTGGTCGGGCTCGCCGGATTCCAGACCCGCTATCCGAACCAGCTCTCCGGCGGTCAGCGTCAGCGCATGGCGCTGGCTCGCGCGCTCGCCGTGGACCCGCAGGTGTTGCTGCTCGACGAGCCGTTCGGCGCGCTCGATGCGAAGGTGCGCGAGGACCTCCGCGCATGGCTGCGACGCCTGCACGACGAGGTCCACGTCACGACGGTCCTGGTCACTCACGATCAGCAGGAGGCGCTCGACGTCGCCGATCGGATCGCGGTGCTCAACAAGGGCCGCATCGAGCAGGTGGGCTCACCCACCGATGTCTACGACCGGCCCGCCAACGCGTTCGTGATGGGTTTCCTCGGTGCGGTGTCCACGCTCAACGGCGCGCTGGTGCGCCCGCACGACATCCGCGTGGGCCGCAATTCGGACATGGCGATCGCCAGCACGGACGATTCCGTGCAGTCCGCCGGTGTCACCAAAGCGGTCATCGATCGCATCGTGATGCTCGGTTTCGAGGTGCGGGTGGAGCTCACCAACGCTGCGACCCACACGCCGTTCACCGCGCAGATCACTCGCGGCGATGCGGAGGCGCTGGGACTCAAGGCCGGTGACACGGTCTTCGTCCGTGCCACCCGGGTGCCGCAGCTTCCAGAAGAGGCGACGACAGAGACCGCGGTCGCCGAGGTTGCGCAGATCTCCTAGGTCAGGCCTTTTCGTCAGGCCAAAGAGAGGAAGAGCTTCTCCAGGTCGTCGACGCTCATCTCGCGTGAGCCGTCGGAGGCTTTGCCTTCGGCGACGCACTCCCGCAGGCCCGTCGCGACGATCTTGAACCCGGCGCGGTCCAGTGCCCGGGACACCGCGGCCAGTTGCGTGACGACGTCCTTGCACTCCCGGCCCTGCTCGATCATCGAGATCACGCCGGCCAGCTGGCCTTGCGCGCGGCGGAGTCTGTTCAAGACAGCGCCGATCGCTTCTTCGTCACCGACCATGACGATTCCTTTCGGGGTTCGGGGGTGTCGACGATCTTACCCACGGGGGTATAACGCCCGGAGTGGACAGAAGTATCCCAACCGGCACGACGCATACAGGGCGCCCGACACCACCGTGAGCCCCGCCGTCAGTGCGCCGACGAGCGGGCCGATCTCCTGGGCGAGGATCAGCGACGCCATCATCAGGACGAACCAGCCGAACCCGATGCGCAGGACCTCGACGCTGACGAGCGCGGTGAGCCTGGCCCCGGCCACGCCGCCGACCACCGCGGCCACGGTCACCGCTGCCGCCAATCGCCAGTCGATCGTCGTGGCCGACAGATGACCTGCCAGACCGGCGAACGAGTTCATGGCGATCACCACCAGCGAGGTGCCGATCGCGGTGGGCATCGGCAGACCGCCCAGCAGGGCGAGCGCGGGCACCACCAGGAATCCGCCCCCGGCGCCCACCAGGCCGGTGACGAGGCCGACGGCCGCCCCCTGCAGCAGCAGCGCACGCGGCCGGCCGGTGGGGGGAGTCCACCATCTCTGCGGAGCGGCCGCGCAGCATCGCGATGGCCGCCGTGATCATCACGGCCGCCAGGCCGACCAGTAGCAGCGAGCCGGGGAGGAACTGGCTGACCCAGCCGCCGGCGTAGGCGCCGGCCATGCCTGCCGCGCCGAACATTAGTCCCGAGCGCCACCGCACGTGTCCGGCGCGGGCATGCGACAGTGCGCCGACGGCGCTGGTCACACCGACCACCACCAGTGACGTCGTGATCGCGTGGGCGGCGTCGAGGCCGGCCACGTAGGCCAGCAACGGCACCGTCAGGATCGAACCGCCCCCGCCGAGGAGGCCGAGCGACAGCCCGACCCCCAGGGCGAGGATGACGGTCAGCGCGATCACGGCTCAGGCGTTCTGGGTGATCTCGGCCCACGCGCCGAAGCCGCCGAGGATGTCGCTGACATCAGCGAAGCCGTTGCGGCGCAGCACACTTGCCGCCACCGAGGAGCGGTAGCCGCCCGCGCAGTAGACGACCGTCGGTGCCGAGGTGTTCAATTCGGTGAACCGGTTCGGCAATTGACCGACGGGGATGTTGATCGCGCCGGGGATCATGCCCGCCTCGGTCTCGCCGGGATTGCGGACGTCGACGATCTGCAGTCCGACGATGGCAGCTGCGCGCTTATCGAAGTCCTTGGCGGACAGCCGGGATGCGACCTGCACCTGCTCGGGGTGGGTCAGCATCGCCTGTTCGGGGTCCGCCAGGTAGCCGATCACGCGGTCGAATCCGATGCGAGCAAGGCGGTTCTTGCCCTCGAGTTCGTAGCCGGGGTCGGTGATCAGGACGATGTCGTTGTCCGGCGTGACCACGGAGCCCGCGAATTCGGCGTAGCGGCCTTCGAGTCCGATGTTGATGGCCTCACGGAAGTGGCCCTGCGCGAACTGGACTGGGCTGCGGCCGTCGACCAGCACCGCGCCGGAGTGCAACCGGTCCGTCATCTCCTCGTAGGTCAGCGCGGGGGGCGCCTGATCCTCGTCGAGCAGGGCGCGGTCCTTCTGATTGAGGGTGGCGTCGTAGGCGAAGTAGCCGGGTGCGGGCGGCTGGCCCTCGGTGACCAGGGCGATGAATGTCTCCCGGTCCGGGGCGTTCAGCGCGTAGTTCGACCGCTTCTGCTCGCCGATCGTCGACGACAGTTCCGTGGAGAGGTTCTTGCCGCACGCCGAGCCGGCGCCGTGGGCGGGGTTGACGCGCGTGTCCTCCGGCAGTGTCATGAGCTTCTGGTGCACCGAGTCGTAGAGCATCGTGGCGAGCTCCTCGCGGGTGTAGCCGACCGACGCGAGCAGGTCGGGTCGGCCGACGTCGCCGATGAACAGGGTGTCGCCGGTCAGCACGCCGTAGGGCACCTCATCCTCGGCGTGCTCGTAGACCACGACGCTCATCGACTCGGGGGTATGGCCGGGAGTATGGCGGAACTCGAGGGTGACTCCGCCGTCCGAGCCCAGTGCGTACCGCTGCCCGTCCTCGACGCCCAGGACGTCGAACTCGGGCGTCGCCACCGACGAGTACACGATGGTGGCCCCGGCGGCGTCGGCTAGTTCGAGGTGCCCGGACAGGAAGTCGGCGTGGAAGTGGGTCTCTACCACCAGGTCGATGTGCAGGCCCAGCTCGCGGGCGTCGGCGAGGTACTCGGCCAAGTCACGTTGCGGGTCGACGACGACTGCGCGGCCGGACGTCTCGTCGCCGATCAGGTACGACGCATGCGACAGGCAGTCGAGGTAGTACTGGATGAACTTCACGGCTCGTCTCCTTCTTTATACCCTAGGGGGTATCGATCCGATACGTCGAAGGTATACCCCCTTGGGTATGTGAATCAAGGATTGGGCGGTGTGAGTTACGCCGCGTCGATGGCCAGCAAGCGGTGCATCACGTCGGTCAACGTCAGCACCCGCACGTCACCTGCGCCCGGCACCACCGCGAGGTGGGTCCGCGTGCTCTGCATCAACTGCAGGGCCTCGTAGATCGGCAGGTCCGCCGCCATCGTGACCGCGGGCCGCATCAGCTCGCGCGCCCGCGCTGTGGAGGCCAGGCCGTCGCGCACGTGCACGACCCCGACGACAGCGCCTGTTGCCCGGTCGCCTACGAGCAGGCGAAGGTGGCCTGATTCGCTTGCCGCAGAACGGATCTCTGCGGTATCAGCCTCGGGGGAGACCCAGCCGCTCGGCGACGCGGGACGGGCCAGCTGGTCGACCCGCAGGCCGTTCAACTCCAGGGCGCTGGACAAATTGGCGTGGTACTCGGCGTCGAGCGTGCCGGCGGCTGCGGAGTGCTCCACCAACTGACGCAGCGTCTGAGGGTCCTGGCTGTCGGCCAGTTCGTCCACCGGGACGACGCCGACGCGGCGCAGGCACCAGTTCGCGGCCTGGTTCAACGCGTGCAATAGCGGGCGCGTGACGAACATGAAGGCGCGCATCGGTGCGGCGAGAAGGGCGGCCGACCGCTCGGGATGGGCGATCGCCCAGGACTTGGGCGCCATCTCGCCGATCACCAGGTGCAGGAACGTGACGATCACCAGGGCAAGGACGAAGCCGCCGACGTCGGCAAGCCACGTGGGTGCTCCGATGTCGCGCAGCCACGGCGACAGTGCGTAGTGCACAGCAGGTTTGGTGATCGCACCAAGCAAGAGGGTGCACGCGGTGATTCCCAGCTGCGCTCCTGCCAGCACCACCGACAGCTCGGAGGCGCTGCGCAGCGCTGCCCGGGCGCCGCGGCTGTCGGCGGCCGCGTCCTCGAGTCGGCTGCGCCGGGCCGCGATCAAGGAGAACTCGACGGCGACGAAGAACGCGCTCAAGGCGATCAGCGCAGCCGTGATCAGGGATATGGACCAGAAGCTAGACATCGTTTTCCACCTGTGACCTCGGCTCGGCGTCGGCCGTGCTCAGTTGGACGCGCGCCGGGACACGCCTGCGCACAGCGTGGACCTCAGCGACCAGCGCCCGCTCGGCAGGCGGTTGTGTGCTCAGGAAGTCGGACGGTTCGGCCGGAAGGGGCACCGACACCCGGTCGCCGACGGCAGGTAGTCCGTCGGCGTGCGCGATCACCATGCCCGCCACGGTCTCGTAGTCGCCGACCGGCAGCGTCACGCCGAGCACGCGTTCCGCCTCGTCGACGGGCAGATCCCCGGCCACCAGCCAGCCGTCCGCGACCTCGGTGACGGACTCCTGCTGCCGTGTTCCGTCGTGCTCGTCGTCGATGTCGCCGACCAGTTCCTCGGCCAGGTCCTCCATCGTGACGATCCCGGCGAAGCCGCCGAACTCGTCGATCACGACGGCCATCTCTTCCTTCGAATCGGCAAGTGCACGAACCACATTCGGCAGGGGCAGCGTCTCGGGTACGACCACCGCCTGTCGGCAGTGTTGCGCCGCCGTGCCCGTCGTCGCATCGATCGACAGCAGGTCGTGCAGGTGGATGACGCCGACGACGTCGTCATGCCCGGCCGCCACGACGGGGGTAACGGGTGTGTGCAGACGCCATGCGCGCCAACACATCCGACACCGGCTCGGTGGCGAGCACCGTGTCGACGCGGGCTCGCGGGATCATCGCGTGCCGGGCCGTGGAGGTGGGGAAGTCCAGGATTCGGTCGAGCAGCGTCGACAGTTCCACCGGGATCTCGCCCGCCTCACGCGATGTCGCGACGATGTACTCCATGTCGCGCGGTGTGGCCGAGTGTTCGACGTCGTGCACCGGTTCGATGCGCAACGCGCGCAACAGGAGGTTCGACGACTGGTCGAACAGCCAGATCAGCCAGCCGAACAGTGCCAGATATGTGGTGGTGGACCACGCCAACCGCCGCGCCAGCTGCTCCGGCCGCGCCAGCGCGAGGTTCTTCGGGAACAGTTCGCCGAACAGCATCTGGATCACCGTCGAGACGCCGATCGCGGCCACACCACCGATCGCCACCGCGACCGCCACCGGGATCCCCGAACCGCCCAGCAGGGCCTCGAGGCCACGGCCGATCAGCGGCTCGGCGGCGTATCCGACGAGCAGCCCGGTGACGGTGATGCCCAGCTGTGCGCCCGACAGCATGAACGACGTCCGCTTCGTCACGGTCAGGGCACGTTCGGCGGCCCGGTCACCGGCGTCGGCGCGCGCCTTCAGGCGGGATCGGTCGACCGCCATGTAGGCGAACTCCTGGGCAACGAAATAACCCGTCGCCACAGTGATCGCGAAAACCACGACGAGGCCCAGCAGAATTGCAGCAACGGCGGTCAGCATGTGACCGCCTCGGGTCTATGGGGGTGCATCGAGTCCTTGCTCGTGAGCCATCAGGTGGCCCCGAGCGTACCTGGACTCCGAAACTGCGCTGGTCAGGCCGCTGCGCGGGCCGATCGAGCGGCATCGAAGCGATCCAGCACCGTCTCGGCGACCTGGCGGTGAGCACCCAGCGGCGCCGCCATCGGGATGCCCTCCTGCCGCGCGTATGCCGCGACCCTGTCGGTGATGCGGCCCGGGGCGAGGAACCACGGCGCGATCACCAGACGGCTCACCCCGCGCTCGCGGAGGTCGGCGACCGCCTCGGCCACAGACGGCGACGGACCGGTGGCGAACGCCGTGGTGGCCATCCAACCCGTCGTCAGCACCACGTCGCGCGCCACGGCGCCGGTGCGGACGTTGGCCTGCGTGTGCGACGACCCGACCGCGGTGACGATCACACCGACGTCCGGATCCAGGCGCGACACGCCCGCGTGCTCGAGGCGTTGCCGCAGCACCGAAATCAGACGTTCGTCCTCACCGAGCACCTCGGCCTGCCGGGCGTGCGACCCGGACTCCTCGATCATGGCCGGGATGTCCACGCGCGCGTGATAGGCGTCGGCCAGCAGCAGCGGCACCACCACCGCGCGTCCGCGCGGCACCGAGGTCAGGACGTCGACGAGATTCGGCGCGTTCTGCTCACAGAACGCCACCCGGGCGTCGAGTCCGGGACGGCGGCGGCCGATGCAGTCGACGATCGCGCGCGCGGTCGCGGCCGACCGGGGATCAGCGCTGCCGTGAGCGGTCAGCACCAGCGAGTCCGCGAACGGGCTCACGAGGCGTGCAGCCCGCACTCCGTCTTGGCCTGCCCCAGCCACCGGCCGCTGCGCGGATCGGCGCCGGCGACCGGCTTCGCGGTGCACGGTGCGCAACCGATCGACGGATAGCCCTCGTCGACCAGCGGGTTCACCAGGATGCCGTGGGTGTCGATGTAGTCCTGCATGTCGTCGTCGGTCCACGCCGCCAACGGGTTGATCTTGACCAACCCGAACGCCTGGTCCCAGCTGATCAGCGGCGCGTTCGCCCGCGTCGGCGCCTCGACTCGGCGGATGCCGGTCACCCACGCCGAGTAGCCGCGCAGCGCCTTGGACAGCGGCTCGACCTTGCGCATCCGGCAGCATTCGTTGGCGCTGCGCTCGAACAAGTTCTTGCCGAACTGCGCGTCCTGCTCGGCGACGGTGTTCTCCGGCCGCACGTTGACGACGTTCACGTCGTAGACCGCCTCGACCGCGTCCCGGGTGCCGATGGTCTCGACGAAGTGGTACCCGGTGTCGAGGAACAGCACGTCGACACCCGGACGCACCGCTGCGGCCATCTCGACGAGCACCGCGTCCTGCATGTTCGACGCCACGATGTAGTTGCCGGCGAAGTTCTCGTCAGTCCATCGCAGCAGGTCGACAGCTGACGCGTGCGGCCCCAACTCCGCCGCACCGCGCTCGGCCAATTGCTGCAAGTCCGTCTCGGTCATCACGTCGGTCACGTCACATCACCTCAAGTCCGCGTCGTCTGCTCGTAGTGCCCACGTAGCGAAACGCTCGCCCTGCTCCCGTTGTTTCACGAAATTACGAACAACCCGCTCGATGTAGTCGCCGAGCTCCGTGGCGACCACCTTGTGCTGGCGCAGCTTGCGGCCGAAGCCACTGTCCAGACCCAGACTTCCCCCGAGGTGGACCTGGAAACCCTCCTCGGGACCGTCGCCGTCGTCCACCATCTGGCCCTTGAACCCGATGTCGGCGACCTGGATGCGGGCGCACGAGTTGGGGCAGCCGTTGATGTTGATCGTGATCGGCACGTCGAGCTGGCTGTTGATGTCCTCGAGCCGCTTCTCCAGCTCCGGCACCAGCACCTGCGAGCGGCTGCGGGTCTCGGCGAAGCTCAGCTTGCAGAACTCGATGCCGGTGCAGGCCATCAGGTTGCGCCGCCAGTGTGACGGGGTGGACGGAAGATTCAGCGCATCCAGCCCGCTCCGCAACTCGTCGAGCTTGTCGTCCGGGACGTCGAGGATGATCAGCTTCTGGTACGGCGTGAAGCGGATGCGGTCACTGCCGGCCGCTTCGGCGAGGTCGGCGACCTTGGTCAGGATCGTGCCCGACACCCGGCCGGCGATCGGGGCGACCCCGACGGCGTTGAGGCCGTTCTTGAGCTTCTGCACACCGACGTGGTCGATCGGGCGGGTCACCGGGTCGGGGGCCGGTCCGTCGATCAACGGGCGCTTCAGGTACTCCGTCTCGAGAACTTCGCGGAACTTCTGCACGCCCCAGTCCTTGACGAGGAACTTCAGCCGCGCCTTCGCGCGCAGGCGCCGATAGCCGTAGTCACGGAAGACGCTGACCACGCCCTCCCACACGTCGGGCACCTCGTCGAGCGGAACCCAGGCGCCGACCCGCTGCCCCAGCATGGGGTTGGTCGACAGGCCGCCTCCGACCCAGAGGTCGAAGCCGGGTCCGTGCTCGGGATGCTCGACGCCGATGAACGCGACGTCGTTGACCTCGTGGACGACGTCCTGCAGGCCCGAGATCGCGGTCTTGAACTTGCGCGGCAGGTTGGAGTACTCCGGCTTGCCGACGTAGCGCTTGACGATCTCGTTGACCGCGGGGGTGCCGTCGATGACCTCGTCGAGCGACTCGCCGGCCAGCGGCGATCCGAGCACGACGCGAGGGCAATCGCCGCACGCCTCGGTGGTCTGCAGTCCGACCTCGTCGAGCCGGCGCCAGATCTCGGGCATGTCTTCGACGCGGATCCAGTGGTACTGGACGTTCTGGCGGTCGGAGATGTCGGCGGTGTCGCGCGCGAACTCGGTGGAGATGCCGCCGAGCGTCCGCAGCGCCGCCGCGGTCAGTGCGCCGCCGTCGCTGCGCACCCGCAGCATGAAGTACTCGTCTTCGAGCATGTCGGTGTTCTCGTCACCGGTCCAGGTGCCGTCGTAGCCGGGCTTGCGCTGGGTGTAGAGCCCCCACCAGCGGAACCGGCCGCGCAGGTCACCCTTGTCGATCGACTCGAAGCCGTTCTTGGCGTAGATGTTCTCGATGCGAGCCCGCACGTTGAGCGGGTTGTCGTCCTTCTTGGCCTGTTCGTTGGCGTTGAGCGGCTCGCGATACCCGAGCGCCCACTGGCCTTCGCCGCGGGGACGCTTGGCGGGCTTGGGTGTTGCTTCCGGTGCTGATGTCATGACTGGCTCCTCAATCGGAGCCGGCCTTCGTCACTGCGCACTGTCACCGGGGGCTGTCCGGCGACGCAGATCCGGCGGCCAGCTGAAAAGTTCAGGTGGGCAGGTCTACGAGGTCACAGAGGACAACAACAGCTGCTGCACACACGCTTGAAGTCGACGTGACGACGGATCACCAGCGCTACGCAGGTGGGCAGGATGCCGGCGTCGATCACCCGGCCATTGTGCCACGAGGGGGCCCACCGATCCCAACCGGCACAGATTTGCGCTCACGGCGAGCAAAAGTCCCCGCCCCGCGCCACCTGGAACACTGGTCGCATGCCCGTCGTATCCACCCAGGCCGCGCAGCTCCCGGAGCTGGTGCTCGCCCCCGGTGCACCGTTCGGGCTGTACATCCATGTGCCGTTCTGCGCCACACGCTGCGGATACTGCGACTTCAACACCTACACGCCGGCCGAGTTGGGAGGAGCCACACCGGCCGGCTGGCTGGCTGCTCTGCGCACCGAACTCACGCTCGCCTCGGCGCGGCTCGGGACCGCGCCAGCGGTGTCGACGGTGTTCGTCGGCGGCGGCACCCCGTCGCTGCTCGGGGCGGCCGGGCTCGCCGCGGTGCTCGATGCGATCCGCGAGCACTTCACGCTCGCGCCGGATGCGGAGGTGACGACCGAAGCCAACCCGGAATCGACGTCACCGGCGTTCTTCGACGGCCTGCGCGCGGCCGGCTACACCCGCGTCTCGCTGGGCATGCAGTCCACCGCTGCGCACGTGCTGGCGACGCTGGACCGGGTCCACTCCCCGGGCCGACCGTTGGAGGCGGCACAGGAGGCTCGGCGGGCGGGCTTCGAGCACGTCAACATCGACCTGATCTACGGCACCCCTGGTGAGAACGACGACGATCTGATGCGGTCCGCCGACGCCGCGATCGAGGCGGGTGTCGACCACGTGTCGGCCTACGCGTTGATCGTCGAAGACGGCACCGCGCTGGCCCGCAAGGTGCGCCGCCGCGAGCTTCCCGCTCCCGATGACGACGTGCTCGCGCGCCGCTACGAGCTGTTGGACCGCAGGCTCGCCGCCGCCGGCCTCGACTGGTACGAGGTGTCGAACTGGTCGCGTCCCGGTGGTCAGTGCCGGCACAACGTCGGCTACTGGAACGGTGGCCAGTGGTGGGGTGCCGGACCGGGAGCGCACGGCTACGTCGGCACCACCAGATGGTGGAATGTCAAGCACCCCAATGCCTATGCCTCCGCGCTGGACAAAGGTGAGCTGCCCGTCGCGGACTTCGAGAACCTCGACGCGGCGACGGTCCACGTCGAGGACGTGATGCTGCGGATGCGGCTGCGTAACGGGCTGCCGACGGCACTGCTGGACGACGACGAGCGCGCTCGTGCGGATCGCGCGGTCCGGGACGGCCTGGTGCGCGCCGCAGACGATGCGCTGGTGCTCACCGACCGGGGGCGGCTCCTCGCCGACGCCGTGGTGCGAGACCTGCTGACCTGATCAGGGCAGTGTCGATCACGCCAGAGCGGCCGCCAGCCGGCGCCACTGCTCCCGCGGGAACTCCCGCGGATCCGCGGTGAGCACCTGCACGCACACGTGATCCGCGCCGGCGTCGAGATGCTCGGTGACCCGGCGCAGCACAGTCTCCTCGTCGCCCCAGGCGATCAGCGCGTCGAACAGCCGGTCGCTGACCGTGCTGATGTCCTCCTCGGTGAAGCCGCTGCGCAGGATGTTGTTCGCATAGTTCGGCAACCCCAGGTACGAGCGCAGCCAGTCGGTGCCGATCGCGCGTGCGTCGTCTCTGTTGTCGACGAGCAGCACGCTCTGCTCGGGGAGCAGCATCGGTCCGTCACCCAACAGTTCTCGCGCCGTGCGGGTGTGATCGGGCGTGCTCAGGTAGGGGTGCGCGCCGGCAGCCCGGGTCGCCGACAGCTCAAGCATCTTCGGGCCGAGTGCCGCGAGCACCCGATTGGCGGCCGGCACCGGGGTCGGCGATGCGTCGATGCCGTCGAGGAAGGCCTTCGTGGCGGCCAGCGGCTTGCGGTAGCGGCCTGGCTCCTGCGAGTCGATCAGCGGGGCATGGCTGACACCGATGCCGAGAAGGAAGCGCTCACCATGGGTTTCGGTGAGTGTGGCGTATCGCGCGGCCACCTCGGCCGGCTCGTGCATCCACAGGTTCAGGATGCCGGTGGCGATGACGGTCTTCGACGTCGCGGTCAACAGGTTGTCGACGGCGTCGAGCACCGGGCCGCCGACGTCGGGGATCCACAGCGCCGGGAAACCGAGCTCATCGAGCTCGGCGGCCGCCTCGGCCGCCTCCCCGGCGTTGCCGTACCGCAACTGCGAACTCCACAACCCGACACCTGTCAATTTCATAGCTCTACTCATACCGTGCGCGCACTCGGCTCCGCCAGCACCCGGCGTGTGCTTCGATAACCGCGACCGAAGGGGGCGACCGTGGCGGATGCGGACGAGCGGGGTCGGCTGGAAAGCCTTGCCGACGGGATTCTGTCCGCCCTCGACGGCGTGGCCGAGAGCCTGGGTGGCGAGCCTGTCGTCGACGACGCGATCGCGCGGGCCATGGCAGCAGTCGCCGCCGTCGGGGGTGAATTCGTCCGGCGCTACCACCGGCTCGACATCGAGGCGTCGATCGATGTGCCTGAGGAGCCCGTGCTGTTCGTCGCCAATCACGGCTTCGGCGGCGTCGTCGACCTGAACGTCTTCGCCGTCCGGGCAGCCCTGGACGAGATGCACCTCGATCGTCCGCTGACGATCCTGACCCATCAGCTCGCCTGGACGCTGGGAGTCGGTCGACTCTTCGAGCCTCTCGGGGCGCGTCCGGCCAGCCGCGACAGCGCCGTGGAGGCCTTCGAGGCGGGCCACCACGTCCTGGTGTTCCCCGGTGGCGACAAGGACGCGGCGAAGACGTTCGACGAGCGCAACCTGGTGAAGTTCGACGGCCGCACCGGCTTCGCGAAGCTGGCCGTCGAGCAGCAGGTACCGATCGTCCCGCTGGTCACCGCCGGTGCGGGGGAGTCGCTGCTGGTGCTCTCCAGCGGCGAGCGGCTGGCGCGAGCTCTGCGCCTGGACAAGGTTCTTCGCGTCAAAGCGCTGCCGGTGAGCGTGTCGGTGCCATGGGGTCTCAATGTCGGCGCGGTCGGCATGCTGCCCTACCTGCCGCTGCCGACCAAGCTCGTCACGCGCGTGCTCGCCCCGATGACCGTCGCCGACGGCGAGGCTGACGAACATTTCGCCGCCCGGGTGGAGGCTGCGATGCAGAAGGCGATGACCGACCTGACCCGGGACCGCAAACCGTTGCTGGGGTGAGGGCTCAGCCCATTTGCGGCGCGGGCATGTCCATGTCGAACACCCGCGCGTGCAACACGGTGCGATTGCGCAGCGCCGCCCGCACCGCGCGGTGCAACCCGTCTTCGAGGTAGACGTTGCCGCGCCAGCGCACCGCGTGCGGGAACAGGTCGCCGTAGAAGGTCGAGTCCTCCGACAGCAGCCGGTCCAAGGCCAGCACCGTCGTCGTCATCACGAGTTCATCGAGGCGGATCTGGCGCGGCGGAATCTGGGCCCATTGCCGGTGGGACAGACCGTGATCCGGATACGGCCTGCCGTCGCGGACACCCTTGAAGATCATCGACGCGCCTTTGCTTGCCTACCATCGCTTCTGCTTAGCCTCGCAAGGTTAACCCGACGCCCGAGAGTGCGCCGGACCGCTCAAACGCGATCACCCCTGTTGATGACCGTAAAATGAACCGGTCGGTCACATGCGATTCGAAGTGGGGTGAGCAATGGGCAGCGCTGATGAGCGCCGATTCGAAGTTCTCCGCGCGATCGTCGCCGATTTCGTCGCGACGAAGGAGCCCATCGGCTCCAAGACACTGGTCGAGCGGCACAACCTCGGGGTGTCCAGTGCGACCGTGCGCAACGACATGGCCGTGCTGGAGGCCGAGGGATACATCACCCAGCCGCACACCAGCTCCGGCCGGGTACCGACCGAGAAGGGCTACCGCGAATTCGTCGATCGGCTCGACGATGTGAAGCCGATGTCGGGGGCGGAGCGCCGCGCGATCCTGTCCTTCCTCGAATCCGGCGTCGACCTCGACGACGTGCTGCGGCGCGCGGTCCGGCTGCTGGCGCAGCTGACCCGCCAGGTCGCGATCGTGCAGTATCCGACGCTGTCCACGTCGACGGTCCGTCGCCTCGAGGTGGTCGCACTGACCCCGGCCCGGCTGCTGCTGGTCGTGATCACCGACTCCGGGCGCGTGGATCAGCGCATCGTCGAACTCGGCGACGGCATCGACGACGCCCAGCTGGCGCAGTTGAGAGACCTTCTGGGACAGGCTCTGGAGGGTAAGCCGCTTGCGGCCGCCTCGATCGCGGTGTCCGATCTCGCGTCGCACATCACCGGCCAGGGCGGGCTGGCCAACGCGGTCGGCCGGGCGGCGACGGTGCTGGTCGAGACGCTCGTGGAGCACACCGAGGAGCGTCTGCTGCTCGGCGGCACCGCCAACCTGACCCGCAACACCGCCGATTTCGGCGGCTCGCTGCGATCGGTCCTGGAGGCGCTCGAGGAGCAGGTGGTGGTTCTGCGGCTGCTGGCCAAGCAGCAGGAGGCGGGCCGGGTGACCGTGCGGATCGGGCACGAGACCCAGGCCGAGCAGATGGCCGGCACCTCGGTGGTCAGCACGGCATACGGTAGTTCGGGCAAGGTGTTCGGCGGCATGGGTGTGTTGGGTCCCACACGGATGGACTATCCGGGAACCATCGCCAACGTCGCCGCAGTTGCTCTCTATATTGGCGAAGTCCTAGGTAGCCGCTGAGCTGTGCTGCGTTGGGTATTCAGCACAGATCGACGGGTGGGAGAGGTTGAGCGTGGCACGCGACTATTACGGTTTGCTCGGAGTGGGCAAAGGCGCCAGTGATACGGAGATCAAGCGCGCCTATCGCAAGCTGGCCCGCGAACTGCACCCCGACGTCAACCCCGACGAAGAGGCGCAGGCGCGCTTCAAGGACGTCAGCGCCGCCTACGAGGTGCTCAGCGATCCCGAGAAGCGACGCATCGTCGACATGGGCGGGGATCCCCTGGAGTCGGCCGGTGCCGGCGGTGGCGGGTTCTCGGGCTTCGGGGGCCTCGGGGATGTCTTCGAGGCGTTCTTCGGCGGCGGCGCCACATCCCGCGGTCCCATCGGCCGTGTCCGCCCCGGCTCGGATTCGCTGCTGCGCATGCGGCTCGACCTGGAGGAATGCGCGACCGGCGTGACCAAGCAGGTCACCGTCGACACCGCGGTGCTGTGCGACCTCTGCCACGGCAAGGGCACCCACGGCAATTCGACCCCGATGACGTGCGACACCTGCCACGGCCGCGGTGAGGTGCAGACGGTCCAGCGTTCGCTGCTCGGTCAGGTGATGACGTCGCGCCCCTGCCCGGTGTGCGGCGGTGTCGGTGAGGTGATCCCCGATCCGTGCAACCGGTGCGCCGGTGACGGTCGGGTGCGGGCGCGTCGCGAGATCAGCGTCAAGATCCCCGCCGGCGTCGGCGAGGGAATGCGGGTGCGCCTGGCCGCGCAGGGTGAGGTCGGGCCCGGTGGCGGCCCGGCCGGTGACCTGTACGTCGAGGTGCACGAGAAGCCGCACGACGTGTTCGTCCGCGACGGCGACGACCTGCACTGCACGATCTCGGTTCCGATGGTCGACGCCGCGCTGGGCACCTCGGTGTCGGTGGATGCGATCCTCGACGGTCCGACCGAGATCACGGTTGGTGCGGGCACGCAGCCGGGGTCGGTGACGACGCTGCGCGGTCACGGGATGCCGCATCTGCGGTCCGGCGTGCGCGGTGACCTGCATGCCCACATCGACGTGGTGGTGCCGTCGCGGCTGGATCACGACGACATCGAACTGCTGCGTTCGTTCAAGGAGCGCAGCCGCGACACCGCGCAGGTGCGCACGTCGCAGTCCGCCTCCGCGAACAACGGCGGCGGGCTGTTCTCTCGGTTGCGCGAGACGTTCACGGGTCGCTGACGTTTGCGGACCCTGTTCTACGTCGACGCGGTTCCCGCGGTCGGTGAGCTCGCTGTCGTCGACGGCGACGAGGGGCACCATGCGGCGACGGTCTGCCGCACCAGGACGGGGGAGCACCTCGACCTGTCCGACGGCGTGGGCGTGGTCGCGCACTGCATCGTCGAAGACGTCGCGAAGGGACGCCTGACTGCGCGCGTTCAGGACCGGCGCGTCGTCGAACCACCGGTGCCGACGGTCACGGTGGTGCAGGCCCTGCCCAAATCGGAGCGGGCCGAGCTCGCCGTCGAACTGGCCACCGAAGCCGGCGCCGACGCCTTCGTGCCGTGGCAGGCGGCCCGGTGCGTCGCGCGCTGGGAGGGCGCGGCGAAGACCGACAAAGGTCTGCGCAGGTGGGCTGCGGTGGCGCGGTCTGCCGCTCGACAGTCGCGGCGCCCGCATGTCCCAGCCGTCCACGACGTCGTCTCCACCGCCGGGCTGGCCGAGCTCGTGCGGGCCGCCGCTCCCGAACCGGTCCTGGTGTTGCACGAATCGGCCGAGCTTCCGCTCGCGGAAATACCGCTGGCCGGCGCTGCCGCGGTGCTGCTGGTGGTCGGACCCGAGGGGGGCATCACCGACGCCGAACTGGCCACCCTGACCGAGGCAGGGGCGCGCATCGTGAGGCTCGGCCCCTCGGTGCTGCGGACATCCACGGCGGCGGCCGTCGCGTTGGGTGCGCTCGGGGTGCTGACCCCGCGCTGGTCCTGACGCTAAACTGGACGTCAGCAATCACCAGCTCAGGAAGCAGGCAGAAAACCCCACGTGACGCCCCGCGAGACGAACGCAGGCTCGGACAGTTCGCAGGTCCGCAGCAGCATCACCGTTCCGCCCGACCTCGTGGTGGGCCTGCTCGGCCGCTCCGACGAGAACCTCCGGGCGCTGGAAACCCTCCTCACCGCCGATATCCACGCCCGCGGCAACGCACTGACCGTCTCCGGTGAACCGGCCGATGTCGCGCTGGCCGAACGCGTTGTCTCCGAACTCCTCGAGATCCTCGGCAGCGGTCAGCGGCTCACCCCCGACGCGGTGCGACACAGCGTGGCCATGCTGACCGGGGCCGGTGACGAATCCCCGGCCGACGTGCTGACGCTGGACATCCTCAGCCGCCGCGGCAAGACCATCCGGCCCAAGACGCTGAACCAGAAGCGCTACGTCGACGCGATCGATCACCACACCATCGTGTTCGGCATCGGGCCTGCGGGCACCGGCAAGACCTATCTGGCGATGGCGAAAGCCGTCAGCGCGCTGCAGTCCAAACAGGTCAGCCGCATCATCCTGACCCGCCCCGCCGTCGAGGCCGGTGAACGTCTGGGCTTCCTGCCCGGAACCCTGAGCGAGAAGATCGACCCCTATCTGCGCCCGCTCTACGACGCGCTGCACGACATGATGGATCCTGAGCTCATCCCCAAGCTGATGAGCGCCGGCGTGATCGAGGTCGCGCCGCTGGCCTACATGCGCGGCCGCACGATCTCCGATGCGTTCATCATCCTCGACGAGGCGCAGAACACCACCGCCGAGCAGATGAAGATGTTCCTGACCCGGTTGGGCTTCAACTCGAAAATCGTTGTGACAGGCGATATCACGCAGGTGGACCTGCCCGGTGGGGCGCCGTCGGGGCTCAACGCCGCCATGCGGATTCTCGACGGCATCGACGACATCCACTTCTCCGAACTCACCAGCGCCGACGTGGTGCGCCACCGGTTGGTGTCCGAGATCGTCGACGCCTACGCCAAATTCGAGGAGCCGACCCTGATGAACCGGGCCCAGCGCCGCTCCGGCACCGGACGGCCGAGGCGGTAATCGAACCCATGACCATCGAGGTGTCCAACGAGTCGGGCATCGACGTCTCCGAAACCGAACTAGTGAGCGTCGCGCGCTTCGTGATCCGCAAGATGGACGTCAATCCCGCTGCCGAATTGTCCATGGTGCTGTTGGATTCAGCTGCCATGGCCGACCTGCACATGCGCTGGATGGATCTGCCCGGCCCCACCGACGTGATGAGCTTCCCGATGGACGAGCTCGAGCCCGGCGGGCGCCCGGACGCCCCCGAGCCGGGCCAGGAGATGCTGGGCGACATCGTGCTGTGTCCGGAGTTCGCCGCCAAGCAGGCGACCGACGCGGGCCACACGCTCGGACAGGAACTGGCCCTGCTCACCGTGCACGGCGTGCTGCATCTGCTGGGTTACGACCACGCCGAACCCGACGAGGAAAAAGAGATGTTCGCCCTGCAACGGCAGCTGCTCGAGGAGTGGGTGGCCGAACAGGTCGAGGCCTACCACCAGGACCGGCAGACCGAGAAGGACCGCCGGTTGCTCGACGAATCGCGGTACTTCAACGAATCCCGCTACGAGTCCCCCCGCGGCGACACTCCGTGACCGGGTTGGGCCAGCTCGTCGGGGCGATCCTGCTGATCGCCTCCGCGGGCCTCTTCGCCGCGATCGACGCCGCGGTCAGCACCGTGTCGATGGCTCGCGTCGAGGAGTTGGTGCGCGACGACCGACCCGGCGCGGTGCGGCTTCTCCAGGTGATGGCCGATCGTCCTCGGTACATCAATCTCGTTGTGCTGCTGCGCATTGCGTGCGAGGTGAGCGCGACGGTGCTGCTGGCGGCCTACCTCGACGACTACCTGGGCGTCAGTGGCGGACTCATGACGGCCGCGGCCATCATGACAGTGATCAGCTTCGTCGCGATCGGAGTGGGTCCCCGCACCGTCGGCCGGCAGAACGCCTACACGATCGCTTTGGTCTCGGCGCTTCCGCTGCAAGGCATCTCGGTGGTGTTCACCCCCATCAGCCGGCTGCTGGTGCTGCTCGGTAATGCACTCACGCCGGGCCGCGGATTCCGCAACGGACCGTTCTCCTCGGAGATCGAGTTACGTGAGGTGGTCGACCTCGCCCAGCAGCGCGGTGTGGTGGCCGACGACGAACGTCGGATGATCCAGTCGGTGTTCGAGCTCGGTGACACGCCGGCGCGTGAGGTGATGGTGCCGCGCACCGAGATGGTGTGGATCGAATCAGACAAGACAGCCGGTCAAGCCACGTCGCTGGCGGTGCGCAGCGGGCATTCCCGGATCCCGGTGATCGGTGAGAACGTCGACGACATCGTCGGCGTCGTCTACCTCAAAGACCTTGTGCAGCGGACGTACTCGTCACGCAACGGCGGCCGGGACACCTCGGTGGCCGACGTGATGCGCAAGCCGGCGTTCGTGCCGGATTCCAAGCCGCTGGATGCTCTGCTGCGGGAGATGCAGCTCGACCGTGTGCACATGGTTCTGCTCGTCGACGAGTACGGCGCGATCGCCGGCCTGGTCACGATCGAGGACGTACTGGAGGAGATCGTCGGCGAGATCGCCGACGAGTACGACGTCGACGAGGTCGCCCCCGTCGAGGATCTCGGCGAACGGCAGTACCGGGTGTCGGCGCGGTTACCCATCGAGGATCTCGGCGAGCTCTACGATCTCGAGTTGTCCGAGGATCTCGACGTCGACACAGTCGGCGGACTGTTGGCCCTCGAGCTGGGCCGCGTTCCGCTGCCCGGCGCCGAGATCACCTGGGACGGACTGCTGTTGCGGGCCGAAGGCGGCCCGGACCCGCGCGGGCGTGTGCGCGTCGGCACCGTGCTCGTCAGTCCCGTCGACCCCGAGCCGGAGGACACGGAGGACAGCGATGGGCAGTGATCTCGACGCCGAAGACGCCAAGCTAGTGGTGCTCGCCCGCGGCGCCATGGCGCGGGCGGAGGCGGCAAGCGGTGCCGCGGTGCGCGACGCCGACGGCCGCACCTACGCCGGCGCCCCCGTGCGACTGGCGGCGTTGGAACTGACGGCCCTTCAGGCCGCCGTCGCGGCCGCGGTGTCCAGCGGCGCGACGGGTCTGGAAGCTGCGGTGCTCACCGGCGGTGACGCCGACGATCCGGGGGTGGCCGCCGTCCGCGAGTTGAGTGCCGACGCCGCGATCATCGTCACCGACCGGACCGGAACCCCGCTGTGAGCGACGAATTCCGGTCAGGCTTCGCCTGTTTCGTGGGACGGCCGAACACCGGCAAGTCCACGCTGACCAATGCGCTGGTGGGCGCGAAGGTGGCGATCACGTCGAACCGGCCGCAGACCACCCGCCACACCATCCGGGGAATCGTGCACCGGGACAGCTTCCAGATCGTGCTCGTCGACACCCCGGGACTGCACCGGCCCCGCACCTTGCTGGGGCAGCGGCTCAACGATCTGGTCAAGGACACCTACTCCGAAGTCGACGTCATCGGCCTCTGCATCCCGGCCGACGAGAAGATCGGACCGGGTGACCGGTTCATCTACGAGCAGATCCGCGCTGTGGCGCCGAGGACCACGCTGGTCGCGATCGTCACGAAGATCGACAAGGTCAGCAAAGACGCTGTGGCGCAACAGCTGATGGCGGTCAGTGAACTCGTGGGCCCTGACGCCGACATCGTGCCCGTCTCGGCGACCAGAGCCGAGCAACTCGACGTGCTGACCGACGTCATCGTTTCGCATCTGCCGCCCGGTCCTGCCTTCTATCCGGACGGGGAGCTCACCGACGAGCCCGAAGAAGTGTTGATGGCCGAGCTGATCCGCGAGGCCGCGCTCGAGGGCGTCCGAGACGAACTGCCGCATTCACTGGCGGTGGTGATCGACGAGATCGAGGAGCGGGAGAGCCGAGACGATCAGCCGCCGCTGATCGCCGTGCACGCGATCCTCTACGTCGAGCGGGATTCGCAGAAGGGCATCGTGATCGGCAAGGGCGGCGCCCGGCTGCGTGAGGTCGGCACCGCGGCGCGCATGCAGATCGAGAAGCTTCTCGGCACCAAGGTCTACCTCGATCTGCGCGTCAAGATCGCCAAGAACTGGCAGCGCGATCCCAAACAGCTGGGGAGGCTGGGGTTCTGATCGGGTGATCCGCTAGCGCTGTGTCAGAGTGGACCGGTGACGTACGGGCAGGGGTGGGAACCGCCGGCGGTGGATTGGTCCTCGACGCGGGGGCGAATTCTGCTGGCGGCATCGGTGTTGTTCGCCCAGCGGGGATATTTCGGCACCTCGACTCGTGACATCGCCGAGGCTGTACACATCCGGCAGCCGTCGCTGTTCCACCACTTCGAGGCCAAGCACGAGATCTTCCGCACGCTGGTCGAACTCGATCTCGGGCCGTCGATCGCGCGGATGGACCAGCGGCTGGGGGAGACCTCGAGTTGGGCCGAGAAGCTCCACCTCGCCATCGCCTGCGACGTCCGGGAGATCTTGGTGCAGCCGTTCGACGCGCGGGGGCTGTACCAGGATGCGGTGCTGGCACTCGACGAGTTCGAGGCCGAGCGACGGGGCATCGAGACGTTCCACCGGCAGATCGAGCGCGTGGTGACCGGCGGCAGGCGCGCGGGGGAGTTCGCGTCGTTCGAGCCGTCGTTCGTGGTGCGCGCCACCAACGGTGTGTTGTTCGAGACGCTGCGGGAGCAGGGCGGGCCGGCGGGGCCGGTGCACCGGCAGCGTCCCGTCCAGGCGGCCGACTTCGTCGTGCGCTCGTTGTTGCTCGACCAGGCCCGCCTGGACGGCATCCGGACCGTCACGCGACGCCGCCTCAAGGAGCTGGCCACCTCACGCGCCAGCTGAGCGCTCGTCTTCCCACGATTCGGGTCATGTGACATCGGGGTAAAAGATCTCGCCGATCCGTGGCCTATCGATCGATAGTGACCTATCGTCCGATAGGTAGATCGGATGGCATGGTCCATCCGGCACCGAGTTCTGGGAGGACCCGTGACAGGACCATCGAAACGCTCACTCGTCGCCGTAGTGGCCGCTGCGCTGAGCATGGGGCTCGGCGCCTGCTCGTCGGATGATTCATCGACTGCCGAGCCCACCGGACCGGCGAAAGTCCAGCCGCCCGCCATCCTGCAGGCCGGCACTCTGAAGATCTGTGCCCCCAACGACGGCACGCCCCCCAACGTCTACCACGACGAATCCGGGGAACTGATAGGCAGCGAGGTGGACCTGGGCAAGGCGCTCGCCGCGCAGATGGGGCTCAAACCGCAGTTCGTCGAATCCGCCTTCGCCGCAGTCATTCCGACGCTACAAGCCAAGCAGTGCGACGTGATCATGGCGCAGCTCTACATCAAACCCGAACGCGAGGCCGTCGTCGACTTCGTGCCCTACGTCTACTCGGGCACCGGCATCGCGGTGGCCAAGGACAAGCCGGCCGATGTCACCGGCCTCGACGACAGCCTGTGCAGGCACAAGAAAGGTCATGGTGGCCGTCGCGACCACGGCCGAGTCCCTGGCGATGGAACAGTCCGACAAGTGCACCGCCGCAGGCAAACCCGCTGTCGATGTCAACCGCAGCAATCAGGCCGACGTGTCGCTGCAGCAGCTGCAGAACGGACAGGTCGACGCGTTCATGGACACGGCCGAGACGCTCGGCTATTACCAGACCAAGACTGGCGCCAAGATCCAGACGGTCGGCGAACCGTTCGGCACGATCAAGATCGGCGCAGCCACGCTCAAGGGCGACACGGCGCTGCACGACGCCATCGCTTCCGCGCTCGGCGAACTGGAGAGCAACGGCACCTACGGCAAGATCCTCGACGAGTGGGGCATGTCCGACCTCAGCATCCAGAAATAGCATCCAGAAACAGGTTGCGATGCAATTCGACTGGCAGTTCTTCTGGAAGTCGCTGTTCACTCCCAGCGATGCGTTTCTCGACGGGTTGATGTTGACGATCGTGGTGTCGGCGATCGCGATGGTGCTCGCCACCGTGGTCGGACTGGGTATCGCACTGATGCGCCGATCCCCGTACGCGGTCGTCAGATGGTGCGCCAGCGTCTACATCTGGGTCATCCGCGGCACGCCGCTTCTGGTGCAAACTGGTGATCATCTACACCGGTCTGGCTGCGGTGGGGCTCTACCAGTTCCACGACGTCGATCTGCTCGGTCTGTCGGTCAAGGCCGCCGTACAGGCGGCCATCGTCGGTCTGATGATCAACGAGAGCGCCTACATCGCCGAGATCATCAGGGCTGGACTCGATTCGGTGCCCAAGGGGCAGTTCGAGGCGGCCGCCTCCCTGGGCATGACGACCACCAAGCTGATGCGCTGGATCATCGTGCCGCAGGCGCTACGGGTCATGGTGCCGCCGCTGGGCAATTCCTTCAACGGGCTGATGAAGACCACGTCGGTGCTGTCGGTGATCGGGGTGAGCGAGATGTTCCTCGTCACCCAGTCGATCAGCTCCGCGACC
>NZ_JAQIIY010000030.1:0-94695 GCF_036946525.1 Mycobacterium kyogaense | reverse complement strand
CTGCAGATCGTGCACAACGGCGTCCTCACCCGGTCGGTCCGCGACACCGCAGCCTTCTACCGGGAGATGGAACGCATCGTCGCCAATCCCAAGCTGCCCGCTGTCGGCGACGTTCGCGGCCCCAGCGCCCAGCGCCTGCACATCGCGGTGTGCACGCAGTCGATCGCGAGGGACTCCGCGCCGGAGATCGCCGAACTCACCCTGCAGACCGCGGCGCTGCTCGAACGGCTCGGCCACCGGGTCACCGTCGTGGACAACCCGATACCGCGACGATTCATCGACGACTTCCTTCTGTACTGGTCGTTCCTCGCATTCGCGTTGGTACGCGGGGGTCGGCGCACCTTCGGTGAGACGTTCGACCGCACCCGGCTGGACAGCCTCACGCTGGGGTTGGAGCACCACGCGGCGCGCAATCTGGCACGCCTGCCCGCCGCGCTGGTCAGGCTGGCCCGCACCCGGCGAATCACCTCGCGCCTGCAGGAGACCTACGACCTGCTGTTGACGCCGACCCTGGCCGATGTCACCCCGCGCATCGGACACCTGGACCCGACGGCCGACTACCAGCAGGTGATCGAGCGGCTCATCGACTGGGTGGCGTTCACGCCGCTGCAGAACGTGACGGGGGAGCCGGCGATCTCGTTGCCGTTGGCGCGCTCGGTATCGGGACTGCCGGTGGGCATGATGTTCTCCGCGCCGCTCGGCCGGGATGCGCGGCTGCTGGAGCTCGCCTACGAACTCGAGCAGGCGCGACCGTGGCCGACGATCTCGAACTGACAGGTCGGCAACGAAATCCGTTGCGTCCCCGACACGCTGCTGTAACTGCGCCCCTGGCGTATTAACACCGACGTCACCGCAGGTGGCTCTGAGTGTTACGTGCGGCTCCCACCATCACTTCTCGTGGAGACGAGTCAAGTCGGCGATTCGTCGGCGGTGATGCGCTCCGAGCAGCTTCCCGTCGGCTCGCAGAACACAGTGATGTGCCTGATCCGGTTCGCGCTGGCCAACATCCGGCGCAGGCCCGAGCGCTTCGTCCTGTCGGTGCTCGGGATCGCGCTGGCGATCGCCTGCGTCACCGTGGTGCGCACCGTCTCTGCGAGTTTCGCTATGACAGGCCAGGATTCGGTCACCGACGTGCTGTCCGGCGGCGCTCTGTGGGTCGTGCCCGCAGCCGGCGTGCACTACGACCCCGACGTCGAAGCGCTCGTCGCCAACGGGCCGGCGCCCGACATCGACATCCCGGGTGGATGGACGGCCACCCGCACCCTGTCCGGGGTGGCCGACGTTGCCGGTCATCCTGTCTCTCTGCGCGGACGTGATGACGTCGCGGCCGGGGAAGCGCAGGTCGCCACCGGTGCCGCCGGGCGCCTCGGCGTGGCCGACGGCGACCGTGTCTCGATCGGCGGGCAGAGTCTGCAGGTCCGCATCGGAGGCGCCGGTGAGTCGGTCATCGTGCCCACTTCTGTAGCGGAATCCGTTGTCGGACAGAGTGGTTGGTGGGTGGTATCGGCGCCGGCCGGTTCGGAGAAGCGACGCGATCTGGCACAGGCCTTCTCGGCCGAGGTGGGGTTGCCTGCCACCGCCGACCCGTCCGTGCAACCGGACCCGCAGGGCGCCGGGCTCGTCTACGACACCGTCGGTGGCTCCGGTCCGCTGACCTTCGAGCAGAAGTTCTCGGCGTTGTTCTCCGGCAAGGTGACAGGGTCGACGCTGGGGCTGATCTCCACGATCGGCCTGGCCCTGGGCTTCGTCATCGCGGTGTCGTCGTTCTTGGCGTCGGTAGCCGAGCGGCGTCGCGAATTCGGCATCATGTCCAGCATCGGCCTGGCCGACGAAGTGCTCTACTTCTTCCTCGTCGAGTCCGCGATGGTGTTCGTCGCCGCCTACGTGGTGGGTATCGCTGCGGCGGGAATCGCTGTGGCACTGGTGATCCCGGGCATCGCCACGGTGACGGCCTGGCTGCAGGGCATCGCGATGACGGCGATGTTCCTTCCGGCGATGGCCATCGTCGGCGCCCTGGTGCCTGTGCACCGCTTGCTCCAGCACCGCCCCGTCGAATTGCTGAGCGCGCGATGATCACCAAGGGTCTGACCTACGGATGGCTCGCCGCCCGTCGGCGTGCACGGGAGATGGTGCTCCCCGCCGTCACGACCGCGACCGGGGCGTTCCTCGTCGTCCTCGTGTTCGGGATGAGCGACGGAATCCGTCGCCAGTCAGCGGTTCTGGGGCACGCCGACGAAATCGGGCACGCCGTGACGCTGATCGCGGTCACCGTATTACTCGTCGGCGTCGCAGAAGTGGCGGTGGCGACCACGAGGACCGTCACCCAACGCACCCGCGAACTCGGCGTGCTCGGCGCCAACGGCGTTCCGCGCCCACCCGTCGTCGCCGCGCTTCTCGTCGAACCCGCGATCGCCGCGGTGGCCGGTGCCCTCGCCGGTGCGCTGCTGGCGGGGTTGACCGGCGTGGGTCTGGCCATCGCCGGTGTGGTCGGCACCGGCGTGTCGATGTCGGGACTGGCGGTCGGTGCCGCGGTGGCGATCGGCGTCAGCATCGTGGCCGCCCTGGCCACCAGCATCGTGCCCACCTGGAAGGCGGCCTCGCGCCCCCCGATTCGCTCGCTCACCGAAGGAAGCTGACATGACCGCACCCGCTCCCGTGATCGAGATCTCGGACGTCTGGAAACTGCACAAGCTCGGCGACGAAGTCGTCAAGGCGTTGATGGCCGCCGATCTCACCGTCATGCCGGGCGAGTTCGTGTGTCTGATGGGTCCCAGTGGAAGCGGAAAGTCCACGCTGCTCAACATCATCGGCGGGCTCGACAGGCCGACCAAGGGGACGGTGACCGTCGCGGGCAAGGACACCGCAACGCTGACGGAAAGCCAGTTCGCCGCGCTCCGGCACGACAAAGTCGGGTTCATCTTCCAGAGCTACAACCTGATTCCCTTCCTGTCGGCGGTGGAGAACGTCGAGCTGCCACTGATGTTCGAACCCTACGATCGCGACGCGCTACGGCAGCGAGCCATCGACCTGCTCGAGCTGGTCGGCCTCGGGCACCGGATTCATCACCAACCGACCAAGATGTCGGGCGGCGAACAGCAGCGCACCGCGATCGCCCGGTCGCTGATCAGCAACCCGGCCCTCGTGCTCGCCGACGAACCGACCGCGAACCTGGATCACCGCACCGGAGAGACCGTCGTGCGGATGCTCCGCGAACTCTGCTCGACGATGGGCGTGACCGTCGTCGCCAGCACCCATGACCCCACGGTGGCCGACGAAGCGAGCCGTGTCGTCCGAATGAGAGACGGACAGATCGTCAACTGAGTTGGGAGACAACCTATGACGCAAACCGAACCCGCGCCCCCCGCCGGGCGCGATGCATTGATGACCACTGAGCTGGTCCCCGAACAGATCCTGCCCAAGGTCATGACCACGTTCGGCCTGACCGCGGCCTACGTGTTCATCATCTGCTGGGTCACCGGATCGTCGGTGATGGCAGCAGGTGGGTGGACCGCGATACCGATGTGGGTGCTGGGCATCCTGACCTTCCTCATCCCGGCCGGCATGGCGGTGGTGGAACTGGGCAACCTGTGGCCCGGACAGGGTGGTGTGTACATCTGGGCCACCCGGACGATGGGCGAAACCTGGGGATTCATCGGCGGATACCTGTCGTGGGTGCCGGTGATCCTCAACGCCGCGTCCTCGCCGGCGGTGGTGCTGCAGTTCCTGCTGCTCGCCTTCCACACCGAACTCGGCTTGACCACCAGCATCATCTTGCAGTTGGTGATCCTGTGGACGGTCATCGGGCTGGCGCTGGCGAAACTCGCTGCCAACCAGAAGATCATGAACATCGTTTTCGTCGTGTACGGCATCCTGACGGTCACGATCTTCGTCTGCGGCCTTCTCTTCGCCGTCAAGAACGGTTCAGGCACCCCGTTCAGCTGGGCCGAGGCCACCATCCCCAACTTCGCAGTCGCCGGATTCCTCTACGGCACAGTGCTTCTGTACCTGCTCGGGGTCGAGACGCCCTACAACATGGGTGCGGAGTTCCTCTCGGTGCGAAAGAGCGGCCCGAAGATGATCCTGTGGGGCTCGACAGCCCTGGTGGCCATCTACCTGCTCACCACGCTCGGCACCATGATGGCGCTGCCCAGCGACGAGATCGACCCGGTGACCGGGGTGATCGGCATGCTCGATGTGGCCGGCTTCCCCGGCCTGATGGAGGTCTGCGCTGTCGTGCTGGCGTTCATCATCATCGTCGCACTGATGACCTACCAGGTGGCCTACTCGCGGCTGATCTTCGTCTCCGGGCTGGAGCGGCACCTGCCGCGCTTGTTCACCCACCTCAATCCCCGCACCCGTAACCCGGTGACCGCCATCCTGATCCAGGGCGTCATCTCCTCGCTGATCCTGGTCGGGCTGTACTCGCAGAGCAGCATGGCCAACGTGACGATCTATCTGCAGGGCGGGTTGTCCACCGTGTGGTTGCTGTCGGGCTTCTTCTTCCTGTTCCCGGTCATCATCGCGCGCCGCAAGTACGCCGATCGCTATGCCAATGAACAGTTCTGGCGGATTCCGGGTGGCATGACCGGTGTATGGATCACCGTGGTCGTGGGCACCATCGGCACCATCGGCGGCGTCTACTACTCATTCGTCACGCCGTGGATCGACGTGCCGTCGTCGACCTGGATGACGTGGGTGGGTGGCATCAGCCTGGGTATGTTCGCCCTCGGTCTGACCGTCTACGTCTTCGGACGACGGTCGGCACACAAGGTCTCGAAGGAGGATTCGTTGGCGCACCTGGCCGTCTTCGACCTCACCGACAAGGAGAAGACAGAAGGGACCGTCTGATGACGATGGAAGACACCCGCGCCCCGGCGACGGATGCTGCCGGGGTTGACCGATACCCGCTGGATCCGCTCACCGGTGCCGAGATCGAGGCTGCCGCCGACATCGTGCGGTCGAGCCAATACGGCACGCCGACACTGAAGTTCGTGATGATCTATCTGGCGGAGCCGGCGAAGACCGCGACGCTGACCTTCGCGGGCGCCGACGTGGCGCGGTGCGCGTTCGTCACGATGTACGACGCGGCGGCCAAGATGGTGTACGAGGCGGTGGTCGATCTCGGCTCACGCCTCATCGAGTCGTGGACCCCCGTGCCCGGCCGGTTCCCCTCCTATCTCGTCGAGCACATGACCGGGGTGGAGGAGAAGGTCCGCGAGGACCCGCGATGGCAGGAGGCGATGCGTAAGCGCGGTGTCACCGACTTCAGCCTGGCGATGATCGATCCGTGGCCGGCCGGTTATTACGGCGGCGCAGACCATTACGACAACTCGGCGCTGATCTGCCGGCCGTTGACGTTCATGCGTGCTGCTCCGTCGGAGCACGGGTACGCCCGCCCGGTCGAGGGGCTGATCGTCACCTTCGACCTCGACGCCATGGCGGTGCTCGATGTCGAAGACCACGGCGTGGTGCCATTGCCGCCGACGGCGGGCAACTACTCCGAGCAGTTCATGTTCGACGAGAACAACCGGCCGGCGTTCACGCAGTTTCGTGACGATGTGAAGCCGATCGAGATCACCCAGCCGGAGGGGCCGAGCTTCACGGTCGACGGCTGGAACGTCACCTGGCAGAAGTGGTCGCTGCGCATCGGGTTCAACCCGCGTGAGGGTGTCACGCTGCACGAGGTCACCTACACCGACCGGGGCGCCACCCGGCCGATCCTCTACCGCGGATCGTTGTCGGAAATGGTTGTGCCCTATGGCGACACCTCGCCGACGCACTGGAACAAGAACGTCTTCGACATGGGTGAAGTGGGGATGGGGTTCTCCGCCAACCCGCTCACGCTCGGATGCGACTGCCTGGGCGAGATCTTCTACTTCGACGGGACGGTCAACGACTCGGCAGGCAATGCGGTCACGATCCCGAACGCGATCTGCATGCACGAGGAGGACTACGGGATCTCCTGGAAACACACCGACTTCCGCACCGAGGAGGTCGAGGTCAGGCGTTCCCGCCGGTTGGTGATCTCGATGATCTGCACCGTGGGCAACTACGAGTACGGATTCTTCTGGTACCTGTACAACGACGCCTCGATCGAGGTCGAGGTGAAGCTGTCCGGCGTGCTGACCACCGGAGCTGTTCCGGAGGGGGAGACGCCGCGCTGGGGCAAGATGGTGGCGCCCGGCATCTACGGTCCGAATCATCAGCACTTCTTCAACTTCCGGCTCGACATGAGCGTCGACGGGCCGAACAACAGTGTCTACGAGGTGGATTCGATTCCCGAGCCGGATCCGGAGCTCAACCCGCACCACAACGCGTGGATCGTGCAGGACACGTTGGTGGAGTCGGAGGCGGACGGGGCACGCGACTGGAACTGGTCGACCGGCCGGTACTGGAAGGTGACCAACCCGGAGAAGGTCAACGAACTCGGCAGCCCGGTGGCCTACAAGCTGGTGCCCAAGGACATCGTGCCGGTGATGGTGCAGGAAGGCTCCTACATCTACGACCGGGCGCGGTTCGTGCAGCACAACCTGTGGGTGACACGCTACGACCCGAAGGAGATGTTCGCCGCGGGTGACTACATGTACCAGTCGGCGGACGCGCAGGGCCTGCCGGAGTTTATCGCCGACGACGCGCCGCTGGAGAACGCCGACGTGGTGCTCTGGTACACCCTGGGCGCGCATCACGTGGTCCGGCCGGAGGACTGGCCGGTGATGCCGTGTGCGTATGCGGGCTTCCACCTCAAGCCGATCGGGTTCTTCGACGGCAATCCGGCACTGGATCTGCCGCCGTCACCGCCCAAGGCGTGCCACATGAACCACAGCGGGTTGCCGGTGGCCGAGCGCGCGATGGAGTCCTGACCTCCGGCGAGCGTGCGTGTCTGCACCAGACACACCGCACGAAACGAGAGTCTGCGCACGCTCACGAGCGTGCGCAGACTCTCGTTTCAGCACGGCGTTTTGCCCGCAGACACGCACGCTCGCGGGCGAAGTCTAGGCGCGCGCTCAGGTCAGTGCGGAGAGGATGCGTCGCAACTCGCGCTGGTCACGCTCCGACAGCGAGCCCAGCACTCGCTGCTCGGCGTCCCTGATCCCGTCGTCGGTGCGCGCCAGTAGTGCCCGCCCCTCGCGAGTCAGCTCCGCGGGCAGCGACCGCCCCGTCGCGACCGCCGCCGGCCGCGACACGAGGCCGCGCTCCTGCAGGCTGCGCACCACGATGTTCATCGCCTGCGGGGAGACCATGACGTCCCGGGCCAGCTCGGCATTGGACTGCCCGGGCCGCCGCGACAGCAGCCGCATGCAGATGTACTGCGGGAAGCTCAGATTCAGGGGCTCGAGCACTGCACCGGTCACATCGGCCCGCAACGCCGAGGCCAACCGGTGCAGCAGGTAGCCCAGCGGGATGCTGTCGCGCTCGCCCATGTCAACCATCTTGACGCATATCAACCTAGTTGATACCAAGGATGGCATGACGAATTCCAGTGATGCCATGTTCGACGCCGCCTACCGCGGCGAAGCCGACGAGATGGCGGGCGCCAGGCCGCCGTGGAGCATCGGCGAACCCCAACCGGAGATCCGCGCGTTGATCGACGCCGGCATCTGCCACGGCGACGTGCTCGACGCCGGATGCGGCGAAGCAGCGACGTCGATGTACCTCGCCGAACGGGGCGTCACCGTGGTCGGCCTGGACCAGTCGCCGACGGCCATCGAGCTGGCGCGCGCCGAGGCGGACCGCCGCGGCCTCACCAACGCCACCTTCGAGGTCGCCGACATCAGCGCGTTCACCGGCTATGACGGCCGATTCGGCACGATCATCGACTCGACGCTGTTCCACTCCATGCCCGTGGAGCTTCGCGATGGCTACCAGCAGTCGATCGTGCGCGCCGCCGCGCCCGGGGCGACGTACGTCGTGCTCGTCTTCGACCGCGCCGCGATGCCCGAGGGCGGCCCGGTCAACGCGGTCACCCAGCCGGAGTTGCGCGAGGTCGTGGCCCGGTACTGGACGATCGACGACGTCCGCCCCGCCCGCATCCACGCCAACGTGCCGGAGGCCTTCGCAGCGCACTTCACGGGATTCGCGGGTGCTGACATCCGCGACGAGGCGCCCGGCCGCAAGTCGGTGGGCGCCTGGCTGCTGACCGCGCACGCCGGCTGACACACCGGGGCGCCCCTGAACGAAGCGTGCGGCCTGCGATGAGGCAGGATGGGGGAGCCGTCTGCGGCACTCTCGGGGGCGGCCAAGCGCAAGCGAGAAGGAGTCGGATGGCGGACAGTACAGCCAACGGGGGCCCGACATCATTGATCAGGCCCGCCTACACCCGCGTACTGCTCAAACTGGGCGGTGAGATGTTCGGCGGCGGACAGGTCGGTCTCGACCCCGACGTCGTCGCCCTCGTCGCTCGCCAGATCGCCGAAGTGGTGCGCAGCGGCGTCCAGGTGGCGGTCGTGATCGGCGGCGGGAACTTCTTCCGCGGTGCCCAGCTGCAGCAGCGTGGCATGGAGCGGACCCGCTCCGATTACATGGGGATGCTCGGCACCGTGATGAACAGCCTTGCGCTGCAGGATTTCCTGGAGAAGGAAGGCATTGCCACCCGGGTGCAGACCGCCATCACCATGGGTCAGGTCGCCGAGCCCTACATCCCGCTGCGCGCGCAGCGCCACCTGGAGAAGGGCCGCGTGGTGATCTTCGGGGCCGGCATGGGGCTGCCGTATTTCTCCACCGACACCACCGCCGCGCAGCGCGCGCTCGAGATCAGGGCAGAGGTGGTGTTGATGGCCAAGGCCGTCGACGGGGTGTTCACCGCCGACCCGCGCACCGATCCCGACGCCAAGCTTCTGACGACGATCACGCACCGCGAGGTCATCGATCGCGGGCTCAAAGTGGCCGATGCGACCGCGTTCAGCCTCTGTATGGACAACGGCATGCCGATCATGGTGTTCAACCTGCTCACCGACGGCAATATCGCCCGTGCCGTCGCAGGTGAGAAGATCGGCACACTGGTCACCACCTCGTGACCGGTGATGTGATCGGCGTGCGAAGCGACGGGAGAAGGTTCACGTGATCGACGAGACGCTCTTCGATGCCGAGGAGAAGATGGAGAAGGCCGTGTCGGTGGCCCGGGACGACTTGGCTGGGATCCGCACCGGACGAGCCAACCCCGGCATGTTCAGCCGCATCAGCATCGACTACTACGGCGCCACCACCCCGATCACCCAGCTGTCGAGCATCAACGTCCCCGAACCCCGGCTCGTCGTGATCAAGCCCTACGAGGCCAACCAGCTGCGCACCATCGAGGACGCGATCCGCAACTCCGACCTGGGCGTCAACCCGTCCAACGACGGCAACGTCATCCGCGTCTCGATTCCTCAGCTCACCGAGGAACGCCGCCGCGACCTCGTCAAGCAGGCCAAGTCCAAGGGCGAGGACGCCAAGGTTTCGGTGCGCAACATCCGGCGCAAGGCGATGGAAGAACTGAGCCGCATCAAGAAGGACGGGGACGCCGGCGAGGACGAGGTCACCCGCGCGGAGAAGGACCTCGATAAGACCACCGCGCAGTACACGGGCCAGATCGACGAACTGGTCAAACACAAAGAAGGCGAGCTGCTGGAGGTCTGAGGTGACCGATCAGCAACCGATTCCCGTGGCAGACAAGCCGGTCGACGCACCGCCGACGCAGAAGAAGTCCCGTGCCGGGCGCAACCTGCCCGCCGCCATCGCCGTGGGCGTGGTGCTGGGTGGGATGGCGATCGGCATCCTGCTGTTCGCCCCGATCTGGTGGTTGCCGCTGCTTGCCGTGGCCATGGCGATCGCGACCCATGAGGTAATCCGTCGTCTGCGCGAGCACGGGTACGTGTTGCCCGTGATCCCGCTGCTCGTCGGCGGTCAGGCGATGATCTGGCTGACGTGGCCGTTCGGCGTGGCGGGTCTGCTCGGCGGCTACGGCGGCACGATCGTGGTCGCGATGGTGTGGCGGTTGCTCAAGCAGGGCTTGAACAGCCAGCCGGTGAACTACCTGCGCGACATCGCCGCCACGGTGCTCCTGGCCACCTGGGTACCGATGTTCGCGGCGTTCACCGCGCTGCTGATCTTCGCCGAGGACGGCGGGGTGCGGGTCTTCACGGTCATCGCGACAGTGGTGTTCGCCGACATCGGCGGGTACGTCGCGGGTGTCCTGTTCGGCAAGCATCTGATGGCGCCCGCGATCAGCCCGAAGAAGTCGTGGGAGGGTCTGGGCGGATCACTGGTCTTCGGTGTCGCGGCTGCGGTGGTTTCCGTCACGTTCCTGCTCGGCAAGCCCGCGTGGGTCGGCATTCCGCTGGGCCTGATGCTGGTGATCACCGGAGTGCTCGGTGACCTGGTGGAATCGCAGGTCAAGCGCGATCTCGGGATCAAGGACATGGGCACGCTGCTGCCCGGCCACGGCGGCCTGATGGACCGCATCGACGCGATGCTGCCCTCGGCGGTGGCCGGATGGATCGTCCTGACCCTGCTGGCCTGAGATACTGGGCTCACTCATGTCTGGTTCTGCCGGGGCCCCGCTGCCCCTCGTCTTCGAAGCTCCGCGCCGCGCGATGCCGCCGCGGCACTTCGCCGATCTCGACGAGGACGGACGAGCTGCCGCGGCCACCGAGCTGGGCCTGCCGGCGTTTCGCGGCAAACAGCTGGCCAATCAGTACTACGGCCGGTTGATCGCGGACCCGTCGAAGATGACCGACCTGCCCGCCGCCGTGCGCGAACAGGTGGGCCAGGCGCTCTTCCCGACGCTGTTCTCCGCCGCCCGGGAGATCGAATGCGATGCGGGGGAGACCCGCAAGGTGCTGTGGCGGGCGGTGGATCAGACGACGTTCGAGTCGGTGCTGATGCGCTATCCCGACCGCAACACGGTGTGCATCTCGTCGCAGGCCGGCTGCGGGATGGCGTGCCCGTTCTGCGCCACCGGCCAGGGCGGCCTCAAGCGCAACCTGTCGACGGCCGAAATTCTCGAGCAGGTGCGTTCCGCAGCCGCTGAACTGCGGGATCGGGACGGCTCGCGGTTGTCCAACATCGTGTTCATGGGCATGGGCGAGCCGCTGGCCAACTACAACCGCGTCATCGCCGCGGTCCGGCGGATCACCGCCCCGCCGCCGCAGGGGTTCGGCATCTCCGCGCGCTCGGTGACGGTGTCGACCGTCGGGCTCGCCCCGGCGATCCGCAAGCTCGCCGACGAGAAACTCAACGTCACGCTCGCGCTGTCTCTGCACGCCCCTGACGACGAGCTGCGCGACACGCTGGTGCCGGTGAACAACCGGTGGAAGGTCAGCGAGGCTCTCGACGCGGCGCGTTATTACGCCGACACGACCGGGCGCCGGGTGTCGATCGAGTACGCGCTGATCCGCGACGTCAACGATCAGCCGTGGCGCGCGGACCTGCTCGGGAAGAAGCTGCACGGGGCGCTGGGCCCGCTGGTGCACGTGAACCTGATCCCGCTGAACCCGACGCCGGGCAGCAAGTGGGACGCGAGCCCCAAACCCGCGGAGCGGGAGTTCGTGCGCCGCGTCCGTGAGCGTGGGGTCTCCTGCACGGTGCGCGATACGCGAGGCCGCGAGATCGCGGCGGCCTGCGGTCAGCTGGCGGCGCAGGGCTGACCCGCGCGAGCGTGCGCACACTCGTTGCTGCGTGCGGCGTTTCGGCTGCAGACACGCACGCTCGCCGAGGGGTCAGCTGAGGCGGACCAGGGTCTTGCCGATGTTGGCGCCGGTGAACAGCCCGTTGAGCGCGTCGACGCACGACTCGATGCCCTCGTAGATGTGCTCGCGGTGCACCAGCAGGCCCTCGGCGTCCCAGCGGCGCAATGCGGCGAACGCCTCGTCGAAGCGGCCCCACTCGTCGAGCGCGTTGAAGCCCTGCATCAGCGCGGTCTTGGCCAAGAGGTTGACGTAGTTCGCCGGCCCCGGATGCTCACCGGTCAGATAGCTGGAGATGACGCCGCACAGGACCACGCGCGCCTTGTGTGCCAGCCTGCCGAGCACCGCGTCGAGGATGGGCCCGCCGACGTTGTCGAAGTACACGTCGACGCCGCGCGGGCAGTGCGTGCGCAACGCCGAGGGCAGATCGTCGGTGCGGTAGTCGATGCAGGCGTCGAACCCGAAGTCCTCGACCACGGCACGGCACTTCTCGGGTCCGCCGGCGATGCCCACCACCCGGGCCCCGGCGATGCGGGCGATCTGACCTGCCACCGACCCGGTCGCCCCGCCTGCCGCTGACACCACGACGGTCTCGCCGGGGGCGGGCCTACCGATGCCCGTCATCCCGAAGTACGCGGTCGCGCCGGTCGGCCCGTAGAGAGACATCACCGCGCGCTGGTCGACCTGATCGCCCGGACCCGGCACTGGCGTCGTGAAGAGGTCGTCGCGCACGATCGTGTACTCCGAGAAGCCGGTCAGCGTGGTCACGACATCGCCGACGGAGTATGCGGGACAACGGGATTCGACGACCACGCCGATGCCCGCCGCGCGGATCACCTCGCCGAGGGCGACCGGCGGCAGGTAACTCGGCTGGTCGTCGAGCCAGGTGCGCGCCGCGGCGTCGATACCGACGTAGGTGGTGCGCACGAGTGCTTCGCCGTCGGCGGGTGCGGGTGCGGTGGTCTCGACGAGTTCGGTGTCCTCGGCGGCCACCAGGCCTCGTGGTCGGCGGCGCAGCACAATCTGGCGGTTCGTCAGCGTCGGCACGACGGTAGAACCTACCGAAGGAGGCGGGGCGCCGGAGTCGGTTACGTCAGGGACGCCACAGCGCTTCCTGTGTGGTCGACGCGACCAGTACCCCGTTGCGGTCGTACAGCGAGCCCATCACCAGCCCGCGGGAGTCGCTGTGGTTGCGCTGGATCACGTCGTAGCGGTGCCACTCGTGCGGGTCGAACGGGCGATGGAACCACATCGAATGGTCGAGGCTCGCGGCGTAGCCGGTGCCTCGGGCCAGCGTGACACCCGACGGTCGGGCCGCGGGGACGGGACCGATGTCGGAGAGGAAGGTCAGCGTGCACGCGCGCACCAGCGGGTCGTCCTCGATCGGGTTCCGCGAGCGAATCCAGAACGGCGGCAACGCGAACCCCGTGTCGTCGGCGGACTCGGTGCGGATGTCGAACGGGTCGAGGAAGTCGAGGTCCACGATTTTCGGCCGGGCGTCGTCGAAGGCCAGCGACGCCGGCGCGACGGGCTGCTCGTCGGCCCCCGGTTCGGCGATGTGGAACGAGGCGATCATCTCGAGGATCACCGCACCCCCCTGGACGGCGGTCACGCGACGGGTGTCGAACGACCGGCCGTCGCGGGTGCGTTCGACGCGGAAGTCGAGGGGCTCGCGGTAGCGTCCGCCGCGCACGAAGTACACGTGCAGGGACTGGGGCAGTTTCTCGGGCGACACGGTGGCGCCGGCGGCGGCCAGCGCTTGCGCGGCGATCATGCCGCCGAACAGTGTGGGGTTGGGTCCGTCGGGCGGCGCCGTCACGCTGAACACATCGCCGTCGCGGCGCTCGAAGGTCAGCAGCTCGGCGATCCAACTTTTCTCGACACGTGTCATCGACGGTGAACGTTAGCGTGAGGTGCCGAAATCGAGTGGAATGGGTACCAGGTCGGGCGACGGTTCGCGGGTGAGGACGGTCTTCGCGGTTCAGAGACGAGGTGGGCAGTGAAGCGGCTCAACGGCGTGGACGCCATGATGCTGTACAGCGAGACCCCGGAGATCCACATGCACACGCTCAAGATCGGCGTGCTCGATGTGTCCCAGATTCCGGGCTACGATTTCGACCTCTTCCGGCAGCTTGCGCTGCCCCGGCTACACGCGCTGGCGCCGCTGCGGTGCCAGCTCGTCGACATCCCGCTCAAGCTGCACCATCCGATGTGGGTGCAGAACGCCGAGATCGATGTGGACTATCACATCCGGCGGGCCCGTCTCCGCGCACCGGGAGGGCGGCGCGAGCTCGACGAACTGATCGGTGAAATCGCGAGCACCCCGCTGGACCGCACCAGGCCGCTGTGGGAGATGTATGTGGCAGAAGGGTTGCCGGACAACAAGATCGCGGTGATCCACAAGGTGCACCATGTGCTCGCCGACGGAATGGCCTCGGCGAACCAGATGGCGATGGTGCTCGGGGCCGACGAGCCCGACGTGCGCGGCGCGCTCGCCCAGGCGAGACCCGATTCGACGGCCCCGCTCAACCTGCTGCGCGGCGCAGCCCGTGACCACGTGCGCGGCTTGCGAAGGATGCCGGGGCTGCTCCGCGACACCGCGGCGGGCGTCGTGCGTGTCCGGCGCAGCGCCCGCGAGCGCGGACCCCACCCCGATCTGGCGCGCAACTTCGCACCGCCGCCGACGTTCATCAACCACGTCGTCTCCCCGGTGCGGCGCTTCGCCACCGCGCCACTGGCCCTGGCCGACGTCAAGGACACCGCACGTCACCTCGGTGTGACGCTCAACGACATCGTGCTCGCGACCGCGGCGGGGGCGTTGCGCCGGCTGCAGCTTCGCTATGACGGGGCCGCCGAGGCGCCGCTCATCGCGGGCGTGCCGGTCAGCGTGGACACATCGCCCACGCGGGTGATGGGCAACGAATTCACTTACATCACACCGTCTTTGCCGGTGCACGTCGCCGATCCGCTGGAGCGGGTGCGGCTGACGGCCACCGCCACGGCGATCGCGAAGGAGAACCACCGGCTGCTCGGTCCGACCCTGCTGCCGTCGTGGCTGTCGTACCTGCCCCCGGCGACCACGCCGCGTATCTTCCGGCAGCAGGCCCGGCGCCTGGAGTCCTCGCTGGTGATGAACCTGACGATCTCCAACGTGCCGGGTCCCCGCGAGCGCGGCCTCATCCACGGTGCGACAGTCAGCGAGATCTACTCGGTGGGCCCGATCGTCGCGGGCAGTGGCATGAACATCACCGTGTGGAGCTACGTCGACCAGCTGTCGATCTCGGTGCTCACCGACGACCGCACACTCGAGGATCCGCACGAAGCCACCGACGCGCTGCTGGCCGCATTCGCCGAGATCCGTGCCGCAGCCGGACTGCCGGAGACGCTGACGCCGGTGGCCAACGCGTTGCCGCTGGCCGTGTGATCGCTAGCGGGTGTCGCGATTGCGGTGCATGTAGAAGCTGCGCCCGACGTATCCGAACAGCAGAGCCGCGCCGGCGATGAGGAAGTAGTCCTCGACATGACCCTGGTGGTTGCCGTGCATCATCACCAGCAGGAACAGTCCCGCCAGAACGCCGCCGATCTGCTGCAGCCGCGGATTCTCCTTCGACCAGCCCCACTCGGCGGACGGCACGTCCTCGACGTCGACACCTGTGTGTCGTTCCACCTCGGTGCTTGCCACGGCTGCTCCTCCGGTCTTTCGGTATTGGGGCCATTCTGACACAGCCCGTAGGCTGCCCGTCCATGGCAAGCCAGCAGTCCGATCGCCCCTTCGCCGGCACGGTGGTGTTCGTCACCGGTGCCGCTCGCGGGCAGGGCCGCGAACATGCGGTTCGGTTCGCCGAGGCGGGCGCCGACGTCATCGCTGTCGACGTGTGCGAGCAACTCGACAGCGTGGCGTATCCGATGGCCACGCCGGAGGACCTCGCCGAGACCGTGGCGCTGGTCGAGAAGACGGGTCGCCGCATCGTCGCGGAGCGCTGCGACGTGCGGGACCGTGACCGGCTGACCGCCGTCGTCGCACGCGGGGTCGAGGAGCTGGGGCGGCTGGACTTCGTGCTCGCCAACGCCGGCATCATGCCCGCGACGGGACCGCAGGGCCGTGAGATCAGCGCCTACCGCGATGCCGTCGACATCATGCTCAACGGGGTCTACTACACCGTCGACGCCGCACTGCCGGCGCTGCTGGACAACAGCGACGGCGGTGCCGTCGTGATCACCAGTTCGGCGGCGGGACTGAAGTCGGTGAGTACCGACCTCGGCACCATGACCCATGGCGCGGCCGGTTACACCGCGGCCAAACACGGTGTGGTCGGGCTGATGCGGCATTTCGCCGCGTCGCTGGCCGCGCGCAACATCAGGGTCAATTCGGTACACCCTGGCGGTGTCGCGACGCCGATGGTGCTCAACGAGGCGATGGGTGGATTCGTCACGGAGAACCCGGCTTTCGGCGAGTCGCAGATGCCGTTGATGGCGCTGCCGATGATGGAATCGGCGAGCGTGACCGACGCGATCATGTTCCTGTGCGGCCCATCGGGGCGCTACATCACCGGCGTCGCACTGCCCATCGACGCCGGTCTGCAGCTGCGCTAGGGGCACGGCTCAGCTCAAGCTGCTGTAGCGGCGCAGCGCTTCCTCACGCTCCTGGCGATGGTCGACGATCGGCTCGGGATAGTCCTCGGGCCGGTTGCCCTCGAGCTTGTGAACGTTGTCGACGTCGGCCAGTTCGGGCACCCAGCGTCGGATGTAGTCGCCGTCGGGGTCGAACTTCGTGCCCTGCGTGGTCGGGTTGAAGACCCGGAAGTACGGCGCCGCATCGGTCCCGCATCCCGCCGCCCACTGCCAGCCGTGCTGGTTGTTGGCCATGTCCCCGTCGACGAGCTGCTCGAGGAACCACCGGGCGCCCCACTGCCAGGGCAAGTGCAGATCCTTGACCAGGAACGACGCCACGATCATCCGGACCCGGTTGTGCATGAACCCGCTCTCGGCGAGTTGCCGCATGCCGGCGTCGACGATCGGGAAGCCGGTCCGGCCGGCCTTCCACGCCTCGAACGCCGCCTTCGCCTCCCTGCCCTCGTCGACCTCCATCGCGTCGAAGGAGGAGTTGAAGTTCCACCAGGTGCTGCGCGGCCACTCCCGCACCACCGAGGCGTAGAAGTCGCGAAACGCGAGCTCCCGCAGATATGCCGTCGCCCCCTTGCCGCGGCCGAGGTCGGCGGCCATCGTGCGCGGGTGGATCGCGCCGAATTTCAGATGTGCAGACATCCGGCTGGTGGCCGCCAGGTCGGGACGGTTGCGGTCGTCGGCGTAGCCGGACATCCCGTCGGCGACGAAGTCTTTCCACTGGCTGAGCGCGGCGTGCTCCCCGGCGGGGATGTCGATCTCGGCCCCGTTCTTCGGGCCTTTCGGGATCGTCACCGTCTTCGCGCCCGTGACGTCTCCCGGGTCGATCCACGTCGCGCTTTTCGCGCTTGAGTCGGCCGGCTTGCGCCAGCCGTGCTTCTGCCAGGCAGTGAAGAACGGGGGTGAACACCTTGTAGGGGCTGCCGTCGCCTTTGGTGACGCGACCCGGGGACACGAGGTACGGCGACCCGGTGGCGACGAGTTCGATGTCGCCGAGCGCGTCGCGCACCTTCTCGTCGCGGGCCAGGCCGAACGGGGTGAAGTCCTCGGAGACGTGTACCGCGCTCGCATCGACGGCCTTGGCCAACTGGGGGATTCGTGAGTGCGGCGCGCCGCGGGTGACCAGCAACCGACCGTCGAGGCTCTCCTGCACATCCCGCAGGGCGTCGTAGAGGTAGCGCAGTCGGCGCGGGCCCGCGGACTTCTCTAGTCGCGGATCGAGGACATAGCAGGCCAGCACGTCGCCGTCCTCACCCGCGGCGGCGAGAAGGGCGGGGGAGTCGGCGAGCCGCAGGTCGCGGCGGAACCAGAGGACGGCGGGCATGCCTTGATGCTGCCCGCTGCGACGGCGGGGGAAACAGGAACGACGTTGACGGATCAGTGACGAGCCCGTGAGTGCCCGGCTCCGCAGACGACTCGGGCCCCCCGCCGCAACGGCGAGGGGCCCGGGCACAGAAAGGGTCAGGCAGCCGGGGGCATCAGGACGGTGTCGATCATGTAGACCGTGGCGTTGGCGGTCTTGACCCCGCCACAGACCAGTCCGGCGTCGTTGACCTTCAGGTCGTTTCCGGCACCGGTGACGGTCAGGTTCGCGCCCTGGACGGTCTTGTGCTCGCCGGCGACCGCGTCGGGTCCGGCCTGGCCGGGCACCACGTGGTAGGTCAGGATGCTCGTCAGCAGGTTCGAGTCGGTCTTGAGCGTCTCGAGGGTCGCGGGGTCGATCTTGGCGAACGCGTCGTCGGTCGGCGCGAACACGGTGAACTCGCCACCGTTGAGGGTGTCGACGAGGTTGACGTTCGGGTTGAGCTGGCCCGACAGGGCCTGGGTCAGCGTCTTGAGCATCGGGTTGTTCGACGCGGCGACGGTGACCGGATCGGCCGACATGCCGGCCACCGAGCCCGGGCCCGACGGGACCTGCTCGGCGTAGGCCGCGCACCCGGACCCGATGAGGTTGGCGGCCGGATCGGCGGCGGCGCTCGTCGGGGAGCTCGAGCTGCCGGTCGCCGATTCGACGGCCGAGGAGGCGGCGCTGGTCGCCGATGAGGCGGTGCTGGACGCCTGCTCGCTGGAGCAGGCTGCTGCTCCGAAGATGGCCACGGCGGCCAGGCTCGCGGCGGTGACGGTCTTGCGGTGAACGGTGATCATCACTTCATCCCTTCGGTGGGGCGGGCGTCGGTGCCCGTCCTTGGTCGACGGGGGTTATTCACCGCTGTTCGCAATTCGGATCGGTCTGGACGCTTCCTGTCACACTTGCGTCACACACAGCCAGTTCACAGATTGACTGACCCGCGGCGTCGAGGTGGCACACCGTGAGCCTGCCCTCGAGGGTGGCGTACCCCTCGGGTGAACCCTCGGCGACCAGACCTGCGCGACGCGAGAACGCCACTCCAACAAGAACTTTCATATCGTCGCGCGCGACGTCCCGATCTACGCGGTCACGGCGGCCGTCGACGCTGCGGCGGCTTTTTCCGATCCTCCTCGGGGCACGGCACAATGAACCCGTGACGCGACGCGTTCTGATCCTCGGCAGCACCGGATCGATCGGCACCCAGGCCCTCGACGTGATCGCCGCGAACCCCGACGAGTTCGAGGTCGTGGGGCTGGCCGCCGGTGGCGGCAACGTCGATCTGCTCGCCGAGCAGCGGGCACGCACCGGCGTCACCGCCATCGCCGTCGCCGACCCGGCGGCCGCCGAGAAGCTCGGTGACGTCACCTACAGCGGACCGGATGCGGTGACACGTCTCGTGCGTGACACCGAGGCCGACGTCGTGCTCAACGCGCTCGTCGGTGCGCTCGGATTGCAGCCGACGCTGGCCGCGCTGGAATCGGGCGCGCGACTGGCGTTGGCCAACAAGGAGTCTCTCGTGGCGGGCGGTCCGCTGGTGGTCAAGGCGGCAGCACCCGGTCAGATCGTGCCGGTGGACTCCGAGCACTCGGCGCTGGCGCAATGCCTGCGCGGGGGCACCCCCGATGAAGTGGCGGCGCTGGTGCTCACCGCCTCGGGTGGGCCGTTCCGCGGCTGGTCGGCGGAGCAGCTCGAGGCCGTCACCCCCGAACAGGCGGGAGCGCACCCGACCTGGTCCATGGGTCCGATGAACACGCTGAACTCGGCGTCGCTGGTCAACAAGGGGCTCGAGCTGATCGAAACTCATCTGCTCTTCGGCATCGACTACGACCGGATCCAGGTGGTGGTTCATCCGCAGTCGATCGTGCACTCGATGGTCACGTTCACCGACGGCTCGACGCTGGCCCAGGCGAGCCCGCCGGACATGAAGCTGCCGATCGCGCTGGCACTGGGCTGGCCGTCCCGTGTCGCGGGGGCAGCTGCCGCATGTGACTTCACGACCGCGTCGACCTGGGAGTTCGAGCCGCTCGACGACGACGTGTTCCCTGCCGTGCGCCTGGCCCGGGAAGCGGGCAAACGGGGTGGTTGCCTGACCGCGGTGTACAACGCGGCCAACGAAGAGGCCGCGGCGGCGTTCCTCGACGGCAGGATCGGATTCCCGGCGATCGTGCGCACCATCGAGGCCGTGCTGCGCGCTGCCGACCAGTGGGCCGCCGAACCAGCTACCGTGGACGATGTGCTCGACGCCCAGGACTGGGCCCGAGACCGTGCCCGCCGGGCCGTCGAGCACGAACTCGCAGGTATCGGGCGGCAGTAGAAGCAGGCGCAGACAGGGATGTTCAGACGATGATGTTCACGATCGGCATCGTGCTCTTCGCACTGGCCATCCTGCTGTCGGTGGCCCTGCACGAGTGCGGGCACATGTGGGTGGCCCGCGCGACGGGCATGAAGGTGCGCCGCTACTTCGTCGGCTTCGGACCGACGCTGTGGTCCACCCGCCGGCCCAACCGCCTGGGCTCCACCGAATACGGCGTCAAGGCGGTCCCGCTGGGCGGCTTCTGCGACATCGCCGGCATGACCTCGGTCGAGGAACTCGATCCCGAAGACCGTCCGTACGCGATGTACCGGCAGAAGACGTGGAAGCGCGTCGCGGTCCTCGCGGCGGGCCCGGGGATGAACTTCGTCATCGGCCTCGTACTGATCTACGCGATCGCCATCATCTGGGGCCTGCCCAACCTGCACCAGCCCACGAACGCGATGGTCGGGCAGACGTCATGCGTCAAAGACGAAGTGACGAAAGGCACTCTCGGGGAGTGCGTGGCGGCCAGTCCCGCCGCCGCGGCCGGCATCCAGGCCGGGGACGTCATCGTCGCCGTCGGAGGCACCCCGGTGGCCAACTTCGACGAGATGTCCACCGCTGTCCGGAAACTCAACGGCCCCACCGAACTCACCGTGCAGCGCGACGAGAACGGGCAGACCCGCGAGTTCGTCACCACGGTCAACGTCACGCCGAGCCAGCGGTTCGTCGCCAAGGACGGGGCCAAGGACGGGGCCACCGGCGGTACCCAGGACGGTACCGAGCCGACGCCGACGCAGGTCGGCACCATCGGGGTGGCCGCGGCCAGTTTCGGTCCCACCCAGTACAACCCGCTCTCCGCGGTCCCCGCGACCTTCGCCTTCACCGGCGATCTGGCCGTCGAGATCGGCAAGTCGCTGGCCAAGATCCCCACCAAGGTCGGGGCGCTGGTGCAGTCCATCGGCGGCGGCGAACGGGACCCGGAGACCCCGATCAGCGTGGTGGGGGCCAGCATCATCGGCGGTGACACCGTCGAGGCGGGTCTGTGGGTCGCGTTCTGGTTCTTCCTGGCCCAGCTGAACTTCGTGCTCGGCGCGGTCAATCTCGTGCCGCTGCTGCCGTTCGACGGCGGTCACATCGCGATCGCGCTGTACGAGAAGCTGCGCAACATGGCACGCACGGCGCGCGGCAAAGTGGCTGCCGCGCCGGTCAACTACCTCAAGCTGATGCCGGCCACCTACGTGGTGCTGGTGTTGGTGGTCGGCTACATGCTGCTGACCGTGACCGCCGACCTGGTCAATCCGATCAGGTTGTTCCAATAGGAAAGCTCTGATGACCTCTATCGGTTTGGGAATGCCGGCCGCGCCGGCACCGGTTCTGGCTCCGCGCCGCACGACCCGTCAGCTCAAGGTCGGCGATGTCGGCGTGGGAAGCGAGTCGCCGATCTCGGTGCAGTCGATGTGCACCACCAAGACCCACGACATCAACGCCACGCTGCAGCAGATCGCCGAGCTGACCGCATCCGGCTGTGACATCGTCCGCGTGGCCTGCCCACGGCAGGAGGACGCCGACGCGCTGCCGATCATCGCCAAGAAGGCGAACATCCCGGTGATCGCGGACATCCACTTCCAGCCCAAGTACATCTTCGCCGCGATCGACGCCGGATGCGCCGCGGTGCGGGTGAATCCCGGCAACATCAAGGAGTTCGACGGTCGGGTCAAGGAAGTCGCCAAGGCGGCCGGCGCTGCGGGCATCCCGATCCGGATCGGCGTCAACGCCGGCTCGCTGGACAAGCGGATGCTCGAGAAGTACGGCAAGGCCACCCCGGAGGCGCTGGTCGAATCCGCGCTGTGGGAAGCCTCGCTGTTCGAGGAGCACGGCTTCGGCGACATCAAGATCAGCGTCAAGCACAACGATCCGGTGATCATGGTCGAGGCCTACGAGCAACTGGCGGCCCAGTGTGACTATCCGCTGCACCTCGGCGTCACCGAGGCGGGCCCCGCCTTCCAGGGCACCATCAAATCCGCCGTCGCCTTCGGCGCCCTGTTGTCGCGCGGAATCGGCGACACCATCCGGGTGTCGCTGTCCGCGCCGCCGGCTGAAGAGGTCAAGGTCGGCACGCAGATCCTGGAGTCGCTGAACCTGCGGCCCCGCGGTCTGGAGATCGTGTCGTGCCCGTCGTGCGGACGCGCGCAGGTGGACGTCTACACGCTGGCCAACGAGGTCACGGCGGGCCTGGAGGGCATGGATGTGCCGCTGCGGGTCGCGGTGATGGGGTGCGTGGTCAACGGACCGGGCGAAGCGCGCGAGGCCGACCTGGGTGTGGCGTCCGGCAACGGCAAGGGGCAGATCTTCGTCAAGGGCGAGGTGATCAAGACGGTGCCCGAGGCGCAGATCGTCGAGACGCTCATCGAGGAGGCCATGAGGTTGGCCGCCGACATGGACACGGCGGAAGGTTCCGAGGATGCCAGCGGTTCACCGATTGTCACCGTAAGCTGAGCGCACGGCCTGTTTCGGGCTGCACAAGGGTCGTCGCAGAAAGAGTCCAGATGTCGGCTCCTCCGCTTTTTCGCCTCGTTGACGAGCGAAGGGTGTCGGTGGTGCGCGACATCCGTGACATGACCGCCGTCCGGCAGGTCCTCGACGACGATCCGGTGGCCTCCTGCATGGTGGCGTCCCGGGTGGCCGAACACGGCATCGAGCCGGCGGCGATCGGCGGGGAGCTGTGGACACGTCGGCGGGCCAGCGAATCCCTCTGCTACGCCGGGGCCAACCTGATCCCACTGCGGGGAGCGGCCGGTGATCTGAATGCGTTCGCGGACAAGGCGATGAGCACGTCGCGCCGGTGTTCGTCGCTGGTCGGGCGCGCGGAACTGGTGCTGCCGATGTGGCAGCGGCTCGAGCCGGTCTGGGGGCCGGCTCGTGACGTCCGCGCCCATCAGCCGCTGATGGCCCTGGGCGGTGCCCCCTCCTGTGCGACCGATCCCGCGGTGCGGCAGGTGCGCATGGACGAACTCGACGCCTATCTGGTCGCGGCCATCGACATGTTCATCGGCGAGGTGGGCATCGATCCACGCATCGGTGACGGGGGCCGCGGGTACCGCCGTCGCGTCGCGGGGCTGATCGCCGCCGGGCGGGCGTGGGCGCGCTTCGACCGCGGACAGGTGGTGTACAAAGCCGAGGTGGGATCGCAGTCACCGGCCGTCGGCCAGATCCAGGGCGTGTGGGTGCATCCGGACCTGCGCGGTCGGGGGATCGGTACCGGCGGCACTGCGACCGTCGCCGCTGCCGTCGTGGCGAGTGGACGCATCGCCAGCCTGTACGTCAACAGCTTCAACACCGTCGCGCGCGCGACCTACGCGCGGATCGGGTTCACCGAGGTCGCCTCCTTCGCCACGGTGTTGCTGGACTGATGGCCGACCAGGACTCGGCGCAGCGCACCATCGTCGCCGACGCGATGATGCGTGCGTTGGAGCGTCGTCATGACGTGCTCGACGCGGTGGTCGCGTCCGAGGATTACGACGCCGCGATCGAAGCGTTGGCCGATCTGCTGGACACCAGCGCCGAGGCGGCCGAGGCAGTGCTGCGGTTGTCGTTCGACCGGCTGACCCGGGTGTCGCGGCGACGGATCGCCGCGGAATTGGACACCCTGACCAGTCAGCAGTCGGGGAGTGCGCCGGTCGAGCAGACGCCGGGGTCGGCGCGCCGCCTGCGGCTGCGGCCCTTCCGGGCGGACGTCGACCACGACATCTTCGCCGCACGCACCGACGATGTCCGTGCTGCCGGCGACGGCACCGACGCCCCGCCGCGCGAGCTGGCTGATGAGATCCGCGACGCCGTGACGCGGGTCGCGGCCGAGGAGGCCGCGTGGCTGGTCGCCGAGGTCGGGACCGTCAAAGTGGGCATGGTGTTCGGTGAGTTGTGCGGCGGCGAGGTCGACGTGCGGATCTGGATTCACCCCGACCATCGCAAGCAGGGGTATGGCACCGCGGCGCTGCGGACATCGCGCTCGGAGATGGCCGCCTACTTCCCGGCCGCGCCGCTCGTGGTTCGGGCTCCGGCCGCCGGGGCGTAAATCCCGCGCCGAGATCGACGAAATGGTTGATCTCTCTCGCACTTTTGCGCCTAAACGTCGGTTTGGGCGGTGGTGATGCGGTGCGCCTGCGGCGATATCGGATCGTTACTTCTTAACATCAGTCCCAATGGTCACAAGAGTCTCTTCCGCATCAACGACAGCGCGACTGACGGCCGTCGTCAGCATCGTCGTCCTCGCCCTGACTCTGGGTGCGTGCACACCGCGGCCCGACGGTCCCGAGCCCACCGCCGAAGCGTTCTTCGCTGCGCTGGCCACCGGTGACACCACGGCCGCGGCCGCGCTGTCCGACCGGCCCGACGCCGCCCGCGACGCACTCAACGAAGCATGGGCGGGCCTGCAGGCCAAAGCGCTGGACGCCCAGATACTGAGCGCCAAGTACGCCGAGGACACCGGCAGCATCACCTACCGCTACACCTGGCATCTGCCGAAGGACCGCAGCTGGACCTACGACGGGCAGCTCAACATGATCCGCGAGGAGGGCCGCTGGCAGGTGCGCTGGACCGCGACCGGCCTGCATCCACGCCTCGGCGAGAACCAGACGCTGGCGCTGCGCGCCGATCCGCCGCCGCGGGCGTCGGTCAACGAGCGCAGCGGCACCACCGTGCTGGTTCCGGGCTTCCGCTACGGCTTCGCCCTCGACGCGAAAGCTGCCGGCGAGGCGCTGATGCCGACCGCGCGGGCGGTCGCCGACGCGCTGCGCCGATTCGACAACACCCTCGATCCCCAGCGTCTCGCCGAGCAGGCCAGTTCCACGGCCGGGCCGCTCACCCTGGTCACCCTGCGCCAGGCAGACCGTGACGCCGTCGCCGGCGCCATCGGGGCGCTGCCCGGGGTCGTGATCACCCCGCAGCCCGAGATGGTGCCCACCGACGAACATTTCGCGCCGGCTCTGATCAACGAGGTGAAGAAGACCGTCTCCGACGAACTCGACGGGTCATCGGGATGGCGCGTGGTCACGGTCAACCAGAACGGTGTGGACGTCGACGTGCTCAACGAGGTTCCGGGCACCCCCGCCCCGTCGATCAACATCAGCCTGGACCGGGCCGTGCAGAATGCGGCGCAGAACGCTGTCGACGTCACCGGCAAGCAGGCCATGATCGTGGTGATCAAGCCGTCGACGGGCGAGATCCTCGCGGTGGCCCAGAACACCGCCGCCGACCAGGAGGGCCCGCTCGCGACGATGGGCCTCTACCCGCCGGGATCGACGTTCAAGATCGTCACCGCCGGCGCAGCGATCGAGCGGGACATGGCCACGCCCAACACGCTTCTCGGGTGCCCTGGCCACCTCGACATCGGGCATCGCACGGTGCCCAACTACGGCGGCTTCGACCTGGGCACGGTGCCGATGTCGCGGGCGTTCGCCAGTTCCTGCAACACCACCTTCGCCGAACTGGCCAGCCGCATGCCTCCGCGCGGGCTCACCCAGGCCGCCTCGCAGTACGGCATCGGGCCCGACTACAAGATCGCCGGGTTGTCCACCGTCAGCGGCTCGGTGCCGCCCACGGTCAACCTCACCGAGCGCACCGAGGACGGCTTCGGTCAGGGCAAGGTGCTCGTCAGCCCGTTCGGGATGGCGCTGGCTGCCGCCACAGTCGCGGCCGGCCACACCCCGGTGCCGCGGCTGATCGCCGGTCGCGACACCGAGGTCAGCGGCGACCGGCAGCCCATCCCGCCGAGCGTGGTCGACAACCTGCGGCCGATGATGCGGCTGGTCGTCACCAACGGCACCGCCAAGGACCTGCAGGGAGCGGGCGACGTGCGCGGGAAGACCGGCGAGGCGGAATTCGCCGGCGGCTCGCACTCCTGGTTCACCGGGTATCGCGGTGACATGGCCTTCTCGGCACTGATCGTCGGCGGCGGGAGTTCGGAATACGCGGTGCGCATGCTCAAGGGCATGCTCGACTCACTGCCGCCCGACTACCAGGCCTGAGCGCAGCCCCCGGCGGTACGGTGGAACCGCCATGACCGATATCGAGCTGCGGATCTCCGACGCCGACCGCAACGGCACCCTGCGCCGCCTGCACAACGCCGTCGCTCTCGGCCTGATCGACATCGCAGAGTTCGAGGAGCGCTCGGCGATGGTGTCGCGGGCGCGGCTGCCTTCCGACCTCGACGCCCTCGTCGGTGACCTCCCCGGGCCCGGCGCGATCGTGGCCTCGGCCGCCGACCGTGTGGAGCTGCGCGGGGTCTTCGGTTCGCTGAGACGCCAGGGTGAGTGGGTGGTGCCGACCCGGCTGGCGCTCTACCGCCGGATGGGCTCGGTGGAGTTGGACCTCACGAGAGCGCGGTTCGCCGGCCCCATCGTGATCATCGAACTCGACATGAAGTTCGGCGGTTTGGATCTGCGGCTTCCCGACGGCGCCAGCGCCTCGATCGACGACGTCGAGGTCAACGTCGGCAGCGCCACCGACCACCGCAAAGAAGCTCCCGCAGAGGGCAATCCGCATGTGGTGCTGACCGGCAAGGTGGTGTGCGGTTCGGTCGACATCCGGGGCCCGCAGAAGTCCTGGCGGGTCGGCCTGCCCCGGCGCGGGCACTGATCGGCTGACCAGGTGAGCCGCAACGGCGACTAGCATCGACACCATGTCTGTTCGGACCGCCCTGCGACCTGGCACCGTGTCGCCGACACTGCCGGTGCCCGCGTCGATTCCCCGACCCGAGTACGTGTGGAAGCCGACCGCGCAGGAGGGCAGCGAACCGTGGGTGCAGACGCCCGAGGTGATCGAGAAGATGCGGGTGGCCGGCCGGATCGCCGCCGGCGCGCTCGCCGCCGCCGGTGAGGCCGTCGCACCGGGGGTGACCACCGACGCGCTGGACCGGATCGCCCACGAGTACATGGTCGACCACGGCGCCTATCCCTCGACGCTGGGCTACAAGGGCTACCCCAAGTCGTGCTGCACGTCGGTGAACGAGATCATCTGCCACGGCATCCCGGATTCGACGGTGATCGAGGACGGCGACATCGTCAACATCGACGTCACCGCGTACATCGACGGCGTGCACGGCGACACCAACGCCACGTTCCTGGCGGGCAACGTGTCCGAGGAGCACCGCCTTCTGGTCGAGCGCACCCACGAGGCGACCATGCGCGCGATCAAGGCCGTCAAACCCGGCCGTGCCCTCTCGGTGGTGGGACGGGTCATCGAGGCGTATGCGAATCGGTTCGGCTACAACGTCGTTCGCGATTTCACCGGGCACGGCATCGCCACCACGTTCCACAACGGTCTGGTGGTTCTGCACTACGACCAGCCCTCAGTGCAGACCGTGATCGAACCTGGCATGACGTTCACCATCGAGCCGATGATCAACCTGGGCAGCCTCGACTACGAGATCTGGGACGACGACTGGACCGTCGCGACCACGGACAAGAAGTGGACCGCACAGTTCGAGCACACGCTGGTGGTCACCGAATCCGGCGCGGAGATCCTCACGCAGCTCTGAGGCGTCGGTAGCCTGATGCCATGCCTTGGCGCGCCGCCCTCGCGACCGTTGTCGCGCTCACGGTCGGCGCCTGCGCGCCGACGGTGACCGGGACGGCGACCTGGCCCGGGGCGCGACTGGACAGGGCGCTGCTCACCGCGGCCGACTTCCCGCCCGGCGTGCACTACGAGCGGGTCGACAAGGACCCCGGCGCCGGGGACGGGGCCGGTGGTCCGCCGCCGATGCTGTCCAAACCCGAGGGCTGCACCGACGGTCTGACCCGCGACATCGCCGCCACCGCCGAGCGCGGACCCGGCAGCGGTGCCGAGTACGTGGCGGCCTACGACGGGGCGCGCATGGTGATCACCGTGCTGACATGGCCACTCGATCTCGGTCGGCTGGCCGCGACCGCCGAGCGCTGTGCGACGTTCGAGACCTTTTTCGCTCCCAGCGATCCCGGTATCCCGATGACGACCACGCGCCTTCAGACCGATCGCGCCGACGCTCTCGTCTACGAGCAGACGATGCATCTCGCCGGCGCCGACAGCACCGTCTACTTCTCGTTCGAGAATGTCGGCGCGGCAGCGGTTTTCGGCATCGCCTTCCCGACGCGAGATCCGTCGATTTCCGTCCAGGGCACACTGCCGCAGACTTTCCTGGACACGATTTCTCGGCAGGCCCAGCGCGCCGCCGCGGCATGACGCATGCGTCAACCGCAGGCAAATCCGCCCGCCGACTCAGCTCTTCCCGGTAGCGTGGCGCAATGCCCGTTCCCATGATCACCGTCGACGGCGTCGGGGTGCCCGTCGAGGTCGCCGGTCCCGAGAACGGTTCGGTCGTGGTGTTGCTCGGCGCAGCCCAGAAGGCGCCCGCCGCGTACGAAGCGGTATGCCAGCGGTTGCACACCGCCTCGTTGCGCACGGTCGTCATCGGCCCCGACCCCCGGCTCACGGCGAAGTCGGTGATCGACATCCTGGACAAGCTCGACGTGCGGTGGGCGCTGTTGGTGGGGGACAGGCTCGGCGGGGAGCTGGCGTGGGAGTTGGCGGCGACGAGGCTGGACCGCTTCATCGGGCTGGTCGTCATCGATCGCGGTCACCCTCGGGTACCCGACCTGGCAGGAGCGGTGCGGGACGAGGGCTGTCCGCCGGTCGAACTGAACACCACCGCATTGGTGAGCACGCCGGCGGCGCGGGCGGTGGCGAAGGCGAGCCAGCGCTTCGTCTACGGCGAGTACCGGATCGTCGACCTACTGGGCCGGCGCCAGGCGGCCGATTCGACGGCGCAACTCGCGGCCGAGATCGTGATGCGCACCAGCACCTGGTGACTCGGGAGTTCACGCATCACCGCGCGGTGTATCCGCCGTCCACGCGCAGTGTGGTCCCCGTGACGTAGCGGGCATCGTCGGAGGCGAGGTAGGCCACGGCAGCCGCTACGTCCTCCGGAGTTGCCAAGCGCCGCAACGGAATATCGGCCAACACCTCAGCCTCGGTCCGCTCCGCGCGGGGGCTGCGCGCGACCCAGTCATCGTAGAGGGGAGTGCGCGTCATGCCGGGCGCGACGTCGTTGACACGGATTCCGCGCGGCGCGAGTTCGACTGCCACAGCACGCGTCAACGCGTCGATCGCGCCCTTGGACGCCGCGTAGATGCCCATCGTCTGCACGCCGACCACGGCCAGTCGCGAGGTGACGTTGACGATCGCGCCGCCGTCGCCCATGCGCCGCGCGGCGCTCTGAGTCATGGCGATGGTGGCGAAGGTGTTGACCTCGAACACCCGCCGGATGGCGTCCATCGAGCTGGCGACGAAGTCGCCGGTGTGATCGACACCCGCGTTGTTGACCAGCACGTCCAGCGCGCCGAATGACTCCACACAGGCCCCGGTGAGCAGGTCCGCGGTGCCGGGCGCGGTGAGATCGGCGGCAACGAATCGGACTCGTTCACCGAGTGATTCGGCCAGCTCGCGTCCGCGCCGGTGATCGCGGCCGGTGGCCAGGACCCGGGCGCCCTCGGCGTGCAGTCGGTGTGCGATCGCCAGTCCGATGCCGGAGGTGGCCCCCGTGACGACCGCGGCGCTGCCGTCGAGCCGGCCGGGCGGCCGCGACGCGGTCACGGGAGCTTCTTGGCGATTTCCTGCGCGCCCGCGATCACCTGGGCGCCGGCGTGTTCGAGGCTCTCGGGGGTCAGGCGGTGCGTCAGGAAACTGATGCTGAGCGCGTAGCGTGACGCGCTGCCGTCGGAGGTCGGGATCGCCGCGGCTACACAGGTCAGCTCCTCCGCGGCCTCCTCCCTGTCGACCGCGAACCCCTGCTTGCGGATCTCTTTGATCTCCGCGTCCATCTTCTTCATGGTCGTGATGGTGTGCGGCGTGAGCTCGACAAGGCCTGCCGAGGCGACGATGTCGCGCCAGACGCTGTCGGGCATGCTGGCCAGAAGAGCCTTTCCCAGCGCCGAGGCGTGCCAGGGATCGGATTGCCCGACATCGCTGACCTTCTTTACCGCGCGGCGACCCTCGACGACTTCGAGGATGACCACGCTGCGCTCCTTGTGGGTTGCGAAGTTCACGGTCTCGTTGAACTCCTGCATCAATCGCTCCATGGTCGGCAGGACCGCCTCGGAGGGCACCTGGCCTGAGAATGCGCGCTGGCCCAACCGGAACACCTCCCAGCCGAGACGGTACTGGGTCGCGTTGAAACGCTCGATGTAGCCCAGCGCCGCGAGGCTGTTCAGATACCGCAGCACCGTGGCCTCGTTCAGCTCGGTTCGACGCGAAATCTCGCTCAGATTACCGATATTCGCGTCGGCGACGGCGCTGAGCACTCGGGCCGTGCGCTCGACACCGATCAGTGTCGAGCTCTTCTCCGGACGTTCCTCCGTTTTCACCCAGTGAAGGCTACCAGCACCCAGTGCGGTGCAGGCATGGAGGCGCGTCCGGTTGACGGGGCGGTTGTCCTGCATTAGATTTTCATTCAGCGCACACGTATTTCACTGAGTGAAAACAGCGCACTCACCGATCCGGTTCCGAAGGAGACGCAATGCCCACCGCAGCCGACAGCCGCTCATCGAGGGTCGACGGGGCCGCCATCCTGGCGTCTCAAGGCCTTCTGTCGGCCGATGACTACTCGCTCGAAACGTCGACGAAGTCGTTCGACGACGGCGGACAGTATCGACTCGAAATCTCCGGCGTGGAACGTCTTTCGACGCTGGAGGTGATGCTGGACGAGGCCGCGAAGCAGGACGTCTTCATCCACCGCGTGATCGCCTTCGGCGGCGGCACGACACTGCTCAACACCGATGAACTCCACGATGTGGCCGCGTTGGCCGCCGAGAACCACATCGAGCTGATCGCCGTTCCGGGCCCGCGGACCGGATGGGACCTCGGCCGCCAGGCGCTGAGCACCGAGGGGACGGCCGGTGGCCGCCGCGTCCGCGGTCTGGACAACGTGCGCTATCTGCTCGACGACTACCTGAGGATCTTCTCCACCGGCATCCGCGGCGTCCTGGTGTGGGACGAGGGGGTGCTCGACATCCTCAACAAGGCGCGCGACGCCGGGCACATCCCGGCCGATGCCAAGTTCAAGATCTCCGTCTATGCCGGACACGCCAATCCGGCCTCGATCCGGATACTGCAGGATCTCGGTGCAGACAGCGTGAATCCGGTCGGCGACCTGAGCCGACCCATGTTGGCGGCGATCCGCCGCACCGTCGACGTGCCACTCGACGTCTGGGCGGAGACGTTCGAATCGTTCGGCGGCATGAATCGCCTGTGGGAAGCCGGTGACATCGCTCGCGTCGCGGGTCCGGTCTATTTCAAGATCGAGCCGGGCGAATCCGAAGCCGTCATGTACAACGGCTGGGTGCGGCCCGAGTTCCACGAGGACCTCATCCGCCACAAGGTGCGCCACGCTGCGATCCTCAACGAGCTCGCCCGCTCGAGCACCCCCGACGTCGTCGTGTCCCCGCGGCCCCGCTCGGCCAGTCCCGCACTCGCCAACTGACGGCACTGCGATCGATCATCATGACCCACTACGCCGCCGTCATCGGATCCGGCAACATCGGCACGGACCTCATGTACAAGCTTCGGCGCTCTGCCGTGCTGGACATCGCCGCCATGGTCGGCATCGACCCGGACAGTGACGGGCTGGCGCGCGCAGCCGCCCTTGGTGTGGCGGTGACGGCAGATGGGGTGGACGGCCTGTTGGCCATGCCCGCCTTCGGTGACGTCGCCGTCGTCTTCGACGCCACGAGCGCAGGGGCTCACCGCCACAACGACGCTGTGCTGACGGGGACGGGCCGACTGGTCATCGACCTGACCCCGGCGGCTGTCGGCCCCTTCGTGGTCCCCGCGGTCAACATGACCGAGTTGACCGGGCAGCGCAACCTCAACATGGTGACCTGTGGTGGGCAGGCAACGGTCCCGATCGTCGCCGCGCTGTCGTCGGTGACCACGGTGCATTACGCCGAGATCGTCGCGTCGATCTCCTCGCGCTCGGCGGGCCCGGGCACCCGCGCCAACATCGACGAGTTCACGCAGACCACCGCGCGCGCGATCGAGACGGTCGGCGGCGCGAGACGTGGGAAGGCGATCATCATTCTCAATCCGGCCGAACCGCCGATGATCATGCGCGACACGGTCAGTGCCCTGGTGTCGGAGACGGACGAAGCGGTGGTCGCCGCCGCGGTGCGCGACATGGTCGACACGGTGGCCCGGTACGTTCCCGGCTACCGGCTGCGCCAGCAGGTGCGGTATTCGGCTGTGCCACAGGATGATCTGCGTCGACGTCTGATCGGTGTCCCCGCGGCCGCCGATCTGGCGCAGGTGACGGTCTTCCTGGAAGTCGAGGGCGCCGGCGATTACCTGCCGAGCTACGCAGGCAATCTCGACATCATGACCGCTGCCGCGGTCGCGGTGGCCGAGCAGGCGGTCGCCGCCGGGCACCGCGCGGAGGCCGCGAGATGAGCACCGAGATCTACGTCCAAGACGTGACATTGCGTGACGGCATGCACGCGGTGGGCCATTCGATGAGTCTTGCCGACGCCCGGCGCATCGCCGGCGCGCTGGATCAGGCGGGCGTCGCCGCCATCGAGATCGCCCACGGTGACGGTCTCGCCGGTGGCAGCCTCACCTACGGTGCCGGAGCCCACAGCGACACCGAGTGGATTGCGGCGGCCGCCGACGTCATTCGCACCGCTCGACTCACGACGCTGCTGATTCCCGGTATCGGCACCCTCGACGATCTGCGTGCCGCAGTGGACGTCGGCATCACGTCGGTGCGAATCGCCACACACTGCACCGAAGCCGACATCGCGCGCCAGCACATCTCCACCGCTCGCGATCTCGGACTCGACGTGGCGGGTTTTCTGATGATGGCCCACCTGGCCGAACCCGATCGCCTCGCGGCTCAGGCCAAGATCATGGAGGACGCCGGCGCGCTGTGCGTCTACGTCACCGACTCAGGCGGCCGGCTCACGATGACAGACGTGCGTGACCGCGTCCGCGCCTACCGCGATGTGCTGTCGCCGACCACGACGATCGGCGTGCACGCCCACCACAACCTGGCGCTCGGCGTAGCCAATTCCGTTGCGGCCGTGGAAGAAGGGGTGCACCGTGTCGACGCATCCCTGACCGGCCTGGGAGCGGGGGCCGGGAACTGCCCCCTCGAGGTGTTCGTCGCGGTCGCCGAGCTCAACGGGTGGGCGCACGGCTGTGACCTGTTCGCGCTGATGGACGCCGCAGAGGACCTGGTACGGCCACTGCAGAAGCGGCCCGTGCGGGTGGACCGGGAGACCCTGACCCTCGGGTACGCCGGGGTGTACTCGAGTTTTCTCCTCCATGCAGAGCGCGTCGCCGCGGAGGTGGGCGTCCAGACGCGGGAACTGCTCGTCGAAGCCGGCCGCCGATCGATGGTGGGCGGTCAAGAAGATCTGCTCATCGACCTTGCGCTCGACCTGAGGGGGTGACCAGAGATCTCCCCGACGCGTCCGACCGAAATCGAGTCGGCGCCCGGACACGAAATGTTCAGAAACCATCGTGAACAACGAGAGACGGACCATCATGGAGAACATCCCCACACTCACGCCACCCCAGCGGCGGCTCGGCGTACGTCGAGCCGCCACCGCGGCCGCCACCGATCCTGCCGGCAGCGCACGCCTCAATCACGGTTTGAAGAAGAACAGCCTCGGCGTTCCGAGCATCTTCTTCTACATCATCGCCGCCGCATCGCCCTTGACGGTCGTCGTCGCGCTCTACCCGATCATCATCGGAGCCGGTAACGGCGTCGGCATGCCCGGCGCGTTCGTGATCGCCGCAGTCGTACTGATGATCTTCGCTGTGGGATACGTGGCGATGAGTCGTCACGTCACCAATGCCGGAGCTTTCTATGCCTACGTCACACTGGGGTTGGGCCGGATCACCGGGCTCGGCTCGGCATCGCTTGCCATCTTCGCCTACAACGCGATTCAGGCCGGCTTGTACGGCGGTTTCGGTTACTACGCGAGCGAGCTTCTCAATCCCGTTCTCGGCGTGGCGATTCCATGGTGGGTGTATGCGTTCGTCGGTCTGCTCGCATGCCTCGGTCTGGGCATTCAAGGGGTGCACTCCGGCGCCAAGGTGCTCGGTGTGTTCATGACCCTCGAGGTCACGATGATCACCGTGCTGAGCGCCTTCAGTCTGTTCGGCGACAACGTGCCGGTCTCCGAGTTCTCCCTGGAGCCGTTCGCGCCCAGTGTCGTGCTCGGCGGCGCGCTCGGAGTGGCCCTGATGTTCGCCCACGCCTCGTTCATCGGCTTCGAGGGGTCGGCCATCTACGGCGAGGAGGCGCGTGACCCTGCCCGGACCATTCCGCGGGCCACGTACCTGTCGATCGCGTTCATGGGCTCCCTCTACGCGGTCTCCGGCTGGCTCATCATGAACGCGCTGGGCCTCGACAAGGTCGTCACGATCGCTACGGACACCGGTGGCAACTTCATTTTCGCGGCCAGCGACACGATCATCGGCCACAACATCTCGCTGCTGTTCCAGATCCTCATCGTCACAGCGACGTTCGCGGCGATCGTCACCTTCCACAACAACGTCTCCCGCTACCTCTTCTCGCTGGGCCGCCAAGGCCTGGTGTGGAAACCGTTGGGGTGGACACTGCCGCGCCGCCAGACACCGTGGGTGGCGTCGATCGTCCAGAGCGCGATGGTGGGCATCGTGATCGTCGCCTTCGCGGTCGCCGGCCTCGATCCGTTCGCGACCCTGTTCACCTGGGCGACGGGAATCGGCACGATCGGCGTCATCTTCTCGCAGCTCGTCGCGGGTGTGGCCATCTTCGTGTTCTTCCGGAAATCGACCGTCGACAAGCGCCGGTGGAACACCGTGATCGCGCCCATCCTGGCGGTCGTCGGACTGGGGGTGTTCTTCGTGTTGACCCTCGACAGCCTCGACGTGCTGCTGGGCGTGCACGGCGCGACCGCGGCGGTCATGGTCTCGCTGGTGTTCGTCGCGTTGCTCGCCGGAATGGCCTACGGCGCCTACCTGCGGTTCGCCGCGCCGGAGAAGTACGAACTGGTCGGACGAGCGCTCAACGAGCGTCAGTTGGACGAGCCCGCCCCCGAAGCGATGTAGGTCGATCCTCTTCGAAGGCGCACACGAACGCCCATTTATAGGTACGTTTGTCCTTATCGATACGTACGTGTGTTCCTAAAGGAAGGGCGAGTACATGGCCTCCAGCACCCGGCGAGCGCGCCGTCACGACCCCGACAGAAAGGAACGCATCGTGGACTCGGCACTGGACGTCCTGGCCCGTGACGGTGTCGCCGGTATCACCCACCGCGCCATCGGCGAGGCTGCCGACGTCCCGCTCGGCTCCATCACCTACCACTTCGCCACCCTCGACGACATCGTCCACCAGGCCTTCCAGGCGCATGTCGAAAAGCTCGCGACGCGCTTCGAAGAGCGACTCGCATCGTGTGAGACGGGCGGCGACCTCATCGAATGCATTGTCTCCGCCGTCACCGACGACCTGGCCGCCAACCCGAACGAACTCGCCGTCACCTACGAGCTCTACGGCGACGCGGTGCGCAGGTCCGACAACAAGCGCATCACCCAGCGATGGATGGAGCGCGCAGAGGACGCCCTGTCCCAGCACTTCGACCGCGCCACCGCACGGCTGCTCGACGTGGTCATCGAAGGCGTGATGGTGCACATGTCCATCGCCGCGCAGCCGATGTCGAAGGACACGGTGCGCGCCCTGCTGACGATGGCCGCCAACGCCGGCACCGCTGACAACTGAATCTCGTTTCCGCACAACCAGAATCGGAGTACCACATGACCTTCCACAGCACGATGTTCATCGACGGCGCCTGGACCCCTGCGTCGAGCGGCGCGGTCGACGAGGTGCCGGCGCCCGCCACCGGCGAGGCATTCGCCGAGATCGCCCACGGATCCGTCGACGACGTCGACCGCGCCGTGGCCGCCGCCCACTCTGCGTTCAGAGACTGGGCCAGCACGCCGGCAGGGGAACGGGCGCGCGCATTCCTCAAGCTCGCCGACCGTGTCGAGGACGACGCCCGCACCCTCGCCGAGATCGAATCGCGCAACGTCGGCAAGCCGATCGGCCTGGCGCTCGAAGAGATGGAGATGATCCCTGACCATCTGCGATTCTTCGCCGGGGCCGCCCGCACCATGGAGGGCCGCGCGGCGGGGGAGTTCGTGCCGGGCAAGACCAGCATCATCCGGCGCGACCCGCTGGGGGTCGTCGGCTCGGTCGCGCCCTGGAACTACCCGCTGCTGATGGCGATCTGGAAGATCTCCCCGGCGCTGCTGACCGGGAACACCCTGGTGCTCAAGCCCTCCGAGCACACGCCGTTCTCCGTGCTGCGCCTGGCCGAACTGGCCGCCGACCTGTTCCCGGCCGGAGTCTTCAATGTCGTCACCGGTGACGGCGAGGATGTCGGTGCCCGGTTGGTCGCCCACCCGCTGGTTCGGATGTCGTCGCTGACCGGATCCGTCGACACCGGCCGGGCGCTGATGCGCGCCTCCGCGGACACCAACCTCAAGCGGCTACATCTCGAGCTGGGCGGCAAGGCGCCGGTGCTGGTGTACCCCGATGCCGACATCCCGCTCACGGTGTCCAAGATCATGGAGGGCGCGTTCTGCAATTCCGGGCAGGACTGCATGGCAGCCTCGCGACTCTACGTGCACGATTCGGTGCACGACGAACTCGTCTCCGGACTCGAGAAGGCCGTCAAGGCACTGGATCTCGGTGACATCGCCGACGAGAACACCGCGATGGGACCTGTCATCACCGCGGAACACCGCGACCGCGTCGAGGGGTTCGTCGAGCGCGCGAAGCAGACCGGACACACCGAGCTGATCCAGGGCGACAACCCTGGCACCGGCTTCTACACCGCCCCCACCGTGGTCGTCGGTGCGCGCCAGGGCGACGAGATCGTGCGTACCGAGGTGTTCGGTCCGGTCACCTCGGTGACCCGGTTCGGCGACGGCGACGACGTCATCGCATGGGCCAACGACACCGAATACGGCCTGGCCGCTTCGGTGTTCACCCAGGACATCGGCCGCGCCATGACCGCGTCGAGTGAGCTGCAGTTCGGCACTGTCTGGGTCAACGATCACCTGCCGGTGACGCCGGAGATGCCGCACGGCGGCTTCAAGCAGTCCGGCAACGGCAAGGACATGTCAGTGTACGCACTGGAGGAGTACACGGAGATCAAGCACGTGATGATCAATCGCGAGAGCGCCTGACATGGCGGTCAGTGCGATCAACACGTTCCGGCTGCGCCCGGGAGTGGCGCTGGCCGACTTCGAGCGGTTCTCCGCCGAACTCGACCGGCCGGTGTGTCTGGCGTTCGACGTGGTGCTCGCGTTCGACGTCTACTTCGTCGACGATCCCGAGCCCGGCGGCGCCGACGTCATCGAGGCCATGACGGTGACGTCGTGGCCGGAATGGCAACGGCTTCTCGCCAAGGCCCCCGAATTTAAGCCCGTGCTCGCGCGGTTCGACGAGCTCGTCGAACTCGGCAGCGTCACCACCACGCTCACCCGTCCTTCCGTACTACCGCAGGAGCATTAGATGTCCACCACATCCGACTACGACGCCGTGATCATCGGCGCGGGCCACAACGGACTGGTCACCGCCAACTATCTGGCCCGCGCAGGCAAGCGCGTCCTGGTCCTGGAAGCCCGCGACATCGTCGGCGGCGCCTGCGTCACCGAGGAGCTGATCCCCGGCTCGAAATGGTCGTCGTGTGCGTTCATCGCCGGCCTGCTGCGTCCGGAGATCATCGCGGAGCTGGAACTGGCCAAGTACGGGCTGGAGCTCTATCAGGGAGATGCGCTGTCCTACAGTATGTTTCGTGACGGCACGTCCTTCACGATGTGGAAGGAAACCGACCGCACCCTTCGAGAACTCGAGAAGATCAACAAGAAGGACGCCCAGGCGTTCCTCGATTTCGGGGTGCGGCTGCAGCGGTTCGCCGGGCTGGTGACGCCGTATCTGCTCCAGCCCCCGCCCGAGCGCTCCGAGGTGTTCGCCGCGTTCGAAGCCGCGGGGGAGCAGACCCTTTTCGACGAGTTCACGCTCCTGTCGGTACGCGATCTTCTCGATCGGTACTTCGAGGACGAGCGCCTCAAGAGCATGCTGACGTTCTTCGGGATGGTGTCCATCTTCGGCGGACCGTCGACACCCGGCACCGCCTACACCTACGGGCACCACTCCTGGGGTGAGTTCAACGGCAACTTCGGGCAATTCGGCCTTGCCCGCGGCGGTATGGGCGCGATCAGCGAGGCGCTCGCCGCGGGGGCACGCGATCACGGTGCGACGATTCGGACCTCCGCTCCGGTCGACACCGTCATCGTCGACCGTGGGGTGGCCACCGGGGTGCGGCTGGCCGACGGCACGACGATCACCGCAGCGCAGGTGTTCTCGAACGCCGATCCCAAACGCTCACTGCTGACGCTCCTCGAACCCGGCGTGCTGCCGGCGCGGCTGGTGCGTGACGTCGAGAACATCGACACGCGCGGCTCGATGGCGCGAATCCACCTGCTGATCGATGAACTGCCGCAGTATCTTCCGTTCGCCGACGCCTCCGAGGGGCCGCAGCACCACGGGCATCAGCTGCTCGGTCCGAGCCGGGAGGCGTTCGAGGAAGCCTACGAGGCGCAACGGCGCGGCACCTTCCCGAGCACCTTCGTCATCGAGGCCGTCACCCAGTCGGTGACCGACGATTCGCTGGCGCCGCCGGGGCTGCACACCATGACTCTCGGTATCCAGCAGCTGCCGTCGGAGCTCACCGGCACCACCTGGGCCGCGGAGAAGGAGAAGTGGGCCGACCTCGTGCTGGAGGACCTGTTCACCTATGCGCCGAACCTGCGCGAGCACATTCTGGACCGGGTCATCATCACCCCCGATGATCTCGACAACGAGTACCTGATCACCGATGGCAACATCTTCCACGGGTCGATGATGCTCGACCAGTTGTTCGGTGCCCGGCCGCTGCCCGAGCTCGCGAATTACCGCACGCCCGTGCGAAATTACTACCTGTGCGGCTCGGGTACGCATCCCGGCGGCGGTGTGATGGGTGCCAATGGCCACAATGCCGCGAAAGTGGCGCTCGCCGACGCCGCGGGTGTCCCGTCCGCCACGGGCCGAGCCCCGATCAGCACCGCCCGGGTGCCCTGGCAGCAGCGGATGGTGGGCACGTTGATGTCGACGCGACCGGGTCGCTGGGTGGGATATCGGGCCGCGCGTCAACCCGCCCTGCGCAAGATCACCGCATACGCTGCCCGCGTCCGATGACTCTGCGCAGTGCCAAATGGTTCGCCGGCCAGAACGTCCCGGGCTTCGTCCATCGGTCCGCCATGCGGGCATCGGGGTTCTCCCGGATGGCCTTCGAGGGCAGGCCGATCGTCGGGATCTGCAATTCGTGGTCCGAAGTCGTCAACTGCAACATGCACTTTCGCGGTCTCGCCGATTCGGTGCGGCGTGGAGTGCTGGCTGCGGGTGGCTTCCCTCTGGAGTTCCCGACGATGTCACTCGGCGAACAGCTGATGAAGCCGACCACGATGCTGTTCCGGAACTTGATGGCCATGGACGTCGAGGAGTCGATCCGCGCGTACCCCTTCGACGCGGTGGTGTTGTTGGGCGGGTGTGACAAGACCGTGCCCGCGCAGCTGATGGGCGCGGCGAGTGCTGACGTGCCGGCCATCGTGCTGACCGGCGGGCCCGCCGCACCCGCAGTGTTCGAGGGCAGGCAGCTCGGCGTGGGAACCGATCTGTGGGAGTACATCGACGACGTCCGGGCCGGACGGATGTCGATGACCGACTACGAGCGGTTGGAGGCGGCCGCCGGTCCGTCGCGAGGCCACTGCCCGGAGATGGGCACGGCGTCGACGATGGCGACCATCGTCGAAGGGCTCGGCATGACCCTGCCGGGCGCTGCGGCGGTGCCGGCGATGGACTCGCGCCGCATGCAGGTCGCCGAGGAGGTGGGTGCCCGAGCCGTCGGACTCGCCACCGAGGGTGTGCGCCCGTCGCACGTGCTCACCGCCGACGCCTTCGACAACGCCATCACGCTGATGCTGGCCGTGGGTGGCTCGACCAACGCCATCGTGCACCTGCTCGCCATCGCCGGGCGCGCCGGAGTGCCGCTGACCCTCGACCGGTTCCACGAATTGTCCGCGCGCACACCGCTGCTGGTGAACGTGCGACCGGCGGGCGGACACCTCGTCGAACAGGTCTTCCACGCAGGGGGCATCCCCGCGGTGATGAAGTCCCTGGAGTCGTTGCTGCACACCGACGCGCTGACCGTCACGGGTAAGACCGTTGCCGCCAACCTGCCGGCCCGGCCGGTCGCCGACAGCGCGGTGATCACGTCGCTGGACCGGCCGTTCCAGCCGCCCCAAGGCCTGGCGGTGGTGCGCGGCAACCTCGCCCCGAACGGTGCGGTCATCAAATGCGCCGCCGCGAGCCCCGAGCTGCTGGTCCACCGTGGCCCGGCGGTGGTGTTCGAGAACATGCGAGACCTGTTGGCGCGCTTCGACGATCCCGATCTGGACGTCACCGCGGACTCGGTGTTGGTGCTGCGCAGTGCGGGGCCGTGCGGCGCTCCGGGCATGCCCGAGTGGGGGCAGCTACCGATCCCGAGCAAGCTGCTCCGCGAAGGAGTCACCGACATGGTGCGGATCTCCGATGCGCGGATGAGCGGCACCGCCTACGGCACCTGCGTGCTGCACGTCAGTCCGGAGTCGGCGGCAGGCGGTCCGCTGGGGCTCGTGCGCAACGGCGACATCATCTGCCTCGACGCTCACGCGGGCCTACTGCATGTCGAGCTGACTGACGCCGAACTGGCCGAGCGTCGCGCGGCACTGGAGCCGGCACCACCTGTGCGGCACCGGCGCGGGTACGCGGCGATGTACGTCGACCGCGTGCTGCAGGCCGACCGCGGCTGCGACTTCGACTTCTTGGTCGGCCGGTCCGAACACCCAGAAGCTGAGCCCGACGCCGTCTTCGACGGCTGGGTGGGTGGGTGGTGACTCAGGCCTCGGTAACTTAGACCTGATGACTCAGACCTGGGTGTCGGCGCTGCTCGGTGCTTCCTCGGGAGTCCATGCCTGCGGAATGCCGGGCTGACCCGGGAACAGGAAATCGACGAAAGCCGCTGCGGTGGGCTGAGGTTCGTGATTGGCGAGCCCGGGCCGCTCGTTGGCTTCGATGAACACGTAGTCGGGCCGGGTGACATCGGGGACCAGCAGGTCGATGCCCGTCACGGGGATACCGATCGCCTCTGCCGAGGCCACGGCGACCCGGCACAACTCCGGGTGGACGGTGGAGGTGACGTCGTGGATGGTGCCGCCCTGGTGCAGGTTCGCGGTGCGCCGCACTCGTAGCCGCTCACCTTCGGGCAGCACGTCGTCGAACGAGTAGCCGGCCTCGCGAACGGTGGTCTCGGTGACGACGTCCATCGGGATCCGGGACTCCCCGCCGGTAGCGGCGGCGCGCCGCCTGCTCTGCGCCTCGATCAGCTCGCCGATGGTGTGGCGGCCGGTGCCCGTCACCTCGGCTGGCAGTCGCAGGGCCGCGGCGACGACCTTCTTGTCGATGACCACGAGGCGCAGGTCGTCTCCCTCGGCGCGCTGCTCGATCAGCACCTCGGGGTGTTGCTCGCGGGCCCGCGCCAGCGCGGCGTCCAATTCTTCGTCGCTCTCGATCCCGACGGTGATGCCCTTGCCCTGCTCACCGCGCGTCGGCTTCACCACCACGTCGCCGACCTCGGCGAGAAATTCGTGGTCGGCTGCGTCGAACGTCGCGAGCCGGCCCATGGGCACGGCGATCCCGGCCTCGGAGACGATGCGGCGGGTCAGTCGCTTGTCGTCACACCGGCTCATCGCCACCGCGGATGTGTACTCCGACAACGACTCTCGGGTGACGACGCTGCGTCCGCCATGGGACAGCCGCATCTCGCCGGCCTCGGCGTCGAGCACCTCCACCCAGATGCCGCGCCGCATCGCCTCGTCGGCGATGATGCGCGCGTACGGGTTGAGGTCGTCGACCGTCTCCGGCGGATGAGTGAAGAGCGGCTCGTTGATCGCGTTCTTGCGCTTGACCGCCATCACCGGGACGCGGCTGAAGCCGAGCTTCTCGTAGAGAGCGATCGCGGCGTTGTTGTCGTGGGTCACCGACAGGTCCATGTAGGACCGACCGCGATCGCGATACAGCGCCGCCAGCGCACGGGTGAGGGCTGCCCCGACGCCCGGCAGGGTCGCGCCCGGGTCGACGGCCAGCGTCCACAGACTGGTTCCGTTCTCCGGATCGGCGAACAAGGTGGTGTGGTCGACACCGGTGACCGTGCCGATCACGCTTCCGTCGTCATCGGCGACGGCAACCAGGTAGTCGACCGAGGGCTGATTCCGGTGGTTGTCCCAGAGCACGTCGGTCGGTGCGGGCACCATCCCGCACCGCACGTAGACGCGGTTCATCGCGTCGGCGTCGTCCCGCTGCTGGAGCGGGCGGACCGTGAACCCGCTGGGCGGCCGGGCCGCGGCGTCACCGTCCTCGGCGAAGCGCAACCGGTAGGTGTGGCTGGGATCGATGAAGAGCTCGGCCGGTGCCTTGGACACCAGCACATGCGGCTCGCGCGCGTACATGCAGATGTCGCGGCGCCCTTGGGCCTCGGCGCGCAGCACGTCGGCCAACCGGGCCGGATCGCTGAACGTCTGCCCGAAGATCAGTCGGCCCCAACCCAATTCGAGCACCACATCGGAGCCCATCGCGTCGATCATGTCGGGTGGGGACGCCTCATGTAGGGCCAGAGTGATTGCCTCGGACCGCTCTGAAGCCGGGTCGGCCGTGTCTGTCACGCTGCCGGCCCGTTGATCCCGTGCTTCTGCAGCCACAGTTCGAGCAGGGAGATCTGCCACAGCTCGTTGCCGCGCAGCGGCGTGAGCTTGCCGTTGGGGTCGGCCAGGAGGCGTTCGACCGCCTCGGGCCGGAAGAGCCCCCGCTCCTTGGCGGCGGGTGCGTAGAGCGCGTCGCGCACCAGATCCAGGTAAGGGCCTTCGAGGTGGGTCAGTGCCGGGACGGGGAAGTAGCCCTTGGGCCGGTCGATCACCTCGGATGGAATGACCTGTCGCGCAGCCTGTTTGAGCACGCCCTTGCCCTCGTGGGCGGTCTTGAGCTGTGGCGGGCAGGTCGCGGCCAGCTCGACGAGGTCGTGGTCGAGGAACGGCACGCGCCCCTCGAGCCCCCAGGCCATCGTCATGTTGTCCACGCGCTTGACCGGGTCGTCGACCAGCATGACCGTGGTGTCCAGCCGCAGCGCCCGGTCCACCCCGGTCTCCGCCCCACCGCGAGCGAAGTGCTCGGTGACGAACAGCCCGCTCGGATCGTCGTCGGCGAGGTAGGCAGCCGACACCAGGTCGGCGTAGCCGGCGCGGTCCCGGTCGAAGAACGCGCCGCGGTAGCTCGCGACCGAACCGTCCAGCGACGCCGCAGCGGGTTCTCCCATCGGCGGATACCAGTGGTAGCCGGCGAACACCTCGTCGGCGCCCTGCCCGGACTGCACCACCTTGACGTGTTTGGCCACTTCTTGGCTGAGCAGGTAGAACGCCACGCAGTCGTGGCTGACCATCGGTTCGCTCATCGCGCCGATCGCGCCGTCGAGCGCAGGCAGCATGCGCGCGGTGTCGATGCGGATCTGATGGTGGTCGGTGCCGAAGCGCTCGGCGATGATGTCGCTGTACTTGAACTCGTCGCCGGCGACCCCGTTGACCGATTCGAATCCGATCGAGAACGTGGCGAGTCCGTGCTGACCCGCTTCGGCCAGCAGTCCGACGATCAGGCTGGAGTCCACGCCGCCGGACAGCAGGCAGCCGACGGGAACGTCGGCGACCAGTCGGCGTTTGACTGCAACCCGCAGCGACTCGAGTACGGCGTCCTCCCAGTCCTTTTCGGACCAGTCGGCGCGGTCGGCGCGGCGGGTGAAGTCCGGCTCCCAGTACGTGGTGACCGTCCGGGTGCCGTCGGGTTCGATGGCCATCAGCGACGCCGGCGGCAGCTTGGTCACCCCGCGCAGGATGGTGCGCGGGGAGGGCACCACCGAGTGGAAAGTCATGTAGTGGTGCAGCGCGATCGGGTCGATGCGCGTGTCGATATCGCCGCCGGCCAGCAGGGCGGGCAGTGAGGAAGCGAACCGGATCCGGTGGTCGGTCTCCGACAGGTAGAGAGGCTTGATGCCGAGGCGGTCGCGGCCCAGCAGCACCCGCCCGCTGTCACGCTCGACGATCGCGAAGGCGAACATGCCCTTGAGGCGGTCGACGAACCGGTCACCCCAGTGGTGGTAAGCCTTGATCAGCACTTCGGTGTCGCTGTGGGAGAAGAACCGGTACCCGTGGCCGGACAGCTGGTCGCGGAGGTCCTCGTAGTTGTAGATGCAGCCGTTCCAGGCGATCGACAGGCCGAGCTCGGCGTCGACCATCGGCTGTGCCCCGGCCTCGGTGAGGTCGATGATCTTCAACCGCCGGTGGCCCAGCGCGACTCGGCCTTGAGCCCAGACGCCGGCGGCATCTGGGCCTCGGGGGACCATGACCTCGGCCATCGCGGTGACGGCGCGGACATCTGGGCTGGTTCCGTCGAGGCGTACCTCGCCGGTGGCTCCACACACGTGTTCGACCCTACTCCGTGTCGGCGTTCCTCGATCAGTTTGCATCCGCGCTTCGACGCGCGACGATGACGACGTTTACCCCGGGGTCAGGACGCCAAACGCGTTTTCGGGATCAAGATCGAGATCCGTGTCACAGGTGCGCTCAGCCGACGTTCTCCAGCTCGCCGCCGGACTCGTCGACCTGCTTGATGGGCCCGGTGAACCATTTCTTCACCGAGGCGTGCCAGTAGATGTAGAGCAGGATGAGCACGCCGCCGACGAGCAGCGGGGTGTAGTTGACGAACTTCCATTCGAAGCTCGGGTCCCACGGCGCGCCGCTGATCGAGGTGGGGAACATGGCGATGATCGAGGTGATCACGATCTCGAGGATCGCCACGGGAGCCATCCACTTGTGGTGTCCGCGCAGGTTCCACTTGCCCAGCGGGAACTCCTCGCCCGCCTTCCAGCGGTAGTAGATCGGCACGGCGAAGCACAGGTACAGGCCGACGACGCCGATCGAGACGACGGCGAAGAACGCGACCGGGACCGGGGCGCCGTTGATGTCGACCTCGACCAGCGCCGGCAGTGTGATGATCGCCGCGATGGTCGCCGTGAGCATCACCGCGTTCGCGGGCACCCGCTTGCCGTTGACCTTGGACCACAGCTGATGACCCGGTACGGCCCGGTCGCGGCTGAAGGCGAAGAGCATGCGCGACGCGCTGGTCTGGCAGGCAGTGGTGCAGAACAGCTGGCCGGCCGTCGAGATGAGCAGCACGATCGCCACCCACTTGGAGTCCATGGCCTGGCTGAAGATCGTCGCCACGGCGCCACCGCCCGCGGTCACGCCGTCGACGTCCTGGACTGCGAACAGGAACGTCAGCAGCAGGATCCAGCCGCCGATCGCCGAGTAGAAGATCGACCGCCAGATGCCCTTGGCGGCCCCGTCGGCCGCGCTCTTGGTCTCCTCGGACAGGTGCGCGGACGCGTCGTAGCCGGTGATCGTGTACTGCGTCAGGATCGCCGACATCGGCAGCACGAAGAGAAGGAAGCCGAACCCGGAGGTCGAGCCGCCGAACCAGCCGGTGTTGTTGACCGTGGTGGCGAAGACGGTGGAGAAGCTGGCGTGCTGCTCGGGAATCATCCACAGGATGCCGACCACGGCGAGGGCGCCGATGACGTGCCACCACACCGAGATGTTGTTGATGACGGCCAGCAGATGCGACGAGAAGATGTTGATCAGCGCGACGACGACCAGGATCACGATGAACAACACGAAGGTCCGGGTGAGGCTGTAGCCGGCGAGCCAGCCTTCGCTGAAGGTGCCCAGCGTCAGGTCCAGGAACGTGGCGCTGCCGTAGGCCACCGAGGCCAGGATGGCGATGAGCCCGACGAGGTTGAGCCAGCCGGTGTAGAAGCCGGCCTTGGGGCCGCCGAGTTTGGCGGCCCACCAGTAGATCCCACCCGAGGTGGGGAACGCCGAGACCAACTCGGACATGCACAGCCCGATGATCAGGATGAAGACCGCGATGATCGGCCACCCCCAGGCGATGGCCGCCGGGCCGCCGTTGTTCCAGCCCAGGCCGAACGAGGTGAAGCAGCCCGCCAGGATCGAGATGATCGAGAACGAGATCGCGAAGTTGGAGAACGCCGACCACGATCGGTGGAGTTCCTGGGTGTATCCCAGCGAGGCGAGGTGCTTTTCGTCGTCGTCGAGCAGTTCGTGACCCTCGGGCACGGGGGACCTCCTGTGTGGGGGGACAGGTGCGCGTCGGCGGCGGCGCAGGCGCAGAGCATGACAATAAACCGCTATTGGTCTGGTGTCCTACCTTTGAAGGCAGTTTTGTGCGAGTGTGTTCGGGCGCGAGAAGCGCGCGGCGCGTTCAGGGTCGGCGCAGGGTGACGAGGATGAGGACACCGATGGGGACACGAGGCATGTTGTCGCGATCCGAGCTGGATGCGCTGGTCGACGCCGGGGACATCGACACCGTGATCGTCGCGTTCTGCGACATGCAGGGCCGGTTGACCGGTAAGCGGATCTCGGCGCGCTTGTTCGCCGACGACGTCGCCGAGCACGGTGCCGAATGCTGCAACTACCTGCTGGCCGTCGACGTCGACAACAACACCGTCGACGGTTACGCGATCTCGAGCTGGGAGACCGGCTACGGCGACATGGTGATGACGCCCGATTTCGCGACGCTGCGCCTGATTCCGTGGCAGCCGGGTACGGCGCTGGTGATGGCCGATCTGTCCTGGACCGACGGCCGGCCGGTCACTCAGGCGCCGCGCAGCATCCTCAACCGCCAGATCGACCGCCTCGCCGAGCGCGGCCTGGTGCCCTATGCGGCAACCGAACTCGAGTTCATCGTGTTCGACGACACCTACCGCGACGCCTGGGCCGCCGGATACAAGGGCCTCACCCCGGCGACCGATTACAACATCGACTACGCGATGCTCGCCTCGACGCGGATGGAGCCGCTGCTGCGCGACATCCGGCTCGGTATGGACGGCGCGGGCATGTACTGCGAGGGCGTCAAGGGGGAGTGCAACTTCGGTCAGCAAGAGGTCGGGTTCCGTTACGACCATGCCCGCACCACCTGCGACAACCACACGATCTACCGCAATGGTGCCAAGGAGATCGCCGACCAGCACGGCAAGAGCCTGACGTTCATGGCGAAATTCGATGAGCGGGAAGGCAACAGCTGCCATATCCACATCTCCTTGCGCGGCGAAGACGGCAGTGCGGTGTTCGCCGACGGCGACGCCGAAGACGGGATGACTCCGCTGTTCCGCAGCTTCATCGCGGGCCAGCTCGCCACCATGCGGGAATTCAGCCTCTGCTATGCACCGAACATCAACTCCTACAAGCGTTTTGCCGAAGGGAGCTTTGCGCCGACGGCGATCGCGTGGGGCTTCGACAACCGCACCTGTGCGCTGCGCGTGGTCGGCCACGGCGCCGGCATGCGAATGGAGAACCGTGCGCCAGGGGGCGACGTCAACCAGTACCTCGCCGTCTCGGCGCTGATCGCCGGTGGGCTGTACGGCATCGAGAACGAGCTCGAGTTGCCGGATGCGTTGGAGGGCAACGCGTACAAGAGCGGCGCCGAGCGGCTGCCCACGACGCTGGCCGAGGCCGTCGAGCTGTTCGACAACTCCACGATCGCCCGGGAGGCGTTCGGCGACGACGTGGTCGACCACTACCTGAACTATGCGCGCGTGGAACTCAAGGCGTTCAACGCAGCAGTGACCGACTGGGAAAGGGTTCGCGGCTTTGAACGCCTCTGATGTGAATGCCTCTGCTGGGCGGCCCGTCATCGGACTCACCACCTATCTGCAGCAGGCACAGACCGGGGTGTGGGATGTGCGGGCCAGCTTCTTGCCCGCGATCTACTTCGAGGGCGTCGGGTTGGCCGGCGGTATCTCGACGTTGCTCCCGCCGCAGCCGGTCGACGACGCGATCGCCGATCGCATCCTCGACGGGCTGGACGGGTTGATCATCACCGGGGGGCGGGATGTCGACCCCGCGGCCTACGGCAGCACCCGCCATCCGGCCACCGACGAGCCGACCGCGGACAGCCGCACCCGCGACACGTTCGAGCTGGCGCTGCTGCAGGCCGCACTGCGCCGCGGCCTGCCGGTGTTGGGCATCTGCCGCGGCGCACAGGTGCTCAACGTCGCGCTCGGCGGGTCGTTGCACCAGCATCTGCCCGAAGTTCTCGGCCACCCTCGCCATCAGCAGGGCAACGCGGTGTTCTCGACGTCGACGATCACGACCGTCCCCGGCACCCAGGTGGCCGCGCTCGTCGGCTCGAGCACCGATGCGCAGTGCTACCACCACCAGGCCATCGATCGGCTCGGCGACGGCCTGATCGTCAGCGCGTCGGACAGTGACGGCGTGATCGAAGCGATCGAGGTGGACCAGCGCCGCAACCCGGGCCACTGGGTGGTCGCGGTGCAGTGGCATCCCGAAGAGCGGCTCGACGACCTGCGGCTGTTCGCAGGCCTGGTCGGCGCCGCGGCGCAGAACGCAGCGAAGAAAGTGAGCGCATGAGCACGACCAGTGACGTAATCAACCCGGCCACCGAGGAGGTGCTGCGCACCGTCACCCACACCGACGAGGCCGGCGTCGACGACGCGGTCGCGCGGGCCCGCGTGGCGCAGAAGGCGTGGGCGAGGCTGGCGCCGGCCGAGCGGGCGGCCGCGCTGCGTGCGTTCGCCGCCGTCGTCGACGACCACGTCGAGGAGTTGGCGCAACTGGAGGTCGCCAACTCCGGTCATCCCGTCGGCAACGCCCGCTGGGAGGCGGGCCACGTCCGCGACGTGCTGCAGTACTACTCGGCCAGTCCGGAGCGGTTGTCCGGCAAGCAGATCCCGGTCGCCGGCGGACTCGATGTCACGTTCAACGAACCGCTGGGCGTGGTCGGCGTGATCACGCCGTGGAACTTCCCGATGACGATCGCGTCGTGGGGGTTCGCACCCGCACTGGCCGCCGGCAACGCCGTCCTCGTCAAACCCGCCGAGTGGACCCCGCTGACCACGATCCGGCTCGGTGAACTCGCCCTCGAGGCGGGTCTGCCCGCCGACCTGTTCCAGGTTCTGCCCGGCCGGGGCTCGGTGGTGGGCGAACGCTTCGTCACCCATCCCGATGTCCGCAAGATCGTGTTCACGGGCTCGACCGAAGTCGGCATGCGGGTGATGTCCGGTGCGGCACAGCAGGTCAAGCGGGTGACGCTTGAACTCGGCGGCAAGAGCGCCAACATCGTCTTCGACGACTGCGATCTCGAGAAGGCCGCGGCCACGGCACCCTACGGTGTGTTCGACAACTCCGGTCAGGACTGCTGCGCCCGCAGTCGCATCCTGGTGCAGCGCAACGTGTTCGATCGCTTCATGGAACTGTTCGAGCCAGCCGTCAAAGGTGTGGTGGTGGGAGATCCGCGCGCCGAAGGTACCGAGATGGGTCCGCTGGTGTCCAAGCCGCACTGGGAGTCGGTGGCCGGCTACGTTCCCGACGACGCCCCGGTGGCCTTCCGCGGGGACGCCCCCTCGGGGCCGGGATATTGGTTCCCCGCAACGGTTCTCACCCCTGCGCGCGACGACCGCACGGTCACCGAGGAGATCTTCGGCCCGGTCGTGACGGTGTTGCCGTTCGACGACGAGGCCGACGCGATCGCACTGGCCAACGACACGCCCTACGGACTGTCCGGCTCGATCTGGACCGACAACCTGTCGCGCGCGCTGCGGGTGTCGCGCGCCGTCGAAGCGGGCAACCTGTCGGTCAATTCGCACTCGTCGGTGCGTTACAGCACGCCGTTCGGCGGCTTCAAGCAGTCCGGGCTGGGGCGTGAGCTCGGCCCGGATGCCCCACTGTCGTTCACCGAGACCAAGAATGTCTTTTTTGCAGTTCAGGAGGAGCACTGATGGATCTGACCCAGCGTCTTGCCGGCAAGGTCGCCGTGATCACCGGCGGTGCCAGCGGCATCGGTCTGGCGACGGCCAAGCGCATGCAGGCCGAAGGTGCCATCGTGGTCATCGGCGACCTCGACGAGGCGACCGGCCAGAGCGTCGCGAACGACATGAACGTGACCTTCGTGCAGGTCGACGTGTCGGATCAGGTGGCGGTGGACAAGCTCTTCGACACGGCCCTCGAGGTTCACGGCGGCGTGGACATCGCGTTCAACAACGCCGGCATCAGTCCGCCCGAGGACGACCTGATCGAAAACACCGGCATCGACGCGTGGCAGCGCGTGCAGGACATCAACCTCAAGTCGGTGTTCTTCTGCTGCAAAGCCGCTCTGCGGCACATGGTCCCGGCGCAGAAGGGCTCGATCATCAACACCGCGTCGTTCGTCGCGGTGATGGGCTCGGCGACCTCGCAGATCTCCTACACCGCGTCCAAGGGCGGAGTGCTGGCGATGTCGCGCGAGCTCGGCGTGCAGTACGCCCGCCAGGGCATCCGGGTCAATGCGCTGTGCCCCGGCCCGGTGAACACCCCACTGCTGCAGGAACTGTTCGCCAAGGATCCCGAGCGGGCGGCACGCCGCCTCGTGCACGTGCCCGTCGGTCGCTTCGCCGAGCCCGAGGAACTGGCCGCCGCGGTCGCATTCCTCGCCAGCGACGACTCGTCGTTCATCACCGCGTCGTCGTTCCTCGTCGACGGCGGAATCAGCGGCCACTACGTCACCCCGCTGTGATGCCCCGATAGCCACCCGATGACGGCCGATGCGGACGACTCCGACCCGAGCGCAGCCCTGCTGCGCCCGGTGCGGCCGCTCAACGCGTTCGAGAACACAGTCGAGCGACTCCTGCAGACCATCCGGCTGGGTGTGCTGGAGCCGGGTCAGTCACTGCCGCCGGAGCGAGAGCTCGCCGCCCGCCTCGGTGTCAGCCGCGACACCGTGCGAGAGGCGATCAAGTCTCTGTCCGACGCGGGGTATCTGGTCTCGCGCCGCGGCCGCTACGGCGGCACCTTCCTGGCCGAGGAGCTGCCGACACCGCGCACCGACGACGTCGAACTGCGCCGCGCCGACATCGACGACGCTCTGCGGCTGCGCGAGATCCTCGAGGTGGGGGCGGCGCGGATGGCCGCCGAACGCACACTCGGCGCGGCCGAGCGCGAGGCGTTGCGCGGCAGGCTGATCGACGTGCGCGGCGCTGATCCAGCCGACTACCGGCGGTTGGACTCGCGCCTGCATCTCGCGATCGCCGAGGCCGCGGGGGTGCCGTCGCTGGTGCCGCTGGTGGCGCAGAACCGGATGCGGCTCAACGAACTGCTCGACTGCATCCCGCTGTTGGCGCGCAACATCGCGCACTCCGACGAACAGCACGAAGCGATCGTCACGGCGATCCTGGCCGGCGACGTCGACACCGCCGCCCAGACGATGGCCGCGCATGTCTGGGGTTCGGCGGCCCTGCTGCACGGCTTCCTGGACTGATTCCAGGAGCCTCGAAAACCGCCGTCGGCCAGGGCGGAAGTGGGACCATCGCTGCACGGAGGTACGACGAGATGGCCGACACCACCCACCCCGGTGACAGGACAGCGCAGGACCGCGAGCTCAAGGCCAGACACCGCGCGCTGTGGGCGTCCGGCGACTATCCCGCGGTCGCGGCGGAGATCATCCCGAGCCTCGGTCCCGAGCTCGTCGCAGCGTGCGGCGTCGCCGCCGGTGACCGGGTCCTCGACGTCGCGGCGGGCTCCGGCAACGCCGCGCTTCCCGCCGCGGCCGCAGGTGCGGTGGTCACCGCCAGCGACCTGACCCCCGAGCTGTTCGATCAGGGCCGGCGCATCGCTGATGAGCGCGGGGTGAGGCTCGAGTGGGTAGAAGCCGACGCCGAGGCACTTCCGTTCGCCGACGACAGCTTCGACATCGTGATGTCCTGCGTCGGAGCGATGTTCGCGCCCCACCACCAGGCGACCGCCGACGAGTTGCTCCGGGTGGCCCGCCCCGGCGGCAGGATCGGTCTCATCAGCTGGACGCCAGAAGGCTTCATCGGTCATCTGTTCGCGACCATGAAGCCGTATGCGCCGCCACCTCCGCCCGGAGCCAGCCCGCCCCCGCTGTGGGGCAGCGAAGAGCACGTCCGCGCGTTGTTCGGCGACCGTGTCGACGACCTGTCGATGCGCCGGCGCAGCGTGCGCATGGATCATTGCGCCACACCGCTGGAGTTCCGCGAGTACTGGAAGCGCAACTACGGACCGACCATCGCGGCGTACCGCAACACCCGCGAGCATCCCGAGCGCGTCGAGGCCCTCGATCGTGAGTTCCTGGAATTCCTCACCGCGTGGAATCGCAGCGAGGACGAGGGCAGCACCGCATACGACGCCGAGTACCTGCTCGTCACGGCCACGAAGCGCTGACGGCGCGGATGTCGGCCACCGGGGGTGGCCCGGGCGCTAGATTGCACGTGTGGAGGATGCCGAGCTCGTCGAACGCGCGTCGTCGGCGCTGGCCGAGGTCGACACGGCAGGCTGGGCGCAGCGCTTCGACCTGGTGTCCGATCCGCACCGCCTCGAGATCCTGCTGTGCCTGCACCGCTCGCCGGGAATCGTCGTCAGCGATCTGGCCGCAGCCCTCGGACGTTCGGAGAACGCGGTCTCCCAGGCGCTGCGGGTGCTCCGCCAGCAGGGGTGGGTGAGCAACGAGCGGGTCGGAAGGTCGGTGCGGTACCGACTCGACGACGAGACCGTCCACGACCTGCTGCACTGGATCGGGGCCAGGCACGGGTGAGCCGGGTCCTGAGCGTCGACGAGCCGCCGCTGGCGCCGGGGCCGGCGCTCGGTGGCAAGACCGACGGGCCGGTGCACGCCCGCATCGCGGCCTGGCTGCAAGGCCTCATCGCATCCGGGCGGTTGATGCCGGGGGACAAGCTGCCGCCGGAGGTCGAGATCGCCACTGCGCTCGGATGCAGCCGGATGACGTTGCGCCAAGCGCTCGGTGCCGTCGAGAGCAAGGGATTGATCGACCGCCGGCGCGGCCGCTTCGGCGGCAATTTCGTGACGTCGCCGCGCATCGAGTTCGACCACGCGAGTCTGCCGGGCTTCACCGAGCAGATGCGCCGCATCGAGGTCGAACCCGGCGCGCAGGTGCTCGGTGTCCACACGGGTGCGCCGAAGCCCGACGTGAGCCGGGCGCTGGGATTGCGCCGAGCCGACCAGGTGCACCAGATCCTGCGGGCCCGCACGGCCAATGACGAGCCGATCGTCTACGAGGAGGCCTATCTGCCTGCAGGGGTGTTTCCTGATCTGCCGGCGGACGACCTGGACGGCTCGCTGTACGCACTGATGCGCCGGTACGGCATGGGTCCGTCGTCGGCCGACGAGCGGATCGAGGCGACGTCGGCGACTCCGGAGCAGGCTGCGATCCTCGGGGTCGAACCGGCCAGCCCGCTGTTGTTGATCGTGCGAACATCGTTCGCCGACAACGGTGTTGCAGTGGAGTACTCGCGTGACTACCACCGCTCGGACCGGACCACGATCCGCGTCAGGTCGCGTGCCGACACCATCTAGGCGGCTTAAGTCTAGACCTTTGAGCCGGCGCCCCGTACAGTGAAGCGATGTCGTCACCCTTGTCCGACGATCACCTGGACAGGCTGCTCGAGCAGCTTCCGGTACTCGCCGGCCGGGCGCGGACAACCGAAGATCTCTCCGGCGGCCTGACCAACCGAAACGTCAAGATCACCACCGCGGACGGGATCTACGTCGCGCGCTGCGTCGACACCACGCGCAACCTGCTCGAGATCGACCGGGACTGCGAGCACGCCAACAGCGTGGCCGCCCACCGCGCCGGAGTCGGGGCGCCGGTGCTGGACTACCGGCCGGACCTCGGTGTGCTCCTCCTCGGGTACGTCGAGGGTAAGACGCTGTGCAACAACGACTTCCAGCGCCCCGGGGTGATCGCCGCAGCGGCACGCGCGGTGCGCACGCTGCACGACGGGCCCCGCTTCGTCAACCGGTTCGACATGTTCGAGCGGCAGCCCGCCTATCTGGCGACCATCCAGCGGCTCGGGTTCGCCATCCCCGGCGACTACCACGATCACGCCGATGCGTTCGCGGCGGCGCGGCGGGTGCTCGCCGCAGACACCACGCTGGTGCCGTGCAACAACGATCTGTTGGCCGGCAACTTCATCGAAGACGGCGACCGGATCCATCTGATCGACTACGAGTACTCGGGCAACAACGACCCGTGCTTCGAACTGGGCAACATCTGGAGCGAGTGCGGGCTGTCCCTCGACCAGCTCGACGAGCTCGTCACCGCCTACTACGGGTGTCCGCGGCCCGAGAAGACGTCGCGGGCCCACCTGCAGGGCATCGTGGCCAAGTACGGCTGGACGCTGTGGGGGTGCATCCAGAATGGTTCCAGTGCACTCGAATTCGACTTCTGGGAGTGGGCGATGGAGCGCTATGAGGCGGCCGTCGCCGAGTTCCGCAGTCCCGGCTATCACGAGCTGCTCGACCAGGTAGCAGCCGACGACCGACGAGGATGACATGACCTCCGCGAAGTCCCTACCCGCGCGCGCCCACGCCGTGATCATCGGCGGGGGAGTGATCGGCACGAGCGTGGCCTACCACCTGACCAAGCTGGGCATGACCGATGTCGTGCTGATCGAACAGGGCCAACTCTCCAGCGGAACCACCTGGCATGCGGCAGGTTTGGTGGGTCAGCTACGCGCGTCGGAGGGAATGACCCGGCTCGTGCAGTACTCGACGGCGCTGTATGCCGAACTCGAGGCCGAGACGGGTCTGTCGGCCGGCTACAAGCAGTGCGGTGGGGTGACCGTCGCGCGCACCGAGGACCGGATGGAACAGCTGCGCCGCACCGCCGCCAACGCCGCGGCCTTCGACCTGGACTGCCAACTCCTCACTCCGGCAGAAGCCGCGGAGTACTACCCGGTCATGCGTACCGACGATCTGGTCGGCGCGATCTGGCTGCCGGCCGACGGCAAGGCCAACCCGACCGATCTGACGTTCGCGCTGGCCAAGGGGGCCCGGATGCGCGGCGCCCGGATCGTCGAGAAGACGCGGGTGACCGGTGTGACGACCGCAGACGGCGCGGTGACAGGAGTGCGCACCGACGCCGGCGAGATCGAGGCCGAGATCGTCATCAACTGCGCCGGGCAGTGGGCCAAACAGGTGGCCGCGATGGTGGGCGCCAACGTGCCCCTGCATTCGGCCGAGCACTTCTACGTCGTGTCCGAACCGATCGCCGGGGTGCATCCGGACCTGCCGATCCTGCGCGACCCGGACGGCTACACCTACTTCAAGGAAGAGGTGGGTGGCTTGGTGATCGGTGGGTTCGAGCCCGAGGCCAAACCGTGGGTGTCACCCGATGCGATCCCGTATCCGTTCGAATTCCAGCTCCTGGACGAGGATTGGGAGCACTTCGAGATCTTGATGAACAGCGCGCTGCTGCGCATCCCGGCGCTGGAGACCACGGGCATCAAGAAGTTCTACAACGGGCCGGAGAGCTTCACCCCGGACAACCAGTTCATCCTCGGCGAGGCGCCGCAGTGCCGGAACTTCTTCGTCGGCGCCGGCTTCAACTCGGTCGGCATCGCGACGGCGGGCGGCGCCGGGCGTGCGCTCGCGGAGTGGGTGGTGGAGGGTGCCCCGACCACCGATCTCACCGGGGTCGACATCCGACGATTCGCCCCGTTCAACGGCAACAACCGATGGTTGCACGACAGGGTCGCCGAGGTGCTCGGCATCCACTACGAAATCCCCTGGCCCAACCGGGAAATGGCGACGGCGCGCCCGTTCCGGCGGTCTCCGGTGCATCACCTGCTCGACGCCGCGGGCGCGAACTTCGGCAGCAAGATGGGCTGGGAGCGCGCCAACTTCTTCGCCCCTGCCGGCCACGCCCCGGAGATCGAATACACCTGGGGCAAGCCGAATTGGCTGGCCTGGTCGGCGGCCGAACAGCGCAACACCCGCAGCGCCGTGACGGTGTTCGACCAGACGTCGTTCTCCAAGTACCTCGTCGTCGGTCGCGACGCAGAGGCCGCGCTGCAGTGGCTGTGCACCGCTGATGTGGGCGTACCGATCGGCCGAGCCGTCTACACCGGCATGCTCAACGCCCGCGGAACCTACGAGGCCGACGTCACGGTGACCCGCACCGGCGCCGAGGAGTTCCTCGTCGTCAGCGGCGCCGCCAGCACCGAGCGGGACAAGGACCACGTGCGCAGGAACCTTCCCGTCGCAACGATGGACGCTCACATCGTCGACGTGACCTCGGCCTACGCGGTGTTCGGTGTCATGGGCCCGCGCTCGCGCGATCTGCTGGCGCAGCTCACCGATTCCGATCTGTCGGACGCCGGCTTCGGATTCGGGACGAGCCGCCTGGTGTCGCTGGGGTATGCGACGGTGCGCGCCACCCGCATCACCTACGTCGGCGAGCTCGGCTGGGAACTGTACGTACCTGCCGAATTCGCCGTCGGTGTCTACGAGGACCTGATGCGCGCCGACCTCGGGGTCGCGCGCGGGGGCTACTACGCCCTCGAGTCGCTGCGCCTGGAGAAGGGGTACCGGGCCTTCGGCCGCGAGCTCTCGCCCAGCGAGAACCCCGTGGAGGCCGGATTGCTGTTCGCGTGCAAACTCGGCACCGACATCGACTTCCTGGGCCGCGCCGCAGTGGAGGAGGCCCGCCGACGGGGGCCGACGCGCAAACTCGCCGGATTCCGGGTGGAGTCCGGCGATCCGATGCTGTGGGGTGGCGAGCTGATCCTGCGCAACGGAGTGGTCGCGGGACAGGCCACCTCGGCAGCCTGGGGTGAGACGACCGGTGCCTGCGTGGGGCTGGCCTATCTGCGAGCATCTGACGGTTCGGTCGTCGACGCCGACTGGGTGCGCTCCGGGAACTACGAGATCACCGTCGGGGCCCGCCGGTACCCGATCTCGGTGTCGTTGCGTCCGCTCCACGACCCCGCCGGCGAGCGGATCCGTGGCTGACCACCTACCCGTCCGGGCAGGTCGATGAGCTCGAAAGCCTGCTCATCTGATCAGCTAGACAGATGATCAGATGGGTCATACGCTCGCCGATGTGACTGTCCACTACGAGGCGATGCACATGAGCGACGGCATCGTCAACGCCCCAGTCTCCGTCCTGTTCGGGGTGATCGCCCTGGTGGCCCTCGGCATCTGCGCGTGGCGGGCCCGGGAGGAACTCGACGAGCGCACCGTGCCGCTGGCCGGCCTGGTCGCCGCGTTCATCTTCGCCGTGCAGATGGTCAACTTCCCGATCCTGCCCGGCGTCAGCGGACACCTGCTCGGGGGCGCATTGGCTGCCATCCTGGTGGGACCGTTCACCGGCGCGTTGTGTGTGGCGATCGTGCTCGTCGTGCAGAGTCTGCTGTTCGCCGACGGTGGCGTCACCGCACTGGGCACGAACATCACCAACATGGCGTTGATCGGGGTCGCCGCGGGCTACACGACTGCGGTGCTGACCTATCGGTTCGCGCGCAAGCTGCGCGGCGAGGTGTCGGTACCGGGCGTGGGCATCGTCGCGTTCGTCTCCGCCGTCGTCGGAACCGTGTGCGCCTCCATGGGTTTCGTGCTGGAGTACGCGCTGGGTGGCGCGGGATCGTCCTCGCTGACGACGGTCGCGACCTACATGTTCGGCACCCATGTCCTGATCGGTGTCGGGGAGGGCATCATCACCGCCCTCACCGTGGTCGCCGTCGTGCGCGCCCGACCGGACCTCGTGTACCTGCTGCGGTCCACGCGCACGCCTGCCGCGGTGGCGGCATGACCGGGGCGCGCCGCTGGCGGTTCTGGGTCGGCTTCGCCGTCGCGACGCTGCTGATCGCCGGGGGAGTGTCCTACCTGGCCAGCTCCAGCCCGGACGGCCTGGACTCGGCCACCCTTCAGGGCTGCCAGGTGGTTCAGACCGCCGATGGCGAGCAGCTGCAGGGTGACTGCATCGCCCAGCACGCGGGCGAGCACGGGCTCGCGCATTCTCCGCTGGCCGACTACTCGATCGGCGGACGCGACGGGACAGGCGGGCTGGCCGGTGTCGCCGGAGTCGCCGTGACGGTGCTCGTCGCCTCCGGCGCGTTCTGGTTGATCGCGCGCTCACGCCGGGTTCCCGCGTCCGTCCCCGAAGACTGACAGCGAGACTGACGTCATGGGGGCCGGTCACGCACATCCGCTGTATCGCGACGGCGACTCGCCGCTGCATCGGCTTCCCGCCGAGGTGAAGATCGTCGCGCTGGTGGCGTTCGTGCTCGCGGTCGTCGCCACCCCGCGAGAGATGTTCTGGCCCTTCGGGATCTACGTACTGATCGTGCTCGCGGTCTGGTCGGTCGCCAGGATCCCGCTGCGGTGGGTCCTGCCACGAATGCTCATCGAGGCGCCCTTCGTCGTGCTGGCGGTGTTGCTGCCCTTCGCCGAGGGCGGTGAGCAGGTCAGTGCGGGCGGACTGTCTCTGTCGGTCGCGGGTCTGTACGCGGCGTGGGGCATCGTGATCAAGGGCACGCTGGGGGTGGCCGCCTCGTTGACCGTGGCCGCCACGACGACGGCGCGCGAGTTGCCGGTCGCGTTGAGCCGGCTGCGGGTGCCCGCGGTGATCGTGTCGATGCTGACACTGATGATCCGCTACGTCGACGTTCTCGCCGCCGAGATCCGACGCATGCGGCTGGCTCGGGTGTCACGCGGTGACTCACCGCGCATGCTCCACCAGATCGGTGCGACCGCTGCCGGTGTCGGTGCGTTGTTCCTGCGGTCCTACGAGCGCGGTGAGCGGGTGTATCTGGCCATGCTCTCGCGTGGCTTCGACGGGCGGGTGCCGCCGCTGGCTCTGGGTGCGGGCTGTCCGGCGGCCGCATCGTCTCGGCAGTGGGTGCTCGCGCTGCTTCCCGCTTCGGCGGCGGTGCTGGTCGCCATGTCGGCGTGGGTGATGCGGTGAGCCCGAATTCGACGATCACAGCGGTGCACGTCGAGGATCTGCACTACACCTATCCCGACGGGCACACGGCGCTCTCGGGCGTCGACCTCGACGTCGCACCCGGGGAGCGGGTGGCGCTACTCGGGCCCAACGGGGCGGGTAAGACCACGCTGATGCTGCATCTCAACGGGGTGCTCAGCGCATCGCACGGCCGCGTCGAGATCGGTGGAACACCGGTGGTGCGCACCACCTTGCGTGAGATCAGGCGTCGCGTGGGGTTGGTGTTCCAAGACCCCGACGACCAACTGTTCATGCCGACACTGGCCCAGGACGTCGCGTTCGGTCCGGCGAATTTCGGCCTGCGAGGCGACGAGCTCGAGGCGCGGGTGGCCAGGGCGCTGGAGGCGGTGTCGATGTCCGAGCTCGCCGCCCGGAGCCCGGCCCACATGTCCGGCGGCCAGCGCCGACGGGCTGCGCTGGCAACGGTACTGGCGTGCGAGCCAGAGGTTTTGGTGCTCGACGAGCCGTCTGCCAACCTGGATCCGGTGGCTCGACGGGAGCTGGCGGAAACGCTGGCCGGGCTCGAGGCGACGATGATGATCGTCACCCACGATCTGCCCTATGCGGCGCAGTTGTGCACCCGCGCGGTGATCATGGACCGCGGCGCCGTGGTGGCCGACGGCCCGATCGCCGAGGTGCTCTCCGATGGCGCTCTCCTGGCTGCGCACCGGCTGGAACTGCCGTGGGGCTTCGCGGTCCCGACGCCCTGACCGGATCTGATGTGTGGCGCGGGTCCCGCCGCGGTAGGTGCGTGATGTGCTGCATCGACGTCTGCCGCGGCCGGCCCGCACCACGACGATAACACATAAATGATCATCTGTTCAGGTGGACATGTATGGCGTGACGGCCGCCCTCAACGTCGTCAATGGGGCTGACGTGCAACGGGGGTTCACCGCAGCGACGACGCTGGCGCCGGAGCCTCTGGACTGAGCGGCGCGGTTGCCTCGTGCAGCCGTATCGTGAACGACGTTGACCCTGAACGGGATTCGGCGCTGATGGTGCCACCGTGGGACTCGACGATGGACGCGGCGATCGACAACCCCAGTCCGAAGCTGCCAGTCTCCCGGGAGCGTGAGGAGTCGGCGCGAACGAACCGGCCGAACAGATGGGGCAGGACAGCGGCGTCGATGCCGGGTCCGTCGTCGACGACGGTCATCTCCACGAAAGGCCCGCCTCCGAGCACATCGGCGTTGCCGCGACCGGTCGTGATCGAGGTGGTGACGCTGGTGCCGTCCGGAGTGTGCACCCGGGCGTTGGACAGCAGGTTGGCCAGCGCCTGGTGCAGCTGGGCCCGGTCGGCCCGCACCCAGACGGGATCGTCGGGCACCCTGGTCAGCCAGTGGTGCGTCGGTGCCGAGACCGCGGCGTCGTTGACCGCGTCGACCACGAGTTCGGTCACGTCGACATCGGTGATCTGACGATCCTGACCCTCGTCCAGGCGGGCCAGCAGTAGCAGGTTGCTCACCAGATCGCTCATCCGCTGCGCCTCGGATTCGATACGCGCCAGCGAGTATTCGGTGGTCTCGGGAAGGATCTCGCTGTCCTGTCGGGTCAGCTCGGCGTAGCCGTGGATCGCCGCGAGCGGGGTACGCAATTCGTGGCTCGCGTCGGTGATGAACTGGCGCATCCGCCGATTCGACGCCGCGACGTCGCCCAGAGAACGCTCGACGTGGTCCAGCAGTCGGTTCAGGGTCACCCCGACCATGCCGACCTCGCTGCGCGGATCGGTGTCGGTGACGGCTACGCGCGGCGCGATGGTGTGGTTGTCACCGTCGAGCGGTAGTTCAGCTACCGCGGCCGCGGTCGATGCGACCCGATGCAGCGGCCGCAGCGCGAATCGCACGATGGCGACGGTGCACAGGGCAGTGATCAGCACGGCGAGGGCGACCATTCCGGACACCACGGCCGTCTCCTGGATCATCGCGTCCCAGGCCGGCGCGCGCGAGACGCCGGTCACCAGGATCTCGTTCGGCCCGCCGGGCTGCCCGGTCATGCGGTACCAGCCCAGCCCGGGTAGCTCGACGGTGTGAGGCCCCGGATCTGTCCAGGACAGGTTCGCGATCGCGGTGGTCGCCCCCGCCGGTGCGGGCTGTGCGTCGCCGTCACCGAACAATGCCGAGTCGACGACGGTCCCGTCGCGCAGTAGCGCGACGACGTTGCCGGGGGCCTGGCCGATCAGGCGGGTCAGCGGTTTCATCGACCCGGGGGGCGGCAGTTGACCGTCGGGCCCCGCCGTGCTGCGGTACTTCTCGACCGACTCGATGCAGGCGTTGGCGGCGCCGGCCAGCTGCGCATCGATGATGCCGAGCACCGACGCCCGCAGGCTCACGACCGACGCCGCTCCCACCGCGACCAATACGGTCATCACCAGGATCGACACCGCGACCGCGAGCTGGCGCAACAGGCTCCAGCGCCGCCAGGCGCTCCTCACGGTGCCGGCCGCAGCAGGTAGCCGACGCCGCGCACGGTGTGGATCATGGGTTCGCGATCCGCATCGATCTTCTTGCGCAGGTACGAGACGTACAGGTCGACGATGCTGGACCGGCCGCCGAAGTCGTAGTCCACACCTGTCGGAGAATGTCGCTGCGGGACAACGCTTTACGTTGATTGCGCATCAGCAGGCGCAGCAGCTCGAATTCGGTGGAGGTCAGGCTCACCTCCTCGCCGGCACGGGTCACCTCCCGGCTGGCTGCGTCGAGAGTCAGATCCCCGACCACCAGCGTCTCGTCGTCGGGCGGCGTGAGGTGGGCCGAGCGACGCAGGAGTCCTCGGAGCCGCGCGACCAGTTCCTCCAGCGAGAACGGCTTGGTCATGTAGTCGTCGCCGCCGGCAGTCAGGCCGGTCACCCGATCGTGCACGGAATCGCGGGCGGTCAGGAACAGCGTGGGGATGTAGGGACCGCTGCTGCGCAGTTCGCCCAGCACGCTGACCCCGTCCATGTCGGGCAGCATGATGTCGAGCACCAGAAGGTCGGGGGATTGGGTGCGGAACTTCTCGACCGCCTCCGCGGCGTCGTGGGCCACCTCGATGTCCCAGCCCTCGTACTTCAGAGCCATGCGGACCAGATTGGTCAGCGCGCGTTCGTCGTCGACGAGCAGCACGCGGATCGGGGACCCGTCGGGACGCGACAAGCGCGGCAGCTTGCCCAGGATCGCGCGGCGCGGCCCGCTGCCCTCGAGCGGTGCAGACGTCATCCGACCATTCTCGCGGGAATCCGACGAAGGACACCACGGTTCATAGAGTCCTCATAACTTCCTCGCTCACTTATGAATCGCCTATGAGTCCGGCGCCGCGGTCCGACCGCGCCGTGACGATGGGGGTGGCCGCCGGTGGTCGGCGGCTGATCCATGCAATCGAAGGGGAGGGCTCCATCGTCATGAGCACCAGCACGCTCGAATCCCGTATCACCACTCAGTCCGCTGTGGCCTTCGGGGCCTTTCGGATACTCGTCGCGCTCCTGTTCGCCATGCACGGCGCGGCGAAGCTCTTCGGATGGCCACAGGGCCAGCCCGTTCCCCTGGGTACCTGGCCCGCGTGGTGGGCCGGCGTACTGGAAGTGGTCCTCGGAAGTCTCATCGCCCTCGGATTGTTCACCCGCGCCGCGGCATTCGTCGCCTCGGGAATGATGGCGGTCGCGTACTTCTGGATGCACTTCCCCGACGGATTCTGGCCGTTGGTCAACGGCGGGGAGACGGCGGTGCTCTACTGCTTCATCTTCCTGCTCTTCGTCGCCACAGGCCCCGGCGCGCTGACAGTGCAGCAACGTCGATCGAAAGATTCTGTGTGAGAGCATGTTTCATATCAGATGCACATGTTGTGCGTTCGCTATGAAGACCCGACGGTGTGGCCGAGGGCTCCTAGATTGGATGTCAGAACGCCGGAAATCATCTGGCTCGCAATCGATGTGGAGGACCACGGTGAAGACAACAGATCCGCACCTTGAGCGCTTCGAGCGCGACGCTCTGCCCCTGCTCGACACCCTCTACCGGGCGGCCCGTCGCCACACCGCCACCACCGCCGACGCCGAAGACCTGGTGCAGGAGACGATGCTGAAGGCCTACGCGGCGTTTCACCACTATCAGGACGGCACCAACATCCGCGCCTGGTTGCTGCGCATCCTCACCAACACCTGGATCTCGTCCTATCGCCGCGCGCAGAGCCGGCCGGCGGAGCTTCTCTCCGACAGCGTCACCGACGCCCAAGTGGCAGCGCAGGCCGCCCACTCGTCCACGGGGCTGCCCTCGGCCGAACTCGCGGCGCTGACGGCGCTCGGCGACGACGAGGTGCGCTACGCACTCGGTCAGCTCCGCGAAGACCAGCGGATCGCGGTCTACTACGCCGACGTCGAGGGGCTGCCGCACCGGGAGATCGCCGAGATCCTCGACATCCCGCTCGGCACGGTGATGTCGCGGGTGTACCGGGGACGCAACGCATTGCGCCGCCTACTCGTCGACGTCGCCGCCGACCGCGGATACCTGCGCGCAGCGTGAGTGCCTAGTGGCGCTTCGACGGCGGCCACGGCGGTTCGCCGCACAGCGACAGCAGCGCGTTCTCGATCACCTCGGGCAGCGCCGGGTGAATCCAGTACTGACTGCGGGCCACCTCCTGGGCGGGCAGCTCGAAGGCCATCGCCTGGATGATCGGCTGGATGATCGATGATGCCTGGGGGCCCATGATGTGCGCACCGAGGAGTAGCCCGCTCTCGTCGTCGACGATGAGTTTGGCGAAGCTCGTCGAGTCCTCCATCGCCCAGCCGTAGGCGACGTCACCGTAGTCCTGCACCTTGGACCTGATGCGGTAACCCGCTGCGCGCGCTTCGTTTTCGGTCAATCCGACACTGGCGATCTGCGGGTCGGTGAACACCGCCGACGGCACGTTGCGGTGATTGACCGGCATCAGGTTCTCGGTGTCGTCCCAGTCCTGCAGCAGGTTGTGCTTGACCACCCTGGCCTCGTGGTTGGCGACGTGCTTGAGCTGGAACGGCGAGCTGACGTCACCGAGGGCGAAGATGTTGCGTGCGGTGGTGCGCTGGTACTCATCGACGGTGACCCGCCCGTCGACAACCTCCACACCGGCGTGATGCGCGTCGAGCAGGTCGCCGTTGGGCACCCGGCCCGTCGCGATCAGCAAGGTGTCCGCGTGCACTGTGGCGCCGTCGTCGAGCGTCAGCGTCACCCCCGATTCGTCGGAGGACCCGCGCGCGATGTTGCGGCGGCTGCGGATCTCCCACTTCTTTCCCGCGAGGTCGGTGAACCGCTCGCAGATCGTGTCGTCGCAGTGCGTCAGCATCGTCGTCCCGCGCAGCACGATCGTCACCCGAGACCCCAGCGACGAGAAGATGTGCGCGAATTCGGCTGCGACATAACCGCCTCCGACGATCACGATGTGCTCGGGCAGCTCGGAGATCCGCATGATGGTGTCGCTGGTGTGATAGGCCACCCCGCACTCGGAGATCGCCGGCGGCACGGTGGCCCGGGCGCCCGCGGCGATCACCACCTGCTCGGCGGTGAACTCGTCACCGTCGTCGGTGCGCAGCCGGTAGCCATCAGCACCGGTGCTGCCGCTTTTCGTTTCGGCGAACCGGGTGTGGCTGCCGAACACCTCCACGTTCGGGGACGACCGCCGGTACTGCTCGCCGCCGCCCGACAGCGGATCGATGCGACCGAACACCCGGGAGACGATGTCAGGCCAGCGCACCGCCTCAACGTGCGCGTCGATACCGAATGTCGATGCGTGCCTGGTCTGTTCGGCGACCTCGGCGGCGTAGACGAACATCTTGGTGGGAATGCAGCCAACGTTCAGGCAGGTTCCGCCGAACATGTTCTGCTCGCAGATCGCCACCTTCTTGTCGACGTAGCGGTCGTCGATGATGCTGTTGCCCGACCCGGTGCCGATGATCGCGATGTCGAAGTCAGCCATGGGTTTCTCCCTCTTCTGAGTGCCAGTCGAGCCAGCGATCCACCTCGCGATAGGCCGCGCGCCGAGGTTCTGGCAGCGACAGGAACACGTCGTGCTTGGCGTCGGCGATCGGCACCACGGTGGTGCGGTTGCCGACGCAGCCGGCCCAGCGGGCGATCTGGGCGACGTCGAGAACCGCGTCGCCACGTTGGATGAGCTCGGTGTCGGCAACCTCGCGCACGCTGCGATCCGACCGCAGGATCAGGTTGGGCACGCCGACGTCGAGGCCGCGGTGCAGCTGCGCCTGTCCGCGGCGGATCGCGCGAATCCAGCCGAGAGTCACCGGGAACCCGCCGACGGGTTTCCACGTCAGGTCGTAGTCGAAGTCGCCGGCGTAGTCGCGGTGCAGCGTGGTTCCGTAGCCACCCTGGGTCGGGCGCCGGACCACGGTACGGGTGCGCCACCGGCCCAGCGTGCGAAGTGCCGCCGTGGTCGGAGTGGAGCGCAGGATCGCCGGGCCCTGCAGGTCGAACCAGGGGCTGTTGAGCAGCAGCCCCGAGACGACCGGCGTCGCGCCCCGCCGGCGGCGCCGGTCCAGCCACAGCGAGACCACGAGCCCACCCGCCGAATGGCCGGATACCAGGACCGGCGCTGAGGTCTCGTCGACGATCGTCGACAGCGCACGCTCGAGTTCGGTGTCGTAGCGGGCGAGGTCGGTGGTGAAGTGCGGGGTCTGGCCCTGCCGGTGCGAGCGGCCGCATTTGTGCAGGTCGATGGCGTAGAACGCGATACCGCGGGCGGCCAGGTGGTCGGCGAGCTCGGTGTTGAAGAAGTAGTCGGTGAAACCGTGCACCATCAGCACTGCCTGGCGTGCCGCCGGATCGGCAGGACCTCGGCGAACCAGGGTGGCTTCCAGGTCGCCCTCTCCGTCGGGGTCGGGACCCAGCGCGAAGGTCGTCTGCCAGTACCCGGACAGAACGTCGGGCTGCCATCCGGACACGACAGCCACCATAGTGGGCGAGGTGGTCCGACGGTTGTGGCCGCGCGCGGCGGGATAACCTGGACACAGGTAAGCCGTGAGCAACGGGGACGCGACCACGAAGGGCCGATCGAGTTGGTGTCTGAAGCGGAGAAGACCGACGTCCTGCTGGTGGGGGCGGGAATCATGAGCGCGACCCTGTCGGCGCTGCTGCGGTTGGTGGAGCCCAACTGGTCGATGACGCTCGTCGAGCGTCTCGACGGCGCGGCAGCCGAGAGCAGCGATCCCTGGAACAACGCCGGCACCGGCCACTCGGCGCTGTGTGAGTTGAACTACACCCCGGCGCGTCCCGACGGCAGCATCGACATCGCCAAGGCCGTCAACGTCAACGAGCAGTTCCAGGTGTCGCGCCAGTTCTGGACCTACGCCGTCGAGAACGGCGTGATCCCCGACGTGCGCAGCTTCCTCAACCCCATCCCGCACGTCAGCTTCGTGCAGGGCGAGGACAACGTGAAGTACCTGAAGGCCCGGTACGACGCGCTGGTCACCAACCCGCTGTTCTCGACGATGGAGTTCATCGACGACCGCGACGAATTCGTGCGCAGGCTGCCGTTGATGGCCGAGCGTCGCGACTTCTCCGAGCCCGTCGGCCTGAACTGGACCCAGGACGGCACCGACGTCGACTTCGGCTCGCTGTCGCGGCAATTGATCGGCTACGGCGCCAAGAAGGGCATGTCGACGCTGTTCGGCCACAGCGTCACCGACCTCGACCAGGGGTCCGACGGGCGGTGGACGGTCAAGGTCGTCAATCGCCGGACCGGCCAGAAGCGGAAGTTCAACGCGGGCTTCGTGTTCGTCGGTGCCGGCGGTGGTGCGTTGCCGCTGCTGCAGAAGGCGGGCATCAAGGAGGCCAAGGGCTTCGGCGGATTCCCCGTAGGAGGTCAGTGGCTGCGCAGCGGAAACCCCGACCTCACCGCGCGTCACCAGGCCAAGGTGTACGGCCTACCGCCCCTGGGCGCACCGCCGATGTCGGTGCCGCACTTAGACACTCGGGTCATCAACGGGCGCTCGTGGCTGCTGTTCGGCCCGTTCGCCGGATGGTCCCCGAAGTTCCTCAAGCAGGGCAAGATCACCGATCTGCCGTTGTCGGTCAAACCGAACAACCTGGTGTCGATGCTCGGTGTCGGGCTCACGGAGATGGGGCTGCTGCGCTACCTGATCGGTCAGCTGCTGCTGAGCGAATCGGCGCGCGTCGACGCGCTGCGGGAGTTCGCGCCGAGTGCGAAGAATGCGGACTGGGAGCTCGACATCGCAGGCCAGCGGGTGCAGGTGATCCGCAAAGCCAAGGGCAAGGGCGGAGTGCTCGAGTTCGGCACCACCGTGCTCTCGGCGGCCGACGGCAGCATCGCCGGCCTGCTCGGCGCCTCGCCGGGGGCGTCAACGGCGGTGCCCGCGATGCTCGAGGTGATGTCGCAGTGCTTCGGCGACCGCTACCAGGGATGGCTGCCCACGATCAAGGCCATGATCCCGTCGCTGGGCACCAAGCTCTCCGAGGAACCCGCACTGTTCGAGGAGATCTGGGCCCGCGGCACGAAGGTGCTCAAGCTCGACAAGCCTGCGGGCGCCCTGCCCGACACCGCACCCGACGTGTCGTCGGCGGGCACCGAGCACACTCCGTCCACGGCGACCGTGTGACGGTCCTGTGCCGATGACCGCGGCGTTGCGACGGAGCTGGGCCAAGGATCTCGACGCCGCAACGCTCTACGAGCTCCTCAAGCTGCGGGTGGAGGTGTTCGTCGTGGAGCAGGCGACGCCCTACCCGGAACTCGACGGCCGTGACCTGCTCAGCGAGACGCGCCATTTCTGGCTGGAAAACGCTGAGGGACAGGTCATTTCGACGTTGCGTCTGATGGAGGAACATCCGGCGGGGCACAAGGCCTTCCGTATCGGGCGGGTGTGCACCAAACGTTCGGATCGCGGACACGGGCACACCGCGCGGCTGCTGACCGCGGCGCTGGCCGAGGTCGGCGACTACCCCTGCCACATCAACGCCCAGACGTATCTGGAGGAGATGTACGGCAGGCACGGATTCGTCCGCGACGGAGACGAATTCCTCGACGACGGCATTCCCCACGTTCCGATGGTCAAGCCGTGACGGGAGGAGAGCTCTACCCGTTCAGCGCACTGGTCGGCCACGATCGCCTCAAGCTGGCACTGGTGTTGTGCGCGGTGCGCCCCGACATCGGTGGCGTGCTGATCCGCGGCGAGAAGGGCACCGCGAAATCGACTGCGGTGCGGGGTCTGGCTCAGGTACTGACGCAGGCGTTCCGCGTGGCGGGCGGCGATGGGGGGCATCTGGTCGAGCTGCCGATCGGGGCGACCGAAGACCGGGTGGTCGGCTCGCTGGACCTGCAGAAGGTGCTGCGCGACGGTGAGCACGCCTTCTCGCCGGGTCTGCTGGCGCGGGCCCACCGCGGCGTGCTCTACGTCGACGAGGTCAACCTGCTGCACGACCACCTCGTCGACGTCCTGCTCGACGCGGCCGCGATGGGCCGGGTGCACGTCGAACGCGACGGGGTCTCCCACAGCCACGAGGCACGGTTCGTGTTGATCGGCACGATGAATCCCGAAGAGGGAGAACTGCGACCGCAGCTGCTCGACCGCTTCGGCCTGACCGTCGACGTGGTGGCCTCCCGCGACGTCGATGTCCGCGCGGAGGTGATCCGTCAGAGGCTGGCCTACGAAGCCGACCCCGCCTCCTTCGCTGCGCGCTACGCCTCCGCCGACACCGAGTTGGCCCGCCACATCGCCGACGCTCGGGCCCGAGTGGGCGATGTGGTGTTGCCCGACAGCGAGTTACGGCGCATCGCCGCACTCTGCGCGGCGTTCGACGTCGACGGGATGCGCGCCGACCTAGTGGTGGCGCGCACAGCGGTGGCTCACGCCGCATGGCGCGGTGCGGCCGAGGTCGCCGAGCAGGACGTGCGGGTGGCGGCCGAACTGGCGCTCCCGCACCGCCGCCGTCGCGATCCGTTCGACGACCCCGGTCTCGACGAGGGCCGGCTCGACGACGCGATTGCTCAGGCCGGTGAGGCCGCCGAGGAATCCCGACCCGAACCGGATCCCGATCCGCCCGGCGGCGGGCAGCCGTCGTCGGCTGAGGGCGCCGATGACGCTGCGCCGCAGCCGAGTTCGCCGCCGCCGACCCGACCGAGCGCAGCGCCGTCTGCGGCGTTCCGGACCAAGGCGCTGGTGGTGCCCGGTGTCGGTGACGGTGCGCCCGGCCGTCGTTCGCGGGCTCGCAACCGCACCGGGACCGTGGTCGCCGCGACCACCGACCCGCAGACCGGCCACGGCATGCACGTGTTCGGCACGCTGCTCGCGGCCGCCGGTCGGCACCGCGGGCATGGACGGCTGCGGCCCGCCCCCGATGACCTGCGGCGCGCGGTGCGCGAGGGCCGCGAGGGCAACCTGGTGATCTTCGTCGTCGACGCGTCGGGCTCGATGGCTGCGCGGGACCGGATGTCGGCGGTCAGCGGGGCCACCCTGTCGCTGCTGCGCGACGCATACCAGCGGCGGGACAAGGTCGCCGTCATCACGTTCCGCGGCCAGGATGCCCGGGTGCTGCTGCCGCCGACGTCGTCGGTCTACGTGGCCAGCACGCGGCTGGCTCGTTTCGACACCGGGGGGCGGACGCCGCTGGCGCAGGGACTGCTCGCCGCACGCGACATGGTGGTCCGGGAACGCACGCGGGACCGGGCGCGCCGCAGCCTGGTGGTGGTACTCACCGACGGCCGGGCCACCGGCGGGCCCGATCCTCTGGGCCGCACGGCCACGGCAGCGGCCCGGCTGGTGGCCGAGGGTGCATCGGCGGTCGTCGTGGACTGCGAAACCTCTTATGTCCGTTTGGGTTTGGCCGAGGACCTGGCGCAGCGGCTGCTGGCGCCTGCGGTCCGGCTCGATCAATTGCGCGCTGACGCGCTGACCGCCGTGGTCAAGACACAGGCCGCGGCCTGAGAAGGGAATGCGATGCCTCAGGGTCAGCCCGTGGCTGTACCCCGCGACGGATTGACCACGCGGGCCCGCCGCCACGCGCCGCTGCTCGCGGTGCACACCGGTGCGGGCAAGGGCAAGTCCACCGCGGCGTTCGGGATGGCGCTACGGGCATGGAACCAGGGCTTCGACACCGCGGTGTTCCAGTTCGTCAAGAGCGCCAAGTGGAAGGTGGGGGAGGAGACGGCCCTGCTCGAGCTGGGGCGCGTGCACACCGAACGTGGAGTCGGAGGGCCGGTCGAGTGGCACAAGATGGGTGCGGGCTGGTCCTGGTCGCGTAAAGCGGGCTCCGAGGAGGACCACGCCGCCGCGGCCGCGGAGGGCTGGGCCGAGATCGCGCGCCGGCTCGCCGAGGAACGCCATGACTTCTACGTGCTCGACGAGTTCACCTATCCGCTGAAGTGGGGGTGGGTCGACGTGGCCGAGGTCGTCGACGCGCTGGCGTCGCGGCCCGGCACGCAGCATGTGGTGATCACCGGGCGCGACGCCCCGGCCGCGCTGCTCGATGCCGCCGATCTGGTCACCGAGATGGCCAAGGTCAAGCATCCGATGGACGCGGGCCGCAAGGGCCAGCGAGGAATCGAGTGGTGAGCGCAGCCGCGACCACTGGCGAGAGTGCGTGTCTGCAGCCGACGCGCCGCGCAATTCCGCGAGTTGACGCACGCTCGTCACGGCCTATCGATCGCGAGCGTGCGCAGAGTTGGCTTTTGTCCCCGCATGTTGCCCGCAGACACGCACGCTCGCGGGGGACGGCGCCGTGAGTACCCCGGGGATCGTCGTCGCTGCGCCGGCCTCCGGCAGTGGCAAGACCACGATCGCGACCGGTCTCATGGGCGCGCTGCGGCGGGCCGGGCATCAGGTCGCCCCGTTCAAGGTCGGCCCCGATTTCATCGACCCGGGCTATCACGGACTGGCCGCAGGACGGCCGGGCCGCAACCTCGACCCCGTCCTCGTCGGTGACCACCTCATCGGTCCGCTCTACCGGCACGGCAGTGCCGACTGCGACATCGCCGTCGTCGAAGGCGTGATGGGCCTCTTCGACGGGCGCATCAGCGACGCGCCGGCGGCCGGGGCCGCCCGCGGCTCCACCGCCCACGTCGCCGGACTGCTGGGCACCCCCGTGATCCTCGTCGTCGACGCCCGCGGCCAGAGTCACAGCGTGGGCGCGCTGGTGCATGGCTTCGCCACATTCGACAGCTCGGTCCGCCTCGTCGGCGTGATCCTCAACCGCGTGGGCTCGGCCCGTCACGAGGCGGTGCTACGTCAAGGATGCGAGCAGGCCGGGATCGCCGTGCTGGGCGCCGTCCCGCGGACCGACGAGCTCACGGTGCCATCGCGACACCTCGGGTTGGTGACCGCGGTCGAGCACGGCCGGCGGGCCGGAGACGCGGTCGACGCGATGACGGAGTTGGTCGCGCGGCACGTCGACATCGGCGCCGTCGCCGCGGCCGCCCGCAGCGCTGTCGCCGACGACCCGTGGAGCCCGCACGTCTGCGAATCCGCCGGGCCGCCCCTCACCGTCGCGCTGGCTGCTGGTCGCGCGTTCACCTTCAACTACGCCGAACACGCCGAACTGCTCAGCGCCGCAGGCGCCGACGTCGTCGCCTTCGACCCCCTCACCGAACCGCCGCCCCCCGGTACGGCGGCCCTCGTCATCCCCGGCGGCTTCCCGGAGGAGTTCGGCCAGGAGCTCTCCGCGAACCGTGCGGCGCGCGAACAGATCGCCGCGCTGGCCGACTCGGGCGCCCCGATCCACGCCGAGTGCGCCGGCCTGGCGTACCTCGCCGACGACCTCGACGGGCACCCCATGTGCGGTGTGATCGGCGGCTCGGCGTCGTTCACGCCGTCGCTGACTCTGGGGTACCGCGACGCCGTAGCCGTCACCGACTCGGCGCTGCACCGCATCGGCGACCGTGCGGTTGGGCACGAATTCCACCGCACCGCAATGCATTACGGGCCCGATCGGCAGCCGGCCTGGCGCTACCGCGGCCGGGACGGCGCCATGGTCGACGACGGCGCCGTCCGGGCGGGTGTGCACGCGGGGTATCTGCACATCCATCCGGCTGCGCACCCCGAAGCCATTGCCCGCTTCGTCCGTGCGGCGGCACGCTCTAAGCTCGCCGGGTGACCGACAACGCCTATCTGGTGGGCCTGCGCCTGGCCGGCAAGAAGGTCGTCGTGGTGGGAGGCGGCACGGTCGCCCAGCGACGCCTGCCCCTGCTGGTGGCCTCCGGCGCCGACGTGCACGTGATCACCGTCGCCGCCACTCCCGCGGTCGAGGCGATCGAGGGAATCACGCTGACACTGCGGCCTTTTCGTGACGGAGATCTGGAGGGCGCCTGGTATGTGATCGCCGCCACCGACGATCCCGACGTCAACGCCGCCATCGTCGCCGAGGCAGAGAGTCGCCGCGTGTTCTGCGTCCGGGCCGACATCGCCGTGGAAGGCACCGCGGTCACCCCGGCCACATTCGACTACGAGGGTCTGTCGGTGGGCGTGCTGGCCGGCGGCGAGCACCGCCGCTCGGCGGCCATCCGTTCGGCGATCCACGAGGCGCTGCAGCAGGGCGTGATCGCGGCCGACGCGCCGGGCGTGGTGGCCGGCGGTGTGGCACTGGTCGGGGGAGGTCCCGGTGATCCGGAGCTGATCACCGTGCGTGGTCGACGGTTGCTCGCCCACGCCGACGTCGTCGTTGCCGACCGGCTCGCGCCCCAGGATCTGCTCGCCGAGCTGTCGCCGGACGTCGAGGTCATCGACGCCGCCAAGATCCCCTACGGCCGAGCGATGGCGCAGGAGGCGATCAACGAGGTCCTCATCGACCGCGCCAAACAGGGCAAGTTCGTGGTCCGCCTCAAGGGCGGCGATCCGTTCGTGTTCGCGCGCGGCTACGAGGAAGTGATCGCGTGCGCGGATGCCGGCATTCCGGTCACCATCGTGCCGGGTGTGACCAGTGCCATAGCGGTGCCTGCGCTGGCCGGCGTTCCGGTTACTCACCGGGCGATGACGCATGAGTTCGTGGTGGTCAGCGGCCATGTTGCGCCGGACCACCCCGAATCGTTAGTCAATTGGGATGCGCTCGCCGCGCTTCACGGCACGATTGTTTTGCTGATGGCCGTCGAACGGATCGAGCTTTTCGCAAAAGTCTTGCTTGATGGCGGACGACCTGCGGATACGCCGGTGCTCGTCGTGCAGCATGGGACGACGTCGGCACAGAGAAGTTTGCGGGCAACCCTCGCGGACGCCCCAGAACGCATCCGATCCGAGGGAATTCGGCCCCCCGCGATCATCGTGATCGGTGCTGTGGCGGCCTTCGCGGCCTAAAGAGATATTAAGAGTACTGTAAGGTAACTCGTTATGACGGCTCTCAATGACGCAGAGCGTGCCGCCATCTCTCGGGATGCTGAAGGCAAGGGGCGGCGGGGCGCCAACAAGGCTGTACCGGCCCGTATCAGCGCGGCTGCGGACGGAGCCGGTGGCTCACGATCCCCCAGGACGCCGGCCTGGTTGCCGTCGCGGCGCTTCATCGCCGCGGTCATCGCCATCGGCGGCATGCAGCTTCTCGCCACGATGGACAGCACGGTCGCAATCGTCGCCCTGCCCAAGATCCAGGACGAGCTGAGCCTCTCCGACGCGGGACGCAGCTGGGTGATCACGGCCTACGTGCTGACCTTCGGCGGCCTGATGCTCCTCGGTGGCCGCCTCGGTGACGTGATCGGGCGCAAACGGACCTTCGTCGTCGGCGTCGCTCTGTTCACCATCGCCTCGATCCTGTGCGGTCTGGCATGGAACGAAGCGACCCTGGTGACCGCCCGCCTGCTGCAGGGCGTCGGAGCGGCGATCGCCTCCCCGACCGCGCTGGCACTGATCGCGACCACGTTCCCGAAGGGGCCGGCCCGCAACGCCGCCACCGCGATCTTCGCGGCGATGACGGGCGTCGGGTCGGTGATGGGGCTGATCGTCGGCGGCGCGCTGACCGAGGTGTCCTGGCGCTGGGCGTTCCTGATCAACGTTCCGATCGGCCTGGTGATGATCCACCTGGCCCGCACCACATTGCGCGAGACCAACCGCGAACGGCTCAAGCTCGACGCTGCCGGGGCGCTCCTGGCCACGATGGGGTGCACCGCCGCGGTGTTCGCGTTCTCGATGGGTCCGGAGGCCGGCTGGGCCTCGCCGATCACCATCGGCTCCGGTGTCGTGGCGATGGCGTGTGGTCTGGCCTTCCTGTGGGTGGAGCGCACCGCCGAGAACCCCGTCGTGCCGTTCGAGCTCTTCCGCGACCGCAACCGGCTGTCGACCTTCGCGGCGATCTTCCTCGCCGGCGGCGTGATGTTCACCCTGACCGTGCTGATCGGGCTCTACGTGCAGGACATCATGGGCTACAGCGCGCTGAAGGCGGGCGTCGGGTTCATCCCGTTCGTCATCGCCCTGGGCATCGGGCTGGGCGTGTCGTCGGCGCTGGTGTCGAAGTTCCCGCCGCGCGTCCTGGTCATCGGCGGCGGCATCCTGGTGCTGGCGGCCATGCTCTACGGCTCGACGCTGGACGCCAACATTCCCTACTTCCCGAACCTGGTGTTGCCGATCACCGTCGGCGGCTTCGGGATCGGCATGATCGTGGTACCGCTGACGGTGTCGGCGATCGCCGGCGTCGGGTTCGATCAGATCGGTCCGGTCTCGGCCATCGCGCTGATGCTGCAGAGCCTCGGCGGGCCTGTCGTGCTCGCGATCATCCAGGCTGTCATCACGTCGCGCACGCTGTATCTGGGCGGCACCAACGGCCCGGTCAAGGACATGAATGCCGCGCAGCTGCACGCTCTCGACCAGGGCTACACCTACGGTCTGCTGTGGGTGGCGGCGGTTGCGGTGATCGTCGGCGCGGTGGCGCTGTTCATCGGGTACACCGCCGAGCAGGTGGCGCACGCGCAGGAAGTCAAGGACGCGATCGACGCCGGAGAGCTTTAGCTCGACATTGGGCAGGGGAGAGCTCTAGCCCGAGCGCGATTACGGCGTGCTGATCGTCGCCCAGCGACGATCAGCACGCCGAACTCGCACCGGTAGGGTGGCGAACCATGTCCTCCCGGGCCCCGCTGGCGTCCTCGTTGGGCATCGCGATCGTCGCGATCACCGGCATGCAACTGATGGCCACCCTCGACGGGACCATCGTGATCGTCGCGCTGCCGCGCATGCAGGCCGACCTCGGGCTCTCTGATGCGGGCAAGAGTTGGGTGATCACCGCCTACGTGCTGGCCTTCGGTGGGCTCTTGCTGCTGGGCGGCCGCATCGGTGACGCCATCGGCCACAAACGGGCGTTCCTGTCCGGGGTGGGCGTGTTCTCGATTGCGTCGCTGATCTGCGGGCTGGCCAACGACGAGGCCACGCTCGTCATCGCCCGCGCGGTCCAGGGCGTCGGCGCGGCGGTGGCTGCCCCGACGGGTCTGGCGCTCATCGCGACCACCTACGCCGTCGGCGAGCCCCGCAACCGCGCGCTCGCCGTCTCCGCCGCCATGCAAGGCCTCGGCTCCGTCCTTGGGCTGGTTCTCGGCGGCGCCGTCACGGGCATCTCGTGGCGGCTGGCGTTCCTGGTCAACGTGCCGATCGGGCTCGCGATCATCGCGATCGCGGTGTTCCGGCTGACCGAAACCCATCTCGAGCGCATCAAGCTCGACATCACCGGCGCGCTGCTGGCCACGCTGGCGTGCACGTCGGCCGTGCTGGTGTTCACCCAGGGCCCGGCGCTGGGCTGGGTCGATCCGTGGGTGATCGGCGCCGCGGTGGCCGCCGTCGTGTTCTTCGTCGCGTTTCTCCTCGACGAGCGCGGCGCGGACAACCCGCTGGTGCCGCTGTCGATCTTCGACAACCGGCACCGCGTCGCGTCGTTCGTGGCGTACTTCCTGGCCGGCGGCGTGATGCTGACGCTGTCGGTGATGATCGGCCTGCTCGTCCAGGACGTCCTCGGGTATTCGCCGTTGCGGGCGGGCATCAGCTTCCTGCCCTTCGCGGCGGCGTTCGTCGTCGGCAACGTGATCGCCACCTACGTCGCGCCGCGGATCGCGCCGCGCTGGGTGATCCTCGGTGGCGGCGTCCTGGTGCTGCTCGCCATGCTCTACGGCTCGACGCTGGACCGATTCGTGCCCTACTTCCCCGACCTGTTCGTGCCCGTCGTGGTCGGTGGGCTCGGCATCGGGGTGATCTCGGTGATCCTGCCGCTGTGTCTGCTGGCCAACGTGCCGGCCCGCCAGATCGGTTCGCTGTCGTCGGTGACGTTGATGGTGTTCAACCTGGGCGGTCCGCTGGTCCTCGTGGTGGTCCAGGCTGTGCAGGTCTCCCGCACGCTGTACCTGGGCGGCACCACCGGTTCGGTCACGTCCATGACACCCGCGCAGCTCGATGCCCTGGGCCACGGATACACCTACGCGCTGCTGTGGGTGGCGGGGGTCGCGATTCTCGTCGGCGTGGCGGCGCTGTTCATCGGCTACTCCGCGCGTGACATCGCCCGCGCCAGGGAGACCAGGGAAGCCGTGGAGGCGGGGGAGCTCTAGGTATCGCCTAAGGTGGTCGGCTGTGATCACCCGCATGTCCGAGCTGTTCCTGCGCACTCTGCGCGACGACCCGGCCGACGCCGAAGTGCCGAGCCACAAGCTGCTGATCAGGGCCGGCTACGTCCGTCCGGTAGGCCCCGGGCTCTACAGCTGGCTGCCCCTCGGGCTCAAGGTGCTCCGCAGGATCGAGGCGATCGTCCGCGAGGAGATGAACGCCATTGGTGGACAGGAGATCCTGTTCCCGGCGCTGCTGCCGCGGGCGCCGTACGAGACCACGAACCGCTGGACCGAGTACGGCGACACGCTGTTCCGGTTGCAGGACCGGCGCGACAACGATTACCTGCTGGGCCCGACCCACGAGGAGATGTTCACCCTGACCGTCAAGGGTGAGTACTCGTCGTACAAGGACTTTCCGCTGCGGCTCTACCAGATCCAGAACAAGTACCGCGACGAAGCCCGTCCGCGCGCCGGAATCCTGCGCGGGCGCGAGTTCCTGATGAAGGACTCGTATTCGTTCGACATCGACGATGACGGTCTCAAGAAGGCCTACCACGCGCACCGCGAGGCGTACCAGCGGATCTTCGCGCGCCTCGCAGTGCGCTACGTGATCGTGTCCGCGGTGTCGGGGGCGATGGGCGGCAGCGCCTCGGAAGAGTTCCTCGCCGAGAGCGAGGTCGGGGAGGACACCTACGTACGGTGTGCCGAGTCCGGTTACGCCGCCAACGTCGAGGCCGTCGTCACGGCGGTCCCCGAGTCGATTCCGTTCGACGGGCTGCCCGAGGCGACGGTGTACGAGACGGGGAGCACCCCGACGATCGCGACTCTGGTCGACTGGGCCAACTCCGCCGACCTGGGCCGCACCGTCACGGCGGCCGACACCTTGAAGAACGTGCTGATGAAAGTCCGCGTCCCCGGCGGTGATTGGGAACTGTTGGCCGTCGGTGTGCCCGGCGACCGCGAGGTCGACGAGAAGCGGCTCGGCGCGGCGTTGGAGCCAGCCGAGTTCGCGATGATCGACGACTCCGACTTCGCGAAGTACCCGTTCCTCAAGAAGGGGTACATCGGCCCGAAGGGGTTGCTGGCCAACGGGGTTCGCTACCTGATCGATCCCCGGGTGGTGGACGGCACCGCCTGGATCACCGGCGCCGACGAGATCGGCAAGCATGTCGTCGACCTGGTCGCGGGACGCGATTTCGTCGCCGACGGCACGATCGAGGCCGCCGAGGTGCGGGAGGGTGATCCGTCGCCGGACGGGGCGGGACCGCTGGTGGCCGCCCGCGGCATCGAGATCGGCCATGTGTTCCAGCTGGGCCGCAAGTACGCCGACGCATTCACCGCCGACGTGCTCGGCGAGGACGGCAAACCGGTGCGCCTGACCATGGGCAGCTACGGGATCGGGGTGTCGCGGCTGGTGGCGGTGATCGCCGAGCAGCAGCACGACGACATGGGGTTGCGGTGGCCGTCCTCGGTGTCACCGTTCGACGTGCACGTGGTGATCGCGAACAAGGACGCCGAGGCCCGCACCGGCGCAACGGAATTGGCCGCCGATCTGGACCGCCTAGGAGTCGACGTGCTGCTCGACGACCGCACCGCATCGCCGGGGGTGAAGTTCAAGGACGCCGAACTGCTCGGTGTGCCGTGGATCGTCGTGGTGGGCCGCGGTTGGGCCGACGGTGTCGTGGAACTGCGGGACCGCTTCAGCGGCGACAAGCGCGACGTCCCGGCGGCGTCCGCGACCGAGGAGATCCTCGCCGCGATCCGCTAGCGATCACTCGGTGCCGCCGGGGAACGGCACCATGACCGGTGTCGTCCCGACGACTCCACGCCATCGCGCGGCGGTGACCGCGGTTTCGAGCATCGCAGCCACGCCGAACGCGCGCACCTTCTCGTCGGTTGCCTGCTCGACGACAGCCCGCCATGCAGTCGCTGCGTCGGATTCCATGCGGACCGCGAGTGTCGCGGCCTGGGTGGGAGTGTCGACCTCTGAGGGCATCGAGTAGCCCGCGGCCGGCAGCGGCACGGCGCCCCCGGTGTTCTCGAGCAGCACGATGGCGGCCTCCCGCCGCGCCCGGTGTTCGGCCATCGCGTCGGCGACCAGGCTGTTGTCCTCGGGCGTGGAATGCGCTGACACCAAGCCGTATCCGTAGATCGTCGCGTGTTCCACCGCCACCGCGTCGAACAGCGCCCCGAGAGCCGGATCGTCAGGACGGGTGGTGGGGCTCGGCGTCGGTGAGGTCATCGGGCGCCACCGGGGGAGGCCAGGGCCACGGTGTAGGCCGCCGTGCAGGCGGCGGCGATCGAGGCCAGGAGCCCCGCGCGGTAACCCGACAGCGCCGCCGCCGAGTGCGACGCGCTGTCGGCCGACGCGCGCAGCGAGCCGACGACGTCGTCGGTGCTCGGCGGCGGTGGTTCGGGGGCGCCTGCCGCCGGGCTCGCCGACGTCGTCACCGTCACGCCTGTGCTCGGCGCGGGGGCGCCGGTGAGGCGGACGATCTCGTCGGACAGCGCCTGCGCGTGCGCGGTGCGCAGCCCGGCGATCTCCGTCAGGGTTGCCGCGGCGCGGCCGCGCACCGCCGCGGCGGCCTGGTCGGCCAGTCGGCTGTCGGCGCGGGCCCGGTCCAGGGCGGTGGTCAGGTCGTCGAGATCCGGCGGGGGTGGCGGGGCACCGCATGCGGCCGCCGCGACGGCGGGCAGCAGGACGAACCCGGCCAGCACCTGACGGCGGCGCAGGGTCGGCGGGCGGCTCGGCACGTGCCACATCCTGCCATTGCGGGCTGTGTGGTCGGGTTCGACGCCTCCTGCGCGGGCCCGTGGAGGTTGCGCTTTCGTCGTTCGGACCGTCTGCCTGGCGTATCGTAGGGTCCCGTTCGACCAGTTCGAGAGACAACTCAAGACGAGGAGCTCACCGTGGCGGAGCGGTATGCGGGATTGCCGTCGCAGCGACAGGTGATCGATTTGCTCGCCGAGGAGTTCGCGCGCGCCGGGTACGACATCGAGGACGTCGTGGTCGACGCAGCCGCATGCCCACCCCGGGTGACGGTGGTCGCCGACGGCGATGAGGGCCTCGATCTCGACACGATCGCCGAACTGTCCCGGACCGCCTCGGCTCTTCTCGACGACCTCGACTCGCAGGCGTACACGCTGGAGGTCACCTCGCCCGGGGTGGACCGGCCGCTGAGCACCGATACCCACTACCGCCGCGCCCAGGGGCGGCTGGTGGAACTGACGCTGGCCGACGGCTCAACGCTGACCGGCCGGCTGGGCGAACTGCACGGCGCCACCGTCGACGTCGTGGTGCGTGACGGGCCGCGACGCGGGCTGACGGTGCGTGCGGTCGCACGTGATGACATCACCAAAGCTGTTGTCCAGGTGGAATTCTCACCACCGAGTCCGCACGAGCTGGAGCTGGCGGGCCAAACCGAAAGGCACGGTGGATCATGAACATCGACATGGCCGCGCTGCACGCGATCGAGGCCGACAAGGGGATCTCGGTCGACGTGGTCGTCGACACCATCAAGTCGGCCCTGCTGACGGCCTACCGCCACACCGAAGGGCATGAGGCCGACGCCCGCATCGACGTCGACCGCAAGACCGGTGTGGTCAAGGTGATGGCGCGACAGACCGACGCCGACGGCAACGTGCTGCACGAGTGGGACGACACCCCCGAAGGCTTCGGCCGGATCGCGGCGACCACAGCCCGTCAGGTAATCCTGCAACGGCTGCGCGACGCGGAGAACGAGAAGAACTACGGAGAGTTCTCCGCCCGTGAGGGCGACATCGTGGCCGGCGTGATCCAGCGTGACGCCCGCGCCAACGCCCGCGGTCTGGTGGTGGTGCGGATGGGTAGTGAGACGAAGGGCTCCGAGGGGGTGATCCCGGCCGCCGAGCAGGTGCCGGGGGAGAGCTACGAACACGGCGACCGGCTGCGGTGCTATGTCGTCGGCGTCTCTCGCGGGGCGCGCGAGCCCCTGATCACGCTGTCACGCACCCACCCCAACCTGGTCCGCAAGCTCTTCTCCCTGGAGGTTCCCGAAATCGCCGACGGCTCGGTGGACATCGTCGCGGTCGCCCGCGAAGCCGGGCATCGCAGCAAGATCGCAGTGGCCTCGCGCGCGCCGGGACTCAACGCCAAAGGTGCCTGCATCGGACCGATGGGCCAGCGGGTGCGCAACGTCATGAGCGAACTGTCGGGCGAGAAGATCGACATCATCGACTTCGACGACGACCCGGCGAAGTTCGTCGCCAATGCGCTGTCCCCGGCCAAGGTCGTGTCCGTGACAGTGATCGACGAGGCGGCCAAAGCGGCGCGCGTCATCGTGCCGGACTTTCAGCTCTCGCTGGCCATCGGCAAGGAAGGGCAGAACGCGCGGCTGGCGGCGCGGCTCACCGGCTGGCGCATCGACATCCGCAGCGACGACGCGGCGTCCGACACCGGCCGCGCCGACCGGCGTTCCGATGCGGCCCGCGGCGTGGCGGGGGAGCGGTGACGAGCCGCACCCCGGCTGCCGGGCACCTGCGGTAGACCTGCCGTAGACCTGCCGTAGACCACAGCCGCGGACCGATTTCCTTTTCGGCGACGTCGTGACGGTAGACTCAGCTGTGATCCAGCGCGAGAAGTCGGCTCGGACGCAGAAAAGCAACGACAACCCCTCGGGGGGTCCGGTGCGGACCTGCATCGGATGCCGGCGACGAGAGCTGGCCGTCGATCTGCTTCGGGTCGTCGCCGTCGATGGCGGGCAGGGTCCTGGGAATGACTCCAGGGTCGTGACCGTTGGCGCGGCGAAGAGGCTTCCGGGGCGGGGTGCTTGGCTGCATCCCGATCCAGGGTGTCTGCGCGAGGCGGTTCGCCGGCGAGCCTTCGGCCGAGCGTTGCGGATCACCGGTTCACCGGACATCACCGCGGTGGTCGAGCGTTTCGCGGAATACGAAACGCACGAGCCACCCGGGCAAGAGAACAGGTAGCGAAGAACATGAGCACACCGTGAAGTCTCGATGACCATGCGTCATAGCTAACCCGAGGCGCGGCGCCTACCACCGCTGTCGCCTCTCAGACAGGAGATGTAGTGGCAGGTAAGGCCCGCGTGCACGAGTTGGCCAAGGAACTCGGTGTCACAAGTAAGCAAGTTCTGGCGCGACTGAGCGAACAAGGTGAGTTCGTCAAGTCGGCGTCGTCAACGGTGGAGGCGCCAGTCGCCCGCCGGTTGAGGGAGTCGTTCGGCGGCTCCAAACCTTCAGGTTCTGCGAGTGGCAGCAACGGCTCCGGTCAGGCAGCTCCTGCCAAGCCCGGACCACGGCCCGGCCCGCGGCCGTCCGCGCCGGCCGCACAGCAGCCGGCCGCACCGGCCCCGGCCGCCCCCGCGGCGCCTGCGGCCCCCGCCCCGAGCGCACCGCCGGCCGCACCGCAGCCGGCCCAGGCCCCGCCTGCGGCCGCCGCCACGCCGTCCGCGCCGCCGCGCCCCGGTCCGGCACCCGGCCCCACCCCGGGTCCGCGGCCCGGTCCCGGCGGACCGCGCCCCGGTGCCCCCAAGCCCGCCGCGCGGACCCCGCGCGTCGGTAACAATCCCTTCTCGTCCCAGGTACCCGTCGAACGGCCCGCACCCCGGCCCCCGGCCGGTCCCGGTGGTCCTCGCCCGGGTCCCGGCGCAGGCGGCCCCCGCCCCGGCGGTGGCCCGCGTCCCGGCGCATCACCCGGCAACATGCCGCCCCGTCCGCAGGGACCCCGTCCCGGTGGCGGGCCTCGCCCCGGTGGCGGTCCCCGTCCCGGCGGTGGTCCTCGCCCGGCGCCCGGTGGTGTCGGACGTCCCGGCGGTGGTGGCGGCGGCGGTAACTACCGCGGTGGCGGCCCCGGCGGCGGCGGCGGTGGAGCGGCTGCCGGTGGTTTCAGAGGCCGTCCCGGCGGCGGTGGCGGTGGACGCCCCGGCCAGCGCGGAGGTGCGGCAGGTGCGTTCGGTCGTCCCGGCGGTGCCCCGAAGCGTGGTCGCAAGAGCAAGCGCGCGAAGAGGGCCGAATACGAGAACATGCAGGCTCCGGTCGTCGGTGGCGTGCGGTTGCCGCACGGCAACGGCGAGACCATCCGCCTGGCCCGCGGTGCGTCGCTGTCCGACTTCGCCGACAAGATCAACGCCAACCCGGCCTCGCTGGTGCAGGCGCTGTTCAACCTCGGCGAGATGGTCACGGCCACACAGTCGGTGGACGACTCGACGCTCGAACTGCTGGGCGGCGAGATGAACTACGTCGTGCAGGTCGTGTCCCCGGAGGACGAGGACCGCGAGCTGCTGCAGTCGTTCGACCTCTCCTACGGCGAAGACGAAGGCGATGAGGACGACCTCGAATTCCGTCCGCCGGTCGTCACCGTCATGGGTCACGTCGACCACGGCAAGACCCGACTGCTCGACACCATCCGTAATGCGACGGTGCGTGAGGGTGAGGCCGGCGGCATCACCCAGCACATCGGCGCCTACCAGGTGACCGTCGATCTCGACGGCTCCGAGCGGCCGATCACGTTCATCGACACCCCGGGTCACGAGGCGTTCACCGCCATGCGTGCCCGCGGTGCCAAGGCCACCGACATCGCGATCCTCGTGGTCGCGGCCGACGACGGCGTGATGCCTCAGACGGTGGAGGCGGTCAACCACGCGCAGGCGGCCGACGTGCCGATCGTCGTGGCGGTCAACAAGATCGACAAGGAAGGTGCCGACCCGGCCAAGATCCGCGGTCAGCTGACCGAGTACGGCCTGGTGCCCGAGGAGTACGGCGGCGACACGATGTTCGTCGACATCTCCGCCAAGGCGGGCACCAACATCGAGGCGCTGCTGGAAGCGGTCATCCTGACCGCCGACGCGTCGCTGGACCTGCGGGCCAATCCGGACATGGAGGCCCAGGGTGTGGCGATCGAGGCGCACCTGGACCGCGGCCGCGGACCGGTGGCGACCGTGCTCATCCAGCGCGGCACGCTGCGCGTCGGCGACTCGGTGGTGGCCGGCGACGCCTACGGTCGTGTGCGCCGCATGGTCGACGAGCACGGCGAGGACGTCGAGGCGGCTCTGCCGTCGCGACCGGTTCAGGTCATCGGCTTCACGTCGGTGCCCGGCGCAGGCGACAACTTCCTCGTCGTCGACGAAGACCGCATCGCCCGGCAGATCGCTGACCGGCGCAGCGCGCGCAAGCGCAACGCGATGGCGGCCCGCACCCGCAAGCGGATCAGCCTGGAAGATCTGGATTCGGCGCTGAAGGAAACCAGCCAGCTGAACCTGATCCTGAAGGGCGACAACTCCGGCACCGTGGAGGCGCTGGAGGAGGCCCTGCTCGGCATCCAGGTCGACGACGAGGTGGAGCTGCGCGTCATCGACCGCGGCGTCGGTGGCGTCACCGAGACCAACGTCAACCTGGCGTCGGCGTCGGACGCGATCATCATCGGGTTCAACGTCCGCGCCGAGGGCAAGGCGACGGAGCTGGCCAACCGCGAAGGCGTGGAGATCCGGTACTACTCGGTGATCTACCAGGCGATCGACGAGATCGAGAGTGCGCTCAAGGGCATGCTCAAGCCGATCTACGAGGAGAAGGAACTCGGCCGCGCCGAGATCCGGGCGATCTTCCGGTCGTCGAAGGTCGGCAACATCGCCGGCTGCCTCGTCCAGTCGGGCATCATGCGCCGCAACGCCAAGGCTCGCCTGCTGCGCGACAACGTCGTGGTGGCCGAGAACCTCACGATCTCGTCGCTCAAGCGCGAGAAGGACGATGTCACCGAGGTTCGCGACGGCTACGAGTGCGGTCTGACGTTGACCTACTCCGACATCAAGGAAGGCGACGTCATCGAGACCTATGAACTGGTCGAGAAGGCCCGCACCTAGCCGCCCGATGAACCGCCTGATGAACGAAGTGAAGAAGGCAAAACGTAATGGCTGATCCCGCACGGGCGAAGCGGCTGGCCAAACGCATCTCCACGGTGGTCGCCTCGGCGATCGAATTCGAGATCAAGGATCCCCGGCTCGCCGGGGTGACCATCACGGATGCGAAGGTCACCAACGACCTGCACGACGCCACGCTGTACTACACGGTCATCGGCCGGTCCTTGGACGAGGAACCCGACTACGGCGGTGCCGCCGCGGCGCTCGACAGTGCCCGCGGTGTGCTCCGCACCAAGGTCGGGGCCTCGCTCGGGGTGCGCTTCACCCCGACGCTGGCCTTCGAACGCGACACCGTGCCCGACGCGGCCCACCGGATGGAGGAGCTGCTGGCCCGGGCCCGTGCCGCGGATGAGGATTTGGCGAGAGTTCGCGAAGGTGCCAAGCACGCCGGCGAGGCGGACCCGTACCGTGTAACTGGGGCGGAGGACGAAGGCCGGGGGCCAGACGAGGCGGACGCTGAGGACACCGGTGACTTCGACACGCTCCATGACCGACACGACCGCTGACGCCTTGATCACGGGTGCCCGGGTCGACGCCCGAGGCGCCGCCGAGCTGCTGGCGTCGGCTCAGTCGGTCAGCGTGCTCTGCCACGTCCACCCGGACGCCGACACGGTGGGTGCCGGTCTCGCACTGGCGCTGGTGCTCGACCGGATCGGTACCAGCGTGCAGGTCACGTTCGCCGAGCCGGCGGAGCTGCCCGATTCCCTGCGCTCACTGCCGGGCGGTCGGCTGCTGGTCGCCCCCGATGAGCTGCGGCGCGACGCCGATCTGGTGGTCACTGTCGACGTGCCCAGCATCAATCGACTCGGCGCGCTGTCGGACCTGGTGACCGCCGACCGACCGGTCCTGGTCATCGACCACCACCACAGCAATCAACTGTTCGGCACCGCCCACTTCGTCGACGCGACGGCGGATTCGACGACGATGATGATCGCCGATCTGCTCGACGCGTGGGGCGAACCGCTCGACGAAGCGGTCGCGCACTGTGTCTACGCAGGCCTGACCACCGACACCGGATCGTTCCGCTGGGCCAGTGCCCGGGCGCTGCGGCTGGCGGCGCGGCTGGTCGAGCTCGGCGTCGACAATGCCGGTGTGAGCCGCGCGTTGATGGACACGCACCCGTTCGCGTGGCTGCCGATGCTGTCGCGAGTGCTGGGCACGGCGCAGCTGGCTCGCGAAGCGTGCGACGGGCTGGGCTTCGTCTACGCCGTGGTGTCGCACCAGGAATGGCTCGATGCGCGGCCCGAAGAGGTGGAGAGCATCGTCGACATCGTGCGCACCACTCAGGAGGCCGAAGTGGCCGCGGTGTTCAAGGAGATCCGGCCGGCGCAATGGTCGGTGTCAATGCGGTCCAAGACGCTCGACGTCGCGGCGGTCGCCGCCACATTCGGCGGCGGCGGTCACCGATTGGCCTCAGGATTCTCCGCGACTGGCAGCGCAGAAGACGTCGTCACAGCGTTGTGCAGGGTTCTTGGCTGACGCCGACGGGGCCCTGGCGCCCGCCACCAGCAGGCGCATCGCCGCCCTGGCGTTCCCGGCGCTCGGCGTGCTCGCCGCCGAACCTCTCTACCTCCTGTTCGACCTCGCCGTGGTCGGGCGTCTCGGTGCGCTGAGTTTGGCCGGGTTGGCGATCGGTGCGCTGATCATGGGCGTGCTGAGCTCGCAGTTGACGTTCCTGTCTTACGGCACGACAGCGCGTGCGGCGCGTTTCTACGGCCGCGGCGACCGCGAAGCCGCTGTTGCCGAGGGTGTTCAGGCAACGTGGTTGGCTGCGGCGATCGGCACAGTGGTCGTGGTCGCCGTCCAGATCTTCGCGGTCCCGCTCGTCACGGCGCTGGCCGCCGGTGGCGACATCGCCGCTGCGGCGCTGCCGTGGGTGCGCATCGCCAGTCTGGCGGTCCCGGCCATCTTAGTGGCCGCGGCGGGCAACGGGTGGATGCGGGGCGTGCAGGACACGGCCCGGCCCCTGCGGTACGTGGTGATCGGCTTCGCGATCGCGGCCGTCCTGTGCCCGACGCTCGTGTACGGCTGGTTCGGGGCACCGGCCCTGGGCCTGGCCGGGTCGGCGGTTGCGAACGTCATCGGTCAGTGGATCGCGGCGGTGCTGTTCCTGCATGCGCTGCGCGTCGAGCGCGTGCCGGTTCGCCCGCGCCCGGCAGTGCTGCGCGCCCAGGTGGTGATGGGCCGTGACCTGGTGATCCGGACGATGGCGTTCCAGGCGTGCTTCATCTCGGCGGGTGCGGTGGCCGCGCGCTTCGGTGCAGCGGCGGTGGCCGCCCACCAGGTGGTGCTGCAGCTGTGGAGTTTCCTTGCGCTGGTTCTGGATTCGCTGGCGATCGCGGCGCAGTCGCTGGTGGGCGCCGCGCTGGGTGCGGGGAAGCTGCGGCATGCCCAGTCGGTGGCGTGGCGGGTGACAGTGTTCTCCGCAGCGGCGGCGGGCGTGCTGGCGGCGCTGTTCGCGCTCGGCGCTTCGGTGCTGCCGGCTGTGTTCACCGACGATCGCACGGTGCTCGACCAGATCAGCGTGCCGTGGTGGTTCCTGGTGGCGCAGCTGCCCGTCGCCGGGGTGGTGTTCGCTCTCGACGGCGTGCTGCTCGGCGCGGGCGACGCCCGGTTCATGCGGACGGCGACGCTGGTCAGCGCGCTGCTGGGGTTCTTGCCCCTGACCTGGCTGTCGCTGGTGTTCGGGTGGGGGCTGCTCGGCATCTGGTCGGGGCTGAGCACGTTCATGGTGCTGCGGCTGGTGTTCGTCGGCTGGCGCACGCTGTCGGGTCGCTGGCTCGTTCCCGGCTGAGCAGTCCTTCGGCGAGCGCGCGTGTCTGCACAGCGGCGCGCCGCCCACTGCGTACGTCGGCGTGCGCTCGTCGCCTGCGAGCGCACGCGGACTACCGCCCAAGCCCGCGTGTCGGCGTGCAGACCCGCGCGCTCGCCGAACAGACCGTCAGCGCACTTGGCTGCGACCGCGCTCGATGACTGTGGCGCGGCTTGCCGCGATGTCGTCGCCGGAGGCGCTCTTCATCCACTCCCGGGCCGACGCCGCCTCCAACCACAGCGGGCCGCTGGTCTGCGTGTCGTCGATCAGGTGATACGAGCGCATCAGCGCACGCACTGCCTTCTGGTTGTTGCCGACGATCGACGTCGCGATCTGGCGGGCGGTATCGAGCAGCTGGTCGTGCGGCACGACCTGCGTGACCAGACCGGTGCGCAGAGCCTCCTCGGCCGACAGGTAGTCCCCGGTCATGCTCATCCGGCGTGCCATCCCGACACCCACCTTCTGCGGCAGCCGGACCGACAGCCCCCACGTCGGCAGCAGACCCACCCGGGCGTGGGTGTCGGCGAAGCGCGCGTTCTCCGACGCGATCAGGATGTCGCAGTACAGCGCGATCTCGAGCCCACCGGTGACCGCCGCACCGTTGATCGCACCGATCACCGGCTTGGACATCGGTGGCCACTTGGGGGAGATGTCGGGCAAATCCGTGGTGTCGCCCAACTCCTTGAGATCGAGACCGGCGCAGAACACCGGGTCGGCACCGGTGACGATGACGACGTCGACGCTGTCGTCGTCCTCCGCCGCGCGCAGGGCCGCATAGAACTGGCTGCGCAGCGCCGCCGAGAGCGCGTTGCGCGCGTCGGGGCGGTTGAGCGTCAGCGTGCGGATCCGGTCGCGCGTGTCGATGAGCAGGACGTCGGAGGCGTTGGTCATTCGCTCACCGTATCGACCCGCCGACCCGCGCCTATCGTGGAGGTCATGTGCCGAAACATCACCGAATTGCGCGGTCTGGAACCGGCGGCGACCGACGAGGAGGTCGAAGCCGCCGCACGTCAGTACGTCCGCAAGGTCAGCGGTATCACCCGCCCGTCCGGGCCCAACGTCGAGGCTTTCGAGACCGCGGTGGCCGAGGTGACAGCGACCACCAGGCGGTTGCTCGCAGATCTCGCGCCACGACGGCAACCACCGAAAACCGTTCCGCCCCTTCGTCGTCCCGAGGTGCGGGCTCGGCTCGCGCAACGATGACGGCGATACTCACCAGCCCCGGACTCAAGGAGTGGAGCGCGGCGGTCCACGCCCTGCTCGACGGCAGGCAGACCGTGCTGCTGCGCAAGGGCGGAATCCACGAGAAGCGCTTCGAGGTGGCCGCACCGCGCTTCCTGCTGTTCCCGACCGTCGCGCACAGCCACCTCGACCGGATGCGACCCGAGCACCGTGACCTCCTCGAACAGGCCGCAGCCGACAGCACCGACGACCAGATCGTGGTGCGTGCCGGTGCCCGCGTGATCGACGCGATCGAGGTCACCCGTCCCGAGAACCTCGATGAGATTGCCGCTGAACACATCTGGACAGCTGACTCGGTGCGTGAAGACCGGCTGGACTTCCGTCCCCGGCACCGGCTGACGGTGCTCGTGGTCTCCGCCGCGGCCCTGACCGAGCCCGTCACGCTGCCCCGCACTCCTGATTACCGTGGCTGCACCAGCTGGGTGAGCCTGCCCGTCACGCCACAGTGGGGTCCACCGGTGCACGACGACGCGACACTCCGCGAGGTCGCCGCCCGCGTGCGCCGCTCAGTCGGCTGACGGCAGCACCAGCCGCGACCTGCCATCCAGCGTCACCGTGTGCTTGGCCGTGGCCAAAGTGATTGCGGTGGATAGTGTTTCGCCGGTGCCCAGGTTGCGGACGAACCGCGGATGCGATCCGCCTGCAATCAGGACGCGGATACGGGCCCCGGCCGGGAACACGTGAGCCATCGCGTCGAGGTCGATCCGCACGCTGTCGGCGTCAGGCACCGATGCGAGGTAGCCGTCGCTGACATTGCGGGAGCCGCCGTGTGCGTCCACCTCACTGATGCGGACGAACAGGTCGTTGTGGGGGTTCTCGCACGCGTGCGCGAGGTCCAGGAACGGCTCGCCGACCACCCGCAGATCCGCGGCCAGGGGCGTACTGGTGAACGTGAGCACATCGGCCCGCCTGGCCAGTGCGGTGTCGTCGCGGTAGCCGGCGGCGGGGGAGAGCAGCCGCCCGCCGATCGTCGGGGTGGGGTCTGCCGGGTTGTAGACGAAGGTGGCCGAGCCGCTCGACTCGGGCTTCGATTCGGCCAGGTGGCGGCCTGGTTGCAGGTACAGCACCCGCTCGGCCGCAGCGGGCGGCCAGTCCGGGAGGTCCCGCCAACCGGACCCGCTGACGTGGATACGCACCGGTGACGCCCGGCGCAGTGGAGCGCCGCCGAGGTGGGCGCCGAGCCAGTCCAGTGATTCGCGCAGTGCGGTCGGCGCCGCGCTGGTCATCATGTGCGAATGGGTCCACGGGCCGACCGTCAGACCCGTCGTGACACCGCGGGAGCTCAGACGCCGGTACTGCTCGAGCGTCTGCTCGAGGAACAGGTCCTGCCATCCGCTGAGCAGCAGAACGGGGACCTCGGTGCGCTCCAGCGCGTCGCCGAGACGCAGGCCCGTCCAGAACGAATCCGTGTTCTCGGGGTGATCGAGCCAGGACTCGAACCACCTCGCCCCGTCCCCGAGCAGCGCCCTACTGGACTCGCCGAGCGGAACGCGGAGCGACGCGTCGGTGACCTGCCGCTGTGCGCGGGCCTGCCGCACCAGCTGCCGCAGCCGGTGCCCGTCCTCCTGGCGGCCGACCAGGTCGCTCCAGCCCAGGAAGTCGTTGAGGGCGAACGAGCCGGTGCCCCAGCGCGGTCCGGTGACGTCGTGCGGACCGACGGTGATGACCGCGGCCTTCAGTTCGGGCGGTGGGTCGGCGAGCAGCGCCCACTGGGTCCAGCCGAGATAGGACAGCCCGATGGTGCCGAACGTCCCGGTGAACCACGGTTGTTCGCGCAGCCACGCGGCCGTGTCGGCGCCGTCGTCGACCTCGTGGACGAACGGGTCGAACTCCCCGCCGGAGCCGAAGGTGCCCCGCACGCTCTGCAGCAGCACGTGATAGCCGCGCGCGGCGTAGACGCGGCCGTACAACGCCGCGAACGGCCATGCCCGCCCGTAGGGGCCGCGCACCAGCAGTGTGCCGGCGGGTGCTCCGCTGCGCGGCGCGTAGTGGTCGGCGACGAGGTCGACCCCGTCGCGCATCGGCACCCGCAGTCCGCGCTCGACGTCGACCTCGGTGCTCGGCGGGGGAACATGGAGCAGGCTGCTCAGCCGGCTCGTCACAGCACTCTTGACGCTCACCTGCACCAGGCTAGGGCCACTCAGAAGGGCCACTCAGAACTTGTAGAACGGGGCCAGTTCGTGGGCCCGCTGCAGGTTGGTCTGCATGCAGTCCGGATCGGGCTCGGAGTAGATGGGCGAGTAGAACAACGACTGCTGGATCACGCCGTAGCTGGTCTTGAACGCGATCATGCAGGTGATCCACCACCGGTTGTTCCAGTCGGTGGGCTTCATGATCCAGTACTGCGCCGCCCGGTGGCCGTCGATGTCGAGCTCGACGGCGTCAGGGGGCAGCGTCTGCTCGTAGGTGCGCCAGACGAATGCCTCGACCGCCATCTGGTAGTTACCTGCGTCGTAGTGGCAGCGCAGCGCGTCCTCGGGCGCCGGCGGCGTGTACGCCAACCCGATGCGCTGCACGACGTCGAGGGGGATGTCCCGGCACGGATCGAACGGATCGGGATTCACGGTCTCGACCACCGGCCATTTGATCGTGGTCATCGGGATGTCGGTGGACCGCAGCTGAACCGCGTCCGGACCGGCCACCGGTGCCGGCTGCGCCTGGCACACCACCACCACGGCGGCGACGAGAGCGCACAGCGCCGAGAGCAATCGCGCCTTCGCGAGCATCGCACCCCTCAATTCCCGATCCGGCCCCGTCCCTGCCCGGAGTGTAACGGCCGACGAGCGGCCGCACGGCAAGACCTTAGAACCTGTTCTAGTTGCCCGGAAGCGGGGGTGGGCGGCGCACCAGTAGGCTGACAGGTTGTGAACTCCGAGGACCGCCGCCCGACGCTGTGGGCGGTCAGCGATCTTCACACCGGGCACACCGGGAACAAGCCGGTCACCGAGTCCCTGCACCCTGCAAGCCCGGACGACTGGCTGATCGTCGCCGGCGACGTCGCGGAGCGCACCGACGAGATCCGATGGGCGCTGGATCTGCTGCGAAAGCGGTTCGCGAAGGTGATCTGGGTGCCGGGCAACCACGAGTTGTGGACCACCACCCGCGATCCGATGCAGATCTTCGGCAAATCCCGCTACGACTACCTAGTCACCATGTGCGACGAGATGGGCGTGATCACCCCCGAGCACCCCTTCCCGGTGTGGACCGACGAGGGCGGCCCGGCGACGATCGTGCCGATGTTCCTGCTCTACGACTACTCGTTCCTGCCGCAGGGCGCTGGCACCAAAGCCGAGGGGCTGGCGATCGCCAAGGATCGCAACGTCGTGGCCACCGACGAATACCTGCTCTCGGCCGAGCCGTACTCGACGCGCGACGCCTGGTGCCGGGAGCGGGTCGCCTACACCCGCAAGCGCCTCGAGGAACTGGACTGGATGGACCAGACCGTCCAGGTCAATCACTTCCCGATGGTGCGTGAACCCTGCGACGCGCTGTTCTACCCGGAATTCGCGATGTGGTGCGGCACCACCGCGACCGCCGACTGGCACACCCGCTACAACGCGCTGTGCTCGGTCTACGGGCATCTGCACATCCCGCGCACCACCTGGTACGACGGGGTGCGATTCGAGGAGGTTTCGGTCGGTTACCCCCGCGAGTGGCGGCGGCGCCGCCCCTACCGGTGGTTGCGCCAGATCCTGCCCGATCCGCAATACAGCCCGGGATATCTCAACGAGTTCGGCGGCCACTTCCAGATCACCCAGGAGATGCGCGAGCACGCGGAGAAGATGCAGCAGCGCATCAAGGATCGGGCATGATCGCTGCGACCCTGCTGGCCGGCGTGCTGCCTGGTGACCTGGACGGTCTCGCCGCCGCCGAACTGTATTCCGACCCCATGGAATTGGCGCCGCTGCCCGACGAGGAGCCGCTGATCGCCAAGTCAGTGCCCAAGCGCCGCAAGGAGTTCATCAGCGCGCGCTACTGCGCGCGGCAGGCGCTCGTCGAGCTCGGTTCCGAACCTGCCCCGATCCTGAAGGGGGACAAGGGCGAACCGCGTTGGCCGGACGGGTTCGTCGGCAGCCTGACCCACTGCGAGGGGTTTCGCGGCGCTGCGGTCGGCCGCCGCGAGCACGTGCGTTCGGTGGGTATCGATGCCGAGCCCAACGGTGTGCTGCCCGACGGTGTCTTCGACGCGATCAGCATCCCGGCCGAACGTTCGGAGCTGACGGCCCTGCCTGCCGGCGTGCACTGGGACCGAGTGTTGTTCTGCGCCAAGGAAGCAACGTACAAGGCCTGGTTTCCGTTGACGCGGCGGTGGCTGGGTTTCGAGGACGCTCACATCACCTTCGACGTCGACGGATCGGGTGAGGCCGGCACGTTCACCTCCGAGATCCTGATCGATCCGGAGGCGCTGTCCGGTCCGCCGCTGACGTCGCTGACCGGCCGGTGGGCGGTGCGGAACGGCATCACGCTCACCGCGATCGTGCTGTGAGTGCGCCGGGTCTGGTCATCGTCGACAAACCGGCAGGGATGACGAGTCACGACGTGGTCGGCCGGTGCCGCCGGCTGTTCGGCACCCGCAAGGTGGGCCATGCCGGGACACTCGATCCGATGGCGACCGGCGTGCTCGTCGTCGGTATCGACCGGGCCACCAAGATTCTCGGCCTGCTCACCGCGACCGACAAGTCCTACGACGCGACGATCCGGTTGGGGCAGACGACCACCACCGAGGACGCCGAGGGCGAGGTCCTGCAGACGGTGTCGGCGGCGGAGGTGACCGACGAGCAGATCGAGGCGGCGATCACCCCGCTGCGGGGGGCCATCGAGCAGGTTCCGTCGGCGGTCAGCGCGATCAAGGTGGCGGGCAAGCGGGCCTACCAGATGGTGCGCGACGGGGAGGCCGTCGAGTTGGCCGCCCGCCCGGTGCGCATCGACCGCTTCGACGTCCTGGCTGTGCGCCGCCAGGGTGATGTGGTGGATGTCGATGTGACAGTGGACTGTTCGAGCGGGACCTACATCCGAGCTCTGGCGCGCGACGTGGGGGCCGCGCTCGGGGTGGGTGGTCACCTGACTGCGCTGCGGCGTACCCGGGTGGGCCGGTTCGGTCTCGACCATGCGCGCACGCTCGACCAGCTCGCCGAGGCGCCGACGCTCAGTTACAGCCTCGACGACGCGTGTCTGCAGGCGTTTGCGCGCCGCGACCTGACCGACGCCGAGGCGGTCGACACCGGCCACGGCCGGCCGCTGGCGCCGGCCGGTGTGGACGGCATCTATGCGGCGACGGCGCCCGACGGCCGGGTGATGGCGCTGCTGCGCGACGCCGGGTCGAAGACCACCTCGGTCGTGGTGATCCGTCCGGCGACGCTGTAGAGAGACGTTGTAGAAGCCGGCCTACGCCATCTGGGGGGATCGTGCCCGGTCGGTGACGGGTGCACCGGTGGCCTCGACCACGTGGTCGAGGGACACCTCCGGCGCCAGCTCGACGACTGCGAAGCCGGTGCCGGTCACGTCGAAGACGCCGAGGTCGGTGATGACGCGGCTCACCACGGCCTTCCCCGTCAGGGGCAGGTCGCACGTCAGGACCAGTTTGGGGGCACCGGATTTCGACACGTGGTCCATCAGCACGATCACCCGTTCGGCCCCGCTGACGAGGTCCATCGCGCCGCCCATGCCCTTGACCATCGAGCCGGGCACCATCCAGTTGGCGAGGTCGCCGTTGGCGGCCACCTGCATGCCGCCCAGCACGGCGACGTCGACGTGGCCGCCACGGATCATCGCGAAGCTGGTGGCCGAGTCGAAGAACGACGCCCCGTCGACCACCGACACGGTCTGCTTGCCGGCGTTGACGAGGTCGGGATCGACCTCGTCGTCGTAGGGGAACGGCCCGACGCCGAGAATGCCGTTCTCGGCGTGCAGGGTGACCGCCGACCCCTCCGGGAGGTGATCGGGGATCAGGGTGGGCAACCCGATGCCGAGGTTGACGTAGTCGCCGTCGCGCAACTCCAGCGCTGCGCGGGCGGCCATCTGCTCACGTGTCCAGCTCATGCCGGGACCTCCTGCTGGTCGGGTCGGGGGCGGGTGGTGCGCTTCTCGATTCCCTTGCGGGAGGCCTGATCCGGGGTCAGCGCGACAACGCGCTGGACGAAGATGCCGGGCAGGTGGACCTCGTCGGGGTGCAGTTCGCCGACCTCTACGACGGTTTCGGCTTCGACGACGGTGATCCGCCCGGCCATCGCGGCCGGAGGGTTGAAGTTGCGGG
>NZ_JAQIIY010000029.1:0-83690 GCF_036946525.1 Mycobacterium kyogaense | reverse complement strand
GGTTGCGGCTGCGCTGATGCCCGAGGGTGACACCGTCTTCCGCACCGCCGACAAGTTGCGGAAAGCGTTGCAGGGCAAGACCTTGACGCGCTGCGACGTTCGGGTACCCCGTTACGCGGCGGTAAACCTGTCCGGACAGGTCGTCGACGAGGTGCTCAGCCGCGGCAAGCACCTGTTCATCCGGGTGGGCCAGGCAAGCATCCACTCCCACCTGAAGATGGACGGCTCGTGGATCATCGGCCGGGTCAAGGCGCCCGCCTACAAGATCCGAATCGTCCTGGGCACCGCCGATTCGGTCGCCTCCGGCATCGACCTCGGCGTGCTCGAGGTGCTGGAGCGCGACCACGACATGGATGCCGTCGCACACCTCGGCCCGGACCTGCTCGGAGACGACTGGTCGACGGACTCGGTGAAGGTGGCGGCGGCCAACCTCATGGCCGATCCGTCGCGGCCGGTGGCCGAGGCGCTGCTCGACCAGCGGGTGATGGCAGGCGTCGGCAACGTGTACGCCAACGAGATGTCGTTCGTATTCGGGCTGCGGCCCACCACGCCTGTCGGCGAACTCTCCGATCCGCAGCGAGTGGTCACTCGTGCGCAGCAGATGCTGTGGCTCAACAGGTTACGCATCAATCGCACCACGACCGGCAATACGCGGCCCGGTCAGGACGTCTGGGTGTACGGACGGGCGGGGTTGCCGTGCCGGCGCTGCGGCACACGCGTCCAGACCGACAAGGACGGCGACCGGGTGACCTACTGGTGCCCCACCTGCCAGCGCTGACCCTCGCCGAAACTGTATCCCGCGTGCCGATCTGGGGATAACTACCGCGCTGAGCGCAATCTCGACGGATCGTGTCGGAGGCGCGTTCGAACATTCCGGCATGAGCACCGTCGTCATCGGAACCGAAGCCGTCTCGAGCGGCCTCCTCACGAGCCACCAACTCCGTCGCCTCTACCGGCCCATCTTCCCGAACGTGCACGTGCCCAGGGACACCGAGCCCACCTTGCGCGATCGGATCGAGGGCGCGTGGTTGTGGACTCGGCGTACCGGCATCGTCACCGGGCTGGCAGCGTCAGCGATGCACGGGGCCGGCTGGGTGGACGCTGCCACGGACATCGAAATGATATTCAGCTGCACGCGACCACCGGGCAGCATCGTCGCCCGCAACGAGCGAATCGGCGACGACGAGTGGCAGCGGATCGGCGACCTCGCCGTCGCGACTCCGACACGAACAGCGTTCGACCTCGGCCGGTTTCGACGCCACGACGCGCTCCCCCGACTCGACGCCCTCATGCGCGCGCGGCCATTCTCCGTCGCCGACGTCATGTACCTCACCGAGCGTTACCGCGGCGCTCGCGGCGTTGCACGCCTGAAGACCGTCCTGCCATTCGTCGACGGCGGCTCGGAATCTCCGCGCGAGTCTTGGTGGCGACAACTCGTCGTCGAGGCCGGTTTCCCGGTGCCGGAAACTCAGATCGTCGTCACCGACAAGTTCGGTCGTCACGTCCGCCGACTCGATTTCGGCTGGCGGCGCTATGGGGTAGCGCTCGAATACGACGGTGTGCAGCATCAGAGTGACCGCTTGCAGTACTTGAGGGACAGGGCCGCGATGCCAGTCCTGCAGCGTCTCGGCTGGCACGTGATCGGGGTCGTCCGAGAGGACAATCCCGTGGTGATTCTCGGCGCCCTCCACGAGATCATGACCTCGCGTGGGTGGCGCGGCAGCATCCAGATCCCCCGCTCCGCATACCGATACGCCGAAACTGCATCCACGGCGCTCAGAAGTGCCTGAGACGCACGCGGAATACAGTTTCGGCGTATCGGAGGGAACTCAGTTCCAGGGCATCGCCAGCCTGACGATCTTGCGAACCACCGTCGCGAACTGGTGATGCAGCGGGCCGCTGTTGTAGGGCACGCCGTAGCGCTCGCAGATGTCACGCACCTTCGGCGCGATCTCCGCGTGGCGGAACGCCGGGATGTCCGGGAACAGGTGGTGCTCGATCTGGAAGCTCAGGTTGCCGCTCAGGATGTGGAACAGCTTGCCGCCGGAGAGGTTCGCCGAACCCAGCACCTGCCGGAAGTACCACTGGCCACGGGTCTCGGCCTTGGTCTCCTCGATCGAGAATTCCTGCACATCCTCGGGGAAGTGACCGCAGAAGATGATCATGTACGCCCACACGTTGCGCATCAGGTTGGCCGTCATGTTGCCCGCGAACACCCACGGTGCGAACGGGCCGGCCAGCAGCGGGAACGCCACATAGTCCTTCAGCGTCTGCTGCTTGGTCTTGCGCCAGATGCCCTCGAGGATCTCGCGCTTGTCGCGCAACGTGATCTCACGAGAAGCGATCTTCTCGCTCTCGAGTTCGTGCAGCGCGACGCCGTACTGGAACAGCACCATCAGCAGGAACGCCCAGACCGGGTTGCCCAGGAAGTACGGCTTCCACTTCTGGTCGGTGCTCATCCGCAGGATGCCGTAGCCCACGTCGCGGTCCATGCCCACGATGTTGGTGTAGGTGTGGTGCATGTAGTTGTGCGAGTGCCGCCACTGCTCGGCCGGGCAGGCGGTGTCCCACTCGAAGTTGCGGCTCGAGATCGCCGGATCGCCCATCCAGTCGTACTGGCCGTGCATGACGTTGTGGCCGATCTCCATGTTGTCGATAATCTTCGACAGACCCAGCATCGCCGTTCCTGCCAGCCAGAACGGTGGGAAGATGCCACCGAAAAGCAGTGCGCGTCCTCCGATTTCGAGTCCGCGCTGAGCCTTGATCATGCGGCGGATGTAGGTGGCGTCACGTTCGCCGAGGTCGGCGATGACGCTTTCCTTCAGCGCGTCGAGTTCCCGGCCGAAGGCCTCGGCCTGCTCGGGGGTCATGGTGATGGTGCGGCCGCCGACGGTCTTCGACAGTGTCTTGGGTTGGGGCGTGGCGGTGTCGAAAGTTTCTGTGGTGTCCAATGTCTCGGTCATCTCGGTTCCTTTCGCAGAGAGTGACGAACTGGGTCGGATCTTCTGGTCTTCTAGAGAGCGATGTCTACGTCGCCGACAGGAGCGGTGACACAGATCTGCACGTCTTCCTCGTCCGAGGACGACACCGCACCGCTGATGACGTTGCGCACCACGCCGCTGTTCTTGCGTCGCGTGCAGGAGAAGCAAATGCCCATGCGGCATCCGCTCTCCGGAATCAGGCCCGCATCCTCGGCCTGGTTGAGCAGCGGGCGACCGTCGTCGGTCAGCTCGATCCCACTGTCACTGAACGTGACCTGCCCCCCGGAGGATTCACCGTCGAAGACCGGCGGCACGAAGCTCTCGTGGGCAGCGTCGGGGAACATTTCGCGCACCGCATCGACCAGGGCAGGCGGTCCGCAGACGAAGACTGCCTCCGGGTCGGCGAAGGGCAGGTGCTCGGCACCGAACCGTCCCGTGAGGTCAGAACCTTCGGTGTCGCGGGTGAAGCCGTGCCGCACCGTCACGTTCGGCATCGTCGCGGCGATCTCGGCGAGCTCGTCGCGGTAGGCCGCCTCGTGAGCCGAGCGTGCGTAGTGGACGAACGCGACCTGTCCGCGGTGACCCTGCGCGCGCAGCGTACGCAGCATCGACATCACCGGCGTTATGCCGCTGCCGCCCGAGACGAAGAGCATCCGGTCGGGCAGCGTCTGCGGCAGGACGAACTCGCCGGCGACGGAGTCGAGGTGAACGACCATGCCGGGGTGGGCGTGTTCGCAGAGGTAATTCGACACCAAGCCGCCCTCGTGGCGGCCGACCGTCAGCTCGACGTGGCGGTCGTTCTCGGCGCCGGCCGGCGAGTACGGACGCGTGCGACGGCGACCGTCGATCTCGACCGACAAGTTGATGTGCTGGCCCGCCCGGAATCCGGTGAACGCGCCGTTGGGCGCCAGGGTCAGCGTCACGCTACGGGGGGTGCTGCGGCGTACCGCGACAACCCGCGCTCGGGCATCCCCGCGCGTCCAGGTCGGATCGACCAGCTCGGTGTAGCGATCGACTCCGTGCGGTCCAGTCAGGAGGTCCAGCAGCCTCGACCGCCGTGTCCGCGTGGTCAAAGTTTGAGTGAACATGTGTATACCGTGCGCGCACAGCACCCCCTGCGTCAAGAGATCAATGCAGCGTGTGGTAGGTTTCACAAACAGTGAACAGTCGTACGCCCAGGTCACACTCGGACCGTTCCAGGGGGTCGAGTAGGTCTCGGTCGGGAGCGGGCCGCGACACGCAATCCCGCGAAGAACGCAAGGAAGCGACCCGCCGGGCCATCGTCGACGCCTCGCTGCACCTGCTCGCCGAGCGCAGCTTCAGCGCCCTGAGCCTGCGGGAGGTGACCCGCGAGGCCGGTATCGTGCCCGCGGCGTTCTACCGGCATTTCGAGTCGATGGATGCGCTCGGCCTGGTGTTGATCGACGAGTCTTTCCGCACGTTGCGCGACATGTTGCGGGGCGGACGCGCCGGCAAGCTCGACCCGAACAGGGTCATCGAATCCTCGGTGGACATCCTCATCGAAGGCGTGCAGGCCCGGCGTGAACACTGGCTGTTCATCGGACGCGAGCGCTCCAGCGGGGTCACCGTGCTGCGCTACGCCATCCGCTCCGAGATCCGCCTGATCACCTCCGAGCTGGCCATCGACCTGGCCCGCTTCCCCGGGCTGAACACCTGGAGCGGCGAGGACCTGAACATCCTGGCCAGCGTGTTCGTGAACTCGATGATCTCGATCGCCGAGGCCCTCGAAGACACCACCGATCCCGTGGCGGTGGCCGAGATTCGCCGGATCGCGATCAAACAACTGCGAATGATCACCATCGGAGTGTCGGAGTGGCGCAGCAGTTAGCGTGACGCCATGGCGTCCGTTCTGGAAGTGACACGACCCCGGCCCGAGATCACCGTGCTGACCCTCAACAGGCCCGACTCGCTCAACGCGCTGTCCTACGAACTGGTCGAGGCGCTGCACGCGGCTTTGGACGCCGTCGCCGCCGACAACACCTGCCGGGTCGTGGTGCTCACCGGCGCGGGCCGCGGCTTCTGCTCCGGACTGGACCTACGCACCTCCGATCCCGCACAGACCGGTGGCGGCCTGGAGTTCCCCCGCTCGGGTATGCGGTGGCAGGAGCGCATCGCCGACCTGACAGCCAAGATCCACCGGCTGCGGCAGCCCGTGATCGCCGCCGTCAACGGCGTCGCCTACGGGGGCGGACTGGGCATCGCGGCGTCGTGCGACCTTCGCGTTGCCGCCCCCACCGCGCGGTTCTGCACGCAGTTCATCAAGCTGGGGCTGGGTGGCTGTGACATCGGCGTGAGCTACACGCTGCCCCGCATCGTCGGCGGCGGCCACGCCTTCGACCTCATCCTGACCGCCCGCGTCGTCGACGCCGACGAAGCACTGCGCCTCGGCCTGGTGTCCCGACTGGCCGACGACGCTCTCGACGAGGCCCTGTCCATCGCCGAAACGCTTTGCGGCTACGGCAAATTCGGCGTGGAGTCGACCAAGCAGGTGCTCTGGGCCAACCTCGACGCCGGCAGCCTGGAAACCGCGCTGCATCTGGAGAACCGCAGCCAGATCCTGTCCACCACCAGCGGCGAAATGCGCGAGGCCGCCGCGAAGGTGCTGCGCAAGACCTAGCGCGGCGTCCCGCCGCCGTCGACGATGATGACCTGACCCGTCATGTAACTGCCCGCGTCGGAGGTCAACAGCAGTGCGGCGCCGACCATTTCGTCTGCGGTCGCCAGCCGACGCATCAAGGTGCCGCGGATCATGCCGTCGATGGCCTCCTGCGGATTCTTGCGCATCATGTCGGTGTCGACGGGCCCGGGCGCCAACGCGTTCACACGGATCCCGTCGTGCGCCAGCTCAGCTGCCATCGAGCGCGTGAACGACATCAGCGCGGCCTTCATCGACGCGTAGATCGCAAGCATCGGCGCGAAGATGAACGCCCCCACCGACACCATGTTCAGCACCGCGGCATGGTCACTGGCCTTCAGATGCGGCAGCGCGGCCTGCACCAGGAACACCGGGCCGCGCAGATTGACGTCGAAAGACTTCGTCAGCCCGTCGGGAGTCATCTGACCGAGCGGCTGGGCCAACGCGTTGGCCGCGTTGTTGACCACCACATCCACGCCGCCGAATTCGGTGACGGTGCGCTCGACCAGTGCACCCAGATCGTCCACCTCACCGAGATGGGTGGGCACACCGATCGCCTCACCTCCGAGCTCGCGCAGCGCCGCTGCGGCCTGCTCACAGGCCTCGGCTTTTCGGCTGGCCACCACCACGCGCGCGCCAGCAAGGACGTAGCCCTGCGCCAGTGCAAACCCGATCCCACGGGTGCCGCCGGTGACGATGACGGTCCGGCCGGACATGTCGAAGAGTCGGTCGAAGGTCGGTCGGTCCATCACACGCACCCGCTGACGCTGATTCGCCGGCCGACATCGGCGCACACGCTGACATTGGGTGTCCACGCCACCGGTGGTGGTGGCGGCGGCGGTGGCGGCGGTGGCGGCGGTGGCGGCGCGCCCGGCGCAGGCGGCGGAGGCGGCGGAGGCGGAGGTGGTGGCGGCGTCAGGACACCGTTGAGCTCCCAGAGCGGGTCCGAACACCCGGTGACGTCGACGATTCTGCCGCTCACCGAACCGCAGATCGCCTGCGCGGGTGGGGACGGCACCAGCAGGGGACTCACCCCGACCGTCACCGCCGTCGCCACTAGCCAGCTGATGCGCACCCGCACTCCTTCCTGTCCGCCGACCCGCCGCGGATCAGCGTCGATTGTGGCAGTCGCCACTCGATGCCGCGGCCGAAATGTACTCAACGCGGCGCGTGTCGCTGGTGATCACATTTGCCAGGATCACGCGTTCGTGTCGCGCGGCGCGACATCTGTACAGCACACGGGCGCCAGCGCGACGCTCGAGTCGCGACAGCCCGTCGTAGCGGCATCTCGCCGTGCTGAGCAAATATGACGTAGAGCGCATTTCGGGCCAGAAGGCGACGTCCGGGCAAATTTTGTCGATTTCAAAGATTCGCCCAGCGAACTCGTTGACGATGCCGTACATTTCCCTGGTGCGCACTTGACGGCGCACAGTGGGCGTTCAGATCGCAGCCGCGGATCGCAGTTTCGAGGGGAGTTGCGATCTGGGCGCACACTAGTTCTCGGTCAGCGTGCGCGAGCTGACGAAGCGACGCCGGCGCCGCGTGACCGGATCGTCGAACTCGAGACTGTGGGCCAGTAGGCGCAGCGGCGTCGAGAAATCGTTCGGCGCCACGTCGAGAATCTCCGGATACAGCGGATCCCCGGTGATCGGTACGCCCAGCGACGCCATGTGCACCCGCAACTGATGCGTACGGCCCGTCCGGGGTGTCAGCCGGTAGAGCGCCCCATCCCGCTCGATGCGTGTCTCGGCGTTCGGCTCACCCGGCTCTTCGGTCGCCTGCAGGCAGCCGCGGCGCTTGACGATGCGGCTCCGTACCGTGATCGGGCACCCGATGTCCGCCTCGGGGGCGTGCGCCAGGTACGTCTTGTCGACCTCACCCCGGGCGAACAACGTCTGATAGGCGCCACGCACCTCGCGGCGGGTGGTGAACACCAGCACGCCCGCGGTGAGGCGATCCAGCCTGTGCGCCGGACTCAGCTCCGGCAGGTCCAGTTCCCGACGCAGCCGCACCAGGGCGGTCTGCGCGACGTGACTGCCGCGAGGCATCGTCGCGAGAAAGTGCGGCTTGTCGGCGACGACGATGTTGTCATCGCGATGGAGGATGCGGATCTCGAACGGAACGGGAACTTCGTCGGGCAATTCCCGGTAGAGGTACACACAGGCGCCGGGCGCCAACACCGTCGTCTCCGTGACAGGGGTGCCGTCGGCGCACACCACCTCTCCGGCAGACACTTTGGCCGCGGCCTGCGCACCGAACCGGTCGGCCAACTCGTCGCGCACCACCCCGCCGCGCAACCGCAGCCGCGCCGGTCCGAGCCCGTCGCGCACGGGAAGCGGTGCGGCCCGCCTCAATTCAGCGGGACCGGCTCGAGTATCTCCGCGCGAGCCTCAGGCGCCGCGGCGCGCAGCGCATCGGCCGACCCGTCGTCGGGCTGCGTCTGCGATTGCACCTCGGCCTCCACCCGGGCCCGGTACGTCTCCACCTCACGATCGACATCGTCGGCCGACCAGTTCAGAATCGGCGCAACGATTTCGGCGACCTCGCGGGCGCAATCCACCCCGCGGTGCGGATACTCGATGGAAATCCGCATCCGACGGGCGAGGATGTCCTCCAGGTGCAGCGCCCCCTCCGCCGCGGCTGCGTAGGCGGCCTCCACCTTCAGATAGACCGGCGCGTCGGTGATCGGCTCGAGCAGCTCGGGCCGGTCGTCGGCCATCGACAACACCTCGTCGATCAGCGAGCCGTACCTGTCGAGCAGATGCCGCACCCGATACGGATGCAGGCCGTAACGCTTTCCGACACTTTGCGTCTGGTTCACCAGCGCGAAGTAGCCGTCGGCACCCATCAACGGCACCTTCTCGGTGATGGACTTCGCCACCCGGGTTGGCACGAACTCCGCCGCGGCGTCGATCGCGTCCTCCCCCATCACTCGGTAGGTGGTGTACTTGCCGCCCGCGATCGCCACCAGGCCCGGCGAGGGCACAGCGACCGCGTGTTCGCGCGAGAGCTTCGAGGTCTCTTCGCTCTCGCCGGCCAGCAGCGGCCGCAATCCGGCGTACACACCGTCGATGTCGTCGTGCGTCAGCGGCGTGGCGAGCACTGTGTTGACGTGACCTAGGATGTAGTCGATGTCGGCTTTGGTGGCCGCCGGGTGGGCCAGATCGAGGTTCCAGTCGGTGTCAGTGGTGCCGATGATCCAGTGCGTGCCCCACGGGATCACGAACAGCACCGACTTCTCGGTGCGCAAGATGATCGCGACCTCGCTGACGACGCGATCACGCGGGACCACGATGTGCACACCCTTGGAGGCACGCACCCGAAAACGGCCGCGCTGCTTCGACAGTGCCTGGATTTCGTCTGTCCACACCCCGGTGGCGTTGACCACCACGTGCGCGCGGACGTCGGTGACCGAGCCGTCCTCGGAGTCACGCACCCGCACGCCGGTGACCCGATCCCCCTCCCGTCGCAACGCGACCACCTGCGTCGACGTCCGCACCACGGCCCCGTAGTGCGCGGCGGTACGCGCCACCATCATGGTGTGCCGGGCGTCGTCGACGACGGTGTCGTAGTAGCGGATTCCGCCGATCAGTGCGCTGCGCTTGAGTCCGGGACAGAGCCGCAGTGCCCCGGCGCGGGTCAGATGCTTCTGCGCGGGAACGGATTTCGCCCCACCAAGGCTGTCGTAGAGGAAGATGCCCGCCGCGACGTAGGGCCGCTCCCACCACCGGTTGGTGAGCGGGAACAGGAACGGCAGCGGCTTGACCAGATGCGGCGCGAGCGTCGTCAGCGACAACTCGCGCTCGTGCAGCGCCTCGCGCACCAGACCGAACTCCAGCTGTTCGAGATAGCGCAGGCCGCCGTGGAACATCTTGCTGCTCCGGCTGGAGGTGCCCGACGCGAAATCGCGGGCCTCCACGAGGGCCACTCTCAATCCGCGGGTCGCCGCATCGAGCGCAGCACCCGCGCCCACCACTCCGCCGCCGATCACGACGACGTCGAACTGCTCACTGCCGAGCTGCTGCCATGCTCGGGAGCGCTGGTCAGGGCCGAGGTCGTCCACGTCCTGGTTGCTCACGTGCACCTTCCTTGTTACCGGTCAGTACGTTCTCCAGGGTACGTGGCATCAGTCCAGATCGTCGTGTGCCATCAATCGCCGCGCCGCCTCGACGATCGAACCCGACAGCGAGGGATAGACGGACAGGGTCTGCGCCAGATCGGTCACCGAGATCCGGTTCTGCACCGCCAGCGCGATCGGCAGGATCAGCTCCGAGGCGATCGGCGCGACCACCACCCCGCCGATCACCACACCGGTGGCCGGCCGGCAGAAGATCTTGACGAAACCATGCCTGAGCAGCGACATCTTCGCGCGGGCGTTGGTGCTCAACGGCAACGTCAAGGTGCGGGCCGGCACACTGCCGTCGTCGATCGCTGACTGCGGGATGCCGACCGCGGCGATCTCCGGGCGGGTGAAGGTCGCCGAGGCAACCGTCCGCAGCCGAATCGGGGACACCCCTTCGCCGAGCGCGTGGTACATCGCGATCCGGCCCTGCATCGCCGCGACCGAGGCCAGCGGCAGCAGTCCCGTGCAGTCACCCGCCGCGTAGACCCCCGGCGCCGGCGTGCGCGAGACCCGATCGACAGGAATGTAGCCACCCGGCTTCAGCTCGACGCCGATACGATCCAGGCCCAGACCTGCGGTGTTGGGCACCGAACCGACCGTCATCAACGCATGGCTGCCCTCGACGACACGGCCGTCGGCCATCGCGACACGGACCCCCTTCTCGGTGCGCGTCACCGAGTCCGCGCGGGCGTTCTTGACCAGCGTCACGCCACGCTCGTTGAACACCTCCTCCAGCACCGCCGCCGCGTCGGAGTCCTCGTGGGGCAGGATCTGGTCCCGGCTCGCGACGACCGTCACCGTGACGCCGAGTTCGGTGTAGGCGTTGCAGAACTCGGCGCCGGTCACCCCCGAGCCCACGATGACGAGGTGTTCGGGCAGCTCCTCGAGGTCGTAGACCTGGCGCCAGGTCAGGATTCGGTCGCCGTCGGGCACCGCGTTGGGCAGCACCCGGGGGCTCGCGCCGGTGGCGATCAGCACGATGTCGGCCTTGAGCACGCCGATCTTGCCGTCGGGTGTGGTGACTTTCACGCGGTGATGCGCCATGCCGGCGATGTCGTCGACCAGTTCGCCACGGCCACCGATGATCGTCACGCCCTGGTTGAGCAGCTGGCTGCCGATGTCCGCTGACTGCGAGGACGCCAGCGTCTTCACCCGGTTGTTGATGTCGTGTAGCGAGATCGTGGCGTCGTCGAAGCTGATGTCCAAGCCCAGCCCCTGGGCGCGGCGCAGCTCGGTGCGCACGCCGGTCGACGCGATGAGCGTCTTCGACGGCACGCAGTCATAGAGCACGCAGCCGCCGCCGATGCCGTCGGAGTCGACGACCGTCACCTGTGCGACGTCGCGGCCGCGACCCGCCGCGACCAATGCCGCCTCATAGCCTGCCGGTCCACCGCCGATGATCACGATCCGCGTTACCACGCCACCAACCTATTGCACACAGATACGTTTAAGCTTCTCGCGTGCCGCTCTACGCCGCCTATGGGTCGAACATGCATCCCGAGCAGATGCTGCAGCGGGCTCCTCATTCCCCGATGGCGGGTACCGGCTGGCTGCACGGGTGGCGGCTCACCTTCGGCGGCGAGGACATCGGATGGGAAGGCGCGCTGGCGACGATCGTCGAGGACCCTGACTCCAAGGTCTTCGTGGTGCTCTACGACGTGACCAAAGAGGACGAGGAGAACCTCGACCGCTGGGAGGGCTCGGAGCTCGGCATTCACAAGAAGATCCGCTGCCGGGTGGAACGCACGTCGTCGGACACCTCTACCGACCCGGCGTTGGCGTGGCTGTACGTGGTCGATGCCTGGGAGGGCGGCATCCCGTCGGCACGCTATCTCGGTGTGATGGCCGAGGCGGCCGAGATCGCCGGTGCGCCACACGAATACGTCTACGATCTGCGCACGCGGCCATCGAGCAACATCGGCCCCGGCCCCGGGGTCTAGCTCTCGTTCGGCGAGCGCGCGCGTTTGCACGTCGACGCGCCGGGTTTTCCGGCGGTCTGCGCGCGCTCAGGCCGCACGAGCGCGCGTCAGCTGCCGGTCGATCCGCGCCACCATCTCCCACGCCCGATAGCGGACGTCGTCGAACACGATCGGCACCACGGTCCAATCGACGTCGGCCAGCGCGTTGAACCGGTTCCGGTCGTCGAGCATCGCCTCCGGCCCCGAGTGCCACGCGACACCGTCGTACTCCGCTGCGACTTTTCGATCGGGCCAGGCGAAGTCCACGCGACGCAGATCCCCATTGCCGTCGATGATCTCGTACTGCAGCTCCGGCACGGGCAGACCGCCGTCGAGCATCGCGAGCCGCGCCTCGCTCTCCATCGGCGACTCGGCCCGCGGGTCAGCCAACGCTAGGAGATCGCGCACCGCCACGATGCCGCGGCGCCCCTTCTGCTCGATGGCCGCACGCCACAGATCGGCACGGCTGCAGGTGCCGCTGCGCAGCGCGGCGTCGATGGTGGCCAGCGCCCGCGGGCGTCGCAGACTGCGCGCAACCTCGACGGCCGTCCAAGCCGGCGACGTCGCACGACGGTCGTCGACCCTCACCAGCGGTGCGCCGTCGCGGCGATGCACCACCAACCCGTCGGCATCGCGCAGCCCGCAATGGGGATCGAGCACATGGAGTTCGGGCGGCTGCTCGGTGTCGAAGCCGAACATCGCGGCCGCGGTGGCGAGGCAGACCGCGACGGGACGCCCACATGACAGATCGAGGCCACGCAGTCGGAGTAGATCGGTGGGCTCACCGAGGCAGTAGATGCCTTGCCAGATGCGTTCCAGGACTCCGGAATTGGTGAGTTTCTCGAAACCGCGTCGGGTCAGGTGCTCGAGGATCTGTGCGCTGGTGGCGACGCCGCCCTGGGCGTCGAACAGTGAGATGAGGTGTTCGTCCATGCGGCCATGCTCGGTGCGGGCTTGGGTCGCGAGCCAGGGCTCCGGCCCTGCCTGGGGATGGACGAGCAGTTATGCACACCTCGCGGGGCGCGAGCGCGCGCTGAGTGCCAGCAATGACGGCGTGTCGATGTACAAACGCGCGCGCTCGCCGAACGACCGGGCTAGCTGTTGGCGATGATGTTGGTGAGCAGTCGAACTCCGACGCCGAGCGCACGCTCGTCGAGATCGAACGTCGGCTGGTGAAGATCGAGCTGCGGGCCCTGACCGCTCCACACGCCGAGGCGTGCCATCGCGCCGGGCACCTCCTCCAGATACCAGGAAAAGTCTTCCCCGCCACCGGATTGCCGGGTATCGGCGAGCACATCGGGCCCGATCGCCTCGATCGCGTGGGTGAGGATGCGCGTGGACACCTCTTCGTTCACCACCGGCGGCACGCCACGGCGATAGTTCACCACGTGCTCGATGCCCAGCGGCGCCAGCAGAGCCGAAATGGTCTCGGTGACAATGTCTTCCATGCCGACCCAGGTCTCGCGGCTCGCGGTGCGGATGGTCCCGGCCAGCGTGCCGGTCTGCGGGATGGCGTTGGCCGCCACGCCCGCATTGACCGCTCCCCACACCATCACCGTGCTGTTGCGTGGGTCGATACGGCGCGACAGCACCCCCGGCAGGCCGGTGATGAGCGTGCCGATGCCGTAGACCAGATCGCCGGTCAGATGCGGACGCGACGTGTGCCCACCCGGCGAGTGCAGCACCACCTCGAGCTGATCGGCCGCCGAAGTGATGGGGCCCGGCTTGACCGCGACCTTGCCGACCTCGAGATGCGGATCGCAGTGCAGGGCATAGATTCTCGAGACACCGGTCAGCGCGCCCGCCGCGATCGCGTCGATCGCGCCCCCGGGCATCAGCTCCTCGGCGGCCTGGAACACCAACCGCACCCCGACCGGCAGCTCCGGCGCCGACGCCATCGCCAGCGCCGCACCCAGCAGCACCACCGTGTGCGCGTCGTGGCCGCACGCGTGCGCGACACCGGGCACCGTCGACGCATACGGCGCCTCGGTGCGCTCGGCCATCGGCAGCGCGTCCATGTCGGCGCGCAACGCCACCCGCGGGCCGTCGTCGGGGCCGAAGTCACACGTCAACCCGGTGCCGCCGGGCAACACCTTCGGGTTGAGCCCGGCATCGGCCAGGATCGACGCGACGAACTGCGTCGTCGCGAACTCCTGGCGACCCAGTTCCGGGTGCATGTGCAGATGCCGCCGCCAGGCGACCAGATCGTCGTAACGGGCCGACAGGAAACGCGCCGCAGCGTGCGCCAACACGCTCATGCGACCCTCCGACGCTGCAGCTCGAGCACCCTGTCGCGCTCCTCGCCGTCACACGCAAGCGCAACCACCGTGCGCGCCAACATGATCGCGCCCTCGACGACAGCGGTGTCGGCGCTCTCCCCCACCGCCGCAGCCGCGAACTCAGGCTGATGGATCGATGCGCCGCCGGCGTCGACACCCACGATCGGATGGATGCCCGGCATCACCTGCGTGACGTTGCCCATGTCCGTACTCCCCAACGGCACTGACGCCTCGACCTCCTCGGGAACCGGGGTACGCCCCACCCCGAGCATCTCCGCGCGAATCATCGACGACAGCCACCGATCCGGCGTCAGCTCGGCATAGCCGGGCGCCGGCTCGTGCACCTCGTGTTCGCAACCGGTGGCCACCGCGCCGGCCGCGAAACAGCCCGCCATGCGAGTTTCCAACGCCCGCAACGACTCCGAATTCGTCGCCCGCATCGTGTACGCCATCTCGGCGCGGGCCGGGATGACATTGGCGGCCTGGCCGCCGTCGGTGACGATGCCGTGGCACATCTGCCCCGGCGCCAGCTGCTGACGCAGCAACCCGACCGCGACCTGCGCGACGGTCACCGCGTCCGCGGCGTTGATGCCGAGATACGGTGCGACCGCGGCGTGCGACTCCCGCCCGGTGTAGCTGACGACGACCTCCGACAGCGCCAGCGATCTCGCCGCGGCGATGTCGATCGGGCCGGGGTGCAGCATCACCGTCGCGGCGATGTCGTCGAAGGCCCCGGCATCCAGCATCAGCACCTTGCCGCCCCCGGATTCTTCGGCGGGTGTGCCCAGCAGCACGACCGTCAACCCGAGTTCGTCGGCCACCTCGGCCAGAGCCAGCGCCGTGCCGACCGCCGACGCGGCGATGATGTTGTGGCCGCAGGCGTGACCGATGCCGGGCAGCGCGTCGTACTCGGCGCAGATCCCCACCACCAGGTCGCCGCTGCCGTACACCGCGCGAAAGGCGGTGTCGAGGCCCGCGACCGCCGTCGTCAGCTCGAAACCACGCTCGACGACCAGGGCCTGGGTCTTGGCGCAGCTGCGATGCTCGGCAAACGCCAGCTCGGGCTCGGCGTGGATCTGATGTGAGAGCTCCACCAGGTCCCGCCGGCGGCTGCTGATCACGTCGGCGACGGACGTGGCGGCGGCGGTGGGCATGCGGGCAAGTATCTCACTGCGCCGACACCCGCACTAAGCTGCCGGTCGTGGAGGACGCCGGGGCAGTCGCGCAGGAAGCCGCCCGGGCTCTGGCCCAGCGCACCGGAGTCGAACGCCACGACGTCGCCGTCGTCCTGGGCTCGGGTTGGGCGCCCGCCGCCGACCAGCTCGGCGAACCCACCGCCGTCGTTCCGATGGCCGATCTCCCGGGCTTCACCCCGCCTACCGCGCAGGGCCACGGCGGTCAGATCTTCTCCCTGCAGGTCGGTGCGCAGCGGGTACTGGTGCTGCTCGGCCGCATCCACGCCTACGAAGGCCACGACCTGCGGCACGTCGTCCACCCTGTGCGCACGGCCTGCGCGGCGGGTGCCCGGACCGTCATTCTGACCAACGCGGCCGGCGGCCTGCGCCCCGAGTACGGCGTCGGTCAGCCGGTGTTGATCAGCGACCACCTCAACCTGACAGCACGGTCACCGCTGGTGGGCGCCCAGTTCGTCGATCTCGTCGACGCCTACGCACCGCGCCTGCGGGAACTTGCGCGCGAGATCGACCCGTCGCTGGCCGAGGGGGTGTACGCGGGCCTGCCGGGTCCGCATTACGAGACGCCGGCCGAGATCCGGATGCTGCGCACACTGGGCGCCGATCTGGTCGGGATGTCGACGGTGCACGAGACCATCGCGGCGCGGGCGGCAGGCGCGGCGGTGCTCGGGGTGTCGTTGGTGACGAACCTGGCCGCCGGCATGACCGGGCAACCGTTGAGTCACGACGAAGTCCTCGAGGCGGGCCGTCAGTCGGCGACGCGCATGGGTTCCCTGCTCTCGGCAGTGATCTCCAAGCTCTGATCCCGGCCGAGGCGTCGGCTCGCCCACACCACACTGCGGGCCATCAACGGCGCCGCGAACAGCATCAGCAGAATCCGCACCACCTGGGCCGCGATCACGAATGTGACGTTGGACCCGGTCTCGACCGCCGTCGCCAGCACCGCGTACACACCGCCCGGGCTCGTCGCGAGGTAGCCCTCCAACAGCGTCAGCCCGGTGAGGTGGGACAGCAGCACCCCGAGGCCCGCCGTGGTCACGCCGATCGCGACGATCAACCCGATCGCTGCCGGCAGCAGCCGACTCACCGCACGCAGCGACGACCGGGTGAAGGCCAGCCCGGCCTGCCAGCCGATGAGCATGTAGCCGGCCTGGACCAGCAGCATCGGCACCGACAGGCCGAACGAGAACCCGCTGACCTCGAGGCCCACCGTGAGGGCCAGCGGCCCCAGTAGACCGGCACCGGGAAGGCGGATGAGGCGCCCGACGGTCGCGCCGACGACCACCAGTACGACGAGTATCGCCAGGCTCAGGTACCAGGGTGCCTGGTTGGCGGGGGCCACGGCGCCGGCGTCGGCGCGGGACTTGTCGGCGTGGTAGATCAGCGTGACGACGACGGGCATCGACGCGGTGACCAGCCCGACGCGCAGGTACTGCACGACGGCGACGACGCGGTCGTCACCGCCGAGTTCGCGCGCGATGGCCACGAGCCCCGACGCCCCGCCGGCCACGAGCGCCAGCGAGCCGGTCAACGGGGTCACGTCTCGGCGAAGTCCCAGCAGCGCCCCGGCGATGACGCTGAGCAGCAGCGTGCCCGCGGCGACGGCGAGGACGACCGGCCAGTGCCCGCCGAGGGTGCCGAGCGAATCCTGCTGCACCATCGTGCCGATGTAGACACCGAGCACGCCCTGGGCGGCGACCCCGAGCTTGCGGGGTACACCGGCCGGGCCGGCCGACGTCAATGCGAGCACGATCCCGACGACGAGCGCGGCGAACAGAGCCGCGCTGGGTACCCCGATGACAGTGAGGGAAACAGTGACCGCCACCGTCGCCGCCAACAGCACCGTCCACCTGAGCATCTGCTTCCACCATGTCATCGTGATTACAAGTATGCGCTTAGTAATTCAAGATCTCAACATGGCTTTTTGGGTCGTGACTGTCACTCTTTGGCAAGGTATAACTTGGTAATGGGTATCGAGGCGTCGGCAGCGACAGAGCTGCGGGAATCGATGATGGCGGTGACGCGGCAGCTCCGCAGGCACCGGCCGGACAACGGTCTGACGTTGAGCCAGATGCAGTTGCTCGGCGAGGTCAGCCGTGCGGGGGTGACCGCCCCGGCCGAGCTGGGCGTGCGCCTGGGCGTGCGGGTGCAATCACTCACCGATTCGCTCAACGAACTCGAGTCGCGCGGCCTGATCAGCCGCCGGCCCGACGCCGCGGACCGGCGCCGACAACTCGTCGAGATCACTCCCGACGGCATCGTCCTGCTGGACGCCGACCGCGCCGAGCGTGACGCGTGGCTGCACACCACGATGCGCGAACGCCTCTCCACCCTCGAGTTCGACCTGCTCATGCTCGTCGCCCCCATCCTGCGCAAACTCGCCGACGCCGAGGCGGGCACACTGACGTGAGTGACGTCCGATCTGAACGCCGCTGTCGACGAGTGGCTGGCCCACGACCCCGATCCGAACGCCGCCGCTGAACTGTCCGCGTGCAACTCCGACGAGCTGGCCGAGCGCTTCGCCGGGACCCTCACATTCGGCACCGCGGGACTGCGCGGGCCGATGCGCGCCGGCCCCAACGGGATGAATCTCGCCGTGGTACTGCGCGCGACATGGGCCCTGGGCACCGTCCTGACGCGCCACGGGCACGGCGGCGGACAGGTGATCGTCGGGTACGACGCGCGGCACCACTCCGTGGAATTCGCGCGCGGCGCCGCCGAAGTGCTTGCCGCGCAGGGATTCACGGTGACTTTGATGTTCGCCGCGGTTCCGACGCCCGTAGTCGCGTTCACCGTTCGCCACACGTGGGCAGCAGCGGGGGTGCAGATCACCGCGTCCCACAACCCGGCCTCCGACAACGGCTACAAGGTCTACTTCGCCGGCGGCCTTCAGATCGTCTCCCCCGTCGACGCCGAGATCGAAGACGCCATCGCTGCCGCCCCGCCGGCTGACGAGATCCCCCGACAATCAGTCCCGCCGTCCGGAACCGAGTTCGTCCGGCGGTACCTGGAGCGGGCGTCGAGCGTGCGACGGGCGGCCGGATCGGTGCGCGTAGCGCTGACGCCGATGCACGGAGTCGGCGGTGAGTACGCACTCGATGTTTTAGCGTTGGCCGGCTTTTCCGACGTCCACGTCGTCGAGACGCAGTTCGCGCCGGATCCCGACTTCCCCACCGTCGCCTTTCCCAACCCCGAGGAAGCCGGGGCGACCGACGCTCTGCTTCAGCTTGCCGTTGACGTCGACGCCGACATCGCCGTCGCCCTCGACCCCGACGCCGACCGGTGCGCGATCGGGGTGCCCACGCCCGACGGGTGGCGCATGCTCTCGGGCGACGAAACAGGTTGGCTGCTGGGCGATTACCTGCTCTCACAGGGAGCAGGTTCAGACGCCGTGGTCGCCAGCACGGTGGTGTCGTCACGGATGCTCGCACGCATCGCGGCCGGCTACGGCGCGCGCCACGTCGAGACGCTGACGGGATTCAAATGGCTGGCCCGCGCAGACGAGGGCCTCGACGCGACACTGCTGTACGCCTACGAGGAAGCGATCGGGCACTGCGTGGATCCGGCCGTGGTGCGCGACAAGGACGGGATCAGCGCCGCGGTGCTGGCGTGCGATCTGGTGGCGGCGCTACGTGCGCGCGAGCTCTCGGTGACCGACGCTCTCGACGAGCTGGCGCGCCGCCACGGCGTGCACATCACCACAGCCATCACCCAGCGCGTCGAATCACCCTCTGCAGCAGCAGCATTGATGACTTCTCTACGCACGCGACCACCGCGGCATCTCGCGTCCTATCCCGTCGAGACCACCGACCTCTCACCGCGCACCGACGCGCTCGTGTACGCCGGCGGTGACACGTCGACATCGATCCGCGTCGTGGTCCGTCCTTCCGGTACCGAGCCGAAACTCAAGTGCTACCTCGAAGTTCGGTGCGACGGCGACCTCGAGACCGCTCGGTCGCGGGCCGCCCAGGTGCAGGCCACCCTCTCCGAGCAGGTTCGCGAACTGACTCAGCGCGGACCGAACTGACGGTCGCCCGCATCGCCCAGGCCCGGCACGATGTAGGCGACGTCGTTGAGGCCCGCGTCGATGCTGGCGGTGAACAGCTTCACCTGCGGCGCCGCCTTCTCCAGTGCGGCAACACCTTCCGGAGCGCACACCACACACAGCGCGGTGACGTCGACGGCATCCCTGGCGAACAGCAGCTCCAGGGTGTGCACCATCGAGCCGCCGGTCGCGAGCATCGGGTCCAGCACGATGACCGGCCGCGCACTCAGATCGTCGGGCAGGGACTCCAGATACGGCGTGGGCTGATGCGTCTCCTCGTCGCGAGCCATGCCGACGAAACCGACCTGGGCCTCCGGGATGAGCGCATGCGCCTGATCCACCATGCCCAGCCCTGCACGCAGCACCGGCACCAGCAGCGGCGGATTGGCCAGGCGCGCACCGGACGTCTCCGCCATCGGAGTGCGCACCGGGATGGTCTCGACCGGCGACTCCCGGGTGGCCTCGTAGACGAGCATCAACGTCAGGTCCCGCAGCGCGGCGCGAAACGCCGCGTTGTCGGTGCGCTCGTCGCGCAGGGTGGTCAGCCGCGCCGCGGCCAGCGGGTGGTCGACAACGCGCACATCCATGGGATTGGACCTTAGTGGGAACCGGGTGAGCTTTCCCGGCGTCTAACTGTCTGTGTTCACCCGTATGTCCGTCGATACAGAAGCCGTCCGCAGCTACGGTCGTGCGGCAGACGCGCACGCGGATGCACTGCACACCGCCGCCGCGCACCTCACCGGGGCGACCGACGGCGCGAATGCCTACGGGCCGGTCGGGGCGCGCTTTCTCGCCTCGCTGGCCCGGGCCGCGGGGGACGACGCCGCCGCGCTCGCCTCCCTCGGTGTATCGCTGGCGGGCGCCCGGACCGCTGCGGACGCCTCCGCGCAGAGCTACGACGCCGCCGAGTCGGACGCCGCGAACCGGATCGCGTTCTGGTGACCAGCGCCCTGGTCAGTGCACTCGCCGCCCCGCTGCGGAGAGTGCAGGCGCTGGTGGGTCCGGGCTGGTCAGGCGATCCTGCGGGCGATCCCGCCGCGATACTGACCGGGGTCCGAGACACCCTGACCGACGTCGCCGACGCCGCGTCGCAGGCGTGGCACCAGGCCGACGCGGACTGGTCGGGCTCCGGCGCGGACGCAGCGGCGGAGTTCGCGGCGACGACGACCGCCGCGATCGACGGGGCGGCGGAGCGGGCCGGTCGGCTGGGCTCGGTGGCCCGCGATGCTGCCGGAGCCGTGGCGTCCGCGCACCGCCGACTGCAGGACATCGTCGACGAGTTCGAGGCCAAGGCCGCGGCGCTCGAACCGCGATTGGACGAGCCCGGGGTGGCCAAGCAGTTGCTCACCGAGGCACGCGACGCGCTGAGCCGGGCCATTGCCGTGGTCGAGGAACTGCTCGCCGAACTCGACCGGCAGGCCACCGCGGTCGAGACCCGGCCGGCGCCCACCCACGCGACGGGATGGCCGGGCGGGGGCGGGTTCCCCGGGGGCGGCACCGGCGGGCTTGCAGGGCTTCCCGGGGCAGGTCTGGCGGGCGGCGGGCCGGTGGCGCAACCGGCGGCCTTCACCGCGGCCGAGGCGCCGATCGACACCCCCGACGCCGCGACGTTCGGTGAGGGCGTGGCGGTGCGCCTTCCGGACGGGACGGTGGTGATGGCACCCAACGCCGTCGCTGCCGACGCCGTCCGTCACGCACTGACCCAGCTCGGCGTCCCGTACCAGTGGGGCGGCACCACGCCTGGCCAGGGCCTGGACTGCAGCGGCCTGACCCAGTGGGCGTATCACGAAGCGGGCCTTGACCTCCCACGGTTGGCCCAGGAACAGGACGTCGGCCGCGCAGTGGCGGCGAATGCGGTGATGCCAGGGGATCTCGCGGTGTGGGACGGCCACGTCGCGATGATCGTCGGCGACGGCACCATGATCGAGGCGGGCGATCCTGTGAAGCTCTCACCGATCAGGACGGCGAACGCCGGACAGGGTTTTCAGGGGTTCTGGCGGCCGACTGCGTAGGCAGCGAGCGTGTTGCGTACTGAGGCCTCGAGCAGCGCATCGTCGAGCGGTAGGTCGAGCAGCAGCAGGCGCAGGTAGACCGGAGCGACGAGGAATTCGATGACGCCTGCCGGCCCGGTGTCGGGGGGCACCTCCCCCCTCTCGATCGCACGCTCGACAATCCGGGCGCCGCCCGCGAATCGACCTTGCCAGAAGACGGCGCGCGCCTCGACCGCGCCTTGAAGAGCACTGTCGAGAGCTGCGGCCGCGCGTAGTAGGCGCTCGACCTCGGGTCGGCTCACCATGTCGACGATCTGACCGAGCAGGGCGCGCAGGTCCCCCTCGAAGGTTCCCGTGTCCGGTATCGGGTTCTCGCTGCGGGCGAACTCGGCCAGCGCGGCAGCGGCCAAATCAGTCGGGGTCGGCCACCGCCGGTAGACCGTCGTCTCTGCGACACCTGCCGCGGCGGCGACATCACGCACGCTGAGTCCGGTCAGACCAGCGGCGAGGAGATGATCCAGCGCAGCCTCGAGTACGCGCGCGCGAACACGCTCCGAGCGGCCGCCGGGGCGACGGGTGACCATGACCGACTCTCCTTTGACCAGTGGGACGGAGTCAGCGTAGCGTCGCTAAAGCAATATTTATAGCTTTAAGGAGTATGCCCATGACTCCCACGATCGCCGCCCGGTTCGACGGCACCGAGTACAGCCGCGCCGAGGTTCTGTCGTGGGAGGACCGTCGCATTACCGCGGCGGCACGCCTGCTGGATGTACAGGTGCCGGACGGAGATGTCGCGATCCGGCGCGGGACGCTGCTGCACGCGAAGCTCGCTCTCGGCCCTGACGAGATCGCCGCGCGGCTGAGGCGCAGGACCGCAGCGGCCGATCTCGTCGCGCGCGCCGGGTCACAGCTCAGCCGACGCAGGCGCATCAGTGCCATCGACCTCCACGTCGGCGCCGGCTCCGCAGAGGAGTTCGTGACCACGTTCGACCGATGGACAGAGACCTCCGACCACGAAGCGATGCTGCGCGCCTGCCCGGACCACTACATCATTCGCACCGACGCGAACGGGCGCCAGGAAGTGCTGGAGACGACGGGCGGCAGCCCGTTACCTTCGCTCTTCCGGATCGACTACTCCGACGTGTCCTCGCTGACCACTGCGCCGAACGCCCGTTTTCCCCTCCAGATCGCGGGCGTGGCCCGAGCCTCCGACGGATCGGTCATCGGTGGAGTCCGACACCAGTTCCGCGACGACGCAGACGGCTTCAGCGCGCGCCTGACCGTCGAGTTCCCGCTGCCCACTCCGCGCCGGATGATCGGCGGGCACCGGTGGCATCTGGCGTGTGAGTTCTCGAATTGGATCGAGGCGGCGTTCGGGTGGGCACCCTTCGACCAGACCCGGTGACGGCCCACCGACACCTGCACGAAACGGTCAGGGCCTGTCGTTAGGCTGTGCCGCATGGCTGCAGACATCGTGCCGATCGGGCTGAGCTTGACCAAGGGCGACGTGTACACGCTGTGGGCACCGCGGTGGCGCGCCGACGGAGACGAGTGGGAGGCGTTCCTCGGCAAGGACGAGGACCTCTACGTGCTCGATTCCGTGGCAGACCTGGCCGCGTTCGTGCGGACCAACACCGACAACGACCTCACCGACCACCCGGCGTGGGAGAAGCTGACGGCGGCGAACGCACACCGGTTGGTGCCCGACGAGGAGCACTCCTACGACCTCGCCGGCTTCGAGGAGATCCTGTCGAACAAGCCGACCGAGGACAGCGTGCGCACGCTGCACCGCGCACTGTCGGTCGTGTCGTCGATCGGATCGGTGTGCGAACTGCCCGCGGTGACAAAGTTCTTCAACGGCAACCCGCTCCTGGGCACCGTCGGCGGCGGAGCCGAGGCGTATGCCGGCCGGGCCGGGCGCAAGCGCTGGGCAGAGATCGAGAAGATCATCAACCGCGGCTGGGACGCGGTCATCGAGTCGATCGACGAGATCATCACCAAGCCCGAGGTGGACAGCGCCGCCGTCGAGAAAGCCCAGGCCGAACTCGACGAGCCGGCACCCGAGCCGGAAGAGGACGAGGTGATCATCGATGACATCGTGGACACCGAGGAAGAGGCCGACGACCTGACCGCGGCCGCCGAGGACAAGGTGCTCGGCAGCGACGAGGACTTCTGGGCGCGCGTCGGCATCGACCCGGTCCGGATGATGACCAGCAGCGGCACCTTCTTCACGCTGCGCTGCTACCTCGACGACCGGCCCATCTTTCTCGGCCGCAACGGCCGCATCAGCGTGTTCGGTTCCGAGCGGGCCCTGGCGCGCTACCTGGCCGACGAACACGATCACGACCTGTCGGATCTCGCGACGTACGACGACATCCGCACCGCGGCGACCGACGGATCGCTGCGCGTGGAGGTCACCGACGACAACATCTACGTGTTGTCGGGGATCGTCGACGACCTCGCCGAAGGTCCCGACGCGCTCGATCACGACCAACTCGAGCTCGCCGTCGAGTTGCTGCGCGACATCGCCGACTACGCCGAGGACACCGGCGTCGCGGCCAAGCTCGACAAGGACACCGCGCTGGGCCGGCTGATCGCCTACTCGCTGGACCCGGGCTCGGTGTCGCGGCCGAGCGCGCCGTACGCCGAGGCCGTCACGCAGTGGGAGTCGTTGGAGCGCTTCGTGGAGTCACGCCTGCGCTCGGAGTGACGCCCGCAGAGCGTCGGTGAAGACGGGCGTGTCGGTGAGAAAGCCGACATGTCCGCCCGGGAAGATCTGCGCGGGGGTGCCGAGCGCGTTGGCGAGCGCCGACGACGTCTGGTGGGTGAGCAGTGCGCCCGAGTCCGCGCCGATGCCCACGACGACGCGGCTGCCGCGCAGTGAGGCGACGTCGGGTCGATAGCCGGTGGTGGCCCTCAGGTCGTGATCGAAGAAGCGGGCAGCGTGCCTGCGCTCCTCCTCGCTGGGCGGCGGGGGTATCGCCCTGCGCCTCGGGTGGCTCGAAGCCTGCGTTGACCATGAAGGCTCGCCACGCAGCGTGGACGCCGTCGGCGTGGAAGGTGTCGATGATGCGCTCGGTGTCGGCACGGTGCGCTTCGGCGTCGGCGAGCAACTCGATCAGCGGCGGTTCGTGGGCGATCACCGTCTTCACGCGTCCCGGCCACCGCGTCGTCAGCCCCAACACGGTGACGGCCCCGCCGCTGGAGCCGAAGACGTCTGCGGCGTCGGCGCCCAGGTCGTCGAGGATCGCCACGACATCCTGAGCGCGCGTGTCGATGGTCGCCGGCTGGTCGGGATCGTCGAGCGTGCTCGTGCCGTATCCGCGCGGGTCGAAGGTCACGACCGTGCGCTCGGCCGCCACGGCATCGGCGAGTGGCTGAAAATCACCGGCCCCCATCGGGGATCCCACCAGGACGAGCAGGGGTCCGCTACCGCGGACTTCGTAGTGCAGGACGGCGCCGGGAACGGACAGCTGGCGGGTGACGGGAGAGGTGGTCATGGTGAGTTCGACTGGTGCGAGGTGCGGAATTCATCGCGCGCTCGGCTGCGACGAGCGCACGCGAATGCACGCAACGTGCGGCGCGCCGCTGTGCAAACGCGCGCGCTCGCCGGACGGGGGCTAGCCGATGAGGACGGCGTAGCGCGGCTTGATGACTTCGTCGATGATCGCCAGGCGCTCGTCGAACGCGATGAACGCCGACTTCATCGCATTGATCGTGAACCGTTCGAGATCGCTCCACCCGTAGCCGAACGCCTCCACCAGCCGGAGCATCTCCTGGCTCATCGAGGTGTCGCTCATCAACCTGTTGTCGGTGTTCACCGTCACCCGGAAACGCAGGCGGGCCAGCCGGTCGAACGGATGCTCGGCGATGCTGTCCACCGCCCCGGTCTGCACGTTGGAGCTCGGGCACATCTCGAACGGCACGCGCTTGTCCCGCAGCAGCGACGCGAGCCGACCCAGCCGCGCCGTGCCGTCGGGATCGACGGTGATGTCGTCGACGATGCGTACGCCATGGCCGAGCCGGTCCGCCCCGCAGAACGCGATGGCCTCGTGGATCGACGGCAACCCGAAGGCCTCACCCGCGTGAATCGTGAAGCGCGCGTTGTTGCTTCGCATGTATTCGAACGCGTCGAGGTGACGGGTGGGCGGGTAGCCGGCCTCCGCACCGGCGATGTCGAACCCGACCACGCCCTGGTCCCGGAACCGGATCGCCAGCGCCGCGATCTCCCGCGACCGCGCGGCATGGCGCATCGCGGTCACCAGACACCGCACCACGATGGGGCGCCCCTGCGCTGCAGCCGCCTTCTCTCCGTCGGCGAAGCCCGCCAGCACCGCCTCGACGACCGCGTCGAGGGACAGCCCGCCGTCGATGTGCAGTTCGGGGGCGAACCGGATCTCGGCGTAGACGACGTTGTCCTCGGCGAGGTCCTCCACGCACTCCAGTGCCACGCGATGCAGCGCCTCCGGGGTCTGCATGACGCCCACGGTGTGGGCGAACGGTTCCAGATAGCGCACCAGCGAGCCGCTGTGGGCCGCGGTGCGGAAGAACGTCGCCAGCGCCTCGGCATCCTGTTCGGGCAGCTGGTCGTACCCCGTCTCCTCAGCCAGTTCGAGGACAGTCTGTGGCCGCAGCCCCCCGTCGAGATGATCGTGCAGCAGCGCCTTGGGCGCCTGCCGGATGTTCTCCAGCGTCAACGGTGTCGTCATCTGGCTCTCCTCACGTGATCCGGTCGATGATCAGCGGACGCGCAGGCGGTGCGTCCTCGCCCACCCGCCAGGCCCCGTCGAGTTCCGACAGCGCCGGCGCGAACCGCTCGGGGGTGTCGCTGTAGAGCGTGAACAGCGTCTCACCCGCGGCCACGGGTTCGCCGGGCCGGCGATGGATGCGCATTCCTGCGCCGAACTGCACCCGCTCGCCCGGTGCCGAGCGGCCCGCGCCGAGCCGCCACACCGCGAGTCCCACAGCCATCGCGTCGATGTCCCCCATCGTGCCACCGCGGGGAGCGATCACGGTCTCGCTGTGAGCACCGATCGGCAGCGGAGCCGCGAGATCACCGCCCTGAGCTTCGATCAGCGCGCGGAAGGAATCCATCGCCGTTCCGTCGCGCAGCGTCTGCGCCGGATCGACGGCGTCCAGGCCGGCCGCGTCGCACATCTCCCGCGCCAGGGCGACCGTCAGCTCGACCACGTCCTCGGGTCCCCCGCCGGCCAGGACGTCCAACGACTCGGCCACCTCGACCGAGTTCCCGACCGTGCGTCCCAGCGGCACCTCCATATCGGTCAGCAGCGCGCGGGTGGCTACGCCGTGGTCTCGCCCCAGCGCCACCATCGTGGCCGCCAGCTCACGCGACTCCGCCTCGGTGGCCAGAAACGCCCCCGAGCCGACCTTCGTGTCGAGCACCAGCGCCGCCGCGCCTTCGGCGATCTTCTTGCTCATCACCGAACTCGCGATCAGCGGAAGCGACTCCGTGGTGCCGGTGACGTCGCGCAGCGCATAGATCTTGCGGTCTGCCGGCGCCAGTTCCCCGGCGGCGAAGATCGCCGCGCCGAGGTCCCGAAGTTGTTGGTGGATCTGCGGTTTGGAGATCTCGGCGGTGAACCCGGCGATGGACTCGAGCTTGTCGAGCGTGCCGCCGGTGTGCCCGAGGCCCCGTCCCGCCGCCTGCGGGACGGCGCCACCGCACGCCATCACCATCGGGACCAGCGGGATGGTGATCTTGTCCCCGACGCCGCCGGTGGAGTGCTTGTCGACGGTCGGGCGGCCGACGTCGGAGAAGTCGAACCGCTCCCCCGAGGCGACCATCGCCGCGGTCCAGCGGGCGATCTCATGAGTCGACATGCCCCGCAGGAAGATCGCCATCAACAGCGCCGCCATCTGCCCGTCGGTGACACGGTCGCGGGTGTAGGCGTCGATCACCCAGTCGATCGCGGCGTCGGAGAGGGTGTGGCCGTCGCGCTTGGTGCGGATGACGGACGGAGCATCGAGATGCGACATCGGGCCCTGCGCATCGAAAGTGTTCTGCGTCACCCTGATTCCTCTCCGGAGCTGCGCGCCAGATCATCGGGTCCGAATGCGTCGGGCAGCAGGTGGCGCAGCGGGCGTGGACCTGACGGATGGTCGACGAGCATGTCCGGGCCACCGTGCTCGAGCAGCACCTGTCGGCAGCGCCCGCACGGCATCAACGTCGCGCCGTCGGGGCCCACGCAGGCCAGTGCGAGCAGGCGCCCACCGCCGCCGGAAACCAGGGCGCAGACCACTGCGCACTCCGCACAGAGACCCAGGCCATATGAGACATTCTCCACATTGCAGCCGGTCACTATTCGGTCATCGTCGACCAGGGCCGCCGCCCCGACCGGGAATCCCGAATAGGGGGCATAAGCGTGCTGTGACACATCAATTGCCATGCGCCGCAACAACTCCCAATCGATTTCGGCGCTCACATCAGGCCTTCCCGGCAGACTCTGAATCCATTCCGAACCCCCTGCCTCGTGACCAGCAGTATCAGATAGGCGACCCTAATAAACGCCCGTTTTCGAGGGCATACGGCCACAGGCTAGTTCGTTCGACAGTACAAAGGAGATTAGAGTCGCTGCGAGGTTCGGAGAACCAGCCGACGGGCATATCTTCCGAGCATCCACCGATGGCGTTGGAGGGGTCAGATGAGTACGGCAACATCATCGGGCGACATTGCGGCACCACGCTCGCAGCCGTCGCGCCGACGAACCCTGTATCGCGGCGATCCCGCGATGTGGTCGTGGGTTCTGCACCGGATCTCCGGTGCCTCGATCTTCTTCTTCCTGTTCGTCCACGTGACGGACACCGCGCTGGTCCGGGTCAGCCCGCAGGCCTACAACGAGATCATCGAGACCTACAAGACGCCGATCATCGGCCTGATGGAACTCGGCCTCGTCGCGGCCGTCCTCTACCACGCGCTCAACGGCATCCGCGTGATCCTCATCGACTTCTGGTCCGAGGGACCGCGCCATCAGCGCAAGATGCTCTGGGTCGTCGCCGGTGTCTTCCTCACTGTGCTGATCGCATCCGTGGGCGTCATCGGCATGCACATGGTGGAGAGGTTCTTCTAAATGCCCGAGAACCCGTACGACCACATCAGCGACCGCGGCGGCAGCGCGCCCGTCATGCAGCGCAGCCACGACCGGCCGGCCAGCCTCGACAACCCCCGGGCGCCGCGGCGCGCGGGCGGCATGCCGAACTTCGAGAAGTACGCGTGGCTGTTCATGCGCTTCTCCGGCCTGGTGCTGGTGTTTCTTGCGCTCGGCCACCTCTTCATCATGTTGATGTGGGACGGCGGCGTGTACCGCATCGACTTCAACTTCGTCGCACAGCGCTGGTCCTCGCCGTTCTGGCAGACCTGGGACCTGCTGCTGCTCTGGCTCGCTCAGCTGCACGGCGGCAACGGCATGCGCACGATCATCGCCGACTACAGCCGCAAGGATTCGACCAAGTTCTGGCTGAACACCCTGCTGGCCCTGTCGATGGTGTTCGTGCTGGTGCTAGGCACCTACGTGCTGCTGACGTTCGACGCGTCCATCTCTTGATCGGGAGCTCACGATGATTCAAGAACACCGCTACGACGTCGTCATCGTCGGTGCCGGCGGCGCCGGCATGCGCGCCGCCGTCGAGGCCGGTCCGCGCGTGCGCACCGCCGTGCTGACCAAGCTGTACCCGACGCGCTCGCACACCGGCGCGGCCCAGGGTGGCATGTGCGCCGCGCTGGCCAACGTCGAAGAGGACAACTGGGAGTGGCACACCTTCGACACCGTCAAGGGCGGCGACTACCTCGCCGACCAGGACGCCGTCGAGATCATGGCCAAGGAGGCCATCGACGCGGTGCTCGACCTCGAGAAGATGGGGATGCCGTTCAACCGCACCCCCGAGGGCCGCATCGACCAGCGCCGCTTCGGTGGCCACACCCGCGACCACGGCAAGGCTCCCGTGCGTCGCGCCTGCTACGCCGCCGACCGCACCGGGCACATGATCCTGCAGACGCTGTACCAAAACTGCGTCAAGCACGACGTCGAGTTCTTCAACGAGTTCTACGCCCTCGACATCGCGATGACCGACACCCCGTCAGGCCCGGTCGCCACCGGCGTGATCGCCTACGAGCTCGCGACCGGTGACATCCACATCTTCCACGCCAAGGCGGTCGTCTTCGCCACGGGCGGCTCCGGCCGGATGTACAAGACCACCTCCAATGCTCACACGCTGACCGGCGACGGGCTGGGCATCGTCTTCCGTAAGGGACTTCCCTTGGAGGACATGGAGTTCCACCAGTTCCATCCGACGGGCCTGGCCGGCCTGGGCATCCTGATCTCCGAGGCCGTGCGCGGCGAGGGCGGCCGGCTGCTCAACGGCGAGGGTGAACGGTTCATGGAGCGCTACGCGCCCACGATCGTCGACCTGGCGCCCCGCGACATCGTCGCCCGCTCCATGGTTCTCGAGGTGCTCGAGGGTCGCGGCGCCGGACCGAACAAGGATTACGTCTACATCGACGTGCGCCACCTCGGCGAGGACGTGCTCGAGGCCAAGCTGCCCGACATCACCGAATTCGCCCGCACCTACCTGGGTGTCGACCCGGTGAAGGAACTGGTGCCCGTCTACCCGACCTGTCACTACGTCATGGGCGGCATACCCACGACCGTCAACGGGCAGGTGCTCTCGGACAACACCACCGTCGTGCCGGGTCTCTACGCCGCCGGCGAATGCGCCTGCGTCTCGGTGCACGGCGCCAATCGGCTGGGCACCAACTCGCTCCTGGACATCAACGTCTTCGGCCGCCGCGCCGGCATCGCCGCCGCGAATTACGCACTGGGACATGACTTCGTCGACCTGCCCGAGAAGCCCGCCGACATGGTGGTCGGCTGGGTCGGCGACATCCTCTCCGAACACGGCAACGAGCGCGTCGCCGACATCCGCGGGGCGCTGCAGCAGTCGATGGACAACAACGCCGCGGTGTTCCGGACCGAGGAGACGCTCAAGCAGGCGCTCACCGACATCCACGCGCTCAAGGAGCGCTACGCCCGAATCACCGTGCAGGACAAGGGCAAGCGCTACAACAGCGACCTGCTCGAGGCGATCGAGCTTGGCTTCCTGCTGGAGCTGGCGGAGGTCACCGTGGTCGGCGCGCTCAACCGCAAGGAATCGCGCGGCGGACATGCCCGCGAGGACTACCCGAACCGCGACGACACCAACTACATGCGGCACACCATGGCCTACAAGGACGGCAAGGACCTGCTGTCGGACATCCGGTTGGACTACAAGCCGGTGGTGCAGACGCGGTACGAGCCGATGGAACGGAAGTACTGACACATGAGCGCGCCTGTTCTGGACAAGCAAGACACTCCCCCCGTGCCCGAGGGCGCGGTGATGGTGACGCTGAAGATCGCCCGGTTCAACCCGGAGGCGCCGGATGACGCTGGCTGGCAGAGCTTCCGCGTGCCGTGCCTGCCGAGCGACCGGCTGCTGAACCTGTTGCACTACGTGAAGTGGTACCTCGACGGCACGTTGACGTTCCGCCGGTCCTGCGCGCACGGAGTGTGCGGGTCGGACGCCATGCGCATCAACGGCGTGAACCGCCTGGCGTGCAAGGTCCTGATGCGCGACATGCTGCCGAAGAACCCGAGCAAGGCGCTGACCATCACGATCGAGCCGATCCGCGGGCTGCCCGTGGAGAAGGACCTCGTCGTCGACATGGAGCCGTTCTTCGACGCCTATCGGGCGATCAAGCCGTACCTGATCACCTCGGGCAATCAGCCCACCCGGGAACGGATTCAGAGCCAGACCGACAGGGCCCGCTACGACGACACCACCAAGTGCATCCTGTGTGCCTGCTGCACCACCAGTTGCCCGGTGTACTGGAGCGAGGGGTCCTATTTCGGCCCGGCAGCGATCGTCAACGCCCACCGGTTCATCTTCGACAGCCGTGACGAGGGCGCTGCCGAGCGGCTCGACATCCTCAACGACGTCGACGGGGTGTGGCGTTGCCGCACGACGTTCAACTGCACCGAGGCCTGCCCGCGCGGCATCGAGGTGACCAAGGCGATCCAGGAAGTCAAGCGGGCGCTGATGTTCGCTCGCTGACTTTCTCTGCGACCTGCTCGTCGTAGTACCGCAGGATCACCGCGACGGCCGCGGCCACCGGAACCGCCAGGAACGCGCCGATCACGCCGAAGGTCGACGCGCCCAGCGTCACCGCCAGCAGCACGATCACCGCGTGCAGCTTCATCGACTTCGACTGCAACCACGGCTGCAGCACGTTGCCTTCGAGCTGCTGCACGGCCACGATGATGCCCAGCACGATCAGCGCGTTCACCGGACCGTTGGCCACCAGCGCGACGAGCACCGCCAACCCGCCGGCGACGAACGCACCGACGATCGGCACGAAGCCGCCGATGAACGTCAGGATCGCCAGAGCGTAGGCCAGCGGGACGCCGAGGATCACCAGGCCGATGCCGATCAGCACCGCGTCAACGAGGCTGACCAGCGCCTGGGTCCTGATGAACCCGCCGAGGGTGGCCCACACGCGCTGCATGACTTCCGCCAGGTGCGGGGCTGCGGGCATGCCGGCGACGTGGCGCAGCCACGGCAGGAACCCCGGCCCGTCCTTGAGGAAGAAGAACGCCACGACGATCGCGGTGAACACGGTGACGAGCGCCGACGTCGCAGCGCCGACACCGGTGAACAGTCCGGCCGCGATCTTGGCGCTGCTGGAATTGAGCGTGTCGTTGATCGCGTCGACCGCTGAATTCAGTTGGGCGTCACTGATGTTCAGCGGCGGCCCGCCGAGCCAGTCGCGCACCTGAACCACCCCGGCGGTGGCCTGCTCGGCCAGCTCGCCGGCCTGGTTCACGATCGCCGGCGTGACCGCGGCGATGATCCCGGCCAGCACGGCGACGGCCGCGACCAGAACCAGCAGCGCCGCGGGGGCCGGGGGCAGCCCCTTGCCGCGCAACCAGCGCACCGGCGGCCACAGCACCGTGCACAGGATCAGCGCGAGCGCGACCGGTAGCAGGATCACCCACGTCTTGCCGATCACCCACGACAGCACCCACAGCGCCGCTGCGACCGCCACGAAACGCAGCGATGCACTCGCCACGGACTGGAGATGCCTGTTGTACAGCTGGCCTCGGTCCACCCGCCCTTTCTACCCATCGGCGCGGAATTCACCGCCATCGGCGAGCCAGAAAGTCGCGGATCAGCTCGGTCACCGCGGTGAGGTCGCTCTCCAGCAGGAAGTGGCCGCCGTCGCGCAGGTGGATCTCGGCGTCGACGGCGTCCTCAGCGAAGGCTCGAGCCCCGTCGGGTCCGAAGAACGGGTCCTTGTCGCCCCACACCGCCAGCACCGGCACCGCGCTGGCGCGCAGATACTCGTGCAGCCGGGGATAGAGGCGGGGGTTGCTCGCGTAGTCGAGGAAAAGTTTGAGCTGAATCGCGTCGTTGCCCGGCCGCGACAGCAGCGCGTAGTCGTGGTGCCAGGTGTCCGGGCTGACGACGGTCGGATCGGGCACACCCGCCACGTACTGCGTCTTCGTGGCCTCGAACGACAGGAACTGACGCAGCGCTGCGGCCGTCTCCGGCGTCTGCTCACGCTGGTAATCCCAGACCGCCGCCCAGCCGTCCGGGACGAAGCCCGCGTCGTAGCCGTTGCCGTTCTGCGTGATGATCGCCGTGACCGCCTTCGGGGTGCGCAGCGCGAGCCGCCAGCCCACCGGCGCGCCGTAGTCCTGCACGTACATGGCGTAGGTGGTGACGTCGAGCTGGTCGAGCAGGCCTGCAGTCAGGTCGGCCAGTGCGTCGAAGGTGTAGTCGAACTCCTCGACCGGCGGCGCGTCCGAGTAGCCGAAGCCCAGATAGTCCGGGGCGATCACGTGGTAACGGTCGGCGAGTTCGCCGATCAGCTCACGGAACATGAACGAGCTGGTCGGGAAGCCGTGCAGCAGCACGATCACCGGCGAGCCCGCAGTGCCGGCCTCGCGGTAGAAGATCTGGCGTCCGGCGACGGTGGCGTACCGGTGATGGACTGTGTTCACGACGTAACTCCTAAAGTTGCTTTTGCTGGTTAGTCCCCAGTGAAGCGCCCACGGTGTAACCTGTCAATAGCCTTTGGGAGGTTAGTCATGGAGATGCCGGCCGCGGGACCTGACGACGAGACACTGCTGCTCGATCTGCTCAACACCACGCCCGTCGTCGACGGCGTGCCGACCGACCTGCTGGAACCGCAGTGGCTGACCGAACGCCACATCGAGCCGTCCGAGCTCACGGGCCTGGGAGCTGCGCGGGACGTATTGCAGGCGGTGGTCCGCGGCGAGCGATCGCCGGCAGCGCTACAGCCGTTTCTCGACGCCGTGACGCTGCAGCCCGTCATCTCCGACGCCGGCATCGACTGGCAGTTCACGGCCGCTGACGCCGCGGCGCGGACCGTGATCGCGTGGGACACGCTGCGAATCAGCAGCCCCGGGCGTCTGCGGCCGTGTGCGAACGACGAATGCCACCTGTTCCTGCTGGACCGCAGCAAGCCGAACACCGCGCGGTGGTGCTCGATGGCGATCTGCGGCAACCGCATGAAGGCCCGACGGCACTACCGGCGCAGCCGAGCGGACTGACGGCGCGCGCTCGGCAGTCGCGAGCGCGCGCAGAGTGCCAGCTTTGGCGGCGCGTCGGTGTGCAAACGCGCGCGCTCGCGGGGCACAGTGACACCCATCCGACGCGGGGGCGGTGACGAATGCCAGACATGCCGACTGAACTGGTTGTCCTGGTCGACGACGACGGCCGCCGCCTCGGATCCGCACCCAAGGCGCAGGTGCACCACGAGTCCACGCCGCTGCACCTGGCGTTCTCCTGCTACCTCTTCGACGACTCCGGCAACGTCCTGCTGACCCGCCGGGCCCTGCACAAGCGCACCTTCGCCGGCATCTGGACCAACTCCTGCTGCGGCCACCCCGCCCCCGACGAGTCGATGACCGACGCCGTGCACCGCCGCGTGCGCGAAGAACTGGGCGTCGGCATCGCCGAGCTGACCTGCGTGCTGCCCGACTTCCGCTACTACGCCGTGGCCGCCGACGGCGTCGCCGAGAACGAGCTCTGCCCGGTCTACTGCGGACGCGTCGACGGGCCCGTGCGTGCCGACGCGGACGAGGTCATGGACCAAAAGTGGGTGCCGTGGGAGCAGGCCCGCACCGCCGCCCGGCTGGGCTGGGCCATCAGCCCGTGGGCTGTCGAGCAGATCCCGCTCCTCGACAACGCCGGCGTCCCGCGGAGCCGCTAACCCCTGGTCTGGAACAGCCGCTCGGCGTACGCCAAATCGTCGCGCCACAGCCGGGCCGCCGCGCGTCGCATCAGCGGACGCAACAGCGGGCCGGCCACCAGGCCCTTGCCGAAGTGAGGCCGATCCGAGTGAGCGATCACGGCCTCCACCACCGCGGTCCGCGGCCTCCCGTCAGGACCCGGCCCGAGAGGCGTCGCGTGCGTCTCGACGACGCTGCCCTGCCCCTCGCCCTCGATGATGCGCATCGTGACCGTGCGCGGGCCCGGCGTGGTGAACTCCGCGATCACCGGAACGCCGAGACGGCCGATGCGGAACGTGACGTCGACGACGAACCGGTCCAGCGCGTCGGGCAGATCGTCCTCGGCCGGCGGGGCGCTGAGCACCTTGAGCTGGGTGAACGAATACGGGTGAAACCACGCGCCGTGCCACGGGTCGAGCCGGTTGGCCACCACGTCGGCCGGTTCGCAGACGCCCTCGAGCCGCGTCACCGCGGCCAGCGCCGGATCGCCGGGGCGTGGCATCGGCGGCGGCGTGTCCGAGAGCGGCGACGTCGCCGGGTCGACGGCGTCGTCGAAGCGCACCCAGCACAGCACCCCGTCGTCGTGGGACGCATGCGGCTTCCACGTGCCGTGCCTGCGCTCGCCGAGCCGCAGCCCGTGCCACGGGCACACCAGCGTGCCGCACTCCACCGGCGCGGTCGCCAGATCGGCACCCAGGTGCGGGCACGCCCGCGGCGCGACCAGCAGTGCACCGTCGGCCCCACGCCACGCGACGATCTCCCGCCCGGCGACCGTGGTCCCCAGTGCCGAGGAGGTGAGCGTGGAACTCTCCGCGAACGCGAACCAGTTACCGCCCGCCTTGCGCTGGGCGCGGCGCAGCGCGGCCGAGATCAGCGCGGGATTGGCATCAGCGTAGGTCGGGGTCTGGCCCGCCCAGTCGAGCGCCGGCAACGTCTCGAACGGCCATGCGGCAGCAACCCTTTGGCGCCAGCCCTTCTGCTCGCTCATCGGGCCGCACCCGCAGTGGCCAGCCGGCGCAACACGCCGGAGCGTCCCTGGTTGGGCACCGTGTGCAGAGGATGGCCGGCCACCCCGAAGCCGCCCAGCAGCTCGTTGGCCGCCGTCCAGCCCGTCGTCGCGGCCCGCTCCATCAGGGCGACCGGAAGGTCGATGCGAATACCGTCCCCTGCCAGCATGATTCGCGGATCGGGAGTGGACACGCCCGGCCGGTCGGCGAAGTCTCCGGGGGCGAAGCGCGGACAGTCGTCGCGGCGCAGGAGCCGCTCGTCGACAATCGAGGCAGTCACCGTCTCAGGGTAGAGCTCGTGCATCCGCTCAATCAGTGCGGCGCGCACCGTATCCACCGGTTCGGTGACCGAGTAGGCGTGCAGTTCCACGACCGATCCCCCGGTCCGCGCGGCCCACCGCGCCGCCTCCCGCTCGTAACGCTCCACCACGCTGACATTGTCCAGCGGTTCACGTCCCCCAGTGCCGACGAACGCGGCGCGGTCCGGACGCACCGGACGGTCCAGCCACAGCCGCAGCACCACGAACGGCGGCGCCGTGCCCATCGCCGCGACCCGCTCCCGCCACGGCGCATCCGCCACCCCGGGTGACGCCGCGACGATGCGCTGCAGACCGGCGACGTCGGTGGCCAGCACCACGCCGTCGGCGTCCAGGACGTCACCGCCGGCCGTCTGCACCGTCACCTTCTCCCCTGCCGTCACCGCGTCGACGGTCTCGCCCGTGTGGAACACCACGCCGCGCCCTGCAAGGTAGCCGCGCAGCGGATTCCACAGGGCCACATCAAAATTCGCACTCGCGACGTCGAAGATGAGACCCTCGCTGGAACCCAGGAAGTAGATGTGGAACATCGTGACCAGCTCGCCGGCCGACAACGCCTCGGGCCGGGCGAAGAAGCTGCGGGCGAACACTTCGAACGCGAGGTGGCGCGCCGCGTCAGGAAAGTTGATGTCGCGCAGGAAGGTCTGCGCATCCCGGTGGTCGAGCAGCCGGTACGTGTCGGGCACCGACACCGCGGCCAGCGGCGCGGCGGCCTTCGCGTCGATGCGCACGAGGTCGCGCAATCGAAAGGTGGGGCTGCGCAACGCGAATGCCAACGCATTGAGCGGCGGGGTCTGCGGCAGTCCGCGGAACGTGTCCTGCCGGCCCGCGCCGTCGATCAGCGGATAGTCCGACACCGGCGTCAGCGCCGCCAGATCAGGATCGCCACGCCGCAGCAACGCGCGCAGGTTGTAGTACTGCCGGAAGAACGCGTGGAAGCCGCGGTTCATCCCGGTCTGCGACCCGTCGGCCAGCGTCTCGGTCCACCCGCCCACGCGGCCACCGAGATAGGGCTGGCGCTCGATGACGTCGACGGAGACGCCGCGTTCGGCCAGGCCGGTGGCGGCGGCGAGACCGGCGATGCCGCCGCCCACCACGACCACACGCGGTCGGGCACCGTCACCGGTGATCGCGGGACGCCCGGGGCGGGCGGGCCAGGTCTGCCGGCGACGATCAGTCACCGATCACACGCTCCCGTAGCGGGCGCGAGCCACCCACGACTTGCCCAGGCCGGCCGCAGCAACGACCGCACGCCGCGGCTTCCCCACGGTGGCGCGCCGGCCGAAGATGTCGAAGTCCGACGCCTCGATGCGGTCGAGGATCTCCGAGTACAGCGTCGACGCGGCCGCCACGCAGGGCCGCGAGGCGTGGGCGAGCTTGCCGATCCCCGGTTGCGCCTCGTCGTAGGTCGTGCGGGTGATGGCGTGCTGTTCGGCCAGCGCGGCGCGCAACCGGGGCTCGGTGCGCCGGTTCGCCTGGCACCACCGCAATAGATCCCGGTCCACGCCGTGGGCGGCGAGCTCGTCGGCGGGCAGGTACACCCGACCCCGGTGCAGATCCTCGTCGACGTCGCGCAGGAAGTTGGTCAGCTGGAACGCCTTTCCCAATGCGGCGGCATAGGGTGCGGCCTCCTGCCGCGGGACGACGGTGCCGAGGATCGGCAGCATCTGCAACCCGATGACCTCGGCCGAGCCGTACATGTACTTCTCCAGCGCGGCACGGTCCGGATAGTCGGTCACCGTGAGATCCATGCGCATCGACGCGAGAAAGTCATCGAACAGATCCCAGCCGATGTCGTATTTGCGCGCGGTGTGCACCACCGCGGCCAGCACCGGGTCGTCCCCGCAGGGCTGATTCTCGACCAGGGCGTTGAAGAGCCGCGTGGACAGCTGCTGCAACTGCTCGGCCCGCTGGTCGACGGTGCGCGGATCGTCGAGGTCGTCGAGGATGTCGTCGGCGAAGCGGGCGAAGCCGTAGAGCGCGTGCACGGCGGGCCGTTGCCGCGGCGCCAACAGCCGGGTGGCCAGGAAGAAGGTCTTGCCGTAGCGGGCGTTCAGGCTGCGGCACTGCCGGTAGGCGTCGCGGAGCAACGGGTCCCGGACGCCGGCCGCATCGAGCTCGGTGTGGATCATGAGCGGTTGACCTCCGAGGTGGGGTGGCTGGCGTGCACGCCGGTGATGCGATCGGCGGCAAGCCGCCCGGACAGGATCGCAGTCGGCACGCCGACCCCGGGGACAGTGGAGGAGCCCGCGAGGACGACGTTGTCGACGCCGCGGACGGTGTTGGCCGGCCGGAACGGCCCGGTCTGAGAGAACGTGTGCGCCAACGCGAACGGGCTGCCAGCTGCCATCCCCTGGCGGCCCCAGTCCGCGGGGGTCACGACGTGGAGCACCTCGGCGTCGTCGGCGACACCCGGTGCGCGCTTGCGGACCGCGTCGATCATGTCGTCGACGTAGCCCGGCCCCACGGTGTCCCAATCGACCACGCCCACATCGGTGTTCGGCGCCGGTGCGAGCACGTACAGCAGGTCGCGGCCTGCCGGGGCCAGCGACGGATCGCCGGCCGTCGGGCGGGTCACCAACAGCGACGGGTCCCGCATGGTGGTGCCGTCGTCGATGATGTCGCGGAACGTCTGATGCCAGGCGTCACCGAACAGGATCGTGTGGTGCCCGGCGGCCTCCCCGACGGCCTCGCAGCCGACGTGCGCGACGACGGCCGACGGCGCGGCCCGCAGCTTCACGGGACGGCGCGGCGTGCGACGCACCAGTCGGTAGGTGTCGGGCAGCTCGGTCGTGAGCACCACGGCGTCCGCCGGCACCCGGACACCCTCGGCCGTCCGCACCGCGGTGACCCGGGACCCACTGAACTCGAGCTCGGAAACCGTTGCGTTGTAGACGAATTCGACACCAGCATCCGATGCCGCCGCAGCCATCGCGTCAGGCAGCGCCCGCACCCCGCCCTGCGGGAAGTACACGCCGGCCACCGTGTCCATGTAGGCGATCACCGCGTACGCCGCGAGCGCGCTCTGCGGCGGCACGCCCGCGTAGAGGGCCTGGAAGGTGAACACCCGCAGCAACCGCTCGTCGGTGATGTGGCGGCGCACCATGCGCTCCCAGCCGCGGAAACCGCCGAGCGCGGCGAGCCGGGCCAGCTGTGGCGTCACCAGCGACAGCGGTGAGTCGAAGTTCGCGCCGATGAAGCCGTCGAACTCGGTGCGGTAGAGCCGGGTCAGCCAATCCCGAAGGCGCAGATAGCCGTCGGCCTGCTCGCGGCCGGCGAAACGCTCCACCTCGGCGGCCATCGCCGCGGCGTCGGTGTGCACGTGGACCGCGCTGCCGTCGGCGAAGCGGGCCTCGTAGGCCGGATCGACCCGTTCCATCGGTAGCCGCGCAGCCAGTGTGTCGCCGACGGCGGCGAACGCGTCGTCGATGATGTCCGGCATCGTCAACACCGTGGGACCGGTGTCGATCTTGTAGCCGCGGATGTCCTCGCGGCCGACGCGCCCGCCCGGGTGGGCGCCGCGCTCGACGACGGTGACAGCCCGGCCGCGGCCGGCGAGCTGCAGTGCGGCCGAGAGCCCGGACAGTCCGGCTCCGACGATGACGACGCGGTCGGTGCGTCCGGTGACGGTGCGCATCACGCCGCCCGCTGGGTGCAGGCGACGGCCATGTCGGCCAGCGCGGCTCGGGCGACATCGGGCAGCTCGACCGCATCGAGATGGTCCAGCGCCAGGCTGTGCCGATCGGCGATGAGCTCCTCGATCCACTCGACAGCGCCGCTGGCGACGATCAGGTTGCGCCAGTGCTCGGCGGCCTCGGCATCGATGTGCGGGCGGTTCATCAGGTCGAAGAGCTGATCACGCAGTGGCGGCTCGGCCAGCTGATAGGCCGCGATGATGACGCTGGTGGCCTTGCGTTCCTCCATGTCGGTGCCGGCCGACTTCCCGGTCAACGACGGGGTGCCGAACACTCCGAGGAGGTCGTCGCGCAGCTGGAACGCCTCGCCGATGGCGGCGCCGTAGGCCGAGAGCGCGTCGACGACGGCGTCGTCACAACCAGCCATCACCGCGCCGATCTCCAGCGGCCTGCGCACGGTGTAGTTGCCTGACTTTCGACGGAGCACGTCGAGGACCTCCTCGAGGGTGGGCAGTGCATGTGAACTGTTCACGAGGTCGGCGAACTGTCCGATCGCCAACTCGGTGCGCATGTCGTCGTAGTGGGGCCACACCCGATCGAGGGCGCGCTGGCCGACGCCGCTGCGGCGCAACATCTGTTCGGCCCACACCAGGCACAGATCTCCGAGCAAGATCGCGGCCGATTCGCCGAACCGATCGGACGACCCCGCGAGCCCGCGCTCGCGGTGCCACCGACTGAACGACACGTGCGCGGCCGGCCGGGCGCGGCGCAGTGGCGAGCAGTCCATCACGTCGTCCTGGATCAGCGCGAAGGCGTGCAGAAGTTCCAAGCTCGCCGAGGCCCGCATCGCGGCTGTATTCACTTCCACGTTCATCTGGACGTTCTCGCGGTCGTCACCGGCTCTGTCGTGTCCTCCGCACAGCCAGCCGATGTACATGAACGTCGACCGCACGTACTTCCCCCCGTCGAGGAAGTCGGCGAGCAGACCGCCCGCGATGTCGACGTTGGCCGCCGCCAAGCGGTCGACGCATTCGGAGCGCACGAATTCGGCGAGATGACCGCGCACCGCCTCGCGCAGACTGCCTCGCCAGGCGTCCAGAGGTGCCACCGGCCGCGCACCCGACATCACCAAGCGAGAGCCCGTCCACTTGCCATCTCTCAAGCTGACCCCTCCTGGTGCACGCCCTGGTCGACTCGCGTCACCACCCATTCGTAGCGCCGTCGGCCCCGGATGGGTCGCCGTGGCGGACAACGACAGTGGCGCGCGCCACACCCGAATCCCGACGAACTGACTCAACCAGTACCCGTTCCAGAGCCAAACACGTATCGGCGGCGAGATCACCTCGAATTCGGACCGGACGTCGAACCCCACCCCCACTGGGGCCGCAAACAACGAATTCCGAACCTGTGAGGTTGCTGAATCGAGGGAATCAGTCGATAGTGATCCCGTTCACAACGGATTCCAAGCAGGAGGCGCGATGACCAGCGTGGAAAGCAAAGGACTCAAGGGCGGGGCGCTCGGCCTCGTCTCGAGCATCGTGGTCGGGATGGCCTCCACGGCTCCCGCCTACAGCCTGGCCGCCACGCTGGGCCTGATCATCGCCAGCGGCGGAGCCATCCTCTCCGGGGTCAAGGCGCCGGCCATCGTGCTGATCTCGTTCATCCCGATGTACCTGATCGCGGTCGCCTACCAGGAGTTGAACAAGGCCGAACCGGACTGCGGAACCACCTTCACCTGGGCCTCCCGCGCCTTCGGTCCGGTCATCGGATGGCTCGGCGGCTGGGGCATCATCGCCGCCGACGTCATCGTGATGGCCAACCTCGCCCAGATCGCGGGCGCCTACTCCTTCACCTTCGCCGGGGACCTGGGCTGGGACGCCGCCGCCACGCTGTCGAACAGCACCTTCTGGTCCACGGTCGCCGGCGTCATCTGGATCGCCGTGATGACCTACATCTGCTACCGCGGCATCGAGGTGTCGGCGAGGCTGCAGTACGCGCTGCTGGCCATCGAAGTGGTGGTCCTGATCGGGCTGTCCATCGTGGCGCTGGTCAAGGTCTACACCCGAACCGCGGAGAGCTACTCGCTCATGCCGTCACTGTCCTGGTTCTGGCCCGGCGGACTGGACTTCAGCACCGTCATCGCGCCCGCGGTACTGACCACGATCTTCATCTACTGGGGCTGGGACACCGCGGTCGCCTGCAACGAAGAATCCGACGATCCCGGTCGCACCCCGGGCCGGGCCGCAGTGATCTCCACCTTCCTGCTGCTGGCCACCTACGCGCTGGTCAGCGTCGCCGCCGTGGCGTTCGCGGGCGTGGGAACCGACGGCGTCGGGCTGGGTAACCCGGACAACTCCGCCGACGTGTTCGCCGCGATCGGTCCGGACCTCTTCGGCGACAGCGTGCTCGGCCACATCGGAATGCTGCTGCTGTCCGCCTCGATCCTGACCTCGGCCTCCGCGTCGACCCAGACCACGATCCTGCCCACGGCCCGCACCACCCTGTCGATGGGCGTCTACCGGGCACTGCCCGAATCGTTCGCCAAGATCCACCGGCGCTACCTGACCCCGACGACGTCGACGATCGCGATGGGTGTCGTCTCCGCCGTGTTCTACGTCCTGTTCACCGTCATCAGCACCAACCTGCTGACCGCGCTGATCGGCTCGGTGGGCCTGATGATCGCCTTCTACTACGGGCTGACCGGCTTCGCCTGCGTGTGGTTCTACCGAAAGACGTTGACCCGCAACACCCGTGACCTGGTGATGCGCGGCGTGGTTCCGCTGCTGGGCGGCATCGTGCTCACCGTCGTCTTCGTCTACGGCCTGCTCCAGTACGCCAAGCCCGATTGGCTCACCGACGACGACGGCAACAACGTCACGATCTTCGGTGTCGGCGCTGTCGCGGTGGTGGGTATCGGCGCGCTGGTCCTCGGCCTGGTGCTGATGATCGTCTGGCGGATCGCGTCACCGGACTTCTTCGCCGGCCGCACGCTGCCCCGCCGCAGCCACGACCTCGTGCTCGAGACCGTGCCGGACCAGGAGGCGGCCGTGGCGCACTTCGGCCTGCCCGATGCCGGCGACATGCCGACCGTCATCGCCCGCGACCTGTCGAACCTGCCGCCCGGCGAGCGTGCGATCGACCCACGCACCGGCGAAGAATTCACCAAGGGCTGACTTTCACACAGGTTTCACGCACTGGCCTGCCAGCAAGCTGACAGGACCGTATATTCCGGCCCATGGCGATCACGGAGGAACCGTCGACACCCGCTGTCGGCGGGAAGGGTCTTCAGGCGGGCGCCCTGGGGCTGGTGGGCAACGTCGTGATCGGCCTGGCCGCAGTCGCCCCTGCGTACAGCCTGGCGGCCACGCTCGGCTACGTGGTCCTCGAAGTCGGCGAGAAAGCGCCGTCGATGTTCGTGCTCGCGTTCCTGCCGATGCTGCTGGTCGCGTTCGCCTACAAGGAACTGTCCCAGGACACCCCGGACTGCGGGACGACGTTCACCTGGGGCACCAAGGCGTTCGGGCCGTGGATCGGCTGGATCGGCGGGTGGGGTCTCGCGGTGTCGGCGATCATCGTGCTGGCCAACGTCGCCGAGGTCGCGGCGATCTACCTCTACAACTTCCTCGGCCTGGACTCGTTGGCCGACAACCCCGTCGCCACGGTGTCGCTGGGCTGCTTCTTCATCATCGCGATGACACTGATCTCGGCCCGCGGCATCGTGGTCAGCGAGCGGGTGCAGAACGTCCTGATCGCCATCCAGTTCGGGGTGCTGATCGTGGTCAGCATCATCGCCCTGGTCCGGGTGTTCTCGGGAAATGCGGGCGCGCAGGCGATCACACCGCAGTGGTCCTGGCTGTGGCCCAGCGGGCTGGACGTGTCGTCGATCGCGGCGGCGGTGATCCTCTGCATCTTCATCTACTGGGGGTGGGACGCGTGCCTGGCCGTCGGCGAGGAGACCAAGGACCCCGGAAAGACGCCGGGCATCGCCGCGGTGATCACCACGCTGATCCTGGTGTGCACCTACGTGCTGGTGGCCTACGCGCTGCAGTCCTTCGCAGGCTTCGGTGACGTCGGGATCGGGCTGAACAACCCCGACAACACCGACGACGTGCTGACCGTGCTCGGCGAACCGGTGGCCGGCGCGATCGCCGCGTCGGCGCTGCTGCTCACCGTGTCGGTCTCGGCGCTGTCCTCCACGCAGACCACGATCCTGCCGACCGCGCGCGGCACCCTGTCGATGGCCGTGTACGAAGCGATTCCGCGACGGTTCGCCAACGTGCACCCTCGCTACATGACGCCGGCGTTCGGCACCATCGTGATGGGCGTGTCCGCGCTGTTCTTCTACCTGATTCTGAAGGTGTTGTCGGAGAACGCCCTTGCCGATTCGGTCGCGTCGCTGGGTCTCGCGGTGGCCTTCTACTACGGGATCACCGCGTTCGCCTGCGTGTGGTACTTCCGCCGCACACTGTTCACCTCGGTGCGAAACATGTTCTTCCGCGGCATCTTTCCGCTTCTCGGCGGCCTCGCGATGGCGGCCGCGTTCGTCATCAGCGCCAAGGACATGATCTCCCCCGACTACGGCTACACCGCGTTCGGCCCGATCGGCGGCGTGTTCGTGCTCGGCATCGGCATGCTGGTGCTCGGCGTGCCGCTGATGCTGGCCTGCTTCGCCTTCGGCACCAAGAGGTTCTTCCGGGGCGAAACGCTCAATGCCCGCACCGAAGTCAAGGTTCCCGACGTCTTCTAAGGACTCACCATGCACCTGACCGTGGGCTATCTCGCCACGCCGACCGGCGACGACGGCGTCGCACTGGCCAGCGCGCTCGCCACGACGTTCGGCGCGACCGTCGACGTCGTGCTCGTCGTGCGCGAAGAGCTGCCGGACGGCCATCCCGGCCGCCAGGAGTACCAGCGCCTTCTGCTCGAACGCGGCGAGGAGTGGGTGGGGCGGGCGGTGGCCACGCTCGCCCGCGACGGTGTCGAGGCGAACTCGTCGGTGATCGTCGGAGAGTCGTTCGCGCAGAGCCTGATCGACGTCGCTCTCGAGAAGTCGTCGGACCTCATCGTGGTCGGCGGGGCGCGGGACGGCTTCTTCGGCAGGCACACCATCGGCCCGGTCACGGGGGCGCTGCTGCATTCCTCGCCGCTACCGGTGGCGTTGGCACCGCGCGGTTACGCCGAAGACCCCGACGACAGTTTCGCGGCCGTGACCGCGGCGGTGCCCACCCGGCCCGGCGACGACAACCCGTTGCCGTTCGCGATCACGCTCGCCAGCGCGGCCGGTCTGCGGATTCGCATGCTGTCGCTGGTGTCGGCGGAGAACCTCGCCGAGGCGGGCAGCGCCCGGGAAGTCCGTCAGCTCCAGGTGGCCGCGGCCGAGGAGAATCTCGCCGTCGCAGCGCGGGCGCTGCCCGACGCGCCGGACATCGAATCGCTGGTGGCCGACGGTATGACGCTGGAGTCGGCACTCAAGAAGCTCAAGTGGGACGACGGCGACCTACTCGTGGTCGGCTCGTCGCGCTTCGCCGCGCCACGCCGCATCTTCCTCGGGTCGACGGCATCGCGGATTCTCGCCGGGGTCGACGTGCCGGTGATCGTGGTGCCGCGCGACGACGAGTAGGCGCCGCGAGCGCAGCCATGGCTGTGATCAGCACGCCATCACAACCAGGAACGCTATTCCGCGGCAGCTCAGCGCTTGGTGAAAATCGTTCGGTGCCACTCCTTGTCGGCCACGCCGGTGATGTCGCTCATCACGTGCTTGATCGACAGGTATTCCTCGAGGGAGTACTGGCTCATGTCCTTGCCGAAGCCTGATGCGCCGAACCCGCCGTGCGGCATCTCGCTGATGATCGGGATGTGGTCGTTGATCCACACGCAGCCCGCGTGGATCTCCCGCGACGCCCGCTGCGCGCGGTAGACGTCACGCGTCCACGCCGAGGCCGCCAGCCCGTAGGCGGTGTCGTTGGCCTGCCGGATCGCGTCGTCGTCGTCGGTGAACGACCGGACCGTCAGCACCGGGCCGAAGATCTCGTCCCGGTAGACCTCGGACTGTTCGGACACGTCGGCGATCAGCGTGGGCCGGTAGAACGACCCCGGGCCGTCGGGTGCGACGCCGCCGGTCACGATGCGGCCGCCCTCGCCCGGCGCGCGCGCCACCATGTCGGCCACCTTCGCCCGGTGCGCCCGCGTGATCAGCGGTCCGAGATCGGTGTCGGGATCCTGCGGGTCACCCACGACGATCTTGCCCATCACCTCGGCGACGCCGGCGACGAAGTCGTCGTAGACCTCGCGGGCGACGATCGCGCGGGTCGCCGCGGTGCAGTCCTGGCCGGTGTTGATCAGCGAGCCCGCCACCGCGCCTTGGATGGCCGCGTCGAGATCCGCGTCGTCGAACACGACGAACGGCGCCTTGCCGCCGAGCTCGAGCTGGGTGCGGTGCCCGTGCACCGCGGCCGCCGCCATCACCTTGCGCCCGACGGCGGTCGACCCGGTGAACGTCACCATGTCCACCCCGGCGTGGCCGGCCAGTGCGGTACCCACGTCGGAGCCGGCACCGGTGACGACGTTCAGCACGCCGGGTGGTAAGCCCGCCTCGCTGGCCAACCGGGCCAGGGTCAGCGTGGTAAGCGGGGTGATCTCGGCGGGTTTGATCACTACCGAGCAGCCGGCGGCCAACGCCGGCAACACTTTCCACACCGCCATCTGCAGCGGGTAGTTCCACGGCGTGATCGTCGCGACCACGCCGACGGCTTCGCGGCGAATCGAGGACGTGTGGTCGCCGGAGTACTCCCCGGAGGCCTTGCCCTCGAGGTGGCGTGCGGCGCCGGCGAAGAAGTCGATGTTGTCGACGCTGCCCGGCACGTCGAACTCGCGCGCCAGGCGCACCGGCTTGCCGGTCTGGCTGACCTCCTCGGCGACCAGCGTCTCCGACGCCGCGTCGGCGAGCTTGGCCAGGGTGGCCAGGACCGCCGAGCGTTCCGCCGGGGTGGCCCCGGCCCAGCCGGACAGTGCCGCGCGCGCCGAGGCGACGGCTCGGTCGACGTCACCGGGGGCGGCCAGCGCCATCTGCGCGACCGGCGAATCGGTGGCCGGGTCGATCACGGTGTGGGAGGCGCCGCCGGTGCGCACCGCTTCGCCGTCAATCCAGCTGCTGGAGACATCAGTCTCGGAAACCACAGTCATGGACCGAAACTACCGTGCCGGCACCGGAGAAATCTACGCATTACGGCACCGTCAACGACTCACAGCAAGTGATTTCATGGTTATGGTTGCTTGAAACGACGGATTCCGTGCACAATCACAGGCATGGTCAACCCGGGCGTTCCGCACGTCGGCCCCGTCTCCTTCCGAGTGAACCAGTCCCGTCCCGGTGCCGCCTTCCAGCTCGACGAACTGTCCAAGGCGATCATCGAGAAGCTGCAGCAGGACGGCAGGCGGTCCTACGCGGGGATCGGGAAGGCCGTCGGATTGTCCGAGGCCGCGGTGCGCCAGCGCGTCCAGCGCATGGTCGATGCCGGGGTCATGCAGATCGTCGCGGTCACCGATCCGATGCAGCTCGGATTCGCCCGTCAGGCGATGATCGGGGTCCGCTGCACCGGGGACACCACCAAGATCGCCGAGAAGCTCGCCGCGCTGGACTCCGTCGATTACGTGGTCCTGACCGCGGGCTCCTTCGACGCCATCGTCGAGGTGGTCTGCGAAGACGACGACCATCTGCTGCAACTGCTCAACACCCAGATCCGCGCGCTGCCGGGAGTGATATCCACAGAAACCCTCGTTTACCTGAAACTCGTTAAACAGCAATACAATTGGGGCACTCGATGACTATCATTTCCGAAACCGCACAAACAACTTCCTCCGACCTGGGGGCCCGGGCCAACCGGCACCTCTGGGGCCACTTCGCCCGCCACGGCGGCGGCATCACGCCGACGGTCATCACCCGCGGCGAAGGCGTCCACATCTGGGACAGCGAAGGCAACAAGTACATCGACGGACTCTCGGGCCTGTTCGTCGTCCAGGTCGGGCACGGCCGCGCCGAGCTGGCCGAAACCGCTGCCAAGCAAGCGGAATCGCTGGCGTTCTTCCCGCTGTGGTCGTTCGCGACGCCGCCGGCGGTCGAGCTGGCCGAGCGCCTCGCCGGCTACGCACCCGGCGACCTGAACCGGGTGTTTTTCACCACCGGTGGCGGCGAGGCCGTCGAGAGCGCCTGGAAACTGGCCAAGCAGTACTTCAAGCTGACCGGTAAACCCGGTAAGTACAAGGTGATCTCGCGGTCCATCGCCTACCACGGCACCCCGCAGGGCGCCCTGGCGATCACCGGCATCCCGACGTTCAAGGCGCCGTTCGATCCGCCGACACCCGGCGGCTTCCGCGTTCCGAACACCAACTTCTACCGGGCACCCGAGCAGTTCAGCTCCGACCCCAAGGCGTTCGGCCGCTACTGCGCCGATCGGATCGCCGAGGCCATCGAGTTCGAGGGCCCCGACACGGTCGCCGCGGTGTTCCTCGAGCCGGTACAGAACGCCGGCGGCTGCTTCCCGCCGCCGCCCGGATACTTCGAGCGGGTCCGCGAGATCTGCGACGAGTACGACGTGCTGCTGGTCTCCGACGAGGTGATCTGCGCGTACGGCCGCATCGGCTCGATGTTCGCGTGCAACGACTTCGGCTACGTCCCGGACATCATCACCTGCGCGAAGGGACTCACCTCGGGCTACTCCCCGATCGGCGCGATGATCGCCAGCGACCGGCTGTTCGAGCCGTTCAACGACGGCTCGACCGTGTTCGGGCACGGTTACACCTTCGGTGGGCATCCGGTGTCGGCGGCAGTGGCGCTGGCCAACCTCGACATCTTCGAGCGCGAGGGCATCAACGATCACGTCAAGCAGAACGCTCCGGCGTTCCGCGCGACGTTGGAGAAGCTGCTCGACCTGCCGATCGTCGGCGACGTCCGCGGCGAAGGCTTCTTCTACGGAATCGAACTCGTCAAGGACAAGGCCACCAAGGAGACGTTCAACGACGACGAGTGTGAGCGGCTGCTGCGCGGATTCCTGACGCCGGCCCTGTTCGAAGCCGGGCTGTACTGCCGCGCCGACGACCGTGGCGACCCAGTCGTGCAGCTCGCTCCGCCGCTGATCTGCGGGCAGCGCGAGTTCGACGCGATCTACGACGTGCTGAGCAGCGTGCTGGGCGAAGCCAGCCGCCGGATGTAGGTCCTTCGGCGAGACTGGGCGGTATGGCCAAACCGCCCATCGATCCCGTCCGCTGGCAGGCGCCCCCGGTGGGGGCCCTGCCCGCGTTCCCATCCGCCGACATCACGCTGAGCCCCGTCCCGGGCGGGGAACCCGAAGACGTCGTCGTCGACGGCGCCGGCCGACTGTGGACCGGCGCCCTCGACGGCAGCATCGTGCGGTTCGAACCCGACGGCACCGCGCCCACGGTGATCGCGAACACCGGTGGGCGGCCGCTGGGCCTGGCGTTCGCGCGCGACGGCCGCCTGCTGATCTGCGACAGCCCGCGCGGCCTGCTGGCGCTGGATCCGGGCAGCGGCCGAATCGACACACTGGTCGACACGATCGCGGGCAGGACACTGCAGTTCTGCTCCAACGTCACCGAAACTGCCGACGGCACAATCTATTTCACCGAGTCCACGTCAGCCTTCACCGTGGCCGACTACCTCGGCGCGATCCTGGAGGCGCGCGGACGCGGCGCGCTACACCGGCTCGAACCCGACGGCAGCGTCACGACCGTCGTGGACGGACTGTACTTCGCCAACGGGGTCACCCCGACTGCCGACGGGACCGCGCTGATCGTGGCCGAGACCCAGGGCCGACGACTGTCGACGTACTGGCTGAGCGGACCGCACGCCGGGACGTTGCGGCCGCTGGCCGAGAACCTGCCCGGCATGCCGGACAACCTGTCCACCGGGGCCGACGGGCGCATCTGGTGTGCGATGGTGACGCCGGCCAATCGCCTGGCCGACCGGCTGGCCGCAGGCCCGCCTTTCCTCCGGACGTTGATCTGGCGACTGCCCCCGCGGTTGCAGCCCACCCCCGAATCGGTGGTGTGGGTGGTCGCCTTCGACCCCGACAGCGGCGCGGCCGTTGCCGGGATGCGCACCACCCACCCTGCGCTACAGATGGTCACCGGCATGGTGGAGAGCAACGGCCGGCTGTGGATGGGCAGCATCGGCGGCCCGTACCTCGGCAGCATCGCGCTGACCTCGACCGTGTTGTGAGACACACCGCGCCATTTTCGGGAAGCATCTCCGGGGCCGCCGGGTTGTACCGCCCGGATCGGACACACCACGAAGTCCGGTCGCAGACCGACAATTTCACACAGTCAGAACCGCGCGACATCGCTCCACGGCTCCGACCCGATCAAGGGAAGAGCACCCCATGAAGTCACTCACGATCACCACGACCGCCGCCGCCCTCACCGCGGGCGTCCTCGGGTTCGCCGCCCCCGCGCTGGCCGCCCCGTCCGGCGCCGGCAGTGCCGCTGACACCATCAGCGCACTCGAGGCGCAGGGCAACCGCGTCGTCGTCAACCGGCAGAGCAGCACCCCGCTCGAGGAGGCATCGGTCGTGTCCGTCACGCACGGGCCCGACGTCCGCCAGGCGGTACCGAACGCCACCTCCAACGGCGACAACAGCCGCTCGGTGAGCAATCAGACGGTCTACGTCAACGTGCGCTGAGCACCTCAGACCACAAAGGGGCACCTCCGCTCAGGAGGTGCCCCTTTGTGTGGGGGGGAATCAGATGGAGTGCAACGACGTGGCACTCGTGCGCGACTGGAAGGACGGATGCCGGCGCATCGCCTCCTGCATAGCGAAGGCCCGCCGCTCGGAGGCGTTGAAGGCTGGATGTGATCGCAGGTCGATCACGCCCGCAGTGCTTGCGTTGGTGTTGCTCGCCGTTGTCGCCATCTCAACGTCCTTCCGCTGAATCGCCTGGATTCCTTCAGCGTGCTCGGCCCACCTGAGCGATTCGGTCAGTGTTAGCCGTGAAGTTGATGAGAAAGTAGCCGCCAGCGAGCACCCGTAAACACGCTCAGCCGCGCAATGTGAGCACGCTGATGTCCGGCGGGGCGCCGACACGCACCGGCGGCCCCCAGAAGCCCGCGCCCCGCGAGACGTACAGCTGCGTCCCGTCCACGGTCGACAGGCCCGCCAGCGAGGGCTGAGCCAGCTCGACCGCGTAGTGGAACGGCCACATCTGCCCGCCGTGCGTGTGACCGGACAGCTGCAGATCCACGTCGCGCCGCGCGGCCTCGGACACCTGGACCGGCTGGTGCGCCAGCAGGATCGTCGGCGTCGCGGCATCCACGCCGCGCAGCGCCGCATCGAAGTCGGGCGGCTGTTGAACCGACCGGCCCGCGAGATCGTTGACCCCGGCCAGATCGAATGCGGATGCGCCCCGCCGGATCCGGGTGTTCTCGTTGCGCAGCACCTGCAACCCGAGCCGGTCGAGCTCGGTCAGCCACTCGTCGGTGTCCTCGACGAAGTACTCGTGGTTGCCGGTGACGAAGAACGCTCCCTCCCGCGACACCAGGTCGGCCAACGGCGCCGCCGCGGACCCCAGTTGCGCGACCGTACCGTCGACCAGGTCGCCGACCACGGCGACCAGGTCGGGCTCGGTCTCGTTGATCATCCGCACGATCCGCTCGGTGTGCCGGCGGCCCAGCAGCGGCCCGAGATGGACGTCGGAGACCACGGCGATGCGGAACCCGTCGAACTCGGCGCCCAGCCGCGCCAATCGCACCGGGACCCGCACCACGTCGGGCGGCCCGAGCGCGGTGGCGACGCCCACACCGGTCACGCCGACCGCCGCTGCGCCGGCGGCCACCGCGCCTGCGCGGGCGAGGAAGAGCCGCCGCTCGAGGTCGGGCGCTTCCTCGGCGGGAAGCCGGCGCCGCCGCAGCCGGGCGACGAGGTGAAGCGGCTCGAGGACCAGCAGCGTCAGCACCAGGTAGGCCAGCAGGCCGAACCACAGATAGCCGGGCCACGCGAGCCAGCTCGAGCCGCCGGGGTCGCGCCGGAGCATCAGCGCCGCCACGAGCAGCGCGGTCAGGATCAGGAGCAACGCGGTGAGGATTCGGCGCGTGCGCCCCGGGCGGGTGGTGGATCGCACGAGGCGAAACCAGACGAACAGAGTCATCAGCCCGAGGGACGAGCCGAGAACAAGCAGGAACATGGATGACTTTCTGGGCGGCTCGGGCGGTCCCGCCAGCCTAGTGAGCGGCGGGGAGTACGGAGTTCGCCGTGTCACTTGCGAAACTCTCTTCACATCTGTCACCGCGTGGCTCACCGACACGAAAGCCGTGATCGCCTAACCTTCAACCCCGATGGCGACCTTCACGACGTTCCCGCTGCGGGTGTCTGCGCTGCTCAGCGCGGCGATGCTGGCGCTGGCCCCGGTCGCTGTGGCCCAGCCCGTCCCCGAGGCCAACACCTGCCCCTACCGCGAAGCGACCCCGCCCGCCGTCGACGCATCGGAGGTCCCGGAATCCGGCGACCCGCCCGCGCCGCTGCCCGTGCCGGCCAAGCCGATGGGCGGCGACGCTCTGTCCGGGTGTGGCGTGATCACCGCGCCAGGCACTCCCCCGCTGCCCGGCGACGTCTCCGCAGAGGCGTGGGTGGTGGCCGATCTCGACTCCGGTGACGTCATCGCCGCCCGCGACCCGCACGGCCGCCACCGCCCGGCCAGCATCATCAAGGTGCTCGTCGCGATGCAGGCGATCCGCGACCTCCCCTTGCACAAGGTCGTACCGGGCACTCAGGACGACGCGAATGCCGAGGGCACCCGGGTGGGCGTCGGCGAAGGCGGCTTCTACTCCATCAACGACCTGCTGCACGGTCTGCTGATGCACTCGGGCAACGACGCCGCGCACGCCTTGGCGATGCAACTGGGCGGGATGGACGCCACACTGACCAAGCTCAACGGGCTGGCCAACAAGCTCGGTGCCCGCGACACCCGCGTCGCGACCCCGTCAGGGTTGGACGGACCGGGGATGAGCACCTCCGCCTACGACGTCGGGCTGTTCTACCGCTACGCGTGGAACAATCCCGTCTTTTCGAACATCGTTCACACGCAGGAGTTTTCGTTCCCCGGCCGGGGCGACGGCAGCTACCCGATCGAGAACGACAACAAGCTGCTGGCCAACTATCCGGGCGCGCTCGGCGGCAAGACCGGCTACACCGACGATGCCGGCCAGACGTTCGTCGGGGCCGCCGACCACGGCGGACGACGCCTCGTGGCGGTGCTGATGCGCGGCACCCGGCAGCCCATCGCCCCATGGGAGCAAGCCGCGCACCTACTCGACTACGGCTACGCCACCGCGCCGGGCACGAAGGTCGGCTCGCTGGTGGAACCGGACCCGTCGCTGCGGACCCCCGACCCGGCCGATCCGGCCGCGGCCGCCACGACGAGCAAGGCGAGCGGGGCACTGCCCGAGATCGACGCCATGCCGGTGCGTGTCGGCGTCGGCGTCGTCGGCGCGGTGATCGTGTTCTGTCTGATCATGGGTGCCCGCGCGCTCAATCGCAGACCCCAGCACTAGAACTCAGCGCTTACGGCGCCGCGCAAAGCTCAGTGCACCCAGCGCGCCGACCGCAGCGGCGCCGGCCGCCTGCCACGGCGCGAGCCCTGGCCGGGTGATGATGCGGTTGCGGATCACGGCAGGGCCCGGCGCCGGGATGGGCGCCTCCGCCATGTTCTCCGGCAGCGTCGCTGCCCACGCCGTCGAGAACAGGATCAGCCGCGCGGTGATGTAGGCGAACACCATCAACCCCAGCACCGGTCCGAACGTGGCACCCGCCGGACCCGTCAGCACCGACTTGAGGTAGATGGAGGCCACCAGCTTGAACACCTCGAACGCGACCGCGGCCAGCAGGCCGGCGCGCACACTGCTGCGGAAGCTCGTCGACTCCCGCGGCAGCCGCGAAATCATCCACGTGAACAGCAGCCAGGACACGAGCAGCGACACCGCGATCGACCCGATACGCAACAGCACTCCGGCGACCGGCGACTCCGGCAAGCCCAGCCAGTCCAGCACGTTGCCCATCACCGAGCGGTTGGCCAGCGCCGACAACGCCGCCGTCACCACGATCGCGGCGAACGTCGACAGCAGGGCCAGCAGATCGGACAGCTTGGTCTTGAGGAATCCGTCCTGCTCCTCGCGGTACAGACCCCACATCTGGCTCAGCGCCTCACGCAGATTGGCCATCCAGCCCAGGCCGGCCCACGCCGCGGTGGCGAGCCCGATGATGCCAACGGTGCCGCGTGACTCGATCGCCGAGTCCATCAACTGCGTGACCTGCTGACCGAGGTCTCCGCTGACCGCCGTGGCGATCTTGGCCTTGAGCTGCTCGAGCAGATCTGGCTGATAGGTGAGCACGAAGCCGCCGATCGCGAACCCGACCATCAGCAGCGGGAACAACGCGAAGATCGTGAAGTAGGTGATGCCGGCGGCGTAGAAGTCACCCTTGCTGTCGTTGTAGCGCCCCTGTGCCCGCATCACGTGGTCGAACCAGGGCATACGCGCCCGCAGCCGATCCAGGAACCCCGGCTTGTCCTCGTCCTTGTCCGGGTCTTCTTCCGGGGCTCTTTCCCGGGAGGCCGAACCGTCCGGCGCCGTCATCGTCAGCCTCCCGTTATCGCGGTGCGAGGAATCCCAGCCGGTCGTATACCCGAGCCACCGTCTTGCCAGACACCTCACGCGCACGCTGCGCGCCTGCGGCCAGCACGTTCTCCAGTTCGGCCGGGTCGGCGAGGAACTCGTCGACCCGCGACTTGATGGGGGTGACGAACTCGACGACGGCGTCGGCCGTCTCCTTCTTCAGGTCACCGTAACCGCGGCCCTCGTAGCCCGCGACCAGAGAATCCACCCGGGTGCCCGTGACCGCCGACTGGATGGTCAGCAGGTTCGAGACCCCCGGCTTGGCGTCAGGATCGAAGCGGATCTCGCGGTCGCTGTCGGTGACGGCGGAGCGGATCTTCTTCGCTGTGCGCGCCGGATCGTCGAGCAGGCTGATCAGCCCGGCATCGGTGGCTGCCGACTTGCTCATCTTGGCGGTCGGGTCGGCCAGGTCGTAGATCTTCGCCGTCGCCTTGGGGATCATCGGTTCGGGGACGACGAACGTGTCGGGGAAGCGCGCATTGACGCGCTGGGCGACGTCGCGGGCAAGCTCGAGGTGCTGGCGCTGATCCTCGCCGACCGGCACCAGGTCGGTGTCGTAGAGCAGGACGTCGGCGGCCATCAGGATCGGATAGGTGAACAAGCCGACGGTCTGAGCGTCGGCACCGTGCTTGGCGGACTTGTCCTTGAACTGCGTCATCCGCGACGCCTGCCCGAACCCGGTGAAACAGCCCAGCACCCAAGCCAATTGGCTGTGCTCGGGGACGTGACTCTGCACGAACACCGTGGCGCGGGACGGGTCGACACCCAGCGCCAGGTACTGCGCGGCGGTGGCCAGCGTGCGGCGCCGCAGCGTCTCGGGTTCCTGCGGCAGCGTGATCGCGTGCAGATCGACGACGCAGAAGTAGGCGTCGTGCCCGTCCTGCAGACCCACCCACTGCGCGACCGCGCCGAGCGCATTACCCAGGTGCAGGGAGTCGGACGTCGGTTGCGCCCCGGAGAAGACGACGGGCTTGGCTGAAATGGTCATGGTGATGACCAGTTTTTCACGGGTGTCCGCGGTTCGGTCCGGCGGCTGACCCGTCCCCGGTAGCATCCGCGCAACCGAGGGGGGTTCTGATGCGACGGTTGTCGTCGGTCCTGGTCGTGCTGCTGCTCGCCGCGCTTCTTCCGTGCGGTGCAGCGCACGCCGCACCCGGTCGCGCGGTCGTCATCGTCTCCGGCGGTGACGCGATCAGTCCCTTCACCACACCGGAGGCGGCATGCCGGTCCGGCCTGGCCGCCGGCAACACCGACACCGCGCTGCGAGAGAACCTGCTCGCCGCAGGCCACACCGTCTTTACGTCGCCGGCCATGGCGGGCCGCGGACCCGTCGTCGACCAGGGCGGGTTCGGCGCGTTCGGGGACTGCCCGATCACTCTGCCCGACACCATGACCGTCGACTCCACGGCGTCGATCGACCTTGCCGGTGAACATCTCGCCCGGTTCCTGACCTACCTGCACGACACCCGCGGGGTGGACGTCGTCGACGTCGTCGCCCACTCGATGGGCGGGCTGTACTCACGATCGGCGTTCCGCGTGATGCAGAACCTCGGCTCGCCCATCCGCATCCGGTCGCTGACCACGCTGGGCACGCCCTGGGAGGGGTCGTTCCTGTCCGACTACGCCAACGGCATCACCCCGCTGGCGGACTGCCAGGGCGACGCCTACTGCGAGAAGGCATCGCTGGCGATGGCCGCCGAGGTGACGCGGCTGCAGACCGGATCGGGACGCGAGGTCAACCAGGGATACCTGATGGGTCCGCAGGGATGGAACGACTTCCAGGCCGGCGTGCTGGACCGGATTCCCGTCGTCCTGATCGGCGGCTCCCACTTCTCCCGACCCGCGCCGGTCAACCCGATGGTGTGGCCGAACGACGGCATCGTGACCACCCGCAGCGCGCTGGCCACCGACATCAGCGATCGCGTGCTGCCGCACCGCCGCTGCGTGTCCTTCGACGACACGCACAGCATCTTCGTCGCCGATTCCGTGGGCCTGCCGTGGGAGGCCGGGATGACGTGGGACCCGCGGGTGTTCGACGTGGTTCGGGGCGCGATCGACGGCGCCGACGGCGCGCTAGCGACCCCCACCCGCGTCGGCTGCTGAGTAGGTGACCGTCACGGGGCAGTGGTCGGACCAGCGCAGCGCATACGCCGCGGGACGTTCGGTGTGTACCGCGGCGACTCGCGCCGCCAGCCCCGGGGTGGCCAGCTGGTAGTCGATGCGCCAGCCGGCGTCGTTGTCGAACGCCTTGCCGCGCCATGACCACCAGGCGTAGGGACCGGGCTGGTCTGGGTGCGCCACCCGCACCACGTCCACCCAGCCGGTCGCCAGCAGCTCGGTGAGCCACTGGCGTTCCTCGGGCAGGAAGCCGGCCTTCTTGACGTTGCCCTTCCAGTTCTTGATGTCGTTCTCGGTGTGGGCGATGTTCCAGTCGCCGCACAGCACCGCGTCGCGGCCGTCGGCCCGCAGAACCGCCATCCGCTCGGCGACCGCAGCCATGAACCGCTCCTTCTCCCGCTGCCGTTCGGTGCCGGCCTCCCCGGTCGGGAAGTAGACGCTCGCCACCGTCACACCGCCGGTGTCGACCTCGACATAGCGGCCGTGCTCGGCGAATTCGTCTGCCCCGCAGCCGATCTGCACGCGGTCATGGCCGGTGCGGGACATCACTGCGACGCCGTTGCGGCCCTTGACGTGTGGCGCGGCCGAGGCCAGGTGCCAGCCGTCGGCCAGCAGCGGCGCCAGCGCCTCGGCCACCTGCTCGTCATCGGCACGGGTCTCCTGAAGGCAGACCACGTCGGCGCCTGTCTGGCCGAACCACGGCAGCAAGCCACGGTTGTCTTCCGAGCGCTGCTTGATCGCGGCGCGGATTCCGTTGACGTTGACAGTGCTGATCGTGAGGGAGCGCGTCACGGCCGTCGACCCTAGCGGGCGTCCTTGCGGTACCGCGGGTATCACCTTTAGGGTCGGGCGCTATGAGCCCACGCGCGCCCATCCACCTCGGCTCCGGGGAGCCGGTGTTGCTGCTGCACCCGTTCATGATGTCGAACAACGTGTGGAAGGACGTCGCGCCGGCGCTGGCCGACACCGGCCGCTACGAGGTGTTCGCACCGTCGATGGCGGGCCACCACGGTGGCAGCCCCAACCGCTCCTGGCTGCTCGACAGCGGCACGCTCGCCGACGACATCGAGCGCCACCTCGACCGCATCGGGTGGGACACCGCCCACATCGTCGGCAACTCGCTGGGCGGCTGGGTGGCCTTCGAACTCGAACGCCGCAACCGGGCCCGATCTCTGGTCGGCATCGCCCCGGCCGGCGGGTGGCACCGATGGACGCCGGCAAAGTACGAGATCGTGTTCAAGTTCGTGATGGGGATGCCCGTCTGGATTGTCGCGAAGCTGCTCGGCGAGCGCGCGGCGCGCGTGCCCAGCGCACGATTCCTGACCAGCCTTCCCGTCAGCGCGCGCCCCGACGGGATCAGCGACGCCGACATCCTCGAGATCATCGACGACGTGCGGCACTGCCCGGCCTACTACCAGCTGCTGGTCAAAGCCCTGCTCATGCCGGGGCTGATGGAGCTCGCCGACACGAAGACCCCCACCTATCTGGTGGTGTGCGAGAAAGACCGGGTGCTGCCCGATCCCCGGTTCACCGCCCACTTCCGCAAGTTCCTACCCCAGTCGACCCGCTACACCAGACTCGATGGCGTCGGGCACATTCCGATGTTCGAGGCGCCCGAGCGGATCGCCGAGGTGATCCGCGAGTTCCTCGACGAACAGACCGGCCCGCAGCGCGCCATCAGCTGAACCCGGTGGCACCCGAACTGCAGGGTGCGTTATTCTTCGAAACGGTCATGAGTGCCAGCGTCAAGCCCCGGCTTGCTGGCCGGCAACCCTCCAACCGCGGTGGGGTGCCCCGGGAGACGACCAGGTTGAGTAGCCGAATCCGGCTATAAGGCAAGCGCGGGTCCGCTGTGAATCGGGCCCCCCGTTCACGGAGGAGACATCGATGAGCCTCGATGACTTGGACGACCCCACGAGTCGCTGGGCGTTCGAGACCAAACAGGTCCACGCCGGCCAGGCACCCGACACCGCCACGGGCGCGCGGGCTTTGCCGATCTACCAGACCACCAGCTACGCATTCCGCAACACCGACCACGCGGCCGCGCTGTTCGGGCTGGCCGAGCCGGGCAACATCTACACCCGCATCATGAACCCGACACAGGACGTCGTCGAGCAGCGCATCGCCGCTCTCGAGGGCGGCGTCGCCGCGTTGTTCGTCTCGTCCGGGCAGGCCGCCGAGACGTTCGCGATCCTGAACCTGGCCCACCACGGCGATCACATCGTGTCCAGCCCCCGGCTCTACGGCGGCACCTACAACCTGTTCCACTACTCGCTGCCCAAACTCGGCATCGACGTCAGCTTCGTCGACAACCCCGATGATCCCGAATCGTGGCGGGCCGCAGTGCGTCCCAACACCAAGGCGTTCTTCGCCGAGACGATCTCCAATCCGCAGATCGACGTGCTCGACATCCCGACCGTCGCTGCGGTGGCCCACGACGCAGGGGTACCGCTGATCGTCGACAACACGATCGCCACGCCCTACCTGATCCAGCCCATCGTCCACGGCGCCGACATCGTGGTGCACTCGGCCACCAAGTATCTGGGCGGACACGGCACCGCGATCGCCGGCGTGATCGTCGACGGCGGCACCTTCGAATGGACCAACGGACGGTTCCCCGGATTCACCGAACCCGACCCGAGCTACCACGGCGTGGTGTTCGCCGAGCTGGGCGCACCGGCGTTCGCGCTGAAGGCCCGCGTGCAGCTGCTGCGCGACTTGGGTTCGGCCGCATCGCCGTTCAACGCGTTCCTGATCGCCCAGGGCCTCGAGACGTTGAGCCTGCGCATGGAGCGCCACGTCGCCAACGCCCAGCGCGTCGCCGAATACCTGGCCGGACACGACGGCGTCGTCTCGGTCAACTACGCGGGCCTGCCGAGCTCACCCTGGCACGAGGTGGGCAAAAAGCTGGCGCCCAAGGGAACCGGCGCGGTCCTGGCGTTCGAGCTGGCCGGTGGGGTCCCCGCCGGCAAGGCGTTCGTCGACGCGCTGACACTGCACAGCCACGTCGCCAACATCGGCGACGTGCGCTCGCTGGTGATCCATCCGGCGTCCACCACCCACCAGCAGCTCTCCGCCGAGGAACAACTCGCCACCGGCGTGACCCCCGGACTGGTGCGCCTGGCGGTCGGCATCGAGGGCATCGACGACATCCTGGCCGACCTCGAACGGGGCTTCGCCGCGGCGCAGCGCGCCGGCAGCACCGCCGATGCGCAGCTGCTCGAGGTCCAGACATGACCGTCGTGGACGTCGCAGCCGATCGCGTGGCGCTGCCGCCCGAAGGCGAGATCGGCGTCGTCGACATCGGATCGCTGCGCCTCGAGAACGGCGCCGTGCTCGACGACGTCTCCATCGCGGTGCAGCGCTGGGGCGAGCTCTCCCCCGAGCGCGACAACGTGGTGGTGGTGTTGCACGCACTCACCGGCGATTCGCACATCACGGGTCCCGCCGGCCCGGACCACCCGACCCCCGGCTGGTGGGACGGCGTGGCCGGCCCCGGCGCCCCGATCGACACCGACCGCTGGTGTGCGATCTCGACGAACGTGCTGGGCGGCTGCCGCGGTTCGACGGGGCCGAGCAGCATCGCCCCGGACGGAAAAGCCTGGGGCTCACGGTTTCCCGCGACGACGGTACGCGACCAGGTAGCCGCTGACATCGCTGCGCTGGAACGGCTGGGCATCACCCAGGTGGCCGCGGTGATCGGCGGCTCCATGGGTGGCGCCCGGGCTCTCGAATGGATCGTCGGCCATCCCGACGACGTGCGCGCGGCGCTGGTGCTCGCAGTCGGCGCTCGTGCGACCGCCGACCAGATCGGCACCCAGAGCACGCAGGTCGCCGCGATCACCTCAGATCCCCACTGGTGCAACGGCGATTACCACGACACCGGCCACTCCCCCGACACCGGCATGGAGATCGCCCGCCGCTTCGCTCACCTGACCTATCGCGGCGAGGCCGAACTCGACGAGCGCTTCGGCAATTCCGCGCAACCGGGTGAAGACCCCACCGCGGGCGGCCGGTACTCGGTGCAGAGCTATCTCGAATACCAGGGCCGAAAGCTGGTGGCACGCTTCGATGCCGGCACCTACGTGGCGTTGACCGACGCGCTGTCCAGCCATGACGTCGGCCGTGACCGTGGCGGTGTCGCGGCCGCGCTGCGGGGTTGCCCGGTGCCGACCGTAGTGGGCGGGATCACCTCCGATCGGCTGTATCCCCTTCGGCTGCAACAGGAATTGGCCGATCTGCTGCCGGGTTGCGACGGGCTCGACGTCGTCGATTCGGAGTTCGGCCACGACGGGTTCCTCGTGGAGACCGATGCAGTAGGGGTACTGATCCGACGCGCGCTGGAGTTGGCCAGCCGGTGAGTGGTTCGGCACAGCAACGGTCGCTGTCCTTCGGCGCCGAAGCGGCCGCCTACGAGCGGGGCCGCCCGTCCTATCCGCCGGAGGCCATCGACTGGCTGCTTCCTCCCGATGCTCACACGGTGCTGGATCTCGGTGCGGGCACCGGCAAGCTGACCACGCGACTGGTCGAACGGGGCCTCGACGTCGTCGCCGTCGACCCCATTCCGGAGATGCTCGAACTGCTGCGCACCTCTCTGCCCGACACGCCCGCGCGGCTGGGTACCGCCGAAGACATTCCGTTGCCGGACAACAGCGTCGATGCAGTACTCGTCGCCCAGGCGTGGCACTGGTTCGATCCGGCACGCGCGCTCGAGGAGGTGGCCCGTGTTCTTCGGCCCGGCGGCCGGCTCGGCCTGGTGTGGAACAACCGTGACGAAAGACTGGGCTGGGTCAAGGATCTCGGCCAGATCATCGGCCACGAAGTCGATCCGTTCACCCAGACCGTCGAGCTTCCCGCGCCGTTCGCCGACGCGTCGAGGCACCAGGTCGAGTGGACCAGTTACCTGACGCCGCAGGCGTTGATCGACCTGGTGGCCTCGCGCAGCTACTGCATCACCTCACCGGAGCAGGTGCGTACCCGCACGCTGGACCGGGTGCGTGAACTGCTTGCCACACACCCGGCCCTGGCGAATGCCACGGGGCTGGCACTGCCGTACGTGACGGTGTGCGTGCGCGCGACGCTGTCGTAGCGCTCGGGCGCCTACGAGTCGATGAGACCCTGCACACGAGCCGCGGCTGCTCGGTGTCGTTCCAGAGCCCGTGGCACATCCACGGTGACGGGTTCACCGTCGCGGACCACGAACTTCCCGCCGACGATGGTGTGCCACGCCGAGGCGGGGCCGCAGTGCATCAGCCCGGTCACCAGGTCGTCCAGCACCCCTGCGTACGGCAGGGTGTCCATCCGCCACACGGACACGTCCGCGTTTGCGCCGACAGACAGCTGACCGATCTCGCCGTCGCGACCCAACGCACTGGCACCTCCGCGGGTAGCCATTCGGAGCGCATCTCTGGCAGTCATCGCCGATGCACGACCCTCCCGTTGGCGACTCAGCAGCATTGCCGTTTTCGTCTCCAACCACAGCGACTGGTGATCTGCGGCAGTCGCCCCGTCACAACCGATTCCGACGTTCACACCGGCGTCGAGCATGGTACGGATCGGTGGTGCCCCACCGGGCAAGCCACCGTCGATCATCGTCATACTCGGGCAGTGCGCGACGGACACACCAGCTTTCGCGAGTGCGTCGATCTCGTCGCGGTTCGGGTAGATGACGTGCGCGAACCAGGAGCGCCGGTCCAGCCAGCCGAAATCCTCGTAGACCTGGAGCGGGCGCCGTCCGAAGCGGGCTCTGACGTACGCCTCCTCGTCGGGGTCGTCCGCGGCGTGGCTGTGCAACCGGACATCGAAAGCGTCTGCGAACGCCACCGATTCGGTCATCGCCGCATCCGAGGAACTCATGAGCGTGCTCGGTCCGACACCGAGGCGAACCATCGAACGCGGGGTCGGGTCGTGGTAGGCCTCGACGAGCCGTCGACTGTCGTCGAGAACGGCGTCGACGCTCTCGACGAGGTTCGGTGGGCAGATGGCACCGTCGGCCTCCCCGAGGGTCATCGATCCGCGCACCGGGTGGAAGCGGACACCGATGTCGGAAGCGGCCTGGATCTGCGCATCGATCAGTTCCGGCTCGGGATGCAGATAGAGGTGGTCGGCGCTGGTGGTGCACCCGCTGAGCGCCAGTTCGGCGAGCCCCACCGTGGTCGAGATGGCCACCGCCTCGGCGTCGAGCCGGCTCCAAGCGGTGAAGTACGCCCAGAACCAATTGGTGAGATTGTCGACGTGCGCAGCAGCGGCGTAACACCGGGTCAGGTTTTGATAGAGATGTTGATGGGCGTTGACCAGACCCGGCAGGACGAGGCACCCGGTCGCGTCGACGACGGTATCGGCCTGCGGCGGCGCGGTGTCCTTGTCTCCGACTGCGACGACGACACCCTGGGCAACGGCCAGCCAACCGCCGGGTAGCTCTGTGCCCTGATCGTCGAAAGCACAGAGCAGCAGCGAATTTCGGATCAGCAGGTCCACGGGTGGGGTCATGACGGTTGCTCCATCGGTTGCGGGAGGGAGGCGGCGGGGACGACGCTGCGACCGGCGCCCACACGACTCCGGCGAGTCCGCGCCGTGCGTCGTCGAATGTCAGTCACGCCGGTCCGGCAGTTGTCCCGAGTGGTCGTCGAGCACGCTCAGCGCGGCGGCGGTGGCGGCGATGGGATCTCCGCGCTCGATGGCGCCGAAGAGTTCGTCGTGGAACTCGCCGTGCGGGTCATCGGCGACGGCCATGCAGTTGGTCCGGCGCACCGAATCCCGCAGGGAGGTCTCGAAACTCTGGTACAGCCCGGCGAGGAGTGTGTTCTTCGACGCTCGAGCGATGCCTAAGTGGAAGGCGACGTCGTGGTCGATGAATGCGACAACGTCGCCGGCTGCGACTGCAGCGGCGCGACCGTCGAGCGCGTTGCGGAGGTCGTCGAGGTCGGCCGGGGACCGGCGTTGAGCGGCCTCGCGAGCCGCCAGTACGTCGAGGGCGCGGCGCACTGCGAGCACTTCCAATTCGTCGGAGGCGTCGAGCGCGTTCTGCAGAGCCACCGTCATCTCGTCCTCTGCCACCACGTAGGTGCCGTCGCCCTGGCGTGTTTCGAGCAGGCCCAGTTGAACCAGTGATCGCACACCCTCGCGGACCGACGGGCGGCTGACCCCGAGCATGTCGACCAGCCGCGCCTCCGTCGGGATCTTGCTGCCGATGGGGAAGTTGCCACTCCGGATCTCGTCGCGCAGACGCTCGACCACAGAGTCCACGAGTGAGACGCGGGCAATCTGCTTCATCGGTGTTCCCTCTCCGGAGTTTGTGTGATAACCATATCATCTGACAAATTTTGTGGTGCCGAACACAGCGCCGACTTTCGAGAAACGTAGGCTCCGATGCTCCAGACCTCAGCCCCGCCCATCGTCGTCGCGGCCCCCCTCGTCGACGCTCACATCCACCCCGACAAGTCGTCGTGGGGCGGGCCGTGGTTCTCCCGCACCCGCGCGGACACCCTTCGCGACTTCATCGACAACGACGTCCGCACGCAGGCCGCCTACACCCGATCGGTCGAGGACCGGGCGCTGGCCTTGTTCCGCACCGCCGCCGGATCGGGGACCCGGGCCATGCGCGCTCACGTCGATGTGGGTCCGGCGTGCGGCGTCGCGAACGTACACGGTGTGCGCGCTGCGGCCGATCGACTCCGCGGTGTGCTCGACGTCGAGATCGTCGCATTTCCTCAGCAGGGATTGCTCACTGCACCTGGCACTTTCGACCTCCTCGACGCTGCGCTCACCGAAGGCGCGGACGTCGTCGGCGGCATCGACCCGGTGGGGCTGGAGGGTGACTTCGACGGACATCTCGACGCGATCTTCGGTCTCGCCGCGAAGCACGACGTCGACGTCGACATCCACCTGCACGACGGCGGAGATGCCGGTCTCGACGAGACGCGCCGCATCGCCGCCAGGGCGGTCGCCGAGGGAATGGGGCCGCGCGTCACGGTGAGCCACGCCTTCGCCGTCGCGGCCGCCAGCGGTGACGCACTGAGCGCCATCGCCGACGACGTCGCCGCGGCTGGAGTGTGGCTGGTGACGTGCGCGCTCGGCGGCGACCCGGCACTGCCCGTCGCATTCCTCCGCGAGCGCGGCGTCAACGTCGCGGCCGGCTCCGACGGCGTGCGCGACGCGTGGACGCCGTTCGGCAGCGGCAGCATGCTCGACCGCGCCCATCTGCTCGCCTACCGCACCGACGCCATGACCGACGCCGACCTCGAGCTGGCCTACGACGTGTGTTCGACCGCCGGCGCGAAACTCCTCGGACTCACCGTCGACGCCTCCCGCGACTACGTCGAGTACCCCGGAGAGTGCCTCGCCCAGATCGTCATCGACCGCCCCACCCCCACCCGCGTGCTGCGCGACGGCGACGAGATCGCACGCGACGGCGCGCTGGTGCCATGACCGCGAAAGACAAAGGAGTCTGCGCGATGCAGTCACTTCACCCGCGCTCCCGGTTCGGCCCCCGATCACTGGCCTGCTGGCTGACCACGGCGATGATGATCGCCGGGTGCTCCATGCCCGGCGCGGATCCGTACGGTTCGGCCGTCGACCAGAACGACCTCGTCACCACCACCACGCCGGGTGCCGCGGACATCGACACGCTCACCTGGAACCTGCCCTACGAACCGCTGTCGCTCGACGCCATGCACTCGTTCAACTACGCCGAGAACACCGTCATCGCGAACATGTGCGAATCGTTGCTCCGACTCACACCGGACCTCGAGATCCGGCCGGGGCTGGCAGTTCGGGTGGACAAGCCCGACGATCTCACCCAGATCTACACGCTGAGAAGCGATGTCACGTTCTGGGACGGCACACCCATGACGGCGCAGGACGTCGCCTACAGCCTCAATCGCCAGCTCGACCCCGACAACGCGTCGTACTTCGTCGGCTACTACGGCCACGTGAAGTCGATACAGGCCACCGGTCCACACCAGGTGACGGTCCGCTTCACCCAACCCGACGCACTGTTCGAGAAGGCGATGGCCACCGCCGCCGGGGCGGTGTCCCAGCAGGCGTTCACCGAACGAGCCGGCGAGGGTTTCGGCACACCTCAGACCGGTGTGATGTGTACCGGTCCCTTCGCATTCGACACCTGGACACCCGGCCGCGATCTGCGCCTCACCCGCAACGACGCCTACTGGGATCCCGCCATGAAGCCCCGCGCCCACCACATCGATTTCAGCTTCATCGCCGACGAGTCGACGGCGGTGAACGCCCTGCGCAGCGGCGAGGTCGACGGGCAGTTCTTCTACCTGCCACCCGCCGGGTTGATCCAGTTGCAGAAGGACAACAACCTGACGCTGAACTTCGGCAAATCGTTGGTGTACTTCGCGCTCGTCACCGCCAATGCCAACGGCCCACTCGGTGATGTCCGTGTGCGACAGGCGCTTTCGGCGATCATCGACCGCAAAGCCATCGCCGGTGTCGTCATGCAGGGGGCGGGGCTACCCGCACCGACGCTAGCGGGGCCAGACTACTGGGGTTATCAGAAGGACGCCCTCGGGGCGGCCTTCGCCGAATTCGGCACGGATCCCGACATCGAACGCGCCAAGGCCCTGCTCGAGCAGGTCGGCAACGTCGGCCCGATCACGATAGGCGTCCAGGGCAGTTCCGCTGTGCACGAGCAGACCGCCAACGTCATCCAGGCGGCCGGCCGCAAGCTCGGGCTCGACATCCGGACGAAGGTCATCCCCGTCGAACAATTCGGCAACCTGTACAGCGATCCGACGGCCCGGGAGGGTCTCGACGCGTTCTTCACCACCTGGTACGGGAATCTGCCGGATCCACTCGAGGCCTACTCGATGTTCGTGCACGACGGGACGAACAATTTCGGCGCCTACGACGTGGTCAGCGACCAGGTGAACCAGGCGATCGGCACGCTCGATCCGGCCGAGCGCGCCAAGCGAGTCATCGCGATACAGCAGAAGGTGACCGAAGACGTGCCATGGACGCCGCTGGTGTACCTGCCCACCATTCTCGTGCAGAACTCGCGCATCTCGGGCGCCACCGCCTCGATCGCCTATCTCTACTACCCGTGGGCGGCCAGCGTCGGCGGAACGGAGGTGTCCTCCAAATGAACCTCGCCACATACGTTCTCAAACGGCTGGGCGGCCTCGTCCTGGTGCTGTTCGTCACGTCGTTCCTGGTGTTCTCACTGCTGTACCTGGCGCCGGGCAGCCCACTGCCGTTCATCCTCGGCCCGCGGGGCGGCACTCCAGAACAGGTCGCCGCCGTCACGGCGAAGTACCATCTCGACGATCCGTTCTACCTGCGGTACATCAGCTGGCTCGGCGACGTGCTGCACGGTGACTTCGGCCAGTCGATCGTGTACCGGCAGAACGTCTCCGACATGATCGACGGACGGATCGGCACCACAGCGATGCTGGTCGCCATCTCGGCGGTCATCATCGCCGTCGCAGGTATCGGCTTCGGCACCGTCGCGGCGCTGAAGGGCGGACGGACCGGCGGCCTCATCACGACGCTGGCGTCCATCGCGCTGTCGACGCCGGTGTTCGTCATCGGTGTCGCACTCATCAGCCTGTTCGCGGTGGCGCTCAACTGGTTTCCGGTGTTCGGCAGCGGATCCGGCGGGATCGACACGCTGCACCACCTGGTGCTGCCCGCGATCGCCCTGAGCCTCGGCAGCATCGGGTATCTGACCCGTATCACGCGCGCGTCGGTGGACGAGGAGCGCGGCCGCGAGCACGTGCAGACAGCGCTCGTCAGGGCCCTACCCGGTTCGGTGATCATCCGCAGGCACATCCTGCGAAACGCGCTGATACCCATCACCACCGTGCTGGGTCTCACAGTGGCGTCGTTGATCGCCGGGGCTGTCGTCGTCGAGAACGTCTTCGCCATCGACGGACTGGGCTCGCTGCTGGTGAAAGCGATTCTGCAGCGCGACTTCGCCGTGGTGCAGGCCGTCGTCCTCGTGCTCGTCTTCGGATTCGTCATCGTCAACGCGGTCGTCGACGTGCTGTACACCGTCATCGACCCGCGCATCGCCCTGGGGAGGAAATCGTGAGCCAAGCGGTATCGATTGCACCCGTGGTACGTGCGGCGCCGCTGTCACATCCGCTGCGTCGCATCACCACGCTGACCGATCGGCTCGGGGTCCTCGGCACCACCGCCGCCATCACGCTCATCGTCATCGTTCTGGCCGCGATCCTCGCGCCGGTCATCGCGCCGTTCGATCCCAACGAGCCCGACCTGCTCAACGTCTTGAGCAATCCGACGACGACACACTGGTTCGGCACCGATGCGCTGGGGCGAGACATCTTCTCGCGCCTTCTGTTCGGCACCAGATACACCTTGGCCGGCCCGGGGTTGGTGATCCTGCTGTCCACGGTGGTCGGCTCGATGCTCGCGCTCACCGCGGCCTGGTGGGGCGGCCGGGTCGACACCGCGATCTCCTGGGTGCTCGACGTGCTGTTCGCCGTCCCGGGCATCGTGTTCGCACTCATCGCCGTCGCGTTGTTCGGGCCGAGTTTCGGCACGGTGGTTGCCGGTTTGACCATCGCCTACATCCCGTACGTGGCCCGGGTGGTGCGCGGTGCAGCACTGCGTGAGCGCAACCTGCCGTACGTGTCCGCGGCCTGGCTGCAGGGCCAGCGCAGTCTGTCGATCACGACGTGGCAGATGCTGCCCAACCTGATGCCGCTGATCGTGGCGCAGGCGGTGTCGTCGCTGGGCTTCGCCGTCATCGACTTAGCGGCAGTGTCGTTCCTGGGCTTGGGTGTTCAGCCGCCGACCGCTGATCTGGGCCTCATGGTCAAGAGCGGCTTCGACAGCGTGCTGCGAGGCTTCTTCACCGAATCCCAGTCCGCGGGCACGCTCATCGTGCTGATCGTCCTGTGCGTCACCGTCATCGGCGACCGACTCACCGCATCAGCAAGGAGTGGTCAGTGAACAAGACTCTGCTCACCATCCGCGACCTGACCGTCGACGCACCGTCGAAGGCGGGCACCAAGCGCCTCCTCAACGGCGTCACCCTCATCGTCGGAGCGGGGGAAGCCGTGGCCCTCGTCGGCGAATCCGGCTCGGGCAAGTCGCTCACCACCCGCAGTGTGATGCGGCTGCTACCCGGGCACTTCGTCGTCGGCGGGACCATCGAATTCGACGGCGCCGACGTGCTCGCGATGAAACATGCTGAGCTGCAGCGCTTCCGGGGTCGCGACGTCGGAATGATCTTCCAGGACCCGAGGGCCCACATCAACCCGGTACACCGTGTCGACGACTTCCTCACCGAGGCGCTGCGGACCACCCGCGGTGTGTCACGGTCCGAAGCCGAGGACCGCGCCGTCACGCTGCTCGCAGAGGTGGGTGTCCGCAACCCGGCCAGCGGATGCGCCAGTACCCCCACCAGCTGTCCGGGGGACTGTTGCAGCGCGTACTCATCGCGTCGGTACTGCTCGCCGAACCCACTCTGCTGCTGGCCGACGAGCCGACCACCGCCCTCGATGTGACCGCGCAGTCCGATGTCATGGCCATCATCGGCGAGCAACGCGAACAGCGCGGGTTGGCGCTGTTGTTCATCACCCACGACCTCGAGTTGGCCGCCGCGTGCTGTGACCGGCTCGCCGTGATGTACGCGGGCGAGATCGTCGAGCAGGGAACTGACGTCTACGACGATCCGCAACACCCCTACACCAGGGAGCTGCTCTCGGCGCGGCCCAGCATCGACCATCGAGTCGACAGACTGCCTGTGCTGCAGTACAACCGGGCACGCCACGATGAATTGAAAGCGGTCTGACATGACGAACACACCGGTGCTCTCGGTCAGAAACCTCTGCAAGCGGTATCCGTCGCCGGTACGGGGCGGAGCGCCTGTCCTTGCCGTCGACGACGTCAGCTTCGACGTGGCCGACGGCGAATGCCTGGCGATCGTCGGCGAATCAGGTTCTGGGAAGACCACTGTGGCCAAGACGATCGTGGGGCTGGAGTCGCCGACCTCGGGCACGATCGCCGTCAACGGCGAGACGCGCGGTCGTGCGCCCAGCCGACAGCGCCAGCGGGCACGGTGGGCCGCCGAGGTGCAGTACGTGTTCCAGGATCCGTACTCGTCGCTCAATCCCCGGCAGCGCATCGTGGACGTGATCGCGACGTCGGTCGGTATTCACCAGGGTGACCTCGACAAGGTGCGCCGCACCGCGGCGGCACGCACGCTGCTCGAGGACGTCGGACTGGGCGACGAGTTCGCGTCGCGCCTACCGTGGGAGTTGTCCGGCGGTCAGCGTCAGCGGGTGGCGATCGCGCGGGCACTTGCCGCCAACCCTCGGCTGGTCATTCTGGACGAAGCCGTCGCGGCCTTGGACGTTTCGATCCAGGCCCAGATTCTCAACCTGCTCAAGGACATCCGGGCGCAACGCCCCGTGAGCTACCTGTTCATCACCCACGACCTCGCAGTGGTGAACCAGGTCGCCGATCGCGTCGTGGTGATGGAGCAGGGCACGGTGGTGGAACAGGGCACGACCGCCCGGGTGTTGACGCAGCCCGCACACGCATACACCCGCGCGCTCGTCGCCGCGGTCCCGCGTGCCGGATGGCGACCTCAGCGGCGCGCTCAGTTGGCGGCGGGCTGAGATCACCACCCGACGTCTCAGGCGGCGACCTTCCTGCGCTCCCGGATCGCGGTGCGCAACCCACGCTTCGGCGTCCCCGGGGTGGCGTCGACGCGGCCGAACCGCCGCTCCGACGCCGTCTCCGGGGCATCGTCGCTGGGAGCCTTCAGGTACTTGTCCGGCAGCGCGAGCTTGAGGATGGTCCAGAACGACTGCCAGTACTGCCGCAGCAGCGGGCCGGTCGTGTAGGGCAGGTCGTACTTCTCGCAGATCTCCCGGATGCGCACGCTCATCTCGGCATACCGGTTGCTCGGAAGGTCGGGGAACAGGTGGTGTTCGATCTGGTAGCAGAGGTTACCGCTCATGAACGCCATGATCGGACCTGCGTGGAAGTTGGCCGATCCCAACATCTGTCGCAGATACCATTCGCCGCGCGTCTCGTTCTCGAACTCCTCGACGGTGAACTTCTCGGCGCCGTCGGGGAAGTGACCGCAGAAGATCACCATGTAGGACCAGTAGTTGCGGATGAAGTTTGCCACCGCGTTGCACTTGAGCGTGTGCTTCCAGTTGGTTCCGGTCAGCGCGGGGAAGATGATGTAGTCCTTGCCCACCTGCTTGACGATCTTGCGGCCCATCACGCGCATGTCCTTGCGCGCCTCGGCCCAGGTCTTCTCCTTCTTGCGGATCTTGTCCACCTCGATGTGGTGGGCGGCCACCCCCCACTCGAAGAACGTGCCGAGCAGAAGGTTGTAGATCGGGTTGCCGATCATCCACCGCTCCCACGGTTCGTCGCGCGTCACCCGCATGATGCCGTAGCCGACGTCGCTGTCCAGGCCGACCACGTTGGTGTACTTGTGGTGCACGAAGTTGTGCGAGTACTTCCACTGCGACGACGGGCAGGTGGTGTCCCACTCCCACTCGGTGGAGTGGATCTCGGGATCGTTCATCCAGTCCCACTGACCGTGAATGACGTTGTGCCCCAACTCCATGTTCTCGATGATCTTCGCCGAGGCGAGCATCGCGGTGCCGCCGATCCGAGCGATGCGGCTGCTGCTCGCGAAGAGCGCGATCCGCCCGCCGGCGGCCAGCGCGCGCTGTAGCTGGATGCTGCGCCGGATGTAGCGTGCGTCGCGCTCACCCCGCGACTCTTCGATGTCGGCGCGGAGCTGGTCGAGCTCGGCGGCGAGATTCTCCACGTCCTGCTCGGTGAGGTGTGCGTAGGCCTTGATGTCGGTGATTGCCATGGGGAGTCTCCTCAGATCTTGATGGTGCAGTCACCGGAGGCGGTGGACACACATGTCTGGATACGGTCGCCCGCACCGTGTTCCTGCCCGGAACGGATGTCCCGGACGTGCCCCTCTTCGAGCGGGAGCACACAGGTCTGGCAGATACCCATCCGGCAGCCGAACGGCATCTGAATGCCGGCGTCCTCGCCGGCCTGCAAAATGGTTGTCGCACCATCGATCTCAGCGGATTTGTCCGAGATCCCGAAGTGCACGGTGCCGCCTTCGCCGCCCTTGTCGGTGGCTGCGATCGTGAACCGCTCCATGTTGAGCTGGTCGGCCAGACCGTGTTCCTCCCACACCTCCTCCGCCGCGTCGAGCATCGCCGAGGGGCCGCACACCCATGCGGAGCGCTTCTGCCAGTCCGACACGAGCTTGTCGAGCTCGGTGAGCTCGACCTTGCCGTCCTCCTGGGTGAGTTGCAGATGGAGTTTGTACCCGCGCTGCCGGCTTTCCAGCTCGCGCAGCTCGTCGTGAAAGATGACCGACTCGGCCGAGGGCGCCGAGTGGATGTGGACGATGTCGGGTTCCTGACCGCGGGCGTTCAGCGAGCGCAGCATCGCCATGATCGGGGTGATGCCGCTGCCCGCGGTGATGAACAGCAGGTGCTCCGGCGGCGGATTCGGCAGCGTGAACTCGCCCTGCGGCGCGGCGAGCCTGATGATCGTGCCGGGCTCCACCCCACCGACGAGGTGCGTGGACAGGAACCCCTCCGGCGTGGCCTTGACGGTGATCGAGATCTCACCCTCGGTCTGTTCGGGGACCGAGGTCAGCGAGTACGACCGCCAGTGCCAGCGACCGTCGACCCGCAGACCGATGCCGACGTACTGGCCCGGCTGGTAGTCACGGGTGAAGCCCCATCCCGGCCGGATGACCACAGTGGCCGAGTCGTCGGTCTCGGAGCGAACCTCGACGATCTCACCGCGCAGCTCACGCGCCGACCAGAGCGGATTGAGCAAAGACAGATAGTCGTCGGGAAGCAACGGCGTGGTGGCACGGGCCGCTAGCCCGCGCACCATGTTCACCCACCCCCCGCTCGGCGCCTCGACGTCACGAGCCGGCGCTTTGGACCACCGCGCCACCGTCTTGACCAAACCGGCCATGGATCACCCCTGTTGCGCTCCGCAGGTAACGGTGTGACTGTAGTCACACCGTTGAGGACGCCCCTGGGGTATCCCTACTCGCCGGTAACGAAACATTTGTTCACCGTTGAAAATGAACGTTGTGGGAACCGCCTTGACCTGCGGTAACAACCCTCGATGTGGCACCTCCGGAGATGTGGCGCGACGTGTCACATCGGCGCAGACCGCCGATTCGGATTCGACCCTCGGCACGTCGGCCCTGTGAGACTCGGCCGCGCATCGTGGCGCAGCTCAGCCCACCCGGCGACAGCTCTCCCGACCGGGCATCCGTTAGCTGGTGCCCAACGGGTCGATCGTCCACGCGATGTAGAGCATCGCTGCGCTGACCGCCGCGGTGGTCGCGACATCCACGGTGCGGCTGCGCACGGCGAGCAACCCCACCCGGTCCTCGGGCAGGGTCAGCCGCAGCGCCGAGGCCACTCCCACGGAGATCGCGATCACCAGCGCGCCGCGGCGCCAGTACCCCGCCGCCACCAGTACGAACGCGGCCAGCAGGGACAGTCCCACGACCAGGATCGGCCACTGCCCGGTGAACAGCCTGCGCGTTGACCTCACGACGCGGCGGCAGCCTCGGCGCGCTCGACGACATTGGTGAGCAGGAAGGCCCGGGTGAGCGGACCGACACCGCCGGGATTGGGCGACACGTGCCCGGCCACGTCCCAGACATCGGGGTGGACGTCGCCGACGAGCTTGCCGGCGTCGTCGCGGCTGACACCGACGTCGACGACCGCCGCTCCGGGCCGCACCATCTCCGCGGTCACCATGTGCGGCACGCCCGCGGCGGCGACGATGACGTCGGCTTCCCGGGCGATCTGGGGCAGGTGGCGGGTCGCGGTGTGGCACAGCGTCACCGTCGCGTTCTCCGAGCGACGGGTGAGCAGCAGGCCGAGTGGACGACCGACCGTGACGCCGCGGCCGACCACCACGACGTGTGCCCCGGCGATCTCGACCTCATAGCGCCGCAGCAGATGCACGATCCCCCGCGGCGTGCACGGCAGCGGGGCGGGCTCGTTGAGCACGAGCTTGCCGAGGTTCATCGGGTGCAGGCCGTCGGCGTCCTTATCGGGGTCGATGCGCTCCAACGCGGCGTTCTCGTTGAGGTGGCGCGGCAGCGGGAGCTGCACGATGTACCCGGTGCATTCGGGGTTGGCGTTGAGCTCGTCGAGCGTGGCCATCAGATCGGCCTGGCTGATGTCGGCGGGTAGGTCGCGCCGGATCGAGGTGATGCCGACCTTCGCGCAGTCGGCGTGCTTGCCCCGCACGTAGGCCTGCGACCCGGGATCGTCGCCGACCAGGACGGTGCCCAGTCCCGGAGTGTGACCGGCCTCGACGAGGCGCGCCGTGCGCGCCGTGAGGTCGACGAAGATCTCGTCGCGCGTGGCCTTACCGTCCAAAGTGATCGCACCCACGGCGATCATTGTGACAGGCTCTCTGACATGACAACTGTCCGCGATGTGTTCACTCCGGCCACGCTGGGTCCCATCACGTTGCGCAACCGGGTGATCAAAGCGGCGACGTTCGAGGCCGCGACCCCGAACGCTCTGGTCACCGAAGACCTCATCACCTACCACCGGCTGCCCGCCGCCGGCGGCGTCGGGATGACCACCGTCGCCTATCTCGCCGTCGCCCCCGGCGGACGCACCGAGGGCAACCAGATCTACTGGCGACCCGAGGCGATGGCTGGTCTGCGACAGCTCACCGACGCGGTGCACGCCGAGGGCGCCAAGATCAGCGCGCAGATCGGCCACGCCGGCCCCGTCGCCAACTCCAAGTCCAACCGGAGCGCGGCCTACGCCCCGGTGCGCTTCTTCAATCCGCTGTCGATGCGCTTCGCCAAGCGGGCCACCCGCGACGACATCACCGACATCACCGAGGCGCACGCCCAGGCGGCCCGGATGGCCATCGACGCCGGCTTCGACGCTGTCGAGGTGCACCTCGGCCACAACTACTTCGCCAGCTCGTTCCTGTCCCCGCTGATCAACCGGCGCGACGACGAGTTCGGCGGCTCGCTGGCCAACCGGGCGAAGGTGGCGCGCGGCATGGTGCTCGCCGTCCGCCGGGCCGTCGAGAAAGCCGGCACGCCCATCGCGGTGACCGCCAAGCTGAACATGAGCGACGGAGTTCGGGGCGGCATCTCGACCGAGGAGGCGCTGCAGACCGCGAAGTGGCTCGAGTCCGACGGTGGCCTGGATGCCATCGAGCTCACCGCGGGCAGCTCATTGGTCAATCCGATGTACCTGTTCCGCGGCGACGCGCCCGTCAAGCAGTTCGCGGGTGCGTTCAAACCACCGTTGCGCTGGGGAATCCGGATGACGGGCAACAAGTTCTTCCGCGAGTATCCCTACCGCGAGGCCTATCTGCTGCGCGATGCCCGGCTGTTCCGCGCGGAGCTGTCGATGCCGCTGATCCTGCTGGGCGGCATCACCAATCGCGAGACCATGGACCTCGCGATGGCCGAGGGCTTCGACTTCGTCGCGATGGGACGGGCCCTGCTCGCCGAACCGGACCTGATCGACCGCATCGCCGCCGACGGGCATTCGGTGCAGTCGATGTGCACGCACTGCAACCAGTGCATGGCGACGATCTACAGCCACACGCACTGCGTGGTGACGGGATCGCCGTCACCGGTCAGCTCGGGTCGATGAGCGCTCGCGCGCAGTCGGTGACGATCGCATCAGCGGCGGCGGGGATCGTCTGACGCGCCCGTAGGTGGCGTCGCACGATCGCGTACGGCACGTCGATCACGGCCGCGCTGACCCGGGCGGCATCGCCGTCGATTTCCCCGAGCGTCTTATTCAGTCTGCGCTGCAAGCGTTTCCGGCGGCCGGCGAGATTCTCGGGCCAGTCGCCGAGCCCCAGCTGGCCGGGGCCCGTCAGCAGTACCTGGGCCTCGGTCGGATGTGCGCGGCACCAGGCGAGCACGCAGAGTGCGCCGGCGACGCAGCGTTGCGCCGGATCACCGTCACTGTCACTGTCGAGCGCAGACAGCAGCGCCTCCTGCAGACGTTCCTGGGTGCGCACCCACAGCTCTCCGCACAGCGCCGCCCGGGTCGGGAACCTGTGGTAGACCGAGCCACTCGGCGCACCGGTGGCACGCGCGACCGCCGACATGGTCACCGCGCCCGGGCCGTCTGAGGCCAACAGGGCCGCCGCTGCGTCGAGGAGGACGTCGACGGTGTATCGGGCGGGCCGCGGCATTGCTCCACCCTAAAGTAGAGGATTGCCTCTAAAATGCCGTCGCGCACGGGGTCGAACCTGGGAGTTCTGCCAGGAAGACAGTGAACACACGCTATTCCCGGTATTCCCAGGACATTTCACGCCACACAGGGCGGGCGTGTCGCACCACGCCGGGCAACGGTATGCACACGCCAACGTAACGGCCCGGCCACAGATCGCCCACATCTCTCCCGCAGAGTCACGTTAGAGTCACGTGAATCCTCGACACTGCCGGCCTACCGATACAGTTGGGCGCGATGTCTGATGTCGCCGCGGGAGCGGCTCTGTGACCCGAGCAGCACCCCCAGCACTGACCGTGCGCTACGACGGGTCCACACGTACCTTCGCGGCCGGTAACGACGTGGTCGTCGGCCGAGATCTGCGCGCCGACGTCCGGATCGCCCATCCGCTGATCTCCCGCGCGCATCTGGTGCTGCGTTTCGACCAGGGCCGCTGGCTCGCGATCGACAACGGGTCACTGAACGGGATGTTCGTCAACAGCCGGCGGGTGCCTGTCGTCGACATCACCGACGGCACCCAGCTCCACATCGGCAATCCCGACGGACCGCTGCTGACGTTCGAGGTGGGCAGGCACCAGGGGTCGGCCGGCACGCCGCCGCCCACCACCGCGGTCCCCGTGGCGAGCCGCCCGAGCGGACAGTGGCCGAGCCAACCGGTCACCCACCCCGGCCCGCCCACCCGGACGCCCGGTCCGCGGACCGGCTATCCCCCGCCACCGCCGCCGTCGCGACCCCTGCAGCAGCAACCGATCTCGTCGCCGGCGATGGAGTCGGTCACCCAGATGGGGCCCGCCGCCGCACCCCGGTCCGGTGGTGACAACAACCTCGCCACCAGCATGCTGAAGATCCTGCGGCCCGGCCGTGCGCCCGAGGTGCCGCCCGGTTCGGTGAAGATCGGCCGCGCCAGCGACAACGACATCGTCATCCCCGACGTGCTGGCGTCGCGCCACCACGCCACCCTGGTCACCACGCCGGGTGGCACCGAGATCCGCGACAACCGCAGCATCAACGGCACGTTCGTCAACGGCTCGCGCGTCGAGACGCAGGTTCTCGCAGACGGCGACACCGTCACGATCGGCAACGTCGACCTGGTCTTCCGCGACGGCACGCTGGTCCGGCGGACCGAAACGGCCGCCGCCACCGCCACCGGCGGCCTGGACGTCCACGGCGTCACGTGGACGATCGAGAACAACAAGACACTGCTCGACAACATCTCGATCTCCGCACGGCCCGGCACGCTGACCGCGGTCATCGGCCCGTCAGGCGCCGGCAAGTCGACCTTCGCCCGGCTGGTGGCCGGCTACACCCACCCGACGACGGGACAGGTGTCGTTCGAGGGCCACGACGTCCACGCCGAGTACGCCTCGCTGCGCTCCCGGATCGGGATGGTGCCGCAGGACGACGTGGTCCACGGCCAGCTGACCGTGCGCCAGGCCCTGATGTACGCCGCGGAGCTGCGACTGCCGCCGGACACCACGAAGGCCGACCGGGAACAGGTCGTCAACGAGGTGCTCGAGGAACTCGAGATGACCAAGCACCTCGACACCCGCGTCGACAAGCTCTCCGGCGGCCAGCGCAAACGTGCCTCGGTCGCGCTCGAACTGCTGACCGGCCCGTCGCTGCTGATCCTCGACGAACCCACCTCGGGCCTGGACCCCGCGCTGGACCGGCAGGTCATGACGATGCTGCGTCAGCTCGCCGACGCCGGTCGCGTCGTACTGGTGGTCACGCACTCGCTGACCTACCTCGACGTCTGCGATCAGGTGCTGCTGCTGGCGCCGGGCGGCAAGACGGCGTTCTACGGGCCGCCGAACCAGATCGGCGCCTCGATGGGGACCACCAACTGGGCCGACATCTTCTCCGCCGTCGCCGGTGATCCCGATGCGGCGGCGCAGCGCTACCTGGACCAGCACGGCCCGCCGCCGCCGCAGCCGCCGGCACTGACACCGTCGGAGCTCGGCAATCCCACGCGCACGAGTTTGCGCAGGCAGCTGTCCACGATCGCACGTCGGCAGATCCGGCTCGTGGTGTCCGATCGCGGGTACTTCGCGTTCCTGATGCTGCTGCCGTTCATCATGGGCGTGCTGTCCCTGTCGGTGCCCGGCGACGTCGGATTCGGTGTGCCCAAAACGGCGCTCGAGGGTGGTGAGGCCCCCAACGAACCCGGCCAGATCCTGGTGATGCTCAACGTCGGCGCGATCTTCATGGGCACCGCGCTGACCATTCGCGCGCTGATCGGCGAGCGGGCCATCTTCCGGCGCGAACAGGCCGTCGGGCTCTCGACTTCGGCGTATCTGCTGGCCAAGATGGTGGTGTTCACCGCGTTCGCGGTGGTGCAGTCCGCGATCGTGACCGCGATCGCGATCATCGGCAAGGGCTGGGGGCCCGGCGCCGTGGACGCCGGCAACGTGATCGGCAACCGCAGCCTCGAACTGTTCGTCGACATCGCGCTCACCACTGTTGCCGCGGCGATGGTAGGCCTGGCCCTGTCGGCGCTGGCGCGCTCGGCCGAGCAGATCATGCCGCTGCTGGTGGTCGCGATCATGAGCCAGCTGGTGTTCTCCGGCGGCATGATCCCGGTGACTGACCGGCTCGTGCTCGACCAGATGTCGTGGGCGACGCCGGCCCGCTGGGGCTTCGCCGCGTCGGCGTCGACAATCGACCTGATCCGTCTGGTGCCGGGGCCGCTGACCCCGCAGGACGACCACTGGAAACACACCTCGGGTGCGTGGCTGTTCGACGTGGGCATGCTCGTCGCGATCAGCGTGGTGTACGTCGCGTTCGTGAGGTGGAAGATCCGCCTGAAAGCCGCGTGACGACGAGCGTGCGAGGAGTCGCGCCATCAGACACCGCGTGACGACCAAACCTCTGCGCGGAGGGCCCTTGCGAACGCAATAGACTCGGTCCCCGGGGTTCTGCAGGGGGGATGTATCACGTGGGTGACAACGATGCGGCGGTCCGCGCCGTCGCGCTGGATGCGGCACTGATGGAGTTGCAGCAGTGGGGTGTGGACCGGTTCAGCATCGAGGGTGTCGCGCACCGATGCGATCTCGACCCCGACTTGATCCGTCGGTCGTGGTCGAGCTCCCAGGATCTGATGGTCGACGCGCTCCTGAGCTCGACCTCGGTCACGATCGGCACACCGGACACCGGCAGCCTCGCCGGGGATCTGCGTGAGCTCGCGGAATCGGTGGGCGCCTATCTCAACGATGCCGTCGGCCGCCGCATCGTCCGGATGCTCGTCATCGACAGCAAGTCGCACACCGTCGACGACGAGACCCGGCGGCTTCTTTGGCGCAGGCACCTCGAGATGATGGAGACGATCGTCGAGCGCGCGACCGCCCGCGGCGAGGTCCGCACCGAGGTCCGGCCCATCACCGTGCTGCAGTTGCTCGTGTCGCCGCTGCAGACCTGCGCGCTGTACACGAGCGGGGCTGTGGCCCCCGACTACTGCCACACGATCGCCGATCTGGTGACGCGCGCGATCGAAAACTGATCAGCCGCCGTGGATGTCGAGTCCGTGCGCGGCTGCGAAGGCCAGCGCCTGCTCGAGGTCGATCTTGGCGCCGCGCAGCATGGCCGTCGTCCAGAACGTCGGATCCGCGCGCGCCCCGCGCAGATCCGCGTCGTCGAGGCGAGCGCCCTGCACCCGCGCCCCGGTCAGATCGACACGGGCCAGCACCGCTTTGCGTAGATCAGCACCGACGAGACTCGCCTCACGGAGGCGGCAGTCCGACAGATCGACGGTGCGGAGGTCAGCCCCACCGAGCACCGCGAGCGTGAAGTCGCATTCGACCAGCGTCACGGGCCGGATCCGGCATTCGAGAAACGTCGATCCGAGAAAGCTGCAGTGACGAAAAGTACTGTGCCACAGCGAAGTACGCCGGAAAGTGCAGTTCCGGAACGCGGAGCCCACGTGCTCGGACTCCGACAGGTCGACTCCTGAGAAGTCGCAGCCGTCGAACACGACGCGCTCCGTGCGCCATCGGCTGAGGTCGTCGTCGCGAAAATCCTCGTCGACGAATTCGTGGTCGGTCCGATCGTCCATCGCAGTCAGCCGGCAGGCGCCAACCGGCTCAGCGCGTACTCGGTGACCGCGATCAGCGCCGACTTCGTCGACTCCCGGCTGCGGGCGTCCACGGTGATCAGGGGCACATGTTCGGGCAGCGCCAACGCGGTCCGCACCGCGGACGACGGGTGGCGCGGCGCCCCGTCGAATTCGTTGACCGCCACCAGGAACGGCAGGTCGCGAGCTTCGAAGTAGTCGACCGCGGCGAAGCTGTCGTCCAGTCGGCGGACGTCGACCAGGATGATCGCCCCGATCGCACCGCGGATCAGGTCGTCCCACATGAACCAGAACCGGCGCTGCCCCGGGGTGCCGAACAGGTACAGCACCAGGTCGTCGCTGAGACTGATGCGACCGAAATCCATCGCGACCGTCGTCGTGGTCTTGTCGGGCAATCCGGCGAGTTCGTCGACGCCCAGTGAGGCGTCGGTGAGCAGCGCCTCGGTGCGCAACGGCACGATCTCCGACACCGCGCCGACGAAGGTGGTCTTGCCGGCACCGAACCCGCCGGACACGACGATCTTCGTCGAGGCGGTCCTCGAGTGCCCGGCCCTAGAGTGACCTGAGCCCACGCAGCGTCCTTCCGATCAGATCCCGTCGCTCGTCGACCGTCGCCGTCGTCGCCAGGGTGTCGTGCACGGTCACATAACCCTGCACCACCAGATCCCCCACGACGACCCGCGCCACGCCGAGAGGGAGGCGCAGATGCGCGGCGATCTCGGCGACCGACGGACGACCGGCGCACACCGACATGATCTGAGCCCGCACGTCGGCGCTCGGCCAGTCGTAGGAGGGCGGCGGCGTGGCGGGACCCACCGGGGCTTCCCACGGCAGGTCGACCCGCGCGTCGGTACGGCCCGCGGTCAGCGTGTACGGGCGGACGAGGCGGGGCCCCGGATCGTCGGTCATCGGTCGGTCACAGCTCGACGCCTCACGAACGCAACGGGTCCCGGCGCGGCGAGGCGACCGCGGCACCCACTCGCTCGACGAGGATCGCCATCTCGTAGCCGATCTGGCCGATGTCGCTGCCTCGCGCGGCCAGTGCGGCGAGGTTGGAGCCGTCACCCACCCGCATAAGGAGCAGATAGCCGTTCTCCATCTCGACGACCGACTGCAGCACGTATCCGCCGTCGAACAACTGCGCGGCGCCGGCCGAAAGGCTCGCCAACCCGGAGGCGACGGCGGCCATCTGATCAGCCCGTTCGGCAGGCATGTGCTCGCTGGCCGCGGTGAGCAGTCCGTCGGCCGAGACGAGGATCGCGTGCGACACCCCCGGCGTGTCCCGGGCGAATCGCGCCACCAGCCAGTCGAGCGTGTCAGCCACCTGCGTCCTCTCGTTCGTCGCGGGCATGCCGGCGTCCGGCGGCGACCCCGCCGAAGTGGCTGGCGATGCCGTTGCGGACCGCCTCGGGATCGCGGGCCACATCGCGGGCCACGCCGCCGCCGTCCGCGGGGTCGGTCTGCTGGGCGGCGCCGGGAACCAGCCGCGCGCCGGGACGTCGGATGGGCAGCCCCTCGGCGGTGCGCTCCTGCACTGGCGCGGACTGGGCGGCGGCCGCGGCCGACCAGCCGTGGTCCCAGACGGTCTGCCAGTTCAGGTCGGTGCTGTGGGTCAGCTCGTGCGGGTCGACGAGCCATTCGGAGAGCATCGTCTGATAGATCGCGTCGTCGTCGGAGTCGTCCCTGGCGTGCCGCGCACGAGTGTGGCCGTTCTGCGGAGGGGTCACAGCGACGGGTGTGGGCGCTGGTGGTGGTGGTGGTGGCGCGGGTGCTGGTTCGGGTATCGGTGCCGGTGCCGGTACCGGTTGGGGTGCCGGTGGGGCCGCTGCCAACAGTTCGGCCGGTACGTAGACCCCGGCGGTGGTCCCCGACGACGGCCGTCCGGCGACGGTACTGCGCAACCGCACGACCAGACCGTGCTGGGCGGCGAGGCGGCCCGCCACGAACAACCCCATGTGTCGCGCGGTGTATGGGTTGACCTCACCGCCTGACTGCAGCCGGGTGTTGGCGACCCGCAGATCGGACTCACTCATCCCGAGGCCCGCGTCTGCGACCTCGAGCACGAGGCCGCCGTTTCCGGTGTGCGCCGCCGAGACACGCACCGCGGACGTCGGCGGCGAGTACCGCAGCGCGTTGTCGAGCAGTTCGGCGAGCAGATGCACGAGGTCACCGGCCACCGCACCGGACACCGCGGTGTCGGGCAGCCCGTCGGCGTCGACCCGGTGATAGTCCTCGACCTCAGACGCTGCGGCGTGGGCCACGGCGACGACAGCGACAGGCTCGGCGTTCTGGCGCGGGATGCGGGCGCCGGCCAGCACCATCAGGTTGGCCCCGTTGCGGCGCATCCGTGCTGCGAGGTGATCGAGGCGGAAGAGGCTCTGCAGTCGGCCGGCGTCCTCTTCGTCGCTCTCCAGCTGGTCGATCAGGGCCAGCTGCTGATCCACCAGCGTGCGGTTGCGCCGGGACAGCGTCTCGAACATGTCGGTCACCTGCATCTGCAGCCGCGCCTGCTCGGCCGCCAGCAGAACCGCCTGTTCGTGTAGCTCGTCGACGGCATGCGAGACCTGGCCGATCTCTTCGGACGTCGGCACCGCCAGCGGCGCGATGGTCGGCGTCTTGCCGTCGGTGCGTGCCTGCTCGACCTCTCGCGCCAGATCCTCGTGCGCCACCCGCAACGCACTGTCGCGCAGGGTCCGCAGCGGCCGCACCAGGCTGCGCGCCACCAGCGTGACGAGCAGGAGCGCGATGAGGATCGCCGCGCCGACGATCGCGGCGTCGCGCAGGGCTGCGGTCCGGGCGGCGGCGGCCTGATCCGAGACGGTCGCGGGGATGCTGCGGGACGTATCGGTGATGATGCTGTCGGCGATGCCGCGGGTGACGCGCTGCGACGCGAGCAGGTCGGGATTGCCCACCAGTGCCACGCCGGGGTCCGACAGCAGCGACATCCGCTTGACCATTTCCGAACGCAGTGCCGCCGCGGCGTCGGTGGAACCGCCGAGATAGGCGCCCATCGCGGCGACGGTCGACGGTTCGGTTCCGGCCAGCGTGATCATCGACGAGCGCAATTCGGGCTCAGGCAAATCTGCGCCACGGTCAACGAGCATCTGCTGCATCGTCATCTGGCCGCGTGCACCGATCGCGCGGGCGAGTGCCTCGCCCGCCTCCCGTACCGTCTCGTCGTCTCCGGCCACCAGACCGGTGATCGCGGTCTCGGCGGTGATCAGCAGCGGGGCGTACGTCTTCACCCGGCCGCGCAGATCGTTGCCCCCCGACGTCGACTTCGCGACGAGATCCCGCCCGAAGTCGAGCAAGGTGTTGGTAGCCAGGCGGACCGCGTCGTCGACGTCGGTTGCGGCTAACTGCCGCTGGAGATCGGCGGCCTGCGACTCGAATGCGGTGACGCTGGCGGGCACGTCGCCGCCGTCCGTCGCGCTCACCAGCACCGCTTCCACGGAAGCCAGGTACTGCCCCACCGCCGGCACCATGTCGGCCCGGGCGGCCGCGACCCTCAGATTCTGTGCGGACGAGTTTGCGGCGTGGATGCGCAACCCACCGAACGCGCCGGCCAACAGCAGCGGCACGACCACGATGGCCACGACCTTGACGCGGACAGGCCAGTTGGACAGCGCCCACCGAGGCGGCCGCTTGATCGGGGATCGAGCGTGGTTCATGAAGCATCCTGGCTGGTGGCGCCCGCGTCGGGGAGCGTGAAGCGCCTGGTGAATGCGCTGAGTATGCCAGCCCGATCATCGGGTCGCCAGAGTTAGACGCACACGTGCAGAACCAGCAAAGGAGATTGCACCGAGTGCGTTGTGGGCGTTGCGATTTCGTTTCAGACCCGTTGCGTGTCAGAGGGTGAAGTGCCGCTGATCTGCAGGCACAATCGGTGGTGACCCCTTTGGAGGAGTGCAATGACCCACAATGGCGTGGAGATGGCTCTGCTTGCCGATGCGTCCGAAATCGGTGACTCACCCCTGATGCGAGCGATGAGCAGCGAGATGGTCGACATCGACACTCTCGAGGGCCTGATCTCGATCGCGAGCTACGAGACCTGCCTGGACTGACACCCGTTTACCCTGCCAAGGGT
>NZ_JAQIIY010000028.1:0-84087 GCF_036946525.1 Mycobacterium kyogaense | reverse complement strand
AACCCATCTAGAAGGCCTCACACTCTTCACCGCTGAAGACGGGCGGGGATCTCCATCGGAGTTGCCTCCGGCTCCTCAGCGCTACTCCAGCATTCGATCAACAGGCCGGGATATTCGACTCGGGAACGTGGCTCACGGTGCCTTGTGCCGCGTACTCGCACTTCTTCAAAGGAGAGTGTCTCGTCCCGTCCAAGGGTGTTATCGACAACCAGAGCAAGACGAACCGGTAGTTGCCTCATCCCGGCGTGCAATTGCGTTCCGGTGAAGAGGCTGCAGACGACACCAGCGTAAATCCATAGGAACGAGCCATCCTGGTCCTGACCACGGAACTCTGATTGCGTACGCGTCCAGTCGAAGCCAGCGCCGGGATGGAACTTGATCGGCTTCTCGAGTCGAACGAAGAAATAGTCGCTGCGATCGGGTCCTGGAATTTGTCGGATGACCTTCCCAGTGATGGGGAGTTGGATCTGTAGTTCGGGAACTGCATAGGGTAATCCACCCCCGCTCTGGTCCCAGTCGACGCTGTCGATGGTCAGATAGAGTGCCGTTCGCATCTGGGCTTGTTCAACGGTTTGGGTTGCGCCAGTTGCCCGGGATTGGGCAAGCATATTCTCTACTCCTTGAATGTTCGTCAATCGTTCGGTATAGACAGTCATTTCGAAGATCCCCGGTTCGATCAAGCCAGCACCCACTCGACCGGCCCGACTCAGGATCGTCATCGAGTAAAAGAATGTCGGCAGTTGGGCCAGAGGTGCGCAGGATTCGGACAGGTACACCGTCGAGCTCAGCGGTGAAGACGCGCTCGAAAAGTTCCGTATCGTTGAGAGGCGCGACGGCCGCCCACACTTGAGGGCGGACAGGCTGAAATCCCTGCGGACCGTGGTCGGTGATAGCTGTCAGATGCACCGTGTCTTGCGAGACATCCGCAAAGTATTCGTGGCCGCGCCAGAGCGCCAGAGTTCCCACCATCGGGCTGGGCGGACGCCACTGTTTTGCGTTGGCCCAGCCACGGGCTACTCCCTCGTATCGAGAGAGGACCTTCTGTTCGTCGTCGAAACGAATTCGCCAGTACTCAGCTCCGAGGGGGATACCGGGTACGGCTTATGACCCACACCTGAGATAACGAGTCGCCGAACAGGAAACCATTGGGAAAGGTCGGCCAAGGGCGTGATGCACTCTTTGGTGTTGTCAAGGATGCGAGACGCGGTTGCTCGAACCGCACGACGTCGACGAACTGTGGCGCTTCGTTGACACCGTAGGCGGCGAGAAGTTGCTGCGGCGTAAGAAGACTGGCGGTTCCCGCCGCGGCTGCGACGTACCCTCCGACTTGTTCGGCTCCGACTTCCACGATCGCGGTGGCGAGCTGCGAGGTGAGCAGCTTCTGCAGTATGAGTCGGTCAGACAAGCTGGATCTCCATTCCAACGAATCGTTAGGTCACGACGTGTTGCGTCGCAGCCGAGTGCGGCATCTCAGTCACCAACATCACGTTGTCCAACATTGCACGGGAACGTTCCCAGTGGCCGGATTGCCCATTCTTGAAGGGTGAACCGTGCTCGCTGGAACGACAGGGAGCGTTGGGGTCATTGCTTTTCTGAACCCCAGCGGAATGCCTCGTCGGGAAACTCTGCGCGAACGGCCTTACGAAGCTCGTGTACCGTCAACAGAATCGGGTGCGAAAACGCTAGGGCGTCGTCCTTGCCCATCCACCCACGATCGATTGGCTCCTGATCAACGGTCAGCGACACAGAGCCGGGAAATTGATCAATGTCGTTATAGGACAGCTGAACTCGAGGATCGAGTCCGCTTTGAAACCAGCGTTGCCAGAGGGTATCTGTCCGCTGCACCGTCTGAGCAGCGTCGCAAAGCGCGCAAAGAATGTATTTTTCCGCGTCTCTAAGACGTCGGAACATCCAGTAACGCTTCCTCGTACCGCGCTCCTCGAGGTCTAGGAAGTAGACACTCGATTCCTCGCTGAGGTAATAAAAGAACTCCCCGGACGGATGCGCGAACGACATGGTCCTGTCGTCCACCATCTGTGGCGGGCGTGCGCCCCAGAAGACTTCCGCCTCGGTCTCCCATTTCTTCGGCGCCCGCTCTCGATCGCCGGGGGCGGCGGTGACGTGTCCATAGGTAGACCCGCTGCCATGTATACCAACTGGAGGCGGTGTCCTTTAATGGCTCTGGGTAACCCTCTAAGTCCGCCTCATTCACCACGCGGTGCTCTTTCTGCCGATCGCAGAACCGCTCACGAAAAGCGGATCTGGGATGATCGCTCGGTTCGGCCACCCTTCCGATTTGAGGAGGCGATGCGAAGGCCCGTAGAGCTGCTCTTCGAGGGTCGACTATGTAAATTTACAATGATTCCCAGTGAACAAACGCTCCACATTGTCGGATCACCTTACGATAGTCACATCTGCTCTATGGATTTCTGGGTACGGCGTATCGGGATAATCATCGCGAATTTGCACTGCCAATAGCTTCAGCGCCTCCATGCTGTCATCGCTGAGAGAGCCGACGACAAAGTAGCGTTCGATATCCATTTTGTAGTCACCCTCGCTGAAGACAACCTTGATTACGAAGCCGCCGCTTGCGTCCTGGTAGAGAGTGAAGTCGTAAGGATTCATGGTAATCCGCCGGAGTTCCATCTAGAGAACCTCTCCTGTCGCGATGTCGATGACGGTGTAATCCCGTCCGTTCACCATTCCTTCAGTGTGCACGACCGCCTCCAAATCTCCTGCAGGAAGTTGACCTCCAGGCAGCCATTGCCCATTTGCGCCCCACTCGTTTCCCGAGGGTATTCCAGGTTCGTACACGCTTGTTGGGTGGAAGTGAATCACCACCATACTGTTTCCCGACAAGCTGGTCTTCTGGAACGCCGAGTCGCGCGGCAATGCGAGCTGGATCTCCACCAGACTCCGAGATGATGTTGTCGGCATCAGCTTTCGTCAAGACGAATTCAGATCGGCCCAGATCCGGCTTCCCGATGCCGTAATCCTCGTAGGCGCTTCGAAGAATGATCCGAGAAGCGCCATCTTCGAACTGCTGGCGATGTTGGTCAATGTATTCCTGCGGAAGGTAGCTCTCCGGCGGTGGACGGTCGCCCTTGTCGGTATTCAGAATTTCTTCAAGCTTGTCGGCGCTGATTGGGAACGTCCCCAAGTGAGTGGTGGGGATGTTCTAGATCCGTCGCAGAACCGGGATGCGTATGCGCACCGTGGTCGTCTCCCGGCGGAGGCTGATCGCCGTTCGCGTGAGATTCCGCACTTCCCGGGTGTGTGCCCTCGGGGGACAGGGGCTGTTCGTGAGTCCCGCCGGCATCTGCGGACCCGCCACTGTGCGGACCCGGTTCCGACCCGCCGCCTCCGCCTGACGACTCCGGCGTCGGCGTAGCTGAAGGAGCCGAGTGCGCTGGGGCTTCTGTCGGCGCTTCCGGCGTCCCACCCGACGGTCCGTGGGGCGTTGTCGATCCGCCACCGGATTCGGGGCCCCCGCCGGGTGAAGCCGACGGCGTCGATCCGCCCGGCGAAGGTGCCCCACTCGGCGACGGTGCCGAGGACGACGGCGCGCCACCTGACGACGGCGCCTCGCCCACGGGCGCCCGCGGCCCGGAACCGCCTTCAGCACCGGACCCCGACGGCCGGCCCCCAGGAGCCGACGGCTCACCCGTGCGCGGGCCGCCTCCCGACGGACCGTTCCCCGACGGCCCACCCGCCGGCGGCGTCGACCCGCCCGGCGCCGGGCCTGCACCACCAGACCCGGGCCCGGCACCGCCCGGAATCCCCTCGGGTCGCAGAGGCGGTACACCGCCGGGCCCGCTGGGGTTGAACTCCGGAATATGTGGCGCCTCAACGCGACTCGGCGTCGCGCGGGTCCAGCTGCCCAGCTCGCCGAACTTGGGCAGTCGCCCCTCTTCCAACATCCGCCGGCTGAGATTGAGGCCCTTGGCGACATTGCCCGTCTTCGAGAGCGCCCCACCCGGCACGAACAGCGAGCCGATGTTGAAGATCGCCTCGCCCGCGGCGCGGCCCGGATGATCACCAGACCACTTGTCCCACGCCAAGAATTGCTTGCTCATGTTTTCCAGCACGCCGGGCGCACTCGACGGGTCCTTGGCCACCGAGAGCGCCAACTCGGCCATGCCCTTCCACGTGTCTGGATCGGCCATCGCCACCACGCCCGACACGGTGCCGATCAACCCGGTCAGCGCACCGACCTGAACGTCGTTGACCAGCTTCAGGTAGTCGGCGAGAGCGTTGCCTGCCCCGTCGCCGAACGTCTGCACCAGGATGGGCCGAATCCACTTCTGGAAGGCAGTCGCTATATCGCCGATGGTAATGGTCAGTTCCTCGAGCAGGCCGACAAGGCCCTTGACCTGATTCTGGAAATTGTGCAGCACCGTGCCGACGTCGTGGGCGACCTCACGCAGGATGTCGTCGGCTTCACCGGTGAAGATGCCTTTCACGGTGTCCCACAGCCCGTCCAGCGACAGCCGGTCGAGTATTCGGCGGATCGCGTCCTGGGTTTCCTGCACACCGTTGGCAAAATCAGTGATCGCCTGCGCGACAGTGGTGGACACTTCGGCCAACCTCGAGATCTCGGCACCCAGGCTCTCCAGCGCGGTCTTCATCGCGCCGACTTCGGGGACCTGTTGCGCGCCAACGGCACTCTTGATCCCGGTGAGCTGCGGCTCGATCAGAGCGAAGCCGGTGGCGAAGTTCCGCCACTGGCCGGCCGTCACCCCCATGATCGGGGCGTTGCCCGACGGCCACGTCATCGCCGCACCGGCGAAGAATCCGATGCCGGGCAGCAGCTGCAGGAACGGTTGGATCAGGTACCACTTGTCCGGCGTCGGGACGGTGGCGCCGTTGGGGGCCGGGAGGAACGTGCGCGGGCAGGGCCTTTCCAGGCTCGGCGCCGACGCCGCCGGAGGGGCCGGGGCCGCCGATCGTCGCTGCGGCATCGGCATTGCAGTAGTTGTATCCGGTGGCCTGCAACAGCATGCCCACGGCATTGAAGGCGTTGGCGGCATCGGCGACGGCCGAGGTGAACTCGCCGGCCTGATGGCCGTACTTCATCCCGAAGTTCAACCCCGCCGGATCCATGCCGGAGGAGATGCCGCCCGCCAGCGCCGTGCCCAGCGCGTCGGAGAGCCGAGCCAGTTGAGCGCCGATCGCACCGGTCTGCTGACCCGCGGTGATCAGCGCCTCTGGGTCAACCTCGATCCGCACTGCGTGATCCCCCGTTGGTCATGCCTGCCACATCTGACCGTTCTTGGCGACGGCGTCGGTGTAGTTCTTGTGCGCGGTGTCGGCGACCTTCTGCAGCGCGGCGAGCGACTCCTTCATCTGCTCTGCGCCGGTCTCCCACTGCTTCTGTGCCTGGTCCTGGGCGTCGGAGGCGGCGCCTTCCCACGATCCGCGCAGCATGGCCATCGTGTGCTCGATGTCGTCGAGGCATTCGGTGACCTCACGGCCGAATTCCTCCATGTGTCGGATCGCGGCGCGCAGCGCATCGAAGTCCACCACCAGCTCGCTCATCGCCCGTCCCTCGGCTTCGGCTCGGGATCGGACTCCGTTGGGGCTTCGGGTGCGGGAGCCTCGCCGCCCTTGGCATCCCCACCTTGCGCCACGCCTTCGACCATCGACGACACCTGCTCGACGAGGCCGCCCGCCATCTGAGCGCCCTGCTGCAGGAAGCCGCCGAGTTGTTGGGGCGCCGATTGCGCGGACTCGGCGACCGACCCGAGCTGGTCGAGGTTCATCGCCTTGGCCAACCCCGTCAGCGGCTCAGAGGAGTGAGCAGCCGCCCCACCGACCGCCGCGGCAGCCGCCGGCGCCGCACTCGGAGCCCCGCCGCCGCCACCTCCCGTGGGCACAGCCCCGCCGCCGCCCTGCATCGTCGCGTTCAGCGCGTCGCCGGACTGCTGGTCGGTCTTGGCGTACTCCTTGCCTGCGAGGCTCAGCAGGTCGGCCATGTTCTGCAGGCCGCGGACCACCTGGCCTGCCCCGGTGTGCCATTGATCCCACGCCGGCCCGTAGGCCGACGCCGCCCCGCCCTTCCACCCCGAGCCCAGCAGTTGGCGCGTCTCCAGGTCGACGCTGGACAACCCGTCCTGCAGCCGTTGTCCGGCGTCGCGCAAGCGCTCGGACGCCGCCTGCAGTTCCGACACCACCACCTCGACCGAACGCTCCACGAACAAGCAGCCTATGGGCCGCCGGCAGGGGGTCCGTGCGCCAATTTCGCGAAGCCCGGAGGTTCTAGGGTGGTTACGTGCGCCTTCTCCTGATCGCCGACACGCACGTGCCGAAGCGGGCCAAGGACCTACCACCGCAGGTGTGGGACGCCGTCGACGCGGCCAACGTGGTGATCCATGCCGGGGACTGGGTCGAGCCGGACCTGCTCGATGTCCTGGAGCAGCGCTCCCACCGGTTGGTGGCCTGCTGGGGCAACAACGACGGCGACGAGTTACGACGCCGGTTGCCCGAACGGGCCGACGTCGAACTGGGCGGACTGCGCTTCACCGTCACCCACGAGACGGGCGGCGCCGCCGGCCGCGAGGCGCGGATGGCCAAGGCCTATCCCGACACCGACGTGCTGGTGTTCGGCCACAGCCACATCCCGTGGGACACCACCGCCGAGGGCGGTCTGCGCCTGCTCAATCCGGGCTCGCCGACCGACCGCCGGCGTCAGCCCCACTGCACCTACATGACGGCGACGGTCAGCGACGGGAAGCTGACCGACGTCGAGCTGCACCGGTTGCCTCGCCGTGAGTGAGCGGCTCAGCCGGGGCGAGTGACCGTGTCGTGCTCGGCACCGCAACAGAACAGCGCGAGCCGGGCCGGCACATCGCCGGGGTTGCGCCACCGGTGCCGAGTCCCGTTCTGCACCACGGTGTCCCCGGGGTGCAACGTCACCTCGGCACCGTCGTCGAGCTCCAGGATCACGGAGCCCTCCAGAACCACCTCGAAGTCGATGGTGTCGGTGGTGTGCATGCCGGGGTCGTCGAGCTCCATGTAGGCCAGCAGTCCGGGCAGCTTCTCCTCCCCGTCGGCGATCGCCTCCTCGGTGGTGAGGTCGTCCGTCCTGGCCGTCGCGGTTCCCGGCGGCAGCGTGAACATCGAGAACCGGAATCCACCGATCGGCGGAAAGTAGGTGCGCCAGTTCGGCATCGACCCGTCGTCGGGGAAGTGTGGCGTCTGGTCCCCGCCCCACAGCATCGTGAACTCCGACCCCGGAAGCAGTACCGGTGTGCGTGGCGCGACGTTCTCGTCGCTGACGAACACGGACTTTCCGGCGGCATCGTGACCGGTGACAACTCGACGGACATCCATTGGCTCAGTCAACCACCGCGAGGGCCGTGAAAGTGGCAGTCTCAGCGGAATGGAGCACAAGCCGCCCACCAGCACGATCGAAGCAGCGCACCGCCAGCATCTGAGCACCCTCCCGTTCGACGACACCCGGGATTTCACCGACGCCGATCGCGGCTTCATCGCCGCGAAGACGCCGTGCGTCATCACCGCCGCCGACGGGCGGGTGGTGTGGGACAACGACATCTACGACTTCCTGCGCGGGGACGCACCCACCACCGTGCACCCGAGCCTGTGGCGGCAGTCGCAGCTGGCCGCAAAGCAGGGGCTGTACGAAGTCGTTGCCGGGGCGAGCGGAGCGACGGGGGAAGATCAAGGCATCTACCAGGTCCGCGGCTTCGACCTCTCCAACATCACCTTCGTCGAGGGCGACACTGGGATCATCGTCATCGACCCATTGGTCTCCACCGAGGTCGCTGCGGCCGCCCTGGCCCTCTACCGCGAGCATCGCGGCGAGCGGCCCGTCACCGCCGTCATCTACACCCACAGCCACGTCGACCACTTCGGCGGAGTTCTCGGGGTGACCACCCAGGCCGACGTCGACGCGGGCACCGTCGCGGTGCTGGCGCCGGAGGGCTTCACCGCGCATGCCGTTCAGGAGAACGTCTACGCGGGCACGGCCATGGCCCGCCGCGCCGGCTACATGTACGGGGCCGTCCTGGAACGGGGGCCGCAGGGCCAGGTGGGCTGTGGGCTCGGTCAGACCCCGTCGCAGGGCGAGGTCGCGATCATCGTGCCCACCATCGACATTCGCGACACGGGGGAGACCCACACCATCGACGGTGTCGAGATCGAATTCCAGATGGCTCCCGGTACCGAAGCTCCGGCCGAGATGCACTTCTACTTCCCGAAGTTCCGGGCACTGTGCATGGCCGAGAACGCCACCCATAACCTGCACAATCTGCTGACGCTGCGCGGTGCATTGGTGCGCGATCCGCACGGCTGGGCCGGCTACCTGACCGAGGCGATCGACACCTTCGCCGATCGCGCCGACGTCGTCTTCGCTTCGCACCACTGGCCCACGTGGGGCAAGGACAACATCGTCGAATTCCTCTCGCTGCAAAGGGATCTGTACGCCTACCTCCATGACCAGACTCTGCGGCAGCTCAACCAGGGTTATACCGGGATCGAGATCGCCGAGACCTTCGAGATGCCGCCCGCTCTGGAGAACGCCTGGCACGCACGGGGGTACTACGGATCGGTCAGTCACAACGTCAAGGCCGTCTATCAGCGCTACATGGGCTGGTTCGACGGAAACCCCGCCCGGTTGTGGCCGCATCCCCCGGAGGCGGCGGGACCCCGCTACGTCGCCGCGATGGGCGGGCTGGACCGCGTGGTGGAGATCGCGCAGCAGTCCTTCGATGACGGCGACTTCCGCTGGGCAGCAACACTTCTGGATCACGCGATCTTCACCGACGAGAACCATGCGGGGGCTCGGCAGCTCTACGCGGACACCCTCGAGCAGCTGGCTTACGGGGCGGAGACCGCCACGTGGCGCAACTTCTTCCTCGCGGGAGCGACCGAGCTGCGTGACGGAAATTTCGGTACGCCGACGGCGACGTCGACGACGATGGCCGCCCAGCTCTCTCCGGAGCAGATGTTCGACGTGTTGGCGATCAGCGTGAACGGGCCGCGCGCGTGGGATCTCGACCTGGCGATCGACGTGACGTTCGTCGACATCGCGACCAACTACCGGCTCACCTTGCGCAACGGCGTGCTCGTCTACCGGAAGGTCGACGCCCACGAGCAGACCGCGCAGGCGACGCTGCGCCTGGCGACCAAGGTGCGGCTGCTGACCTTGGCGGCCGGCGACGCGACGTCACCTGGTGTCGAGATCGCGGGCGACGCAGCAGTTCTCGCGCAACTCGTCGAGGTGCTGGACAAGCCGGACCCGGCGTTCGACATCGTGACGCCCTAGGGCTGGCCACCGTCGGCTCGGATGATCGATCCCGTGGTGAAGCTGCTCGCATCCGACATCAAATACAGTGCTGCACCGATGATCTCGCGCGGTTGGCCCGCACGCCGCAGCGCAAGGTGGCCGAACGCCTGGTCGGGATCGAACGTCCACGCGTCGGAGATGTCGGTGAGGAACGGGCCGGGCATCAGTGTGTTCACCCGCACCGTCGGTCCGAAGGCCTTGGCCAGCGCCTCGGTCATCGCATTGAGGCCCGCCTTCGCGGCCGCGTAGGGCAGGAACATCGGGTCCGGGCGCAGCGACCCGCTCGTGCTGACGTTGACGATAGACCCGCCGCCGGCGGCCAGCATTCGCTCGCCCACCAGGGCCGACAACCGAAACGGACCCTTCAGGTTCAGGTTGAGCACCGCGTCGAACAGCTTCTCGCTGACATCGGTCAGGGAGTCGTAGAGCGGGGACATGCCCGCGTTGTTCACGAGAACGTCGACGCGTCCGAACTTCTCGTAGGCGGCATCGACGAGCCCGTCGAGTTGATCCCACCGCCCGACGTGCACCGCGTACGGCAACGCGCTGCGTCCCGTCTCGGCCGCGATCTCGTCGGCTGTCGCGGCGCACGACTCGTAGGAGCGGCTGGCGATCACGACGTCGGCGCCGCACCGGGCCGCGGCGAATGCCATTTCCCGGCCGAGCCCGCGACTGCCCCCGGTCACGAGGACCACGCGGTCGGTCAGATCGAACAGCGCATCGGCGTACCCGGTCACGGGCCCTATGGTGGCACGGTGCAACTGCTTCTCGTCCGACATGCGCTCCCGTTGCGCAGCGAGCCGGGGGAGGGTTCGGACCCGAGCCTGTCGCCCGACGGGGTGGCCCAGGCCGCCCGGCTGCCCGACGCGCTTGCCCGCTTCCCGATCACCCGGCTGGTGAGCAGCCCTCAGGTGCGTGCCATCGAGACCGGCGGGCCCGTCGCCGACGCGCTGGGCCTGCCCATCGAGGTCGACGACCGCCTGGCCGAGTACGACCGCGATCTGGAGCACTACATCCCGATCGAGCAGATCGCGCAGGAAAGCCCGCAGGAGCTGCAGCGGTTGATCGACGGTCACCTGCCCAGCAGCGTCGACGAGGACGCCTTCCGCGCCCGCATCACCGCCGGTGTCGAGGACGTGGTGGCCGCTGCCGGCCACGAGGACACCGTCGTGGTGTTCAGCCATGGCGGCGTGATCAACGTTCTGCTGCACACCATCCTGCGCACGCCGCGGTTGCTGAACTTCCACGTCGACTACGCCTCGGTGACCCGCGTGCTGTCCTCGCGTAGCGGCCGGCTCTCGGTGGCCAGCGTCAACGGCACCGAACACGTATGGGATCTGCTGCCGCGAAACACCAGGTGGTAAACAGAACGCCGTGACAGACCTCGAAGGCCTCGACCTCACCGCCCTGGATCGCCACCTGCGCGAGGTGGGCGTGCCCCGCACCGGCGATCTGCGTGCCGAGCTGGTGTCCGGCGGCCGGTCGAACCTGACGTTCCTGGTGGCCGACGATGCCTCGAAGTGGGTGCTGCGCCGTCCTCCGCTGCACGGATTGACGCCGTCCGCCCATGACATGGCCCGCGAGTACCGGGTGGTGGCCGCACTGGCCGACACCGCCGTACCGGTGGCCCGCGCGGTCACGATGCGCAACGACGACTCGGTGCTCGGTGCACCCTTCCAGATGGTCGAGTTCGTCGCCGGCCGCGTGGTGCGCTACACCCATCAACTCGAGGCTCTCGGCGACGAGGCCGCCATCGAGCAGTCCGTCGACGCGCTGATCGCCGTCCTCGCCGACCTGCATGCGGTGGACCCCGAGGCGGTCGGTCTCGGTGACTTCGGCAAGCCCAGCGGCTATCTCGAGCGTCAGGTGCGGCGCTGGGGATCGCAGTGGGATCTGGTGAAGCAGCCCGACGACGCGTGCGACGCCGACGTGAAGAAGCTGCACAGCCGGCTGGCCGAAGCGGTGCCGGCCCAGAGCCGGGTCGCGATCGTGCACGGCGACTACCGCATCGACAACACGATCCTCGACGCCGAGGACGCCACGAAGGTCGTCGCCGTCCTCGACTGGGAGATGTCCACCCTGGGCGATCCGCTCAGCGACGCCGCACTGATGTGCGTCTACCGGCACCCGACATTCCACTTCGTGCACGCCGACGCGGCGTGGGCGTCCGAGCTGGTGCCCGACCCTGACGCGCTCGCCGAGAAGTACGCGCGGGCCGCCGGTGTCGAGCTGCACGACTGGGACTTCTACATGGCTTTGGCGTACTTCAAACTCGCGATCATCGGGGCCGGCATCGCATTCCGGTCACGGGAGGCCGGCGTGACCGACGAGGGCGATCGTGTCGAGGAAGCCGTCGCCCCGCTGATCGCTGCAGGGCTTCGCGCGTTGTCCTGATCACAGAGGGTTTCCCGCGCGAGACCACTGGGTAGAGAAGCGCGTGCCCTCAACAGAGATGAAGCGTGACGTCGGTGCCGAACTGGACGTCGAGATCTTTGCCCCGACGACCCTCGAGTTCCAGATTGCGGTCGCACCGCAGCCCGGCGCCGAGGTGACCGAGTCGCTGTCGTTCACATTGGACGGCAAGGAAATTCCGCTCGAGAAGATCAACGAGATCTCCGGCGATCACGGTAACCGCATCCACAAGTTCGATGTCGAGAAGGGCAACCTCAGGGTCAGCTACTCGGCCACGGTGTTGGGGCAGGCGGATCCGACGCCGGTGACCGAACTGGACCTGACGACCTATCTGCGGCCGAGCCGGTATGCCGAGGCGGACAAGTTCTTCGGCTTCGCCGCGACTGAATTCGGTGACTACACCGACTCGGTCGCGCTGCTGGAGAAGGTGTCGTCATGGGTGGGGTCGCGGCTTCAGTACGTGCCCGGCTCCAGCGATCCGATCGACGGCGCCGCGGACACCCTGCTCGCCGGCTCCGGGGTCTGCCGCGACTACGCGCACCTGGTCATCGCGCTGCTGCGCGCGGTCAACGTGCCCGCCCGCCTCGTGTCGGTGTACGCGCCGGGCTGCCAGCCGATGGATTTCCACGCCGTGGCCGAGGCTTTCGTCGACGAGCAGTGGCGGGTTGTCGACGCGACGCTCCTGGCGCCGCGCCAGTCGCTCGTGCGCATCGCGACCGGGCGCGACGCGGCCGACACGGCGTGGTTGGACAACCACAAGGGGTCGATCAACGTGAACAACATGAATGTGTCGGCCACCGTCGACGGCGACCTACCGAAGGACTCGGTCGATCAGGTGGTGTCGATTCGGTGAGGCCGGCTCACAACCCGGCTTTGAGGTTCTTCTTCGCCGCCCGGCGCAGCTGGAAGATGCGCACCGCGCCGACGGCGACGGTGAGCAGGCCGCCTGCGACCGCGGCGGCGAGGATCGCGACGCCCAGTGGAAGGCTCCAGCTCCAGCCCAGAAACGCGAATGTGGCCGACTCCGTGTTCTGCGCGATGAAGATCAGCAGCACGATGAGGATCAGGAATCCGAGGGCCAGCGCCGACCACAGCGCCGCAGCCCGGGTGCGGTGCACCGCTGACTTCGGCGGCACCGAGGAGCCGGTGGCCGGTGTCGTCGGCACGTCGTACGTGGGCGACGGATCAGCCGACGAGAACGATTCGCTGGACATGGCACCATTCTTGCCCTTTCGCGCTTCGAATGAAACATGCGCAGATGTCGCGTTAGGGTCACGACAGCTTCCGCGATCCGGAGAGGACGTCCCAGCGTGATCCGTTTCCGACACCAGTCTCGACAATCCAGATGGTCGCCGCTGCGCATCCTTCTGGCCGTCGTCCTCGCTTTCACCGTCGCGGCGTGTGGCAGTTCCAACCCGCTTGGTGGTGGGGAGGTCTCCGGCGATCTGAAGTCCATCAAGGTCGGGTCGGCGGACTTCACCGAATCCAAGATCATCGCCGAGATCTACGCCCAGGCGCTGGAGGCCAACGGTTTCACCGTCTCGCGACAGTTCGGGATCGGCAGCCGCGAGACCTACATCCCGGCCGTGCAGGATCATTCGATCGACCTGATCCCGGAGTACACCGGCAACCTGCTGCAGTACTTCGACGAGAAGAGCCCGGCCACCACATCAGATGCCGTGCTGCTCGCGCTGTTCAAGGCGCTGCCCGGCGACCTGTCGATCCTCGTTCCCTCACCCGCCGAGGACAAGGACACCCTCGCGGTGTCGGAGTCCATCGCGCAGCAATGGAACCTCAAGTCCATCGCTGACCTCGCGGCGCGATCGCCCGAGGTGAAGGTCGGCGGCCCGTCGGAATTCCAGACGCGGCAGACCGGTCTGGTGGGGCTCAAGGAGAAGTACGGACTGGACATCGCGCCGGCCAACTTCGTGGCGATCAGCGACGGCGGCGGACCCGCGACCGTGCAGGCGCTCACCGGAGGCACCGTGACCGCGGCCAACATCTTCTCCACCTCCCCGGCGATCGAGCAGAGCAAGCTGGTGGTGCTCGAGGACCCCAAGAACGTGTTCCTGGCAGCCAACGTGGTGCCGCTCGTGGCCTCCCAGAAGATGTCGTCCGATCTGAAGACCGTGCTCGACGCCGTCAGCGCCAAACTCACCACCGAGGCGTTGATCCAGTTGAACACCGCGGTCGAGGGCAACCAGGGCGTCGATCCGGACGAGGCTGCGGGAAAGTGGATCGCCGACAACGGCTTCGACAAACCCGTCGGGAAGTAGGCGCGATGATCACCTTCACCAACGTCAGCAAGAAGTACCCGGACGGCACCGTCGCCGTCGACGACCTGACGCTCGAGGTTCCCGAAGGGACGCTCACGGTGTTCGTGGGGCCGTCGGGCTGCGGCAAGACGACGTCGATGCGGATGATCAACCGGATGATCGAGCCGACGTCGGGCACGCTGACGGTCAACGGAGACGACGTCACGAAAGTCGACGCGGTCAAGCTCCGCCTCGGCATCGGGTACGTGATCCAGAGCGCGGGTCTGATGCCTCATCTGCGGGTGATCGACAACGTGGCCACCGTCCCGGTGCTGCGCGGCGAATCCCGGCGCAGCGCACGGAAATCCGCGCTGGGAGTATTGGAACGGGTCGGCCTGGATCCGGCCCTGGCCAACCGCTACCCGGCGCAGCTCTCGGGCGGACAGCAGCAGCGCGTCGGGGTGGCGCGTGCACTGGCGGCCGATCCGCCGATCCTGTTGATGGACGAGCCGTTCAGCGCGGTCGATCCGGTGGTACGCGACGACCTGCAGAACGAGATCGTGCGGCTGCAAAAGGAATTGCGCAAGACCATCGTGTTCGTCACGCACGACATCGACGAGGCGATCAAGCTCGGCGACAAGGTCGCCGTCTTCGGCCGGGGCGGCGTGCTGCAGCAGTACGACGAGCCCTCGCGCCTGCTGTCCAATCCCGCCAACGACGCGGTCGCGGGCTTCGTGGGCGCCGACCGCGGGTACCGGGGTCTGCAGTTCTTCCACGCCACGGGCCTGCCGCTGCATGAGATCCGCCACGTCGGTGAGCCCGAGATCGACGCGCTGACACTGGCTTCCGGTGACTGGGTGCTGGTCACCCACCCCGACGGCTCCCCGTACGCGTGGATCGATGCCGAGGGTGTCAACCTGCACCGGGAGGGCCGTTCGCTCTACGACAGCACGATCGCCGGCGGATCGCTGTTCCGCCCCGACGGCACCCTGCGGCTGGCGCTGGATGCCGCGCTCTCCTCGCCGGCCGGCCTCGGTGTCGCCGTCGACGAGCACGATCAGGTCATCGGAGGCGTCCGCGCCGACGACGTGCTCGAGGCACTGGAGACCCAGCGCACCGCCCGGCAGGCCGGGCAGTAATGCGGTATCTGTTCACCCACCTCGACGATCTCTGGGCGCTGACGGTGATCCACCTGCGGCTCTCGTTGATCCCGATCGTGCTGGGGTTGGTGATCGCGGTTCCGCTGGGGGCGCTGGTGCAACGCACGACGGCGCTGCGCCGGCTCACCACCATCACGGCGAGCATCATCTTCACGATTCCGTCGCTGGCTCTGTTCGTGGTGCTTCCCCTGATCATCCCGACCCGAATCCTGGACGAGGCGAACGTCATCGTCGCGCTCACGCTGTACACGGTGGCGCTACTGGTCCGGGCCGTGCCGGAAGCGCTCGACGCGGTCTCGCCGTCAGTTCTCGACGCGGCCACCGCGGTGGGCTACAAACCGCTGACGCGGATGTTGAAAGTCGAACTGCCGCTTGCAGTTCCGGTGCTGATTGCCAGCCTGCGCGTGGTTGCCGTGACCAACATATCGATGGTGTCGGTCGGCTCGGTGATCGGTATCGGCGGGCTCGGTACGTGGTTCACCGAGGGCTATCAGTCCAACAAGAGCGATCAGATCATCGCCGGCATCATCGCGATCTTCGTACTCGCCCTCATCATCGACACGCTGATCATGTTCGCCGGCAAACTGCTGACCCCCTGGACGAGAGCGCAGACCGGATCGGCCAAGGCGGCACCGAAGGGAGCGTCGGTGTGAACTTCCTCGAACAGGCGCTGTCCTTCATCTTCACCGCGGCCAACTGGTCCGGCCCCTCGGGTCTGGGCATGCGGATCATCGAGCACCTGCAGTACACCGCGGTGGCGACGTTCTTCTCCGCGCTGATCGCCGTGCCGATCGGAATGCTGATCGGCCACACCGGGCGGGGCACCTTCCTCGTCGTCACCGGCGTCAACGCGCTGCGCGCGCTGCCGACGCTGGGTGTGCTGCTGCTGGGCGTGCTGCTGTGGGGCCTCGGCCTCGTGCCGCCGACGGTGGCGCTGATGCTCCTGGGCATCCCGCCGCTGCTGGCCGGTACCTACGCCGGCATCGCGAACGTGGACCGATCGGTGATCGACGCCGCACGGTCCATGGGCATGACGGAACGGCGCATCCTGCTGCGTGTCGAGACGCCCATCGCGATGCCGCTGATCCTCGGCGGCCTGCGGACCGCGACGCTGCAGATCGTCGCGACGGCGACCGTCGCGGCCTACGCCAGCCTGGGCGGGCTGGGTCGCTACCTGATCGACGGCATCAAGGTCCGGCAGTTCCACATCGCCCTGGTCGGAGCTTTGATGGTGACCCTGCTGGCATTGATCTTGGACGCTGCGCTGGCGTTTGCGGTGTGGCTGTCGGTGCCGGGAAGCGGGCGTCTGCGGGGCAGTCGATCGCTGCCTCAGCCCTTCCTCTCCGACGAGGTGGCACTCGAATCTCGACCCAGTTCGGCAGCCCGCCACGAACGGGTGGGGCCGTCGCCTACGGTAGACCCATGAGTGAAGCCGACCGCTCTGAGCCGACCACCTTTCCCGCCGTGCTGACCTGGCGCGCACCCGATGCGACGTTGATGGAGTCGGTGCGCGTGCAGCTCTCGGGCAACCGCATCAAGGCGTACGGCCGCGTGGTGGCGGCCGCCTCTTCGGCGCATCCGGCGTTCAGCGCCTCCTACGATCTGGTCACCGACGAGTCCGGCGCCACGAAGCGGTTGTCGATGACGGTCACCCTTGCCGAGCGCGAGCGGCAACTCTCGGTCGCGCGGGACGAGGAGAACATGTGGCTGGTGCAGGAGCACTCGGGCCAGACCAGCCGGTCGTCGTACGAGGGCGCCCTGGATGTCGACGTCATCTTCAGCCCGTTCTTCAACGCGCTACCGATCCGCCGCGCCGGGGTGATGCCCGGGAGCGGGGAGTCGGTGACCGTTCCGGTGGTCTACCTGCGGGTGCCTGACCTGTCGGTGGACATCGCGAACATCAGCTACGCGGCCACCTCGGACGGCATCACCCTGAAGTCGCCCGTCGCCGACACCACCGTCACGGTCGACGCGAACGGCTTCATCCTCGACTATCCCGGCTTGGCAGAACGGATCTGATCACGCCGCCGGCGCGCCCGGCGGCGGCCAGCTCATCCCGCCAGTCCTGTGCACCGATCGTCGTGCCGACGATGTCGGGGCGGCTCACACTGTCGTAGCGCACCCGGGCGGCGTGCCCCTCGGTGACCAGTTCGGCCACCGACCCGTGCTCTGCCAGCTGCTGGCGGGCGCGGGTCAGCAGTCCCAGTGTCTCGTCGAGTACGGGTATCAGCTCGGCGGCGTTGGCTTCGCACATCGCGCGCACCAGCTCAGGGGCGGTGGCCGCCACCCGCGTGCCGTCCCGAAAAGAGCCTGCCGCCAGCGCGAATGCCAGCGGAATGTGCCCGGCCGTCGCAGCCAGCGCTTCGGCCAGCAGGTGAGGCAGGTGCGAGATCGTGGCCGCGGCCCTGTCGTGCTCGTCGGACCGCGCAGGGACGACGAACGCGCGGCAGTCGAGCGCCAGCGTCATCACCTCGGTCCACACGCGCGGGTCGACATGGTCGTCGACGCTGATGACCCACGGCGCCCCCACGAACAGATCGGCATTGCCGGCGGTCCAGCCCGAGTGGGCGGTGCCCGTCATCGGATGGCCGCCGACGAACCGATCGAGCAACCCGGCCTTGCGCACCTCGTCGAGAACGGCGCCCTTCACGCTGGTGACATCGGTCAGCGGGCACTGCGGCGCGGCGACGCGCACGTGGGCCAGCATCATCGGCAGGGCGGGCATCGGGACGGCGAGTACGACCACCGCGCCGAGATCGGCGGCACGGCTGAGGGCCTCGTCGAGGTGCATCGTGGCGTCGTATCCGTCGAAGCGGGCGGCCTCGACCCCGTCGGCCGACCGGTTGTAGCCGAACACGGGACGTCCGGCCGCCCGGGCAGCACGCATCAGCGAGCCGCCGATCAACCCGAGGCCCAGCACGCAGACGGGTGTCTTCTCCACCTGTCCAGGTTGGCATAGCGCATGGTCAAGGCCATGGCAGGGGACTACGGTTAGCTCTCATGGCAGCGCAGCGTGCACAGGCTCAGCAGCGTTCGGTCGACGAACCGGACGGGTTCGGCGTGGCGGTGGTGCGTGAGGACGGGAAGTGGAGGTGCACCGCGTTACGCGCGGCCGCACTGACCAGCCTGTCGGTCGCCGAGACGGAGCTTCGCGAATTGCGGAGCGCAGGAGCAGTTTTCGGGATTCTCGACATCGACGACGAGTTCTTCGTGATCGTCCGCCCTGCCCCATCGGGCACTCGCCTCCTGCTGTCCGACGCGACTGCGGCGCTGGACTACGACATCGCGGCCGAGGTGTTGGAGAAGCTCGACGCCGACTTCGACGACGAGGAACTCGAGAGCGCCGACCCGTTCGAGGAGGGCGATCTCGCCGTCCTGTCCGACATCGGTCTGCCCGAGGCCGTACTGGGCGTGATCCTCGACGAGAGTGACGACCTCTACGCCGACGAGCAGGTGGGCCGGATCGCGCGGGAGATGGGGTTCGCCGACGAGCTGGCCGCTGTGCTGGACAAATTGGGCCGGTGACCGACGAGCAGCTGATTCGGGCTGCCCTGGCCGCCGCCGCCGCGGCGGGTCCGCGAGACGTGCCGATCGGAGCGGTCGTCGTGGCTGCCGACGGTACCGAGCTCGCGCGGGCGGCGAATGCGCGCGAAGAGTTGGGCGATCCGACTGCGCACGCGGAGATCCTCGCGCTGCGGGCCGCGGCCACGGTGCACGGTGACGGGTGGCGGCTCGAGGGTGCGACGCTGGCGGTGACGGTCGAGCCGTGCACGATGTGCGCCGGCGCTCTGGTGATGGCGCGGGTGGCGCGTGTGGTGTTCGGCGCGTGGGAGCCCAAGACCGGTGCGGTCGGCTCGCTGTGGGATGTGGTGCGCGATCGACGGTTGACCCACCGGCCGCAGGTGCGCGGCGGGGTGCTCGCGCAGATGTGCGCGGCCCCGCTCGAGGAGTTCTTCGCCGAGCAGCGCTGACGAGCGTGGGGCATATGTACGCAAAATCGCCCGAAAGCGTACGTAAAGCCCACGTTCGTCGGCCGGTTTGGGCCGCGGGCCCTCGCTCGGTAAGCTGCCACACGGTGGCGTGTCCGAGCGGCCTAAGGAGCACGCCTCGAAAGCGTGTGACGGGTAACCCCCGTCCGAGGGTTCAAATCCCTCCGCCACCGCCAAAGCCCCGAGTCTGCGATCCAGACGCGGGGCTTTTTGCTGTTGCCGCACTTCACGTGCGTTACTCTGCCGTCAATAAGCGGGTTCATCGGGAAACCCGCTCGCTGTCGGGGGGACGCCATGAGTCGATCTGCGCACGTCGGCCGGATCGGGGGGTTAGCTGTCGCCCTCGGGATTGGCTTGGCTGTCACCAGCGCCCCGGCGATCGCGTGGGCTGACGAATCCGGTGAGGCGACATCGGCGGCAGGCGGTGAGCAGCGGACGGTCGAGCGGCCGACCGAAGAACCGGCACCGAGAAAGAACAGGAAGGCTGCGCGTACCGACGACGAGCCGCGGGTGTCGAAGCGGCACGTCCGACTCAGCGAGCGCGCGGGAAAGTCGGTGTCGGCGCGGAACCGGATCGAGACCGAGACCGGGCCCGAGCCCGTCGCACTGCAGGCCCCGGCCACGCGCACCGAGACGCCCACTCCTACGCAGACTCCAATCGTGCGCACGGTCCTGAGCTCGGAAAGCGACGCCTTCGCCTCGGGCGTCGGGCACGGCACGCAGCCGGGCACCCCGCTGCTGTGGGGTCTGATGGCGTGGGTGCGCCGGCAGGCCGATGACGCCGGTGTCGCGGATTCAGCTGCTCTGGCGGCTGCGAACAATGCCCCGGTTGCCACCGGCGACGTGTACGCCGGATTCGAGGACAAGACCATCAAGGGCAACGTGCTCGACAACGACAGCGATGCCGACGGCAACACGCTGACCGCCAGCGTTGTGATCGCCCCGCTGTACGGCGTGGTGGCGTTGAGCTCGAACGGCGGGTTCGTCTACACGCCGACGACCAACTACCACGGCGTCGACACGTTCAGCTACTCCGCGTTCGACGGTGCGGCCGCGAGCAACGTCGCGGTGGTGACCCTGAACATGGCCGCCGTCGACGACATCGTCTTCCAGTTCACCTACGGCAGTGGCTCGCAGTACTGGACGCCGCAGGCGAAGGCGGCTCTGCAAGCGGCGGCGAACCGACTGTCGGAGTACATCGCGACGTCCAGTCCGGTCACCCTCACCTACAACGTCAGCGGCGAAAACAACCCGTCGGCAACGTATCTGGCCACAGGTGGCTCCAACTTCAGCATTCCCAGCCGCCCTGCCTTCTCCAACGCGATGATCACGAAGGTCACGTCGCGATTCCACACCGACGCCAACCGCGGCACGGCCGACGGCAAAGTGCTGGTGAACTTCTCCTACCCGTCGTACTCGTTCGACGATTCCCCGGCGGCCAACGAGGTCGACTTCCAGACCGTGATCATGCACGAACTGCTGCACAGTCTCGGTTTCCAGGCCGTCCTGGACAGCGGGCCGACGACCCGGAAGTCCTGGTTCACCTACGACAAGTTCATCGTCGACCAGAACGGAACCCGCGTGCTCAGTAGCCGGGGCCGTTTCAACAGCGCCTACGCCGCGAACCTCTCGGGTGCAAACGGTGGCCTCTACTTCGGCGGTGCGAACGCCGTGGCCGCTTACGGCGGACTCGTTCCGCTGCAGGCACTTTCGTTGTCGCACCTGCGGCTGGCGACGTTTCCCTACGCCGGAGCGAACGCCAAGCTGATGGGGCCGGTCGCGCCCAACGGCAAAACCTTGCGCGTGCTGTCCCCGATCGAACTGGGCATGCTCCGCGATCTCGGCTACACGGTGGTCTCGCCCGCTCCGTCGGTGTTCGCCTCCGCTATCAGCGTGTGACACGCGAAAGGCCCGCCACCGGGGTGGCGGGCCTTCGGTCGGGCGCTTACTTCTTGAAAGCGTCCTTCACGTTTTCCACAGCGTCCTTGACGCTTGCCTTGGCCTGGTCGAGCTTGCCCTCGTTCTCGGTGCTCTTGTCGCCGGTCAGCTTGCCGAAGCCTTCCTTGGCCTTTCCGCCCAGGTCGTCGATCTTGTTGCTGGCCTTGTCGTCGGCGCCCATGTGCGTGGTCCCTTCGCTCTCAATTCCAGCCCGGGGGTCGGGCCGTTGCGAGGGGAGTACCTGAACGGTCCGCTTTTGAAACACGCCGTCACGAGTCGGTCGTGCCGATCACGTCACACGCCGGCGGGCACCTCGGCCGGGACGGGCTCGACCGTCACCTTGATCGCTTCGCCGTTCTTGACGATCTGGAACGCCTCCAGCACGTCGTCGAGCGGGATGTGACGGGTGATGAGGTCCTTGACCGGAACCTGTCCGCTCGAGATGTACTCCAGCGCCCGCTTGTTGTGCTCGGGGGCGGAGCCGTTGGCGCCGTGGATGTGCAGCTGCCGGTAGTGCACCAGGTTGGAGTCGCAGGTGATCGTCGGGTTCGTCTTCGGCAACCCGCCGAAGAACGAGATGCGACCATTGCGTGCAGCCATCGAAATGGCTTGCTCCTGAGCAACATTGGCGGCCGTCGCGGTGATGACGACATCGGCGCCGCGACCGCCGGTGAGTTCCATGACGCGCTCGACGACGTCGACCTCGGCGCCGTTGATGATCTCGTCGGGGGCGACGGCATCGGCGGACATCTGCAGGCGGGGGGCGTTCACGTCGACCAGATACACCGGCCCGCAATTGTGCACGCCACGTGCGATGCGGATGTGCATGCAGCCGATGGGGCCGGCGCCGAACACCACGACGGTGTCGCCCTCCTCGATGCCGAGCAGCTCCTGGGCGTTGATGGCGCAGGCGAACGGCTCGGCAGCCGATGCCTCGTCGAAGCCGACATTGTCCGGAATGCGGTTCAGGCCATCGACTTTGAGCACCTGGCGCGGCACGATCATGTATTCGGCGAACCCGCCGTCGTACTGGTAGCCCATCGACGTCTGGTTCTGGCACACCGCCATCCAGCCCTTGCGGCACTCGTAGCATTCGCCGCACGGCACCGCGGCGATCACCTGCACGCGGTCGCCGACCTCCCAGCTGCTGCCGTAGGTGGCGTTCACCTCCGAACCCACCTCGACGATCTCGCCGGCGATCTCGTGTCCGATCGTGCGCGGCGGCGTCAGGTTCTGGTGGCCGTTGTAGAAGATCTTGACGTCGGTGCCGCAGGTCGAACAGTTGCGTACGCGCAGCTTCACCTCGTCGGGTGCGCAGTCTGGTTCCGGCACGTCTTCCAGTCGGACGTCTTCGGGGGCGTAGAAGCGCAGTGCCTTCATCGTGGGTGTCCTCTCGGTTTCGCCGACATGCTCGAGTGGTGTGCTCGGTTGGTGTGCTCGGTTGGTGTGCTATTCAGCACTCTATCCGCGATCCGGGCATAAAACCACCACATATCTTGACCGAATATGCCCGAGTCCTTGCGTAGATGCCCGTTTGTGCGGTCTACTTGACCATGTGACCGGCGTCACCGGCGAGAATCGGAGGAGCTCCATGTCAACAGCAACCCAGGACACACCGCCCCGTGCCGGGGCGCGGGTGCGCGTCCAGAAATTCGGCACCGCACTGTCCAACATGGTCATGCCCAATATCGGGGCGTTCATCGCGTGGGGTCTGATCACCGCGCTGTTCATCGAGCAGGGCTGGCTCCAGGGCATCTTCTCGGCCCTGAAGAACCCGGACGGGTGGGTCGCCCACATCGGCGGATGGGGTTCCTACGACGGCGGCGGCATCGTCGGCCCGATGATCACCTACCTGCTGCCGATCCTGATCGGCTACACCGGCGGCCGGATGGTGCACGGCAATCGCGGTGCCGTCGTCGGCGCGATCGCCACCATCGGCGTGGTGACCGGCTCCGATGTGCCGATGTTCATGGGCGCCATGCTGATGGGCCCGCTCGGTGGCTGGTGCATGAAGAAGCTGGACGCACTGTGGGAAGGCAAGGTCCGGCCCGGTTTCGAGATGCTGGTCGACAACTTCTCCGCCGGCATCCTTGGCATGCTGCTCGCGATCGTGGGCTTCTTCGGCGTCGGCCCGATCGTCTCGGCATTCACCCGCGGCGCAGGCAACGCCGTCGACTTCCTCGTCGACAACGACCTGTTGCCGCTGACCTCGATCCTGATCGAGCCGGCGAAGGTGCTGTTCCTCAACAACGCCATCAACCACGGCGTGCTCACCCCGTTGGGCACCACGCAGGCCCTCGAGACCGGCAAGTCCATCCTGTTCCTGCTGGAGACCAACCCCGGCCCCGGGCTCGGTGTGCTGTTGGCGTTCATGTTCTTCGGTCGCGGTGCGGCGCGGGCCTCTGCCCCCGGTGCGGCGATCATCCAGTTCTTCGGCGGCATCCACGAGATCTACTTCCCGTACGTCCTGATGAAGCCCAAGCTGCTCGCCGCCACCATCCTCGGCGGCATGACCGGCGTGTTCATCAACGTGCTGTTCGGCTCGGGGCTGCGTGCACCTGCCGCGCCGGGATCGATCATCGCGATCTACGCACAGACGCCGGGCAACAGCTTCCTCGGGGTGACGCTGGCCGTGCTGGGCGCCACCGCGGTGTCGTTCGCGGTCGCCGCGTTCCTGCTGAAGACCGACAAGGACACCGACGAGCCCGACCTGGCGGCCGCGACGGCCAGCATGGAGTCGATGAAGGGCAAGAAGTCCAGCGTCGCTTCGGCTCTCGTCGGCGGGGTCGCGACAAAAGCGGGACCCATCCACACGATCGTGTTCGCCTGCGATGCCGGTATGGGCTCGTCGGCCATGGGTGCGTCGGTGCTGCGCAGGAAGATCCAGAGTGCGGGCTTCGGTGACGTTAAGGTGTCGAACTCGGCGATCTCCAATCTGACCGACACTTACGACCTCGTCGTGTCCCACCGCGATCTGACCGATCGCGCCCGCCAGCGCACGCCGTCGGCCATGCATGTCTCCGTCGACGACTTCATGGGCAGCCCCCGCTACGACGAAATAGTCGGCACGCTGGCCGAGACCAACGGGGCAGGCGGCGCCGACGCGACACCGGTACCCGACGAGCCAGCCCCGGCCACCGACGGGGACGTGCTGTCGCTGGACTCGATCGTGCTCGCCGGCACCGCCCGCAGCGCTGCCGACGCCATCGACGAAGCGGGCCAATTGCTGGTTGCCGCAGGCGCGGTCGAGCAGGCCTACGTCACCGCGATGCACGACCGGGAGAGCTCGGTGTCGACCTACATGGGCAACGGTCTGGCGATTCCCCACGGCACCAACGAGGCCAAGGACGCCATCCGGCGCACCGGGCTGTCGTTCGTGCGTTACCCCGAGCCGATCGACTGGAACGGTAAGCCGGCCGAGTTCGTGGTCGGGATCGCCGGTGCCGGAAAGGATCACATGGCGCTGCTGACGAAGATCGCGCAGGTGTTCCTCAAGGCCGACGACGTCGCCCGGCTGCGGGAGGCCACGACGGCCGAGGAGATCAAGGCGATCCTGACCTCAGCCGACTAGCGTGACGTCGGTGGATTCCGACACCCGCCAGAGCAGGATCGTCGAGTTCGCCCGCACCCGTGGACGGGTCGAGGTGGCCTCGCTTGCGACAGAGCTCGACGTCGCGAGCGAGACCATCCGCCGGGATCTCAAGGTGCTCGCCGGTCGCCGGCTGCTCAAGCGGGTGCACGGCGGCGCGGTGCCTCTGGAGACGGCGTCGTTCGAGTCGGGTGTGGAGTACCGAAGCCAGGTCGATCTCGCACAGAAGCACCGCATCGCGATCGCTGCCACCGAGTTGCTCCACGGGGCCGAAACCGTCTATCTGGACGAGGGATTCACACCCCGGCTGATCGCCGAACGGCTGGCCGAAGAGGAGCTGACGGTCGTGACGTCGTCACTGCTGGTGGCCGAGGCGCTGGCACACAGTCGCACCGTCACCGTCCTGCTCCTCGGCGGCCGCATGCGGGGGAGGACTCTGGCCACCGTCGATCACTGGGCTGTCGACATGCTCTCCGGTCTGGTGATCGACGTGGCGTTCCTCGGCACCAACGGGATCTCCCTCGAACACGGGCTCACGACGCCCGATCCGGCGGTGGCCGCCGTCAAGAGCACCGCGGTACAGGTGGCGCGGCGACCCATCCTGGTGGCCGCGCACTCGAAATTCGGCGAGAGCAGCTTCTGTCGCTTCGCGAAGGTGTCCGACTTCGAATCGATCGTCAGTGGAGCCGAACTCGACACGGCGCAGGCCCGCCGGTACGAGGCGATGGGTCCCGTCGTGCTCCGCGCCTAGTCACTCGTCGTTGTCGACGACGGTATAAAACGAGTCGCCGTCTTCAGGGGTGCCGTCGATCTGACCGAGTGTGCGGCGGTCGGTCCGCACCTCGGGGTCGGGCGGCGGCAGCACATCGGGCTCCTCGGCAGCGAGTCGTTCGTCGAGGCTCTCGTCCTCCTCGGCGTCGATCCACTGATCCGGCGGATCGACGACGATGTCGCCGTCGTCGTTGCGCACCTCGTCGGAGTCCAGTGACTCACTCGGACCGAGTGTGTTGTCAGGCCCCGGGTCGTCGTAATCGCCGTCGGTGTCCATGCCTCAGCCGTAGAACATCACGGAGTAATCGGCACTCCACGCACCGGCCGCGCACTTGAGCGGCACGCCGTCGGGAGACTGAGCCACGCCGGTCGTGCTGCCGCACGGTGAGCGCAGCAGACGTACGCCTTCCAGCGGCGGGAACGACACCCACATGCGCTTCGAACCGCACGCCAGCGTGTTACCGCTGGCATCCAGGCCGAAGTTGTAACGGGTGGCCTGGTTGCACTCGCCGCCGACGTGCACGCCGCGATCGACGTAGGGAACGCACGAGGCGTCGTCGCAGGCGCCAGGCGACGCCGCGGCGGTTCCCCCGCCGAGGCCCAGGATCGGAGCGACGAGCAGACCACCGGCAAGTGCGAGCAGACCTTTCATGCCCTGCAGCCTAAGTGGTCCGCCCGTCATCCCGAGCGGGCTTTGCCGGCATTGGCCGGATAAAGCGCGCCCCGACGGGTCAGGGGCAGCTCACCTCGATCTCGAACGGCTTGGTGACCGGTTGCATCGGGTTGGCCATGTCGATGCCGGTGGCGTTGCCCGAGATCTTGTAGGTCTTGTCGTCCTTCTCGACCTTGGCCTCGCCCTGGCCCGCGGCGCTGGCGTAACCCAGCGTCACGCCGTTGACGTTGCCGAGTGCGACCGACACCACCGACGGGCTGTCACCCGTGGTGACCACCGCACCGACGCCGCCGGTCGGGTTGCCGATCGCGATGTTGGTGTTGCCGCCCGCGTCGGTGCAGACCACGTTGCCCTCGATCGCCTGGTCGTTGCCGTCGATGGTGACGGTGGACTTGCCCTGCGCCGCCGCGACCGACGAGGTCTCTCCTGATGTCTCGGACTTCTTCTCGGAAGAACAGCCTGACAGGCCGGCGATGAGGATCGCTGCGCCGCCAGCGGCGACCAGGATTTCACGCTTCATCACGGTTCTCCTTCATGTCGTGCGATCCGCCGGTGGATCGCCGCGGTCAGTATGGGTGGCGGGCCGGACCGGGCGAGCCGTATTACGAAAATGTGACACAGCCGGGAGCCAGCCGATACTCAGACTCGGCCCGCAGGGCCACGATTCCCGGCAATGGAAGAATCGACGTCCATGCCGCCTCCCACGTTCTTCAGCGTCGACGCGGAGTTGCCAGGGCGTGCGGGCCGGGCCGGCGTGATCCACACCCCGCACGGCGAGATCCGCACTCCGGCGTTCATCGCCGTCGGCACCCAGGCCACCGTCAAGGCGGTGCTCCCGGAGGCCATGAAAAATATTGGCGCGCAGGCGATCCTGGCCAACGCCTATCACCTCTACCTGCAGCCCGGGTCGGACATCGTGGACGAGGCCGGCGGGTTGGGCACCTTCATGAACTGGCCGGGCCCCACCTTCACCGACAGTGGGGGCTTCCAGGTGATGTCGCTGGGCGTCGGGTTCAAGAAGGTCCTGGCGATGGACACCACGCGGGTGCAGACCGACGACGTGATCGCCGAGGGCAAGCAGCGGCTCGCCCACGTCGACGACGACGGCGTGACCTTCCGCTCGCATCTCAACGGATCGACCCACCGGTTCACCCCGGAGGTGTCGATCGGCATCCAGCATCAGCTCGGCGCCGACATCATCTTCGCGTTCGACGAGCTGACCACGCTGGTGAACACCCGCCGCTACCAGGAGCAGTCGGTGCAGCGCACGCACCGGTGGGCGCAGCGGTGCCTGGCCGAGCATCGCCGGTTGACGGCGGTTCGCGCAGACAAGCCCCCGCAGGCCCTGTTCGGTGTGGTGCAGGGCGCCCAGTACGAGGACCTGCGCCGCCAAGCTGCGCGCGGGCTGACCGAGATCGTCGACGACGACGGTGTCGGTTTCGCCGGGTACGGGATCGGCGGCGCGCTGGAGAAGCAGAATCTGGCCACCATCGTCGGCTGGGTCACCAGCGAGCTGCCGGACGACAAGCCGCGGCATCTGCTCGGCATCAGCGAGCCCGACGACCTGTTCGCGGCGGTCGAGGCCGGGGCGGACACGTTCGACTGTGTCTCGCCCTCGCGGGTGGCACGCAACGCCGCGATCTACTCGGCGGACGGCCGCTACAACATCACCGGGTCGCGCTACCGCCGCGACTTCACCCCGCTCGACGCCGAGTGTGACTGCTACACGTGCGCGCACTACACACGGGCCTATCTGCACCACCTGTTCAAGGCCAAGGAGATCCTCGCCTCGACGCTCGCGACGATCCACAACGAGCGCTTCGTGGTCCGCTTGGTCGACGACATCCGCGCGGCCATCATCGACGGCCGGTTCGACGAGCTGCGCGACCACGTCCTCGGGCGGTACTACTCGGCGCGCGCACAATAGGGCATGACTTCAGGCACGACGGACGAGGCGCCGGACGTCCTGCTGCGCGAACTCCTCGACCCCGCTCACCGCGCCGACCCGTATCCGCTCTACGCGGGTCTGCGCGCTCACGGCCCCCTGCTGTTCCCCGGCCACAACCTCGCGGTGTTCTCGTCCTACGCCGACTGTGACGAGGTGCTGCGTCATCCCGCCGCATGCAGCGATCGTCTGAAGTCCACGGTGGCGCAACGCGCGATTGCCGACGGAGCCCCGGCGCGCCCTCTGGGACCGCCCGGCTTCCTCTTCCTCGACCCGCCCGACCACACCCGGCTGCGCCGGCTGGTGAGTAAAGCGTTCGTCCCGAAAGTGATCCGCGAGCTCGAACCCGACATCACACGCCTGGTGAACGACCTGCTCGACGAGGCGACGAGTCCTTTCGACGCGATCTCCGGGCTTGCCCACCCGCTGCCGGTCGCGGTGATCTGCCGTCTGCTGGGCGTGCCGGTCGAGGACGAGCCACGCTTCCGTGCGGCCTCGGCCCTGCTCGCCCAGTCCCTGGATCCGTTCGTGACGATCACCGGGGCCGCCGGCAACGGACTCGAGGAGCGCCTGCGGGCGGGTCAATGGTTGCGCGAGTACCTGCGCGGCCTGGTCGCCGACCGGCGGCGCGAGCCGGGCGAGGACTTGATGTCGGCACTGGTCGCGGTCGAAGAGGCCGGCGACGTGTTGACCGAGGACGAGATCATCGCCACGTGCAATCTGCTGTTGATCGCCGGGCACGAGACGACGGTGAACCTGATCGCCAACGCGACGCTGGCGCTTCTGCGCCACCCCGGCCAGTGGGCCGCGCTGTCCCGCGATCCGGACCGGGCCGCCACCGTGATCGAGGAGACGTTGCGGTACGACCCGCCGGTGCAGCTGATCGGCCGGGTGGCGGGGGAGGACATGGCGATCGGGGACACGACCATCCCGCGAGGTGACAACATGCTGCTCCTGTTGGCTGCCGCTCACCGTGATCCGGCTGCGACGGAGCGCCCGGATGAGTTCGATCCGGACCGCCCGGCGATCCGCCACCTCGGGTTCGGCAAGGGCCCGCACTTCTGCATCGGGGCTCCGCTGGCGCGTCTGGAGGCCACCGTGGCGCTGACCGCTATGACCGCGCGCTTCCCGGACGCACGACTGACCTCCGAGCCGTCTTACAAGCCGAACGTCACCCTGCGGGGCATGGAGGAGCTGTCGATCACGTTGTGACGCAGGCTAACTGAGTGCAGCGATGACCTCGCCGGCGGCGCGCTCGCCGGCCTCGACTGCCCCCTCCATGTAGGCGCTCCAGTGGGTCGCGGTGTCGGTGGACGCCCAGTGGATGACGCCGATCGGTTCGGCGAGCGCGGAACCGTAGGTGGTCCACACGAGCGGTCCGCAGTTGGCGTTGTAGCAGCCGCGCGTCCACTGCCGGCTGCCCCATTCGCCGTCGATGTAGAACTCGGGGTGTGCCGCCCGGTCACCGTAGTGGCGGACCAGTTCCGCGGTGAGCGCCGCCCGCCGGTCCTCCTCGGACCAGTGCAGATGCGTGCGCGCCTGCTCACCCTCGAGGAACAGCAGGATCACGCCGCGGTCGTCGCCGGGGATGCAGGTGTCGTTCGACATCCGCGCGGGTCCGATGTCGGAGATCAGCTGGCCGTTCTGGCCGTCGGCGCGCCAGAACGGCTCGTCATAGACGAAAAATGCCTTCATCGCAGCGGAATTCGGCATGCGCTGGGTGAGCTGGTCGCGATAGCCCGACAGCGGCGGGTCGTAGGAAATCCGGCCCGCCAGCATCGGCGAGATCGCCACGATCACCCGCCGCGCGCGGGCCGTACGGCCGCCGCGGCAGTGCACGGTCACATTGTCGGCGGTGTGCTCGATCAGCTGTACCGGCGCCTCGAGCACGAGATGGCTTTCGACCAAGGCGGCCAACCGATTCGGGATCTCGGCCGTGCCGCCGACGAAGCGGGTCGTCTGCGCGCCGCCCTCGGATTCGGCGAACAGTTCGGCGGTCACACCGCAGGTCTGGATCGTGAACAGCAGGTGCAGGAACGACACCTCGACCGTCGGCACCGCGAGGATTCCCACGGTGCAGATCTCGAGCAGGGTGCGCGCCACCGGGGAGAGCCCCTGACCGTCGTACCAGGCGCCCGCGGTGATCGCGTCCCACTCCGCGGCGCGCGGCGCCGTCCATGGCGCCTCTGGCGGAACCTCGGCCGCCAGCTCGTCGAGCAGGCGCAGCACCTTCTCCAGCTCGGTGAGCTCACCACCGAACCGTCGATGGAACTCGTTCTCGCGCAACACACCTGAGCCCACCAGCTCGTAAGACGTCTCGCCCTCGTCGTACTGCTCGTAGGTCTGCACCCCGAGTTCGGCGGCCAGGGCGAACATCCGGTGGTGAGTGTCGCCGATCCACTGGGCGCCCAGCTCCACCGGCAGGCCGGGTGCCACCTCCTCGGTGAGGACGCGTCCCCCGACGCGCTCGTCGGCCTCCAGGATCACCGGGGTCAGGCCCGCGGCGAGGACCGTGCGGGCCGCGATCAACCCGGAGATTCCCGCGCCGATGATGACGACGTCCGCCTCGAGTGCTGCCATGCCGACAGCTTCTCACGGTGGTCTAGAGCGGGTTGAGAATTCGCTGCAGGAACTGCCGGGTGCGGTCGTGCTGCGGATCGCCGAGCACCGAGGCGGGCGGCCCCTGCTCGAGGATGACCCCGGCGTCGGTGAACAGCACCTGATCGGAAACCTGTTTGGCGAACTGGATCTCGTGGGTGACGATCACCAGGGTCCAGCCCTCGACGGCCAGATCGCGGATGACCGCGAGCACCTCGCCGACCAGTTCGGGGTCCAGCGCGGAGGTGGGTTCGTCGAATAGCACCACCTTGGGCTTGAGCGCCAGCGCGCGGGCGATCCCGACCCGCTGCTGCTGCCCGCCGGAGAGCTGGAACGGATACTGGTCGCGCTTGTCGGCCAACCCCACCTGCTCCAGCAGGGTCACCGCCTCCGCCCGGACCTCCTCACGTGGGCGCTTCTGCGCGACGACCGGACCCTCGATGACGTTCTCCAGCACCGTCTTGTGCGGAAACAGGTTGTGCGACTGGAACACGAAGCCGCTCTGGGCCCGGTACTCCCGGAGCCGGTTCTTCGCGACAGGGGCGTTGAAGTCGACCTCGACGTCGCCGACGCGGATCACGCCGGCGTCGGGTGCGTCGAGTGCGTTGAGCGTGCGCAGCAGCGTGGTCTTGCCCGACCCAGAGGGGCCGATGATCGTCGTCGCCGAGCCGCGGGGCACGGTGAACGACACATCCTTGAGCACGTCCAGCGGGCCGAAAGACTTCCGCACGCTGGAAGCGACGATCCGGTCTTCGCTCATCGTCATCTGGCCACGTACCTCTCCAGTCGATGCTCGATTCTTGCCTGACCGAAGGACAGAACGAGACAGATCACCCAGTAGTAGACGGCCGCTGTGCCGTAGAGGGCAAAGAACTCGAACGTCGGCGCTGCGATGATCTGGGCCTGCCGCAGGAGTTCGGTGACGAGGATGGTCGACGCCAGTGAGGTGTCCTTCACCAGCGAGATCAGTGTGTTCGACAGCGGCGGTACCGCGACGCGAGTGGCCTGGGGCAGGATGATCCGACGCAGGGTCCCGGTGTAGTCCAGTCCGATGGTCTGCGCCGCCTCCCACTGGCCCTTCGGAATGCTCTGGATCGCCGACCGGATGATCTCGGCGGCGTACCCGCCGACGTTGAGCGAGAACGCGATCACCGCGGCGGGGAACGGATCGATCTTGACGCCGAATTGCGGTAGCGCGAAGAACACGATGAACAACTGCACCAGCAGCGGAGTTCCCCGGATCACCGAGATGTAGAACCGCGCCACGTTGCTGGCCACCACATTCGACGACAGCCGAGCCAGCGCCACCGCGAGGGCGATCACCAAGCCCAGCGCGAAGCTGATCACGGTCAGCGGGATCGTCATCGTCAGCGCCGCTTTGGCCAGCGGCCACAGGTTCTCCCGGACCAGTTGCCAGGTCGACCGGGTCTGGGGTGCAGTGTCGGCCCCTTGTCCGGCCGCAGCCGGTGCTCCGGAGGCGTTGGCGTTGAGGTACTTCTGCGAGATCTGGGCCAGTGTGCCGTCGGCGCGCAGCTGATCGAGGGCGGTGTTCAACTCGGGCAGCATGCCGCTGTCCTTACGCGCCGCGAAGCCCTGCTCGCTCTTCTCCCCGACGGTGCCGGCGATCTTGACCGAGGCGTCCTTGGTCTCGGCCAGATACGCGTACACCGCGATGCTGTCGTTGATGACGACGTCGACGCGGCCCTGGCTCAGCAGCGTGATCGCCTGGGTGAAGCCCTCGACCGATTCGACACGGGCGCCGGCCTTGCGGGCGACTTCCGACCAGTTGCTGGTGGCGTTCTCGGCCGCGACCTTGCCCTTCAGATCCGCTGTCGATGTGATCGAGGTGTCGTCGGCGCGGGTGACGATGACACCCTCTCCGACTGAATAGGGCTGCGACAGATCGTATTTGGCCTGCCGCTCGGGATTGATCGTGACCTCGTTGGCGACCACGTCGAAGCGGTTGGCCTCCAGCGCGGCGAACATCGAATCCCACGGCGTCTCGACGAACTCGACGCGGACGCCGAGCTTCTCACCGACAGCGCGCGCCACGTCGACGTCGTATCCGACCAGTTCCCCGGTCGCGGCGTCGTGGTAGGAGAACGGGGCGTAGACCCCCTCGGTGCCGACCCGCAGCACGCCGGAGGACTTGATGGGGGTGTCTCCGCCGCCGGACGAGCCGGCGCACCCGGCGAGTACCAGCGCCGCGAGCAGGAGGACCGCCGGCAATGCGCGGCGTAGTCGGTGCATCGGGCGCACGCTAGCAACACCGCCCGTCGATCGAAAGGGTTCTGCTCACCCGGGCAGATATACCCACGGTGCGCGAGGTAGACGCGCCGGATCGAATTCGTCGAGCATGCCGTCCACGGTCGACGACGTGTATCCGAGGGAGTCGGCGATCAGAGCAAGCGCCTGCTCCACCCCGATCTCGGCCAGGGTGATCGCTCCGTCGCGCTTGGCCAGCCGGGCGCCGTCGGCGTTGAGGACGAGGGGGACGTGGGCGTACACCGGTTCCTGGTGGCCGAGCAGCCTCGCGAGGTAGGTCTGGCGGGGCGACGACGACAGCAGGTCGTCTCCGCGGACCACCTGGTCGATCCCGGCCTCGGCGTCGTCGACCACCACCGCCAGGTTGTAGGCGGGCACCCCGTCGCCGCGGCGAACCACGAAGTCGTCGACCAGTCCCGTGTAGTCGCCGTGCAACACGTCGTGCACCGTCGCGGTGGTCGCGTCGGTACGCAGCCGCAGCGCCGGGGGCCGCCCGGTCTCGGTGCGTCGCCGCGCCCGCTCGGCGCCGGTGAGGTCGCGGCACGTACCCGGGTACGCCCCTTCGGGGGCGTGCGGGGCACGCGGCGCCTGCGCGATATCCCTTCGGCTGCAATAACACTCGTAGAGAAGGCCGCGGCGCTCCAGGTCCGCCACGACGGCCTCGTAGCGCTGCGGGTGGTCGGTCTGGCGGGTGGCCGGGCCGTCCCAGTCGATGCCGAGGGCGGCCAGGTCTTCGAGTTGGCGTGCGGCGATGTCGGTGTGCGTGCGGTCGTCGAGGTCCTCGACGCGCATCAGGAACCCGCGGCCGGTGGAGCGGGCGAACAGCCAGGCCAGCACCGCGGTACGCAGGTTGCCAAGATGCAGGTCCGCCGACGGGCTCGGGGCGAACCTGCCGGCGCCGGTCGAACTGGTCACCGGTTCACTGTGTCAGACGGCGCGCCGGTCCTGGCTCTGCAGTGCGACCGACGCCGCCGCCACCGCGGGCGCCACCCCGACGCCGCGGCCCTGCGCAGTGACCGCGAGGCGCGTGCGATCGCCACGGAACAGGTCGCGGGAGAATTCGCACGGCGTGTCGTGCTGGTCGTAGGTGATGCGCGTGATGAGCAGCAGTGCCGACTTGGGTTTGATGCCCAGCAGGGTGGCTTCCTCGCCGGTCGCGTTGACCGCCTCGATACGTTCGTCGGCCCGGGCGGCGACCAGGCCGTACTGATTCTCGAGGATCTCGTACAGTGAGCCGCCGAGCTGCTGTTCGAGTAGGCCGGGGAACGCGTCGGCGGGAAACTGGGCCAGCTCCAACGAGATCGGCGAACCATCGGCGAGGCGCACCCGCTGGACTTCGATGACGAAATCCTCGGATGACAGGCTCAACGCCTTCTGTGACGTGGCGTCGGCGGGGCAGATCCTGGTGGACAGCACCCGGGTTCCCGCGACGTACCCCTGGCTGGCGAGGAAGGCGGGCACACCGACGACGTCGCCGAGGCTGCGCTGCACCTGGGCATGGCTGATGAAGATGCCGCCGGCCCGTCCGATCACCCGGTCGACCAGGCCCGCCTCCTCCAGTGCGGCGAGGACCTGGCGCAGGCTGGACCGGCTGGTGCGGTACCGCTCGGCGAGCTCACGCTCGCTGCCGAGCTTGGTGCCGGGCACGCCCGCGTTGATGTCGGCCACGATCCGGCGCCGCAGATCCTCGGTATGCGTGGCCACCGCGTCCCTCCCGCCTGAATTTGGTCTGACCAAATCAGGATACGTGCTCCTCAGAGGTCGGCGAGCGCCTCTGGTGATTCGGGCAGGATCTGGCCGCCGTCGACGACGAGCGTTTGCCCCGTGATGTAGGCGGCCTCATCCGTGGCGAAGAACAATGCGGCGTTGCCGATGTCGGCAACCGTACCGAGTGTGCCGGTCGGGATGGAGGCCTTCATCTGGTTCATGTACTGCTCACCCATCTCGACCAGACCCTCGGTCAGGATGTTGCCCGGCAGAACCGCGTTGACCGTGATCTTCTTGCGCGCCAATTCGATCGCCGCGGTGCGGAGGAACCCGAGCTGTGCGGCCTTGCTCGCGCCGTAGTGTGACCACCCGGGAAAACCGGTGATGGGACCGGTGATCGACGAGGTGAGCACGATGCGGCCGTGGCCGCTGGCGGTCAGTGGCTCCAGTGCGGCCTGCACGATGTAGAAGGTGCCCTTGACGTTGGTGTCGAGCACCTTGTCGAGGTCTTCGGGGGTCATCTCGCTCAGCGACGCCGACGGGAAGATCCCGGCGTTGGCGCACACGATGTCGAGCGCGCCGTGGCGTTCGAGGGCGGTAGCCACCGCGGCGCGGCAATCGTCGGGGCTCGTCACATCGGCCGTCACACCGCTGACCGAGCCGGGCAGATCGGCGAGATCGCTGACGGTGCTGTCGATGTCGGCCTGGGTGCGTCCGGTGATCACGACGTTGACGCCGGCCCGGGCGAAGGTCTCGGCGATGCCGCGGCCGATGCCCTTGCTGCCGCCGGTCACGATGGCCGAACGGCCCTGCAGGGAGGTGAACATGGACAACCTTTCGAGTGTCAGGTCAGCGAGTGACCGTCGGAGGACAGGTACTTCTCGGCGAGCGCGCAGCTGCCCGCTGCGTAGGTCACGGAAATCGCCTGCGATTCGCGGGAATGGCTGTGGGTGCCCATCCAGGCGAGCAGGAGCAACCGGCGCAGCAGGACGAACGAGGCCAGCATGTCCTCGTCGGCGGCGGTGAGCTCACGGCGCGTCCGGTAGCCGCTGACCCAGGCGTCCTGCCAGTCGGGGACCGAGGGATGGTCCTCGAAGAACGACACCGCGGTGCCGAAGTCGTAGAAGTACCAGCCGAATCCGCAGTCGTCGAAGTCGATCACCGTGATGGTGTCGCCGTCGACGAGTAGGTTGGCCAGTCTCAGATCGGCGTGTACCAGGCCGAATGTGTCACTGCCCGTGCCGTATTCGGCGAGTCGGCGGCCCAGCAGCTGGGTGGCTCGGCTGAGGGTGCCGGCCTCGTGTTCACCGACGCCGATCGCGTCGCGCCAGCGTCCCCACCTCGGTGAGTCACCCAGGCTGTGTTCCCAGTCCCAGGCGAAGCGGCTGAACTCCGGTGGGAGCTGCCAGCTGCGGGCATGATCGTGCAACGCGGCGGTGATGCAGCCCAGGGTGTGGAAATCGGTTGAGGTGAGGGCATTCTCGTCGGGTTCTGCGCCGGGCACCATCTCGAAGTGCACGACGTGGCGCTGCGACCCGTCGTGTTCGACGGTGACCACACGGCGCCCGTCTCGGGTCGGCACCACCGTCGGCACGGTGATGTCGCTGTCGCGGCGCAACGCATCCAGCCACGTCAACTCGGACTCGATCTGATCGGCGCGGTGGTAGTTCTTGCGGTGCACGCGAAGGATCGACCGATGCCCGCACCCGGGCTCCTCGACCGCGAATGTGGCGTTCTCCGAGAGGTTCAGCAGCCGCAGCGCCGAGCCCTGCGGCAGGTCGAACGCCTCGAGTGCTTTCTGCGCGACGACCTCGTCACCGCCGAGGTCACCGCCGAGGTCATCGCTCAATGGTCCCGCCCCTCGATCCCCTGCAGCACCGTCGTGATCGCCTCCCGCGCGGTGACCACATCGGTGGTGCTGCCGCTGATGTAGAGGCGGCCCGCAGCCCCGATCATCTGCACGTCCACCAGAGTCAGGCCAGGTGCGGCACGCTCGGCTTCGTTGGCGGCCACCGCGGCGAACAGCGCGGGCGTCATCTCGTAGACGAGCAGCGACTGCCCGGGCAGCACCATCGAGGCCTGACGGTTGCGGTTGAGGATCACCGCGTGCTGGTCGGTGATGTCGTCGATCACGTCGTGGTAGAGCACGCGCGGGCGCAGCTGATCGGACGCCGAGCTCTTGGTGCCGCTCAGAATCGCCTCACCGGCACGGCGCACGTCGGACAGATCACTCGAGTGGATCTCGAGAACCCCGAACTGGCGCTCCACGTACAGGATTCCGGGCTGGATTCCCGGCACCTCGCGCAGCGCCAGATCTATCACACGCTCGATCGCCAGCGCCGGTGACACCTCGACGATGAGCGCGTGCTCACCGGCATACGGCGGGTAACCCCTGGCGCGGGTGGGTGTCCCGAGATAGGCGGCGAACTGCTGCTGCAGGTCCTCAACGAGCAGGTAGACGCGGATGTCGGTCCGTGTCGGTGTGTCGGTGGCGGCCATCGGGTGAGGTTACTGCGCGGCGACGGAGAAGTGCGCGCCGAGCTCGTTGTGCGGGCGCGGGATCACGTGCACGCTGATGAGCTCGCCCACCTGGGAGGCGGCTTCGGCGCCGGCCTCGGTCGCGGCCTTGACCGCACCGACCTCGCCGGTGACGATCACGGCGACCAAGCCGTCGCCGACCTGCTGGCGGTCGGTGATGGTCACGTTGGCGGCCTTGACCATCGCATCCGCTGCGGCGAGCGCCGCGACGAAGCCCTTGGTCTCGATCATGCCGATCGCGTTGCTGGCCATGGTTTCTCCTTTTGTGTGGGTGGTGATGACGGGTGTTCGGGCTATTCGTTGGCGTCGATGGAGCCGATGATGAGGGCGTCGACGGGCGGGGGTGTGCCGGTGAACCAGCTCGCCGCGACGGAGCCCTGAGTGATGAGGACGTGTTCGCCGACGCCACTGCCCAGGACGTCGAAGGCGATCATTCGCGACCCGGAGCCGTCGACCTCGACTTCGAGGAAGGCGCCGGCGGGCAGACCGTCGATGCGTCGGGTCGACCAGACCTGACCGGTGACCGTGCCACGGATCATGTTCGCTCCTTGTGGATCGTCACGCCCAGCGCACGGGCGCGTTCGCGGGCCAGCGGGGTGAGTACGGCGCGGGGGCCGAGCACCAGGGAAGAACCGGACGCGGCGATATCGGCGATCTGCCGCTCGGTGACGGCGCCGCGGTCGACGCGGGTGCTGCTGCCGGGGCCGGCACGGTGTGTGCCTGACAGCCGGAAGGCCAGCCGGCCGTGTTTGAGGTCGGCGCGGGTCTTGGGATTCTCGAACAGCCGCAGCAGGTTCCGCACGAACACGTCGAGGTCGCGGTCGGTCGCGATCCGTACGGTGTCCACACGCGACCGCTCGTCGGCGGCGAGCGGCCCGGTGGCAACGGGACCGGTCGGTGCGGGTGCGGATGCGGGTGCGGGCGTGGGGGTCTGTGGGACGGGGCGGGGCGCCGGTGCGCTGGTGAGGTCACCGATGGACTCTCGGATCACCTCGCGCACCATCTGGCGCAGCGCGCCGCGGTCGATGCTCACCGTACGCTCCGGGCCAAGGCCTCTTCGGCCGCCGCGCCGGCCTGACGGATGTCGGACTCACTTCCGGACAGGTACACCCGGCCCGTGGCGCCGATCATGCGGAAGTCGATGACCTTGATGTCGGCGGCTTTCTCGGCCTCGTTGGTGGCCAGGATCGCGTACGACGCGGGTGCCACCTCGAGGACGTAGAGCGTTTCCCCGGCCAGCACCATGGACCCGATCTTGTTGCGGTTGATCAGGAATGCGTGCTGGGAGTCGATGCTGGAGATGATGCGCGAGGCCAGGATCTGCGGCGGCTTGCGCTCAGCCGTTGCCTCGCCGTCCCGGCTGAGCTCGGCCAGCGCGGCATCGGCGGCGGACTGCACCGCATCGGTGTCGCCGTGGAACTCCAGATAGCCGAACTGACGCTCGACGACGAGCACACCGGCCTGCACCTCGGCGTGCTTGAGGGCGACGTCGGTGACGCCCTCGATGTCCAGACCCGGTGCCACTTCGATGATCTGAGCGGCCACGCCGGCGCGCGGCAGGGCGCCCTTGATCCAGGTGCCCAAATACGACATCGTCTGCGGCTGGAGCCGATCGATGAAGATGAACGAACGCAGTTCAGCCACGGGTCACCTCTTGATCAGTTGGGCGAGTTCTTCGGCCACGATCGCGCGCAGCTCGGCGCGTAGCGCCTCGATGCCCGGGTCGGCGGCGCGGCGGGACGTGTTCGGTCGGCTCATCGGTGCGGCGGGTGTGGGGCCGGACGTGTCGTTCGACGCGCGCGGATACGCGGGCACCTCGTCGGTGGGGGAGCGCCATGGCGAGAGCCCCGCGAAGCTGGGCATCGCCACGCCGGCGTCGGCGTTGTAGGCGATCCGCGTCCAGTTCATCAGGTTCTCGGGCTGCAGGTTCTCCCCGATCGAGCTGCGCCCCACGAACCCGGTGCCGATGGTCATCGACGGTGCGAGGTTGGTCTCCAGCCCTGAGCTGCCGGTGCTGTTCCCGACGTTGACCGACACCCGCAGGACGGGCACCGATGCCGCGAACTCGGTGATGACAGAGGCGCTTTCGCTGTGGATGGCGGCCGAGTGTCCGGCACCGGCGATGCGGACCACCGCGCGGGCGGCGCGGATGCCGCGCTGGGCGTCGGCGACCGTGGTCATACCGAGCACGGGGCTCAGCTTCTCGTGGGTGAGCACCTCCTCGCCGATCACATCGGTGAACGGGGCGATCAGCACCCGCGTCTTGGGGGTGACGCGCAGTCCGATGCGCTCGGCGATCCAGGCGGCGTCGCGACCGACCACCTCGGTGTTCAGGGCCCCCTCGGGGAACATGTACTCCCGCAGGCGTTGGGTGGCGTCGGCATCGAGAACGTGCGCCCCGTGCCGGGTGAGCGCCGAGGTGAGCTTGCCGGCGATCGCCTCCTCGGCGATCAGCACCGATTCGTTGGTGCACAGCACCGAGTTGTCAAACGCCTTGCTCTCGACGATGCGCCGTGCGGCGGCGTCGATATCGGCCGTGGCGTCGACGAAGACGGGCACGTTGCCCGGGCCGACGCCCAGCGCAGGGTTGCCCGAGGAGTAGGCCGCCCGCACCACGCCGGTGCCGCCGGTGGCGACGATGACGTCGGTGCGCTCGTCGCTCATCATTGCTTCGATCAGCGGCAGCGTCGGCTCGTCGATCACCTGAACGATTCCGTCGGGAGCCCCGGCGGCGACGGCAGCCTCAGCCAGGAGGCGGGCCGCGTCGGCCGAGCACTGCCGGGCCCGCGGATGCGGCGCGACCACGACCGCGTTGCGCGTCATCAGGGCCAGGATCACCTTGAAGTACACCGTCGCAACGGGATTGGTGGTCGGACACAACGCCAGCACCACGCCGGCCGGGCGGGGGATCTCCACGATCTTGCGGGCCGTGTCGACGCGCGGGGTCACGTAGTCCTGGTCACGGTAGAAGTCGACGATGCCACGGGAGCAGGCGCGGTTCTTGACGATCTTGTGCTCGACGACGCCCATCTGGGTCTCGGCGACCGCGGCCGCCGCGAAGCGTTCGGCGTTGCGGTGCCCGGCATCGGCGACCGCCTCGACGATGCGCGCCACCGAGGCCTGGTCGTATTCGGCGTAGGCGGCCGCGGCGAAGCGCGCCCGTTCCAGCAGTTGCCCCGCCTGCGCTACCGATGTCACGGCTTCCTCCGTCCGGTCGCGGCCTGCTTCGCCCGCCCGACGGCGACCTCGACGCGGTCGAGCACGTCCTCGCACAGTTCGCGGTTGAGCAGTAGGCCCGGTTTGAATTGCAGCACACGGGGATCGAGGGTGGAGAAGATCGCCCACACGCCGCCGTTGTACAGCTCGCGCATCACGAACTTGGCGCCCTCGGGGTGGTCGAACTCGAGGCCGATCACCACGCCGTTCTGCCGGATTCCGATGAACCAGTCCGGGTGGTCGGCCTGGATGCGGGCCAGGCCACGGGCGAAGATGTCGGCGATGTAGTGCACCGAGAAGCGGACTTCGGGGCGGCTCGTGATCTCGAGCGTCTTGAGCGCTGCCACGCAGCCCAGCTCGGCGCCGCCGAAAGTGGAGATGTGGCCGAAGCCGTCCTGCTCGAGCCATTGTGCGGCACGATCGCTGAGCAGTGCGGCGGTGATCGGATACATGCCACCTGAGAGACCCTTGCCGGTGACCATGATGTCGGGTTCGATGCCGTGCTTGGTGATCGCCCACATCTCCCCGGTGCGCATCAGCCCGGTCTGCACCTCGTCGGCGATGTAGAGCGCGTCGTAGCGGACGCACAGGTCTTTGACCGCTTCCAGATATCCGATGGGGGGCAACGGGAATCCGTAGGTGGCGGGGATGGTCTCCATGATCACCGCGGCGACGTCGCGGCCACGCAGTGCCTGCTCCATCGCGTCGGTGTCGCCGAAGGGCACCTGGACGAATTCGTCGGGCCGGTCGGCGAGGAAGAGTTTGGCGAATCTGTCGTCGCCGGTGGCGACCGCCAGTCCGGTGTGGCCGTGGTAGGCCTTGACGATCGAGACGATCTTGCGGCGCTGCATGGCGTGGCGTGCGCTCTTGAGCGCGATGTCGATCGCCTCTCCGCCGCCGGAGCCGAACGCGACCTTGGTCAGTGATGCCGGCGCCGACTCGATCAGCTTCTGCGCCAGCGCCGTTCGCGCCACGGAGGGAAAGTGGTGGTTGCCGACGTCGAAGTACTGCATGCCCTCGGACAGGGCTGCGACCAGTTCGGGATTGCGGTGGCCGAGGTTGTAGGTGCCGCCGTTGAGATGCATGTCGATCAGACGGCGACCGCTCATGTCCCAGAGGAAGTAGTCCTGCCTGCGGTCGATCACGAGGTCGACACCGGAATCGGTCCAGAACTGGGTCTTGTCCGGGTTCCAGTACTCCTTGGCACGTTCGAGCACCTGTGCCTTGGATTCGAACGAGAACGTGCCGTAGTCGTACACGAAACTCCCTGTCGTCAGGTCGCGGGGGTTGACCAAAAGTTAAACGGTAGGACCATTTGTGTCAACAGGGATCGTTTGGGGTTGCGCAGTCCATTTGGTAGTGCCAATATGACCTTCGGCTTGCCTGTGGTCTATGCCACAGGCGCTGACCATCATGGGTCTCTCCTTCACCTGGAAGGTGTCGTTTCAATGACAGAAGATGTCGTGCCCCGCCAAACATCGAACGATTCGGTGCAACGGCTCAAGCGCAACGCCGTGGGCACCTTCGGGGTGATCTTCATGGCGGTCGCGACGGCGGCCCCGATCACCGCCATGGTCGGCAACGTGCCGATCGCCGTCGGCTTCGGCAACGGCACCCACGCACCGGCCGGCTACCTCGTGGCCACGATCGTGCTGGGCCTCTTCGCGATCGGATACGCGACGATGGCCAAGCACATCACCTCCACGGGTGCGTTCTACGGCTACATCTCCCACGGCCTCGGCCGTGTCATCGGGATGGCGAGCGGCCTGATCATCACGATGGCCTACGTCGTGTTCGAGGGTTCGCTGATCGGCATCTTCGCGTTCTTCTTCCAGAACCTGTTCTCCAGTCAGCTCGGGATCACCGTCCACTGGTTGATCCCGGCGCTGCTGATGCTCGCGCTCAACTGCATCCTGACCTACTTCGACGTGAACCTCACCGCCAAGGTGCTCGGCGTCTTCCTGATCACCGAGATCGTCATGCTGTCCCTCGGCGCGCTCGCCGTCGCCGTCAAGGGCGGCGGCCCCGACGGTTTCGCCGTCGGCCAGATCCTCAACCCGGTCGGCGCGTTCCAGCCCGCCGCCATCGCCGGCGCCAGCGCCGGTCTCGGCCTGTTCTTCGCGTTCTGGTCGTGGGTCGGCTTCGAATCCACCGCGATGTACGGCGAGGAATCCAAGGACCCGAAAAAGATCATCCCGCGCGCCACGATGATCGCAGTGCTGGGTGTCGGCATCTTCTACATCTTCGTGTCGTGGATGGCCATCGCCGGCACCGGTCTCAAGGAGTCGGTCGACCTCGCGCAGAGCGCCGACACCAGCTCGGAGATCTTCTTCGGACCCGTCCGCAGCACCTACGGCGAGTGGGCGATCACGCTGTTCAACATCCTGCTGGTGACCGGGTCGTTCGCGTGCGGCATGGCATTCCACAACTGCGCATCGCGCTACCTCTACGCCATGGGCCGCGAGGGCCTGCACGCCGGACTGCAGAAGACGCTCGGCGCCACGCACCCGCACCACGGCTCGCCGCACATCGCGTCGTTCGTGCAGACGGGCATCACGCTGGTGATCATCCTGGCCTTCTTCTTCGCCGGCATGGACCCCTACGTGCACATGTACACGCTGCTGGCGATCCTGGGCACCATGGCGATCCTGATCGTGCAGTCGCTGTGCGCGTTCTCCGTCGTCGCCTACTTCCACTTCCACAAGAACCATCCGTCCAGCGCGCACTGGTTCAAGACGTTCCTGGCGCCTCTGCTCGGCGGCATCGGCATGCTCTACGTGGTGTACCTGCTGTGGGAACACAAAGATGCAGCCGCCGGCGCCGCATCCGGCACGCTGCTGTTCAAGCTGACACCATGGATCGTGGTCGGGCTGTTCGTGCTCGGTGCGGCGATGGCGCTGTACTTCAAGTTCAGGGACAAGGACCGGTATGAACTGATCGGTCGGATTGTGTACGAGGACAACGAAGTTCGCGACTAGTTTCATAACGAGGTGGCTAGCGTGGCAGACGAGTTGGGCCGGTTCCGGGTACTGAACACCAAACCCGTCAACCTCGACGGGTTCAGCGTCCCGGACGCCCGGCTCGGTCTGACCGCGATGGCCAGCCCCCACGACCCCTCCCCGTCACTGGTGATCAGTGGCGGGGAGGTGACCGAGCTGGACGGCAAAGGCGCCGCCGAGTTCGACGTCATCGACGAGTTCATCGCCCGCTACGGCATCGACCTCGCGGTCGCCGAGGAGGCGATGGCCCTCGACGACGTGACGTTGGCCCGGATGGCGGTGGACATCAACGTCCCCCGCGCGGAGGTGGTGCGGCTGATCGGCGGCACCACCCCGGCCAAGCTCGCGCGCGTCATCGCGCTGATGTCCCCGGTCGAGATGCAGATGGCGATGGCCAAGATGCGTGCCCGCCGGACGCCGAGCAATCAGGCACACGTGACCAACCAGCTCGACGACCCGCTGCTGATCGCGGCGGACGCCGCCAGCGCAGTCGCCTACGGCTTCCGGGAAGTCGAGACCACGGTCCCGGTGCTCGGCGATGCGCCCTCGAATGCCGTTGCACTGCTGATCGGTTCGCAGGTCGGCACGCCGGGAGCGATGGCGCAGTGCTCGATCGAGGAGGCGCTGGAACTGCGGCTGGGCCTGCGCGGGCTGACCAGCTACGCCGAGACCATCTCGATCTACGGAACCGAGCAGGTCTTCGTCGACGGCGACGACACCCCGTTCAGCAAGGCCATTCTCACGTCGGCCTACGCATCGCGCGGCCTGAAGATGCGGGTCACCAGTGGCGGCGGCGCCGAGGTGCTGATGGGCGCGGCAGAGCAGTGCTCGATCCTCTACCTGGAGTCGCGCTGTGTCTCCCTGGCCAGGGCACTTGGCTCCCAAGGTGTGCAGAACGGCGGCATCGACGGTGTCGGTGTGGTCGCGTCCGTGCCCGAGGGCATGAAGGAACTGCTCGCCGAGAACCTGATGGTGATGATGCGCGACCTCGAATCGTGCGCGGGCAATGACAACCTGATCTCCGAGTCGGACATCCGCCGCAGCGCGCACACGCTGCCGGTGCTACTCGCCGGGGCCGATTTCATCTTCTCGGGGTTCGGGTCGATTCCGCGCTACGACAATGCTTTTGCACTGTCGAACTTCAACTCCGACGACATGGACGATTTCCTGGTGCTCCAGCGGGACTGGGGCGCCGACGGCGGGTTGCGCACCGTCGCCCCCGAGCGTCTCGAAGCGGTGCGCCGGCGTGCGGCCACCGCCGTGCAGGCGGTCTACCGTGACCTCGGCCTGGCCGATTACGACGATGCCCGCGTCGACCAGGTGGTGGCGGCCAACGGGTCCCGCGACCTGCCCCCGGGTCACCCGAAGATGGTGGCCGAGGCCGCAGCGTCGATCGAGGCTCGGCAGCTCACTGTCTTCGACGTCATCGCGTCACTGCATCGCACCGGCTTCACCGACGAAGCCGAGGCCATCACGACGTTGACGCGCGAGCGCCTCAAGGGGGATCAGCTGCAGACGTCGGCGATCTTCGACGAGCAGTTCGATGTGCTGTCCAAGCTGACCGATCCGAACGACTACACCGGCCCGGCAACGGGGTACGCGCTCACCGAGGCCCGTCGCGCCGAGATCGACGCGATTCGGCAGGCCCGCACCAGCGCCGAGTTGACCGCCGACCAGGAAGAGCACCGCGGCCACGTCACCGTCGTCGACGTCGAACCCGCCCGCCAGGGCAGCGACCCGCGTGAGGTGTGCATCGGCCTGTCGCCGGCCTGGGGGCACAGCGTGTGGTTGAGCCTGTGCGGGTTGACGATCGGTGAGGTGCTCCGGCAGCTGTCGGCGGGGCTGGAAGAGGAAGGCTGTGTGGCCCGCACCGTGCAGGTGCGCTCCACCATCGACGTCGGCCTCATCGGACTGACCGCGGCCCGGCTCTCCGGATCAGGAATTGGAATCGGATTGCAGGGCAAGGGAACCGCGCTGATCCACCGGCGCGACCTGGCTCCGCTGGCGAACCTCGAACTGTTCAGCGTGGCGCCGCTGCTGACCGCGAAGATGTACCGGGAGCTGGGCCGCAACGCAGCCCGGCACGCGAAGGGAATGGCGCCGGTGCCGATCTTCACCGGCGGCACCGACGAGTCCATCTCCGCGCGCTACCACGCACGGGCGGTGGCGCTGGTCGCGCTGGAACGTCAGGCGTGTGAGCCCGGGGCAGCTCCCGTCACGGTGAGGGTGGACCGGTCATGAGCGACATCACCGTCGACAACGCCGTGGACGGCAAGCTCGGGCTGGCCGACCTGCGGATGGATCCCGCCGCGCTGGCCCATCAGGCCGCCGTGGCCGAACAGGGTGGCAACCCGCAGCTCGCCGAGAACTTCCTGCGGGCAGCGGAATTGGCAACGATCGACGACGAAGACGTGATGGCGCTCTACGAAGCGTTGCGGCCCCACCGATCCACGGCCGACGAGCTGGAACAGCTGCGCGCGTCGCTGGTCGAGCGGGGCGCTCCGCGGTGCGCCGCGCTCGTCGAACAGGCCGCCGCCGCCTACGCCCGTCGCGGCCTGCTGCGTTGACCCGCACGGTCGCCGGGATCGACATCGGCAACCACACCACCGAGATCGTGCTGGCCGGTATCGACGGCGGCGCGATCGCCACGCTCGCGCACGGGCAGGCACCCACCCGCGGTCGCAAGGGCAGCCACGATTCGCTGCAGGGCGCCGCCGCCCTGCTGCACAAACTCGAGGTCGATGCCGGCGTCAGCGCCGACGAACTGCTGCTCTCGGCGCTGCGGCCGGTCGACACCGCGACCGCGCCGATCCCGCCGGCCTACTCACCGGCCGCGCCGGTCCGCAGCCTGCGGAGCCCGGACGCCAGCACCCCCGCCGGTGCGGGACATGCGGTGGGACAGCATGTTCGGCTCGCGGATCTGGGGTCGGAACCGGTCTCCGGGCCGGTCATCGTATCCGTCGACGCGGTCACGGACTTCGAAGTGGCCGCACAGGCGATCGGCGCGGCGGTGGCCCGCGGGTGGCGTGTCGTCGGCGTGGTGGCCGCGCAGGATGACGCCGTGCTCATCCGCAACCGCATCCCGGTCGACGTACCGGTGGTCGACGAATGCGACCTCGACGGGCTAGGTCCCGGCGCCTTGGTGGCGGTCGAGGTGGTCGAGCAGGGCCGGGCGTACCGGGCGATGGCCGACCCGATCGCTTTGTCGGCGGCGTTGAGGGTGCCCGTCGAGTGTCTGCCCGATGTCGCCGAGTTCTGCCGGGAACTCGCCGACGCGGCGGCCATCGCGGTCACCGCACGGACGGAGGCGCCTACCCCGCCCGCCGAAGACGACGACTACGTGGAGATCGTCGTCGACAGGGGTGTGGTGCGGTACACCCCCGCGGAGGCGCACGCGGTGTTGCGCCGCTCGGTACCCGGATCGGTGAAAACTGTCCGGCTGCAGTCTGTTCCGTCAGCCGCAGACGGGCTGGCCGTACATGATGCGTTCTTCACCGACCTGGCGACGATCGACAACGGGGCGTGGCTGCGGCGCGGCGTCGTCGACGCGCACGGGACCGTCGTCGCACTGCTGGCCGCCGAGGAGGCCGCCGATGCCGCCGAGCAGCTGAGTGAACTGACCGGCAGGCCCGCCCGCACGTTGACCTCGGAGCCTGAGGCGGCGGCGTGGGGTGCGCGCACCACACCCGGCTTCCCGTCGGGTGCGATGGTGTGCGATATCGGCGGTGGCACAGTGGATCTCATCGGAGCCGATGCGACCGTGGTGGCCGCGGGCGCGGGGGAGTCGATCACCGTCGCCATAGCCCAGGTGCTCGGTGTCCCGCAGGCACTTGCCGAGACTGTCAAACGTACCCCCGCGGTGCGGGTCGAAGGTCCGCACGTCGCGCACGAGGAGGACGGCAGGCGGGTGTTCCTCGACGCACCGGCGTCGTCGGATGCGATCGGCCGGTTGTGCACCCGGGGCAGCGCGGGCCTGGTGCCGTTCTCGAATCGGTTGGCCGCCGAGGAGTGGCGCAGCCTGCGGCTCGCGGTCAAGCAGGAGACCGTCGCGGCCAACATCGCGCGGTGCCTCGCCGCGTTCGACGAGCCGCCACGCGCGCTGGTGCTGGCCGGCGGCGGCGCGCTCGACGACGAGTTGATGCGTACGGTCGCCGAGGCGCTGCGGCCGGCGCGGGTCGTGGTGGGCCGGGCGCACATCGACGGCGTGCACGGTCCCCGCTTCGCCGTCGCCCGTGGACTGGTCGCCCTCTATGCCGAGCAGACGCGAACTCGCGCGACAGGCCGCTGAAACGCGCGAGTTCGCGTCTGCTCGCGGCGGACTATTGCCGCGCGGGAGTGGGCAGGCCCGCGATCGCGTGTGCGATGTGGCCGCGCCAGTGCGCGGGCTCGATGCGATGGATCGCCTGGCCGTCAAAGGCGCTGGAGATCACGACGTCTGGGGCGATCTCGGCAAGGACACGGAGGCTCGCGGCGATTGTGGCGGCGTCGGCGGGCGTGTGGAAGCTCTCGATGTAACCGCCGCGCCATTCACCGTCGATGTGGAACAACGTGTCGCCGGTGAAGAGGTACCTGCCGTCGGCGCCGGGCACCAGATAGCAGACGCTGCCCGGTGAATGGCCCGGCGTCGGGATGATCTCGATGCCGTTGGCGTCGACGTAGCGGCCCGTCACCGGCACGTCGACGTGGTGGTGCCTGCTGATCTGGGCGAGATCGCCGGCCGGCGCGTGCAGTGAGGACCCGAACCGCTCGGCGACGCGGGCGAGCGACGGGCCCGCCTCGTCCCGGTGGCTCAGGTAGTGGTGGCGGACACCGCCGAGCTTGTCGAGTCCGTCGAAGTCGGCATCGGTGGCCGGTGAGTAGAACAGGATGTTCGCCGGCGTCCACAGATAGGCGTGGGTGGTGAGCCCGGGAAACGGTGAGTCGGTGCGGGTTTCGTAGAGGTCGCTCAATACGCGTTGCATGCATCAAGGCTGCAACCTCAACGACGCTTCAGGTCAAGCAGTTTCGCGGGAAGAAGTCAGCCCAACTCGGCGAGTTGCTTGACCGTCGGGGCCATCGCATCGATCCACGCCGCGGGGGAGCCCGTCGTCGGCGTGATGATCGCCGTGTCGACACCCAGCGCGGCGTAATCGGCCATGCTGCGGACGAATTCGTCACGCGTCTCAGGCGTGGGCCGGGGAGTGTTCGGCAGGATGGTCTTCTCGATCGAGTCGTAGTCGCGGCCCACGGTGTCGCAGTGCCCACGCAGCACGTCCAGCTTGTGGTGAATGTCAGCCGGCGACGTCGCGAACAGGTTGCACGCGTCGCCGTACTGGGCGACCAGGCGCAGCGTCTTGCGTTCCCCACTTCCGCCGATCAGCACCGGCGGTCGACGGATCGGTTGCGGTGAACAGAGCGTCTCGGCGAGCTGATAGTGCTTGCCCTCGTAGGCTCCGTTGTTGTCCGGGTCCCACATCTGGTCGCAGATCTGCAACGCTTCTTCCAGGCGCTCGAACCGCTCGGCCAGCGGCGGATACGGCACGCCGAGACCGTGGTGCTCGCGTTCGAACCACGCCGCGCCGATTCCGAGCGTCGCCCTGCCTTCGGAGAGAACGTCGAGCGTGGTGACGATCTTGGCCAGCAGACCCGGGTGCCGGTAGGTCACACCGGTGACGAGCAGGCCGAGCCGCACCGACGAGGTGTGCCCCGCGAGGTACCCCAGCGTCGTGTAGCCCTCGAGCATGTTGGACTCGGCGGGCAGCCCTGTCGGCTCGATCTGGAAGAAGTGGTCCATGAACGACAGCCAGCTGATCCCTGCCTCCTCGACAGCGGATCCGACGCGGGCCAACTCGGGAGCGATTGCGGTGGTGCCGCCGTCGATGTCGAAAATCGGTACGTGGATTCCAAGGTCCATATCGGCTACAAGACTGTGCCCGCCGTCACCATTCCCGTCTGGCAGCAACTCGATGGCGGTGTCAGGGTCCGCCAAGCCCGGGCACGATGTCCTCGAGCCGGAACGTCACCGGCCGGTCGATCTGGTCGAACGTGCACGAGCGGGGCTCGCGGTCGGGCCGCCACCGGTTGAACTGCGCCATGTGCCGAAACCGCGTCCCCTCCATGTGTTCGTAGCGGACTTCCACGACGCGCTCGGGACGCAGCGGTACGAACGACAGGTCCTTGCCCGCGTTCCACCGTGAGCCGCCGCCGTAGCGGCGCACCACATCCGGGTCGACGTGCGCGGCCCAGTTCCACGGATGTTCGTCGAACGTCGTCACCAGCGGCTGTAGTTCGTCGAACAGCGCGCGCCGTCGCGCCATCGGGAACGCGCCGATCACCCCGACCGACGCCAGCGATCCGTCGTCGGCGTAGAGCCCGAGCAGCAGCGAGCCGATCGCGTCGGGCCCGGACTTGTGCAGGCGATACCCCGCCACCACACAGTCGGCGGTTCGCTGATGCTTGATCTTGAACATCACGCGCTTGGCGGGCTGGTAGGTGACCTCGGGCGGTTTGGCGATCACGCCGTCGAGCCCTGCCCCCTCGAACGCCGAGAACCAGCGCTCGGCGGTGTCCAGATCCGTGGTCGCCGGTGTCAGGTGAAACACCGGCCCCACTCCTGCCAGCACGTCGACGAGCGAGGCCCTCCGCTCGGCGAACGGATGCCCCGTCAGGTCGTCGTCACCGAGGGCCAACAGATCGAAGGCGATGAACGCGGCGGGCGTCTGTGAGGCCAGCATCCGAACCCGCGAGGCGGCCGGATGTAGCCGCAGCTGCAGCGCCTCAAAATCGAGGCCGTGCCCCGTCGCGATGACGATCTCGCCGTCGATCACGCAGCGCGGCGGCAGTTCGGTCCGCGCGGCGTCGGCGATCTCGGGGAAGTAGCGCGTCATCGGCCGAACGTTCCGGCTGCCCAGTTCGACGTCGTCGCCGTCGCGGAACAGGATCGAGCGGAACCCGTCCCACTTCGGCTCGTACCACGCCCCGGGCGGGATCTCGGTGACCGACTTCGCCAGCATCGGCGAGACGGGCGGCATCACGGGCAACTGCACCCGCCCAGTGTCGCTGACGGGCCGGCGGCCCTACTTCTTGCGCCCTACCAGCGCGTCGACGGGATCCGGTGCGCCGTCGCGCCCGCGCACCACCCGGAACGCGACGAACCCGACGACCAGCGTCAGCACGACGAAGATGAGTGCGAAGTACTGCAGGAACAACGAGTCGCCTGCGGGGTTGTAGACCTCCTGCCTGGGCCAGCCGATGTTGACCACCAGCAGACCGCCCATCGCGACGGCGACCAGATTGACCGGAATGCCCCAGCGGCCCAGGTCCATGATCGGCTTCCCGTGCGACAGGCTCGTCCCGCGGAGCCGGTGCACCAGTGCGGGGACGGTGACCATCAGGTAGGCGAGGTAGACGATGACCACCGACACCGACGCGATGGCGGCGAACACACTGGCCTGGCCGAGGTTGACCAACAGGACGAGAATCGCCAGCGCGCTGACCGAGATGCCGGTGATCACCGGGGTTCCGGTCCGCCTGTTGACACGAGCGAGGAACGAGCCGAGCGGCAACCGATTGTCGCGGGCCATGGAGAACATCACCCGCGACGCCGACGCCTGGATGGCCAGCGTCGCCGAGAAGATCGCAACCGCCACCAGGCCCAGCAGGGTCTTGCCGAGCCACGTGTCGAGCTGGCTCTCGATCACCCACGCCATACCGCCGTGGGCCAGGTCGTCGCCGAGTTCCGGAGCCGACATCAGCGCGGCGAGAATCATCAGCCCACCGCCGACGAAGGAGACGAGCAGGGCCATGACGATTGCCTTCGGCGCGGTGCGGCGTGGATCGCGGGTCTCTTCCGAAAGCTCTGCGGCGCTGTCGAATCCGTACATGACGTAGGCGGCCATCAGCATCGAGGCGAGGAACGCCGGCAGGTAGGCCACACCGCTGCCGTGGCCGCCGGTGTCGGCGACGGCCTGCACCGGGCCGCGCTCGGCGGTCAGGAACATCGCGCCGATGATCAGCACGACGCCGATGATCTCCAGCGTCACCCCGGTGACGGTGATGCGGGCCATGAACCGTACGCCCGCGGCACTGATGATCGTGCAGAGCACGATCGTGACCGCGCCCAGGATGATGCCGTTGGTGGCGCCGTCGACCGACAGCGGATCCATATCGGAGCCCACCACCTGGAAACCGCTCCAGATGGGCGGCAGCACCGTCTGCATTGCGATCGCCAGCGCCGCGATCGACACGATGTAACCGATGAGCATGAACCACCCGGCGAACCAGCCGATCGCGTTGCCGGCGAGCCGGCGGGACCACTGGTAGATCGCGCCGGCGACCGGGAACTTGCCGGACAGCTCGGCGAACACCAGGCATACGCAGAACTGGCAGACGAACACGATGGGCCAGGTGAAGAAGAAGGCCGGGCCGCCGAGTGCGAAGCCGAGCGGGAAGAACGCGAACACGGTGGTCAGGATCGACACGAAGGAGAAGCCGCTGGCGAACGAGGCGTAGCCGCCGATGCCGCGATGCAGTTCCTGGGTGTAGCCGAGTTCTTCCAGCGTGGAGGCGTCCTCCGCGGAGGAGATGGCGGGGTCGTAGCCGGCGGTCATGGCGCTCCTGACATGAGACATTCCTGTCGTGCGACAGAAACGTACAAAGCCATCGTGTGCTGGCCGTTTCGGTTGTGTCACGGCTGTGTGACCGGAGCCTGGACAGGTCACAATCGACTCCATGCCGCCCGCTCATGATCTCGCGCAGAGCGTCGCCGCGCTCGACGACTGCGCCGACGAGGCGGGCCTGCGTGCCGAGATGACCCGCGCGGCGGACGGCCTGACCCGTCGGCCCGAACAGTCGCAGGCGTGGTCGGCGGTGCTGCGCCACGCCGTGGCCGCGGGGGTGCGCCTGGTCGAACCGGCGGACTGGACGTGGTTCGTCTCGGGCAGCGTGGCCCGTGGCGAGGCCGTCCCGGGGTCCGACGTCGAGTCGATGGTGATGCTCGGCGACGACGTCGGCGATGCCGGCAAGACTGACCTCCTCGCGCGGGCGGCGCAGGTGCACGCGCTGCTGGAACGCTGCGGGGTCGGGGGCGACGCCAACGGTGTGCTGGCCAGCCGGGCGCGGTTCTGCCGCAGGCAGCGCAGCTGGGTCGAGGGCATCGAGCGCTGGGCCGGTGAGCCCGAGCACGACCGCGGGGTGGTGATGACGGGGCTGGTGGCCGACGCGTCCTGTCTGTCGGCGGCCGAGGACACGCTGCGGGTGTCGGCGGGCGCGGCGGCGAGCCGGCACTACGCGGTCCGCCAGGCGATGCTGCAGGACGCCACGTCGGTGCGCGCGACGGTTCCGTCACGGCTGCGTGTGTTCGTCAGCGCAGGGGACTCGGTCGACGTCAAGCGCGCGGTGCTGGATCCGGTGGTCAAGATCGCGCGCTGGGCGGCCCTGTCGGTCGGCTCGACCGCGTTGGCCACCCGGCAGCGGTTGACCGACGGTGCCGCTGGTGGGGTGTTGGACGACGACGATGCCGCGACGCTGGACGACTGCCACCGGTGGTTGATGACGTTCCGATGGCAGGGCCGCATCGCCGACGTACGTAGCCGGGATGTCATCGCGCTGGGAGACCTCTCCCCGCAGGATCGCGCCGGGCTGCGCAGCGTCGCCCGCGACGTGTCCGGGGTGATGCGGAAACTGTCGTACCTGTCCTCGATTTCGGCGTTCGCCGACCGCCGATGAACTCCGAGGAGGTGGTCGCGACGACGGTCGCCGTGCACCGGATCGAGGGCTGGTGTCCCGACACCGAGCACCTCGACGCACTCACCGCGATCGTGCGGGGTGAGTTGCTCTGCGACGACCATCTGACGGCCTATCGGCACCGGCATCCTCCGCCGAGCCCCCAGCGGCGGCGGCTGAGAATCGGCCGACCTGCGCCCTACCTGATCCCGGGAACGTCGTTGCTGCGCAACGAATTCGGGGTGACCACCTCCGAGGCCCTCGCCGATCTGGAGTACATGACGTCCGCGGCGCGGATGGTGGAGTGGCTGTGCCGCCAGCCCGGTACCGACCCGCTCGATGCCCGCGATATCCATCGCCACCTGTTCGGCGGGGTGTACTCCTGGGCGGGACACTACCGAACCGTCGACATACGCCGCGGCAAGCACTCTTTCGGCTCGGTGTCGTCGATCAGCGATGCGATGGAGGCGGTGCACGCGCGAGCGCAGCAGCTGACAGGCGACGACCACGATGCGCCGCGGATGGCCTACGAGCTTGCGCGAATCTATGCCGACTACAACCAGATTCATCCGTTCCGGGAGGGCAACGGGCGGGCTGGCGCGCTGTTGCTCCTGGGTATCGCGGCGCGCTGCGGGCGGCATCTCGACTTCAGCGGGATCGTGCGTGCCGACTGGTATGCGGCGGCGATCGACAGCATGCCGCTGCGCCGCGACGGTCAGGCCAGCCACCGGCCTTTCCTGTATCTGCTGAATCGGGCCATGCGTTGAGCGCATGATGGAGGCATGCTCCGATTCGCTGTGTGCGTGCCGGTGGCCCTCCTGCTCGCGGCCCCCTGCGCGGCTCAGCCGCGATTCGGGTCTGCGGCGGCCGTCATCGACGAACTCAAGGACCAGGGGTACGACGTCGCGATCAACTGGGTCAGCGGCGTCAGTAGCCGTCCGCTGTCGGAGTGCCGCGCGCTGGGCGTACACAATCCGGATCTGACCGGCCCGCCTCCGCAGACGTTCACGACGGTGTACGTCGACGTGTCCTGCCCGAATGACCACGATGACGGCGGCGTCTGGATCGAGGGCGGCCCGGGCGGGATCGGGGTCGGCATCGGCAACTGAGCGCCATGACGACAGCGATGACATTGTCTGGGTACTCGGGTCTACGTGAGTATGGATGCCATGGACCTGCCCGTGATGCCGCCGCTGGAGCCGATGCTGGCGAAGGCGCAGAAGGCGGTTCCCGCCGACGCTGGGGTGTGGTCTTATGAGCCGAAGTGGGACGGATTCCGCGCGTTGGTGTTCCGCGACGGCGACGAGGTGGTGCTGCTGTCTCGCAGCGGTAAAGACCTGGCCCGCTACTTCCCCGAGGTGCTCGACGCGGTGCGCGACGAGTTGGCGCCGCGCTGCGTGCTCGACGGGGAGATCGTCGTCCCCCGCGACGTCGGCGGGCGCGTGAGGCTGGATTGGGAGTCGCTGAGCCAACGCATCCATCCCGCGGACTCCCGTGTCCGGATGTTGTCGGAGCAGACACCGGCGCACTTCATCGGCTTCGATGCCCTGGCCGTCGGTGACACCTCGCTGCTGAAGGAACCGTTCCGAACCCGGCGAGAAGCCCTGATCGACGCGGTCAACGAAAAGCAGTGGTGTCACGTCACCCGGACGACCGAGGATCCCGAGCTGGGCACCCGGTGGCTGCAGGAGTTCGAGGGGGCGGGGCTGGACGGTGTGATCGCCAAACGACTCGACGGTGTCTATCTGCCGGGCAAGCGCGAGATGGTGAAGGTCAAGCATGCCCGCGATGCGGACTGCGTGGCGATCGGATACCGAATTCACAAGAGCGGAGAGGGAATCGGCTCGATCCTGCTCGGCCTGTACCGCGAGGACGGCGAGCTGCAGATGGTGGGCGGGGCTGCCTCGTTCACCGCGAAGGCGCGGCTGTCACTGCTGGCCGACCTCGAGCCGCTGCGCCTCGGCGACGACGTCCGCGACGGAGAGCCCAGCCGGTGGAACTCCGCGGCCGACAAGCGCTGGATTCCGGTGCGACCCGAGCGGGTCTGTGAGGTCGCCTACGACCAGATGGAAGGCGACCGCTTCCGTCACGCCGTCTCGTTTCGCCGGTGGCGCCGCGACCGTGACCCGGCCAGCTGCACGTTCGACCAGCTCGACGTGCCGGCGACCTACGACCTCTACGACGTCCTGGAGTCCTCCGGGGCGAGCGAAGCGACGGGGGAGGGGAATTGATGCCCAGTCCCGCAACCGAACTCGATGTCGACGGGGTGAAGGTCCGGCTGACCAATCCCGACAAACCCTACTTTCCGCAGCTGGGCGCCGACGGTACCAAGGGCACACTCGTCGAGTACTACCTGTCGGTGGCCGATCGCATGGTGGCACTGCTGCGGGATCGCCCGGTGCACCTGCAGCGCTTCCCGGACGGCATCGACGGCGAGGAGATCTACCAGAAGCGGGTACCGCAGAAGCACCCCGACTACCTCGAAACCTGCACGGTCACCTTCCCGTCCGGCCGCACCGCCGACGCGCTGAAGATCACCCACCCGTCGGCGATCGCCTGGGCAGCGCAGATGGGTTCGGTGACGCTGCATCCGTGGCAGGTGCGCTGCCCCGACACCGAACATCCCGACGAGCTGCGCATCGATCTGGACCCGCAGCCGGGCACCGGGTTCGCCGAGGCTGCCGCGGTCGCGGTCGACGTGCTCAAACCGCTGCTCGACGAGCTCGGGCTGGTGGGCTATCCGAAGACCTCGGGCGGGCGCGGCGTGCACGTCTTCCTGCGCATCGCCCCCGAGTGGGATTTCATCGCGGTGCGCCGGGCGGGTATCGCGCTGGCCCGTGAGGTGGAACGCCGCGCGCCCGACGCGGGTGACGACGTCGTGGTGGAAAGAGGAGCGGGGGGAGCGGTTGTTCATCGACTACAACCAGAACGCCCGTGACCGCACCTTCGCCTCCCCGTATTCGGTGCGCAAGACGCCGATCGCGACGGTGTCGACGCCGCTGACGTGGGACGAGCTGCGCACCGCCGACCCCGACGACTACACCATGCTCACCGTGCCCGACTTCGTCGCCGGCCGGCCCGACCCGTGGGCCGACATCGACGCCGTCGCGCAGCGAATCGACACACTGCTGGACATGGTGAAAGCCGACGAGGAGCGCGGGCTCGGCGACCTGCCCTACCCGCCCAGCTATCCGAAGATGCCGGGCGAACCGCCGCGCGTGCAGCCGAGCAAGAAGGTCGCCGCACACTGGGATGACGAGGGCAACCCGGTCACGTAACCGCAAGGGCGACAGTGAGTTCGGCAATTGCCCGCGGGTCCTGCAACCTCTCGCCGTAGGCGTCCCGGAGCTGCCGCAGGCGATACCGGATCGTCGACGGCGAGACGAACAGCTCGGCGGCGACGTCCTCGCGGCGGCCGTGATGGAGCAACCAGGACCGCAGCGTCTCGACGAGTCGGTCCCGCGTTCGATCAGGGAACCCCGCCAACGGTGCCAGCGCCCGCGTGCGCAGATCGGCGAGCGCGTCGGCGTCGGCACTGACGACCAGCTCCGGGAGGAACTCGTCGGTGTCGAGGACGCCGACGGCGTCCAGCCCGCGCAGCGCTGCGGCCCGCACCGCCCGTCGAACCGACGACCGCGCCGTCTGCCACGGCGTCGCGGGTCCCACGACCGCGTTCGTCGATTCCAGCGACAGCAGGAACGGTGCGCGCGCCGTCCCACCGACATCGCAGACCAGGAGGACGTGCTCACCGGTGGCCACATCGACGGCGTCCTCGGGCACGTTCAGCGTGCGTGGATCGGCGGATATCGCGGCGTGCCGCCGGCTCGTCAGCACGACCGCGGTGAGTGTGCGTGGGGTGATCCAGTTCGCCTCGGCCGCAGCGCGTTCCAACTCTTCCGTGGGCGCGCCGCTCAAGACCAGACGAACCAACCGTTCGCGTTGCCGCTCGCGGGCCAACCCTGATTTGGCCTGCTCCTCGGCGTAACCCGCCACCCCGGCCGCCGAGATCTGGTCCAGGTAGGCGAAGAACATCTCGGCGAACGCGCTGATCTGGTCGCGGTCGATGCCGTCACGAACGGCGAGGGAGCTCCAATCGCGCCACAGTTCACGCGCCCCCACCCGGTAGGCCGCCAACTGCACTTCGGTGGGTCGACCGTTGCGGGCTTCTCGCCGGCCGAAGCGGTAGGCGGTGTCCAGCACGTCCTGCATCGGCACGGCCGTGAGCGGTTCGGTCGACGCGTGCAACTGGTCGAGCAGGGCACCCAACAGCTGGTCGGCCGACGCGTCGATGACCGGGCGCCACGACTCCTCGGCGGCGGCCGCGAGCGCAGGAACCTCGGCGATGACGGCCAGCACCATGCGGTCGATGAGGGCGGGCAGCCCCGTCCGCATCGCGGCGAGCGTGTGCGGCGGTAGTCCGACGATTCGCGTTCCCGGGGTCGGCAGCTCGGGCATGCCGACGACTGTACGGGCTCTACAGACCGCGATTGCCCGCATGGGGCAAATTCCACGGGGAAGATTGGACGTCCGGGGCGAGATCATGACCGCAGGGGTGAAGAACAATGGAGGCATGACGATTTCCCCGACCATGCCCGGTGGTGGGACCAGCCGGGAGGACATCTCGCTGCGCCTCCTGAAGGGCTCGGCCAAGAAGTCCTACGAACCCGTCGTCGACATCGACTGGGATGCCCCGCTGGCCGACGACAAGTACTTCGTCCCACCGCACATGTCGTCGCTGTACGGCACGCCGCTGTGGGAGCAGATGTCCGAGCAGCAACGCATCGAGTTGTCCCGGCAGGAGTTCGTCAACTACCTGTCGATGGGGATCTGGTTCGAGAACATGCTCAATCAGTCCCTGCTGCGGGGGATGATCCATTCCTCACCGACGGCGCACAGCACCTTCTACGAGCTGACGGAGCTGGGTGACGAGGCCCGCCACATGCTGATGTTCGGCAGAGCCATCGAGCGGTTGGGCATCGAGCCTTTCTGGCCCACGGGATACGCGGCGCGCCGCGTCAACGCCATGGCCTTCGTGTTCCGCGGCCCGATGCTGTGGATCGCAGCGCTGGTCGGGGAAGAGATCTTCGATGCGCTGCAACGCAGGATCCTCGAGGACGGTGAGGACGTGCAGCCGCTGGTGCAGCGGGTGATGCGCATCCACGTCACCGAGGAGGCCCGCCACATCCAATTCGCCCGCGACGGCATCCGGCGCGACATGCCCACCCTGTCGCCGCGCATGCGCAGGCTGCTGGCCAACCTGCACGGCCTCGGCGCGCGGCTCTACTTCCAGAACTTCACCCGCCGCGGCCTGTACCAACGCGTGGGCCTCGACGCCGCCGAAGCGCAGCGACAAGCCCGCGCCAACAAGAACTTCCACGCGGTGCAGCGAACCGGTTTCGCATCGCTGAGCGAGTTCCTCGACGACGTCGGACTGATGGGGCCGGTTGCCCGCCGGATGTGGAAGCGCAGCCACTTCCTGTGATCGACATGGGTGAGGGTCAGGTTGCCGGCCGGCCAGGCTACGACGGACCGGCCAGCCTGGTCGTCGGCGACACACGTCATGTCGTACGAGTGCGGTTGACGGGCTCGATCAACCCGTTCGACGGCCGCTACCACTGGCAGGGCACCGTGTTCGACGCGCCCCCGGAGGTCCGGTCGGGTAGCGCGGCGGCACGCTTGTGCGTGGCCGACGACGATGTGGTCGCCCGCCTCGTGGAGCGCACGGCGGGTGGGCACCTGATGATCAGCGGAGTCGGCCGGCCACCTTTTCCGCTCTGACCCCGCGGGCTATCGCGTCGCGCAGTGACCGCAGTCGCTACCCTGCCCAAGTGACCTTCCGCAAACTCCTCGCCGCGCTGGCGATCTTCGGGGTGCTGGCCAGCGGCGTCGGCATTGCGTCGCTGGTGCTGGTCACCAAGTCCGACCAGCAGGCCGCAGCGCCGAGCCGCACACCGCCCGCGCCGCCACCGCCCTCGGTGCCCACGGTCAAGGAATTCCTGATCGGGGTCACGGTGACCAACCAGGCCTGCCAGCCGAACGGACCGTGCGTCTACACCTACACGATCGAACCCAAATACGTTGGGCTCCATCCTTTCCCGGAGACACCCTTCGCCGTCGAATACGAGGTCACCGGTGGCACCGCGCCGCAGCCGGGCAGGTTCACCGTCCAGGGCGAGAAGGCGGAGATCTTCAAAGACGTCCAGATCGAGGGGCCGCCGGGGGCGCGCCTGTCGGTGAACGTGCTGCGCGTCGTCGAGGAACCACCGCCTCCGCCGCCGCCACCCGGTGCGCCGCCGCCTGCGCCGGCACCCGCCCCGCCGGCGCCGCAGCCGTGACCGAACCGCAGCGGAGCCCCTGGGTCCGCAACTTCAACCCCGCCCCGGCAGCGCGGCTGCGCCTGGTGTGCTTCCCGCACGCCGGCGGATCGGCCAGCTACTACTTCCCGCTGTCGCGGGCGCTGTCCCCGGAATTCGACGTCTTCGCCCTGCAGTACCCGGGGCGCCAAGACCGGTACAAGGAGCCGTTCGTCGAGACGATCGACGAGATGGCCGACCGGATCACCGTCGAGCTCGCCGCGGTGCCTGCCGGTCCGGTGGCGTTCTTCGGGCACAGCATGGGGGCAGTTCTCGCTTTCGAGGTCACCCGCAGGCTGGAGGCCGCGCAGGGACGCGCGCCGGTGACGATCTTCGCCTCCGGTTCGCGTGCCCCCAGCCGCTACGGAGACGAGCGTGACCACAAGGACGACGGCGAACTCGTCGACGTGATGCGCCAACTCGGCGGTACCGATCCGCGGGTGCTGGAGAACCAGGAGATGCTCGAGACGTTCCTGCCGGCGTTCCGCAACGACTACCGCGCGCTGCAGGCCTACCACCGCGGCACCGAGATCGGCGTCGGTGCTCCCGTGGTCGTGATGGCGGCGACCGACGATCCCAAGACCAGCGTCGCCGACGCGTCAGCGTGGCACGAGCACACCTCTGCAGGAGGGTCCGTGCACACGTTCTCGGGCGGGCACTTCTATCTGGAGAAGCAGCCGCAGCAGGTGATCGAGGTCATCGCTTCGACGCTGCGGGCGCTGCCGGGCTGACCTCGGTCACGACCCCGGAGTGAGCACCGCCTTGCCGGTGCGCGTCCCACCGCTGCGGTCGATCCAGGTGAGGTCGACGACGTCGCCGGGATAGTGCCGGTCGAGCAGCGCCGGCAGCGATTTCGACGAGTCGAGCCGCACCCCGTCGACGGAGATCAACAGGTCGCCGTCGGCCAGACCGGCCTGTTCGGCGGGACCGCCACGCAGCACCTCCTGGATGACAACGCCCGATTCGCCGCGGTCGGCCGCGCGGATACCGACGCCCAGCAGGACCGGCGGTCCGATGTGCACGCTGTCCGACGCCGCGCCGGCGCGGATCTGGTTGGCGATCGACATCGCGTCGTTGATCGGGATCGCGAAGCCCTTGCCGCCCGGGCCCATCCGGAAGTTCACCGACGCGGCCGTGGTGATGCCGACGACCTCGCCGTTGCCGTTGACGACGGGACCGCCCGAATCACCTGCGCGCACGGGCGCGGCGAACTCGATCAGGCCGGTGATCTCCTCGCTGGAGCCGGTCAGGCTGTCCTCGGCGTTCACGGTCTGACCGAACGCGGTGAACGTGCCGGTCTCGCGGGTCAGTGGGGCCTGCGTGCCGGAAGCGTTGCCGAGCGCGACGACGGGTTCACCGGGGACCAGGACGTTGGAGTCGCCGATGCGGGCCGGGGGGAGCCCGCCGGCACCTTGCAGCTGCAGGACGGCGACGTCGCGCTTGCGGTCGTAGCCGACCAGGGTGGCGGGGTAGGCGCGCCCGTTGACGGTGCCGGTGATGCTGTCAGCGCCCTGGACGACGTGGAAGTTGGTCAGCACCTGGCCACCCGGGTCAATCACGAAGCCGGTACCTGCGCCGATGACGCCCTGGTAGTTGACCTGCGTGTCGATCCGCACCACCGACGGCTCGACCTGTGTCGAGACTGCGACGAGGTCGGTGGGGGCGGCGGCTGCCGGCGCCACCGGGGCGACGAACGCCAGCACTGCGGTCATTGCGGCCAGCGCGAACTTCAGCCGGGGAAAGGAACCCATAACAACTAATAGTGGCTGTCGGACGAGCTGCTGTCGAACGAGATCGTGCTTGCTCAGTCCTCGACCGCCACAGAGCCGCGGGTGCGGCGACGCTTGCTGAGCAGCGTTCCCTTGCCGCTCGGGCGCTTGTTTTGGAGCTTGCCGGTGGCGTCGGAGTCTTCGGAATCGTTCGCATCGCCGGACTCGTTGGTGGCGTCGGTCGCTTCGGGTTCGGTCGCTGCGGAATCGGCGTCGGCCACCGGTGCGGTCCCCGTCGTCTCGTCATCCGCCGCGTCGTCGACATCCTCTGCGCTGGCCACGTCGTCGGCGCTGTCGTCGTTCTCGTCGGTCGTATCGGCCGTGTCGGCCGTGTCGGCCTTACGACCCCGCCGCGACGTGCGCTGCTTGACCTTCACCGGTTTCGGTGGCGGAGGCGGCAGCTCGGCGACGAAGGCCAGATGGAACGCCAGGAATCCGAGGAGGGCGACAGCCGCGGCCGCTCCGTAGATGCCGAACAACCACTGTCCGGCCCGGTCCAGCGAGATCCAGATCTCGCTGATCGCCGCGCCGATGATGAGAGCCGCGGCCAGCACGTGCAGCACGATCGACGCGGTGCGCAGCCGCAGCGCCGCGTGTGGCACGCCGAATTCGGGCCGACGAGTGCGTTGCAGCGTGAACACGACGGGCAGCGCGGCCAGGCCGATCAGCGCGCCGGTGACGATCCGCAACGCGGTGCCCAGCGTGTGGGAGGTGTCGCCGAGCAGTTCGAACGTGCGGGGGAGGACGAAGAAGAAATAGAGGACACCTGCGGCAACGGCGAACGACACGTGCCAGACCACCGCGACGGTGCGGCCCATACTCCTCCTCGATCGTGGTGCCCGGGGTGCGATGACGTGGGTGAACCGGTCGATCGCACCCCGGGCGAGTGCGGAGGATGCGGGATTTGAACCCGCGAGGGCGTTAACCCAACCCGCGTTCCAGGCGAGCGCCATAGGCCACTAGGCGAATCCTCCGTCGGCAATGGTAACCGACCGCCACGGTGGCTCAGAAAATCTGCCACCCGTTAGACTCCTCGTGGACCCCGCGCGGCGTCCATCCTGTGAACTCCCCCAGGGCCGGAAGGCAGCAAGGGTCAACGGGCTCTGGCGGGTGCGCGGGGTCCCCTTCATGTCACTCACGACGGGAAAGGCGAGCGGTGTCGTTTCAGTCGCTGAGCCGCGAAGAGCTGACTCAGCAGCACGAACTGCAGCAGCGCAACTACGCCGAGCTGCAGGCCAAGAAGCTCCAGCTCGACCTCACCCGCGGCAAGCCGTCGCCGGCCCAGCTCGATCTGTCGAATGGCCTGCTGAGCCTGCCCGGTGAAGACCCGGACGCCTTCCGTGATCCTGACGGCACCGACACCCGCAACTACGGCGGCCTGCACGGCCTTTCCGCGCTGCGCGCCATCTTCGGTGAGCTGCTCGGCATCGGAGTGTCGAACCTGATCGCAGGCAACAACGCCAGCCTCGAGTTCATGCACGACGTCGTCGTCTACTCGCTGCTACACGGCGGTGTCGACTCGCCGCGGCCGTGGATCGACGACCTGCGTGACGGCTCCGGTGTGAAGTTCCTGTGTCCCGCGCCCGGATACGACCGGCACTTCGCGATCACCGAGAGCCTCGGCATCGAGATGATCACGGTGCCGATGCGTGAAGACGGGCCCGATGTCGACCTCATCGAGGAGCTCGTCGCGGCGGACCCCGCGATCAAGGGCATGTGGTGCGTGCCGGTGTACGCCAACCCCACAGGTGCCACCTACTCCTGGGAAGTGGTCCGCCGGCTGGTCCAGATGCCCACGGCAGCAACGGACTTCCGACTCATGTGGGACAACGCCTACATGGTCCACACGCTCACCCACGAGTTCGCCAAGCAGGTCGACGTGCTCGGCCTCGCGGCAGCGGCGAACCATCCGAACCGGCCCCTGGTGTTCGCCTCGACCTCGAAGATCACCTTCGCAGGTGCTGGAGTCAGCTTCTTCGGCGGATCGTTGGGCAACATCGCGTGGTACCTGCAGCACGCGGGCAAGAAGTCGATCGGACCCGACAAGGTCAATCAGCTCCGGCATCTTCGCTTCTTCGGCGACGCCGACGGTGTGCGCCTGCACATGCAACGCCACCAGGAACTGCTCGCGCCCAAGTTCGCGCTCGTCCAGCAGATCCTCGAGGACCGACTGGGTGAGTCCAAGATCGCGTCGTGGACCGACCCCAAGGGCGGCTACTTCGTCAGCCTCGACGTGCTGCCCGGCACCGCCAAGCGCACCGTGGCCCTGGCGAAGGACGCGGGTATCGCCGTGACCGAGGCCGGCGCGTCCTTTCCGTACCGTAAAGACCCGGAGGACACCAACATTCGCATCGCGCCGACATTCCCGGGAATGGCCGATCTGCACGAGGCCATCGACGGCCTCGCCACATGTGCGCTGCTCTCGGCGACCGAGTCGCTGCTGGCGGAGAAGTAGTCGGGGTAGGTCGGTAGCCTGCTTCCGTGGCTCTCTACCGTAAGTACCGTCCGGCGACATTCGCCGAGGTCGTCGGCCAGGAACACGTCACCGAGCCGCTGTCGGTCGCGCTGAATTCCGGCCGGATCAACCATGCGTACCTGTTCTCCGGGCCCCGCGGATGTGGGAAGACGTCCTCGGCGCGCATCCTGGCCCGGTCGCTGAACTGCGCCCAGGGACCCACCGCCACTCCGTGTGGAGTGTGCGATTCGTGTGTGGCACTGGCGCCCAACGGTCCCGGAAACGTCGACGTCGTCGAACTCGATGCGGCCAGCCACGGCGGCGTCGACGACACCCGAGAACTGCGCGACCGCGCGTTCTACGCCCCGGCCCAGTCGCGGTACCGCATCTTCATCGTCGACGAAGCGCACATGGTCACCACCGCCGGTTTCAACGCGCTCCTCAAGATCGTCGAGGAGCCACCCGACCACCTGATCTTCGTGTTCGCCACCACCGAGCCGGAGAAGGTGCTGCCGACCATCCGCTCGCGCACGCATCACTATCCGTTCCGGCTGCTGGCGCCCCGCACCATGCGGTCGCTGATCGAGAAGATCGTCGCGTCGGAGACCGTCGACGTCGACGACGCTGTCTATCCGCTCGTCATCCGGGCCGGTGGCGGCTCACCGCGAGACACGCTGTCGGTCCTCGACCAGCTGCTCGCCGGCGCCGAGGGCAACCACGTCGCCTACCAACGGGCGCTGGCGCTGCTGGGCGCCACCGACGTCGCGCTGATCGACGACGCCATCGATGCGCTCGCCGCCGGTGACGCCGCGGCGCTGTTCGGCGCGGTCGAAGGTGTCGTCGATGCGGGCCACGACCCCCGCCGCTTCGCGACGGATCTGCTGGAGCGGTTCCGGGACCTGATCGTTCTGCAGGCCGTGCCAGACGCGGTCGCCCGCGGCGTCGTCGACGGCGCCGAGGACGAACTGGACAGGATGCGGGAGCAGGCCGCGCGGATCGGGACGGCCACGTTGACCCGCTACGCCGAGGTGGTGCACGCCGGGCTGGGGGAGATGCGCGGGGCGACGGCGCCACGGCTCCTGCTCGAGGTGGTGTGCGCGCGCCTGCTGTTGCCATCGGCCAGCGACACCGAGGCAGCCCTGCTGCAGCGGGTGGAGCGCATCGAGACCCGCCTGGACATGTCGATCCCCGGGGACGGGACCAGCGCTCCCGCTGCCGCCGCCGCGCCGGCCAAGCAGTACGTCCGCAAGACCCAGACCGCAGACCAAGCGGCCCCGGCGCCCACCTCCGCCCCGGTGGCGCCCCCCGCACCGGCGGCGGCGCCCCCAGCCGCGCGACCACCGGCTCCTCCGGCTCCGAAGCCGACGCCACCACCGCCGCCCGCACCGCCTGCACCCGAGCCAAAGCCTGAGCCTGAACCCGCTGCCGCTCAACCGGTTTCGTCACCGCCACCGGTACGTCAGCCGGCCGCACCCGCGGTCGAAGCGCCGCCCGTGACCCCCGCCGCGGCGGTCGCCGCCGGCGAACCGAACGCGGCGGCCGTGCGCAGCATGTGGACCACGGTGCGGGAGAAGGTCAGGGAACGCAGCCGCACCACCGAGGTGATGCTGGCCGGGGCGATCGTCCGCGCGGTCGAGGACGGCACGCTGATCCTCAGCCACGAATCGGCCCCGCTGGCCAAACGGCTGACCGAGCAGCGCAACGCCGACGTCATCCGGGAGGCGCTCAAAGACGCGCTGGGCGTCAACTGGTCGGTGCGCTGCGAGGTCGGGTCCGCACCCGCCGCGGCGCAGGAGGCTCCGACGCGGCCGCGCCGCATCCCCGACGAGCCACCGCCGCCGGACGGGGACGACGAGGCGAGCATGCTGGCCGAAGCCGACACCATCGATCCCGCCGCGCCCCGCCGCGATCCGGAGGAAGCGGCGTTGGAGTTGTTGCAGAGCGAGTTGGGCGCGCGGCGTATCGACGGTTAGGGCCAGCGCAGGACTAGGAGCCCCACCAGGGCCGCAGCGGCAGGCCGCCGTCGCCACCGCGCTCGTCGAGTTTGACCGCCAGCACCTGGTGAAGCTGAATCGCGTTCTGCTCGAAGCCGACTCGCGAACCCGCCATGTACAGACCCCACACCTTGGCGGTGGCAAGCCCCACCTCGGCCACCGCCTGGTCCCAATTGTCGACGAGGTTGCGGCACCAGTCCCGCAGCGTCATCGCATAGTGGTGGCGCAGGTTCTCCTCGTGCAGTACCTCCAGGCCGACGTCCTGGATCTCGGTGATGATGCGCCCGGACCCGGTCAGCTCCCCGTCGGGGAACACATAGCGGTCGATGAACCCGCCGGCGGCGGGGCCGTGGCGGTTGTCGTGCCGGGTGATGCAGTGATTGAGCAGAAGCCCGCCGGTCCGCAGTTTTGACTTCAGGAAACGGAAGTAGGCCGGATAGTTCGCCACCCCGATGTGTTCGGTCAACCCGATCGAGGACACGGCGTCGAACTGAGACTCACGCACGTCGCGGTAGTCACCGTGGCGCACCTGCGCCAGATCACCCAAACCCTCGTCGACGATAACCTTCTGGGCCCACTCGGCCTGCTGACGCGATAGCGTGACGCCGATGGCCGTCACGCCGTGCCGGGCGGCGTAGCGCACCATGCCGCCCCAGCCGCAGCCCACGTCGAGCAGACGGTCGCCGGGCTTCAGCCGCAGCTTCTCGAACACCAGGCGGTACTTGTTGTCCTGCGCCTCTTCCAACGACGCATCCAGGTTCGGATAGCAGGCGCACGTGTAGGTCATCGACGGGCCGAGCACCCACTCGTAGAAGGTGTTCGACACGTCGTAGTGGTGATGGATCGCCTCGGCGTCACGAGTCTTGCTGTGCCGCAGCCCTTCTGCGACTCGACGCCAGCGCGGCAGGGCTTCCTGCGGTGGCGGTGAGATCGGTTTGAGGTGCTCGATGCCGATGGAGCGGACGATCTGGGCCATCACCCGCGCCGACGGCCGCTTGTAGTCGAGCTTCTCGGTCAGCGCATTGAGCAGCGGGTACGGGTCACCCGGGTGAACGCCGCGCATGTCGAGATCGCCTGAGATGTAGGCGCGCGCCATCCCCAGATCCCCGGGCGCGGTGGCCAGGTACGTGGTGCCACGCGGGCTCCGCAGATCCAGACCGAGTTCAGCGTCGTCGGGACCGGCGCTGCTGCCGTCGTACGCGGTGAACTTCAGGGGCTTGGTGCCGGAGGCGAAGATCTCCAGGATTTCGGCCAGGGTGAGCTTCGGGGCCTCCGTGGCCTCTCGGAAAGTCGTCATTGTCGCCGCACCGCCTTCGCATACAGGTCCAAAAACCGTGAGTCCGGGTCGTAGGTCTTCTTCGCCGTCGTGTACACCTCGCCGCCGTAGAGCTCGTCGAACTCCTCCCGCGAGTAGAAGGCGTCCGAGTACAGGGACTTGTGCCCGGCGAGATCGCTGACCTTGCGTTCGATCATCTTGTTCGTGTACCCCTCCTCGGGACCGATAGGCACCGAGGACCAGAATCCGACGTTGACGTAACTGTGCTGCGGCCGGATCGGGTACAGCGGCCAGCCACCAGCTGAACTCGTCGATTCGCGAAGCCGCAACGGGCACAGCCAGATCGGTTCGATCGGGACGGTGTCCAGGAACCAGTCGACGAAGGCGGCGGTGTTCTCGATGGGCACCTCGATGTCCTGCACCACCCGCTCCCGCGGCGGCCGTCCGTTGCGCTTCTCGATGCGGTCGGCGATGTCGAAACGCTGGTCGTAGCCGATCAGCTTCCAGTAGACGCTGCTGCGCCGGAATCGTCGCGGCCAGAAGCGCCGGATCCCGGGGTTCTGGGCGCCGAAAGCCCGTGAGCACCAGAACCAGTCGGTGTCCCAGCGCCACAGATAGTCGTGGATGGTCAACCGGTCGTGCTTCTCGCCGGACGCGTGCTGAATGGACCGGTAGTAGATCTGCTGGCCGGTGTAGTCGCTGACAGGTCCGGGCGTGGCCGACTGGGTGCCCAGACACAGGTAGCTCTCGTCTGCGGTGAACACCACGCCGTCGAGATAGTCGACCCGCTCGCCGTTCCAGCCGCCGGTCTCGATGATGCGATCCATCGACTCCACGAGCTCGTTCACGGAGTGGAATCGAAGGTGCCGCAGCATCACGAACGGCTTCACGGGCTCCAGCTCGATCTTCAACCGCACCGAATAGCCCAGCGTGCCGTACGAATTGGGGAACGCGCGAAACAGATCGGGGTTCTCGTCAGCCGAAGCGCGCACGATTTCGCCTGTGCCCGTGAGGATGTCCATCTCGAGCACGGACTCGTGCGGTAAACCGTTGCGGAACGACGTCGACTCGATGCCGAGCCCGGTGACGGCGCCGCCGAGGGTGATCGTCTTCAACTGGGGGACGACCAGCGGTGAGAGTCCGTACGGCAGTGTGGCGGCGACGAGGTCTTCGTAGGTGCACATGCCGGCGACATCGGCGGTGCGCGCCTGCGGGTCGACCTCGATGACGCCGGTCAGGCCCGAGACGTCCAGACCGGGCGCGGTGCTCTTGGCCCGGGCGCGGAACAGGTTCGAGGTGGGCTTGGCCAGCCGTACGGTCGCGCCCGCCGGGATGGCCCGGTAGCTGGTCAGAAGCCGCTGCACACCATCGGCGTGCGCGGCCCATGCGTCGATCGAGCCCACAGCCACACATATACGCTAGTCCGGGGTCGCACCCGGTGCGACCGCACCCGATTCGACGACAAGGAGTTCCACCGATGGGACAGGTCAGCGCGTCCAGCACGGTTCTGATCGACGCCGACCCCGCGACAGTGCTCGGCGCCGTCGCCGATTACCAGGCGATGCGTCCGAAGATCCTGTCCGGGCACTACAGCGGTTACCGCGTGCTCGACGGCGGTCAGGGCGCAGGAACGGTGGCCACCTGGAAACTGCAGGCCACCAAGTCACGCTCGCGCGACGTGAAGGCCACCGTCGACGTCGCAGGCCGCACGGTGATCGAGAAGGACGCCAACTCGTCGATGGTGACCAACTGGACCGTCGCCCCCGCGGGTCCGGGATCGTCGGTGACGGTCAAGACGTCCTGGCAGGGTGCCGGCGGCATCGGCGGGTTCTTCGAGAAGACGTTCGCGCCCATCGGTCTGCGCAAGATCCAGGCCGAGGTGCTGGGCAACCTCAAGCGTGAGGTGGAGGGCACCATCGCTGTTGAGGAGACCTAGCTGTCGAAGGGGTCTAACCGCGCTGGGCGCTGAGGAAGGCCACCACGCCGCGCACGATCGCGTCGGCGTATTTCTGACGCCCCTCGGGGGACTTCATCAAACCGGAGTCGATCGGGTTCTTCATGTTTCCGCATTCGACGAGGATCGACGGGTACTGGGCGAGGTTCAGTCCGGCGATGTCAGCGCGCGGATTGAGCCCGGAGGAGCCGATGTAGGTCGCGGGCGGGATCCCCGATCCGGCCATCGTGTCGCGCATCGTCTGGGCGAACTGCACGGCGGGCCCGGCCTGCGCCGCGTTCAGCGGCGGCGAGGAGTACAGCACGTGGAACCCGCGCCCGGTGGCCGGCCCGCCGTCGGCGTGGATCGACACGATCGCGTTCGGCCGGATCGCGTTGGCCATCGCGGCGCGCTCGTCGACGCAGGGCCCCGGCCCGCTGTCGTCGCCGCGTGACATGGCGGTCCGCACCCCCAAGCCGGTCAGTGCCTGGCGGACCCGCAGCGTGGTGTCCCAGGTGAAGGTGTGCTCGGGATAGCCGTCATCGGTGGCCGTCCCGCTGGCCTGGCAGTCCTTCGTACCGCCGCGACCGGTGGGGACCTGGCGGCTCAACCCGGCCATCGACGCCTGGTGGCCGGGGTCGAGGAACACGATCATGCCGGCGACGTTGGACGGGGCGGCATGCGCCGGTGAGGCAAGCGTCGACGCCGCGACGAGCAACCCGGCGACGATCGAGGCGCCGACACGGCGAGTGGCTCGGAGTAGCACGCCGCCACGGTAGACCGCGCGCGGACTACGCTGGAAGCCCTGAGCGCTGCTTCGGCGCGAGCGCAACCAAGTCGAGACCGACACGCAATCAACACGCAAGAGGATCAGCATGCAGCCCGGTGGCCAACCCGATATGTCCGCACTGCTCGCCCAGGCTCAGCAGATGCAGCAGCAGCTGATGGAAGCCCAGGAATCGCTGGCCTCCTCCGAGGTGCACGGTCAGGCCGGTGGCGGTCTCGTGCAGGTCACGATGAGGGGCAGCGGAGAGGTCGTGGGCGTGGCCATCGACCCGAAGGTGGTCGACCCGTCGGACGTGGAGACGCTGCAGGACCTGATCCTCGGGGCGATCGCCGACGCCGCCAAGCAGGTCACCATCCTGGCCCACGACCGGCTCGGCCCGCTGGCCGGCGGCATGGGCGGCCTCGGCTTGCCGGGGATGTGACTTGTTCGAAGGACCCGTACAGGACCTGATCGACGAGCTCGGCAAGCTGCCCGGGATCGGTCCCAAGAGCGCCCAGCGGATCGCGTTCCACCTGCTGTCGGTCGAGCCGCCGGACATCGACAGGCTGACCGCCGTGCTGAACAAGGTCCGCGACGGTGTGACGTTCTGTGCGGTGTGCGGCAACGTCAGCGACGAGGAGCGTTGCCGGATCTGCGCCGATCCTCGGCGGGACGCCTCGCTGGTGTGTGTGGTCGAGGAACCCAAGGACGTGCAGGCCGTGGAGCGGACGCGGGAGTTCCGCGGGCGCTACCACGTGCTGGGCGGGGCGCTCGATCCTCTGTCGGGCATCGGACCTGATCAGCTGCGTATCCGTGAGCTGCTGAACCGGATCGGCGAGCGTGTCGACGGGGTCGAGGTCGCCGAGGTGATCATCGCGACCGACCCCAACACCGAGGGTGAGGCGACCGCGACGTATCTGGTGCGGATGCTGCGCGACATCCCGGGGCTCTCGGTGACGCGGATCGCCTCGGGTCTTCCGATGGGCGGGGATCTGGAGTTCGCCGACGAGCTCACGCTGGGCCGGGCGCTTGCGGGCCGCCGTGCGATGGCCTGAGCGCAATGGCCTGAGTGCAATGGCCTGAGCGGTCGGCCTTGTCGGTGGCCCTTGACACCATGACCGCATGAACAGGGTCATCCTCGGCGGCGAGGCCGTCCGGGCGGGAGTGGCGACCCGACACGAACTTCGCCGCGACTACACGACGCTCTACCGCGGCGTCTTCATCCGCAACGGGGTGGAGGTCACGCTGAGGGACCGGGCGGTCGGCGCGTGGTTGGCCACGGGCCGCACGGGAACGATCGCCGGAGTCGCGGCTGCGGGGTTGCACGGCGCCCCGTGGGTGGACGTCGATGTTCCGATCGACGTGATCGGCGGCAGGCGCCGCCCGCGCGAGGGTGTGGTCCTCCACACCGACGTGCTCACCGACGATCAGATCACCACGGTCGGCGGGCTTCCGGTGACGACGCGCGAGCGGACCGCGTTCGATCTCGGTCGCCACCTGGGCCGCACCGAAGCGCTCGCTCGCCTCGATGCGTTGATGTGGAACCAGCGGTTCGACCTCGCCGAGGTCGTCGACATGGCGGATCGCTGGCCCAGGCTGCGGGGTAGCGCACAACTGCGGGAACTCCTCCCGCTGGTCGACGGCGGTGCGGCGTCTCCACGGGAGAGCGCGATCCGGCTCGTGTTGCACGACAACGGCTTTCCGCGTCCCGAGACGCAGTACCCGGTGCTCGAAGGCTCGCGGCCCGTCGCGTTCCTCGACCTCGCCTACCCGGAGTACGGCGTCGCGGTGGAGTGCGACGGTAACGACCGTGCCCTTCTGAAGATGCTGGAGCAGCGCGGCTGGATCGTGGTCCCGGTGGTCGCCGAAGACCACCACGGCGCCTGGTTGCCCCGGGTGGCGACCGCGTTGCGGGACAGGGGGTGCCCGCTTCCCGTCGCAGTCGTCACGACGCAGTGCGCGTGACCGTGTCCTGCCGCAGCCGGGCCGTCAGCCGGCGGTACCCGTTGAGGTTCACCAAGCCGCGGTGCTCCGGCGTATCGCGCAGCTGCAGGTCCGGATAGCGGTCGAAGAGGGCCCGCAGCGCGGTCACCGCCTCGTTGCGGGCCAGCGCGGCGCCGAGGCACACGTGGATGCCGCTGCCGAACGCCAGATGGTCGCGGGCGTTCGGGCGCGCGATGTCGAAGCGATCGGGGTGCTCGAACACCTTGGGGTCCCTGTTGGCGCCGCCGAGCAGCAGTACCACCGCGGTGCCCCGCGTGATCGGCACGCCGGCGATCTCGGTGTCGCGGCCGGCTTGGCGCGCCGTCATCTGCACGGGGCTGTCGAAGCGCAGCATCTCCTCGATCGCCGACGGCCACAGGTCGGGATCGTCGCGCAGCAGCGCGAGCTGGTCGGGGTGCCGCATCAGCGCGACGATCCCGTTGCCGATCAGGTTGACCGTCGTCTCGACCCCGGCGCCCACGAGCAGCGCGGCATTGGCCCTCAGCACGCGGTCGGTCAGTCCGCTCTCGAGCGCCATCGTGCTGAACGGGGTGCCGTCGGAGCCCTCGGCGCGGAGCCGGCGGAAGTGCTCCCGCATGTAGGCCTCGACGTCACGCAGCTCGTTCATGGCGTCACGGAACACCGGCCAGGTGATCCCGATGTCGAGCAGCGGGGCGATCGTGTTGCCCCACCGAAGAATTCGGGGACGCTCGGAGGTCGGCACACCGAGCAGGTCGCTGATCACCGCGGCCGGAACCTGGGCGGCGTAGTCGCCGATGAGATCCACCTCGCGCCGTGAGTCGAGCCCGTCGAGCAACTCGAGGGTCAACTCGTCGATGCGGGCGTCGAGGGTGGCGATGGCGCGTGGGGTGAAGCTGCGCGCCACCATCTTGCGGTAGCCGGTGTGCTCGGGCGGATCGGTCATCAGCATCGACGGTGCCTCGACCGGGTTGGGCAGTTCAGGGTCGAGTCGGCGGACGACCCGCGCGAGCGCCTCTGGCAGGCCGGTCTCTGCGGGATCGGCCACGAGGAAATCGTTGTCGCGCAGCACCGTTCGGCAGATCTCGTGATCGGCGCTGACCAGCACGGCAGGAGTGCGCACCAGCGGCCCCGCCGCGCGGATCTCCTCGATGCGGCGCAGGCGCCCAGCGGGATCATCGCGGCCCAGGGTCAACGCGGACATCGGTTCGCCTCTGCGGGCCCGCTGAGAAAGGAAGGCGCGGGGGAGCCCGTGCAGCGCTGCCCAGCGCATCCAGGTCGACAGTTCGCTAGCCATGCCTCGACGGTAGGCAGCCGAGCGCACGGGCGCATCGTCCTGCGAGCCGAAGTCCGTCTCCTACCTGGGTAGGAGGCCGAGTGCCTACCGCGGGCGGTTTCCCGGCACTCGGACCGCTCCTACACTGGGCCGATGCTCGATGCGCTGCGGCACCGCGTGCGCGGGTACGCCGCGCGCAAGGCCGAGGACATGCCGGGCGGCTACACCTGGCCCTTCGTCATCAGCGTCGACGTGACCATGGTGGTGGTCTCTGTGATCGCCGCATTGCAGCGGCCCTGGTCGCACTGGTGGATTGCCGCCGTCGCGTTGTTGATCGCCGTCGTGCCCGATGTCGTCTTCTTCTTCGTCGACCGACGGGTGCCCGTGGCGGTCGAGGCAGCCACGGTGTGGCTGGCGTGGATGACGAGTACCGCCCTGCTCCTCTTCGCGTTCCCGACGCCGATCAGCGGAGATTTCGCGCCGTTGCTGCTCAGCCTGCTGACCGGGATGATCGGCGCATTCACCTCGGCGCGGACCAGTCTGCTGGTGGCGCTGTCCGCGGCGGTGCTGGTCGGCGCTGCGATGTGGGCCGGCCGGCTCGACACACCGTGGCTGTATCTGACGTTCATCGCGATCGGCCTGCTCGTCGGATGGCTGATGCGTATCCAGCAGGAGCTGCTCCAGGAACAGCGGAGGGCCCAGGCCAAACTCGCCGAGCACGCCGCCGCAGACGAGCGTCGCCGCATCGCCCGCGAGGTCCACGACGTCATCGCGCACTCGCTGAGCGTGACCCTGCTGCACATCACCGGTGCGCGCCGCGATCTGCAGGTCGACCGCGACGTCGACGAGGCCGTGGACGCACTCGAGCAGGCCGAGCGCCTCGGACGTCAGGCGATGGCCGACATCCGCCACACCGTCGGCCTACTCGACGACGCGACCAGCACCACGATTCCCGAGCCCGGTATCGATGATGTCGCGGCGCTCGTCGACGATTTCGTGCGGGCAGGACTGTCGGTGTCGCTGCGCGTCACGGGGGACACCAGGCGGATTTCCGCGGCGGAGGGCCTGGCGCTGTACCGCATCGCGCAGGAGTCGCTGGCCAACGTCGCCAAGCACGCACCTGAGTCGACCACGGCGGTCGACCTCGATGTCGCCGGTGCCGCCGCGGTGCTCGCGGTCGTGAACCGGGTACCGGTACCGGTCACGGGGGGCCGAGAAGGACGGGGCATGCGCGGCATGCGCCAGCGGATCGAACTCCTCGGCGGCACGTTGGACGCAGGCCAGGACGGTGCGCAGTGGTCGGTGCGCGCGGTGATCCCGAGCGGCACGCCGTGACGGCCGAGCTGGTGAACGCCTTGCTCGTGGACGACCAGGAGCTGGTGCGCTCGGGCCTGCGCCGCATCCTGCGCCGTCGTGACGGAATCGTCGTCGTCGGTGAGTGTTCCGACGGTGACGAGGTTCCCGACGCCGTGGCCGAGCTCGACCCCGACGTGGTCGTGATGGATCTGCGGATGAAGCGGGTCAACGGGATCGAGGCGACCCGAGCTCTGACCGAAGCGGGCGGTCCACCGGTGCTGGCGCTCACGACGTTCAGCGACGAGGAGCTGCTCTCGGGTGTGTTGCGTTCGGGAGCAGCGGGTTTCGTGCTGAAGGATTCGCCGGCCGAGGAGCTGATCCGGGCCGTGCACGCCGTCGCTCGCGGCGACGGCTACCTCGACCCGTCGGTGACGGCGCGTGTGTTGACGACCTATCGGACTGCGGCCGCCGCTCCGGCGCTGGACGCGGTGCGGGAGCTGACGCCGCGGGAACTCGACGTGCTGACGCTGGTCGCCAAGGGCCGCTCCAACAGTGAGATCGCCGAGGAGTTGGTGATCTCGGGGGTCACCGTGAAGAGCCACATCGGCCGCATCTTCGGCAAGCTGGGATTGCGGGATCGCCCGGCGGCCATCGTCTACGCCTACCGGCACGGCATCGTCGCCGCCCGCTGATCTACACGCGTCTGGGCGCCGCGAGACGTTCCCGCCGCAGCGTGTCGACCTCCGGAAGGTCAAGGGAGGCAAGCGGTCCCACCACCGTCGTGAGCAGGTAGTCGGCGAGCTCGGGGTTGCGCGCCAGGCAGCACCCGTGCAGATAGGTCGCCACGATGCTGTCCTGCACCGCGCCGTCGACGCCTGAACCCGCCCGGTTGCCCGCGCCCTTGGTCACCGCCGCCAACGGGCGTGCGTGTGGACCCAGATCCGTTCCGCCCCGGTGATTCTCGAATCCCGTCAACGGCTGCGTGAGCCCCTCGATCAACGGCGTCGACGCCACCTCACCGATCGTCCGTTCCGGCTGCGGCGACGTCGTCACGTCGAGCAGTCCGACTCCGGACACCCGTTCCCCGGCCGACGTCTCGTACCAGTGCCCGAGCACCTGGATGGCCGCGCAGATCGCCAGCACCGGCGCACCACGTGAGACCGCTTGCTGCAGACCGGGATAGCGCACCAGGTGTTTGGTCGCGAGCCGCTGCGCGTAGTCCTCGGCGCCGCCGAGGGTGTAGAGATCGAGCTCGGCGGGCACCGGGTCGTCGAGCGTGATCTCGACGATCTCCGCGTCGATTCCGCGCAACCGCAGGCGCTGACGCAGCACCAGCGAGTTGCCACCGTCGCCGTAGGTGCCCATCACGTCGGGAAGGACGAGTCCGATGCGGACCGCGGATTCGCTCATGGCAGCCGCCTGTTCAGCTGAAGGAATGCCGTGTAATTGGCGAGCACCTCGACGTGGCCGGGTGGGCAGCTGCGGATCGCGGACATCGTGTCGTGCACCAGCGTGTGTTCGACGCCGGCATAGCCGAGGCGCACGGCGAGATCGGTGCCGCGCTCCCCGGCGGCGACCACCGGCACGTTCTCGAAGTGTTCGAAGCGGACGTCCCACAACCAGGACAGATCCTCGCCGTCGGGCACCTGTCCGTTGACGGAGATCACCACGCCCGCTGCGTCGCGGTCGAGCATCGACAGGGCCTCCTGCCACCCGGCGGGGTTCTTGGCCAGCAGCAGGCGGGCGGTGTGCGACGGGCCGACCGGCACGGTGCGGTAGCGGCCGGCCACCTCGTCGACGGCGGCCACGGCGGCGACGGCCGCGGCGGGATCGGCGCCGAGGGTGACCGCCGCGGCGACGGCCTGGGTGGCGTTGCCGCGGTTGACGGTGCCGGGCAGGGTGAGTGTCATCGGCAGGTTCAGACCATCGGGGCCGTGGATGTGGGTGTCGTCGTACCACCAGTCGGGGGTGGGCCGGTGGAAGTCGCAGCCCGTCGAGCGCCAGTCCGCTCCCTCGCGCACGATCACCTCGCCCGACCGGGGGCAGCTCACCGAATCGCTGGCCCAGCCGCCGCCGGCGGCCACCCACACCACATGCGGATGGTCGTAGGCGGCCGACGTCATCAGGACGTCGTCACAGTTGGCGACGACCACGGCGGCCTGGTGGCGCGCCAACCCTCCGCGCAGGGTCCGCTCGATGTGGTTGATCTCACCCACGCGGTCGAGCTGATCCCGCGACAGGTTGAGCAGCACGATGACCGAGGGGGCGACGGCGTCGCTGACATGGGGGACGTGCATCTCGTCGACCTCGAGGGCAGCCAGCGATGCGTCCGGAGCGGCGGCCAGTGCGGCTACGAGCCCGGCATCCATGTTGGCGCCCTCGGCGTTGGTGGCGACGGGCCCGACGGTGGCCAGCGCCGCAGCGGTCATCCGGGTGGTGGTGGATTTCCCGTTGGTGCCGGTGATGACTACCGTGCGGCGGCCCTGGCCGAGCTGCGCCAGGATCGACCGGTCGATCGTCATCGCGACGAGCCCGCCGATCATCGCCCCGGCGCCACGGCCGGTGACCCGCGACGCCCACCGGGCGCCTGCGCCTGCTGCGAGCGCTGCTCGTGCGCGTACCGAGACCATTCCCGGCAGTTTAGAGAAGGGGCCGACACGCGGCGTGGGGAGCAAGGCTTGTCGGGGCTGCGTGCCATTCTCGGGGAGTGAGTTCAACCGCCGTGCGCACCTGGGGCCGGCCCGCCGATCAGGCGGGCGCCGGGTGGGCGGTCGTCGACGTCGAGACCTCCGGATTCCGGCCCGGGCAGGCTCGCGTCGTCAGCGTCGCCGCGCTCGCGCTCAGTGACGACGGCAACGTGGAGAAGAGCCTGTACTCGTTGCTCGACCCGGGCGTCGATCCGGGCCCTACTCACATTCACGGGCTCACCGCGGAGATGCTCGCCGGTCAGCCGACGTTCGGGGACGTCGTCACGGATCTGTGTGAGGTGTTGCAGGGCCGCACCCTGGTCGCCCACAACGTGGGCTTCGATTACGCATTTCTCGCCGCCGAGGCCGAGATGGTGGGCGCAGCGCTACCGACGGACACCGTGATGTGCACGGTCGAGCTGGCCCGACGGTTGGACCTCGGACTGGACAACCTGCGACTGGAAACGCTCGCCGCGCACTGGGGCGTGACTCAGATGCGCCCGCACGATGCGCTGGACGACGCGATGGTGCTTGCGCAGATTCTCAAGCCCGTGCTGGCGCGGGCCTGCGAGCGGCGTACGTGGCTGCCGGTGCACCCGGTGTCGCGGCGTACGTGGCCCAACGGCCGTGTCACCCACGACGAGCTGCGCCCGTTGAAGGCCATGGCCGCGAGGCTCCCGTGCTCCTATGCCAACCCGGGCCGCTTCATGTCCGGCCGACCCCTGGTGCAGGGCATGCGCGTCGCGGTGGCCGCCGAGGTCGACCGGACCTACGAAGAGCTGATCGAACGAATGCTGCACGCGGGCCTTGCGTTCACCGAGTCCGTCGACCAGCACACCTCGCTGGTGGTGAGCGATGTGCCGGACACGAGGCAGGGCAAGGCATTCCAAGCGCGTGAACTGAACGTGCCGGTGATGACGTCGGCAGAGTTCATGGACTCAGTGGTGTCCGTCATCGGCGGTGCCCAGATCGAAGACTTCGTCGGCTCCGACCTGGGCGACGATCAGCTCGCTCTGTTCTGAGCTACGGCGCTTCGCAGATACGCCCCGGGGTGCACCCCGCGACGTCTTGCATGCCGTCCTGACCTGGCGGGATCTCCCCGACGATGGGCGGCGGACCGCCCTCGGGGGCCGTCGCGTCGCAGGCGGCGCCCCGGGCGGCACCGCCAGGGTCGTCGCACGGCACATTGGGCTGTGCACCGGCGACGGGTGCCATCGCGATCACTGTCGCGGCGGCCCCCGTCAGCAGGGCTGTTCCGAACGAAACGAGTTTCATGTTCCTGGGAGTTACCAGGGCATGGGCTGTCGAAACTGTCTAGCTGCTAAAACAATCAGTCGTCACCGTTGTTGCAGACCCGGCCCGGTATGCAGCCGGCACCGCCGATGTAGGGGTTCCCTCCGCCCTGGCTCGTACCCTCGCCTGTTCCCGTCGTCCCGCCGCCGGGGGCGACGTTTTCACAGGGGGTGCCGTCTGCGGCGCCGTGCGGCGTTGCGCACTCCGGCTGCGCGACCGCGGCGGGAGCAAACGAGATCATCGCCGCGGCCGCGAGGGTGAGAAGTGAACCAGACGTGAACTTTAGCTTCATGCGGTGGTGGCTTCCCGACCGAAGGGGGCCCGAAACCGCAATCAGCACAAGTCATTTCTTGATCACTTCTTCGTTTCGTAAAACGGATCAGCTGGATGCGCTCAGCGCCGAGCGGCGCGGTTCACCGCTGACACCACCGCGCGCAGCGAAGCTGTTGTGATTGAGGTCGCGATCCCGACACCCCACACGGTCTTGCCGTCGATGGAGGCCTCTACGTAGGCCGCGGCCTGCGCCTCTTCACCCGAGGACATCGCGTGTTCGGAGTAATCCAGCACGTTGACGTCGTAGCCGATCGCGCCCAGAGCGTCGACGAACGCGGCCAGCGGACCGTTACCGGCGCCGACGATCTCGCGTTCGGTGCCGTCGACCTTGACCACCGCGGTGATGGTGTCGGTTCCACCGTCCACCTCGGCGGCGTCGACGCGTTGCCGCATGCGCTCCAGCGGCGTGATCGGCGCCAGGTACTCCTCGTGGAACGCGTCCCACATCTCCTTGGGCGACACCTCGCCACCCTCGCCGTCGGTGATGGCTTGGATGGCAGACGAGAATTCGATCTGCAGGCGCCGCGGGAGCGCCAATCCGTGGTCGGCCTTCATGATGTAGGCCACCCCGCCCTTGCCGGACTGTGAGTTGACCCGGATCACGGCCTCGTAGGTGCGGCCGACGTCCTTCGGGTCGATCGGCAGATAGGGGACCTGCCACAGGATGTCGTCGACATCCGAATCCTGTTCGTCCGCGGACACTTTCATCGCGTCCAGACCCTTGTTGATGGCGTCCTGATGGCTGCCCGAGAAGGCGGTGTACACCAGATCGCCACCGTAGGGGTGCCTTTCGTGGACCGGCAGCTGATTGCAGTACTCGACGGTGCGGCGGATCTCGTCGATGTTCGAGAAGTCGATCTGCGGGTCGACCCCGCGGGAGAACATGTTCAGGCCCAGCGTCACGAGGCACACGTTTCCGGTGCGCTCGCCGTTGCCGAACAGGCAACCCTCGATGCGGTCCGCGCCGGCCTGATAGCCGAGTTCGGCTGCGGCGACGGCAGTTCCACGATCGTTGTGGGGATGCAGGCTCAAGATGATGCTGTCGCGGGGGGTCAGGTGCCGGTTCATCCACTCGATGGAGTCGGCGTACACATTCGGCGTGGCCATCTCCACCGTCGCCGGCAGGTTCACGATCAGCGGTACCTCGGGCGTCGGCGCGACGATTTCGGCGACGGCGTTGCAGACCTCGACGGCGTATTCCAGCTCGGTGCCGGTGTAGGACTCGGGGGAGTACTCGAAGCGCCACTGGGTGCCGGGGGTACTTCTTCGCCTCCTCGACGCACATCCGCGCGCCGTCGGTGGCGATCTTCTTGACGGCGTCGCGGTCGGCCCGAAACACGACGCGCCGCTGCAGGATCGACGTCGAGTTGTAGAAGTGCACGATCGCCCGGGGCGCGCCCTCACAGGCCTTGAAGGTCTTCTCGATCAGCTCGGGGCGGCACTGCGTCAGCACCTGGATCGTCACGTCGTCGGGGATCGCGCCCTGCTCGATGATCTCGCGGACGAAGTCGAAGTCGGTCTGGCTCGCCGACGGGAAGCCGACCTCGATCTCCTTGTAGCCCATCCGGACCAGCAGATCGAACATGCGCCGCTTGCGGGCCGGGCTCATCGGGTCGATCAGCGCCTGGTTGCCGTCGCGCAGGTCCACCGCGCACCACAGCGGGGCCACGTCGATGACCTTGTCGGGCCAGGTGCGGTCGGTCAGCGCGACGGGCTCCACCTCGGCGGCGAAGCTGCGATACCGGCTGACGGCCATCGCGGACGCGCGCTGAGTGTTCCAGGCAGGCTGGCCGTCACGGCGGGGGCCGGCGGGCGTGGTGATGGTGCGTACCGAATGGAAGGCGTCGGGAGTGAAGTTCTCGGTCATGATGTGGGCTCCGGGTTGGATCGGGGAATCTCAGACCGGCGCATCGCGAATACCCGCGACGGGAGGCCAGTCTGGATCAGACCCCGTCGCGGCGTCCGAGAAGGAGCACCCGCTGCACGCGGTTGACTGTACTCCCGCGGGCGCGTCGGGCAAAACGCCCGGTTGTGCGGGCGCGGCCTCAGACGTGGGAGTCGGGGAACGCGATCACCGACAGGAATCGGATCGGTACCTCGACCAGGTCGACGGGGCCGTGCGCGCCCTCGCCGTCGAACTGCAGAGAATCGCCGGGGTGCAGCCGGTAGACCGAGCGGCTGTGGCTGTAATCCATGACCCCTTCGAGCATGTAGATGAACTCGGTGCCCGGGTGCTGGAACAGCGGATACGTCCGGCTCTTCTCCGACAGCGTGACCTGCAGACACTCCAACCGCTTGTGCTCGCCGCGCAGCGAGCCGAGCAGTTCGTAGTCATGCCCTTCGCGGGTCCCTTCCCGCACGATCCGCGCGCCGGTGCCCGACCGCACGAACGCCGCCGGGCGCTCGACGTCTGCGCCGCGGAACAGGCTCGTCACCGGCACGTCGAAGCCCTTGGCGAGCAGTGCCAGCGTGGACAGGCTGCAGGACGTCTGCGCGTTCTCGATCTTGCTCATCATGGCCTTCGAGATGCCGATGCGCGCGGCGGTGTCGGCGACGGTGAGGCCCTGCTGCAGCCGCAACAACCGCACGTTGCGCCCGATCGCCGTCTCGATCTCGAGTTCGTCGACCGGCTCCTGCGGATCGCGGTCGCGGGCGGTGCCGGACTTGTTGCGTAGCAGCGATGCGTGATCGTCAGCAGAGGTCACGGCTACCTGTCTAGCGCATCTGTCCGGCGCCGACGTACGGGTACGGCGTGGTGAGCAGGTCGCCTTCGGCGAAACGGGAGAGCCGGAAATCCGATGCGGGGATGCGGGGGTCGCGGCTGTGGCCGTCGGTGACGATGTCGGCGGTGAGCCTGCCGACCGCCGGCGCGATCTTGAAGCCGTGCCCGGAGAAGCCGGCAGCGACGATCAGGCCGTCGAGGTGGGTGCGGGAGATCACCGGGTTCCAGTCGGGCGTGACGTCGTAGCAGCCGGCATAACTGCTGGTGATGACCGCGTCGGGGAATCCGGGGAATCGGGTGCCGACCTTGTCCACGGTGAGGTCGACGAACTCTTCGGTCGCCCGGTTGAGATAGCTGTCCGGGTCGGCGGTCTGCGCGTCACTGAGATCGCTGTTGCCGAAGAGGATTTCGCCGCCCACCTCGGGCCGCACGTACTGCAGCGAGACGAGGTCGGAGAACACCGGCACCGGGGGAAGATCGACACCGGGGTCGATCAACACGATCTGTTCCCTCACGACGCGAATCGGTACGTCGACGCCGTGGGGGGCCAGGAACGGTTGCGTCCACACCCCGGTGGCGACGACGACGGTACCGGCGGCGATCTCGGAGCCGTCGGTCAGTGCCACCCCGGTCACCCGGTCACCTTTGGTGGTCAATCCCGTTGCGGCGCAGCCCTGGAGGATGCGGACACCGGCCGCGCGAGCGGTCGTCGCAAACGCCTGGGCGGTCTGGTAGGCGTCGCCGTATCCGCCGCGCGCCTCGTAGCCGAAGGCCGCAAACGGTTCGAGATCGGCGAATGGCCACATCTCGGCGACGGCGGCGCGATCGATCTCCTCGGTGTCCACGCCGACAGACTTCTGGGCGGCAAGGCTTTTGCGTAGCGCGTCGACGTTGGGTTCGCCGACGCCGACGACGTACCCGGTCTGGCGGAACCCGATGTCGGTGCCGAAGATCTCGGTGGCCTGCTCGAATACCTCGAGCCCGGCTGCGGCCATCGCGGCCAGCGAACTGACTCCGTAGTGGCAGCGCACGATGCCGCTGGACTTGCCGGTCATGCCGGAGCCGACGGTGCCGCGTTCGACGACGACGACGTCGGTGACGCCACGCTCGGCCAGTGCCCACGCGGTGGCGCATCCCTCGAGTCCACCGCCGACGATCACGACCTCGGCGGTACTCACAGGCCGGGAATCCAATTCGTCCCGGCCAGCGGGACTTTCGCCATCGCGGCGGCCTCGATGCTGACGGCGACCAGATCGTCGGGCTCGAGATGGCAGACGTGCGATTTACCGCAGGCGCGGGCGATCGTCTGCGCCTCCATCGTCAGCACCCGCAGGTAGTTGGCCAGCCGCCGGCCGGCCGCTACGGGATCGAGGCGGGCGGCGAGCTCGGGATCCTGGGTGCTGATGCCCGCCGGATCGTTGCCGTCCTGGTAGTCGTCGTAGAAACCCGCTGCACTGCCGAGCTTTTCGTACTCGGACGCGAAGCGCGGGTGGTTGTCGCCCAGTGCGATCAGTGCTGCGGTGCCGATCGCGACGGCATCGGCGCCCAGCGCCAGCGCCTTCGCGACGTCGGCGCCGTTGCGGATGCCACCGGACACGATCAACTGGACCCCGCCTTTCCCCGTCGCTCCGCGAGCTCCGCTCGCCCCGGTGCGATGCACGCCGAGTTCCTGCAGCGCCCGCACCGCCTCGGGGATCGCCGCCAACGTCGGGATGCCGACATGTTCGATGAACACCTCCTGGGTGGCGGCGGTCCCGCCCTGCATGCCGTCGACGACGACAACATCGGCGCCGGCATGTACCGCGAGCTTGACGTCGTAGTAGGTGCGGGTGGCGCCGACCTTGACGTAGATCGGCTTCTCCCAGTCGGTGATCTCGCGCAACTCGTTGATCTTGATGGTGAGATCGTCGGGGCCGGTCCAGTCGGGATGGCGGCACGCCGACCGCTGATCGATGCCCTGCGGCAGCGTGCGCATCGAGGCGACACGTTCGGAGATCTTCTGCCCCAGCAGCATTCCGCCGCCACCAGGCTTGGCGCCCTGACCGAGCACGATCTCGATCGCGTCCGCCTTGCGGAGATCATCGGGATTCATGCCGTATCGCGACGGTAGGTACTGATACACAAGGTGCTTGCTCTGGCCGCGTTCCTCGGGCGTCATGCCGCCGTCGCCGGTGGTCGTCGACGTACCGACCTCACTGGCGCCGCGCCCCAGCGCCTCCTTGGCCGGCCCGGACAGCGCACCGAAACTCATGCCCGCGATGGTGACCGGGACGGCCAGGTGCAGAGGGTGTTTGGCGTGCCGGTCACCGAGTACCACGTCGGTGGCGCAGCGTTCGCGGTAGCCCTCCAGTGGATAGCGCGACATCGACGCGCCGAGGAACAGCAGATCGTCGAAGTGGGGGAGTCGCCGTTTGGCACCCCACCCACGGATGTCGTAGACGCCGGTGTCGGCGGCACGCTGGATCGCGGCGATCGTGGCGCGGTCGAAGGTGGGCGGACTCGCGCAGGCCGAGGCGTGCGCGGTCGTCGGTGTCGGTCATCAGTAGCTCGCAGAGTTGTCGACGTGGAAGTGATATAGCGATCGGGAGGAGCCGTAGCGGGTGTAGGCGCCGAGATCGTCGCCCTCGAAACCCGCTGCCTTGAGCAGCTCTTCGAGCTCGCGCAGATGCGCGGCGCGCATGGGTTTGGCCACGCAGTCAGCGCCGAGGGAGGCCACCTCGCCACGCACGTAGATGCGCGCTTCGTACAGCGAGTCGCCGAGTGCCTCACCGGCATCACCGCGCACCACGAGCCGGCCGGCCTGGGCCATGAACGCGCTCATGTGCCCGACGTTGCCACCCACGACGATGTCGACGCCCTTCATCGAGATACCGCAGCGCGCCGCGGCGTCGCCCTCGATCACCAACAG